>JBMOMJ010000012.1:186195-188378 GCA_049324695.1 Myxococcota bacterium
GCTTCGCGGACTCGCGGGCGCGCGCGTTGAAAGCTTGCCGGCGGGCGGGCCCGCTTCGCGGACTCGCGGGCGCGCGCGTTGAAAGCTTGCCGGCGGGCCCGCTTCGCGGACTTGCGGGCGCGCGCGTTGAAAGCTTGCGGGCGGGCCCGCTTCGCGGACTTGGGTGGAGATCGAACACCTTGTCGAAAAGTGCCGCGCGCATGGCAAGGCTCTGTCGAGAGGCATCGTCGAGACGATCGTCGCCACCAGCCCAAAGCAGCGGTTTGCGATCAGCGAAGACGGTCGGCTGGTGCGCGCGAACCAGGGACACTCGATCGAGATCGACCTTGGCTACGAGCCCAAGGAACCACCCGAACTTCTATTCCACGGGACGGTCTCCTCCAGCCTCGCATCGATCCGTTCGGCCGGGCTGAAACGGATGGACCGGCATCACGTGCACCTCTCGCCCGATGTCGAGACTGCCCGAGCAGTTGGGATGCGCCGAGGCAAACCGGTCGTGCTGCGGATCGCGGCAGCGCGGATGCATCGCGAAGGGCACGTCTTCTTCCTCTCCGCCAACGGCGTTTGGCTGATAGAGCGCGTCCCACCGGAGTACATCCAGTTTCCTTCGAGGCCGTAGAGCCCTGTTGTGTCACTCGTACCACTGGCCTGACCTCAGAAGTCGGCCGCTAGGTCCCATGACACGACTTCGATCTCGAAGAGCGGAGCATCGAGCTGTCGGGAGTCGGCGGACGTGATGCGGCCCGAGCTGTCCAACATCGCGACGAGTTCGTCGGGAGCTGGCTACTCGCCGGGATCGGGTCGCTCGAGGGCAGACAGGATCAGCGCGCGAAGCGCCTCGTTGATGAGGGCTAGCGAGCGAGCGTCATCGACGCCGAGCCATCGTCGCTCGCGGGTGCCTTCAGGTAGAGGTCCGAGCGCGATGGGATCCGCCGACGAAAGTCGGAAGTAGCGCACGCGCTTCAAGTGCCGATCACCGCCCTCACCAACGAAGTAGTCGACATGGCCGAGATCGGCCTCGGCGTGCAGCATCGACTCGATCCCGGCTTCCTCGCGAGTTTCACGAACCGCTGCATCACTGGGAAGCTCGTCCCACTCGATCCCGCCCTTCGGGAGTTCGTACCCGTCGGAGCGAACGCGGATCAGCAGCACTTCTCGCCTGCCCTCGAGCTGCTGGATGAGAGCGCCGCCAGCGCTGATCTCACTCGGCTCGTCGGGAAGGTCGAGGATCATGTCGCCGATCAAGCCGCGTTGGCGTGCCTCGTCGAGGAACCACACCGTCGGGGCATTTCGGCGCCAACCGGCTGGAGCATCGACGCGGTCTGCAACCATGAAGAGGCACAGCAACCGGGGGTCGACCTCGGATGCCAGACGGCGCCAGGCTTTCTCGGACGGAGGCTGTCCCCTGGTCTTGGCGAGGTACCAAGGAAGGCTCGTGTCGTGCCATTTGACGAGCGCGAGGAACGCGGCATCGTCGATCCCGCATTCGCGCAAAACCTCGAGCGAACGCTCGGGCCGCGCAGTGCCGGTCACCTTGCCGATGTCGTGAGCCCGCCCGAGATCCTCGAGTAGGCTCGTCTCGCGCTCGCCGCAGTCATTGGCGCGCGCCAAGGCCGCAGCACGAGCTGCGACAGCCTCAGAGTGTTCGAGGGCGTTCGCGGCCGTGTGGCGCCGGGGGTTGAGGTGCACTTGAGCGAGCCGACGGAACGTCGCTGCGAAGCAAGCATTGTTCAAGATGTTTTCCAAGTCTCTTCTCCTGAAAGAGAACCTACACGCCGCTCCCACTTCTGCAGAACTAGTATCTTTGCATGAACTATAACTTGATATTATAGCAAGAACGATGAACTACGAGTGGGTCTTCGCGTTCACCGAGTTCGCCGAGCACCTGAACTTCACACGTGCGGCGAAACAGCTCCACATCTCGCAACCGGCGCTCCACGTGCAGATCAGAAAGCTGAGCGAGGAGGTGGGACGCCCCCTGTATCGGCGAACAGGGCGATCGTTGTCGCTGACTCCAGAGGGGAAGCGGCTCGCCGTGTTCGGGCGTGAAGTGCAGTGTTGCCGAGCTCCCATTTCCGTCGAAATTTGAACAGCCCGAGCGCGAGTGGATCGCGACCGGGCCGTTCGACAGTGGTGTGATTGCTCAGGCAGCTGGAGTCGGTTCGGGCTGATCCTTTCTGCGC
>JBMOMJ010000013.1:0-2768 GCA_049324695.1 Myxococcota bacterium
GACCGATTTTCGGCCCGCGCGGCTCCTTTGCCGAACCTACGTTTTCTTGGTTGGCCAACGTTGCGCGGCACCGTCACATGGCCCGAGACCGATTTCGGCGCATTCGGCGCGAATCTGTTTCTTGGTTAGCCAGCGCTCCGCGGCGCCGTCACATGGCCCGAGACCGATTTCGGCGCATTCGGCGCGAATCTGTTTCTTGGTTGGCCAGCGCTGCGCGGCGCCGTCACACGGCCCGAGACCGATGCTTTGCGCTCGTGCGACAGGCGCGCCGCGGTATCGCGGCGCGTGTGCGGCAGGCGCTCACATGAAGGAGCCTTCGCCGGGCACGATTCGGAGGGCTCGCGCGACCAGCGAAGACTAAGCTCAAACGAGCTAAGGGCCCGCGAATGGATAAGTCATACTGCGCGGGCCGATCCTCTTGCTGCGGCGGGCGGGCTCGTCGCTGCGCTCCTCGATCTGCTTCAGCACGCCTCCGGTGCTCTCTCCTCACGCGCCCACCTCGCGGCGGTCTCGGCCCGCTCGCGACTGACTTACTCATTCGCGGGCCCTAACGACGCATTCGGAGCGCGTTTAAGTCGCCGGCTCGCACACGTCGCAAAGCGCACTGCTTCGCGCAACGATGCTGAATCGAGCTCGCCCGTGTCGATTTCGTTTGACACGATCCGTGAATGAACTGGTGAGCAGAGTGCTGAGCGCTCGAAAGTTTGGCAGCGAAGGATACTGTTTGCCGCACTGACGCACTAATCATGATCGAAGCGCTTTCGAAGTCATTTCACAGCGCGAAACGCGCATAGCGAGGCGCCTGCGAGGTCGCAAATGTGCATGATATTCAGTAGTACATGCAATTCGACGCTTCTCTCTCGAATGCTGAGTTGTTAGCACGCATGCCCCTATTGGCACATTGCGAACGCGGCGCCACCGCGGAGGTGATCGAGCATCTGATGGAGATCGATCGCCGCAAGTTGTACTTGGGCCAGGCGTGTTCGTCGTTGAGCGCCTACTGTCGCGAGCGCCTCGACTATTCCGAAGACGAGGCCGGCAAGCGAGTGCGCGTGGCGCGGTTGGCTCGAGACATGCCGCAAGTTTTGGATGAGCTTCGGGCGGGGCGCATTCACCTGACTGGCCTCTTTCTCTTGGCTCCGCACATGACTCGCGACAACGCAGACCAGCTCCTCCACGCGGCCCGCGGGAAATCACGGAGGGAAATCGAGCGCCTACTTGCAGCGCTCTTCCCACGACCCGACGTGAAAGAGAGCGTCACGCCGATCATCACGCCCACCGACGCGAAGTGTGCCGACCGGCTGAAGCCACTCTCGGCGTCGACGGTTTTGGTGCAATTCACCGCCTCGAACGAGCTCTACGCGAAAATCGAGCGCGCTCGCGAATTGCTAAGTCATTCGGTTCCGGGAGGCGCGTTGGCAGCCGTCTTGGAGCGGGCCGTGGACGAGCTGATTCATCACGAAGAGAAGCGCCGATTGGGCGCGGACCCGCCGCAGAGATCCCCGTCGGAAACGGGCGCGGAGCGGAAGCGCCCGTCGGAGGCGGACCCGCCGCAGAGATCCCCGTCGGAAACAAGCGCGGAGCGGAAGCGCCCGTCGGAGGCGGACCCGCCGCAAAAGCGCCGTTCGGAAACAAGCGCGGAGCGGAAGCGCCCGTCGGAGGCGGACCCGCCGCAGGGATACCCGTCGCAAACAAGCGCGGAGCGGAAGCGCCTTTCGGAGACGGACCCGCCGCAAAAGCGCCGTTCGGAAACAAGCGCGGGGCAGAAGCGCCTTTCGGAGGCGGACCCGCCGCAAAAGCGCCGTTCGGAAACAAGCGCGGGGCAGAAGCGCCGGGATCTCAAGGAGGGCTCGCGGTATGTTCCGGTGGAAGTGGCGCGCGCGGTGTGGCGGCGCGACGGTGCGCAGTGCAGCTTCGTCGATTCAGAAGGTCGGCGTTGCGGCGAACGGCGCTTCATTACAATCGAACACAAGGTGCCATTTGCTCGTGGTGGCGCTCCCACGCTTGAAAATCTGTGTTTACTTTGCTCGCCTCATAACGCCTACACTGCTGAGTTGGCGTTCGGCGCAGAACACATCGAGCGGAAGAAACAAGAGAGCCGACGCAGACAGATGCGAGAGCACGAGCGGGAGCGCGATCCGAAGCGGGAACAGGAGCACGAGCGGGAGCGCGATCCGAAGCGGGACCGCGAGCACGAGCAGGAACAGAAGCGAGTGCGATCGGCAGAGGCGAAGCAGAGGTCGAGCGCGAAGGAGAGTTCAAGCGTGAAGCAGACGTCGGCGATTTCGGAGGCGAAGCAGAGGCAAGCTGACAGTCGGGCGCGAGTCCTCTCGGCGCTGTGCGCCATGGGGTTTGGTCGACGCGAGGCGGCGCGAGCACTGGGACAGCTTGATGACGACGATCGAGACTTGTCTCTGCTGCTGCGTCGCGCGTTGGCGCGGCTCGTACCTGATACGATGTCTGCATATCGCGTGTGAGACAGCAGATGTGGTGCGGACCGGGGCGGGCTCAAGACCGGCCGAGATCACGTGCAGGCGCGACGTGTGGAAGGGCAGGCGCGCTGGTGCGAGGCGTGACGTGTGGAAGGGCAGGCGCGCTGCTGCGAGGCGCGACCTGTGGAAGGGCAGGCGCGCTGCTGCGAGGCGCGACGTGTGGAAGGGCAGGCGCGCTGCTGCGGGGCGCGACGTGTGGAAGGGCAGGCGCGCGGCTGCGGGGCGCGACGTGTGGAAGGGCAGGCGCGCTGGTGCGAGGCGCGATGATTGGAGATG
>JBMOMJ010000013.1:2868-5931 GCA_049324695.1 Myxococcota bacterium
GGCGCGACGTGTGGAAGGGCAGGCGCGCTGCTGCGGGGCGCGACGTGTGGAAGGGCAGGCGCGCGGCTGCGGGGCGCGACGTGTGGAAGGGCAGGCGCGCTGGTGCGAGGCGCGATGATTGGAGATGCAGCTCGGGTTGATGCGTTGGAAATAGGGAGCAATCGCTCAGACGCGACGGGCGATGGCGACGGCGGCGGCACCGCCGAGGGCGCCGAGCAGCATTGTACGGACGGTAGGGCCGGGGAGCAGGCGCGCCGCGGTTACGACGAAGCCGCTGGGGCGCTCGGGCTTTGGCGAGGACTCCATGCTGCGTCGAGAGGTATCTTCGCCGTTTCCGTTGTTGGCTTCCAGCGATCGTACGTTGCCGGTCGCAAACAACTCGATCATGGCGGAGATGAAGCGCGGTAGGTCTTGTGGCCCGCGGCTCGAGATCCAATTGCGATCGGTGACCAATGGCTCATCGTGCCAAATGCCGCCGGCGTGTACGACATCGTCGCGAATGCCGGGCCATGCCGCCAGGTGGCGGCCGGCGACGAGCTCCGCGGAGATCAGTACCAAGGGACCATGGCACAGCGCCGCGATGGGTTTTTGCGCTTGATCGAACGCACGTGCGAAGGAGCGCGCTCGTTCGCTCTGTCGGAGCAGGTCGGGGCCGATGAAGCCTCCGGTAATGAAGAGGCCGTCGTAGAGATTGACGTTGGCTTCTTCCAAAGTCTTGTCGACGCGCACCGCACCCGCAGGTTGCGTCAAGTTCATGCCTCGGATTTTGCCGCCGTGGAGCGAAACGACGTCGACATGGGCGCCCGCCAATCGCAGCGCGGCACGCGGCAGCTCGAACTCTATGTATTCAAAACCGTCTGCGGCCAAGAGTGCAACGCGCTTGCCATCGAGCCTTGTATTCGCCGTCATGGTCGGACCTCCGCGGACCTGCTTGCAATAAGGGCGCCGAGGGGCGGGTGTTTGCGGGGAAGGCTGTCGGCGAGGGTCGCGCTCGCCGTATGGCTTCCGGACAGCGGCGTCCGCGATGTGGCGGGCGAAGTTAGCGCAATTCAAGCTTAGATTTCACACGACGTAGCCTTCGCGTTGTCATTGGCGCGCGCGAAAGCGCGCCTCGCTGGGGCTGATCGGCATCAGCTGGGCCACGCGCGTCGGTGCCGCAATGCGGGAGTGCGTGCTCGCCGCGCTCGCTGTGCTCGGCTCAAAGATCCGACAGACGTCGCGTAATGCCCGCGCGCGTGAAGCGATCTGGCTTGTATCCAAGCATAGGTCCACCGATTGCATTCGCCGCCCAACGTTTCGAGGTTGAACGGACGGACCATCAGATCACCCGCGCGCACAGGGGACGAACTTCAAGACGCCGATGCGCCGAAGGAACGCATTATGAAGACGCCGATGACGATGACGATGACTAGCGCGCTGCTCGCCGCGATCGTGGTTGCTGCAGCGTGCGGCAGTGACGAAAAGGGCTCGCACAGCACACAGACGCAAAGCGGAGGCGGCTCCGGCAATTCCGGAAGCGAAGGGGGCGCTGCAGGCTCCTCGCCAGACGACGCTTACGCGGGCGCTTCTGACGCGCCGAAGATCACCCAAATCCCGATCCCGCCGAATTGTCAGCATCCCGGCTTTCCAGGAGGAGATCAGCACTACGACTTCGATGCGATTCGCGCTCAACTCATTGCTTTGAAGCCGGGTGTCGAAGCTCGTCAGGCGGCGCTGCTGGCCGAACGCTACGATCTCGCCGACATCCCCTCGCCCGATGTGCGGATGACACGCGGCAAGCCGATTCAGATCGGTGTGCGCGTGCGCTTGCCCGCGGGACAAACCTGGGAGTCGCTGGCAGAGCTCACGGCGCAGCAACTTCAAGAGCAGGATCTATTTCCCGCTGGCTTCTATCCGCTGCCGCACCCCAATCACCAGCTCGGCGGGCAGCTCTTCACGCACTTCGTGATCGATGAGCTGAAGCGGCAGACCGGTGGCTTCCGCGATCTCACGCGCTTCGACCTCGATTTCGATCTCCCTGATCACGTTTTGCCGGAGTTTCCACCCGCGATGTTCCTCACCAACCACATCGAGCTCGGCGACGTCTCTCAGGGGCAAGTCGTGACCACGCAGAACTTTTACGAATTGTTCAAGGGGATCTTGAACCCGAAGGAGCTCGAGGGCCTGAGGCTGCTGTTGACGCCCTTTCCTCAGCAAGAGTTCAACTTGACGGACGATCGGCGCAGCAACCAACCGAGTTTCGGCGTGGCTTGCTTCGATTGCCACATCAACGGCCACACCACGGGCTCAATCGAAATCTTGCCCGACGACCGCCCGCAGCCCTTTCGCAGGCGCGGCGACACGGTCTCGCTGCGCGGAGTCGCCATCAATCAGTTGTTCGGCTCCAAGCGAGCGATCATGACCGTCGAGGACTTTTCCAAGTTCGAGCAGCGCACGGCCTACTTCGACGATGACATCACTCAGGCGAACAAGAAGGGCAAAGAGTTCCTCGACGATCAGGATCAAATCCAGGGCATGGCTGAAATACAGCGCTTGCTGGACTTTCCGCCGGCGCCGAAGCTCGATGTGCTCGGCCGTCTCGACCCGGCTTTGGCAACGCCTGCCGAGCTACGTGGAGAGGAACTGTTCCATGGCAAAGCGAAGTGCGGCGCGTGCCATGTGCCACCGTTTTACCTCGATAATCTCATGCACGATTTGAAGCTGCAGCGCTTCTACGTGCCGCGGATCATCAATTGTCGCGCGGCAGATCCGGATGGTCCAATCAAGACGTTCACGCTGCGAGGCATCAAAGAGTCACCGCCCTACTTGCACGATGGGCGCCTGCTCACGCTCGACGACGTGGTCGAGTTCTTCAACTTGGTACTCGGCACCAAGCTAACGCGAGCGGAGAAAGCAGACCTGCTTGCGTTCCTGTACACGCTTTGAAACGGGCGCTACTCGCTTTGAAACGGCGTACACGCTTTGAAACAGGCGCTACTCGCTTTGAAACGGTGTACACGCTTTGAAACGGGCGCTACTCGCTTTGAACCGGTGTACACGCTTTGAAACGGGCGCTACTCGCTT
>JBMOMJ010000013.1:6031-179534 GCA_049324695.1 Myxococcota bacterium
CTCGCTTTGAAACGGCGTACACGCTTTGAAACAGGCGCTACTCGCTTTGAAACGGTGTACACGCTTTGAAACGGGCGCTACTCGCTTTGAACCGGTGTACACGCTTTGAAACGGGCGCTACTCGCTTTGAACCGGTGTACACGCTTTGAAACGGGCGCTACTCGCTTTGAACCGGTGTACACGCTTTGAAACGGGCGCTACTCGCTTGAACGCGAGGTTCCGAATGGTGTTCGCTTTCAGCAAGTGCCTTTACGAGGTTGAGCGGCCGTCGAGCGTGACCTGATGCCGCGAGTAGGGGCGCAAGCGAGCTGCAGCGAGGCGCCCCCAACCCAAAATTCCGACGACTTTCGCCAGATAGGGTTTGGCCCGTCGTGCACCAAAGGCTGATAACATCGCGCCCACCATGACCAAGACATTGCTGGGGAGTCTGTGTTCGCTGGTTCTTGTGTTGGCGACCGCTTGCAGCGGCGACGGCGGCGATGATGGCACCGCAAACGATCCGGTTGTACCGATCCGGAGTGTGGAAGGCGGCGCCTTGAAGGGGATCGAAGGAAGCGGACTGCAATCGATTACTGGAACCGGCTCGCCCAAGCTGCAAGGTATTCAGGGTACCGGCAGGAACTTGCAAGGCATTCAAGGCACCGGCCGGACCTTGCAAGGCATTCAGGGCAGCGGTCGACAGTGAGCATGCCAGCGCCGGCTCCGCCTGAATTGAGCAGAGCCGGCGCCGCTGGGTTCGTGTCGAGCTGAATCGAGGCGAGTGTCTCGAGCTCAGTGCATCAGTGCGCCAGCGCGTCAGTGCGCCAGCGCGTCAGGGCGTCAGGGCGTCAGTGCGTGCGAGCGTTGGGGGTGCCGCCGATGGTTCGCGCCGAGGTGGTGCCGGGCGCCGGCGGACGATAGGTGCCCACGGGCGTGCGCAGGTAATTCTCGAGCACCGTCTTTCTATGCGGGATGAAGATGCTGCCAAGCACTGGTGAGAGTTTGAAGCAGTTGCGTGCAGCGTCAGGGCCGTCGGCGGCGCACGGCTCGGTGCGCAGGTTGTTGACTTGCGTGAAGCTGACGTCGTCTGCAGTTTCGTTGGGACCGATGGTGGGCACAGGCAAAATCAGTCCCTGACCGAGATCGCGCGCTTCCGGCATGTCGGGACGGTGGTGGCAGCCGATGCAGGTACCCGAAAATTGCGCACGTGCTGCGATTTGCTGGGCGCTGAGGTTCACACCCGGGAAGATCTGCTCTGCTCTGGCAACGAGCGCGGATGCATAGGAGGCACGCTCCGGCGCCATGATGCCGCTCTCGAGTCGAGCGCCGAAGTTGGTGCTGGCGCCGTCGAAGCAAGCGGGCGGAACGTCGACACCTAGCGAGTTGAAGTTGGCAGGAATCAGCGTGCCGAGCGTCGACAGAAGCTCTTGGCGGCATTGCTCGGACTTCGGATGCTCGCCATATTGAGGATCGTTCGAAACGATTTGCGTGGCCACACTCTGCGCCACCGGCATCGTCGTGACGGTGCCATCCGCAACCAAACGGAACTCGCGGAAATCCCAAAGTGCAATGCCGCCGAAAGTCTCGGTACGTACGCGGCCCTTGTTGGGTCCGAAGTTCTCGAACGTGAAGAACGGCTTGAAGCCCGCCGCAGTCAAGCTGGGTTCACCAGTGTAAAACGCCTGCGCCAGCTTGGCTCCGCGCGCCACGGGATCAGCGATGATGCTCAGGCCCGACCAGAAGGCTTGCAACGGACGGCAGCCGTCCAGGCCGAGTTGCGGCTTGGGATTGGGCACCACCGATTCGAAGATGATGAACGCGCGGTTCGGCTGCTGGAGCAGTCCCGGTGGCAGGTAGAAGCTGGCGCGCGCCTCACCGCAGTTTTCACCGCCTTCGGGCGCCAGATCGAAACGGTTGGCAACCGAGAGTGCCTCCCACTTATCGAGATGCCCCACCAGCGGCGCGGCATTGCCAGCACAACCAATGATGAAATCGTTGATGCGCGCGGGGAAAGACACACTGTCGCAGAACGGACCGGGCGTACCCGGAGGGAAATTCGACTTCCTACGCTGATTTTTGAAGAGTGCGTCGTGCCACACGGTGCCGCCCGCTGCTACGCCGCCGTTGGTTGCAATGCGCGTCAGCGTCTCGGCAACGCTGAACTGGGTCAACGCCGTTTCGTCGCGCTCGATCAACGAACGCTGCGACAAAACCGTGCCGCTAATGGTGAACGTACCGTTATGCCAATTCACGTTGGCCGCGTAACGACCCTTGAACGGATAACGCACCTGAAATGACGAGCTCTGCGCAACGGCCAAAGCGCGTGCGTCCGGCACCACCACCAGCGAAGCTTGACCGCTACGGAACGCATATCGCGTCTGCTTGGTGCCCCAGCCGTTCTTCTGATTGGTCTCGACAATCGAGCAGTTATCGGAACCGCTGACCATCCAGTCCTGCGTAATATCGTAATTTAGCGTAAACATTCCGCTGCCCGGGGCTGTCTCCACCAGGCGCGACTGGTCATTGGCATTCCACGACGTGGCGTTACACAAAAGGTAAAGAAAAGAATCCGTACCAAGCACGGCCGCTTCGGCTTTTCCCACCTGTTCGGCGTCCGAATAGGCTCCGCATCCGGCGGTTGCAACGACGGCAACAAAGCTACTAAGCAATCGGATCTTACGAGTATCCATGGACAAGACTCCTCCCTAGACACCCTTAGAGTGTCGGAAGGAGACAAACCTTCTCCCTACGTGTTGAAATTCTTAGCGAGCGGGTGTTGAAATTCTTAGCGAGCGGCGCGCAGCGGGTCGGCCGAGAGATGGCGTGTGGATGGCAGCTCCTGGCTCGTTCGCCGGAGATGTCGCGTCGTTGGGATTGCGAACGTCTTTCGGGCCGGTTTGCTCACTTTGACTGCAGGGGCGCGCGTCGCCGGACGAGCTGCTTCCGGCGTGGACACGATCGCTGTCGGTGCTGCCGTGGCGGGTCCACGTGGTTCCGGCCTGGGCGCGATGATTGTCGGTGCAGCCATGGCGGGTCGAGGTGGTTCCGGCGTGGGCGCTGTCGGCGCGGCCACGGCGGGTCGAGCTGCTTCCGGCGTGGGCGCGATGACTGTCGACGTGGGCGGCGCGGCGCTTGCGGCGAGCCGAGGCGCTTCCCGCGAGGATGTGATGGCTGTCGGCGAGGTCGTCGGAGTTTTTGCCCAGACGAACGCGTAGGCGACGCTTGAGAGAACGGCTGTCGCAATGGCGAGGGCAGTGAGCGGCCTTCGGCGCGACGCGGGGGAAATGCGCTGCGTGCTGATGACGGTCGCCGGAAGCGACGCGGGCGTGGCCTGGCGCAGCGATCCGCTGGAAGCCGGAAGAGGCGGGAGCGTTGGCAGCACTGTAGGCGCTGGAAGCGCTGGAAGCACGGACGGCGTGGCCTGACGCGGAGGGGCTGGGTGGATGCGTTGCGTGCTGACCATGACCGACGGAGTCGGCAGCGGCGCGGTCGTGCGCTGCTCGGCGACGGCGGCGCGCGGCGGTGCAACTGGATGTGTTTGCCCAACGATGGGCTGCGCCGGCGGCGATTCCAAAGGCGAGCTTTCGATTTTGGCAACGAGCGCGGCACGCGTGGCGAGCGCTTCCGACGCGAGTGAGCGCACCCACGCAGCGATTTGACGAGAGCTGGCCGGCGCAACCGCGCGCTCCAAAGCGAGGGCCATTTCTTCGGCAGACGCGAAGCGCTCTTCCGGCGAACGCGAGAGACCGCGCAAGACGAGCGCATCGAGAGCTTCGGGAATCGAAGCTTCGAGCTGGCTGGGCGCGACCACGTTGCCTTCGATCACTTTGCGGAAGACTTCTTCCTCGCTCTCGCCGCTAAACAAACGGCGGCTGGTGAGTGTCTCCCACAACACGACCGACGCCGCATAGATGTCGATGCGCTGGCTCAGAACCGCGCCCGAGAGTTGCTCGGGTGCGACGTAGGCGAGTTTGCCTTTGAACTCACCCTCGCGTGTGTGCTGTAGCCGCCTTGGGTGGCCGAACTCCATCGGCGGGGACGCTTTCGTGCAGAACACCTTCGCTTACGACTTCGTCGCCGGCACCACCACGACTGCCCAGGCCAGCATCGTGAATCACCCGCTGCCGCGCCTCGACATCGCGTCGCGCAAGGGTTGGGCCAAAGTCCTACGCCAAGCTTCGATGCTCACGGCGAACGGCATGGAAGCCAACTTCGAAAGCGGCGGCGAACAAAACTTCTCGGTCAATACGGGTCTGACCATCGGTCTTCGGCGCGTCAGCTTCGGTACCATCGTCACCGTGTTGCCGCGCTACAACAAGAAAACCGAGCAAATCGATCTCAAACTCGTGTCCGACATCTCCGATCTCACCTCGCCCATCAGCTCGAACTTACCGGGTCGCACGTTTTCGCGCCTAACCACCAATGTCAGCCTCAAGCTCGGACAAGGCCTCGTGCTTTCGGGGCTCCGCGCGCAAACTCACACTCATGGCATCACTGGGCTTCCGGTTCTCAGCAGCTTGCCTCTGCTCGGCATTTTCTTCGGCTCCCATAACGACAATCAACTCGAGACCGAAAACGCCATGCTGATCATCCCCAGCGTGGTGGAAACCTTGCCGCCCTCGTCTCTTGCCTTGATCGACAGCGCCCTGAACGAGTTCCGCGAGTACCGCGGCGATCTCGACAAAGTCGACCCGATGGATCGCCGCCCGCCGTCCGCACGCTGACTACGCTCGCGTCACTGACCGCCTCGTTCGGCGTCGCACCACGACGGCGCCGAGAGCCGCGAACGCAAGCCACGCCGACTTGGTTGGGCGCTGGGGTGCCGTTCGGCAGCCACAGCCACTCGCGTCACTGTCGCCACCCGAGGCGCCGCCGTTGCCAGCACTGCCACCGCCATTGCCGGCGCTCTGATTCTTGCCAGCGCCACCGGCGTTATTGAAGGTGCCGCCGCTGGTTTGCATTCCGCCGTTGCCGAGTGCACCAGCAACGCCTCCGCTGGCTTCGTTACGACTGCCGCCCGAGCTGGGCTGCCCCGCCTCGCCGGCACTCTGCCCTACGCCGCCACTTGTGCTGCTGGAGCCCCCGCCGTTGCTGCCGCCGACGTTCGCGATACCGCCTGAGTTCGAGCCGACACCACCGCCTCCAGTGTTGGTGTTGAAAGCTCCGCCACTGATGCCGGATGCGCTTCCACCAGTCGAGGAGGCTCCGCCCGAACCGCTGGGAACGGGCGCGGGCTGGCCGTCATTTTCGATCCAGACTGCGCGCGCCATCATGCCGAAGCGCTCAGGAGCGGTGTCGGCGTAAACGAACAAACTGCGCTTGCCCTTGGCCGCAGCTACGTCGAAGTCGTTGGCGTTGTCGAGTGAGACGAGCGGCGTTCCGAGACCGGGCACCTTGTCGTCGAGGCGTGCCAGATTGGCGTCGACTCGCTGCACGAACGAGAGTGAACGGCCGAACTCGTCCGAGATTCCATAAAGCACGAGATTGAAGCTGGCACCGTCGTACCAAGCTCGCCCTAACGAACCCTGATTTCCGAGGTTCATGATGTTCACGGTGCGCGTCGCTAGCGCCGTCACGAAGTCAACGCTGGCAGCGCTCAGATTCGTGCCAGCCTGGTACGCGACGAGCGCATTGGTACCGTCCGATGCACCACCGAAGCGTTGTCCGTCTGCCACACCGGTCGCGAGTGTGGTGAACCCGAGAACCGCGCCGGTTTCCGAGCGAATACGCCGCGTAAACAAGTCTCGGTTGGCGAAAAGGTACAGAAAGGTACGGCGGTCCGGAGTCGGCGTCGTATCCGCCAGCACCAGCGCCCGATCGACGGCGTTGTAGTCGCCTGGGCGCAATGGAACCGCCTTTTCGTCGACTGGCGTTCCATCGGGCAGCATACGCTTTTCGAACATCACGACGCTCTGTGTCCACGCGAGGCAATAGTATGTGCCGTTGAACGTGAGCGACAGGCCGCTAGGTAGTGGATAGCTAACGTCTGGAGTGAAGTCCGTAGGTAGATCGGCGAGTGGAGTGACGCTACCGTCGGCGCCGACGCGAGCGCGCCCGAAGCTCTGGTAGTTCTTGGGCCACACGACGAGGTAGCCGTCGCCGTCCGAAGCAATCGCCGAACGCACGCCGGTGCCGAGCACCAATGGCGTTTGGTCGAGCACCGTGCCGGTGCTCTCCTTCACTCGCGTGGCGTAGAGCGTCTTGCCCGACGAAAACGTGACCAGGTAGTCGGTCCCGTTGGACGCCACCTGCACTCCAGTGCGTGCATCCGCGAGCAGCGCGATGGGCTGCCTGGCGCCCAGCGTGAAACCAGAGGCGGCGTTGCTCGGCGTGATGGGGTACGCGAAATTGCCTTGCCGAGCCATAGCTGCATTGCCAACGCTGTACACCTCGACGAGCGCGGCCAACGGCAGGTTGCCAATGGGCGGAGGCAACGTCGTGACACCGCCAGCGCGCAAACCGGTGCTCGGATCGACGGGGAAACCAAACAGCTCGGAAGTGTCCGACCGCATGAACGTGACGACCAACGCGCCGTTGATGACATTGACGTGTGGCATGCGACCGAGCGTCGCCGTCTGCTGCTTACAGCCCGCACACAGCACCTTGTAGCCGGGCGCCTGGTTGAATTCGTCGGGCGGGTCGAGCACGGCACCGTCGGACGCGCGGATCCGCACCGCCAGAAGATCACTATTGGCGGGCGAAAACCACGACAAGAGGTACACACCATCCTTGTAAGCGCCCCGGATTGGACCGGTGCCGAGCGGAGCGTACTTGGCAAACGTGATAGCTGTGCTGTCGAGCAGCGCGCCCGTCTTCGAATCGAGCCGAACCGCGGCACCCGCTGCGACAATCAGGTACTGATCTGGCCCAGGCACGATAGTGGAGAGATCGATCCCCAGCGGGATGCTGACTGGGTTACCAATGCGCGCAAACGTGTTGTCGTACAGATACGCTTGATTGCCTTGGTAATGATTGATCAACAGAACCGAAGAGTCCGTCGCCGACGCGAACGTAAAGTAGTTCGGAGGCAAGCCGGTCGTTACCGTCGTGGTCCGCGCGCCGTCGCTGCCGCGTACGCGGGAAAGGGCCGTGTACGATTTGTCGCCCCCACCTTGGCCATGAACCACCACGAAATCGTTGCCGTTGGGCAGCACCAATAGAGGCCACCCCGGTCCGCTCAAAGAGATCCGCGGAACGTCCAGCATTTCCGCCGCGGCGCTGAAGCGAGTGCCCCAATCCGAATCTTCGCCCGGACCGATGTACTGCGTGTAGGCAGCGAAGCAACGCTGAGGACCACAGGTGCTCACCGTCTGCAGCGTCGTGGATGGATCCGCATTCGGCGAAGCAACGCTAGGCTCGAGCTCGAAGGGCTGAGACACCACCGGAGCCAATCCCTTAGTGACGCGCGCGGGGGACTCCTCGACTGAAGGCTCGCCGTGACATCCGGTTAAAGCGCTCACAAACAAAGCTCCAAGGGCGAGCTGACGTATCATGCTCAGCGGGCTCGGTACTGACATCGTATCTCCTGGCACTCACTCCGCGCTGGGTTCAGCAGGAACCGTACCCGTTCTGTACACGAAGGGCTCAGCCCATTACCAGCTGCATCCTGATATCAGCGCCAAACCCGCCAGCGTCCGCGGACGTCCGCACGGACGTCCAGGATTGTCAACGTCGATGCGCGGCGTCGCCCAACCTTCTCCGAGCTTTGGTCGCCGCCCAGCGCTCACGTCAGGCTGATCTCGAGCGCCGCCGACTTCGCGAGCGTCTGCGCTACCACACAGTAGCGTTCCGTCAGCTGGATGAGCTTCTCGAGCTTGTCACTCGCCGCATCGCTATCGAGCGTGAAGCTCAAGCGAATGCTGGTAAAGCCAACCGGCGCGTCTTTGGCGACGCCGAGAGTTCCGCGAAAGTCCAAATCCGCTTCGGCCTGCAACGTCGCCGCACGGAGCTCGATTCCCATGGACGTTGCCACAGCCGCCAGCGTGACCCCCGCGCACGCGACGAGCGCCTCGAGCAACATGTCGCCCGAACACGCTGCTGCGCCATCGCCACCAGTTGCAGGGTGCAAGCCCGCCGCGATCCCCGGCTTGCCCGTTTCCAGTGAGCAGCTGAGCGTCTCTTGTGAAACGCGGCCCCGCGCACGCAACGTCACCAGCGCGGCACTCGGATCTTCCTTGTAGCGAGCCTTGAGAGGAGCCTGGAGCTCACGCAGCTGTTCGGCGTTCATGCCCGCACAATAGCGTGCACAAGCTAGAGCTCAAGCGATGTCTCCCGTCGGCCTCGTCCGATTCACTGAATGGGCAGCGTTCCGCGTTTACGTCGCCAGAGTGAAAGTCCTAACAATGCGAGCAAGGCTGCGGCGCTGTGATTCGAAGCGGGCGTCGCCGGCACGCGGCAGCCACAACCGGTTTCAGCAGGATTATTGGAGTTGCCATTCGAACCGCCGTTGGCCGGTGTTCCCGCGGCGCCAGTCTTGCCACCCGCGTTGTTCACTCCGCCGTTACTTCCGCCACTACCCTGCTGTGTGGTGCCGCCCGAGTTGCCTTTGCCCGCAGCTCCAGCGGATGCGGAGCCTCCGCTAGTCGTTGCGCTTCCACTTGCTCCGCTACTCCCACCTGCAGCGGTCGTTCCTCCCGCGACGCCAGTGGTTCCCCCCGAGCCAACGCTCGTCGTGCCACCGTTCGCGCTGGTACCGCCCGTGCCGGTTCCGGGCCCCTTGCCGCCTTCACCAACTTCGACTCCGCCCATGCGAGGCGTCGAAGCGGGAGGACCGAGGTAGCTTGCGCGCACGCCGCCGGTGTCGACGACCAACTTTTGCAAGACGACGCCCGTATCCACAAACCAAAACTTGAGGACGTGAGAACCAGCCGCCGACAGGGAGTGCTTGGTCGTCGTTAGGTTGATGTTGTTGGAGACGTTGGCTCGCCACGCGTCGGCGGAAGTGTCGCGATTGATATCAACGATTTGCGGCGCGGCATCGTCGTAGGATATGGCGTAGCGCAAGCCCTTCTTGTGAAAGGGTAAGGAAGGCGAGATGTAAGCGCGCACGCTGACTTCACCGGTCTTGAACAGGTGCACGTTGTACTCAACGTGTGGGCTAGTCCCGCCGGGCGTTGCTTGGCTGCTCGCCGTCACCGGAAACGCCGTAATGGCGCTGTGTGTGCGGCCCAAATCCGGAATCGTTTGCCAGCTTACGCCCGCACCGCCGACTGCCTTGGTGTAACGTGCAGCGTCGATCGAAACGAAGCCGTTGGTCTCTACGTAGCCGTTCACGTCAGCAAGCTTCGGCGTTTCGGGGTTATTGATCGCCGCCTGCACCACGACGCTGCTGGTGCCAGGACCCGTGATGGTGATCGGCACTTGCTGTTTGCCGCTCGGAGCGCCGGCCCAGTCCACGCTGACGGTCAGGCGCGTCTCTTTCTGCACCATTCCGGAAGCAGGCGTGATCTTGAGCCAAGGCGCATTCGCCGCGGTCGCCGTGAAGCTGAACGAGGTCGTGCCGCGGTTGAAGACATCGATGTACGCGTCGGATCCTTCGGGCAAATAGGGTGAAAGCTCTGGCAACACCGCCATCGCGGTCGAGGACGGCCAATACGCATCGGTGCCTTCGATGGCTACGCCCAGCGCAGCTGCGGTCGGAGGCGTGAGGCGCTGCACACTCGGCGCCGTGTTGCGTTCGGGCTCCTGCCAGGTCGTGTAACCAATGTGGGTCTGATCCATCATGTGGTTCCACTTGCCGTTTGCGACCTGGTGGTACTTCTTGGTGAGCTCGGCGTCGTTGTTGAAGAGCGCCGTTACCTTGTCGGCGAGCTCGTTTGTCGCTGCACGCCCTTGCTTGTAATAGAGCGCGTTTTTACCCGCGGTCACATACAGCTCGGTGAGATTCGCGCAGGCTTTGGCGGGGTACAGCACGAGTTCGTAGAAGGCGTCGCGCGCAGCGGCCGGCAACGCATCGTTGATGGCTTGTGCGTCGGCAGCGACCTGGTTGAAGTCGGCGACCACACGCTCGGCTTCTCGATAATTGATTTGGCTGAAGGTGTCGGGAGCGAGCAGCTCGGGTTTGCGACGGCTGTTGTACTTTGCATACTTCGAAAGCACGTCCGCGATGGCCTGCGCCTTGTCTGCGCCGAATTGGCGCTCCGCCCACAAGCGCGTGTACTCGCCGATGCGTTCGGCGGGCCAAAGCTTCGGGTTCCAGGCGTAGTCGAGGAAGAACTCGATCGGAAATTCCATCGGCTTCAAATCGCCGACGTTCACGATCCAAATCTGGTTTACACCCTTCTCGTACGAAAGATGCAACTGCTCCCAAATGCGCGGCAGCGGGTTGGTGTTGATCCATTTGTAGTTGCGCGGATCGCCAACGTAGTCGAAGTGGTAGTAAATGCCGTAACCGCCCGCGCGGGGCGTATGCCCAACGTCAGGCAAACGCCGCACGTTGCCCCAATTGTCGTCCGCGAAGAGCAAGCTCACGTCCGCAGGCACTTGCATACCCTGGTCGTAGAAGTCCTGCACCTCTTTATAAAGCGCCCACACCTGCGGAATCGTGGCGGGATCCTTGCCCGTCACTTGCTGCAAAATCTTGCGTTGGTCGCCGACGATCTGCGTCATCAAGGAGACGCTCGCGTTGGCCAACGGCTCGTCGCCGTCACCGCGCATCCCAACCGTCACGAGGCTCTCGCGTGAACCCATGCGCGTGATGCCACCTTGCCAAAAGCTGCGCACCGTCGCGGCGTTGCCAGCGTAGTTCCACTGGCTCGAGTTGTAGCCGGCGTTGGCCCACTCCTGCTGCGCGCGCATCATCGGCTCGTGATGCGAAGTGCCCATCACGATGCCGTATTCATCGGCGAGGGCGGGATTTTGGCTGTCATCGGCGTTGAACGCCTTGCCCCACATGGCTGGCCACAAGTAATTCGCGCGCAGACGCGACATCAGCTCGAACACCCGACCGTAGAAGCTGCTCTTGAAGCCGGGCGGGTTCTGCGCATTGGCCCAGTTGAGCAGCGAAGGGTTCTCGTCATTGATGAAGATGCCGCGATACTTCACCGCCGGCGTGCCCTGACTGTACCGGCCCGCCATGACGAACAACTCGGTCTGCTTCGTCACCGGCACGTCCGCCCACCAGTACCAGGGCGACACGCCGATGCGCTGCGAGAGATCGAACATGCCGTAAATCGTCGCGCGCTTGTCGCTGCCAGCGATCACGAGCGCGCGGTCGACCCCAGCCATTGGCGCTTCCACCACCTGCAGAACGTAGGTTTCCCACTTGCCGCTGACGTCCGTAACGTCGAGCTTTCCGCTAGAAACGAGCGTGTCGATGAGCTGGCTCTTCCCCAGCGTGCCCACCAAAACCACTTCCTTCGCTCCCGAAGGCGCCTGATCTTGCGAAACCGTAGGCTGCACTCCGGTGACGCGGTTCAGATCATCGCGCAGCAGGTTGGCGACGCGCAGCACGCCCGCGTGATCTGAAGCATTCACTACCAGCGGCGCCACCTTACCCGCCGAAGCCAACGTAAACGCGCCAGCCGCAGTCTTGTTAGAGACATACGAGGTCGATTCCAGCAGCGGAGCCGCCTGTTGCGCGACCGCTTCCGGTGCCTGCGAAGACTCTCCAACGGCTTCGGGCGCCGACGCGCAACTAGCCGAAAACGCCGCCCAGAGCGCGATTGAGGCAGCGTACCGCGCTCCTCCGAATGTAGAAGACAGGCCCCGCAAGAAAAGCATGTAAGCCACTCCCTTTGGTCCTCGCGAAAGTCGCGGCTGCCGATGAGTGGCCCGCAAACTCGAGAAGCGCTGTGCCGAAAAATGCCCTCAAGTGGGACAAGTGATCACGAACTCGACAAGTCGATCGTTCACCCGAATCGAGTTGCGCTCGAAGCCGTGCGTGCGAGTTTCGCCAAGTAGCTCCGCCGAGCGGGCGCGTTTTCTTGGGGGCGCAAGCCACCCAGCCCTTTTTCGGCCTTATGGCAGGCCTATAGGCGGGACTTCGAGTTTGCTACGTCTGGTATATGCCCGCTCCCGTCGTCGTTCATCACCTCGAGCACTCGCGATCACAGCGCGTGCTCTGGTTGCTCGAAGAGTTGAACCTGCCGTACGAGATCAAGCTCTACACGCGGGATCCGAAGACGCTGCGGGCTCCCGTCGCCCTCACCGAGGTGCATCCCCTCGGAAAGTCGCCCGTCGTCTCCGACGCCGGGCAAGTCATCGCCGAATCCGGCGCCATCATCGAATACCTCATCGAGCGCTACGCGGGTGGCCGCTTGATTCCGCCGCTCGGAACTCCCGCGCGTCAGCGTTACACCTACTTCCTACACTACGCCGAAGGCTCGCTCATGCCGGTGCTACTGCTGGCGCTGGTCTTCGTTCGCATTCCCAAAGGCAAGTTGCCGTTCTTTGCGCGTCCGATCGCCAAGGCCATCGCACAGAAAGGTTTCGAAACCGTCGTGCGTCCCCAGCTCGAGCTGCACCTGAACTTCCTCGAAGCCGAGCTTGCCAAGAGCGAATGGCTAGCGGGAGACGAGCTCAGCGGCGCCGACATCCAGATGAGCTACCCGCTCGAAGCGGCCGCCGGACGCGCAGGGCTCGACGCCTCACGCCCAAACCTGTGGCGCTACCTCGAGCGCATTCGGGCTCGTCCCGCTTACCAGCGTGCCCTGCAACGAGGCGGCGCCGTGAGCATTCCGCGATGACGCCGTGAGTGGCAGCTCGTTCGCTAAGCTTCACGCTGTGCCGCGCGACTGCGGGCGAACAGAATGCTCTCGAGCGAGTACAAGAGCAGCGAGAGCCAAATCAATGCAAAGCCGACGAGCTTTTTGGGCGCGAACTCTTCTTTGAACACCGCGATTCCGAGCAAAAACTGCAAGCTCGGCCCGATGTATTGCAGAATTCCCAACAACGAAAGCGGGATCCGCCGCGCACCGGCGGCAAAACTCAAGAGCGGGAGCGCCGTGAGCGGACCGGCCAACACCAGGAAAAACCTGAGCCTCGTACTCGCATGTGTCCAAACGCCGTCGGCGTGATGGTGGACGAACGCCAGATAGGCGAGCGCCAGCGGGAACAGGAGCGCCGTTTCGAGCGCCAAGCCAGACAATGCGGCGAGCGCCGCTGTCTTGCGAAGCAAACCGTAGAAGCCGAACGACACTGCCAAGGTTAAGCCGATCCAGGGGAGCTGCCCGGCAAGCAGTGTGAGCCACAGCACACCCAGCCCAGCGATCGCCACGGCAGCCCACTGCGCGCTGCGCAAGCGCTCCTTCAAAACGACTACTGCTAGCACCACGCTGAACAGCGGATTGATGAAGTAACCCAGGCTTCCGTCGATCACACGCCCGGCATCCACCGCCCAAATGTAAACGAACCAATTGATGGTCAGAGCGATGGCAGTTGCCACGAAGGTCAACAGCACACGCGGCTCTGCTCTCAAACGAGCCCAGGCTTGACGGCGCGCTTCCTGCCCGACGAGCATCAACACGAGCAGCAGCCCAAACGACCAGACGATGCGATGCGCGAGCACTTGCAACGGGGGCACGTGGCGCACTTGTCGCAAGTACAACGGCAAGCCTCCCCAAATCCCGTAGGCGAGCAGCGCGTAGACGATACCGGTGCGACGTTCACTCAAGGCGCGCGAAGTATTGCGACGGGCTGGAATAGTTCAAGCTCGCGGCATGAACACCGTGAGATCCCGCAGGAACGCGGGATTTCGCAGCACCCGGAGCTTTTTTCGACGCGACTCGGCTGCTTTCGAAATCACGGAACGTCTCGGCGGGCATTCCGTCTGGGCACTCTCGTCTCTGCGTCGACTCCGAGCGTGCTCACCTCGGCACAATCGATGAACGGATTCGAGGCGCTCGCGTCACTGCGTATCGGCTCATCGCGAACGCAGCGGCGCGATGCGCCGTGAAGCGCCACCTCGAGCGAGAACATGTCACGCACTCATATTCATCTGTTCGCCGGACACAACTCATTGGCGAGTGCAAAGCGCGCACTCTCTCGTGCCTTCTGCGGCTCGGCGTTTGCCTTGTTGCTCGCTTGCTCGAGCACGGGTTCGAACGATGCGACCGGCGGAACCAACTCCGGGAGCGGAGGCAACAACGCCAGCAAAGGTGGCAACACGAACAGCGGCGGTAGCGTCAGCAGCGGCGGCGCCGTGTCGTTCGGCGGGAGCGCCAACGGCGGCAACCCGAGTGGGGGCAGCGCCAACGGCGGAGCACCGAACGGCGGCACACAGAGCTCGGGTGGAACGAACACGAACGGTGGCTCCGCGAGTTCCAGCGGTGGACAGTCCGGTGGAGCGCCGAGCACGGGTGGCAACACGAACTCCGGTGGTCGCGCGTCGCAAGGCGGCGGCAGCTCGAGTGGCGGCAACGCTCAAGGCGGCACGAATTCCGGGGGTCGCAGCGCCCAAGGCGGCACGACCGCAAACGGCGGCGCGAACAGCGGCGGCACTACCTCGAACGGCGGAAGCGGCGGTGGTGGCAGCTACAATCCGTGCCCCACCAACGGCGATCCGTGCAAAATCCTGCCGCTCGGCGACTCCATTACCTACGGCCTCATCACGGTTGCAGCCGACAAACCCAACGGCAAAGACAGCAACGGTGGTTACCGCCTCAAGTTCTTCGCCAACGCCGTCACTGCCAAGCAAAAGATCGCCTTCACCGGCTCGCAGCAGAACGGCCCTGACATGGTCTCGGGTGTTGCGTTCTCGAAGTATCACGAGGGGCACAGCGGCTTCACCATCGACGATTCGACCGGAAACGGCATCAACGACGAGACCGTGCTCGGCCCTGGCTTCCGCACGACGCCGGACATCGTTCTTTTGCACATCGGCACCAACGACGTGTACTCGGCCAAGGGCATGCAGTCGGGTATGGCCGATCGGCTCGGCAAGCTGCTCGACGAGCTCGTCACGCGTGCGCCCAACGCCCTAATCGTCGTTGCCAAGATCGTGCCGCTGGCGTCGCAGAATACCGCGCTCAACAACTACAACAACGCGATCCCCGGCGTGGTTGCCACGCGCGTCGCTCAAGGCAAGCACATCATCGTGGTCGACACGTTCACGGGCTTCAAGAGCTCGATGCTGAGCGCCGACAGCGTGCACCCCAATCAATCCGGCTACGACTTCATGGGCGACACGTTCTACACTGCGGTCTCGAGCTTGCTACCGAAGTAGCGAGCCCGAGCATCGCGTTCAGAAGCGCACACCCAAGTTCAGATCCGCTCCGGGCGCGAGCTGCCGCTCCTCGGCCGCAAAGCGGTCACTACGATACAAGTGCACGCCGAGACCGCCGCGAGCATTGGCGTAGAACATGCGCGAAAATTCGTGCTGGTAGCCCGCCAGAAACCAAATCCGCGTGTGGAAGGCGTCGTAACTCTCGCCATCCGGGCGCGCCGTTTCGTTGCGCCAACCGAGGTTCGCGCTGACTTCCACGTGCGTCCCGTAAACGAAGAACTGACGAAAGCCAACCTTGGCGGACAGGTTCCGCACCTTGCCGTCTTGTTCATCCCGTATCACTCGTGAAGCGAAATCGGCGTAGGTGCCGAGCACCAGCTCACCGCGGAAATCGCGCCGATTCGGGCGCAACACCGGGACCAACAGGCGAAACTCACTAATGCCGCCCGGAAAAATTGGCCACAACACGTTGACCTCGAAACCCACACCCCGATCGCCGTCGCCCTCCAGCGCCGCCGCTTGCCCAGCCGCTCCTTCCGCTTCGGCCGCCCGCGAATCAACCGACCACAAAAGCGCCGCCGCCCACACGCCCAAGCACGTCCATCGAACTAAGCCAAGCTTCATGATTGTTCTCCCTTGGCCTGACTTTGTAGGGAGCCACCCGGCTGCGCGCTTGTCGATTTCGGCCGCAGACTTGATTGATTCGGCCAACGCGGCCTGACGCGAATGTCGCACCGAGCGACGCTGTGAGCTCTGAAGCACGCTTCCTTTCCCAGTTTTTTTTGAGTGCCCCCGCGGCACTCGAATTGCACGTACCGACACGATGCTTCGCGGCAGTAAGGCTCGCTCACTGATTCAACCGTTGCTCAGTCTGGCCCAGAGAGAAGGGCTGCCTGCCTTCAAGCTGCCAGCCGCGCTCAAAGCGCGCGTGAACCCGGGAGAGCCGATTCCTATCGGCGCTGTGTTCCAGCTCTGGGCAGAGCTTGCGAGCCGCACGCGGGACCCCACGCTGCCCCTGCGCAGCGCTGCCCTGCTGCGTGTCGAAGATCTCGGTGTTGCCGGCCTCGCCAGCATGACTGCGCCCTCGGGCTACGATGCGTTCGAACGCGCCCTGCGCTACTTGCCGCTAGTCGTAAGCTCCGGCGTTTGGCACAGCGAGCGCGATGATCGTCGCGTGTCCGTGCGTTGGTTGCGCGGCGGCGAACGTTGCCTGGGGCACCGCTTGGCCAACGAGTCCGGGGTCGCTCAATTCGTCACCTGCTTGCGCCAAGTCTACGGGGAGCCATTCCAGCTAAGCGAGGTTGCGTTCCGCCACGCCGCGCCGAGCTCCACGCGCGCTCATCGAGAGCACTTCGGCTGTGCCGTCACGTTTGGGCACGATTACGACGGGTTTTCGTTCTCCGTACGCCTTCTCGAACGGACTCCCCGCGCCGCCAACGCAACGCTCGCCCGCCACATCCAAGCCGACGCCGAGGCCCGCTTGCTGGCTAGCGCATCACCGTCGCTTGCCAGTCGGGTCCGCTACCAGCTCGAGCGCCAACTCTCGCAGGCAGACATACGACTCGCGGCAACGGACACGGCGCGAGCGCTGGGCATGAGTGAACGCAGCTTACGACGCCAACTCCGCTTCGAGGGCACCAGCCATCGCGCGCTGCTCGCCAGCGCTCAACGCGACGCAGCCCACGTGCTGCTCCAACACACACGCCTGCCCATCACCGAAATCGCTCTGCGCGTCGGCTTCTCGGATTCTGCTGCGTTCGCGCATGCCTGCCAACGCTGGTTTGCTTGCTCGGCGCGCCAACTGCGCCGTGAGGAGCTCAATGCTTCCGGGCAGCATCTGCAATGAGCTCTCGCAGCCAACGGTGGCCCGCGTCGTCGTGCACCCGCCGGTGCCAAACCAACGAGCTTTGATCGAGCCCCACGAAGAGCGACGTGAAAAGAGGGATCGGCGGCAGGAGCGCTGCGCAGCAACGGCGTGGCGCTCCTGTCGTTTTGTCGCAAGCTGGCGGCCCGCCCGACAACGAAATTGGCGCAAAGTTGTACCACTGGCGCAATCAATCCCACCAGCCGGTGGTTCCCGCATTGCGACAGTCGCCGCTAAGCTCCAAAACGCTTGGCTCGCTTGCCAAATGAACCTGATCGAGTTCTCGGTTGTGCCACATTGCAGACCGAGCGCACTTTGCCGGCAAGCACTCAGGCTGGGCCGGCTTCGACCCGACAAGTCCACCTCCCTTCGCTCCCCACGCTCGCTGCGTGTCGGAGTGGTGTGCGAAGTGGCGAAACGTCAACCTCTTCTCTTCGCAGGACCCGAACGATGATGAAAACCAAACGGCTCCGCTCTGTCGCCTCCCCTCTCCTCTCGGCGTTCGCCCCAGTCGCACTCGCCTCCGCACTGGTGCTCGCCTGCGACGCACAAGCGAGCGGCGATGATGACCAGACGGGCGGCACCACGAGTTCGAACTCGGGTGGCAAGTCGAGCTCGGGCGGGTCCACCGGTTCCGGCGGAACCTCGAGTGGCAGCGGCGGCTCCACGTCACCGGCCGGCTTTGGTAACCCTGCCCAAGCAGGCATGGGGTCGAGCTCGGATCGCTGGGCCAAGGCGGGCGTCACGCGCGACGGCGTGAGCTACTTCTTCATGGCGAACGGCTGGGGACCTGGCTTTCAGTCCCAGAGCGTCGAGTTCACCGGCACTGCGTTCACGGTCACCAGCATGCAGGGCAAGCAGGGCTCGAACTACGAGCCGGCATCGTATCCGACGGTTTTCTGTGGCGCCTACTCCGACTCGAAGTCGGGCGAGTGCGGGCTGCCCAACACGTTGGCTGCGATTCAGACGTTGCGCACCGGTTGGCGCTGGAAGCCGAACGGCAACACCGGTCAGTACAACGCGGCGTACGACATTTGGCTCTCCAACACGAACGCGACTTCGGGCCTCAGCGCATACCTGATGGTGTGGCTGCGTGATCCACCCGGTCAGCAACCCGCGGGCAGGCTTCAGACCTCGAACGTGACCGTGAGCGGCGCTCCGAGCACTTGGAACCTGTGGGTCGGCAACGTCGGCAACGTTCCTTACGTCGCATACGTGCGGCCCGAAGGCAGCGACTTGCTCGAAGCCGAGTTCGACGTGATGGACTTCGTGCGTGACGTGCGCATGCGCAACATCTCGCTTCCTGGCAGCCAAATCGTGAGCGTCGCGGTTGGCTTCGAGATCTGGAACGGCCCAATCACGAATCTTGTTAGCGAAGATTTCTACGTCGACGTCAACTAGTCGCCAACGAAGATACTTCTGAGGCGCAGCAGTACGGCGCCGCGACGGAATTAGCTTTCGTCCGCGGCGCCGAGCGCTTTTTGGAGCCGGCGCCGATAGGCTCCAGGTGGCATGCCGAGCTCGCGTTGAAACGCGACGCTGAGCAACGCGGCGTTCGTAAAACCGCTGCGCTTCGCAAGCTCGACCAAACTGATCTTGGTGGTCGCCAATAAATGCTTGGCGAGCTCGACGTGGGCGCGCCGAATCTCTTCCTGAATCGTGCGGTCGAGCACAGCGCGGAAGCGACGTTCCAAGCGCTGCCGGCCACCGCCGACTGCGCGCGCCACCATCGGCACCGTCAGGCGCCGTTCGGCGTGCTCACGAATCCAGCGCACGGCTTTTTCCACTAGGGGATCATCGACGGCCAGCACGTCCGACGAGCGCCGCGCCACCACGGCAACCGGTTCAATCACGGAACGCTCGGCGCCCGTTAGCTTCTGTTTCAACGCGCCTCGAACCAACTTGGCCGCGCTGCGCCCTACTTCGTTCCACGGGATCGCGACGCTCGAAAGCGGCGGCGCAATCAGCTCACACTCCAATACATCGTTATCCGCACCTACCAGCGCCAGATCTTCTGGAACACGCAAGCCGGCAGCGTGAGCGTAGCGTGCGACGGTACGCCCCCACCCATCGGTGCAAGTGAAAATGCCACATGGCTTTGGCAACGAGCGCAGCCACGCCACCATCGCAGCTCGATTCTCGCCGCGATGTGGGGTCGGCGCTTCGTCGCTGCCCCAACCAGTGGCTACTTTGGCGCCCGCGGCGCGAGCACCCTGGATGAAGGCGCGTTCGCGCGCGATAGCAAACGCCGACTCGTCGAAGCGAAACGTGCTCACGGTGCGCAAACCGGTTGCCAACAGATGCTCCAACGCGAGCTTGGCGATGGCTGCTTCGTTCAGGCAAACCGAAGCGATGCCTTGCGCGCTGCGATCGACCGTCACGGACACCAACTGTGCAGGGGCTAGATCCGCCAGGGCGCCTGGCCCAACCTCCGGCCCGATCACCGCGACGGACGGTGCCCACTCCTCTCTCAGCCAGTGCAAGTTCGAGGATGGAGCGTAGTGGAGCAAAGTCCAACCGCGCTCGTGTGCAGCTGCCATGAAGCCGCGCAGTACACCGCGCGCCCACGCCGCTTCGGTGCTGAGCACAACGAGCACGCGCGGAGCGGTCACCACGCTCGCGTGGTTAGCACATTGCCCGCAGCGGGTCTGCGCTGGCCAAAGCCTTCGGTTCTAGTCGCAGCAATCTTCTGGTTTGCGTCGCGACCACGCTTACCTCCCACGTAATTGAGGAGCTGCAGCGTTGGCCGCAGATAGTGGGCTCGGGAGCGATCCAATCCGCTTCGCAAACCCCTTCGAGGAGTGCTCGACCATGCAAAACCCTGAGAAAAGCCTTCGAATTTACGGCGTTCCCTTTTCCGTTCACACGCGCAAGGTCATCCTAGCTGCGCGCCTGAAGTCCATTCCCTACACGTTGACGCCGGTCGTACCGGTCGTACCCGAGCAGCTGCCGCCGGGCTGGCGCGATATCAGCCCAACGGGACTCATCCCGGCGATCGACGACAACGGTTACATCGTTGCTGACTCGACCGCGATCGTTCTCTATTTGGAGCGGAAGTTCCCATCGCCTTCGCTTTTGCCGAACGATGCCCAGCGTTATGGCACCGCGTTGTTTTTGGACGCCTGGGCTGGCAGCGAGCTTTTTCGACGCGTCATCCATCCTTTGTTTCATCAGCAGGTGGTCGCGCCGAAGATCCGCAAGCAGCTCCCAGACGAGCGTAGCGTGCACACCGCATCCACAATCGCTGCTCCCGAAGCCTTCGCGTATCTAGAAAGGCTGGCACCGGAACGCTTTTTCGTGGGTGATGCGCTGTCGATCGCTGACTTGGCGATCGTATCGAATTTAATCATGTTTCACTATCTGGGCTACCGCATCGACACGCACCGTCATCCCAAACTGGGAGCATACTTCGCGCGGCACCTCAGTTCGGAGGTCCTAGTTCCGGTGCTCGAAGCGGAGCGTGAGGCGGTGGAAACGTTAGGGCTCGATCGCAAGTTCCTCGCGTGAGCTCTCAATGGACTACTTCGAGGAGCGCCCGGCTTCGTCCTACACTCGCGCGATGAGCGAACTCAGCCAACGTCAGCAGGGCACTTCGGTAGGAGCCCTGCTTCGCTACTGGCGAACGATTCGGCGTCTCAGCCAACTCGCGCTCGCCATGGAAGCGCAGATTTCGGCGCGGCACCTGTGCTTCATCGAGACCGGTCGAGCCAAGCCGAGCCGTGACATGCTGCGGCTGCTCGCGGAGGTGCTCGATATTCCGCTGCGCGAGCGCAACTCGCTGTTCCTCGCCGCTGGTTTCGCGCCCGTCTACGCGGAGAGTGCGCTCGACGAGCCCATGCTTCGCAGCGTGCAGTCGGCGCTCTCCGCGATTCTGCGCCAGCAAGAGCCCTTCCCCGCGGTGCTCATGAATCGCAATTGGGACATACTCGACACCAATCAGGCGGCCACGCGCTTCTTTGGATTTCTTCTTGGTAGCCGACCGCAGCCGGCAGTCCCCAACGTGCTGCGCTTGATGTTCGATCCAGAAGGGCTACGGCCTTACGTATCAAACTGGCCCGCCGTGGCCGAGGCTCTCGTCGGTCGCTTGCGGCGAGAAAGCGTCGGCGGCGTACCCGACGATGCCGGCAAGCACCTCCTGGCGGAAATTCTCGCATACCCCGGTGTGCCAGCAAACCTGCACACCAACGCGGTTGGACTCAACGTTCCCGTCGTGCCCGTCAGCTTCACGAAAGACGCTATCACCTTCAATTATTTTTCGACGGTCACGACCCTTGGCACGCCGCAGGACGTGACCGCTCAGGAGATTCGCCTCGAGTGCTTCTTTCCCCTGGATGATGAAACAGCACAACGAGCCCGCGAGCTGACCTAGAGCCGCACTCCCACGCCCAGGGAGGCTTCGAGCAACGCTGGCCCGAGCGAGTGCGGCGCCTCGTTGGGCAACGCAAAGCGAATACCTGGCAGAAGCAGGGAGGCCCGAGCGAGCGCAAGCGCGAAAATCGGGCTCCGCTCAGGGTAGACGAGCTGGGCGCCTACGCCGCTCAAAAGACTGACAGCTGAAGCGCTACCCCCTTCGCGCGGCGCGGTCGCAGTCGCGCTGACCCAAGTCAGAGCCGGGCCCGCGACGAACGAGCCGCTCAAGGCAAACTCACCCAACGAGTAACGCAAAGCCGCTCCAACCCGCACGAAAGCCATCCCGACGCGCAACTCGGCTTGCGAGTTCGAGAGCTCCGCGCGTGAGATGGGGAAGAAACCACCGCACACTATGCTCGAGTGCGTACCCGTCGAAAATTCTGCGTCCAGCGAGCTTCCCCACAACACCGGAAAGCCCAACGGCTCGATGAGCAGCGTTTCTGCCAAAGACACTGTGCGGCGCGCTTTCGGCGGCGAATTCGCGGCTGGCCGCGAAAGCGTGTCACGAACATCCGGTGACGCGGCCGCCGCTTGCGGAGCTGGTGCCGGCGCGGCGCGCAAACCATTCAACGCTTCCGCGATGGTCACGGCGAAGCGGCTCGGCTCGGCTTGCGACCCGCGCGTCGCCACACTGCTGCCATCAAAGCAAACGATCGCTACGACCGAATTGTCGCTCGCATCCCGCGCCAGACTCACCCACGCCGTGGAAGATGCTTCACACTGAGCGGGCGCCTCCGCCGTTTCGACTTTCACTGTGTAGCCGTCACTCGTGAGCTCCAATGCTACGCGACTCGCCAACGGCTCGAGCTCCGCGGCTGCACTCTTCACCGCAATTGGCTCATTGGCGCGCGCCGTGCTGGTGAGAAGCGCAACCCCCCAAAACCAAACCAACCCGAATCGGATCACGGCGTCGCCAGCACCGAACGACATAGCCGTTGATACGGCCCACTGGGAGCTCGCTCCAAGTACCCCTTCGCCATCTCTTTGGCGCGTGCATCGCCGCGGGCAGCGTAGAGCTCCACCAGGCGGCCGGTGGCTTCCAGCGAGTACGCTCCGCGCGCATTCGAACCCAAGTACTTCTCGAAGCGTGCGCGCGCCGCGTCGGCTTGCCCTCGCGCCGCCAGAACACGTCCGCTCAGAAAAACGGCGTCTCGAGCCTGACTGCTTCCCGGGAAGCGGCGCTCGATGCGGGTAAACGCGCGCAAAGCCAGCTCACTATCGCCAGCGAGACGCGCCGTATCGGCCAACTCAGCGAGCGGCTGCGCGCCGAGGCTCTCCAGCAAGCGCTCGACGCCGAGCTGTTTTGCAGCAGCGAGCGCCGCGACGTACTTACGTTCACTGTACAACGTTTGCCAATCGTTGTGAGGTGGTACACCGCCGCCCTTGTGAGCGTTCGAGCTCGGCGCCGGCGCGGCGCTCGCAGACGATTCGACGGGCTGACTCGGCGCTTCGACCGCCGCAGGACTGCCTGGCGCCGACACCTCGGAAGCGGGATGCGTCAGCGACAGCCCACCTTCATCGCCGCGCAAGTGATCGCCTGCCTCGAGCTCGATGGGACCGCTACGGCTCGGAGCCCGCACGTGCACAACTCCGTGTTCAACGCGCACCTCCACCAAACCGGAAACTTCTCGACTCACGCTGAAGCGAGTTCCGATCACGCGGATTTCGAAGGCTCCCGCCAGGACCAAAAACTGACGCCCTCGCTGAGGAGCCACGTCGAAATGAATCGTGCCCACCTCCACCACGCAGCGTGTTGCTTCGGCGGCGGAGCCAACGCGAGCGAGCGAGCGCGGTGCGAGTACCAGCGAGCTCCCGTCCGCCAGTTCGACACGACGGTCGCTGTTCGGCGCGTTCAACACCACGTCCGTCGCGATCGGAGCAACGCGCGGGGCGCGCGGAAACCACAACCAAACGATGCTGGCCACCACAACCGCCAGCAAAGGCACCCAAGCCAAGCGCCAGCGATTGCGCACCGCGCCCGCGCTCGGCGCTCCGGAGAACGCGCGACGCAATCCGTCACGCTGCGCTCGCAACCAGGCAGGCCCCGGTGCGCCGAGCTGCTCTCGCACTTCGCTACCCAGCCGCTCGAGCTCACTCATCGTTGCCCCCATCGAACTTCGAATACCGGAGCCGCTCGGCAAGCAGCGGATCGACAGCGGCGAGACGAGCGAAGCGCTCACGCGCGGCTCTCAAGCGCCGCTTCAGCGTCCGCACGGACGTATCACACGCCAAAGCGATCTGCTCGAGCGGCTCTTGCCCAACCAGATGCAACGTGAGCGGCAAGCGCTCGCGCGTGGGAAGTAGCATCAACACTCGGTAAGTGCGCAGCAGCAGCTCTCGCCCTTCGAAATCTGGATGATAGCTATCAGTGAGCTCTTCCTCATCCACGCCCAAGCTGAACAGCCGCCGAAGCTTCCGCGAGCGAAACTCGTTTTTCACGGCGTTGACCGTCACGCGAGCCGCCCAGGCCTCCAGCCGCGACGGATCGCGCAGCTTATCGGCATTCCGCAGGATACGAAGAAAGATCTCGTGTGCGAGATCGTCGCGCTCGGGATCTGGCCCCAGCAACGTCCACAGCAGCTTGTTGACCAACGGTGCAAGCCGCGCATAGAGCTCTTCCGGAAACCTGGCGTCGCCGTCGCGCACCAAGCGGAGCGCGGGTTCTGACACCGATCGCGGCTTCGCCGATCGCGAGCTCTCTTCACTACGAGGTGCGCGCGCCACTGATCTCATGCCTAGCAGATCGCGACCGACCCGGGTAGATGCGCGCGAATTCGGAGTACGGATATTTGCAAGCCGATCGCGGCGTGCAACCCTATACGTCATGTGTCCTCGCGCGCGCCGCTCGAGCTCGCGCTCGACTCCTGCGCGAGTGTACTTGCTCGCAACGGGTTTGCTCATGGTTGGCTGCTACACGACGCTGGATCCAACTCACCTGGGAAAGGCCCAATGCACGCTGATCAGTCTCGATTCGAGCCAGTACGCCATCTGTGCGATGCCCCTTGATTACGCGAGCGCGGCCGCGGATTGCAAACAGCGCGGTGCTCACTTGGTCGCAATGGGCAGCGCCAGCGAAAACAGCGCGGTTGCAGCCGCAGCTTTTGCAATCGTAGCCAACAGCAATCTCTGGCTCGGTGGCACGCGTTCAGACGACTTCGTCTGGAGTTGGCCGGACGGGACGGTGTTCTGGCGAGGCGGTCGCGATGGCAGCGCCGAAGCCGGTGCCTTCGTGTTGTGGCAGCCGGAGGAACCCAACAATTCGAGTTCGACCAGTACAGAACCCGAAGCCTGCTTGGCGCTTACCGTTGAGAACGCCGATTGGAACGATCGAAGCTGTTCACTCTCCTTGCCCTACGTTTGCGAACTCGATTGAGCCCTCGCGACGTAGGCACTCGGTCCAGACACATCGAGCCAGCGGCGCGGGCCAGCTATCGCTAGAGCTGGAAAATTTCTCTATCGACCCTCGCCATCGAATCCTGGCCCATTGCAACCGTGCCGCCGTGTCTTGAGCACCATGTCGGTGCTCGTCCCTGGACACAACGCCGCTTGGTCCACGTCCTCGAGCCTCGTCCTCTTCCTCGTACTCGGCTGCAGTAACGCAGCCCCGTCCTCCCCCGGCAGCAACGCAAGCGCAGGAACAAATGCCGGTGGCAATACTTCACACGGCGGCACCAGCGGCGGCGTCGCAGCCGCGAACGGCGGCGCGCACAACACAAGCGGTGGCACGACCAGCAGCGGCGGTGCAACCAACGCCAACGGCGGTGCAACCAACGCCAACGGCGGTGCAACCAACGCCAACGGCGGTGCAACCAACGCCAACGGCGGTGCAACCAACACCAACGGCGGCACTCTGAATAGCAACGGCGGCGCAGCGAATGGAGGCAGCAGCGCGAATGCCGGCGCCGGTAACGCTGGCGAAAATACCTGCTGGAATGGACCCACCGTCACGTGGACGGCAAGCGACCACATCTCGCGTAAATGGGCACGCTGGCCCATGCCCAATTCACCCGCATCGACCTTGCCTCGCCCCATGAGCTACACCGCCACGACCGATGGCATCCTCGACAGAGTCACCGGCCTAGTCTGGCAAAAGTCCACCAACAACGCGGGAACCACATGGACCGCCGCGCTCTCGTATTGCACTGCCCTCGGCGCTGACTGGAGCTTGCCCACCCGCATCGAACTCACCACCATCCTCCGCCACGACGCCAGCGGCGCCAAAGTGGACACCTCCATCTTCAGCTTCGGCGCCAACGCCGGCTGGACTTGGGCCTCCACTCCGTGGGTCGTCAACCAACGCAAAAACCTCAGCGGAGCGTCCGCCCTCTCTTGGTTCATCAACTTCGCAGTGGGCGACAGCAACAACAGCCTCTCTCAAACCAACAGCGGCGCCTACTCACGTTGCGTGAAAATTCAGCCAACTCTCACCCTCCCAGCCGAGCACTACACCGTTTCGAATGGCGAAGTCCGAGACAATTACACCTGTCTCAACTGGCAACAAGCAAGCTCCGGCTCCACGCCGAACATGACCCACGCACAAGCCGTTGCCTATTGCGCCGGCTTCACCCTCAACGGCCAAAAATGGCGCCTTCCCAGCGTCAACGAGCTTGCAACCATCGTCGACGACGTGCCCAGCGGCGACGTCTCACCCGCAATCGATCACGCCATCTTCCCAGACACCAGCCCCGATCAGAAATACTGGACCTCCAGCGCCTACGGAGCGCCAGCCAGCGCAACCACCTTCTGGACCCTCAACTTCATGGACGGCTTCACCCAACATCCCGACGCCGCAACGCTCGCGCTCGCACGCTGCGTCCGTTGACACCGCGACAACCGTCGACTCACTTCACCCAACATCCCGACGCCGCAACGCTCGCGTTCGCACGCTGCGTCCGTTGACACCGCGACAACCGTCGACTCACGCCGGATGGAACCAAATTTATTGGGGGCAGCGTCGTGAAGGCGCGCAACTAAACGCTCGCCGATCGACGGAACGTGAACTGAGGATTCATCATGTCTCTAGAGGCTCGGCCTCCCTATCGTTCGAATAGGCGAGTCCGGTGCTAAGTCGTGAGCACCTGGAGCGCCGCGCGCAAGACTTCCTCCCGAGTCGCGTCGGAAGCAATCGTCGCCGCGCAACGATCCAACGCCGTTCGGCACTCGCGCTCCTTGAAGCCCATTCCGCGGAGCGCGGAGAAAACCTGCGCATTTCGGCCCGCCGCTCCAACCAGCAGCGCGCCGCCGTACTGCGTTCCATCGGCATGCTTGAAGGCGAGCCCCGTGGACGGCTGGCCCTCAATGACTAAACGCCCTTGATGGACTGCGCGATGATGTGCAGCGCACAAGCACACGAGATTATCAGGTTCGTGCCGGCCGCCTTCGCTACGAGGCTTCAAATGATGCGCGTCCACAAAAGTTGCATGCTTGCAACCGTTCACGACGCAGCGCCCGTTGTCGCGCCGCATGACTTGTCTCCGAACGGCCGGGGGAATCGTTTGCGACGCTCCTTGATTCACACCGCGCCCCACGTGGGGTGGGGCAGCACGGGTTGCGGCGGAATCCGGAATTACCTGCGCATTGCGGCGAGTCATCTCCGCACTCGGAATGACCTGCGCATTACAGCGAGTCGTCTCCGCATCCGGAATGACTTGCGCATCACACTGAGTCATCTCCGCGACCTCGGGAGCAAGGGCGTGACGTTCACCGCCGCCAATCTGCTCGCTGCGTCCGCAGCTTTTACAGGTCGTCACCTGCACCTGATAGCTGGCGCGCCCAGCGTCGATCTTTGCCTCGCCGCCATCCGCGAGAACGCACCGCGCCATCAGCAGGAGCATCGCGTCATCGTCGAGCGCTTCACCCGCATCCCGGCGAAGCCTCGCCAGCGCTTCGAGCAACAGTGCCCGCGTTTCACCATGGCCCTGGTGTCGAAGCTCGTACAGCCGCAACGCCGGATCTGGTGCATCGCTGGGCAAATCGCCCGGCGCACGACCGGAGACTAGCTCTTCCACCTGCCGCACCGTCTGACCGCGCGCTGCATCTAACCACGCGCGCTCCGTCTCGGGCGTTGCCACACGCGTTAGCTCGCGCGCCGCTGACCAAGTCAGCTCGCCGGTGCGCAGCGCATCGCTCATCTCGCGTAACGGCTCGAGCGCCTGCGCGACGCGCAACTTCTCTTTCACCAGCCGCCCGTTGTACCCAAAAAGGCGCTCTACATACTCGGAGAAGCTCGCAAATCCAAGCCGCCGGTGCACACCAGCACGCAACGCTTCACAAAGCAGCCGACCCTCTTCCCATTCGAGCCCTGCGCGCCGCTTTGCGAACGACACGACACGTTCATGGACCGACTCCCATCCGACCGCGCCCGATCCGACCGCGCCCGATCCGACCATCCCCGAGTTGCTTCGTTGATACACGCCCGTCCGCCGAAGATCGCTCACCAACAATGCCAAACCCATGACAACCTCCACGCGCGCTCACGCATTCAGCGCGCCGCATTTAGAGAACCACCAACTCTCGTGAGTGAACGCACTCTAACACACGGAATTTCGAGCTCCGCATTTGCACCAGGAAGCGCCTTCGGCATACTTCGCACGTTCGAAAAGTGTTTTCCTCCGCAAACGCTTTCATCACTCAATCTCGCGCGAACAAAAACTACTGTTCATGCCCAACCTCGCTTGCGCGTCGCGTGCACCGCGAAAACGCGTCAAGTGAAAAGCGCGGTGCAGACCCGGTACATAGGTAACAAAACGGACCGGGCCCCCGATATCAGGGACAGCCGTTGTGGGTTCCTCGCCCGGTCACAGTGAACCGGAAGAGTCTGGTTGAATCAGGCTTCGCGCCCGCGGTTTGGATCGTAAGTTGAGCCGTAGCGCCAGAGTGCGAACAGGATGCCAGCGAGCTTCCTCGCGACGGCAACCACGGCAATGAATCGGCCGCCACGCTGTTCGATCTTCATTGGCCAGCTGACGGGATGAAGCGGCTGCGTACGTCTCATGCTCCATGCCGCCTAACGACGCGCGAAACACGACGCCGCACGAACACGACGCCGCGCGAACACGACGCCGCGCGAAACACGACGCCGCGCGAACACGACGCCGCGCGAACACGACGCCGCGCGAACACGACGCCGCGCGAACACGACGCTGCGCGAACACGACGCCGCGCGAACACTGGCTGCGCGAACAGGCCACCGCGCAACGCGAGCAGCGCGCGAACCCTCTTAGACTTCAGTTGCCGTCTCCGCAGTAGTTCGAGCTCCGCGATCGCGAAACCTTCGGGCGAACAGAGCAACATTCTGCGCGTGATTGATAAAGCATCTTTCCAAGATTGAATTGCGTTGCGCGCGTTTTTGTTACCCATTCGAGCAAGTGTGAGTTGTAAGGTGGGACTCGGCTCCCTTGGTGCGGTGAGGCACGAGTCGGAGCGGGAGGAGAAATCATGCGCGCGTTTTTGTATCGGTTTGACCGAGGCTCGGGTTCACTTTTGTCTTCACCTCGGCATTCGTTTGCCGCTTTGCCTTTTCTTTTGCTTGCGGCGTGCACGAGCGCATCGCTCGACACTGTGGACGAGGGCGCCTCGGCGGAGGAAGTGGATGCTCACGTGAGTGAGTTGAGCGCCCCGAACGATCCGAAGTTCAGCCTACAGTGGGGATTACGCAACACGGGCCAAACGGTGCCCACCAATGAAGATGGCGAGGTGGTGAACGTAAAGGGCACGAAGGGGCTCGACCTGAACGTGTTGAGCGCTTGGGACGTATCGCAAGGCTCGGCGAGTGTAGTGGTCGCCGTGATCGAGGAGAATGATATTGAGATTGGTCATCCGGATTTGCGCGACAACATTTTCGTGAACACGCGCGAGGTGGCGGGCGACGGGATAGACAACGATGGTAACGGCTACATCGACGATGTGAGCGGGGTGGATTTCATCGATCGCGATGGCATGAATGGGCCGTTCGTCAGCCACGGGGCGCATGTGGCAGGCATCATCGCCGCTAGAACGGGGAACGCTCTGGGCGTCGCCGGCGTGGCGCCATTGGTAAAGGTGTTGCCTTTGCGCGCGGAGAGCAGCAGCGCGTCGATGGTGGAAGCCATCAATTACGCAAAACGTACGGGCGCCAAGGTCGTCAACGTGAGCCAGGGCGGCTGGTTCGACTACAGCTTGAACGTGTACAATGCCATTCGCGACTCGGGCATGTTGTTCGTGTGCTCCGCGGGCAACGATGGCACGGCCAAGTACAATTACCCCTCTGGGTACGATCTTTCGAACGTGATTTCAGTTGCGAACGTCAACCCTGCCGGCGCTCTCGCGCGGTTGAGTAGCTACGGCGAAGCGCACGTCGACATTGCCGCGCCCGGCAAAGGTGTGTTGAGCACCGTGAGCCCGGGCGGCTACGATTACATGGACGGCACGTCGCAGTCGGCACCACACGTCGCCGGAGTGGCGGCGCTGCTCTGGAGCAAATACCCGACGCTGACGATCGCGGATGTCGTGAATCGCATCCTAAGTAGTGGTATCAAGATGTCGACGTTACGTGGCGTCGTAAAGTCTGGATCTATGGTCGACGCGGGCGCGGCGCTGGTTGGCACAGCGCCGATTACGCTCAATGCAACGTCGGTGCCCGGTAAGATCACCTTGTCGTGGAATGCCCAGTCGGGTGCAAGCCGCTACGACGTCGAAAGGGATGGCTCGCTGACCAGTGTTAGTGCCGCGACTTACACGCATTCGAGCCTGCCTGTGGACTCCGCTCACGTGTATCGAGTGCGCGCGGTCGTCGGTTCAACGCCGGGGTTATGGAGTCGAAAGCTGTACGCGACGGCGAGCACCGAACCCACCCAAGAAACCGTCAGCGGCTATGCGAGCGCGCACCCCTACGCGCACAACCGCAACGAAGGGCCGAAGATTTTCAAGCGCAACGCCAAGCGCATGCGTGTGCACTTCTCACGCCTCGACATCGCGCCCGGCGACTACCTTTGGTACGCACCCACCAATCTCAACCGCTACGATCTCAACAAGCTCGACGGCTCGTACCCCACCGGCTTCTGGACGCACTGGGTCGGCGACACCTTCGACTTCGCTTTCCACAGTGACGCCAGCGGCAACGCTTGGGGCTACGACGTGGACAAGATCGAATACGTACTCGGCGTGCCCGACGTGCCTTCCACTCCCTACGTGATGGACATCGGGCCCGGCTACGTGTGGCTCGCCTGGACGCCTACGGGCGGGTGCCTCACCTCGAACGTGTACCGCTCTACCTCGAGCAGCAGCGGCTACACCAAGCTCGCAAGCGTGCCCGCACCAACCGGCGACTACAACAACACCGGCCTCACCGCAGGCAGGACCTACTACTACAAGGTCAGTTGCCAGAACGATCTCGGCGAGTCGCCGCTGTCCGCGTTCGTCAAGGTGATCACGCAGTAGTTGCTAGGCAGCCCGCAATCGCAAGGGAGGGCTGTGAGTGCGGGTTTCACGTAGTAATTTCGCGCACGCGAAGTGGCAAGCCGCTCGGCAGGTGGGACGAGCGGCTTCCCGAGTCGAAATGCCAGAAAAATGAGCTGATACTTGCGGCAGCGCCGAGTACCCGCTGGACTCTTGCTGACGTAACATGGGCGCGGTTACCAATGATTTCGGTCGACGCCAGCACGCGCACAGTCGAGGGCTCATGATCAAGCGACGCCTTGGCAATTCAGACATGGAGCTGAGCCCCCTGGGGTTCGGCAGCTGGGCAACCGGTGGAGGAAGTTGGGAGTTCGCTTGGGGCGAGCAGGACGACGCCGAGAGCATCACGGCGATTCATCGCGCTTTGGATGCGGGCATCAATTGGATTGATACCGCGGCAGTGTATGGGCTCGGCCACTCTGAAGAAGTGGTGGGCAAAGCCGTTCGCCAGCGCTCGGACCGGCCGTACGTCTTCACTAAGTGTTCGCGCGTGTGGGGCGAGGATCGCCGGATTGGACGCTCGTTGAAGCGCGACTCGATTCGTCGCGAGTGCGAAGCCAGCTTGCAACGCCTCGGCGTCGACATGATCGATCTGTACCAAATTCATTGGCCCGATCCGCCGTCTGACATCGAGGAAGGTTGGGAAACCCTCGCGCGCTTGAAGGAGGAGGGCAAAGTGCGCTGGATCGGCGTTTCGAACTTCAGCGTGGCCGCGCTGGAGCGCATTGCGAAAATCGCGCCGGTTACATCACTGCAGCCGCCGTACTCGGCGATTCGGCGTGAGACCGAACAAGAGCTATTGCCCTACTGCAAAGCGCACGACATCGGGGTCATCGTTTATTCGCCAATGCAAGCAGGGCTGTTGAGCGGCGCCATGACGCGTGAACGCATCGCAGCGATGCCAAAAGATGACTGGCGTCGGCGTAGCGATGACTTTCGCGAACCGTTCGTATCGCGACATCTCGCGCTGCAAGATTTGTTTGCTCGAATCGGAGCGCGGCATGGGCACTCGGCTGCCGTGGTCGCTCTGGCATGGACGCTGCGGCGACCCGAAGTCACGGGAGCCATCGTCGGCGCTCGCTCTGCAACCCAAGTCGACGGATTCAAGGCGGCGCTGGATTTCCGCCTTTCCGAGTCCGAGCAGCAGGAGATCGACGCTTTCCTGCGCCAAAGTTAGCTACGGCCCGCCTGACGAAAACCGACGCAGCGCGCTCGATCACCCACGCAGCGCGGTCGATCACCCGCGCAGCACAGTCGAGCCCGCGCAGCACAGTCGAGCCCCGCGCAGCACAGTCGAGCGAGGCGAACCCGCTAGCGAGTGTGTTCCGTCGACTTTGGCAATACCAGAGATGCTCGCCGGGCATGAGCCGGTTGTGAAGTGTCGTGCACACTCTCGCGCACGCGCTCCTACTTGCGAGCGCGCGCATATTGTTGTTGCGCCCACTCGTTGCGGAAACCTATGAAAAAGCTCTCATTCGTCCCCTCGCTGGCTTCGCTCGCGGTCGCGTTCGCGTTCATGACAGCTTCGTGTTCTGACTCTGGTTCATCCGACTCCTCGAACGGCGGCTCGTCTAGTGGTGGCGCGGCGGCGGGGGGCAACACCTCAGCGACCGGAGGAAAATCCGGAACCGGCGGAACCCCGGCTGGAACGCACTGGGTGGGTACCTGGGCGACTGGCCTGCAACTCACCGAGCCGCGAAACCTACCCACACCAGCTCCGGACAGCGAGCCTACGCCTGAGAACCCGGGCTTCGCCGGCAATACTCTGCGCCAGATCATTCACGTCTCGATGGGCGGCAGCAAACTGCGTCTGCGCCTGTCGAACGAGTACGGCGTCGCTCCGGTCACCTTCGAAGAAGTGCACGTCGCCAACTCGATGGGCGGCGGTGCAATCGATCCGGCTACGGACAAGGCGCTCGCATTTTCTGGCATGCCGTCGGTCACAATCCCGGCGGGCCAGGCAGTAAACTCGGATACCTTCGACTACGCGCTCGCGCCGCTCGCTGATCTAGCAATTACGGTCAAAATTGGCGCGCAAAGCAAAGACGTTACGGGGCACCCCGGATCGCGCACCAACTCGTATTTGCAGATGGGCGCGTCGGTGTCCGAAGCCGCGCTGCCGAACGCGCTGAAGACCGCGCATTGGTACTTCATCGCTGAACTCGATGTGCTGGCCGATGAAAAAGCCGCCGCCGTCGTAATTCTCGGTGATTCACTCACCGATGGACGTGGCTCGACCACGGACGGCAACGATCGCTGGCCCGACGCGCTCTCACGACGCCTGCAAGCGGACGCTTCAACCGCCCACATCGCCGTCTTGAACCAAGGCATTGGCGGCAACGCACTGCTTTTCGGTGGCATCGGTCCGAACGCCAAGTCCCGCTTCGATCACGACGTGCTCGCAATGCCCGGCGTGAAATGGTTCATCGTGCTGGAAGGCGTCAACGACATCGGCAACAGCACCACCGATATTTCAAACGACCTCATCGCCGTCTACGAAGAGTTCATTACCAAGGCCCACGCCAACAACATCAAGGCGTACGGCGCGCCTATCCTGCCCTTCAAGACCAACACTAACTACGACAAGGGCGACCACCTGGCTCAACGCGCCAAGATCAATGAATGGATGCGCACCAGTGGCAAGTTCGACGCCGTGGTCGATCTAGACGCCGCCGTCCGCGATCCCGCCGATCCTGACAAGCTTCAGGAAGCGTTTGCCACCCTGCCCTCCTCGGTCGGCACCGATTACCTGCACCTGAACCCAGCTGGCTACAAAGCGATGGGCGATGCCGTCGATCTCGCGCTGTTCAAGTAGGCGAAAGGCGTCCGAGCCCCCTCAATCCTAGAATCCGTATATTGGCCGCCCGCGCCGTGCGCCCAGCCCATCGTGACCATCGCCTGCACACCGTGAACGTCGTCGGCAAGGAAGCCGTTTGCCTCCTTGCCGGCGTGCGTGCGCTCATGCCTCGATTTGACGTACCTCGCACTCGAGGTGAAAGTCAGGGCCGAGGATCTCGAGGTGGAGTTGAACGAAGCGCTGAGTCATCTGGAGCGCGGCGTCCTTGTCCTTGGCTTCCAAGATGAAAAAGCCACCGACAACTTCTTTGGCTTCGGTAAACGGACCGTCCACTACCTTCACCTGACCCGATGCGTTTCGCACGCGCGCACCCTGCGAGGTGGGCCGCAGGCCGGCGGCCGAAACGAAAGCGCCTGCTTTGGACCACTCTCCAATGAGCTCGCCCATGGCTTGTTCGAGAGCGGCAGGCGGCGGCTTGCCTCCTTCGTAGTCGGAATTGTTGCCGATTTTGATGAGCATCAGAAACTGCATGGGGTCTTCCTTCCTTGGGGTTCACCCACGCGACGAACGAACCACGGCGTGATCGACACCGCTCGCGATTTTTTTCTCTGGCTATGGGACAGCGCTTTCATGCACCGGCCGGTGGACCTCAGCCGGGATGCGATGCGACGCGACGCGAACCCAGCTCAGTCGATGCGGAACTTGTAGGGCTTCGTGTACGAATCGGCTTTCACTCCCGAGTAGAGCGCATCGATGTCAACGAAGTTGTTCAAGCGAAAGTAGTAGGTGCTGGCTGCTTCAGCGGTGAAACTCAGCTCGAAGGTCGCACCTCGATTCGGGCCGTGCCCCGTCGCGAGGACAACACCGCTCGAATCGGTCACCTGCACGTTGGGGTACAGATCTGTCGGCACCGCCGTGAACTTCAGCGTGTGCTTGCCGGCGGTGAGATCGGCTCGATACCAATCTTCGATGGCTTGGTTGGTGGCGCTGACGTACGGCAGGATCAGCATGCCGCTGACTTCGCTTGCCGCTTGAATCGAAGACGCCGTGTCTTTGTCATTGTTGGGTTCGTGCTCGTCCGCCTCTGCCGACTCCGTCACGGTGATGGTCGTGGTCTGCGTGCTGGTCACGAATCCATAGAACTCGAAGAGCGTGCGAGTGCCAGGGCCGACCGTCAAGAACGAGCTCATTTTCAGGCCTCGTTGTGAGGCGTGCACGCGGCCCATGTTAGATCCATCTGCTTGCGCGATGACCTCGAAATCCACCCAGCTGTCGGGCTGCGACGCTGTATTAACCTGGATCACGTGCGCCCGGTTGTCGTTGGGCGTGTCGATGTAGAACCAATCCGAGTCCGACGAGTTGGTGACGCAAATTGTGGCGCCGGAGGCGAGGTTCACAGCGTGCTCGCGATCGTCATTGCCAATCGCATCCGGCTGCGAGCAGTCCTCTTGGGTGCTCGCGGCATTGGAGCCGCCGGTGCCAGCTGTCGACGCACCGCCTTGCCCCGTGTTGTTGCCGCTACCTCCAGTCGACACCGTGCCGCCAGCTGCGACAACGGCACCACCCGAAGCAGCATTTACGCCGCCGCTGCCGTTCGTCGCACCCCCAGCTGCATCCGCGCTGCCACCGCTGCCGCTACCATCCGTGACCTGCACCTGGCAGGCAGCGCTCGCTGCGAACACCACCAGCAAACCCGTGATCTTCGGTGCTTCGCGCGAGCCCACGACGGGTCGCACGCCCCAATGACTTCGTTTCATTACAGTTCTCCTCCGCATGAGCGGCTCGTTCGACGAGCTCTGCTCACCACCAGCCTTCGACTCGAATGCGTTCGCGCTTATTCAACTCTATGCGTCATTCGATTCACCCGAACGATTCGCAGCGAGATTCTTCACGCATCTGCGAGTACGAGACCACGCACCAGAGCAAGCGTCTTGTACACACTTGCGTCGCCTTCCACGCGCTTGGTACGCAGTTGCACTCTCGCAAGCCGCGACTGGAAATGCTCCCGGGCCAGGCGAGCACTGCCCGAATTTCAGCCAGCGCGGCGAGGATCGTGTTCTGGGTAGCGCTCCAACAAGCGCTGTGCACGCTGGCGCGATATCCCAGCTTGTTGCGAGGCTTTGCCCAGGTGCCCACTTTGCTCGTGCAGCGCCGCGACTAAACGTTCGAGATCGGCCAAATCGCGAGCGCGTGCGTACTGTTGAGTTTGACCGCGTACGCCACTGGAAGGCGGCATCGACGAACGAACTGGAGCGTGCATGGCGTGAGCGCCATTCAGTGTCGGCGACGGAGTTGCGATCTCAGCGTGCACCACTGCGTCATCCATTTGCGCGGGAAAGTGCCGCACATCGAGCACCGGCTCGTGACTGTGCAAAACGGCCATTTGCCGAGCGACGCTCCGCAACTGGCGCACGTTCTGCGGCCACTGCGTCGTACACAAGAGCTCGACTAGCTTGGGCGACAACGCCGGCGTCTGGCCGCCGCAGGCATCCGCCAGAAGTTGAGCAAACAGCTGAGGAACGTCTTCGCGACGATCTCGCAACGGTGGGATCACGAAACGGTATTCAGCCAGCCGCGCGAGCAAGTCCGAACGAAAGGAGCCGCGCTGCACACAATCGCTGAGTGAGCGCTGAGCTGCACACACCACGCGAATATCGAGCGGCTGCGCTTGTGTCTCGCCGAGCGGCACCACTTCGCGCGCTTCGAGAGCACGCAGCAACTTGGCCTGGACGGCGAGCGGAAGCTCCAACACCTCGTCGAGAAATAAGGTACCGCGCTCGGCGCTGCGCAAATGACCCAAGCGCGCTTCGGTGGCTCCCGTGAATGCTCCGCGCCGGTGACCGAACAACTCGCTTTCAGCCAGCTGCTCCGGTACGGCCGCGCAGTTCACGCTGACGAGCGGACCTGTGCGCTTGCTCCAGCGATGAACTGCACGCGCCACTTGCTCCTTACCAACCCCGGTCTCGCCTTCCAGCACGATGGCGAGCGGTGACCCAGCAATACGCTCGAGCTCAGCCAAGCGAGCCGCAAAACGACTGCCAGCGTAGAGCCCTTCTTGCACTCGACGAAACTGCGGAAGCAACGGACCGTCGTGACCGCCGACCACGACTCCCACGGCGTCGCCTAAGCGAATCACGTCGTTCGGCCGGAGCGGAGCTTCGCTCACTCGAGCTCGATTCAGGAACGTTCCGTTGGTGCTGTTTACGTCACGCAATAGCCACAAGGGCGCGTTCCAGACAATTTCGGCGTGAATCCGCGAGACGCCGCGCGCTGCGATAACGATGTCGTTGCGTTCGTCACGGCCGACACTCAACTTGCCGTCACGCAGTGGCGTGTGCGAGGGCTCGATTCCGGTAAGCCAAACGATCGCGAAACCGGTATAACCAAGCCGCGCTCGCGCCGATCGCTCGGACAGAGACGTATTGTCGTCGCCCGCGTGCACGTCCCGTCGACTCCGTCGTGTAATGGCCATCGACCTTACAGCCAGTCAGGCTCCGAGTGCAACCCTCGAAACTTACCCATCGCGAGCGGTCACGTCCCGGTGATAGAGTGCGGACTGCATCCCCGATTGACGTGGGAGCGCAATGAGCTTTCGGGTGGACACACGTTCGCGCAGCGAGCGCACTCAGCGCGTGGCGAGCGCCTTGCGCGAAGGCGAAGTTCTCGCGGGTCGCTATCGAGTCGGAGGCGCGCTCGGCCGCGGCGGAATGGGCGCTGTTTTCGAGGGCTTTCATGTGGAGTTGGGGCGCCGAGTGGCGATCAAGACGCTGCTTTCCGACCACGTCACGTCCGAGGAAGCAATCCGCCGCTTCCAGCGCGAAGCCATGGTGGCTGCTTCGCTCGAATCCAAACACATCGTGCACGTGATCGACTGGGCCTTCGGCGAAAGCGGTGCGCCGGCCATCGTGATGGAGTACGTGAACGGCGAAAGCCTCCGCTCCGTATTGGCGCGAGAGGGACCGATCTCGCTGCGCCGCACGATTTATCTGTTGGTTCAGGTTTGCCGCGGGCTTCGCGTTGCCCACGAAGCAGGCATCATTCATCGCGATCTCAAGCCGTCGAATTTGCTGATCAGCAAGGAGCCGGACGGGCATGAGCACTGCACGGTGCTGGACTTCGGCGTAGCCAAAACCGATGAAAACTGGGAGTCCTCGCTCGAAAGCGCAACGACGCACACCGGGGCGCTGGTTGGAACGCTCTCGTACATGTCACCGGAGCAGATCCGGGGTGAGCGCGGGCTCGACGCCCGGGCGGACGTCTACGCGGTGGGCGCCCTCCTCTATGAATGCCTCGGCGGCAGGCGTCCCTTCGAGGCCGAGAGTCCACACGCGCTGATTTATCGCGTTCTGCACGAGCAGCCCACGTCCCTGCTCACGTTACGCCCAACCCTGCCTGCTGAAGTTTGGCGCGTTGCTGCGCGTGCTCTCGCGAAAGATCGCACGAAACGTTTTCAAAGCGTGGACGAGCTGGCGCAAGCGCTGAACGCCTTGCTCGCGAATAGCACCGCCAATGGCGTTCGCGACACGACGTTGACCGACGCTGATCACGACGTGCGCGGTCCGCTGCCAACGCGTAGCAGGCGCTTACAATTGGCAGCTGTGCTCGTGTTTACCGTATGCGGAGCGGCGTTCTTGGCGCAGTCCCGTTCAACAGGCGCTTCGCCGCCACCCCGCACGAGCGTGAAACCAGAGCGCCCGCTCGAAAGTCCAGCGCCCGCCGTGCAACAGGCGCGTTCGGCTGCCGCTCTCGACGTTGCCGCGGAGCCCACGCGCGACGCCCCACCGTCCAGCTCTAACTCGACATCACCTTCGCGAACAGCGCTACCCAAGCATCCTTCGCGCCTGATCAGCCGCCCGTCGGCTTCAGCGGCGCCGCCAGCGGTGGTGGACCGCGTCGCGCCCGAGCGCCCCAGCGACTCTTCCGAAGGCACGCAACGCTTCGACTTCCGCAACCCATATCGTTCGCAAAACTCGGCGGCCTTCCATGACTAGCTCGCGCCAAAGCTTCGCAGCGTGCTTGTTGGTGCTCAGTCTCGTCGGTTTGGCGCACGCAGAGCCCACCCAGCTTGCCGGCGAGCACTTCGAGCGCGCTCGAGTGTTTCTACAGGCCGGTCGCTACGAAGACGCCATCAAGGAGCTGCGTGAAGCCTACCGGCTGAGCCCGCACCCGCGCGTGCTCTACAATTTGGGGCAGGCCCAAACGGCGCTCGGACGCGACGCCGAAGCGTACGACACTTTCTCCGCGTACGCTCAACAAGCGCAAAAAAACCAAGTCCAGCTTTCGGAAAGCGAACGCAACTCGTTGCACGAAACCTTGGCAGCGCTGGAGCGACGCACGTCACACATCCGCTTGTCGCTCGAACCGGCTACCAGCAGTGTCGTCGTCGACGGACAGCCACACGACGCTGCAGTCGAGCTCACGTTGCTTCCCGGCACGCACGAACTCGCCCTGCACGCGAACGGATACGACCCGGAGATCCTGCGGCTCCACTTCGAACCCGGTGAGCACAGCGTCGTTCACGCCAAATTGCAGCCGGCGCGCCACACTGAGCAGCCAGCGCAGCCTCCACACGCCGCGAGTTCGCGCTGCGTGTCGCTGCCGATGTCGGCGCGCGCGTCAACAACGAGCAGCACGCAACCTTCGCACACTTCGAAGCGGTCTCGCCTCCACTGGGCGCTCGGGCTCGGAGCCGCTGGCGTGATCTCTTCGCTGTCGGCGCTGACACTCGCGGTCTACAACCACAATCGCTACGAGAATTGGCAGAACATTCAGGCGGATTTGAATCAACGCTGGCGCGATCCCTCCGACAGCGGCGTCACAGGCGCTCAAGCGACGAACGACGCCTACCAGCGCTCGATCCACCAGTGGGACAACGTGACCATCGGGCTCGGCACTGCCGGCGGGCTCCTCCTGCTCGGCGCCGCGGGCGTGTACCTGTTCGGCTCGCCGCGTTCACAGGTCGTGGTGGGCTCGAACCGCGTTACGTGGAGCGGACAGTGGTAACGCGCAGCGCTCTGCGCGCGCTAACCTTCTCGCTGCTCGTCGCTTGCGATCGGGACTTTTCTACGCCTACGCGCGGCCACTCAGCGACCGAAGACTTCCAAGAATTCGGCGCGCCCGGCGGCGGCAACACATCGCAACCCAGCGCGGGCCAAGGCGGCAGCACTGAGCAGCCAAACCCGCCGAATTGCCTCCCAAGTTGCGCAGGCGCCTTCGCAGACACCAACGCAGCCGGTAAAATCGATGTCGAACCCGAGCCGCACACCGCAGCGGGCAGCGGCGGAATGTTGGAACCGAGCGGCTCCGGTGGCAAAATTGCATCAGGCGCGGGCGGGGCTCTCCCAACAGTGAGCGCGGGCGGCACTCTTCCAAACATTGGTGGCTCGCTTTCATCAGCAGGCGCTGCGGCCGGCGCACTTCCAAACACGGGCGGCGCCCTCGCGTCGGGTGGCACTTCTTCCTCGGCGGGCGGCGCGGCTGCCACTCTTCCCAACGCGGGCGGCGCGCTCGCGACGGGTGGCACTTCTTCCTCCGCAGGCGGCACGCTTGCGTCAGGCGGCACGTCTTCCTCGGCAGGCGGCACGCTTGCGTCAGGCGGCACGTCTTCCTCGGCAGGCGGCACGCTTGCGACGGGTGGCACTTCTTCCTCCGCAGGCGGCACGCTTGCGACGGGCGGCGCTTCTTCCTCCGCAGGCGGCACGCTTGCGACGGGTGGCGCTTCTGCCGGCACTTCTGGCAGTGCGGGTGCGGGCGCGACTCCAGGCTGTGGCACGATGAGTTGCACACCGGAGAATTCGTGTGGCCCTGTCGCGATCACGACTTGCGGCGCTCCGACGTTTTCAGCATCTCCCGGAGCAAACTACGGGAGCGTGCAGTGTCCGGACCAAGTTGTAGTTTACAATGCGAACCCGCCTCGCAGCGGCAAACGGCTGCTTTCGATGTGGCGCTGGCGCGGCCCAACGCTAACCGAACTCACCTGCCCCGAAGCGCGCGTCGAATCATCGCTGTACGCAAAGACCACCAGCGGGCCCGCGAGCTTGGTTGGCACCGAAGTTTACGTCGGAGTTTGGCGCGCCAGCGATAGCGTCTGCGTGCTCACGGGCGCGGGTGAAAAACCTTACGTCGTCCCCTCGATTGTTCTCGCCGAAGTGCGCGTCACCGTCACAGCAACGTTGCGCGGCATCAAGCAGCCGGTCGAGGCCGGCTTCTGGCACATCTGCAACTAAGGGCCCGCGAATGGATAAGTCATACTGCGCGGGCCGATCCTCTTGCGGCGGGCGGGCTCGTCGCTGCGCTCCTCGACCTGCTTCAGCAGGGCCTGCGGTGCTCTCTCCTCACGCGCCCACCTCGCCGCGGTCTCGGCCCGCTCGCGACTGACTTACTCATTCGCGGGCCCTAAGGGCACCCGCCTAGCGTTTCGCGCCTTGCGTGATCCAATTCGAAATTGTCTGGCGTTCCTGCATCAGCACGCAACTGTCGCCGGAGCATCCAGACGGCATGACGAGTCGGTTGGCGCACTTGCCGGCGGTCGTAACCATAATCAACGCGCTCGTCGCCGAGTTGCCCGGGATTACGAGGGGATTGTTGCCGCAGTCACGAACTCGATATGTTGAAAGAGTGGTGTAGAGCTCGTCGCCTGTGGTGCTGAGGTCGGGGTGATTACCGCCGAGCGTGTGGCACTGAGAGCACTTGGCCTCGAGGATCGACTGCACTTGCGAAAACCCGGTGGAGGCGCCGCTCGAACCGCCCGCGCCGCCGGAGTTTTGGCCAGCATTTCCAACCTTGCCGCCAGCGGTACCGCCAGTGGATGCACCACCCTGACCGGTACCTCCGAGAGAGAGCGAGCCCCCCGATGCCTGGTTGCCACCTTGCGTCGACATGCCGCCGGAGCCCGAAGGCTGGCCGCCGCTACCAGTCCCACCGTGCGCTGCGACACTGCCGCCGCTAGCGCTCGAAATGTTTCCACCCTGCGCCGCAGCAGAGGCTCCTCCGCTGATGGCTCCGCCCGAGTTCGTGCCGCCCGCCGCCGTATGCCCTCCGTTCCCGTGAGTGGGCGTACCACCGCTCGCCGCGGGATAGTCGCTCACGCCAGAACAGGCGACCACAGTCGCCAAACAGGTAGCCAGCGCCGCAACAGTCGTTTCCCAACCGTGAATGTCCATCGCCATGTCGCGCGCTCGCGTGATGGAGCGTTGGTGTTGAAGAGGTCACGACCGACGAATTCCACATCGACTATTTTCGATTTCGGCGCACTTTGCAGAGTTGCGCAAAACTATCGACGCTAGTGCACCACGCGCTGCGGGCTCAGGTGGAGGACTTATCCAGAGCCCTTATCCAACAGAAAGCGGTGAAGACTCAGCGTGAGCTGGCTGAGAACCAAGCCGAGTAGGCTCGTCAGCTCGCTCTCGGACAACGCGAGCCGCGCGCGCAGGTCGTGCCGCACTGCATCGACCACGGCCTGCTGAGCCGTCGCGATCCATCGCTGCACCGTGCGCGCCGAAACGCGATACATACGGGCGATGCTGTTGGTTGGCATCTCCTCCAAAAAATGGAGACGCAGCAGCGTCAAGTCCCGCGCAGACAGTGTGCGAAAACCGAGCTGGATGGCTTCCTGAAACTCGACGCGGTAACGCGCCTTCAGGTAGCTCAGCTCTGGATCGAGCGGGGGCAGAGGCACGTCACGCTGAGCTGCTTGCGCGACGCCAATTTTCTGCTCGCGCCGCAAGTCAATCGCCAGGCGAGCCGCCGTAACTTTCAACCACCCGGAAAGCGAGCCGCGTCCACTATACCCCGCGAGCCTCGGTGGAGTTTCGCCCTGACTCACCAAGACTCGCTCTCGCAGTACTTGCTTAAGCTCACTATCGAATGATGCCGAACCAGCTTTAGAGCCCAACTTCAGTCTGCCCACGAACTCCTGGTCGAAAGCCGCAAGCGCGCGCGGATCGCCCTGCAGGCACGCACACGCCAGGAAGAGATCTGTAGTGTGCAAGCTCGCGAGCACTTCCAGGGTTCGCTCCTCGCCGCGCACGCAAGCGGCCAAGTGATCGACGAAAGCTTCATCTGAGACGTCGACGAAATCCCATTTTGCGCGGGCGCTATCCAAGCACGCTTGGATGACCTGCTGGAGTTCACGTGTGGGCTCAGGCCCAGTGCAAGCTGCAAGATCGGCGCAACCTGTCAGGAGAACGAATCGCCGTGCGAGCTCCACTACTTCTTCTTGCGATGAACGTTGCACGGTTGCAAGCTATTACGTCTTGAGCGCGACCCGTTGTATCTCCGACGAGGCCATTCAGGCTTTTGTGCAGGGCGCAATGCCACTCGACATGGTGTCCGAGCTCGAAGTGCATCTGAGCACCTGCAATGACTGCCGCAGCGTGATCGCAGAAGCCGCGAGCATGTTCGCTTCTCAAGATGCAACTCACAGCGAGTGTTCTGCGACTCATCACGATCGTGAACACAGCAATCGCAATGTAGAACTTCTCCCTGGAACGCAGGTTTCGCGTTACATCATCTCGAATGTGATCGGCACCGGCGCAGCGGGAATTGTCTATCGAGCCTACGATCCCGAGCTCAAACGCCACGTTGCGCTGAAGCTGCTTCGCAGCGAGCAAGCTCGCACGGAAGGGACTCTGCGTGCTCGCCTATTGCGGGAAGCGCAAGCGATGGCTCAGCTCTCGCACCCCAATGTCGTCAGCGTGTTCGACGTGGGCACCTTCGGTGAAGAGGTCTTCGTCGTGCTCGAGCTCGTCCAAGGCGTCACGCTTGGGTCTTGGCTAAGTGAGCCGCACGGTTGGCAGGCAATCACGGCCGCCTTTCTCGATGCGGGCAAAGGGCTCGCGGCAGCGCACGCGGTGAAGCTGGTGCATCGCGATTTCAAGCCGGCGAACGTGCTCGTTGGTCTCGACGGCCGCGTGCGAGTCACCGACTTCGGATTGGCGAGGGCGCAGCAATTTTCCCAGCGTGCGGGTGAACTCTGGGACGCCGAGCTCGCGCAGCCAGCGGAGGCGATTCCGTTCGTCCACGCGACCTTGACGCAAACCGGAGAACTGGCGGGAACACCCATCTACATGGCACCCGAGCAATTCGCTCGTCGCCCAGCAGATGAGCAGAGTGATCAGTTTGCCTTTTGTGTTGCCCTCTACTGGGCACTTTATCGCAAGCACCCCTATCTGCCGGCCTCGAGTCGCTCACCTTCGCTGCTGGAGCTCGTTCTGGCTCTTCAGAGCGGCGCACTCAACGCACCGGCTGACAGTAGTGTTCCGACTGCACTTTTCGATACTTTGCGAACAGGGCTAGCGCTCGAGCCGGCGCGCCGTTTCGGCAGCATGCAAGAGCTCCTGAATGAGCTCGCGGCCGTGCTTCGCGACAACACGATTGAGAAGCGTACGCGCACACGACGGCTGCGCACGCTGGCGGTGAGCGCTGTCGCCGCCAGCGTGGCACTCACGGCTCTCATCTCTGCGCTGACTCACGCGCCTAGCGCGCCGCTCGCCTCGCAAAGAGGCATCGAGTTCACGTCCGAGCGCATGCACCAGAGTGCGCCAGCGAGCGAATCCCTCTCTCCACCAAGCTCCGCTGCGGCGATCGACGCAACGCCGTCCAGCGTGGTTGCGTCGGCACAGAAGCTCCGTCCAAACAATCCAACGGCGAGTTCATCCGTGAAGCGCAGCCAACGCAAGAAAGCCGTAAGCACCCAACCCACTGACGCAACGATTCGTCAAAACCACGGCGTGCAATCGAAAGCGAGCAGCGGTACAGGCTTGAAGCAATACAACGATGCACTGAAGGATCCTTTTTGATGCGCGGGTGGTACCGGCTAGCTCTCGGATCTTGCTTCGCGCTCGCGATGGCAAAACCTCGGGCAGCCGTTGCACAAGACGCAAATCTCGACGCCGCCCGAGAGCTCTACGAGCAAGGCGCACGCGCTTACGACGCGGGCGACTTCGAGACGGCCATCAGCGCCTTCGAGCGCGCCTACGCCATTTCGCAGAAAACTGCGCTGTTGTTCAACATCGCACAGGCTGAACGCTTGGCAGGCCCAAGCCACTGTGAGCGCGCGCTCGACGCCTATCGTCGCTACCTGAGCCAAGAGCCGCACGCCTCGAACGCCGCGGAAGTCGAGCAACGCATCTCGGAAATGAGGCAGTGCAGCGAAGCCGAGCGAGAGGCTGCAAGCGCCCGCCGTACGCAGAGCAGCGAGACCGATCTCGGGCGCGCGAAGGCACCTCCGCTCACGAAGCCAGCACCAGCTCCACCTGCGCCGGCACAACGTTCAGAGCTCGGACCCTTGGTGACGCTGGGGTCAGGCGCAGCTTTGGCGGTAACGGGAGCAGTGATCTACGCCGTGGCGCGTAAGAAGTTCGACGAGGTGGCTCCCACATGTCCGTGCCCGGAAGGGCAGTTCTCGAGCTGGGAGCGCGCAACACACATCAGCTACGGTCTGCTCGCGTTGGGAGGAGCTGCAATCGCCGCAGGCACCGCTTGGTGGCTGATCGATACGAGGCAGCAGCGCTCGAGTGGCTATGCGTTGGGCGTCGCGCCCAGCGGCGTCTCGATATCGGGTCGCTTCTGATGCGCTGCGCTCTCATTGCGATGCTATTGCCCGGCTGCATCGAGTGGTCATCGCTATATGGCGATCGCTGCGGTGATGCACACGTGGACGAAAACGAAGAGTGCGACGACGGAAACGACAGCAACATCGACGCGTGCCTTTCCACCTGCCGCTGGGCTACGTGTGGTGACGGCCACGTGCGCGCATTCGTCGAGGAGTGCGACGACGGCAACCAGAACAATGCAGACGATTGCACCAGTAGCTGCCTTTCCTGCAACGCTGGCAGCGAAAACTTCACGTTCTCGGAGACCGGCAGTTGCTTTAGCCGCTTCGACGAGCCACTCGCCTGGAACGCGGCAGAGCTCCACTGCGACGCCTCGTCAGGCTACCTCTCGACCTACGTAAATAGCCACGAAGCAACCGCGGTCGAGGCTGCACTCCTCGTCGATTTTCTGCCTCCAGCCTGGATCGGCATGCGCGACAGGAATGCGAACGGAACCTATGCTTGGGTCTCGGCCGAGCCGCTGCAATGGGCCAAATGGGGCCGAGGGGAGCCGGCCGGGCCAGCTGGCGCTTGCGTCGTTGTCAAGCGCGACACCGAGAACTGGATCTGGGCAACACTCGCGTGCGACAAGCCCAGCGCATACATCTGCAAGAAGGAACCCTTCGTAATTCGCGCTGAAACGCGCCACGCCTACCTCGCGTTGTATGCCGACTTAACGTGGCAAGAGGCCGAGGTCGCGTGCGAAAGCCGGCGAGCGCACCTCGTCACCATCACCGACGCCGCTGAACAATCGTTCGTGGCTAGCCTCGCAGCCGGAGATTTCTGGATCGGCGCGCGAGACGATGAGCTCGACGGTAGCTTCACCTGGAGCACTGGCGAACCCGCAACCTATTCCGCGTTTGCGCCGGGGGAGCCAGATCATAATGGTGGTGCGCAGTGCCTCATCATGGGCATCGACGAAGGTTGGCACGATCGGCCGTGCAACGACGCCAACGCTTACGTGTGCGAAGTCGATCCGTAGGCGCTACGCCGCCCGCTCCACGCTGACCAACGGAGCAACATCGCCGCTGCGCAAGCTGCTCCGTTGCACCGAACGAGCCAATCGCCGGCGCGACTTCCGCAATCGGTTGCGTATCGTGCCCTCCGGAGTGGAGGTGAGCTCGGCGATCTCGGCGGCCGAAAATTCCAGCACGTATCGCATCACGAGCAGGCGACGTTCCGCCAACGGTAGCGGTCGCAGCAGGCGATCCATGCCCAGCGTTTCGCTCAAGGTGCTCTCAGTCTCTTGACCCCAGGGCAGCTGCCCAGGCAAGCCCCAACGCCGCAGCAGAGCACCCCGTCGTCGCTCGCGTCGGATGCACGACAAACTCGTTTGGACCACGACGCGGTCGATCCAAAACGCCAGCGCGGCCGGCTCGCGAACTTCTTTGACACCACGCGCGATCATCAGGAGAGAGGATTGAACCGCATCTTCGCCGTCGATTGGACCACAAATCCTGTGGGCCACGCGCCGTACGCGGGGCGTCACCTGCAGAATGAAGCGATCGACAGCGCCTCGTTCGTCACGAAGCACTGCCTGAAACAAGGAGAGGCTGAGTTCTGAAGTTCCGAGCGTCGGCTGCGGCGGCTCTTCTGACGGCCTCTCCTGTTGTGCTTGCGCATCAGAGGTTTTTGATCGTGCCATTGCTGTCGGCGAACTTGGTGACTTGCACGCCAGCCGCCTGCAACATAGTCAAATGCACGTTGGCCATGCGGTTGGTGTTGGGGATTGCCAGCGCGCGAGTTCGGTTCGCGCCATCGCGAGTGCCGGCCAGCCTACGCGCGTTGGGATCTTCGGGCGTAAAGGCCAGGTGCTTGCCAGGTGTAAAAGCGCCTCCCGAATTGCCTGCGATCAGCACCGGCACGTTATCGTGGTTGTGCGGCGCGCCTTCTCCGACGTCAGAAGTGACCATGAACGCCGTGTTGTAGAGAACCGTCTGGCTGCCCTCTGGGATCGCCTTCAGTCGCTTGGCAAACGCGGCGATTTGCTCGACTTCCCAAAGAATGCACTTTGCCACCTGATCCGGCACGCCCGCGGCTCCCATACGATGCGTGAGCGCATGATAATCTTCGGAGACGCCAATCCACGGCATTGGCCCGGGGCCGAATGCGTTGCCGAACATGAAGGTTGCGACTCGGGTGAGATCGCACTTGAACGCGAATTCCATTACGTCCAACATCGCGCTGAAGCGCTTGACGTAATCGGTGCTGTTCGCTGGTCCCTCACCTGCCTGGCACGCTGGTGCGGTCGGCCCGTTCGTAGTCGTGAGCTGCTGCTCGATGGCACGAACGCTGGTCAGGTATTGGTCGAGCTTGACGCGGTCCTCGGCACCGATCTGCGACGAAAGCTTGCTCGATTGGTTCAGCAGGTAATCGAGCACACTCTTGTCACCAGCACGCATGCGTTCGCGGTCTGCGGCAGGCAGGTTAGTGTTGCCGCCGAGCAAGTAGAGCCAAGCGTCGTGCGGATCCGTGCGCTTTGGTCGAGGCGTCGTGGCGTCCGTCCACGACATCGATTGTGCGTACGGGCAGGCATAGCCGTTGTCGCAGTTCCCGGTGCTTCCCGACCTTGCCATGCCAAGCTCGATGGAAGGGCGCGCAGTCAACTTGCCCAATTGACCCGCTGCAACTTGGTCGACCGAAGGTCCTAGTCCCAGATCCGATAACGCAGCCTTCTTCGCGGGAACGCAAGTGAGCATGGCAGCGATCCCACTTGCATGATCGCCAACGTTGTCAGGAGCGCCAGCCAGGTTATCGATGCCGGACAAGATGGTTACGTCGCCTGCAACGCCGGCAGTGCGCAGGGGAACCAGGCTCGCCGGCAAAGCCATCGGATCGAGTGGGCCCGTCTTGGCCGGAATCCAGTTTCGATACATCACCCCGTTCGGAATGAACCAGTACAAGAGGCGCCTCGGCGCAGTCGAGGTAGCTTGCGCAAACGCGCGCGCCGGCATCAAGGATTCGAGCAGAGGAAGGGCGAGCGTGACGCCGGCGCCACGCAAAAAGGAGCGGCGGGAAGAAGAAATCAGAGTCATGGCTGTGCTTTCTCGATTCAGTTGGCGTCTTGTCGCTTGCGAAACACGTCCGAGGTTGCGATGGCTTCGAGCAACGTGGGGAACTTCTGGCCACCGCTGATGAACGAGGCGGTCACCTTGTCGATGACATCCGAGTCCATGGAGCTCGGGCGATCGCCGCGACCGAGTGCGTAGATGAAGGTGTGGCGCGCCACGCAACGCGGGAATTCAGGGGTGGCCGCTATCTTCTTGGCCATGTCGATCGCGTCGCTGAACGCGGTTCCGTTCGGAAGTGTTCCGTCCACGCGAATGGCAACGTTGTTGTCTTGCGTGCGGAACGCCCCGACTGCATCGTACTGTTCCAGCGCCAGGCCGGGCGGATCCATGAGCTTGTGGCACGCAGCACAGACAGGCTCGTTCACGTGCGCAGCCAGCGTTTCGCGCCGCGTTTGCCCCGGCTCTTTCTCCGGCTCTTCGCTCACTACGAACGGCGGCGGCTTGACCTCGATACACAGCGTTTGATCGAGGATCCAATTGCCACGCTTGACGGGGTTGGTCTCGTTGGGCCGAGCATACACCGTGAGCCAGCTTGCCTGCGTAAACAAACCACCGCGCTTGGAGTCGGCTGGCAGCATGGTGCGGACTGGCGTCGCCGAACCCACCGCGGGCAAGCCGTAGTGTTTGGCGAGTCGATCGTTCAAGTAGCTGAAGTTCGACGTCAGCAGCTTGTCGAGCGATTCCTTTCCGGTGATCAGGTCATTGAAGAGCAGCATGGTTTCCTGGCGCATCGCCCCGCGCAGCTCTTCGTCGAAGCTCGGAAAGAACTGCTTGTCGGGCGCCACGTTCTGCAAGTTTCGAACAGAGAGCCACTGTTCACCGAAGTTTTGGAGCGCCTTCGCTTTCCCATCGGCGAGCATGCGCGTGACCTGCGCCTGAATGTCGCTCACGCTGGACAAGCGATTGGCCGCGGCCGCGTCGAAGAGCGCCTTGTCGGGCATCGAGCTCCACAGAAAATACGACAGGCGGGAAGCCAACTCGTAACCATCGAGGTCACGCGGACCGCTACTACCGTCACTCTTGTTGCGCTCGATGCGAAACAGGAAGCGCGGCGACATCAGCACTGCCTGGAGCACCCGCCCAAAGGCTTCGTCCTCGCTCGAACCCTGTGTGCGAACCGTGCGATACAAATCGACTAGAGGACTGATGTCTTCCGCAGTCGCAGGTGCGCGCCACGCGCGACCGAGTAAACTCTGCAGGCTGCTAGTCACACAGGCTTCTTGTTGCGCTTTCAAATCGCAGGCGAGAATCTTCGCGCGCCGCGTTGCGCCGAGCGCCTCGCTCGCGAGCGCCTTCGCTGTGTCGAAGTAATAGCCGACGTGTGTATCGGTGAGGCTCAACGTCGCGGCGACGTTGTCGAAGCCGTAAGCGGCGTCGTCCGGCGGGAACGCTTCGGGCAGCCGAATTGCAGTCTCGAACAGATCGCGAACTGTGTTGTTGTATTCGTACTCATTGAGTCGGTGCATCACCACGCGGCCGGGATCCGTGTACACGGGCGCCTGCGTGCCACTGCCACCAGCTCCGGGAGCTCCGCTGTTTCCACCTGCTGGTGCGGAGCTTCCGCCTTGAGGCACGCTGGTCTGGCCGCCGGGCGCGCTGCCGCCTTGCATCATCGAGCTGGTTTCGCCGCCTCGCCCCGAAGAGGAAGTGCTCCCGCCAGAAGAACCGGGCGGATTATCGAAGTTGCCTCCGCCCGGCCCCTCGATGGTTCCGGTACAGGACGCGAGGATCACACCTGTGGCAAGTGCACTGAGGCGAGTCGCCGCGCGCACGCGTCGTTGCGCTCTCACTCGGCGCAACCGCTCGATTTCCTGAACTTCTCGCTTCATGCCCCCTAGACGGGGCGCATTCGCCTACGCGACACAAATAGGCGTCATTCCAACGATTTTCGGGCTGCCCTCGAATTTTTCAATCACTGTCGCGCACCAGCTCCCGAGCTTTGAACGTGCAATTCGACACGCTGTTTTCTGCGAGTGGTGGCGTCTAGCAACACGTGACCATCGCGATTCGTGTATCCGGCCCGCTCCTTACCATCATCTTGCTCTCGGCGGCTTGCGCGTCGTCGCCAGGCCAAGAAGGGGGCGGGAGCGGCGGAAGTAACTCCATGAACACGAGCGGTGGCGCTCACGGCGGGAACGTATCGAACGCCGGCGCTTCCGGCAGCAACGTCATGAGCAACGGCGGCTCGACTGCATCGGGCGGTTCGCCGAGCAACGGCGGCTCCACCGCTTCGGGCGGGGCGGCTCCTTCTGCTGGAGGCTCGCTGAGCGGAGGTTCCCCGGGCAACGGCGGAACACTGTCGCAGGCGGGAACCTCGACTGCCAGCGGAGGAGCCAGCGCCATGCAGGGAGGCAGCGCCGGAATGGACGCCGGGCGCGGTGGAACATCCAATAGCGCCGGCGGAACAGCTGGAACGAACACAGGCGGAGCGCCTGCGCGCGGCGGTGCTGGGCCCATCGATCCGGGAACTCAAGGAGACGGCGACTTCACGGCGGGTCCCACCTACACCACCCCGAGCGACGTCGCCGCTCGCGGGAACCCAGTGGGCAAAAGCTTCAACTTTACGATGTCGTCGACCAACAGCAAGTACTTCACCGGTCTCGATCCCACGCTGAACAATCCGCGCACGTTTACTCGCCGCATCGACGTCTATTTTCCCGCGCAATATAAAGACGGCGCGCCTGCGCCGCTCATGGTGATTCAGGACGGAGCCGGGCTGGCGTTCAACCTGATCAAGCTCGCTCTCGACAACCTCACGATCGACCCCGATCCGACGCGCCGCTTGCCTGCGTTCGTAGCGATCGCGGTTGCGAACGGCGGCGGCGACGGCAAAGGCAGCCAACGAGGCCTCGAATACGACACCATGTCCGATCGCTATGCCAAGTTCATCGACGAAGAAGTCTTGCCTGCAATCGTCGCCAATCCGCAAATCAAGGTCGCCTATCCCATGCTCTCGTTCACCAAAGATCCAGAGGGGCGCGGTGCCGTGGGCTGCAGCTCCGGCGGCGCCGCTGCGTTCACGATGGCCTGGTTCGCACCGCAGCTCTTTCGCCGCGTGATCGCATACTCCACAACCCTCGTCGATCAGCAAGACGACGACGCGCCGGAAGAGCGAACGTATCCGCTCGGAGCTTGGGAGTACCACTCCGGCCAGAAACTGATTGCCAACCACACCACACAAAAACCAGTCCGCATATTCATCAACGTCAACGACCGCGACAACGGCTACAACCAACCCGAAAGCGGCCACCACAATTGGGTGATGGCAAATCAGCGAACCGCCGCGGCGCTCAAAACCAAGGGCTATCACTACCGATATGTGTTCGGTCAGAACGCGGGTCACTGCGACGGCGGTGTTCAGCGCGCCACCATCGGCGAGGCCCTGCGCTGGCTGTGGAGAGCCTACTCGGCTCCGTAGCTCGTTCAACCGACACGCGGCGAATGTCTCGCCTACTGCGACGCCTGCTCGCCGCGTGTGCCGCTGCGCCCGCCTTCGGGACTCTCCTCGCCGTGCGCGGCCAGCACCTTGTTTCGGCCGGAGCTCTTGGCCCGATACAGCGCTTCGTCGGCAGCCTTGAGCATGTTTTCCGCAACGTAGCCATGCTCTCGCGCCGCAGCGACCCCGATGGAAATCGTGACTTGGCTGAGCGCAGTTCCGCGATGCTGAAGCTTCAGACCGGCGACCGCTTCGCGCAAGTGCTCGGCTTTGGCCAAAGACTGCGACAAATCCGAAGACGGCAAAATCACGAGCAGCTCTTCGCCCCCCATGCGGCTCACGACATCACCACCGCGCACCGAAGTACGAAGCAAGCTAGCGACCTCCTTCAGAACTTGATCACCGGCATCGTGACCAAAGTTGTCGTTCATGCGCTTGAAATGATCCACGTCAATCGCCAGCACCGCGAGGGCCGTGTGCTCCCGTTCGCTGCGACACAGCTCGCGTTGCAGTGTTTCCTCGGCGTAGCGACGATTGAAAAGCCCGGTCAAAGGATCGCGAATCGACTGATCGCGCAAGGTCTCGCGTAGCTTGATATTCGCGAGCGCCATGCCCATTTGCTCGGCCACGACCCCGGCCAAGCGACGCATGGTAGCGTCGAGCTCCTGTTCCGCCGCCAGGCACACCAAGCCGATCACCTCGCCGTGCGCCATCAGAGGCAAGCACAGTGAACATTCGGGACGTGGCTCGTTCATGTGCTTGCAGAACATGGCGTGGCTGCCCCGTACTACTTCGTGCGCATGCCCACGACGCAGCCCCCAGCAGTCGTCCGGCGCAAAAACCTCGCTCCGCTTCCACAACTCGGCGTTACCCCATTTAGCGCGCATCTCCAGCAAGTCGCGCGATGAGCGGAGCACGTACAAGGAGCCAGAGTGCGGCGCAAACAACTGCGACGCCATGCGCGCGACCACGTCGTACGACTCATCCAACGTACGGCAGGCCTGCAGCAACTCGGCCAGATTCAACATCAACGCTTGCTCGCTGTGCCGCGCCTGAATTTCTCCTTCAGCACGCTGGCGTCGCCGCGATTCACGGCTCATGAGGATGAACGCCGCGCTACCAACCATCAGACTGCCGATCAACGTCGCCCAAATGGTCGCCAGCGTGGCTCGTGTGCCCGCCGCCGCCAAATGCTGGCGCCGCTCCAGCAGAATATGCTCGGTTCGAGCCATTTCATCGGCCATGCGCCGGATGCGACCGCTGAGCTCGATTGCCTCCGACGTGATCCAAGTGCTCGGATCCGTCCCCGGTCGCGCGCGTTCACGTGTATCGCGCAAAATCTCGAGCCGTCGCAGCAGCAAAGGCTCCAGCGCATCCAGCCGCCGCTGCTGCTGCTGATTGTCACGCGTGAGCTCCCGCACTTCGGCTTCGGCTTCCCGTGCTTCGGCGATAGCCGGTTCGATCCGATCCCAAAGCCTGTCATCGTTCTTCAACGCGAACCCGCGCATTGCGCTCTCCGCGCCGGCCAAACCGTTCAACATGCGATGCAGACCATCGATCACGCGATAAGTGTGTGCGACCCACTGCGCCAATTCCGCCTGCTGGCGTGCATTGTGTTGCGCTGTCCCACCCAGAGCCGCGAAAAGCAAGACCGCCACGATGAACGCCCACGTCGACGCCGACATGCCCAAGATCCGCCGTCCCGTCGTGCGGTGCGACGCACTTCTCGAAGAACTCTCTGCCATTTTTCTCGCACTCACCTGACGAAGCCGGCCGCTGCGCCGTTTTCCAGACACCCAAACGGCCGCTCGCTCCGCGGATTCACTTCGAAAGTGATGGAGAAACACGCACATGGTGCTGCACACACCCTTGCCTACCCAGCTCAGCAAAGGACTTCCCCTCATCGCGTCTTCTGACCCCTCCTTTTACGACGAATCTCAAGACATCGTGCCTCGCCGACTCGACGCTCATCATCCCTGATTTTTTTGTGGGCCCCCGCCGCCGCATACCGCCAGTCATCCCGAACACACCATGATTCCTTCTTCTGCGCGTGCGTCGATCGCCCAAATACTCGCGCGGCTCTGCGCCAGCCCTGTGCGCGTTCGAGCGTCGCGCGTGACTGTGACTCAAGAAAAGTAAAGCCTGCTCCGCACCCAGCAACCATCGCATGCGGCGTCTGCTCCGATCGCGCGCAGGTTCTAGCGTCGGGTGGACGCGCGCGAGCCCTGCGTGGCTCAATCGCGCGAACGCACGCTGGCGACGCATGCGTGTTGGAGCACCAACCTGACCCCCATGGGCTGAGGGTTGGTCACATTTTCGAACACTCGGGGCGGCCTGCGGATCTGCGGCGCGATATCGCTCCAGTCACATGAGCTTGGCAGCGGCTCGCGCGACTTGTCGCCTACGTAGTTTCGCCGTGTGCACCCTGCATGGGTTTGGCATTGTTGGTGAGCGATGTTCGGCGGGCGGGCGAGTATCAACGAGGCAACTCGGGCAGAGCAGATGGGAGTCGGTCCATGAACGTGTCGTGTCGTTCGCAATGCGGCGCGCAGGGCTCGAATGGGAAGAAGGTCGGCTGCTTTGTGAAGCGTTGCGTGCAGGTGTGCACCGGCGTCTCGGATTTGCGAGCTTCTTCGAATACGTAGAGCGCCTCTTTGGGTACAACGGGCGACTCGTGAAAGAGAAGTTGCGCGTCGCTCAGGCGCTCGAGCCGTTGCGCGAGATGAGCGATGCGCTGCGCACGGGTGAGCTGACTTGGTCAGCCGTACGCGAGCTGACGCGAGTGGCAAGGCCTGAAACGGAGCGCTCGTGGCTGGATGCAGCCCGCGGTCAGACGCTGCGGCAGGTGGAAAGAGTTAGTCTCCGGTCGTGCGCCGGGTGATTTGCCCAGCGATGCAGCAGATCCGACGTTGCGGCTGTATGAGCTTCGACACCAGGTCCATGGTGAGACGCGGGCACTATGGCTCGAAGCGGTGGCGAAACTTCGCCGGGATGCGGGCGAGGCGCTCGACGATGACGCGATGTTTCTGTTGACGGCGCGACGCATTCGAGCAGATGGCGCATCCCGCTTGACACTCGTAGGACAAATGTCCTATCGGTGCGAAGCAACCTAGGACGTATGTCCTAGTCGCCGACAGCGTGATGACCGAAAAAACAACGCGAGATCAAATTGTTCAGGCCGCCGATCAACTCTTTTATCGGCGCGGTTACGAGCACACCTCGTTCGCCGACATCGCCGAGGCCGTCGGGATTTCGCGGGGGAACTTCTATTATCACTTCCGATCCAAGGACGAAATCTTGGATGCCGTCATCGAAGCGCGCCTCGACCAGACCCAAAACATGCTGGATCGGTGGGAGCTCGCCGGCAAAGACCCCGCCGAGCGCATCCGCAGCTTCATCAACATCCTGATCGCCAATCGCAGCAAGATCAAGCGCTACGGGTGCCCGGTGGGCACTCTGTGTGGCGAGCTCGGCAAGTTGAATCTCGCGGCGCGAGACGACGCGAATCAGCTGTTCACGTTGTTCAGGTCGTGGTTGAAGAAGCAGTTTACGCTACTGGGGCGCACGGCAGACGCGGACGCGCTTGCCATGCATCTTTTGGCACGCAGCCAAGGCGTGGCGAGCTTAGCCAGTGCGTTTCAGGACGAAGCCTTCATCGAGGCAGAGGTCACGCAAATGTACGGCTGGCTGGAAGCGCAAGTTGGCACGCGGTTGCGCCCAACACGTGGCGCACGAGCCAAACGCTCAGCGACACCAAAGTCACCCTCACCAGCACGGCCAACGACGCGCGCTCGCACGCAACGCGCGACGTAACTCGAAAGTAAGCGCTCGGGCAAAGCTCGGGCGGATTGGAAACGGCCTGCAGCCGCGTTCGGCGCAGGCGGGAGATTCGTCGGATGTTCATCGTATTTCTCGAATTCGCTGAAAACAAAGCGCGCGCACCCGAGCTCATGCAGGAACACAACGCCTGGATTCGGCGCGGGTTCGATGAGGGAGTGTTCGCGTTGGTCGGCAGCCTGGAGTCCAAGCGCGGCGGCGCCATCGTCGCGCACGGCACCTCGCGCGAAGCGCTACAAACGCGCGTTGAGAGCGATCCATTCGTGATCGCAGGTGTCGTGAGCGCGCAGATCATCGAGCTGACTCCGTCGCGAACCGACGAGCGACTGAAGTTTCTCGCCGACTGACGCCGCATCGCCCGGACGGCCCGGGCACGCCCGAGCAAAATCGGCGCGGACGGGCGAACGCCCTGCAGGAATGCGGCCGAAAATGCAGTTCTCTAGCGAGCTCCGACCTCGGTACGGCTCTTGCTGTCAGCGCCGGCACCGTGGGGAAATCGATGAAGAAACGAACTGCTTCGGGCGAACCGGCACGCGAGCTCTTGTGTTTCGACGACTACGCCTTCGATCTTCGCGCAGGCGAGCTGCGCTACGGTTCGCGCGCGGTGCCGCTCGAACCCAAGGTGGCGCGTGTGCTCGGGTTTCTGTTGCAGAACGCGGGCCGCGTGGTGCCGCGCGAGGAACTGCTGGCGTCCCTTTGGCCGAACACGCCCGGGCGCGATGCGGCGCTCAACTACGCAATCCGGCGCGTGCGCCAAGCGTTGGCCGACTGCGCGTCACCGGTGATCTCCACGCATCGCGGCAGCGGCTATCGCGTCGACGTCGACGTGCGAGCCAGCGCCCACGCGAACGATACGCTGAGCGCATTCGAGCTGCTCGAGCGCCGCTCAGCGCTGCAGGCGCTGTGGTCGCAGTTCGAAAGCTGCGCGCGCCGCCGCCGCAGCTTGCTCTCGCTGGTCACCGGCATGGCTGGCATCGGCAAGAGCTCACTCGTGCAGGAGTTTCGGCGTGAGCTCTTGGCGCGCGGTGAGCGCGCGTTGACTTTGACGGGAGCCGAGTCGTTGTCGCCTCTGCGCAGCGAACGAGGAGCCCAGCGCCGGCCCGAGGTGATCGTCATCGAAGATATTCACGAGCGCGACGCGTCGAGCTTCCACGCGTTGTGCGAGCTGTCGGCGTCCCATGACCAGCCCGCTAGGCACTACGTGGTCACCTGCCGAACTCCGGTTGCACGCAGGCAGGCGGACGCCCTCGGAGAACTCGCACGGCACGCCCGCACGCTCGCGCTCGAGCCGCTGAGCGAGGCGGCGGCTCGAAAGCTGTTGCGCACGATTTCGGCGGGCACGGTGTCGGCGCGCTTCGAACCCGAGTTGTTGCGTCTCGGCGCCGGCAACCCCTTGTTTTTGCGAGAGCTTGCGGACTGCGTGCGCGACGGCAGGGTCGCAGCAAGTGCGGATCTGTTCGCGACTTCATTTGCTTTGCGCGACGCTCTGCGCCGACATTTCTCAGGACTGCCAGAGCCCACGCAGCGGCTGCTCGAGCGCGCTGCGCTTCTCGGCGAGCGCTTCGACGCACGTTGGTTGCTTCACGACTCGCAGCACCGCCTTCGCGATGTGCTGTCGTTGCTCGAAGCCGCGATTGGTCAGCAATTGGTGCAGCCGCTAACCCAACTCGAGTTTCGCTTCATGCATCCACTGTTTCCCGAATACCTGCGCGCGCAGGTGCCCGACCTTCGCCGCCGCGAGTGGCACTGGGCGATTGGGACGGCACTCGAATCGCTGCTTTCGGGCCAGGACGATCCACACCTATCGAACCTGGCGTTTCACCTCTCCGAAGGCGCGCTGGGTGGCGAGCAAGCCGCCAAAGCCGCGCACTTTCGTCAACTCGCACATGTCGCTCCTCTCGCTGAGTGGTGAGCAGCACGCGACTGCGCGTGCACAAGCGTCTCGAATGGACCTTGACCGCGGGGGCTAGGCCCATTCGGGTGGTTGGGGCCGGTTCGCGCGTCGCTGCGGACCGGCCCCATCTTTTCCCAGTTCATGGAAATTCCCGCTGGAGCCGGAGTTCGGGTGTCCGATCCCCTCGAAAGCATCGGATCTAACTCCCGCGGTTGAAGAAACTACGCCCGGTACGAGCCGCGGGAAGCGCGCCAAGCTACTCACCTTTCCGATCCCCCGGGAGCGCACCGGGCGGACGAAAGTTTCTCCCGGATCGGATCCTTTCCGTCCTGCGGTTCCCTCACGAGTTTCGCGAATGATCAAGCGACTGCTGGCTTCTGGTTTGTTGATGTCCGTTCCGTTCGCGGTGCTGGGATGCTCGGCAGCGAACACCGATACTGCGCCGGAAGGTCACGGCGGAGCCATCGGCTCCAATAGCGGCGGCAGTTCGAATTCGAGCGGCGGGCAATCTGGCGCAAGCGCGAACGGTGGCAACAACGCCGCAGGCGGCAGTACCGGCGGTTCGAACAGCGGAAGCGGAGGCTTGGCGAGCGCAGGCACTAGCTCCTCCGGCGGCAACGCGGGAAGCTCCGCAGCTGGCGGAAACACAGCGGGCGGCACGACCGGCGCAAGCGGCAACACATCCAGCGGAGGCGCCAGCAAAGGCGGCAATGGTTCCGGCGGCACCGGCGCGATGGGCGGCAGCTCGAGCCAAGGCGGCACGAGCACGATGGGTGGAGCATCTAGCGGAGGAGCGAGTGCTGGCGGAAATGGCAGCGGCGGAAAAGCTGCGGGCGGCACGACGGCGAGCGGCGGAACCGGCGCTGGAGGCAAAGCTGCAGGCGGCACGACGGCGAGCGGCGGAACTACGAGCGTCGGCACGACACCGGGCAAGGGTGCGCCGGAAACCAAGGCCGTAGGCTACGGGCAAGGCACGACCGGCGCTGGTTCGGCAGCAACCGTGGACGTGAGCTCGATGTCTGCGTTGCAGTCGGCGATCGACGGCTACTCCGGGAGCGGCGGGCTTTCGATTCGCTACACGGGCAAGTTCAACTTCGCTTCGATCTCGGATCCGTGCGCGCAGCACTCTTTGCCGGCGCAGATCGTCGAAATCAAGAACAAGAACGACATCAGCATCGTCGGCGCAGACGGCTCCGCCGTAAACTTCGGCATCCACATCGCGTCCGCTTCGAGCAACATCATCATCCGCAACATGACCTTCGGCTTGTTGCCCGGCGGTGGCTCCTCCGACGCCATTTCGGTCGAGGGCATGAGCGGCGGAACGCCGAAGAACATTTGGATCGATCACAACGAGCTGTTCAGCTCGATGACCGTGTGCGCCGGCGCAGGCGATGAAGCCTTCGACGGCCTGATTGATCTGAAGAAGGGCGCCGACAACGTCACCGTCTCGTACAACTACATCCACGACCACCACAAGGGGACGCTGAACGGCTTCAGCGACAGCGACACGGCGGTGCGACACATCACGTACCACCACAACATCTTCGAGAACGTCGGCTCGCGCACACCGCTTCAACGCGGCGGCTACAGCCACCTATTCGCGAATCTGTTCTCGGGTATCACCGTCTCCGGCGCCAACATTCGCATGGACGGCTACGCGCTCATCGAAGCCAACTTCTTCGAGAAGGCGAAGAACCCGGTGACCTCACGCGACAGCGACGCGCTCGGCTACTGGGAGCTCCGCGGCAACAACATCGCCAGCCCAGCCGATTTCACGCGCTTCTCAATCACCTGGTCCGCCAGCGACTCATCACCTACGAAGGACGCCACCGATTGGGCAACGACGAAAGCGTTCCCCGTCTCGCTCGGCTACAGCTACACGGCGCAGCATCCTCAGTGCGTGAAAGATGGACTGCATGCGGTCGCGGGCGCTGGCAAAGGCCTGGCAACGCTGACTTGCAAGTGAGCCGAGCTAGCCACCGAATACTGCGTGAATCCGATCGATCGACCAGAACGCCGCGACACCGCCCATGGCATAGATGAAGGCCCGTTGAAGCTCCGGACGCTGAAGCTTCACACGCGCAGCGACAGCACGTAGCACAATGACCAGCGCGACAGTCGCCAGCTGCCCCAGCTCGACTCCCAAATTGAAGCAGAATAACGCCGCTGGCAGATGCTTTTCGGGAAGCCCGATTTCGAGCAACGCCGACGCAAAGCCGAGGCCGTGCAAGAGCCCGAAGGCAAACGCGACCAGCCACGGTGCCCGGCGCGTGAGCGAATCCGCTGGGCGCAAACATTCGGAGCACACCAGCACGATCGATAGTGCGATGCATGCTTCGACCGGCGCTGACGGCACATTCAAGAGGCCGAGCGCAGTGCAGGCCAACGTCACGCTGTGCGCCAGCGTAAATGCCGTAACCGTAGCGATCAGCGGGCCACGCTTGCGCACGAGCAGAGCCAGCGCGATGACGAACAACAAATGATCGAAACCGGTGAGGATGTGTTCGATCCCGAGGCGCGTGTAGTCCAAGATAATCGGCTGCAAAGCGCGCCAACCAGTGGACGAGCCAGCGTAAACCGTGAGCTCGGGAGCACTCGGCGTCACGACGCGCAAGGTGCGTGAGCCACCGAGCCAATCGATCTCCACCATCACTCGGGTCAGAGTGCCTTCCAGCCAAGGAAATTCGATGGTGCCAACCAGGCCAGAAGCGCCGCACTCGAGGTGGCTGCCTTCGACGCGACAGCCTTTCGGGAAAACCGCCGCAGCAGCTAGCTCTCGCTGCAAGCTACTCGAAGCTGCGCGAAAGGCCATCGAGAAGCGACCCGGCGCAACCTCCGTGAGCGTGAGCGACGCCGAATCGATATCGTGTGCTCGTGCCTTCGACGGCCCGCACACTGCCACCATCACTAGCAAGACCGCGAGTAGAACGCGCATCACGGTCGCTCCTCGACGCGATAGAGATCGACCGTACGCTGCACGACACGTTCGATGGCGTCTTTGCGCGCAGCGAAGGACCAATCGGCTACGACACGTGCTCGGATTTCGTCGAGCTTCGGCAGTCCGCCTTCGACACCTTTCACTCGAGCGAGCGCCAGGTTCTCGGCGGTTTCAACGCGCTGCCATGGGCCTGCTGCCAGCGCAGTGATGCGCTCTGCCAGCTCCGGTTCGATGCGCTGCTTCAAATCAGCCAGGCTCAGGTTACCGCCAATCAAAGGGCGCCCGAGCGTCGCCGGGGTCGCACCGCCGGCCAGCGCACTTTCGAGCTTCGCAATACGTTCGGCCGCGTCGGGTTCGCTCTTGGGGATCGCCAGGAATTCGAAGTCGTAACGCTGGGGCACTTCGTACGAACTCCGATGCGAGCTCAACCAAGCTTCGAGCTCCGCTTCACTGGGATCGCGTTTGGGAACCTCGAAGGCCGCGCGTGAACGCATCTTCTCGACCAGCGCGGTGCGTACGGAAGGATCATCGCGGTCGAGGCGCTCTCGCAATGCTTCGCGGTACAGGGCCTCATCGCGCTGCCACTCGCGCAGCGCGGCTTCGAATTCCGCTGGCTCCGGCTTGCGGCCGTTTTGATCTTGAAAGCGCCTACGTAGCTCGGCCTTGAGCCCGGGCGTGACGCTGATCGTGCGTGGGTCAGTCGCCACCAGCGCGTGCGCGACGAACAAAAGCACTCCGAGCACGAAGAAATGCGCCAGCGGTTCTCGCAGCAACCGCTGCGGCACGCCGCGCAAGAAACTCACGCTGCTACTCATCACGCCTTACTTGCACCCACCGTCGAAATTCGGCTCCGTGTTGCGAGGCGTTGGCCTCGACTGCAATCTTCCATTGCTGCCATAGATCGGGTCACGTTGGGCTAGAGACTGAGCCGATTCGCAGGCGTCGCGAGCACTGCAACGAACCATGGAAGGCTTCGGAAGCCTGCGGCCACTGCGCTCCGAAGCCCCGCATAGCGTCGCTTCGGTCCGCGCTCGGAGGCACCTTGTACTCGAAGAAACTGATCTGGATTGGTCCACTTCTGTTGGGATCCCTCGCATGTTCGTCCAATTCGGACGATGGGGGAACCGGCGGGAAGCAGTCTGGCAACGGCGGCGCCAAAACCGGCCAGGGCGGTTCGACCAATGGCAGCGGCGGCACGACGGGCGGCACGAACACTGGCAATGGCGGAGCCACTAGTGGTGGCGCGAGCAGTGGCGGCGCCAGCATGGGTGGCAGCAGCAACGGTGGCACTAACACCGGAAGCGGCGGCGCCAGCGGAGGCAAGTCCAACGCATCCGGAGGATCTTCGAGCGGGGGTTCATCCAGCGGAGGCGCGAGCAGCGGTGGAGCTCAAGCGGGCGGCGCGAGCTCGGGTGGAGCGTCGAGCGGCGGTAAGTCGAACTCGGGCGGCGCACCGGCTTCGGGTGGCGCATCGACCGGCGGCTCTGCAGGAATGGGAGGCTCGGCACCAACGGGAACCTCGGGCTTGCCGGTTCCGCCCGGCGCTGCGAACCAGCCCAAACCCTCCGGCACGCCCAACGGCATTCAGGTGTTGGGCTGGGCTGGGTTCAAAGCGGCCGTCACTTACTCCTTCGACGACAACACCGATTCGCAGATCGCGAACTACAGCCAACTTCAGGCGGCCGGTGGCCAGTACACCTTCTACCTGTGGACCGGCCGATCCCAGGCCATGAACTCGGTGTGGAAGACGGCCGTGAAGGATGGCCACGAGATCGGCAACCACAGCAACAGCCATTCACCGAGCAATTGCACGAGCGGCGACATCAGTTCAGCAACCACGTTCATCCAAAACAATCTGAGCGTGAAGCCTTGGACCTTCGCCGCCCCCAACGGCGACGGCTGCTACAAAACGCCGGCCTCTGGCCTCTTCTTCATCAACCGCGGCGTTTCGCCCGCGTCGCCGGTAACAGTGAGCGGCAACGCCGATCCGTTGAATCTCAACTGCTACATCCCCAACGAAGGCCAGCAGGCGAGCACGTTCAACGGCAACATCGACACGGCGCGCTCGCAAAATGGCTGGGTGATCTACGTCATCCACGGCTTCACCAACTCCGACGGATCGTACAAGCCCGTCGACATCGGGCAGATGACAACCGCCATCAAGTACGCCAAAGGCCTCGGCGATGTATGGGTTGGCTCGATGGTGAACGTGGGATCGTACTGGCTAGGTCACAAAGCGTTCAACAGCGCGATGACCTCCACGTCTGGCAGCGACAAGACGTGGACATGGACTTTGCCGAACTACTTCCCCACGGGAAAGTACCTGCGCGTCAAAGTCGATGGCGGCACGCTCAAGCAAAACGGCACCGCCCTCACCTGGGACCCACACGGCTACTACGAAATCTCGCTCGACGCGAAGTCCGTCACGCTCTCGCCGTAGGGTCTGCAACCGAACACCGTTGGCGAATGGCAACCGCGGCCCGATACGGAGCCAATCGCTGAGAAACGCGTTCGAAACCGCGGGTTCAATCGCTCTATTATCCGCCGCCGGCTCCCGCAGCTCGCAAGAGAGCACCTAACCCAAGGTGGTTCCGACCGACGCCGAGGCTCGCAAGGGCGCGCTGAAATACGGAGCGGTACCAGGCAGGTCGCTGCAGATTCAGCGGCTGGGGAGGCCCATCGCTGTCCAAGGCGACGCTTGCGAGCGCCCGCCGAGTAGAAGCGCTCGGCGTTACGCGAGCATCAGCGGAAGCAAGCCTTGATACAGCCGCGCCGCTTCGACCCGTGTCGGCAAACCCGCGGCCTCGGCCAGCGCTGGGTCCACGGCGTGATCGAGTTCGGCGGCGAGCTCGCTCATGGCACGCTGGCGTGCGGCGCGCACACGAGCGCGCGCAGCTGGGTCTAAACGGCTTTCGAGCCAGGTTTGTACCTTCATGCTCAACGCGGCGTGGCGTGTCTCTTCGTGAGCGATGCGCTTCATCATGCGACGCAGGTCGTCGTTGTGGGCGTGCTCGGCTTGGTAGGTAGCGACCAGTGCGCCGTAGAGCTCGCGTACACAACCTTCAGCCACGTTCTCCATCGCGATGGCTTCGAGCGAACGCGGCTCACGTGCTGCTAGCTTCGGCGGGGTGACGCGCGCACCATGACGCCGAGCCAGCGCGCTGGTTGCACGTGCGTGGCGGCGCTCGTCGCGCGCGGCGCGGCTCAAGGCACGTAGCAAGCTCCGTGGTGCCCCGCGTTCGTGAAGCTCCGCACGCAAACGTCGAAACGCTGGAATCGCCGCGGCTTCGAGCTCGGCCGAGCGAGACAGGTATGCGCTGAAGCCGGTCGTTGGCAACGCGCTCTCGACAAACCCTGCCGGACGACGCCCTGCAACACACGTGGGCGGGCACGCGAGCACGACAGTATCTTGCTGCGATGACGGCATGAACCAGCAGGCTTGTGGAAGCCACGTCGTCTTGCACATTGCCTTGCAGTTCTCGATCGTGGTTTCCGTCGACGAACAGGCTGCGGGTAGGTTGTAGTAGTGGGGCGAGACGCAGTCCGGGCTGAAGCCAGCGGCGCCTTGAATGGTGCAGTTCACGGTACCGCCGGTGCCGCCGGAACCGCTGCCTCCTTTGCCAGTACCACCGGTGCCCGAGCCACCCGTTCCCGAACCGCCCGTTCCCGTGCCCCCGTTGGCGGAACCACCGTTGCCGGAACCGCCCGTACCCGTGCCACCTGCGCTCCAACCACCCGTGCCAGAACCACCTGTGCCCGAACCGCCCGACGGGCTCCCGGCGCTACCACCAAACGCGCTGGTTCCACCCTTCCCCGCCACGTTCGTGTCCCCGCCCTGTGATGCGCCGCCCTCGCTACCCGTTTCCGCAGCGCCTCCACACGCGCCAATTGGCAACGTGAGCGAAAGTGGTGCCACCAACTGCGCAATCAACCCCAACCGCACTCGAAGCCTGCGTTCCTTCATCTTGCTACTCCAGCAACCAACCCATGCAAAAGCAAGCTCAGTGCCACTCGCGTTCCTCGCAGGCCACGTGATTTTGCAAGGCTTTTTGCTTAGCGTTGAGCCAATGTGTGCCACTCGATGGGCAGGATCACGACGCAACTCGCATCAAACACGGTGAGCCACCCTCGAATTCAGCCGCGGGTTCGACACTTCGGCGTAGGATGTGCCCGTGGCGAGGTTATTTCAGGCGTTGGTTGTGATGGGGTCGAGCCTCTCGCTCTCGAACTGCGGAGGGCGCGCCCACGAGAGTGACACGGCAACAGACAATACTGGTGGTGTCGCAGACGCAGCGAGCTCGCAGGGCGGTGCTGTCGGCGGCGATCCCCAGCTGGCGAGCGGCGGAGCTCGAATCGATGGCATTCCAGCGGGCGGTCATGCGTCGGACGCGCCGTCTTCATTAGGCGGCGCGGCTCCCACGAATGGCGCTGGCGGGAGTGCTGGCAGCACCGTCCCGGACGCCAACGTTCTCGCACAATGGACGTGTAGCACCTTCAGTTGCCGATCCGTGTCGATGGAGGGGCGAGACTATCGCGGCGTGCGCGTGGACTCGACGTGTAGCGCGGATCCCAAGCGACCCAGCAGCGCAGACGATTGCGCGGCAGATGAGTGGTTCGAATGCCAGCTAGGCGCCTGGCACGATGGAAGCCTCGTGGCGGTGAATTGTTCTTGCGCGCCGAGGTTCGGATCCGTCTGCATGTGCGGGCAGGAGGAGGCAGTCGGCTGCGGTGAGAATTGGAAAGTGTGTTCGTGTGCGGTTACCGGGATTCTCGTCAAGTGAGCGATGCGCCGTATGCGGAGATCGAGCGGGAATTTGCGAGTGCGGCGACGAGCGAAGCCGTTCTGAGTCTTTCACGCAGCGAGCGCGAGAAGCTGCGCGAGTATTGGCTGGCGCGGGCGGACGGCGAACTGACGACGGCACTGTCTTTCGAGTTCATGCTCGAAGACCTGATGCAGCTGGGAGCGCCTCCGGAGCTCCGTGCGCTGGCACAACGCGCGATTGGCGACGAACACAAGCACGCCGATTGGTGCCTACGTTGGGCCAAGCTGCTAGATCCAACGCAACCCGCGTCGGCAAAGCTCGTTGGCACGCGCCCCCTCGAGTTCGACGTTGCCGAGGAGCACGACCAGCGGCTGCTGCGCATCGTTTTTGGCGGTTGCTTCAGCGAGACAGTTGCGATCCACGTCTTGCGAGCATCCCACGCCCAGATAACCCTCAACAGTGTGCGGCGCTTGAACCATGTGCACATGAAAGAAGAGCTCGACCACGCTCGCCTCGGCTGGGCGTTCCTCGGTTGGTCGGGTTTGAGCCAGCGCGATCGGGACATGCTCCGCGCGCAGGTTCCGGCGCTGACTGCGCTCACAAGAGCGACTTGGATGGGAAGTCGTCGAGCATCGAGCCCGGTACTACATGCGCTCGGCTATATGTCGGGTCCGCTCGTAGATGCAGCCTGTGAAGAAGCGCTCGAAAGCGTGATCATGCCCGGCTTGGCACGGCTCGGCGCGCTCTGAATCGCCGCACGAGCTTGGCCGCGCTAGCCAGCAAGCTGGAGCTGCGGGTAGAGCCGTACGCCTTCGATCCATGTCATCCACACCGTTGAGTCGTTAGCAATCGGCAGCTCGCGAACGGCGCCCACTAACGCGGGATGGGCGGCTCTCCGGCAAGCGCGGAGATAATCAAGAAGGTCAACACCATCAGAGCGAGCAGCGACCAAACCACGACGGCGGTATCGCGCCCGCCTTTCATGAATTGCTCACGTTCCAACAGGTGCTCTTCTTCGAAGTGCTCCTGAGTTGTTTCAATAGCCATGGCGTACTCCTGCTGTTGAGTCAGCGAGCTGCGCGATTATACGACTCACACTCTTCGTGGGAAGCGTTTCTCACACTCGAAATGCAGCACGAGAGTGTTACATCGATTCACAAATTGGGCGGAAACCGACGTCGTTGAATGCGCAGCTCCGACCGGGAGAGGCGGGGAATCCCCGCGTGCGGCGCAAAGCATGGTTGTGCGCGCGAGACCGACGCAAGCCTAGGAATTTAGGCGAGAACTGGCGCTACTGCGGCTCGTGTTACGCTCTGCGGCTCATCCGCGCCTTCAGCTTCGCCCCGCATGAAAATCAAGGTCTCTTGCTTTGCCAGCCTGCTACCCACAATCCTGTTGCTGTTCGCGCCGACCAGGGCAGAAGCCGAGGCCCGAGTTGCCGCGGCCATCGCGTGGCAGGGCGAGTGTGACGATCGCGCAGCATTGCAGCGAGAGACGTTTGCGCGCGGCGTCGCGCTGGAGGAGCCAAATCCGTCGTCCGAAGTGTCATGGAAGCTTTCGGTGCGAGTGCTTCCCGCAGAGAGCTGGGAAGCCGTGCTGTCACTCTCCGACGCAGCTGGCCATGCTCATGAACGCCGGGTCGAGGCTCGCAGCTGTGAAGAACTGCGCGCTGTAGTCGCCTGGGTGCTCGTGGTTTTGGCGCGCGACGGGGCGCTACCAACCCAATCGGAGGTCACGAGTTCGAGCGCGGCGTTCGCACCGTTGGCCGACGCGGAAGCTTCTCCGGTGGCGCCATCCGCAACGTCGAGGCCGGCAAGCGAGGTGCCCGCCGCGGTCGAGCCAATCCTTTCTACCGAGCGCACCGAGAAAGCTCGCGCCGGCAGCAAGCGCGGCTCATTGGGTCTTGGTTCGCACCTTTCGAGTGGCGTGGGTCTGTTGCCGAGCATCGCAATCGGTCCGACGCTGTACGCGGAGTACGTGCCGCGTGTTTCCCTGGCCGCGATTCGACTTTCACTCTTCCATTTGCAGACGTGGCCGTACGAGCGCAGCGGAGTCACCTTGGGCGTGGCGCGCCAAGGAGCCCGTCTCGGTGTCCGCCTGCGCACGGGTTGGGCACCGCTCAGCATCGGCGCGGGCATCGAAGCCGGTCGGCTGTTGGGAGCAGGGTCGGGCACCACGCTCGCTCGAGCTGGACGTGAATCTGCGCTTTGGTTCGCGGCCGAGGCAGGCCCGAGTTTGAACGCGCCGCTCATTACCAATGTTCTTTCCATGGAGCTCGGAGCCGCCTTGGCCTACGCGCCGCTGTCCTACTCGTTCGAGTTCGGCAACGGCGACGAGGTGTCTCGTTCCGAGAACGTCGAGCTTCGGGCGTTCGCCGGTCTCTCGGCCAAGCTTTAGTTCACGAAGTGTCCCCTTTCCGTGATCCAAACACGCGGCTGGGAGCTTTGAGCGGAATGGACGCATGATTCCACTCGACGCCGAGGCCACGCTCCCGGAAGTCGTGAGCGACACGACCTCCGGGACGCCGGCTCAGCGCGTGCGCGAGGTGGTCGCGCGGGACTACGCCTTGGTTTGGCGCTTCCTACGCCGTCTCGGAGTTGCCGAAGGTGAGGTCGACGACCTGGCGCAAGCGGTGTTCGCCCGCGTGTTGGCGCGCGCCGAGGTGATAGTTCCCGGAGCCGAACGTGCCTACCTCATGAAAGCCGCGTTCCATGCCTCTTTCGAGGGACGGCGCGCCGCTTCACGCGCTCGCGCGCGACTTTCAGCGGTCGAGCCAGAAGAGCTCGGAAGCGTTGAACCACTCCCGGACGAGTCGTTGCACGAGCGTCGCCAGCGTGCGTTGCTAGATGCAGCGCTCGCGCGCCTCTCGCCGGACCTGCGCGCCGTATTCACGCTGTTCGAGCTCGAGGAGCTGACGTTCACGGAAATCTCCGAGTTTCTCGGAATTCCGCGCGGAACAGTGGCTTCACGCCTCAGAAAAGCGCGGCAAGTGTTTACCGACGCCGTGAAGCGTCTCGGAAGCGGGGATTTGCGATGACCGAAGAAACCGAGCCCGATCGCTTGATGCGTAGCGGCGATACGCGATTGCGTTCGCTGCTGGAATCGGCGCGCCGCGATGCACCGTCCGCGCGAGCTTTGCGACGTGCACCGGTCGCGATCAGCGCGCTGCTTGCAGCGGGCACTGCGGAGGCCGCCGGCGCAGCGTTGGGGGGCACTGCAGCGGCGGCAGCACCAAAAGCGGCGACCTTGGCAATCACCACAGCGGGAAAGTGGCTTGCCATCGGCGTCGTGACCGGTTCGCTGTTCTCGGCCGGCGCACTCGAGTTGCAGCCGGCAAAGCCTCCAGGCAGCACATCGACTCGGCCGAAGATCACTCAGGCGGCGCCGAAAAGTCGCAACACTTCCGCGCCATCGGAACGCAAAGCCGAACCTGTCGAGCCCATCGCTGCGATCGCGGCGTCGGCCACGGTGGTCAACGCTGAGGTTCGGACGGCGCCCACGCCCAGCTCGTCCATTCGCGCCGCTGCACGAGCTGATCTTGCGCGCGAAATTGCTGTACTCGACGCTGCCACGGCCGCGCTCTCCGCGGGCGCGCCGGATCGGGCACTTCGATTATTGGATAGCGCGCCCGAGCTGCGCACACTCGCACCGGAGGCCACGGTGCTGCGCGTTCGAGCGCTGCTGCGCTCCGGTCGGCGCGATGCCGCGCGCCAGGTGGTGGAAGCTTTCGCAATCAGCGCGCCGAAGGCGCCGCAGCTCGCCGTCCTACGCGAGCTCATCACCAGCGAGAAGATTCCGTGATCCAAATGCGGTGCTCCAGTCTTCAAAGGACACGGAGGTTGTGATGAACGCGACTAAACTGACGTCCTTACTTGCTGTGCCGCTCTTTGCGCTCGGCTGTACTCAGGTGCCCGTCGACATCGGCGACAAGCTACAAGGTGGTAACGCCGGTGAAGCTAGCGGCATGGGCAAAGGCGGCAGCGGTAACGCAAGCGGCGGCAAAACCGGAATGGGTTCGGGTGGGAGCCTGGCCAAGGGCGGCAACGCCAGCGGGGGCAGCGGTGCAACTGGGATGGGCAGCGGCGGCTCGGGCGCAGTGAGCAGCTTCGACTGCGGCGACAGCACGACTATCCCGGCCGAGAAACGTTGCGACGGTCACGTCGACTGCATGACCGGCAACGATGAAAATCCGATGCTGTGCGACCTGTTCACGTGTTCGAACGGGGCCGTGATCGCGGGCAATCTGCGTTGTGATCGGCACGTAGACTGCATGGACGGTAGTGACGAAGGGCCGATGTTGTGCGGCGACGAGCCGCCTACCTTCGAATGCTCCGACGGGCAGCTCATCGACCTAGTCCAGCGCTGCAACGGCATGCAGGACTGCATGGATGGCAGCGACGAAGCGCGCAGCACCTGCGGCGAGGTGTTCCGCTTTCTGTGCGACGACGGCAGCGAGGTAAAGCCGGAAAAGCTGTGCGACGGCGTCAACGACTGCATGAATGGCAAGGACGAAGCCGTGGCGATGTGTGGGATGGGTGGCAGCGTCTACACCTGCACGAATGGGCAAACCATTCCGCGCACGAAGAAGTGCGACAGCGTGCGCGATTGCAGCGACGGCAGCGACTTGAACGATCCCACCTGCTCACCCGACGCCTTGTTCTTTTGCGATGAGCACTTCATGCCATTCAGCAAGGTGTGCGACGGTTTCTCGGATTGTGCCGCAGCCATCGACGAGCACCCCACGAACTGCGACCGTTTGCAGCAGTTCAAGTGCGCGAACGGCTCGTCGGTACCCCTACAAAAGCGCTGCGACGGCAACGCTGACTGCGCAGATTCGAGCGACGAGGCCGCCGTGATCTGCTCGCAGGAGTGAGCGCATGAAGTAGCGCGCGCCGAAGCAACCCGCTCGGCGCGCGCTTTACTGTTCGCTTTTCGTCAGCCGTCCCAGAGGATCCCGACGCGCAGTCCACCACGTACGAAATGCGCCGCAGGGCGATCACCACCCGCAAAATAGTACTCGTACGTTGCCGCAACACCGGCCCACGGCAGAACGTTGCGAATACGTAGCGCGATGATGCCGATCGAGGTCCCAATGCGAGCTCCGAAACTCAGGCGCGTGTTGTCGGCTTGGAACAGCGCCACCGGCCCAACCTCCACGTCGTAACGCCAATTCACATCGCGAATGCGCAAGACGAGCGGCAACGCCGGAAAGTAGTTGACCACGAATTCGGTTTGTTGAGCACCCGGGCGCAACATGGCTCCTCCGCCGAACTCGACGCCAAACAAGAGGCTCATGTGAGGCGACAGGCCATACCCAGGCAAAACGCGCGCGAGACCGCCGCCGCCGAAGGTCCAACGGCCGGCTGTCTGGCGTAATTGCACGTTGCCGCCCGTCTCGAGACCGAGCGTCCAACGTGCGTGATCGGTCTGTCGACTCTTGAACCCAGAACGCGCCGGCACCCAGAACGGACAGTCGCGTTCGGCGCGGGCTAACGCTTGCTCGAGAGCGCGCTGCTGGCGCTCGATCGAAAGAGCATTCCAGAAACACGCACTTTCACCGGACGCCGTGTAGAGCGTCCGCGGATCACCAGCTTGCCGCGCACGTAAACGAAGCGTGTCCAACGCCTGGCTTCGAGCCGCTGGGGTGGCTCGGCAAACGGATTCGAGCAGCGCCGGCACGACGGTGCGCATGGCTTCTTCGTCCAGAAACCATCCGCTCGCTTCGGTGCTGGTCACGATGCGTTCGAGATCCGTTAACAAAGCGTCAGCCGCAGCTGATTCCGCAGCCGCCGCGCTGTGCGGCTCGTCCGCGCGAGCGTCGGGCGTGAGCATCAAGGCGGAGACAGCCAGCAGGGCGCCAAAAACGCGTTCTCGCGCGATGAGCGAGAACGGTTCGAAGCGGCGGCCGAGCCTCAAGCAGGGGGAGCGTAGCACGCGTCGTGTGGTGCGCGCACTTTGCGACGCGTCTTGCCTCAGGGCGCGGCCAGGAGATCGGCGCGGAGCTTTTCGGGGCGCTCTTCGATCGTGGTCAGCACGGATTGGTATGCACTCTCGAACGCTGCGTTCGTGTACTCCTTGCGCGGATCGAGGTAGACATGCTCTCGAATCTGCGCGTAGTACGCGCCGGCGCGCTGGGAGAGATCTGCCTGCTCGTAGATGTCTGCCATCTCGGCCACCGCCTGTGCGTAGGCAGACTTGCACTCGGCGTTTTCCAGGCACTTTCGAAATACGAGCCCGGCCGTGATTTTGCCATTGTCGCGATCGCCTTGGCGGGCGATGCCGAACACTGGAATGTGCGGGCGACCCGAGTCTCTAAAGGGCTTCATCGCCATGTCCATGCCCCACGGCAAGAACACGAAGCGGCCATCGACGGGATCCTCGTAGATGCGAAAGTTGTTGGGGAAGAACATCGTGTACGCGTACATGTCCCATTGGTTCACGGCGGCTTCGGCTGCGGTGAAGCGGAGGAAATGTGATAGGCGTAGCTTCTCACCGACGGATTGCGAAAAGTTCGTGGCGTCAGCGCTTTGCACGCCAGCGATGAGAGCGACGAGTCCTGAGCGGTCGTTGAGCGTCTCGTTGGTTTCGAGGTCGAACGCGGTTTCGGCTCCGGGCACGAAGTCCTTGCCGCCTTCTTCATACAGGTTGCCATCATTGCTCTCGAACCAGCGAGCGAGGAAGGTCTTGTCTTCGGCCTCGATGTTTGCGTAGACGCCGTAGAACTCGCCGTTCACGTAAACCAGCGCGTTGTTTGCGCGCGGCGCCGGCAAATTGGCCGCGCGAAACAGCTCGTAGGCTAGCCGCTCCGCCATGAACGAGGGATCTTCGCTCATGTTGTTCAGGGTCAAGCGTCGTAAGCCGCGAAACGATTGCTTCGGAACGAAAGCGTCGAATTTGATTTTGAAGGCGCTCTTCTTGTCCAACTTTCGAAAGCTGGATTCTCCCTTGATGCGCAGCCCTACGTTTTCGATGACCTCGTCGCCATAGCGGAGAGTGGCCGGCACATACTCGTCCGTTTTGGGGTCCGCCCAGCTCGTCAGCGCGTCCAACGCGGCGACCGATTCCGCAGGCAGCTCGATATCGAAGCGGGGCAAGCGTTCCGGCGCGTACAGTTCCGCGCTGGGATCTGTGATGGGGCCCGCACCCGCTGCTCCGGCGTCAGCGTGCAGCGCTCCGGCTGCACCCGCTTCGTTCGCCGCGGTACCACCCGTGGCGGCGCCGCCTTGTACTTCGGCCGCGCCCGACGTTCCCGCGCTGTCGCTTCCCCCGGCAGAGTTCGAACCGCCGAGTGCGGTAGAACCGCCGTTTGCCGGTGTTCCGCCGCTAGTTCCGCCGGCACCAACATTGTCGCCGCGATCACTCCCGGAGCACGCAGCGATCACCAAACCCAAAACCAAGCCGATGCGCATCCGAACGTAAGGCATTCGAACCACCCAGTGTGACAGGAACTGGTAGCACTCGGAACCAAAGCTTTCGCGCGATCGGGCAATGGCTGCGCCAAAGACCCTCTGCCTGCGACCTTGCCACACCTCGACGGCTTGCCCGCGGCTGCTCTCACCAGTGCACCGCGGATGATCCCATCTCACATACGCTGCACTAGCAGCCAAAACTTTCAGCGGTTCGCGACGCGCACGCCGCGATTGCCGTAAAGTAGCTACGTGCGCACACCACCGCCTCCTCCGGAGTGGGCTGCCGAGCTCTTCAGCGTCGGAGTGACCGGAACCAACGGCAAGACCTCCACGACAGCCGCCGTCGCCAACATGCTAGCGGCTGTTGCGCGGCCAGTCGCGCGTGTGACCACCGTTGGCGCGTTTCTGGATGATGAGGCGCAGCAAGTGTCGCCTCACTATGCTGGCTTTCTAGAAACCATGCAGCGCTGCCGAGAGCGTGGTGGTCGCCTCGCTGCGGTGGAGCTAACCAGCGAAGCGCTCGGGCTTGGTTTCGCGAGGGCTTGGCCGTGGCGGATCGGCGTTTTCACCAATCTCAGCCACGATCACTTGGATGTACATCAGTCGCTCGAGCATTACCTGGCGTGCAAGGCGCAGCTATTCATGGCCCTGCCAGAAGGCGGCGTCGCGGTGTTGAACGCCTTCGATGCAAACGCAGAGCTGATTCGCGAAGTGCTTCCGGCCGGTGTCGAGCTGCTGCCATACGGCCTACCATCACGCGGGACAGCCTGGACTCAGCCATTGCTCACGGCGAGCCAAGTGGTCCCGAGCCTCAGCGGAACTCGCATTCGACTGGCTGCTTCAGCTCGCTTTCCCGAGCTACCGCAGGAGATGCACATTCGTGCAATCGGAGAGATCTTCGCGGAGAACGCGCTTGCAGCGCTCGCAGCGGCCTTGGTCGCGTCGGTTCCAGTCAAGCTTGCTGTGCGAGCGCTCGCCGAAACCACGCCGCCAGCAGGGCGCTTCGAGATCGTGAGCGAGGCTCCGTGTGTGGTCGTCGACTATGCGCACACTCCCGATGCTCTAGTGCGAACCCTGGCTACTGCACGAACGCTTTGTGCCGGGAGGTTGACGCTGGTGTTCGGTGCCGGCGGTCAGCGCGATCGCGCCAAGCGCCCACTCCTCGGTGCAGCCGCGCGCGCCGCCGATCGCATCGTGCTCACCTCGGATAATCCACGTGATGAAGATCCCCTTGCGATTATGGCGCATGTCAGCGAAGGCATCGGCGCTCACGCCAATGTATTGAAGGAGCCCAATCGTGCACGCGCCATCGAGCTCGCTTTGGAAGGCGCGACGTCTAGAGATCTGGTGCTCATCGCGGGCAAAGGCCATGAACGCACTCAGGAGCAGGCTGGTAAAAAGTTACCGTTCTCCGATGTGGCGATTGTGCGACGACTGCTGAGCAAGTAGTGGCATCGCTGCGCTACGCCCGTGTGCAGTTCGAATTGTCTTCGCGCTGGATTTGATTCATTTTTCGATATCGCTCGAGCCATGAGCATGAATGTTGCACACAACGAAGAGCGCTATTCCGCGCTCTTCAAAGGAAACTTCATGGCAGCGGATCGATCGAACTTCCTGCTCATCGCTGGGACGTTGGCGGCAGGTGGAGTCGCCGGTTGGGCACTGCGCGGAGGTAGCGCAAACAATCCTCCGCCGCGGGCTGCTACGCCGGAAACCCAAGCAGAGAAGACCAAGGCAGCTCCTGTTCAAGGCCCGATCGACGTTGCAATTGCAGAGACCACGCCGGCCGCCAATGCCTGCGACGACAGCGTGGGGATCGCCGAAGAGTGCCCTTCCGTCGGACCCGTTGACGAAGGCGTTTGCGCCAACATCATCTTCAAGCGCTGCAACGAATTCAAGGCAGCGTTCAAGCCGAAGGTCGCACAAGCCGCTGTCGCCTGCTTGCGGCGATTGAAAGCCAACGAGCGCTGCGATCCAACTCGCATCAATCAATGCGGGCATGCCGCCCTAATGTCCGCCTGTCCAGAGCCATCACCTCCACAGAAGGCCACGCTGCAACCGGCGACCGCGACGACTCCGGCGACCGTAACTCTGACTGATGACCCGAACGCGCCGGCCTCGCCGCTCACCAAGCTATGCGACAGCATGATCAAGACGTGCGAGAAGCAACCACTCGCGCCGAGCTTGAGTGACTGCCGTCAAACTTTGGCAGGCATGAACGACAGCGGGCGCGCCGCCACCGCCGAATGCGTCGTGGCACACTGCGCGGATCGGGGCTTGCTCGGATGTGAAGCCGCGCCCCGAGCGGCAGCCAACGTCAAAGTGAGCGGCAGCTGAACTCAGCGGCCCTTAGCGTTGGCCTCAGCCAGCGCTTTCCGAATTAAGCGTTCGAACGCCGACTTGGGCTGCGCGCCAGACAGGAAGTAGCGGTTAATCATGAAGCCTGGCGTCCCATTGATACCGGCCGCAGTGGCTGCTTCGTCATCGGCACGCACGCGCGGCTCGTGAACGCGGCCGTCGAGCGCCGCCCGAAACCTAGCCATATCCAGGCCCTGCTTCGCGGCAATGGCTTCCAAGTGCTCGCGATCGAGCGCATTGGCGTCCCGCTCACCGCCCTGCTTGGCCGCTTGCGCCGCGAAGAGCGCATCATGAAATGCCCAGAAGCCGGCGTTTCCCTTTTGCGCTCGTGCTTCTTCGGCGGCCTCGGCGGCGAGTGGTGCGTCTTTGTGAAACGGCAGCGGATGATGGCGGAACACCAACTTGATTTGAGTGCCGAAGTCCTTTTCGAGCTCACGCAAGGTGTTCTGCACGCGAGCGCAGAATGGACACTGGAAATCCGAAAACTCCTGAATTACCACCTTGGCCTGAGCTCCACCTCGAAACGGTGCGTTGGCTTGGGGAGCCGCGACGTCCTTGACCTCGGGAGCCACTGGACCTTTGCCGTCGCGGATCAGCGCCTCGTAAATGCGGGCTCTTGGAACGGCGCGCTTTTCCAACTCGCGTGCGGCCGAGAGGCGCTCATCGATGACTTCCTTGAACTTTTCGAAAGACTGCGCGCCTGAGAAGCGCACGCCATTGATGAAGAAGTGAGGCGTGCCGCGCGCCTGGAAATCGCCGGCGAGCTCCACGCTTTCATCCAGGCGGGCCAGTAGACGTTTGTCCTGCAACGCGGCCTTCGCGCGAAGCCAGCTCACCCCGAGCTTGTGAGCGATGCGCTCGAAATCTTCCTCCTCGAGCTTCGGCTGCGAAGCGAAGAGCTCATCGTGCGCCTGCCAGAACCCCGCGTTGCCTTTTTCGTTGAAGACGAAGCGCGCGAAGGCCGCGGCCGGCCGCGCACGCGGATGGAATGGCAACGGATTGTCTTTCCAGACGATGCGCACGTTGCCCGTATACTCGCGCTGAACTTGATCGAGCGTCGTGAGTACACGTTTGCAGAACGGGCACTGAAATTCAGCAAACATCACGATGGTGACGAGCGCGTCGGCGGGACCGCGCACGGGATCGTCCGACGCCACCCGGATCCGCCACACGCTTTCGTCCTCTTCGTCGGAATTCCGCAAATCTGATTTCTTGGGCGGATCCGCCTGATTTTTGTTGGTGAGCTCGGTGTACACGTCCTCGGGCGGTGTGCCTGCTTCAATCGCGCGTCGGCTTGCCTCGAGCTGTGCATCGATGACTTCCTTGAATTTGGCGAAGGGCTGAGCGCCGCTGACGGTCACGCCATTGATGCGGAACGCGGGGGTTCCCGTGGCGCCGATCTTGGCAGCCAACTGGATGTCCTCGTCGACACGCGCCGACTTCATGCCGGGTGTGTAGCTTCGCTTGAACGCTTCGCCGTCAACACCCGCCTCGATGGCCCAAGCTAGGAAGTTTTCGTCAGTCAGCTTTCGTTGATTGGCAAATGCGAGGTCGTGGAACTTGAAGAAGGCGTCGTTTCCGCCCAAAGCGAGCACTACGCGCGAGGCTTCGGCCGCGGGCCGCGCACGGCTGTGAAACGGAAGCGGATTGTGTTTGAACACGAGGCGAACGCGGTCGCCGTACGAATCCATCACCTGTCTCAGCGTTGGGTTCACGCGAGAACAGAACGGGCACTCGAAGTCGGTAAACTGCACGATGATGACCGACGCCAGTGGCCCTCCGCGCTGGGCGTCATCGGCCGCAACCGGTACCTTGGCAGCGGTAGCCGAAGGCCCATTCGCGGTTCCGCGGATGCTGGTCACGATGACGGGCGCTGGCGGAAGTGCCTTCTTCAAATCTATCGGTGCTGCGTCAACCGGCCGGGCCGCTACCGGCTTGTAACCGCACGCTGGCAACGCGACGAACAGCGCGAAAGCTGCCGCGAACGCAGCTGCGCGTGACCACCGAACCCAAGCCCGCGAGACGCTTGCCACCGACCACCAATTCATTGCGAGGCGATTATGTCCGAAGCACGCAAGCTTGTGAATCCTCGCCCGTGCGCCGCTGGCGTCGCCCTGCCCCGCAGGCGCTCGAATTCGAGCCAAACGCATGCGTTGGGCTGCTACCCTGCGCGCCATGGCGATGAAAACCTATCAGGGCAGCTGTCACTGCAAGCGCGTCAGGTTCGAAGCGACACTCGACTTGATGGAGGGTACCGGCAAGTGCAACTGCACGAACTGCTGGAAAAAACGCGCCTGGACCGCTCGCGTCAAACCGGAAGACTTTCGCGCGCTCGGCAACGAGCAGGAGCTCAGCGGCTACAAACCGGACTCAGCCGATGGCCATCACGGCGGGTTTTGCAAGCACTGCGGCGTGCTCACTTACGCGTGGGTCGAGAAAACGGAATGGAACCCGACCACCTATGTTTCGGTGAGCGTCGCCGCGCTCGACGGCCTCGACCCTGCCGAGCTGATCGCGGCGCCCGTTACGTACTACGATGGCCTCGCCAACAACTGGTGGAACCCACCTGCAGAGACGCGCCACTTGTGAGCGCCGCGATGCAGTACCTCGAGGCTACTTGCACTCGAGGAAGCGGATGTCATCGATCCAAATATCGAAGGCCTGCCCGGAGTAGATGCTCCACTGTAGCGCCTTGATCTTGGACTGCGTGATCGTTGGGGGGCGCACATCACCCCAATCGGGCTGCTGCTTGAGATCGCTCCACATCAGCTCCACGTGTTGCCACTCGGGTCCCACGATTAACTCCTTGCCGAAGGAGTTCCAGCACTGCACCTTGCAAAGTCCGCCCTCGGGATCCGAGTTCGCATCCGTGATTTTGAAACGCGGGTTGAAATTGGGCTTCTCCGAACGAATCTTGAACGCGACGCCGGCATACTTACTTGCATCGTAGAAGCCGGACTTGAGAAGGCTCAGAGACAAATCGGCGCCCCACATGTCTTCGTTGGCGGTCTGCCCAGCGAAGTGCATGGCGCGCTTGGAACCTTCGTGCCCACCCGCCTCAGCAGCGAGATTCTTTCCCGGCAAGCTCACCTTGGCGTGCTCGGCAACGTCGAGCCGCCATGAAGGCTGACGTCCGGCGAGCGCTGGCAACGCGCCGTCCGCGCTCTCGAAGTCGTCCACCAGGCCGTCCGCTGCGGGCCGTGTGCCATTCGGACACGTGGGTGGAGGACCATCACGACGCGGAGCCGCTGACGCCGTCGTTGCCGGAGCGGCCTCTGCAGTTGGGGGAGCCGCCGCGGGTGGATTCTCCGCGCAAGCAGAGACAACCAAAACACAACCGAAGAGCTTTCTGATCATCGCGGGGACCGCGTAGCGCATCCGACGCGACAACGAAAGTCGTTCGTGTGAATCGTGCTCGCCCTGAGCAACAATGCCAAATCGCTGAGCTGATGCGCGTACTCGACGCGCTCTGCTACGTGGAAATCATATCGTCACGCGCTGCGCCACACGACGCCGTAGGCTGCCCCGTGTCCCCAAGCTGCGCTCGGACGGCGCCAAGACGCCGATCCCGGCGCCGTCCGAGCCGTCAGTACTCAACTCAAGGCTGGCTCACGATCTGAAGAGCATGACCGGAGTGCAACGTGAGGTTCGCACGATAGCTGCCGAGTGCAGGATACTTCACGGTGAACTGGTCGCCCGTCACGCCGAGGCTGTGGCCTGCGGGAACTACGAGCGGGTTCGTGGTCGAGCTCCAGTATTTGGTGCACGAATCGTACGTGTTCAGCGTGTGCGTCTCCACCACGAAACAGGTGTCGCCGGTGGTGGTCATGTAACTCTGATTCACGTTGTAGATCAGCGAGTACGTTCCTTGGTCCACCTGCACCAAGCGGTTCGCCGCGTTGACTTGATATCCCGTAGCACCGCATGTCAGGTAGTAATAAGCCGGAGTGTTGCAGGTTTGGCTCTGTGCGCTGGCTGGCTCGCCCGTGAAGATCCCCGCTGCCAGCACCGCAAGCGCACTCACGACCGTGCGAAACCAACGATTCTTGGTCCGATTCATTTCCCTCATCCTTTCGCGCTCAAGTAGGAAGCGCGTCGCACTCCCCCCGCTGAATGCAAAGTCGTGCGACGCCGTTCGGCGCGGCCATCCGAGCAAGCCGTCACGAACGCATGATTAGAGTGATGTCACCTCGCGAACCTTCGCTTCGCCTCGCGAAGACCACTCGCGGAAGCTTCGGGCGTCGGACCGATTCGGCGCTCGGCGTCGACTCCGAACGCGCGGCCAGGGTCAACGCAACGTTACGCTCATGCGCTATGACGACGCAGGGTCGCCACACTTGCACACAAATCGTCTCGAGTTTTAGAGAGCTGGAGTGCTAGGGCGAACTCACTAGTTCGAGTAAGATCGTTTTATGAGGAGACCACGCACGTTTCGATTCGGCGCGGGCGTTGCGTTCGTGTTGCTGCTCGCAAACTGCGTGGGAGGAGGCGCGTACGGCCCGCTCGCCGCCGCGTGCCCGCAGATGACCCACGGCGATCCGCTCGCAGGGCGATACTCCGCCAACGCACGCGCCAACGTGAAGATCGCAGCGTTTGTGGCCGCAACCGCGGATCTAGTCAACGTCTCCATCACGATGGAGCGACTTGCCGCCGACGCATGCCTGCGTATGGGGCGCGACCTCGGCGTTCCCGACACGCAAATGCGGCCCGTTGGAGATCCACGCCAGCAGCGGCCCGGAGCCGAAGCCCACGCCGCTTGCGGCGTCGTCTCGCAACGTATCGACGAAATCCTACGCGCAGGCGTGCAGGTGCGAGCGAGCGCGCAGCCACCACACTGCCAAGCGAGCGTCGACGCCAAAGCGCAGTGCGAAGGGCGTTGTAACGTCGACGTCGATCCCGGCGAGATCGTGGCGCAGTGTGAGCCCGCCCGCTTGAGTGGCTTCTGTCAGGGTCGTTGCATCGGTCAATGCGACGGCAACTGCCAAGGTGACTGCCAGGGGCAGTGCAGCGCGCGTGACGCCAGCGGGCGCTGTGTTGGCCGCTGTCAGGGGACCTGCAACGGCGGCTGCGACGCGAGCTGCCACGCGCGCTGCGAAGGCCAATGGCAAGCACCTCAGTGTCAGGGCTACGTGCGCCCGCCGAGCGTCGACGCCGACTGCAAAGCGAGCTGCAGCGCTCGCGCGAACTTCCAAGCTCACTGCCAACCCGGGCACGTCAACGTGCAAACCTCGCAAAATACCGAGCTCGTTGCACGCCTGGTCGCCACGCTACAAGCCAACCTGCCCGATCTGATTCGAGCCGAGGTCGGCCTCGGAAAGCGCCTCGTCGGTGACGCGCGCGCAGTCGTGCAAATCGGTTCCACTCTACCGCGCACACTCGGCAACGCAGGAGCCGAAGCTATGGCCTGCGTTGCCGCCGCGAGTAGCGCTACCTTCACGGCATCTGCGCGTATCGACGTCAGCATTCAAGCCAGCGCCAGCGTCACGAGCCGGGTAGGTGCGAGCTAGCACCGCAGTGCCGCGCGAGTTCAACCGGAGAAGCCACCTTCGTCGAGAAAGCGCTGCTCTTCCGGCAAGGTGTTGCGTCCCAGAATTGCATTCCGATGGGGAAAGCGACCAAAACGCCGGACGATGTCGCGATGACCGAGCGCATGCTGCAATTGCTCCGGGCCCAACCGACGCGCCAGTTCCACCGAACGTTCCTGGTGAGCGACGATCTCCGAATGGCCGAAGGGAAGATAGAAGAAGAGAGCTAGCTCACCGACAGCGCGATCGTGCCCTGCCCGAATGGCCGCCTCGGCTACGAAACGCGCGCGTTCGTCAGTGAGGTACATCCGCGCCGTCCCGCGGAAGGCATTGCGTGGAAACTGGTCCAACAAGAGGCACAACGCCAGCGCTCCTGCCGGCGTCGCTGACCAATCTTCGAGCGATCCGCGTGCGGCTGCCTCGTGCAACGCAAGGAAGCGATCGCGGAAACGACGGTCGAAGGCTGGATCCTTGGCAAACCAGAGTGACGGGCCTGCCTCCATCCAAAACTCGACAACACTCGCCGCCTCACTGGGTCCGCTGAGCGCAGCATCACCTTGCGCAGCGCTCGACGCTCCTCCTCCCTCGCCCACCGCCGAGGCATGAGAGGCCGCAGAAACCATCAGCATCCAACATTGGTTCAACATTGCTTCGACTCCTCCGCGCTAGCTGGCCCGCTGACATTTTGCCCGGGAACCCCGCAGCGCCACAAACGAATGCCATTCGCAGCGTGCTGAATCCAGTGATACGATTTCACGAAGATGCTGAATGAAATTGATTTGGCTAGCGTGGACTTGAACCTGCTGGTGCTGTTCGAAGCCGTGTTCGAAACGCGGCACGTCGCGAGCGCAGCCAAGCGGCTGCACGTTTCGCCGTCGGCGGTGAGCCACGGGCTCGGGCGGCTGCGCGATTTGTTCGAGGATCCGCTGTTCGTGCGCAATCCAAAAGGCGTGCTGCCGAGCGACCGAGCGCAGCAGCTGGCTCCCCGGATTCTGGAGATTCTCGGGCGCGTGCGCGGCGTACTCGGCGCCTCCGAGCGCTTCGACCCGAGTACGTCGACGCGCCGCTTCAAGTTGGGTGCGCCTGATGCAGTGCTGGCAGTGTTGTTGCCGCCGCTGCTCACCATTTTGAGCCGCGAAGCGCCGCGCATCGACCTCGCGACGCGCCACTTGCTGCCAACCAGTGCTTTTCGAGAAATCGATGCTGGCGACATCGACATCCTGTTGGGGCCGCTCGACGATATTCCGGTGCGCTTCCATTCGCGCGTCTTGTTCGAGGAGGAATTCGTCATCGCGGCGCGCGCCAGGCATCCGTTCTTGCGAGCGCCCAGTTTGAAGAAGTACTGCGAGCTAGAGCATGTGCTGGTTTCGCTCAGCGGTGACCATCACGGCTATGTGGACGAAGTGCTCGCACGCCAGGGCAACTCTCGACGCGTCGCTCTCGCGGTTCCGAATTTCATGCTGGCTTTGGCGGCCTTGACCGACACTAATTTGGTCGCCGCGGTGCCAAGCTCGCTAGTCCGCGCGCAAGGGGCGCGTTTCAACGTGAAGGCCGTGCGAGCTCCCGTGGCGTTACGCAGCTGGCAGCTTCGCGCCGTCGCACCGAAGGCAGCGCTGGCGGATCCCGGCGTCGCCTGGTTGTTCGATGCGGTACTACGCGCCTCGAAGCAATCTCGCCACACGAATTCGAGCAGCAAAGTACCGGCTCGCAAAAACGCCAAGGCGTAGCGAGCGCCCGCCCACGCGAGCCAGTTGTGTCCGCGCGCATTTCACGCGATGGCTCGAGAACAAAGATGGGGAGAACCATGCGCGCAGTGATTTCCAAAGAAACCGGCGGCGCCGACGTGCTCAAACTCGAGGAGCAGCCGGCGCCTGAGCCAAAAGAGCACGACCTCTTGGTCGAGGTGCACGCGACATCGGTCAATCCGGTCGACATCAAAGTCAGAAGCTCTGGCGCTGGCCGAAGCTTCCCGCTGATTCTCGGCTACGACGTGAGCGGCGTGGTCGTTGATGTGGGCGCACGCGTGCAAGGCTTCCGCCGGGGCGACGAGGTGTATGGTTGTCCGAATCTGTTTGGGAACGGCGCCAACGCGGATCTGGCGTTGCTCGACTCGCGCGCCTGCGCGAAAAAGCCTACGTCGGTCGATCACGCAACCGCCGCGAGCTTGCCGCTCGTGGGCTTGACCGCTTGGGAATCGCTGCACGATCGTGCTCGCATCCATGCCGGGCAGACCATACTCATTCACGCGGGTGCGGGTGGTGTGGGGCACATTGCGGTGCAGCTTGCGCGCCTGCATGGCTGCCACGTGCTCACCACCGCCGGGCGCGGCGAATCCGTGGAATTCTGCCGTGAAGCGCTGCGAGCCGATGACGTCATCGACTACAACCAAACCGATTTCGTCGCACGCGTGCGAGAGATTTCGAATGGCGTCGGCCTGCCCGTGGTGTTCGACACTGTGGGAGACGACGTTTTCCAGCGCAGCATCGATTGCGTTGCTCCCTGTGGAACGCTGGTAACGATTTTGGGTTCCACTCCCGGAGATCGCAGCTCCACCTTGCTGTTCCGCAGCATCAGCGTGCACTACGAGTTCATGGGCGCGCGCGTCGCTTACGGCGTGCAGCCCGAAGAACAAGGCGGCGTGCTGCGATCGCTCGCAAAGCTGGTCGATCGTGGCCTGCTGCGCCCGCACGTGAGCCAGCGATTACCGCTCGAACGCGTCGCCGACGGACATCGTCAAGTGGAAACGGGGCACACAATCGGCAAGGTTGCCATCACAGTGCGCGAGACCCGCTGACTAACTGGGGCAAGATGGTCGCGCGCACAGAGGCGTGGCAATTTGGTGTCTACTTCCTCCCTCGACCTCCCGCGCTGACGGCTGCTACCTTCCATCTCCGCAGCACTCTCTAGGGAGGAGTTTACGATGGCCTACGTCGATGGATTCGTAGTTCCGGTTCCGAAAAACAACATCGAGAAGTACCGCGAAGTCGAGCGCAACGCGGGCGTCGTGTGGAAGGAGCACGGCGCGCTCTCTTACAAGAGCTACATCGCCGACGACGTGAAGCCCGGCGAGGTCACTTCCTTCCCTCAAAGCGTGCAGCTGAAGCCGGATGAGGTCGTCATCTTCGCGTACATCGTGTACGAGTCGCGCGCGCATCGCGACCAGGTGAATGAAAAAGTGATGGCCGATCCGCGCATCAAAAACATGATGAGCCCCGAAAGCATGCCCTTCGACGGGAAACGCATGATTTACGGTGGTTTCTCCTCTTTCGTCGAGCTCTAGGCACTGGCTCGCGCAGCGGCCGCGCGCTCGGCATTCGTGCGTGCGACTCGCCTCACGGTTCGCGAAAAATCGCAAACCGACGCGTGTTCGTGACATTACCGACTTGAGTGAACTCGCCACCCACGATCAGGCTTGCCTTCTGGGTGGATGGATCGACGAGGTGGGTGATAACCCAGGTACCAAAGAAGCCTTGCCCGCCGGTGCTGACATCCAGTGTTGGCAACCAGCAGTTTGGTTGAAGTGCCTCGGTTCCGTCGCATGCCAACCCGGCGTGCTCGGCATCCACCTCGAAGGTACCGGTTGCGGCATCGAGCACGGCCAACTTGTACGCATCAGGCTCGACGAAGAGCCCGTCGTGAAAGCCGAAGTAGACGTTGCCGCCGAAGTAGTGCACCGCTTGCACGTCGCCGCCCGTGCGCGGCCCTTGCCAAACGGGGTTCCCACGATTGGAACCGCCGCCATCGAACGCCATCACCCGATTGCCGGCTCCACCGACAGCAGCAAACAGCCGATTCGAAACCGGATCGTAGTCGAGATCCATGATTGGCTCACCGCCGGCCGCGTAGCTGTTTCGAACGGAGCCGGCGAGTGACAGCGCCGCCAAGCTCGTCGTGCGCGTGCCGATTTGCGTGAAGCTGCCACCGACGTAGACGGCGCGATCGGACGCGAACAGCGCTTCCACGAAGCCACCTTGAACGGCTTGGCTGAAGGCTCTCGCATCGAGATCGCCGCTGACCGGATCGAGCGCAGCGATGCCGAAACGATTGTCCGTAGGGCTGTTGATCTGCGTGAAGTTGCCACCAACGACGAGCCTTGCCGTGGGCGGCGTGGTGCTCGGATCGGTTGCGATGGCGAGCGCGCGTACGGCCGTGTCGACTTCCGCGTCGAGCACTCCATCGACGTGCGCAGTGAAGCGCCGATTCTCGGCCCCAGTCACGAGATCGACCGCTGCCAAGCGACGCTTCAGCCCGAGGCGCGTGAACTCGCCGCCAACGAAAAGCGATACCCCATCCGTCGCCAGCGCAAAGACGGTTCCGTTGGGAGCAGCGGTGAAGGCTGACTTGAGGTTCCCATTGAAGTCGAAGGCAGCCAAATTGGTTTTGGTGACGCTGCCTTGGGACACACGGAAGTTGCCGCCGACATAAATCGTGTCGCCGTGAACCAACAGCGCACGCACGCGCGGGCTGAAGTTCGAGAAGCTCGCCAAACCCGGTTGCGGTAACTCCGGAAAAACCACGGGCGCGGCGCTCGCAATCGCGGCCTGCAACGCGAGCCCAATCACACTCGCGAACGCTGCTAGCGTCGTCCATCGCAAACGCCAACCCAAACTCGATCGTTTCGCAGTCACGGCGTCACCTGCCCGTTCTGGTTGTCGCCCCAACAGCTGAGGACCCCACCGGTACTCACGGCACATGTATGCAGGTAACCGGCCGCAACCTCCCTGAATGTGCCGCTCGGAACGCTGCTTTGCCCAGCCGAGTTGTCACCCCAACACACAATCGAACCATTGGTGCGTACCCCACACGTGTGCCGCCCGCCCGCGCTCAACTGCGTAAAACGCCCGCTCGGCGCGCTCGCTTGCCCAAACCCGTTTGCGCCCCAGCACGCCACGTTTCCATTCGCGCGCAAGCCGCAGGCGTGATCGAGACCTGCTGCGATTTGCGTGAAGGTTCCGCTCGGCACGTTGAGCTGACGCGCTTCGTTCTCCCCCCAACACAATCCGCTGCCGTCGAGTCGCACGCCGCACACGTGGGCGTAGCCAGCCGAGATTTGAACGAAGCTTTCTGCGGGCGCGCTGCTTTGCCCACCCGAATTCGCTCCCCAGCACTGAACCGTGAGATCCGGCCTCAAGCCGCACACGTTGTCGGCGCCCGCGCTCAGCAACATGAATGGCCCTGGAGGCGGTTGGGTCTGGCCAGCCCAACCGTCGCCCCAGCACCTCGCGGAGCGATCGGCGAGCAGGCCGCATGCGAAGTCCACGCCAGCCGTGGCTTGCAGGAAGTTGCCGGCCGGCACTTCGATTTGGTGGCGCCAATTCGCACCCCAGCAGCGAATCGCACCATCAGTTTGACGAACACACGAATGGTAGTTGCCGGAAGCAAGCCCTAACAACGTCTTGCACTCGACGCCGCTTCCAAAGTAACCCGCATCGCAGGCACAACGAAAGCCGCCAGGTGTGTTGTTGCATTGTGCGTGCTCGTTGCAATTGTCGGCCTGGTTTGCACACTCATCGACGTCGTCGCAGTGAAAGCCGTCGCCGATGTAACCAGACTTGCAAGCGCAGGTGAATGACCCCTGCGTATTTTCGCAATTCGCGCTGACATCACAGACTGGGATTGCCGCCGCGCACTCGTCGACGTCATCGCAATGATAGCCGTCACCAGCGTACCCGGCGTTGCAAGTGCAGGTAAACCCGCCCGAAACGTTGGTACACAGCGCGTTCGCGCCGCAGCTAGCAGTATGCAGCGCGCATTCGTTGATATCCGCGCAAGCGTAACCGTTTCCGGCGTACCCTGAGTTGCAACTGCACTCGTAGCCGCCCGGGACATTGCTGCACGCGGCGTTGGGATCGCACCCATGAGCACCCGTAGTGCATTCGTCCACGTCGATACAACCGAGCTCGCCACTCCCCTGGTAGCCACTCGGACAGGCTCCGCAGCTGCGCCCGCCGGGTATATTCGTGCAGACAACGAGCGGGTCACAGCCCCCGTTTTGCACCAGACATTCGTCCACGTCGACGCAACCAGCCTCGCCATCGCCAAGGTAGCCCAGCGGACACGGGCCGCAGCTTCTGGAGCCCGGCAAGTTGGTGCATGCCGCTAGAGCATCACAGCCGCCGTGCTGGATCTCACATTCGTCGATGTCGACACAACCCGATTCGCCGTCGCCGACATAACCGGCCGGACACTCGCCGCAGCCGCGCGAACCCGGCAAATTGGTGCACTCGACCAGCGCATCACAGCCGCCATTGTCGACAGCGCACTCGTCGATATCGGTATCGCAGCGTTCGCCCTCGTAGCCGGAGGCGCAGATGCATTGGAAGCTGCCGACATCATCGCTCTCGCAGATACCCTGGTTTTCGCACGGATTTGGTTCACATGGAGAAATCGCGCGCTCGCCGCCCGCGCCGCCCTCCACACTAGCTGTGCCTCCATCCGCTGCGCCGCTGCTGCCGCCGCCCGCATCGCCCGCACCACCGCCCGTTCCCCCGACGCCGCCGAAACCCGCGCTTCCCGCCGGTGGCGGTTTGAACAAGGTAGTCTGCTTGCGATCCCCGCACCCCCAGACCAAGGCGACAACCAGCATTGCGGTAACAGCCCACGCTTTGCTTGGCGTCATTACATTCTTCTGCCCCCGTGCTCGCACGCGAATGCACCACAGCAACGCGTGTACGACACGAATCACCCGAACGAATCGGGGAACTCACCATATGAAAAGCCAATGACGGCTGCAACACCGAAATCGAAAAACCACTTTCAGCGGTCACTGCATTTCGCGGTGGCAACGAGTTTCTTTTCGAAATACGAATGCAAAACAAACTCGAGAGTTGATTGCTCGAACTCGCGCTCCGCTCCCCGTTCGCGCACCGCCATGCCCGCTCGAAGCCGAAGTGATCAAGCCCACGCCAAAGCGCGACTCGCTGCACGCGCGCCAGTTTCACCTCAGCGGGGCGAAACCGCTGCGCAGAGAACCCCCAGCAGCTGATGCTTTTCCCGCCTCAAACGGGTCATCGGCGAGGCACGCTGGTTGCACCAAGCCTGCGCACCGGCTTTGCCGCCGAAGGCAGCGCCAGGAGGTCGTCATGGCACTAGACGGATTCAAGGTCGCCATTTTGGTAGCGGAGGGCTTCGAACAGGCGGAGTTGGTCGAGCCGAAAAAGGCACTCGAGGAAGCCCACGCCATCACTCTCATCGTCTCGCCCGCGCAAGGCCAAGTCCAAGGCTGGAAGCATTTCGACAAAGGCGCCTTGTTCAAGGTCGATGTCCCGCTCGACACTGCCAACGCCACGGACTTCGATGGCTTGCTCCTGCCCGGCGGCGTGGCCAACCCAGACCAGCTCCGCATGCAGCCCAAGGCGGTGAGCTTCATTCGCCACTTCCTCGAGCGCGGCAAGCCAGTAGGCGTCATTTGCCACGGCCCCTGGACGCTCATCGAAGCCGACGCCGTGCGCGGGCGCTCCCTCACCTCTTGGCCGTCCTTGAAAACAGATCTCATCAACGCCGGGGCCAACTGGCTCGATGAAGAAGTCGTCGTGGACGCAAACCTGGTATCGAGTCGCAAGCCGGCCGATCTGCCAGCTTTCAATCGCAAGCTACTCGAAGTTTTCGAGAACGCTCGGCAGCGCGCGCATGCCGCGGCGGAATGAGCGCCTCACAGAGTCGACCACTGGCGCTCGCGCGCACATCCGCTCACCCGAGCAGCCCCTCGAACGCCGCCTACCGCACATTTTCGGACGCGCGATGTCGCCGAGCTCAAAGTGATGCGCGGCGCCTCTCGCAAGTCGCAGGTTGGGACGCTCGTTTCGCGCAAGTATGCGAGAACAGCGAGCATGCTTGCGATCAGCGCATGGCGCGTTTCCTGCGTCTGAGCTTGCCGGCGCCTCAGCGGAGGGACACGGGTCCAAAGCTTCGAAGCGCTGAAAGGCATTCCTCCCACCTGCGGGTGGAGTCGTCTCCAACATGAGAAAACCTGCGCGGCTTCAACAGAGGATTAGAGAGCTCAGGATTGATGCAACTGAGCTGGTACGTCGCGGCAATCACCGTCAGGCGTTGTTCCGTTTTCTGGAGCTCGAAGCGCTCGACCCCCGCGATCCGGATTGGCCATTGCGTGCGGCTCAGTCGCACCGCGCACTGGGCGAGAAGCTTCAGTGGGTGCGCGCCGTGGCTCGCGCGGCCGAGCTTCACGCGCACATGGGTGCACTGGAGAAAGCGATCACCGCTTGGAAGCTGATCCTGAGCGTGGAGCCGGAGCATGCGTTTGCACAGCGTCGGCTCGCTGAGCTACAAGCACCACCCAAAGACTCGCCGGCTGAAGGGCCCTGCTCTCGCGGTGCTCGCAGCGTATCGCGGGCTCCTGGCCGAACGGCGCGACCTCGCGCTTCTTTGCTCGCCGCCGGGATTCGCCCCGGAGTTGCCCGCGCCCCGCGTGAAGGCAAAAGGCTCCAGGTGAACGCGGGGGGTTCATCACCCGAGCTCGATGCCAAGCTCCCGAAGGCCTTACTCGAGCGCGGCCGACCGCTTTGCTTAGAAGCGGGGCTGGCTGTATTCCAGCAGAACGACGCACCCGATACGATGTACGCGATCACCCGCGGCAGTGTCGTGGTGATCGAAGAAGGCCCGCCGGCGCGTGAACTCTATCAACTCGGCGCTGGCGATTTTTTCGGGGAAGCTGCGGTGCTCAGCGACGACACGCGCAGCGTTACGGTGGAAACCTGCGAACGGACTGAGCTCGTGGCCATCGATCGCGCCGCGGTTCAAGCTTGGCTCGCCGAGGAACACAGTGCGCTAGTGCGTTGGCAGCGGCTGCTTTGTCAACGTCTACTCGCAGATTGGAGTCACACGAGCCTCTTGTTCGCTGGCATGTCCTCGGACGAACGCCGGCTGCTCGCCGCGCGCCTCCAATTCGTTCCGTTCAAGAAGGACCAGGTCTTGATCGAGCAAGGCACACGTTCGCGCGGAGCATTCCTATTGGCGTGTGGTCGGGCGCGCGTCGTCCATCGCGCTCACAAGCAAGATCGCGGACTCGCAAGTCTTGGCGCAGGCGACGTATGCGGTGAGATGTCGCTGCTCAGCGACGAACTAGCAACTGCGAGTGTGGTGGGCGCAAGCGACGGATTCGCCCTGATGCTCACGGAAGAGGACTTCCGCAAGCTGTGCGAAGCCTCTCAACAGTTCTCCGCACAAGTGAGCGCGCTGTCAGCAGAGCGGCGCCGCCTGAATCGAACGTTGCTCGTTCCTCCCTCGCGGGCTCCGACACCACAGTACTGCATGATTCGGCCGCCTCCGCGCGGTTCGGGGGCTGCTGCAGCACAAGCCTTCGGTGTGCCGACGGTGCCGCGATTCTTCGGTTGGCGCAGACCTTCACCCTCAGCGCTCTAGCGGCGCTCGCGAGGGGTGCGCGCCCTCCAGCGTGAACCACCCATGGATCGAAACCGAAGGTCCACGGAACGTGCGTTGTCTGGCCAATGTTCGTTGTGTGAGCTGCGCGAGGCACGCATACTCACTAATGGCTGCGCGACTACTTGCCTCCGGAGGAGACGATGCGCCGACCTTTGTGGATTCTGCCGATACTGGTGATCGGCTGCAGCTCGAAAATCTCGGATCCGGGCGGAAGTAGCGGCTCAGGCGGCGCCTCTGCCGGCGGAACAGCCAACGGGTCGGGCGGCTCCTCGAACTCGAGCGGCGGTAGCGCGAATGCGAACGGGGGCACGACGGCCTCGAGCGGAGGCAGCGCAAATCCTTCGGGCGGCGCGGTGAGCACTTCGGGAGGCACTGCGACCTCTGGCGGGAAAGCGGCGGCCGGCGGTTCCATGTCGAGCGCAGGTGGCATGGCCCCTGGCGCGAATGGTGGTGCTCCGATGAGCAGCGGCGGGCAAGCACCAACGGCCGGCTCCGGTGGTGCGTCGACGGGCGCAACGAGTGGGCCCCTCATCGATCGAATCTCGAGCACGAGCGTGACGATTCCGGCGGGCGTAAAGCCCGGAGTGCGAAACTATCGCATCTGGGGTGCAGTGAGTTTCAAAGTGGCGCCGGTTTACATCGCTCCGCTCGCCAACTGCGGCACGTTGGTGTGCATCACGACGGGTACGGCAGCGGCACCCAACGCGCGCGTGGTTCGGCTCGACGCCAATGATCAATTGAAAGATGTGCTCGATCTCGGCGCCGGGCTCGAATGCCGTGGCCTCGCCGCGGAGCCCGACGGGCACTTCGCGGCGTTGTTGTGGAACGGCACGGACGACACGATCTTCGTGCGTCGCTTCGACAGCGCCGGGATGATGGGGTTCTCGACTCCGCTCGTGAACCCGGACAACAAGCCCACTGACTTCGGCATCGGCGAGAGCCGCCTGGAATATGGCGGCGGGAAATACGGCGCCTACTATCACGTGCACTCGGACTCCGGGCACGAAGGCGACACGTTGAAGTACGTGGCAGCAGCGACCGGCGCCGAGACCACGACCTGGAATTGGGGCTGCTCTCACAGCATGAGCAACCTGCTGACGTTCAATCCGGCGAGCTCCACCTTTTTACCCACCTGTGTCACCGATTGCTATCCAGGCACCTCGGGCAGCAACTTCGCCACGACAGCGATTGGCGGCGTTTACCTAAACAATCGCACCAAGGTGATCGACGTGGACGCAGGCTGCAACGGCAGCGTAGCCGGTGAGCTCGGAGGCGCAGCAGTCGCGCCCAGCGGCTGGAAAATCACCTTCAATGCGCATCAAGCCGCCGCCAGCAAGGGGCAGTCGTCGTACGACAAGTCCACGATGAACCAAGACATCGGCTTTGCGTCGATCGCCTCTGCCACAATGCCGGGTAAAGTCGTTTGGCTCACCAACACGCCGAGTGTGAACGAAGCGGACTCGGCCATCGTGCGCTGGGAGCCAGCGGGAGACAGCGCCGAACAATACGTGGCCGGCTGGTCTGAAAACACCGTGTACAAGCTCGGGCGCCTCGATCCCAACGGAACCTTCCTGGAACCGGCCGTCGACGTTGCGGCGAAGGCCAAGTGGGGTCAACGCGACGATCCCTTCAGGCAGCACTACAACAAGGACGTGGTCTGGGCCTGGTTCGACTCCGCCGGAAGCACGACGCTTCGTTTTGCCCGCCTGAGATCGGGCGCCACGGCGACCTGCGCAGCTTTCTGACCCATCATCTCGATACACACCGAGCCCGCGGCTCTCGAGAACGACGTTCGAGGGCTCACCTCAAAGCAATCAATGCGCAGTGAAGTCACCGGTGACCGTGCGCCGCGGTGGCTCTTCGCTGACGATATCGAGGATGGCCTCTTGGCGAGCCGCAGCTTCGAGCTCTGGCTTTCCACCCGAGATGCTAGCCGCGTCGAGAACAAGCGGCTGCGCGGTGAGTGTCGGTTCTTCCGGCAACACTTGCGAGCTCGCGAGCTGCTCAGCAAGTAGGTCGTCGATTGTGTCTTCCAGAGCTTTGGCCTGCGCTTCGAGCGCTTGCCGCTCGCTCGGCGTGGACTTGGGGTTGCCTCGCAATGCAAAGGATGCCTCACGCAGAGCGTCGACTTCAGGTAACACCGCCTTGAACACTTCTTCCTGGAGCTCGAGCACCAGGCGGGCATCATCTGCCGCAAGGAGACGGAAGGAGTGCTTGCACGCGCACATTCCCATGTTGAGCTGGCTTACGAGAAACCTCTTCCGCACGGGCAAAAACGCGTCGGCGAGCGCAGGAGATAACGCGTGCCCCACCCCGCTGCCGAATACGACGGGGTTTGCGAGGCCGCTGGGAGTACTGGTATGAGGGTCGATGTGGAAGAAGCCGCCGTCGAGCGGCCAGCTCGTGGTGATAGTGCCCTGCGGGGTGAGCACTGGGCCTATACTGTTCGCTTGATCCAGCCCGAAGGTTCTGGGCTTGTGACAGCCGCCGCAGCTTTGCGTTTGAGCCCGGCGAATGAGTTGATCCGCCGTGAGGCCTTGCGCCATCGCTGCCGCCGCCAGGTTGTTTCTGAACAGAGAAACACCACCAGTTGCCGCGTGAAACTGCTCCCTATAATCGTCGGGAAATGACTCCGCGATCGACAACGGCCTCTGTGCCGTGCTCTGTGCCGCGCCGAGAGCAAGGTCCACCGGGTAGTTGATCCCCACGAGGTGCCCATCGGCAAGCGAAGCGACCACGCTCGGATCCACAACGCTCGTTTGCAGAGCCTGCGCGCGTACATCGGGGCTTGCACCATTGGCGCGATCTTCGTTCCAAAGCTCTCCGTATGGGTTCACCTTGACCATGGTCGGCACCATGTCGAAGCGACACGGCGAGGGGCCACAGTCGATAACAGTCTTGTACTCTCGCAGCACCCAAGGATTGTGCCGGGGATCGGCCCTTAGAAACTCGTTCGTGCGAATTTGCCCCGAGCCCGACGAGCCGTAAGCCGAAGTCACGCCTTTTGCGCTGTAGTGATCTACGTGCACGACGGGCCGAAAGCTCTCGAGCCCGGAGACAACGATGGGTGCAGAAGTGACGGGATCGGTTCGATAGTAGAAATCGGAGAGCCGCTGCGCTCGCACCGCCGGGTCGTTGATCGTCGACAAATCGCGCCAATAGCGCGCAACCGCCATGCAGCTCTCGCGGCAGCCTGGCTTCGGGTTCGGCAAGACCGCTTCGAAAATCATGAAGTTGAGACGCTCGGGGTTCCCCGGCGTGCGCGCGTAGATGATGCGGTACTCGCCACAATTGCGCCAACCTTCGTGCGCGAGATCGATGCGGTTGATTAACGCAATCGGGTGATAGGCGTTCATAGTCGTTTCGCTAGAGTCCACCGCCTCGTTCCCCTCAGTGCCGCGACAGGTGATGGGGAATCCGTTGAGAGTCCCGCCATTGTCCGAGCAGTGTGGGCTCGAAGGTGTTGGCACGACGCCCGGAGCCGCATTCTGCGTATCCCAGAACTGCCTGAACATGCCCAGTGCGCTGGTGGTCGAAGCGCCGGTGGCGGCGTTCACCTGGGAGGCAATTTGCCCCAACGTGCGCTCGAGCGAAAAGAGCTCACCGCCGAGAGCATCAAGCGTTGCTCGATCGTGCACCACGAGCGAGCGGTGCACGTCGATGTCGCTTGGATCGGTGGGCGGCGGCAGGTAACACAACCGCGCGTCTCGATCGCGCAGAAAATCTAGGCTCGCTTGGATGTCTAGCCGCTGTTGCTCCTGGCGCTGCGGCAGCGGCAAGCCTGGAAATGGGAAAGGTTTGGGCGCTGATTGGGCGCGCGCGGACGGGGCCAAAGCAACCAGCACGCAACAGGCAGCGACGACGCAGCCTGTCGCGAGCGAACTCACCCAGTGAACCCAGCGCATGACTGGCTCTCCTCGTTCTGAACGACAGAACTTCGAATCGAGTACGCGCCGTGAGCAACTAGGTCAATAGTGAAATAGTGTGTGGGCACGAGCCTTCGTGGCGCAATTGCGCGCTAGCGGCGCACTTCGACGCGAACGCATTGCGCAAACTCGATCTCAATTGAGAAAACCTCGACGCAATCGGTGCCCTCAAGAATCCTCGTTTACGCGCGAAAGCCGGCGAGATTGGGCTGGCACGAAGCGTGCTCACGCGGCGCCGCATGAAACCGCAGCGGCTTCTGCTCAACTTGGTTGAGTCAGTCGCCTTCATGATCATCCTTTGCGGTGGCTCGATGATCCTATCGCGTCGTCAGCTTGCCGCGTCTGCGCCTCACAATTCGGTGGTGGCATCGGCCGCCGCCAAGAAGCACTTGGCAAGGAGCTGTGGCAAGGGAAAGCCCGCTGATCTGCACGCGCAGGGTTGTGCGGGCGCTGGAGCTTGCGACGATGCCGCCTCTTCAGGCGGGGGCTTGTTGCCAGCTGTCCACGAAGTGATGGCGCAGCGGCGCCTCGCTTGTGTGTCGCACGCGCCCTGAGGCTACGCGAAACGCACGCTGTAGATCGGCGGCAAGTTGTTGGCGACCGTAGTCCAATGGTCGCCCGCGTCTTCACTGAGGTAGAGGTTGCCGGTGGTGCTGCCGAACGCCAGCGTGCTCTGCTGGTTTGCGAGCGCATGGCGATAGACCACGTCGTAGGCGTTGTCTTGGGGGAGACCGTTGCGCAGCTCTTCCCAGCTGTCGCCGCCATCACGCGTGCGCGCGACGAACAACTTTCCGTCAATCGCCATGCGCTGCATGTCGGCTTTGCCCGGAACAAGCCAGGCTGTTTTGCCGTCGTATTCGTCGACAGCCACTGGAAAGCCGAAATGCACGCCTTGCTCGGGGCGGCTGACCTTCTTCCAAGTTTGAGCGCCGTCCGAGCTATAGAAAACGCCCGAATGATTCTGCTGCCAGACGTGTTGCGGCTGGTTCGCACAGTGAGTCACGAAGTGCGGGTCGTGCCCCCACTCGGCCGCGGGATCCGGCAAGTAGTCGTTGAGCATGCCTTGATTGCGACCGCGCCACGTCTTGCCACCATCGGTGGTCTCGAGCACGCCGGCCGTGGACACAGCAACCAAGATGCGGTTCGAGTTCTGGGGATCCACGGCGATGGAATGGATGCCAGCGGCGAACTCACCTTCGGATGCGGGCGTGCCATACCAATGAGTGACGCCAGTGCCCGGACCCGAAAACAGATCTCCTCCGCGCGAGTCGTGGTTCCAAAGGCCTAGGTTGAGCTCGAAGGTTTGGCCGTTGTCGGTACTGGAGAAGAGCCCACCCGGAATCGTGCCGACATGAATTTGCCCCGGCGCGCCAAACGCGATCACCCACAGCTTGAGCAGCGTGGCATCTCGCAAAGTGGGACCCTTTTGCATGTCCTCTTCGCTGGCGTTGGGATCTGGATCCGGCGGCGCGAGATAGCGTGCGCCCGCGGGATACTTGATTTGCGAAGCGTCGCTCCACGTCGATCCACCATCCGTCGAGCGCGACAGCTTCGCGCCCCAGTGCCCGTGCCCGAGCGCAGCCCACAACGTGCCCGTGTGTGGATCGCGCGTGACGAAGTTCACGCCAACCCCAGCGTGCCCTGCTAGCCGAGCCTTCCACGTGCCATTCTGTTTTTCGACGAAGAACGTACCTTTACGGGTGCCAACGAGGACGCGCATCGCCCCACTTCTGTACCGGTTCTGCGCCGAGCGCAACGGCTTTGGATGAGAGCGATTTCAGGCGCTCAGCCGCCACTCAGCGCTTGCATGATGAGCACACGCGAGTCGTCGTCGACTGGATCACTCAAACGGGTGCGGTCCGCGATTCGCTCTTGCCCTACGAAAATATTCACGTGTTTGCGCAAGCAGCCGCGCTCGTCGCAAATGTAGAATGTGAAGCCAGGAGCGATGCGTTCGACCTCGCGTACGACGTCGGCCACCGTGGTCGCAGGTACGGTCAACGTTTTCCCGCGCAGCGCCGGCAAGAACTCCCAGAGGTGCTTGGTGATCTCCACACTGGCCATGCTGATCGTCGCCTTCTCGTCCTTGCTTGGTCTAGCTGCTCAGCGGCCGAGCGCCGTCTGCATCGCCTGCATACCCTGATCCATCATCGCGCCAACCTGCGCCGCCGCCTCGTTCGGCAGAAGGTCTGAAAGCCAGACCAGACGGCTTCCGTTCTCAGCGGGAAACACCTGAATAGACGAGTTATAGTGCTTGAGGTTCGGGCTTTCTGCGCTCCATACCAAGCGGCGTTCGGCTTCGTCGATTGTCACGATCGGTTCCTTCACGACCATGCCGTTCGCAAAGGTTACCCAACGCGCGTCGCCATCCAAACGTGTATCCACCACGAAGCCAGGCACGAGGCGGGTGTGAAGCGCGCCGATGTCGCGAATGCGCTCCCACACTGCGTCGGGCTTGGTCAAAGTCGTGATTTCTTTTTTGATGGTTGCCATGAGCCCTCCGATCGAGATGCGTAGGCATTCTGCGCCAACGCCTGGCGGCTTCCAAGCTGGGCACGCTCGACCTGAGCGAGGCGATTTTGCCGGCAGGTTCAGCGCGCGATCCGAGCCTGTTCACGGCGCAGCGCACGCAGCGATTCGGCCGCGGCAACCAATTCGGTGGCTTCGAGCGCACCTCTTGGCCCGAACGCGCAATCTTCACACAGCCAACTCGCGGCAGGACCCAGCGCTTTGTAGAAGCGCATCGGAAATCGCGGACGCGCCAAAATCATGAGCCCCGTCATGACTGGCTGGACAATCCAGGCGCCGGGAGACAGCAGCACCGCCGCGTATCGAATCAGGTGCGGTCCGAAGCGCTCCAGGCACTCGACGATCTTGCGACGTGCCGCCGCAGACGGGCGGGCATTGCTTTCGACCACTGCGAAGTAGACGATCGCGCCACCTCCGATCTCGAGCATTTGCGGTGCGGTGTGCAATAGCTGCTCGAAGGCTTCGACGGACGGCTCGCCGGGCCACAGCGTGATGGCGACATTTCCGATTTGTCCGATCAGCAGATCGGGTGTCGCCGCCAATACTTCGAACTCGGCTAGAGCTGGAGGCGCCGTAGACACCGTGGCGGAGTGCGGAGCGGCGTGCCCAAATCGGGACGCAGCCGGAGCTTCGACGCGCTCCATCAACGCTGCCAGCCGGCGCCGCGCCAACTGCAAGCGTTTGCGCAGCGTCTTGCGATCTCGCAAGGTCATGCGGGCAAGCTCGGTCAGCGGCAGCTCCCCGACGTCGTGCAACGCCAGAAGCTCACGCGACTCTTCATCGAGCGCCGTGAGCGCATGGCGCACTAGCTCGTCCTGACCGAAGGTCTCGGCCGGATCCGATCCCGGCATCGCGAGTTCCGGCGGCGGCTCAGCCGAAAGCACCTCGTGCCGGTGCGCCGAGCGACGTCGATAACCCGCGGCCACGCGCCGGCAAATCTCGCGAACCCAGAGCTCGAAATGCACGATGCCGTCGATCGAGTCGCCCTTGGCGTGCACCACTAGGAAAACCTCGTGACAGAGGTCGGGCAAATCCGCGCCTCGTACCCCAAACTCGGCCAATGTGCGCTGCACGTAAGGCGCGAAATGCCGGTACGCCTCGATCGTAATCTCTGGGGTGAGCGGTCGCGAGGCCATTGGGCCGGCCCCAACTTAGCAAAAGTGGATCTGGCAGCACCTTTTTCTCCCCACCCTGCGATCCACGAAGCACTCCCCTGGTGCGAGGACGTGCTCTCCCTAGAGACGCGAACCTTGGTTCGAGTAGTGCGGCAACGTCGGTGGTGTTGTTTCGGGTGAGAAAACTGGAAGTCGTGACCAAGAGCGCTGCAACCTGACGCGGCGCTCTTGGTCACGCGGTGGGGAAACGGGGCACAGCCATCACCACGGTAAAATTACCGCAGCATTGTTTATTGCTTTTCGGGTGACGGAGCGCGCCCCGAGAAGCCACTGCGTCCAAGATATCAGATGGCCGGAAGCACCTCGGCAGACCGTGCTGCCTCGATCTCCCAGAGTGCACCGGACCGTCCTCCCCCCGTCGCCGTGCCCCCGTTTGCGGCCGTCTACCAACAATATTTCGATTTCGTTTGGTCCTCGACGCGGCGCCTCGGCGTCGGCTCCGACGCGATCGACGATGTCGTCCAGGAAGTATTCGTGGTGATCCACTCGCGGCTCCATACGGTGGAGCAACCGGAGTCTCTGCGGAGCTGGATCTACGGGATCGTCCGGCGGATCGTGAGCAGCTATCATCGATCGAAGCGCGTCAAGGCGGCTTCCGGTGCGAGCCTGGCTGTCATGGAGGAGTTCCGCGAGGCGACCCAGGCAACGCCGTTCGAATTGACCCAACAATCCGATCAATTGAGTCTCCTAGCGAGCGTGTTGGCCGAGCTCGACGAAGCCAAGCGCGAAGTGTTCGTCCTGGCGGAGCTCGAAGAGATGACGGCTCCGGAAATTGCTCAAGCTCTCGAGATTCCTTTGAATACGGCCTACTCTCGACTCCGCGCGGCTCGCATCGCATTCGAAGAGCGGCTCGCGCGGCGCGAGAAAAAGGGGGGAACCAATGAGTGAGCTGAGTCCTCGCGCCCAAGCTCTGGTGCGCGCCGGCCGCGACGCGCTCAAGCCGACAGCCGCGGATCGCGAACGCATTTTGGGCGCCTTGCGCGACCGACTCGGCGACGCGGCTGTCCTCGGCGAAGCGGGAACCGCTGTGGTCAAGGCCAGCAAACCGGGCCTTTGGATGACATTGGCCGGCGCGTCCGCGGGCCTTGGTGTCGCGGCGGGCATTTTCTACTTCGTTTCGAGCTCAGAGCCGGCAAGCAACACTCAGCAAGCTGCTCCAGCGGCTGTGCCGACGGTTCCGTCCGCGGCGCCCTCCCTTGAGCGCGCAGAAGCGAGCCTGCCCTCCGCAGCGGCGCCCTCGCCTGAGCAAAGCGCGACGGTGCCGCGCCGCGCACCGGATCGACTGGCGCAAGAGGTCGCGATTTTGTCGCGCGCTGCAAGTGAGCTGCGCGCCGGTCGTGCCAGCGAAGCGCTGCGCGCGGTGGAAGAGCATCAGAGCAAGTTCCCTCACGGTCTACTCAGTGAAGAGCGCCGCGCGGCGCGTGTGCAAGCACTGTGCGCTCTCGGTCGCCGCACGGAAGCAGAATCCGAGCTAGCGCGTTTGACGCGGATCGCGCCACAGTCGCCGCACACCGCGCGCGCGCGCCAGTTTTGCGGCGCGGGCTCCACGCAGCGCCCGAGCCGCTGAATTGATGCTTTCACGCGCCGGCAGTTAATGCGCTGGCCATCACCACGGTGATGTTGTCCGTGCCACCCGCCTCGTTTGCGCGTTGGATGAGCTGCTCGCAGCGCTTGGCATTGTCGCTCTCGCGTAGAATGACGGACGTGATCTCCTCGTCGCTGACGTGCTTGGTGAGCCCGTCCGAGCACAACATCAAGACGTCGTTGGGTTCGAGTTGATGCTTCGCGATCTGCGGCCGAGGCACGTCATCGCCACCGCCGAGTGAATTCCATAGGATGTTGTGCCAGGCGTCGGGGATCTGATCTGGGCTGGTAGCTTGATCGGCATACTGCTGCGCCAAGGTGTGATCCGTGGTCAAGCGCGTAAGCCGTCCGCCGCGCAACAGGTTGCAGCGCGAATCCCCCACGTGTGCCACATAGAGGAGCGGCCACACGACGAACGCAACCGTCAGCGTCGTCCCCATACGCGGCGTTCCAGCTCGCGCTCCAGCGCTCTTCACGGTTGCATCCCCCACCACAATCGCCGACGACAGCTGCTCGCGCACATCGGGCAGCGACAGGCTAGATTCGCGCCCAGCGTTGGGAGTGAAGAGACGTGTTGCCCAGGGCATCACGTTCAACAGATATTCGGCCACGGTTTCCACGGCTAGGCGGCTCGCCAGCTCACCACCACCCATGCCGCCCATCCCATCCGCAACGATCAGCAACGTGCCCGCAGGTTGTCCCGCCAGCCAGCCACGCGCTGCAGCCGGGCTCGCGTCATGAACCACCATCGAGCGCTGGAGCGTAGCGATGAAATACGCGTCCTCGTTGACCTGACGCTTTCGCCCAACGTGTGTCGCCCCTGCAGTGTCCAAACTAACCGGATAGGCGTTGGTTGCGTATGCCGCCGTCATGTAGCTGAGTATGAGCAATAAGCGCGCCGCGGGGTATGGCCTGTCGTTTTCGTGATCGCGCGGAAACGCCGAAACTATTACCCCTTCGTGCCCACCCGTTGCTTGCCGCTTTCGTTACTGATCTATTTCGTACTGCCGACGACGGCTGCCGCCGCTGCACCCAGGGTCGATTTGGCGTACCGCGCCGACGGCAACTGCCCAAGCGCTTCGGAGTTCGAAGCGGCGCTCGCTGCCCGAGGAGCCAGCTTGGACAGCGAACGGGCGACTCGGCGTGTCAGCGCGCTAGCCGTCGAAATCGGTAAGAAAGGCGTCGAATTTTGGGGAACTCTGCGCGTCGAAAGCGGTAACGCCAACTCATCCACGCGGGAAGTGCATGCTGCGGAGTGCAGTGAAGTCGTCAAAGCGCTCGCCGTGGTCGCAGCCATCGCACTCGGAGCGGAAGACACGGCGAACACAGCCTCGAACCAACCCACGGATGCGAGCAACGCTGGGCCGGCTGATGAAACAACCAAACCCGGCGTTGCGCCGGGACAATCGACGAGTGCCACGCCACCGCCAGCGCCCGTGAGCAACGAGCGCCGACGCCTACGTGGCAATAGCTTCCGTCGCGAGCGCACGATCGAGGTGAAAGCTGGGACGCTGCACTTGGATCGCGTCCACGATCTTTCGCTGAGCGCCGGCGCGAGCTTCAACTTGATTCCCGGTATGGTGCTGCCGCGCTACGAACTGAGCTGGCGCTTCACCCAGTTCATGACGCCGCCGGGCGGCTCGAGTCGCATCGTGGCGCCAACCCTCGAGGTGAATTGGAACTTCGCTGGTCCGGTCACGCGCGTCGACGGCGGCTTCGAAACGCGAGCCTTCGGTCTCGGCGCCGGCGTTCGCGGTTGCAGTGCTCTCACCTACGACAGCGAGGGCTTCAACGCCCATCTCTGCAGCGAATTCGGCATCGTGGCGATGCATTTCGAAACGCGGGATGCCGAGGGCAACGTCACGCAAGAGAAAGACACGGGGATCGGCATCGCCGGCATCGGCGGCGAGCTGCAGTACAACTTGGGCCGCTACTTCCACGTCAGTATGCGCGCCGCGGGCCAAGTTCAGATCGGGGGGGCATCGGCAGAGCGGCCGGATGGCTCAAATCTCTTCAAGGTGCCGTTATTCGGCGGCTATGCGGTGGCAGGCGCGGGTGTGCATTTCTGGTGACACGCCGCGGAAATGAGCGTTTCCGACGCTGCTGGCGAAGGGGAATGAACGCGCGCTCGGCGCACTAGCGGCGAAAACGCGGGAGAGCTCATTTTTCGTGATCGCCGCGAAATGGCCGTGCGATTACCCCTTTGTGTCAAGCGCCGGACCGCTCGGGAAGCCCTCGCTGCTCGCGGCGCCGGTGTTCCATGACGGGTCGGAACGCGTGACTTCGGATGGCGCGCGCTCTGCTGCAACGCCGGTGCGTAACGTGCGCGCCTTGTTCGAAGCTCACTATGGCGCCGTGTGGAGACTACTCCGGCGCTTCGGTGTGCCCGCTGCGCAACTCGACGACGCCGCGCAAGAAGTCTTTTGGGTCGCCAGTCGGCGCTTGGCCGACATCGAGCCGCAACGCGAGCACGCCTTCCTCTACGGGGTCGCTCTGCGCGTCGCCTCCAACATCCTTCGCCGCCAGAAGGCTGTACCGCCGATGAGCGACGCTGAGGCACTGCTCGAGATCGCCGACGCACAGCCGTCGCCTGAACAAGCGTTGGAGCAGCGACGGGCACGGGCGCTGCTCGACGTGGTGCTTGCGCGTTTGCCGCTCGAGTTGCGCACCGTCTTCGTGTTGTTCGAGCTCGAAGGTATGCCGGTGCGCGACATCGCCGAGCTCGAAGACATTCCTCTCGGCACCGCCAGCTCTCGCCTGCGCCGGGCGCGCGAGGAGTTCTCTGAAATCAGCAAACGCTTACGCGCAACACTGGCGCATCGCGGGGAGGTTGCGCAGTGACGCGCCAACCCGATCTCACACCCAGCGCGAAGGACGCCACCTTCGAGCGTTTGCTGCTCGATTCCGCGCGTGACGACGCGCTCCCGAGCGCAGGCCCGGCTTTTCAACGCTTCAGCGCGGCGCTCGCCGCAGTGGCCACCGCTGGAACGGTCAATCCCGAGCTCGCGGTTCGCGCCGTGCGACGCCTCGCCATGAAATGGTCGGCCATCGGTGCCGTGGCGGGCAGTGCGGCCACGGCACTGTGGTTCGGCTACGCCGCAGCGCCTCGAGCCAACGCGCCGCAAGCGTCTGCAGCTGCAGCGAAAGTTGCAGTTCTGGCCACTTCGCCGCCGCTTGCAATGGGCCCGTCCCGAACTCCCGAGGACTCCGCTCCACGCGCCAGCACAGCACCTGGCGCGTCGCTTCCGTTGCAGACCCGCAAGCCGCGCGCGGCAACCCATACCTCCGGGATTAGTGATGATGCCGGTAGAGCAAGCGCTGCTGGTGCGAGTGCTGCGAGCTCCAGCTTGCTCGCCGAAGTCGCGCTGCTCGATGCCGTACGCGCCAAGCTCGCGCTGCACGATGGCGCCGGCGCGTTGCAGCTGCTCGCCGGATATCAGCGCAAGTTCCCGCGCGGACAGCTCGCCAGCGACGCCGCAGCGCTATCTATCGAGGCGTTCGCCGCGGAAGGCAACCGCGCGGAAGTGCAGCGCCGTGCCGCAAGCTTTCTCGAGCGTACGCCCAACGATCCACATGCCGAGCGCGTTCGAGGTCTCGCCGAGCAGCCTTAGCTGAAATCAACAGGGCCGCAGCCGCGTGAATTCAGCCGCACGGTTTCGCGGCGCAAGCGCTCCAAAGGCCGCGCCCGGCCCGCTTGGCGTCTTGCTCCAACGCCTCGAACTCAGCCGCCCGGTCGTTTCCGCTCGGCGGGATGTGCAAGACGCAAGCGTAGCCGCCGCGCACCAGCCAAGTATTCACCTCGACGCCATCGAGCGAAACGTAAGCGAGCAACCTGCCGTAGCGATCTGCGCAAGGGCTGTCGTATCTCAAGCTCACCTGCCTGCCCTCAACCAAGCTTTGGTTGAAGGCGCGCGCTTCTGCCCCGAAGCACGCCGCGTCACCATGGGTGATTTCGGGTGTGTCAACCAACAAGTAGCGAACACGTTTGCCTCCTACGAGCTCGATGGTGTCCCCATCGATGGCCCGCGCGACCACCGCGCTGTCTGGGCCGCACGAGTCCGGGGCGCCGCAAGCAGACGCGAGCGGCGCGCAAACCATGAGCAACATTCCCAGAAAAGAAGTCGAGCCGATGAACATGTACGTCCATCGGCTCGGAGCTAACGCGAGTTGTGCAGAAACGTCGTCACACGGCCAGGCGCTTCCAGGTTCCGCGCCGGAAGGCCAGCACCGAGACGACCGCAAACACCGAGAACGAAGCGGCCAAGGTGGTGAACACACCGTGCGAACCCAGGCTGGTTCCATGCGAGAGGCCCCAGGCCAACGGAATCTGAAGTGCCCAGAACACGCCCAGGTTGATCCAGGTGGGAGTGCGCGTATCGCCGGCGCCGTTGAAGGATTGGCTCACCACCATTCCATAGGCGTAGAACGGCACACCCAGGCTCACGATGCGCAGATAGTCGATGCCATGGCGAGCCACCTCGGCGTCGCTGGTGAACAGCCCAACCAGCCAGGGAGCGCCGATCAAGAAGAGCGCACCAATGCTGCACAGGAACCCGGCACTCACATGGCTCGCGCGCCACACCGAAGCCTCCGCGCGGTCGGGCCGACGAGCACCGAGGTTCTGTCCCACCAAAGTCGCGGCGGCGTTGGCTAGACCGAATGCCGGCAGGATGGCGAACATGAAGATGCGAAAGCCAATCGTGTAACCCGCCAGCGGCGCGCTGCCAAAGCTCGACAGAATGCGCATGACAGCGACGTAGCTCGTCATCGAGATCAGCATCTGCAGCGTGGCGGAGCTCGAGAGCTGCAGCACCTTGCCCATCAGGCGTGGCTCGAAGTGAACGTGCGCCCGCGTGATTCGAAGCTTACTGCGGCCACTCTGCAGCACCCACAGCTGATACAGAACCGCAATCCCGCGACCCAGCGTGGTCGCGACCGCAGCGCCAGTCACACCCAGCTCTGGAAATGGCCCAATGCCGAAGATGAACAGCGGCCCGAGCGCGATGTTGAGCGCATTGCCGAGCCACAGCACGCGCATCGCCTGAGCTGCGTCTCCGCAACCGCGGAACACCGAGTTGATGAGGAACAGCAAGAACACGCTCACGTTGCCGCCCAACATCACGCGCGTGAACCCAGCGCCCGTGCGCACCACCTGTTCGTCCGCGCCCATCAGCGTCAAGAGCTCCGGCGCGAACACAGCGCCGCCCACACCAATCAGCGCCGCCAGCAGTATGGCAAGCCAGATCCCTTGCACGGCCGTACGCGCCGCCGCGTCGCTGTCCTTCTCACCCGTGCGACGCGCAACCAACGCGAGCGCGCCGATGGATGTACCCATCGCCAACGAATAGACGATCATCATCATCGATTCGGTGAGCCCAACCGTAGCGACGGCCGTGGGTCCCAGGTGTGCCACCCAAAACACGTCGACCATCGCGAAGATCGACTCCATCAGCATCTCCAAGATCATCGGCACCGAGAGCATCAGCAGCGCTCGGCCGAGCGGAGCTTCGGTCAGATCCGTTTCGACGCCGCGCACGGCATCAGCGAGCAGCCGCAACAGACCCGGCGCGCGAGGTTCGGACGCGGGCTCGTTGGAAGGCAATGACTGCACCGGCAAGGCTTCGGAGGAGGGGTTGGAGTCGAGCATGGCTTCGGACAGGCGACGAACGAGGACGGTCTAAATCGACGAATCGCGAGCAGAATCTCCAAAAATCTTTAAGCCATTGATTTTATTGAATTTCCTAACGGAGAATCCAAGACGCGCTACCGTTCGGAGCTCAATGGCTACCCGGGCGCAGATGCGAAAGCTCGCGTTGGAGCTTCCAGAAACCATCGAAAAGTCACATTTCGGCAAGGCGGACTTCCGCGTGAAGGACAAGATCTTCGCCGGTTTCGCAAAAGAGGAGGAACGGGGCTACGCCAAACTGACGCCCACGCGGCAAGCCGCATTGATTGCCGAACAACCTGACGTATTCGAACCGGCCGAGGGCGCCTGGGGCCGGAGCGGCTGGACGTACGTGACGTTGCCGAGCATCGCCGTGGCTCCTCTGCGTCACGTGCTGCGTGAAGCTTGGGAGCTTACGGCACCCAAAGCTTTGCTCACTCGCCCAAAAGCCCAGCGCCCGACGAAACGCGCAGCGCGCCGCTGAGTCAGCGCAAGCGGCGAACGATCGAGTCGCATACGTGGTCTGGACGTGACGTTACTCACCGGCTGACGAAGCGTGTGATAGAGCTTCGCTCGGCTTCTCGCCGGCGCCGCCCTGACTTACGGCGAATGCCTCTTCGGGCGAGAGGATCAGTCGGCGCCGGCCGATCACTGCGAAGTAAACGAGCCCGGCGACGTACCAGGCCAGCGCGGCGTAGACCCCCTTCAGATACGCTGGATCACGTAGCTGGTATGCAAGCGTGCACAACGCGATCACGATGGTCGCAACCGCCCCCGGAATCCCAAAGGGGCTCCTATATGGGCGCCGAATGTCTGGCATGCGCACCCGCAAGAGAACGAACGAGAGCCCCTGCAGAGCATATGAGATCATGGCTCCGAACACGGCCATGTTGAGCAGGGTGCCACCGATGATGGCCGCACCCTCTTTCTCCCCTCCCCCAAACCAAATCACCAGCAGCACGCCGAGCCCAATGACGCTGCCGTGAGCAAACCCATGTACGGTGTCTTGCGCCGTCCGTGCGTGAGCGACATGAACGGCAAGTAGTAGCCGGCGCGTGACAGCGAATAGATCTGCCGACCAAACGCGAAGATGATGGTGTGAAAGCTCGCGACGAGGCCAATCACGGCAAATAGTGCCAAAAGCTTTGCGATCTGCGCTCCGTACAGCGTGCGAAAGCCGTCGAGCAATGGCTCCGCGGAGGTGGCCAGTGAATACGCACCACGCAGCTGTCCGGCTTCGGTCCCACCAATCGAAGCGTTCAGAAAGATGACGAGCACGGCCAGCACGATCAGCGTGGCGATCCCAAACAACAAGCCCTTCGGCATGTCGCGCTCTGGATCGTGTGATTCCTCTGCCGCGAGGGGCAGCTCTTCTATTGCCAGGTATAACCACACGGCGAAGGGCAACGCCGCAAAAGCGCCGCTCAACCCAAAGGGTAGAAACGGCCCGCCACCGTTCGGCAGCTCCACGATCTTCCCATCGGCGCCCACGTCGATGTTCAAGGCCCAGCGTGAGAAGTCGACGTGAGGCAGCGCGCTCACGAAGAAAAAGCCGAGCACCGCCAACGCGAGCAACGTCACCACCACCGATACCTTGAACGAGAGCTCGACGCCCCAGTAGTTCAACAATCCAAACACGAGGTAGCTGCCGATCCACCACGCAGGCTGCCATGCCGACGGCGTTTCGAAGATGCCCGTCATGTATGAGCCGATGAAGAATGCGATCACCGCGGGAGTCATCACGTACTCGATGCTTTCCGCGAGACCGGTTACGAAACCACCCCAGGGCCCCATGGCGCTGCGCGCAAACGAATAGGCGCCGCCCGTGTGCGGCATCGCCGGCGACATCTCCGCGAGCGAGAAGCTGAGGCCGAGATACATGATCGCGACGATCATTGCCGCAATCATCAAGCCGCCCCAGCCGCCAGAAGCGATGCCCAAGTTCCAGCCGGAAAACTCGCCGGAGATCACCGCGCCCACCCCCAGAGCCCACAACGACCAGACTCGCGCGTGCCGTTTCAAACCGCGCTTCTCGAAGTACTCCGAACCAACACTTTGGTACGTGACGCTGCCAACGACCTTCGGTTCGGTCATGACACCCTCGCTCTTCGGCTAGGGCTCGCCGCGGCGAACCCGATTTACTTCTCGAACGCGAGGTTAGCCGAACTCGGTTGCCCGTGCGTGTTGCACACGCTTCTCGAGTTTTTCAGCACAAGGCGAGAACGGGGTTCGCCACGCAGCTTCCTCTCGAACTGCAATTAGTGATGCTTGCTCAGATTTTCGATGATGTGCTGCAAATCGGTAGGTGGGTCCTCGAGTTGGACGCCAGCGCGGAAAGCCCAAACCAGCCCCTCTTCCGCAGGAATCTTTTCACAACGCACCACGCTCGCTCGAATCAGACGCGGGTCTTCCTCACCAGGAACATACAGCCGAAGAGTTAGCGGCGTGCCGGGAGCAAGCTCGAGGTGGGTGAGCAGAAGCAACCCGACGCCGCTCGCGTTGCGCGACACGCCGCAACCGAGCCGCTGTCCGTCCACGTCGATCTCGGCGACGAAGTGAACCGGTTCGCGCACGGCGACTCGCTTGTCATTGATGTCGACCATGAACCGAGAAATCTACTCCAGATTTCCGGCGGGTCCATGCAACTCACTTCCGCGGCGGTGTGGTCGCTTCCGCGCGCAGCGCATCGTGCACGAGGTCGAGCGCGTGTTCGAGCACGCTGCGCGTTTCCGACGTCGCTCGATGACTGTGCGATGAAGACGCATACGAAGGATGCTCACTCGTACGCGGGGCGAATACAGACATGTCACCCGCTTCCGCCGCGCGGTCGAAACGGTCAGCCAAACGCTGGTCGAACTCCGCCTCCATGTGGCTCAGCCCTTCGGCGCCTTCACGAAGGTCGCTCGCGATCTGCCTAGCCACTTCTCGAAACCTGTCGGGATCCTCTCGCGCGAGCTCGGATAGTTGGCTGAACAATCGCCCAGGCCGCGGGAAATGGCCACTCGCAGGTGTATCGGCCGGTTCACTTGGGCGATAGCTCGTGCGGCGCTCGGCGCCGTCTTCGTGAGAGATAGCGTGCGCTGCTGAAAATCCGCCGATCTTCATGAAGAAACCTTCTTTCTCGCGGCTGCGCGCTGGACCCGCGCGCCTCGAGTCTCAGCCACTAAGCGGCAGGGACGTATGCGCAATTGAGTCCCGTCGCCGCAAAACTTGAGAAATTCGATCGCGTGATTCCACCAAACAGGAGAGGTTTACGCGAAAGGCAGCGATCGACAATACGAATAAACCTTGAGGGCGGTTTCCGACGTCTCAGCCGAGGATTTCGCGAGCGCTAAACACGTTGTTCACAGGCGCTGTGTGTTGCGGCGTGCACGCCTCAGCAGCTCAGAAGCAGCACCGAACGTAGTCATTTGCTGACGCGCTAGCAGAAGTCCGCACGCGCGGGCGACGCATCGTGTTACAGACTGGCTTTCGTTGCGAGGAGTGGGAATGCGCAACTGGAAGCGACATGCCCGGCGTTGGATCGAGTATGTGCTCGAACACGTTTTGGAGGCGCACGAGCACGGCTGCCCTCCGAAACCGCCGTGTGAGTCGGAGCCATCGCCCCCGCGGGCGCTGCCGGATCGGCTGACGCCGGAGGTACTCGCTCCCCTACTCGTTGAGCGCCTGGCAGGAACGCCAGCAAGCGCAAACCAGGCAGAAGAGAAGCCGGACCCACGCGCCGTGGTGTGGGTGGATCACGGGGACGAGGTGATTGTGCATCTCGACAGTTTGAAAGCGACCACTTCGGCTGGCGTGCTGCTCGTAGCGGTCGATTTGGAGAGCGACGAGACCGGACGGGCCACCCTGGTAGTGCCGTTTGCGCCCGGAAATAGTGGCGATGACGAGATGACACTGGTCACGGAACAGCTGCCGCGCGGCCACGCAGCGCTCGCGGCACGCTGGGGTCACATCCTGCAAGACGCGTTGTTTGCTGCGCTTCAAGACATGGCGCGGGTACACGCCGAGGAGCGTCAGGCCGTGCCCAAAGCGCTCACGCTCGACGGCTCCGTACTCTCGTTTCGGAGCTCGACGCCGTCGTGAGCGCAAACGACGAAGTCATTCGCGAGCTAGGGACCGCGCTGGGCCTGTTCAGCGAAGCTGGTAGTTTCGACTCCGGTTGGCTGCGCGATCCAGTTCAACGCCTCAAAGCCATCCTGACGAATGCCACTCAACGCGAAGCGTTGGGTGAATTTCTGGACGCGGTCATCCCTGGACCTGCCGGGACTCGCAGCGGTTATCACCCGCTGCTGTTTACGGGAGAGCCGCCAGGGCCACCACGCTTCGGCAATTTGTATTTGGTGTTCGAGCCCGACGGCGCCGACACGTTGATCTCAGTTGCTGGTGAATTTCACACCAGCGGCGCCCCGTTCGAGTTGGTTCTCAGCCTGAAAGTGCCGCTCTTGCGTGCGCACGGATCTGAGCTCCGCGCCGCGATGGGTGACAGCGATCCGGCACCACTCGAGGTTGCAGTTGGGTTGGTGTTTGCGCCGAGTGCGGGCGAGGTTCGCATCAACGAGCTGCGCGCAAGCGTTGGGCTGTATTTCGACTCAGGCGTGCGCGCCGTGCCACGCGTCGAAATCAAGGGTTTTCGGCTCGGCGGCGCACCGGCGCGCGATTTCGAGCTCGATGCCGAGGCATTCGAGAGTGGTGCCGTCGATCTGGTGCTCGGCCTGCTGCACGACGCTGTCGCCAATGCACCAGAGCCACTGCGGAGTCACTTACTCCCGACGTTCGGTTTGGATGCGGCGCTGCCGGTGCTTCCAGTCGCCGAGATTGTGCGAAACCCGGCCGCACTGCGCAATTGGTTCGTTGCGCTGTCCGATGCACATCAGCTCGGCACTTGGTTCGGGCACTTGGTAGGGCTGTTCGGCGGCGCCGGGCCAGCTGGCACCGGCACGTATGCGGATCCGTTCCGCTCTGCGCTGCTGTCGACACCGATTGAAATCGCACTCACCCTTGGCGAAAGCGACGGGCGCGTTTACCCCGGTGTGCGGGTGCGCGTTGGCAGCGCCACTTCCGTGCATCTCGCGGCCGATCTAATCGTGCTGGGTGCACCGCTACGCGGCGGCGACGTCGAGCTTTTGCCGGAGCTCTCTGTGAGCGTGCGTTCGCCAACACCGCTACTTGCCCCTGTCGTCGGCGATGGCGGCGTGACCATTGTCGCCGCGGGAGGCGCGCGCGCCGGCTTCATCCTTGCCAACGGCGAGCCGCGACCTCTGCTCGAGCTGAGCGATGTGGTGTTGGCTGGGCAGCGTCACCCGCGCATCGATTTGACTCACTTGGACGCGGTGGGCGCGCTCGCGAGTGATGCCGTCGAAGCGCTATTGATCAGCGCGCTGGGCGATGGACCTGGGCGGCACTTGTTGGCTTTGGCTGGTGTGGTCACACCAACGGCCACAGAGCCCGGCGATGTGTGGTCGTTACCCAGCCGGCCACGCTTGGACTTCGTCCGCTTCTTGAGCGATCCACTCGGGGCGCTAGGGCGCTTCCACCGCGACGCGCTCATGCAAAATGGCTGGCCGGCGCTGTTGCGGGAGCTCGGTTCGCTGCTCGGCATCAGCGTGCCATCGCTCGCAGCGCACGCGGGCTCGCTGAGCGATCCCTGGCCGATCACGTTGGCGGCGAGCGGGCCGATTTCCGTGCGCGTGGTCGCCTTCCGCAGCGGCGAAGCGCATCTGCATCTCGGGCTCGAAGTCGAGCTGAGTGAAGGAGCGTTCCGCGTCGCACTCTTGACTGAGCTGTTCTCCGCCGATCTGCCGGCTACGGGTGAGGCCACGCTCGCGTTGTTCCAAGAACATCACGCGAGCATCGGCATCGAGCCAGTACCAAAGGCCACGTTACTACCGGGTACCTCGATTCACGCAGCACGCCTCGCGCTGGGAGTGCGCTGGCTGCTCGGTAGCCTTCCGCAAGCCGAGGGAGTGCTGGAAGGCGTCGTGCTCAGCGAAGGCGGAAGCTCGCTGCCTGCGTTCGATATCGGCTTCCCGTTCCCTGCGACGCCGCCACCGATTGGGGACGCGGTCCTACGGCTCATCGTGCAGCGGGCGGCCGCACGTTTCGCGGGGGAGGCCGGAATCAATCTGTTGGCGGTGCTCGGCGTCACCCGCAATGCACTCGCGCTGCCAGCTGACTTCCCGCTACTGAGCGGAGATCTCGGCTCGCCGATTGCGTTGCTCAGGCCCTGGCTGCGGCGCGTGTTGACTGAAACCTCCGCCGAGGGTGCACGCTTCGCGGAAGCCTGGTTGCGCGCAGTATCCGGCGTCGCGACCGGCGCGACCTTGCGGCCACCGAGCGTCACTGGTTCGGGCACTGCCGCCGATCCATGGCGTGCGCGCATCGTGCGGGAATGGCCGGCAGAGCTCACTGCCTGGCTCGTTCCGCCGGTAGTCACGGCGCGAATGAGCTCGAGCGTGGAGCACGCAGCTGACGGTCCAGAAGCTCTCGCAGCGGCCATCATCGCGTTGCGACCGGTCGACGCGAGCTTGCTCGAGGCTTGCGGCGCGAAAGACGAAGCGCGCCTGGCGAGTGGCTTTCGGATCTTGTCGGAGTTCTTCGCACAGAGCGATGGCGTAGTGCCAGTCGCATCACAAGCACCCAGCGGCGTCAGCATCGCGGCCACGGTGACTGCCACTCACGAGACTGCAACTACTGCGGCGACGGCCGCGCTCACTGCCGAGATCGGTTCTTCCGTCGCGCTGTTGGTGTCGGCGCCGTTCAACGATCGCGGGGCCTATGCCAGCGTGATCGGCGCAAGCGGCTCGGCCCATTTCGACTTCAGGCAGCCCGGTGTGCCCTTCGATCGCGTCGACTTGCGCGGAGTGACCGGCAGCTTCGGCTTCTACACGGCTGATCTCGCGGGCACCAACCTGAGTGACCTGGTAGCCCAGCTCGAACGCGTGATCGATCATCTCGACACGCTACGGCCCGGCGTCCCCATCGTGCTCGTTGGCCATTCGCTTTCGGGCGTCGCGGCTGCACGCGTGTCCGCGACCCGTGCTGCGCGCCTCAGCAAGGTGGTCACCATCGCGGCACCGCTCCTGGGTGCCGTTCCGCCGTACGTCGATGAAGACACAGTGGGCGCGGCGTTGCGTGTGGCCTCGCCGTTGCTCGGAAGAATGCCGAGTTCGACCTCGCGCAGCGCGGTCACGTTGGTGAGCGCCGCCGTTTCTGGCACGGCCAACACCGGTGCTGTCGCCGCCATCCCGCTCCCGAGCTTCGCGAGCTTGGGCGAAACAGCCGTACCTTCTGTGCCAACGCGCGCCATCGTCGCCACGGTTGGCACCGGCCTCGTCGACGCAGTAGCTACAGCGCTGCAAGGCTTGCTGCCTACCCCAGCCGAGCCAGCGCTGGAGGTTGGCATCGCGGTGTCGCTCGATCCCGACGATGCCGATACGGACTTGCGCGTGCGCACCAAGCTCGAGCTCAGCTTGGGCCGCATCGGGCTGAGCTCTGCGAGCAGCGACGCTCGCCTGCGCGAGTTGGCCGTCGATGTCCGGCTCGCCCGGAGCAACGGATTCTTGCTGGGGGGACCTGGCACGCAATTCGACGGCGCACCGTGGCCGGCTCGCATTGGCCAAGCGCATTTCCGAGCCGTCTGGAACGGCACCACGCTCACGACGAGCGTCAGCTTGGTCGACGCAGCCCTCACGGGGGCACTGCGTCAGCTAAGCCTCGCCGACGCCGAAACGGCGCTGTTGCTCGACGCGCTGTTCACGGCGCTCGAAACCGCTCCCGAAGCGGCACGCTTGCTCACGGCGTTGCGCTCAGTGGGCATGCTATTGCCGGATGCACCACGTCTGTACTCCGATGCGCTCGCCGCACTGCGAAGCGACGGCGCCGCCTACCTAGCGCCTCGCCTGCGTACGGCGCTGAACGCGGAGCTCTACGGGTTCGTGCCCGGTGTCGGCGTCACGCTCGGGCCAATTCGACTGCGCGTGAACGGCAACGCGCTCGAGCTCGACGCTACGCTTCCCGTTGCGCGAGCGCAGTTGTCCCTCGACGTGCCGTCGCTGGCGCTCTCGGGCGAAGCCAGCGCAAGCCTCGCTGGCGCAACACTGAGTTGGCGCCCGGGTGCTCTCGATCTCGCAGTGGCACCCTGGCTGCCGCGCACGCGCATCTTCCCGGTGGCTGCCGCGCTGCCGAGCGATTTGCCGCTGCGCATCTTGTTCTCGACGGCGGCCGACGCATTGCTTTCGACTCTGCTACCGGGTGGCATCGGTGCACCGCTCGATGCTTTGCTCTCCGGTCGCGTGCCGGTGGACGCGCTGAGCGCCGGGTTGAACGCCGCGAACATCGCTTTCGTGCTGCAGCAATTGGGCACCGCGCTCGGTATGCCGCAGCGCGAAGGGCTGTTCATCCAACCCGCCGGGCTGCTGCTCAGCGCCGTAGCCACGGCAGACGGTCGCACTGAGCTCAACTTGAGCACCGAAACGCCGCTCGGCGGAGTGCTCGGCATCAGCGCGGGTGTGCGTCTCGGCGGAGATCGTGCGCCGGAGCCCATCGCGCTACTCACGCTGCAAGTGCCCGATCCACCTGCGGGCGCTCCCGCTGGCGCTTGGCGCGGCGTGGGCATTCAGTTCGGCATCGACACGTCGGGGATTGCGCTCGCGTTGGTGGTCGGCGCGACACGCGTAACCTTCTTGCCGGAGTTCAGCGGCTGGGCATCGTTGCTCGGTGGCGGCCTGGCGCTGTTGCCGCACGCGCTCGACGAGATCACGCAGCGGCTACCCGCGTCGCCGGTGAAGACGGCCGTGCTCGACGTAGCGGAAGCTTTTGGCCTGTTCGGGCCGGATTTCAGCTCTCACACCGCCGATTTCCAGGCGCTCACCGATCTGCGCTTCGACGCCACCACGCGCGGCCGCATCTTGGGTGCACTCGCGGCGTTGTTGAGCGCGTTGGGCTTGCCAGGATCCACGGCGCGCACCGGCTCGCTGCTCACGTGGACGAGCCCGGCGCTCCCGCCGCCGACGAGCGGAACCGCTTCAGTGAGCGTCGATTGGACTGAGGAGCTCCCCGCCGTCGGCGTGAGTGGTGCGATTGCAATCGTGGTCACCACGGGGTCGGGCTCGGCGCTGGAGCGCGTCGCACTGCAACTTGGCGTCGATGCGCTGCTCGGAGCAGCCTTCCATGCGCTGGTTTCAGTTGGCCTCGATGCGCCGCTCGGCACCGCCGTTGTTCCCAAGCTCGAAATCGGCGCTCGCCAAGGAACCTCCGCTCCTGAACCCGTGATTCGCTTGCTGCCGCTCGCAACCAGCAGCGAAGCGGGACCCCTTCAAATCGAGCTCTTGCCAGCGCCGCTCGCCAACGTCGACGACGAGGAGCTGCCCGGCGCGCTGGGGTTCGGCGTGCTGCTGCCGCTGCTTTCTGCGCTGCTAGAGCGCGCTACCGGCTCGACCACGTTGTGGCCAGGTGGGCCCACGCTACCGCACTTGGTGAATTCGTCTGGCTTGTTCGATAGTCAGCATCGGCTGGTCGATCCGCCCCCCGACGTGCCAACTGTGCTCGGCAACATCGCCGCGGCGATGTCGATCGAGATCACGTTGGGATCGCTGCATTTGACTTTGGGTCAGGTGGCAGCTGCGGGTCACATCGGCGTCGCAGCGAGCGGGCACATTCCGATTCCGATCGACAGCGTGGAGCTCGATCTCATCTTCGGCAATCCCAGCGGAGGTCCCAGCGAGCGCACCAGCGTGACCGTGTTCCGCAAGGTGTCCGGCTCGTTCGAGCTCGCTCCGCTCGTCAGCGCCAACTACTTTGGCGTCGGCGTACGCGGCTCGCAGGGTCGCGCACTGATTTCGACGGACAACGTGCGGCTGGGCGGCGCCGAAGCATTCACTTACTTCGACGTCGGCGTGGAAGGCGGGAGCGTCGACGCAGAGTTTCGCGGAGCGGGTGTTGCCATCGAGGATCTGGGCATTTCGCTCGGCGCTGCAACCGGGGGCAACAACGCGATCGCTTCCGGCCTGATGAAGAGCACCTCATCGGGCGACGGCGCGCCCGCGCAGCCCGGTTTCGGGATCTCGGTGGCGTACAAGCGCGGTGCCGCCCCGGAAGGTGGTGGGCCGAGCAGCGCGCCATTCGCGCTCGAAGTCGCGCTTCACGGCACCAATCCGCGTGTGGCGTGGCTCGGCATCCACGCCGCTTTCGGCCCGCTCTACATCGACCAAATCGGCGTGGAGCTCGAAGATATACGCGACCCCGAGTGGATCCGTTTTCTGGTCGATGGTGGCGTCAACGTCGCTGGCTTCGCCGCGCAGGTCGACGACTTGTCGGTGCAAATCCCAGTGCGCAACACCGACGACGCATCACTCTGGGGAGTCGATCTGGCGGGCCTCGGTGTCGCCTACTCGGGCGGCGGCATCAATTTGCTGGGTGGTTTGGTCAAGCGCCCGCAACCGAGCGGCGTCGAGTACGCCGGCATGCTCCAGCTGCGTTTCGGTAGCCTCGGCGCGGTCGCGGTGGGCGCGTGGGCAAAGATTCGAGAAGGCGACGAAGAATTCGATTCGCTGTTCGTGTTCGCGGCCGTATTCGTCACGATCTCCTTCGCGCCGTATTTCGAGCTGCAAGCTCTCGGCGCGGGCTTCGGTTACAACCGCGCGCTGATCGTGCCCGAGGACATCAACGAGATCCCCGGGTTTACGCTGATTCAGGTGCTGGACGATCCCAGCGCGGTCGAGCACCCGATGGAGCTGCTCGAAACTTTGCGCATGCCGGCGCGCAAAGGCACCTTCTGGTTCGCGGCCGGAATTCGCGGCGCGCTCTTCGTCGTCGTCGACGTGATCGCCGTGGTCTACGTCGCGCTCGACAAGAATCTCGAAATTGGCTTGGTTGGCGTCGGAAGGCTGGCGCAGCCGAAAGGCAGCCCGATCGTATCGATCGAGCTCGCCGTGAAGGCTCGTTATTCGAGCGCCGAAGGTGTGCTCTCGATTCAAGCGCAGCTCACCGACAACAGCTGGCTGCTCATCCGTGAGTGCCAGCTCACCGGTGGCTTCGCTCTCTTCATCTGGTTCCCGAAAGGCAAGTTCGTCCTCACGATTGGCGGCTATCACCCCTCGTTCGAACCCGAACCAGAGTTCCCGATCGTTCCGCGGCTCGGCTTCCGCTGCAATCTGCTCGGCGTCATTCAGATCAAAGGTGAGAGCTACTTCGCGCTCACCAACTCGTGCGTGATGGCCGGCACGCGTTTGGAAGCGGCCTACGACATCGGTTGGTTGCGCGCCTGGTTCCGCGCCTGGGCTGATTTCCTGCTTTCGTGGGACCCATTCCACTACGACATCAGCATTGGCATCGAGCTCGGTGCCGACTTCAACATCGAGATCGATCTGCTGTTCGGAACCATTCGCGTTCACTTCTCGGTGTCGGTCGGCGCGAGTTTGTGGTTGGTGGGTCCGCCGCTGCACGGCGAAGTTCACGCCAGTTTGGGCCCAATCTCGATCACGGTTCCCTTCGGCGACTCCACGCCGCCGCGGCCGCCGCTGCTCACCTGGCCGCAGTTCCGCGATCGCTACGTGCTGGGCGGCGATCCCACCACCATCCCCGTCAGCTTGCAGATCGACTCCGGTTTGACTCCACCAGCAAGTGGCGCGCAACCACCGCAAGGCACGAGCCAAGCGGATGCGTGGCGCCTGGTCCCGGAGTTTTCGCTGTCGAGCACGACAGCCATGGCGGCTTCGAACTACGAAGGGCCGGCGCACGCGTCCGCCCCCGTTGCTGGAGTTGATATCGATTTGGCGCCCATGGGCGTCACCGACGTCACGGCGACGCATCGAATCACGCTCTCGCGTTTGGATGGCCCGCTGGGCACGCTCGATCCCGATCGTTTCGTGAGTGAGCTTCAGCTCGGCGACTTCGCAGAAGCCGTGTGGCACTACACCGAATCGCCGAACCCCGGCACCAACAACGTAAAAGCGCTCGCCGGTGTGAAGATCACCGCAATTGCTGAAGCCATAAACAAGAGCGCGGCGGTGCCCATCCTCACCTTGGTTGATACTGGTGTGCCGCTACCGCTGCCGTTCGCTGCGCACACTTCGTCGTGGCGCGACGCAACGGTCATCGTAGGTGCAGCCGCCAACACCGCTACCACGCGGCTCGGTGCGGGGGATGTGTCCCGGCTCCTGGTGAGCGGATCGCCTGCGCGCACGAACGCGGCCGACGCGATGGGCTTTGGCAAGCAGGGCATTTCCGGCTCTGGTTTGCGCTCGCTGCGGGCGCGCAAGTCGCCGCCCGTCGTTGCGCCGCTGTCGGAAGGCTTGGATCTCACGGCGGTCGGACGCGGTTTGGCCGACGTTGCCCAGCGTCACACGCCAGTTGCCAAGGCGCGCTCCACCAAGTTGCTCGGCGCTGCACTGCAGCCGATTGCCGGCCTCAAGACACCGCTGCTCGCGACGCGCGCAACCAAGGCTCAAGGTTTGATGCGCCGCAGCCCGCCCAAACCCACTGCCGCCCACGGCAAGCTTCTGCGCATGCCCGCCGAGAGTCCGCAAACGACGCTGGCAGCGGGGCCACAGCTGTTGCTGCGTGGTCCGCGTGCACGCAAACACGTGCAAGCTCTCGAGAACCGCGTGCTGAAAGACGCCGTGCAACTCCCCGCCGGAAGTGTGCAGCATTGGCAGCTCGCTGCGGGGCGCTTCGCGCTCGAGCTCGCCGGGGATGCAGCGCGCGTGGTTGCGTTGGGCCGCGGAGGAGTCGCGCTTCTGGACCTCGAAACCAGCGGCGAACGCCGGCTGACTTTGCCACCCAAAACCGAAACGCTCGTGCTGTGGTCCTTAGGTAAAGCCCGGCATGACCGCGACCGCCAAGATGGACTGGGAAGCGTCACCTTATTCGAAGCACCTCAAAGCCCGATCGCAGTGGGCTGGCACGTGGAAACCTCGGTGCAGCAGGTGTCGGCGCTCGGTGCTGTCGCTCGCGGCTCACGCTTGCGTTGGTCCGTTCCGATTCCGATCGCCAGCGGCTTCGAGCGAGCAGGGCGCCTGCTCAGCGCGCAAAGCACGGTAGAAACCTGGCTACCCGCCGCGGTCAGCGCAGTCTTGGTAATCGGCGATGTGGTGGATCCAACCGCTGCACGCCTCGACGATCTGGAGCTCGCGAGCTCCGGCGCCGAGCTCGGCGAGCCCATCGTGTTCCATGCCGAAATGGGTGAAGCCGCGATGTACCCCGTCTCGGCGAAAACGGACTTTTCGGTGAGCGTGAGCAGCGTCGACGCTTTCCGACTGAAAGGCGTGCTCGGCTTCCGAGGTCGCCCGGACGAGCTGGCCACGCTGCTGCACGGCCAATCTCTCAGCGAGCTTTCCTGCGACGGCCCCATTGGCAGCGAAGGCTCGATTTCGTTCTCGTTGCGAGGAGAAGGACAATGACCGAACCGCCGCCTCCCGCGCGCGGGCACATGGTGCTCTACGATCGCATGGACCCGCCGTTGTCGCCGGGTGAATACCGCGTGCACGTCGAAACCACAGTCTCTCTGTCGGGTGCAACGCTGCCAGCGCTCGATCGCTACATGCGCATCGATGGACCGCGTTATCGTTTGGCGCCGACCGAAGTCGCGGGCGTGTTTCCACCCCGTAATGCACGTGGGCCGTTCACCGACGCGCTGCCCCACGTCGCACTTGGGCGCCGCACGTTGCCATGGGAGCGCAGCGCCGATCCAAATGGCGTGCTGGTACCACCTGCGCGACCTGCTGGTTCGCCGCCGTTTCCGAGCGGCTCGCCACCTTGGCTCGCGCTGCTTCTCTTCGACGAAACCACAGCCAAGGAAGCCAGCGTCGTCACGGATCAAAAGGTCGTCGACGTACTGCCGACGTCGGTGAAAGCGGTGTTGAACCCTCCTGCGGATGCAACCTGCGACGTGATCGAAGTCGAGCGCAACTTGCTGCTCTCACTTTTGCCATCGCTCGAAGAAATTCACCTTCTTTCGCATGTACGGCAAGTCAACATCGAGGATCGCGAGCTCTCGGCGGGAGACTCCGATGGTTGGTTTTCCGTAGTGGTATGCGCGCGTGTGCCGTTGCCGAACCGCAAGTATCGAGCGTGCCTGGTTTCGCTCGAAGCGCGCACCGATCTCATTCAGGCGAACCCGCCGGCGGTGCAAACCGGCATCATCGTCGATCCGGTGCTGACGCTCCCCGTAGCAATCGAATCCGAGACCACCGATCTTACGATGTTCGAGATCAGCAACAGTGTTTCACTCGACAGCTTGACCGCGCACGTGAGCGCCTCAGCGTTGGACGCGACTCCGAACGCCGGTAGCTCGGCAGCAACCAGCGTTTCGACAACGGCTGGCACATCCGCAGCCGTGGGCGCTTCTGCCGCTGCAACCAACGCCATTGGCGAGTTCGCCGAGCACATCTATCTGCCGCATGACCGCTTCTACATCATCAAAGAGAAGCTGATTTTGCTGCACAGCTGGACCTTCGAGTGCACCGGCACTGGTACGTTCCAGGGTCTTGCCGAGAACCTCGATGTGGGCCTGATTGGTGACGTGCGCGGCGACTGGCCCAAAGTAACGGACACGGCGCACCTCGCGATTGAAATCGGCGATCGCAGCGGCTCGCGCGAAACCGTCTTTTATCGGGGACCGCTGGTGCCCTTCCCGATTTCGCGCGACACACGCGGGCCGTATCACTCGGCGGATCAGGCGCGCCGCATCAGCCCGGAGACAGGGCTGGAGGATATCTCGTACGCGGCTGCGTTCGAAGTGGGGCGCTTGCTGGCTGCGGCCGATGCTCGCCTCGCGCAGGAACTCATGCGCTGGCGGCGCGGTGATTATCGGCGTTCGCTCGAAAAGCGCCTCGATCACCTGATTCGCACGCGCTTTCCAACTCTGATCGAACGCTTCCGCATCGATCACCTTGCCGCTTCGCTCGTGGAGCGTTGGCAAGATCCACGCGTGCGTTACACCGATCCCGCGGAGTTTCAGCTCTTTGCGGACGCGCCCGGGCTCGATGCGAATAGCCTGGCGCTGGCGTGGAACCTCGACGTGAGTCGCGCCGCAAGCCTCTTGGCGCTGGACTCCGTAACCGAGGCCGGCCCGATTGATCGCACGGGTGTGATCGACACCACGCCCGTGACCCTCGAGAGTGTCGCAAGCGATTTGCCGGCGCTCGAGCGGCTGGGGTTGGCGCGCGAACGGCAAGCGCCGAGCGCTCTCGATGCCGAAGGGCTCTACATTCCACGCGGAGGTGGGCTGTGAGCTTCCGACCCAGCGAAAAAGCGGTGTTGATGGATCGCTTGAAGGCGCAAACGCAGGTCCCCGCCAGCGAAAGCCTCTCGACCCTACCACCCTATATCGACTCGTTCCTCGCGCACCTGCGCTTGCTGATCGGGGTGCCATTCCACTACTTGGTTCCCGACGCGCGCCTGTTGCCAGTTGAGTCGATCCGATTCTTCTATCTCGATCGCTCCTGGACGGATCGCTTGGTGGACGGAGCCGCGGCCGTCGGCAAAATCGGCACCCGCGAGCTTTGCCACGCGCAAGCACAGTTGCCCGGTGTGCAGCGCTTGGTGGACGATACGGAGTCGCTCGTGCGAGGCTTGCAGCGGCGCGTCGTCAAAGACTTCGTTGCTACCAAAAACGACCCGGAGCGCCCGCGCGTCGCCGCAGATACCGTAACCGGCTTCTTGCTGCGGTCAGCGCTGGTTTCGGGCTGGCCGCACATGGAGGTGAAAGCGTTCAGAGACGGGCAGCGCCTAACCATCTTGCGCCTCGAGCGGCTCTCGCCCGGCGTCATGATCGCGCTGTTTCGCGGCGTGCCCGATCGCGTCGAGCTCGAAGAGCCACACCACGGTGTGCAGTTCGGCGTCGACGGTTCTGCACCGAACTACCGAGTGTTTTTGCGTTCGGCAACGGGTGAGCAAGTACCGTCGCCGTCGAATCCGGAGACCCGCAACGTACCGCTGCGAGTGGGCGGAAAAAATGTGCTGCACGTGGCAGCGCTGCGGCAGCGCTTGCATGCGGCGCGCTCGAGTCAACCGGCGGCAATTGCACAAACCGGCAGCGCGGCGTTCGCAATTGCCGTGCTGAATCCTCCGTACAGGCAGCCTTTCCAAGGCAGCGGCGGCGCGCCATCGGGACCGAAGGTGCCCGTTGCGGAGCGCGTGCTCGACGAGGCGCTCTTCACTGCGCTGCGCCTCGCGATTGGAGGCTCGAATGGCTAAGCTCGCCGATCCCAGCGCCTTCAATATCCACGCACTTACGGTCAAAACGTGGGACGCGAAGCTGCGGCGCGACCTGCGTTTGCTGGTACCAATTCACGTGGACGCCTTGGTCGTGCGCAGCGATGGCGGCGCTGTCGCCGATTGCACGATGCGAACACCTTCCGGCACGCCCGGCGAGCGCTCGATCGATTTGTTGCCGGCGCCGTTCGTCGATCGGGATGCTCCACGCCCACGCGGCGTGCACTTGCATTGGGCCATGCCCGATGGGCTCTCGACGTTGCGCGCAGAAAACTCCGGCCCAAGCTCGGCAGCTTTACCCGATCGCTGGCTCATCGCGCGCATTGCGCCGGGCAAGACCGGCCGACGCAGCGTAACCGCCTGGATTTTGGATTCGCGCAACGCCACGTCCACGCCGCTCGAAGGTTGGACTGCCGCGCCACCTACGGGCAAGCCGGTCACTGTGCTCGGCATCGGCGACGCGGGCTGGGCGGCTTACTACGATAACGTCGTCAATCGCTTCGCCTTCCACGATCCTCTCGAGCAGGTGCCGAATGGAAAAATCGCGTACCTCGTGTGCGGCTGGTATGCCGACGCGGCGCTCGATCCACTCGCTACCAACACCGCTACATTGCACGCCTTCGAGGCGCGCATGTTGGAGCTCGGCTGGGACGCGCCGATTCGCGATTTGAAGAAAGCCAAGCAGAGCTCGCAGAGCCATGTGTCGCGCATCGCGCTCTCTGGGCTCGAAACACCACACGCCGCTCGCGATGAAGTCGGCAACGTCGTCTACGCAAAAAACGCCAAGGTCGCCTCTGTGAAGGGGCTGCCCATCGCCGGTGAGTTTCAGCTCGCGGATGTGTACTGGCCGCAAGACACGTTGTTTCACGGCGCCGTGGTCGATCTCTCGTGGCCCACCGTCGCTTCCAATTCGCCAGAAGTCGGTGGTCCACCCAATCCAGCCACGGTCGACGTAGCGCTCGGCGTTACACCAGCCGACGCACTCGCCGCCATCATCGCACGCACTTCGGGTTCGGAGCAGGAGGCGGACTTTCTCACCGCGTTCACGCTCGGTGCACTAGAAGACCTGCAACAGCCGGACGGAGACGCCAAGCTCGCAGATCGCTTGCACGATGCAGCCTTTGCCTCACTCTCGGATGGTACCGAGCGAGTTCCGCGCGCGGCTTCCGTGATGCCCGACAAGCCGCCACCGAAGCAGCCGCCCACCAAAAGGCCGCCCAAACGCTGGCTCACGAAACAGGGCGATTTCCAGGGCGTTCACCGCACCAAACCAGAGCCGCTCAAACCACCCGAGCCCACCGAAGTCGAGCTACCGCGTCCGCGCCTGTTCTTTCCGCCCGATCCTGCCATCGCAATTCACGGCGCCTTTCGTTCGCCGAAGCACGGCGGTGATGGCCGCTTCAGCGACGACGGGCGCCTGATGTGTCGCGTGTCGAGCACGCCGATCAACTGCTTGACGCTGCGAGCCTCTCCAACCGGTGCGCGCGTCGCCATTCGCGCCAGTGATGTGCTCGAGCGGCCACTCCTGCACGGAGGCGTTCCACCCGAATGCCAGCAACTATTGGAAGAGCTCGGTTTGCTCGATCCCGGAACGAGCGCCGTGATCGCCGAAGCGATAACCAAGCAGGGGCGCATTCCCGAAGCTCTGCCGAAGGACACCCTCACCCGCATCGCTGCAACGGAGCAAACGGCCTGGTGGGCCACGCGTCGCGCGACCACGGATGCGCGCGCCATCGCCGTGCACAGCGGGCTGGAAGGCACTCTACCCTCGCCAGTCGCGGTGCGTCCGCCCGCAAAACCATGGGTGCCGCTGCATTTGGATTGGGAGGTCGAGTACCTGCCCGCACCGGCGCGCAACTTCAGCCTGGGAGAGATCGACTTCGCTCCACCGAGTGTGCCAGAGGGCACCGGTGAGCTATTCCGCGGTCGTTCGCTGCTGAGCGGCGGCATTGCAACCGCATTGGCCGACTCGGTGCAGAAGTATCTCGACGACGAACGCGCCGCCGGCCGCAACGCGCTCGCCGACGCGGACCACACGAGCGAGGCGCAGGACATCGTGAACCGGCTGCGCGCGCTCGACACGTTGCAAGGTCCGCTCGAGGGATTGCATCGTTTGTTGCGCAAAGATCTCGGGTTCGATTCTTCCGCGCAGGTGCCTGCTCCAGCAGGCTTCGTTGCCGTTCGGTCCGGCTTCTTACGATTGAAGCGGCTTCGTCTGGTGGATGCGTTTGGTCAAATCTTGAATTTGGCTGGTTCGAGCGCCACAGAGGATGCCAACCCCGAGCGAGTTGCGGTGGGAGACGGAGCGGAGGTACCGGGCAAGCCGGGCGTCGCGGTGCTACCGCCGCGCTTCACCGCACCCGCCAAGTTGTCCTTCCGCTTTCGCGATGCGAGCACACCAAATCAAGACGCCAACGAAGCGCGCTCGCCAGTGTGCGGCTTCTTGCTGCCGGACCACATCGACGAGGCGCTCGAATTCTTCGATGCCAACGGGGAGGCCATCGGGCAAATCCGCATCGACACGGATGTGGGCCCGCTCTGGGAGCTCGCACCGGGCTTGCCAACGGCAGTCGGCGCGTCACCCAAGGCCGCCATTTCACATCCCGAACTCGGCGCGTTTGCTCAGTATTTGCTCGAGCAGAGCGTGCGCGACCAAGCAGCTTCCAAGCCACTCGCGCTGGTCGAGCTCCTGCGCGTGATCGACTCGACCCGCTGGACTGTGGATCCATTTGCTCACGTCGGTGAGGAGCACCTGTCGCTCTTGATCGGCCATCCCGTGGCGGTGATCGCGGCTTCCCTCGAGCTCGAAGTGCGCGAACCAGTGAGCGGAACCGACGTGCCCATCACCCGCGTGCCCGTGCGGCTCGGAGCGCTCACGCATTGGCAAGACGGGCTCTTCGGCTACTTCGTCAACGGCCAATTCGACACGTTTCATTGTGCACGCGCAGCCGCAGCTTTCGCTCGCCCGCTGCCGAGCGCAGGCTTTTTGGGCCCGGTGGAGTCAGTACCAGGTTACGCCGCGACGTTCGCCAGCGATGTGCAAGGTGACGCCGGAGCCACTCCGGCATCGCACCCGTACCTGGATAGCTCGGGAATTCTTTGGATCGTTCCGGGCATTCGTTACGAGCTTCTGCTGCTGGTCGAGCCACATTGCGCCGTTCACGCAACCACCGGGCTCCTACCGCGCAAGCAAATCGCGCCGCAACGAGCGTGGTTGCACGAAGCGCTGGCTCACATCGCTCCCACATTTCGCTTCGGACCCGTATTGATCGACCCCAAACAAATTCGCATGCCGATTCCGTCGGATATCGAAGGAGCTTGGACGTGGACGCATCGCGCCGATGTCGATCGCTGGGCGGAGTATGAAGTAGTTCACGCCGGCCAAGAGGCGTTGCTGTCACCGGATCCGTACGAAGCCAGTGAGGGCTGGCTCAGGTTACGTCCGGCGACCAAACCCGAAGGCGGCGGCTGAGTCGTAGCGGAGGAAGTGTGTACCACCGATCTTTCTTCACTGACGCCTACAACCTGCCCGCGCTTGGCCGCGTGCGCCCAGACTTGCGAACGCAAGGTGTGCGCGACTGGGCCACGATTCCCGTGGAGCCCGGTTACGTGTTTCGCTCCGTCGGGCCTGCAACCGGCATCGAAGAGCCGGGATCGCCGCGCCGCGATTCAGGGCTAGTCAGCGCCATCGCCGTGGGCAGCGATCCCAACCACCTGATGATTGGCACACGCGCCGGTGGCATCTGGGGAACGACGGATGAAGGCCAGAACTGGACAGCGCTGGGCGACTCGTTGCCGTCACTGCAAACGATGGTTGTCGCTCGCTTCGACGAAAGTGGGCAGCCTCCGCTCGTGATCGCTGGTTCGGGCGACGCGAACGAAGCCGGCGCGCGTGATCCGGGCCTGGTCGGTGTGTTCCGCTCCATCGATGGCGGCAAGACCTGGTCAATCCTGGACGCCGGCATGTTCGGCACGCACTTTCGCTCCCACGACATCAACAACGTGGTGTTGCTGGATCGCAATCGTCTGTTTGTCTCCACGCGCCTCGGCCTGTTTTTCTCGAAGGACGCCGGGCGCAACTTCGGCGACGACGCCGACTTCAAGAACGGCCGCCCACTCATCGACGGTCACATCACGGACATAGTCATCGATGGCACCAAAGTCGCCGTGGCCGTGGCTGGCGATCCGCCCGACGTCGAAGACCCGCCGCCAACCGAAGTGATCGAGCAAGCGCGCACCTCCACGGCCACTCCTGGCTTGTACGTGAGTGAGCTCACCGCCACGGGCATCAACGCGTTCGGCAGCGTCGTGCGTGCGACACAGACCGCCGCCAGCGCCGACGAGCCGAGTAAAACCGTATTGGGTCACCACGGCGCGTTCTGGGTGATGAGCGCCTCCAAGTTGGATGCACTCGCGCACAGCCTGGCAGGACCACGCCCTTCGACGATTCACAGCGTGCACCTCACACGGCGCGATCCACTCACGCCTTCCGGCTGGGGCATGTTGAACGCCAGCGAACGCTCGGGGCTGAACGCCTTTCAAACAACCTACTGTCACACGGTGGCGATCGAGCCGACCGCTTCGACCTCGGTGTTCAACGGTTGGTTCGGTTCGGTGCACTTGATGCGCACGAACGCCAACGTTTCGAGCGGCTCCTGGGTGTGGTCGTCCACCGAGCGCGGCACGATGGACGACGTGCATGCCGACATCCACATCGTGCGCGTAGACGATCTGCCCGGGCCGAGCCGGCGCATTCTCGTCGGCAACGACGGCGGGTTCACCGTGAGCCGCAACGCAGGTGTGACCTGGGCCTCGCGCAACACCCACGCATCTTGTCTGTTTTGGACCGTCTCGTTTGCTCGTGTCTCCGCGACGCGCGCTCGCATGATCTGCGGGGTACAAGACAACGGCACCGTGATCGGCGAAGGCCCTTTCGAGCCCGCTTCACCCTCGGATTGGACGTGGAAGCGCACCGGACCTGGCGACGGCGGCGCAAACGCCTTCATCCCGAACGATCGCGACCACTTTGCCAACGACAATCCCGCCGCCGCGTACATCACCGCCAACGGCATTCTGTTGCGCGCTTCACCCACTCCCGGGCCTGAATGGGAGTTTGTCCTGGATCCACACGGCGAAACCACGCCGCTCGGATTCATCTATTCGGAAACGGTGGCGGTGGCACGCAGCGCGTCGGGTGAATGGGACCGCCTCTTCTTCGGCAATTCGGCGACGCGCAACGGACCCGGGATCTTGCGCACGCGCGATGGCGCATCATCGACCCCATTCACGGTGCGCAGTCCCCCCGCGCCTCACGCCGGCGCCAACGGCGAGTTTCCCGCAATGATCACGGCGCTGGCCGTGGCTCCCAGAAATCCGCGCTCGGATCGCAATTCGCCCGGAGCTTGGGATTTGGTGTGGGTCGGCCTCGCCAACGGGCAAGTTTGGTTCAGCCGTGATGCCGGCGCGAACTTCAGTCAAATCACAGTGGGCGGCGGTGGCTTTCCCGTCGCGGCGATTGCAATCGATCCTGACGACAGCGACCGCGTGGCGATCGGTTACGGAGGCTTCAACGAGTCACCGCTGAACGGTCCAACTCGTCACGTGTTCTTGACCGAGAACGGCGGCGCCAACTTTCGTGACATTTCCGGGCGACGCGGAACGAATGGGTTCGTACCGGACTTGCCGGTACTCTCTGCCTGCTTCACGCGCACCAATCCGCCAGCGCTCTTGATTGGCACCGACATCGGTGTGCTCGTCACGAAGGGCCCGAACTTCGGCGAGCGCTGGACACGGCTCGGCGCCAATATGCCGAAGGCACCCTGCTCACAGCTCACGGTGCTGAACGATCTCACGGCGCCCGACGCACCGCCGCTCAGCGATGGTCTGCCACCCGCCGCGGTCGCTACTTTCGGGCGCGGCGCGTTCCTCCTCGTGCGCCCGAGCAACGCAGAAGCCTTCATCGAATTCGATGGTGGCTTTGGCGCCATGGCCGTCAATGAAACCCGCAGCCACACAGCGACGTTGCATAACGTCGGCAACGCATCACTCACGCTCGGCACTCCCACGTTCGCGGCTCCTTTTTCTGCTACGGGGTTACCGACGGGAACACTCGCCGCACGCAGTCAAGCCACGTTCACGGTGCCGTGTCGGCCCACAGCGGCGGGGTCGTTCATCGCCGACTTCACGCTTGGCGGCATCACCATTCCGGTCAGCTGCGAGGCCTTCAGCGATGGTCCACCTCGCCTCGCCATGCACCCGCGCCAAATCGTGTTCGGCGACGTCCCCGATGGTCAAACTGTCGAAGAAGCCGTGCACTTGCAGAACCTGGGTCAAAGCGAGCTGCGCATCACCGGCATTCAAGCCGTAGGTTCACCTTCGAGCGCTTTCGAATTCTCGCCGGCAATCCCGCCGGAGGTCGTGCTCGCGCCGGGAGAAGAGCGGACGCTCTCCTTGCGCTTCCGCGCCAGCGGCGTAAATAGCGATCATCGAGGCACCTGGCGCATCTCATCGAACGATCCCATCGCCGATCAGAGCCACTTTCAGGTGGTTGCGCGCGCACACGTGACGACGGCTCTACCAGATCAGGGTTTGCCCGGTTGGGTGCCCTGGGCCATCGCGGGCGGCGTCGTCGTGTTGGTTGGTGTCGGAGTCGGAGTCTACTTCGCGACGCGCGACGACGAGGAGGAAGAGTCGACCTCGCCGCCGCCGTCGCCGTGAGCACGCTCGCGCGGAGATTCCGTCGCCGCGTGCCTCAGGGCTGTTACTGGTTGGCTCGTTGGCGCGCTTCACCTTCGAGCTCCTTCACCTTGCCCTCGGCCTGAAGCTCGTCGTCGCCGATGAACGCGCCCACGCGATTCTTGACCGCACCAACGGTCTCCTGACTCTTACCCTTGGCACGTTCTGCAGCCTTGGCGGCCTCTTGCTTGCCTTGACCCTGCAGCTTGCGCGCGCGGCCCTCTGCCTCCATGCGCTCGTTGCCGATCACTCGTCCGACTACTTCCTTGACCTTGCCGCCGGTTTCTTCTGCAGCACCTTCGCTGCGTTTGCTTGCGTTGCTCATCGTTGTTCTCCTCGCTGGCGGATGCCGTTGCACCCGCAACGCTATGCAGGACAAGCTCAGCAATGCGCATGCCAGCACGCGACACAGATTCTTTTGCGCATTGTTCGCAGTGAATGAACGTATTCCCGCTGGGCTCCACGCCACGATCGAATTTTTGGGTCCAGTCTGCCGCGCTGAGGCGCTTTTGGGCGGTCAAATCGTGCACCAATGAGCGCGCTGAGCGATCGGGCTAGACTGCCGATATGTCAAACCAGCGTGTTCGACTGGTGCAAGGTGTTCAGGTGCCGGCGTTCTTGTACGGAACCGCGTGGAAGGAAGAGCGCACCACTGGTCTCACGCAGCTCGCGCTGCAAGCAGGCTTTCGCGGCATCGACACCGCCAACCAACGCCGCCACTACTTCGAAGCGGGAGTTGGCGAAGGCATTTCGGCAGAGCTCGGCAAGGTTGTTCCCCAGCGCGAAGATCTCTTTCTGCAAACCAAGTTCACATACCTGCGCGGCCAAGATCAGCGGCTACCCTACGACCCCAATGCGGACGTCGCGACGCAAGTCGCTCAATCGTTCGAGTCGTCGCTCGAGCACCTGCGCACGACCTACGTCGACTCCTACGTGCTGCACGGACCGGAAACGTCCAACGGGCTCACCGATTCGGACCATCGCGTTTGGGCTGCCATGGAGCAGCTGCACGCAGCCGGCAAAACGCGCCTACTCGGCGTCAGCAACGTTTCTCTGCGCCAGCTCGAGCTTTTGTGGCGCGCCGCGCGCGTGAAACCCGCGTTCGTCCAAAATCGCTGCTACGCCAGCGCGGGCTGGGATCGCGGCGTGCGCGCCTTCTGTCGCGAGCACTCCATTGGCTATCAGGGCTTCTCGCTGCTGACCGCCAACGCGCGCGAGCTCAAAAACCCCGCCATCCGCGCCATCCAAGATCGCTTGGCAGCCAGCATGCCCCAGGTGGTGTTCAGCTTCGCCTTGCGCGTCGGCATGTTTCCACTGACAGGCACTTCCAACCGGGAGCACATGCAGCAGGACCTGGCTGCGTTCGATCTCGAGCTCCGACCCGCCGAAGTCGAAGCGATCGAAAACGTGGCTGGCTAGCGCAATCTTTTTTTGCCCGGGTAGGTAACCGGCGGGCGCGAACCGCGTAGCGGCAGCGAAACCCCATCCCGCCATGAAACCTCGCACTCTACGTGCGCCGGCGTCGTGTACCCTGGCGCGGCCGCAAATCACTGTCTTTGGCATGGGCGCAGCAGTCGCGCTGCTGATCTCGGCACCGGCTCACGCGTTCGTGCCAACACCGGTTGGCGGTCACCCTGGCGAGCTCGACCTGGAGCTTCGCTTCACTGCAGAACGCGGCAAACTCGAACCAACGGAGAACAAGGCTTCGTGGGTGAAAGTCCGGCGTTTCGACGAGTACAAGCTCGCCGCCGGCTACACCTTCGGCGACGTCGGCCCGCTCCAGTTCGTGTCGTTACGCTTGGAAGGTACCTATTACCGGAGCCCAGCCGAGCAGAACGACCCCGGCAAGTGGCTGGTATTGCCACCGGGGAGTAACACCAGCGAAGTCGCTTTCGCAGGAGAATGCGCCCACGGCGCGACCTACCTTGGTAACGGCGTGTGTCGCTTCTATCCGGCCGATCGGGGTGGCATCGTGAGTGCCAGCCTGTCGTTCGCGCTGATTCACGATCCAAGGTTCGCGCTCGGCTTCTTTTTCAAGAGCAGCGTCCCAATCGGAATGGACCTGCAGAAGTTTCAGAATCCGCGCCTCGACTACTTCGCGTTCGGCTCCAACGTCGGGCTCCAGCTAACCTCCTACCTTTCTTACGAATCGATTATTTTCTTGGGGCTCGGCACGCACCCGCTGAGCTCACATCACAACGGCGTTGTTGCGCTCACGAATCTCTTCCACCTGCACGCGCGGCGCTGGCTGTTGCCCTGGCGAGCTGGCGTGAAGTTCGGCCCCTATGTAGAAGGTGACATCACCGAGCGCACGGACGCGCGCTACGATGCCGCCTACGGGCCCATCGAGCTCGAGCAGCCCGGCGTCGAAGCGCGGCAACATCGGGATCGCGTGCGCCAGGCGCGCTTCGCAACGGCGCTGCTGCCGTACTTCCTGGTCACCGAACGCTTCGCACTCGAAGCCGGCTACATTCAAAAGTTCTTCGGCTATGACGCGCGTGCGACCCAGGCCTACTATTTAGGCGGCCGTGTCATCTTCGACCTGCGCTGATTCACCCAGCGCTCGACAGCTCATGATCAGCGAGCACGCCAGCTCGTGCGGTGACCGAAACCCTGCCGCAACGTGTGGCGCTCCCACGCGGAAGTGAGCCGCGATTTCGTTGAAGGTGCAACGATTCCGAAGGTTATTGGTTTGAGATGAAACTATTTTGAAACCATTCGCAGCTCGATCCTGCGCTCTAGCTTGGTACGACGAAGGCTGCGCCACGCGCGGCGCGCTGATCGTCGACGATGAACCAAGAACCGATCGCTATAACTCCACGCAAGTCTAGGCCGCCGCGTTCTCGGCTGAGCGCCCGCCGGCGCGCATGCCTCTGCCGGCTCGAGCTCCTGTTCAAGCGACCTCGTCTGTACTTCCTCCGTGCTGGCGCACGGCTTGCTCCTACCGAAGCGCAGAGGCTGTTTGCCTTAACGGTGACTCTAGGGGCCGTGTGTGGGGTCGCGGCAGTTGCGTTTCACCTCTCGATCCAGCTGTGTGAACGGCAGCTAATCGAGCGAGCCATGGCGGCGTCCGGATACACGTGGGTGTTTTGGACGTTGCTGCTGCCAACTGCGGGCGGATTGGTCTGTGGCGTTCTGATCGAATACGTAGCGCCCAGAGCGCGCGGCAGCGGCATTCCGTTGGTCAAAGTGGCGTTTGCGCGCAGCTCGACCATCCACGCGCGAGATAGCTTTTGGAAATTCGTGATCAGCTCCCTTCAGTTGGGTTCGGGGGCTTCGCTGGGGCGCGAAGGTCCAACCGTGCAAATCTGTGCAGGCATCAGCGCGCTGTTCGGGCGCGCCGTGGGTATTTCGCATGCTAGCCAGCGACGCTTGTTGCCAGTGGGTGCCGCTGCCGGCATCGCCGCTGCATTCAATGCACCCATCGCGGCAGTCACCTTCACCATCGAAGAGGTGGTAGGTCACCTGGACCAAGCGGTGCTGTCCGGCGTCATCGTGGCCGCTGCCCTGGCTGCCGTGATCGAGCGAAGCGTACTAGGAGAACACGCCGTGTTCGACGTTCCGAGCTCGTATGGGCTCGCACACGCTTCCTCCCTCCTAATCTACGCTTTCATCGGGCTAGCCGCGGCGGTGACCTCGATCGCCTTCACCGACTTTTTGCTGTGGCTGCGAGGACGGTTCTCAGGACTGAAGTGTGTTCCCGCCTGGGCGAAGCCAGCAATGGGAGGAGCCGTCACTGGGCTTTTGGCGATTGCAGCGCTTGCAGTCCTGGGCACGCACGGCATCACCGGCGGCGGTTACGTCACTTTGAGCCAAGCGCTCAGCGGGCAACTCGCCACGCGCGTGATGCTGGCGCTCAGCGCGATGAAGCTCTTGAGCACCACCTTTTCCTACGCGAGTGGCGGCGCTGGCGGAGTGTTCGCGCCGACCTTGTTCATCGGCGGCATGCTGGGCGGCGCCATTGGCGTACTGGACAACCTGCTACTCGGTCACGCTGAGCAGTCCGTCGGCGCGTTTGCCCTGGTCGGGATGGGAGCCGCGTTTGCAGGAGTGATTCGTGCCCCCATCACCTCAGTTCTCATCATCATCGAGCTGACCCACGGCTATTCACTGATTCTGCCGCTGATGATCGCGAACATGACCGCCTACGCCTTGGCGCGGCATTGGCGGCCGCACTCCCTCTACGAGGAGCTGCTTGCGCAGGATGGAATCAGCTTGGAGAGCGGCCACACGACTCACCATTCGAGCCGGCAACCCGGCACGTCGTGACACTGGCTCACGCTGAGCTCGCGACATGGTTTGGCTGCTCCCTCGCAAAATGTCGTGACAGAGCAGCCAAGCTTGCCGCAAATCTCCGGGTTCGGCTGCAATAGGCAGCGCGCTTGCCCGGAGCACGTCTGCCCCTCGAGGGTGCAGCCCAGCGCTTTTGGGCACTCCGTCGCGCTCAGCTGCTCGCAGATGCCAAAATCGGAGCTGTTCGGATAACAGTTCCGCAGCGTGCAGCCGGCTGCTTCGCAGTACATGGGATCTTGCAAGCCGCAGTCTTGTTCGGTCCCCCCGCAGTGCTCGAGTGGTGCTCCCCAGCTGCAGCCGGGTTCCTCGTCGCACGTGGAGAAGTCGCAGTTATCATTGGCCGTGCCGCGGCAACCCGCCGCGTTCCAAGTGCAACCTTGTAAGACACCGCAGTCGAACTGGGAATTAGCCATCGCACAACGCGTGGACGACCCGGTCGTCGCCTGACAAACCCCCGACGCGCAACTGCCGCCTTTGCCGCATTGCTCGGCGGTGCGTTGAGCGCAAGGAAGCGGCTTACCGCGACAACTCTCCTTCTTGAGCTTGTACGCAACTTGCTGGGTACCGTCTCTAGCGAATCCTCCACCGATCCACAGCTCCTCCCCGTTAACGCAATAGGGCACGAACGATGCGGCCAACCAGAGCGACTCACCCTCGCGCCGCCACGTGCCACTGAAATCCAGACTGAAGCTTTCGAGGCCGTTCGCGACACAGTCGCACACACCACAAGCGCTCGCCGCACAATCCAGGGAACGCGGCATGCCAAACAGAAATGGATACGCGAACAAGTTCGCTCTCGAGCATTGATTCACCGAGTCGATGCCCAGACAGCCGAGCGATGCCTGCTCCTTGAGATCCACGCGCTCGGTGCCGCGAACCTGCAGCTCGCCACCGTCCAAGATGCGCAGAGTCAGATCCGAAGTGCTCGTTTTACCCGAAACCACCTTGATGCAACTTCCCTCCGCCGAGATCCCGGTCGGAAAACACGCCTCCATGAGCCGCCAGGTTCCGAACGGCTCACCCCCACACGCCTTGAAGCACGATGAAGCTTTGGGCGACGCGCACTGATCGGCGGACGGACACTCACACTGCGACTTTTCCCCCACGCATTTCGTGATCCCGGGCGACGCCCCGCACAAACACGGCACGCCACCCAGGCAGCTTGCGCTACCGCCAGCGCCCGGCTTGCCCCCGCTCGCCGCGCCTCCACTCGAGCTGCCTCCGAACGAAAAGCCGCCGATCCCAAACGCGCCACCAAAACCAAAGGCGCCGCCGCTCCCTGGTGGGCGACCTCCTGCCGCGCCTTCAGCACCGCCACCGAATCCACCCGCCGCGCGTCCGCCCAAACCTCCACCGAAGCCGCCCTCTTCGAACGCACCCGCTTCACCTGCATTCGCGTTACCGGCGATCGCACCACGGCCCCCGCTGGCACCACCCTTCCCCAAGTTGCCCGACTGCCCGCCCTCAGCGTTCGCGTCTTTCGAATCCGCATTTCCGCAAGCGCTGAGTGCTGCGATCGCAAGCAGAGTCATCCCCACAATCGGTCGAGCCACACTTCGTCCCACGTCACAACCTCCGCAAGGTCGAACTTTCGTCCACACCGTCCTGAGCGATCACGCCTCCTGACCAATGCCCACTCGAGGCGACGCGGATCGGAAGACCTGCATCGAACTTTCGTACTCGATACGAAAAATCCCGTACGAGCGCTCGCGCGCTACATATGTGAGCCCGCTCCGCGCCTCACCCGTGAGCGCCCGGCTCATCGAGCAGAAACGCTTCCACCACGCGGCCATCGATGTCCGTGAAGCCGTACTCGCGCGCCAAATCAGCGACGAGAAGCACGCGCCCCGTCTTCTCGAATACGTTTGCATCCGCGGCCAGCCGCGCCACAGCTCGCCCCAAGTAACGCGGCGATTCGGTGCGCGCCAGCGCTGGACGCTCACGCCAGTGCTCCTCATCAGTCTTGTGACCGGCCAGCACGAACTCGGTACGCATCCATCCCGGCGAAACCGCGACCGACGCGACCTGGTGCCCTCGCAAATCCTCCGCCATACCGAGCGCCAGCCGGTTCATGCTGGCCTTGGCCAAATCGTACAGCAAGTTGCCCTTGAGATACTGATTGCGATCCCAAAACGTGGTCGTCACGATCAACCCGCTTCGCTGCCGCACAAAGATTGGCGCCGCCACGCGGCTCGCCAACAAGTGATTGCGCACGCCGCGGTCGAACATCGCGTCCCACTGCTCGAGCGGATGCTCCCAAAACGGCGCCTGAAATACACCGTTGAAACACTCGTGCCCGCCCCACGCGTTGTTCACCAGCAAATCTAGCTTCCCGCCTTGCTCGCGCTCCACGCGCTCGAACAACGCTTTCACGTCCGCCTCACGCGTGTGATCGCAATGCACCGCGATCCCTCGTCCGCCAGCGCGTGTCACCTCCTCGGCCGTCTCGTCGATGCTTCCCGGCAAACTCGAAAGCTTCGAAAGCTCCAGCAACTGCCGATACTTCTCCGTCGGTTGCTCCGCGCGCGTCGTGCGCCCGGTCACATAAACCGTCGCGCCTGCCGCTCCCAACTCCACCGCAATGCCGCGCCCGGCACCACGACTTCCACCGGTCACCACCGCTACTTTACCAGCCAGCGGTCGCGCTCCCGTCTCATCCAATGAACGATTGTCTGCCTGCATGGAATTGTCCTCCAACGACCTCATCCGAAGCCTAAAACAAGCGTCAAGGCAGCGTCTTGGAAGAACCCGAAATCGTACGCCGGAAGAACTCCGTTGGTGTCAGACCGCTGAAAGCACGAAACTCATTCACCAAGTGCGACTGGTCATAAAAACCACGCTCCAGCGCCAACTCCGCCCAACGTGGCCCGTCGCGATCACCAGCGCCAGCATCAACGCCAGCGAGCAACGGCCGCACTCGGCGCAACGCCCGCAAACACGCCTGCAATCGTGCCAACCGACTCACAGCTCGCGGCGACAACCCCACCTCAGCGTGAAACAGCTGCTGCAAACGCCGCTCCCCAACTCCCACACTCTCAGCCACCTCACGCAATGAGCGCTGTCCCTCGCCCGCAGAAATCAATTGCACCGCCCGCAACGCCGACGCGCTTGCACTCACTCCCGCGCTGAGACCCGACTTCGCCCCCAACGCCGCCCCGCGCCGCAAACGCTCCCGCAACCAACCATCCAACAACACCACGCGCGCCGAATCATCTCCAGCCCCGAGCAACCGCTCACCTAACTCACGCCCTGCGCTCCCCCACACGCTCTCGATCGAAATTGCCTGCCCACTGATCTCACCAGCTGGCATTCCCAACACCGCTCTTGCCGCTCCTGCGCGCAACGTCACCGAAAGCCCTTCCACGCGCCCACGCAACCGAATCAGCGCCGGCTCCACGTTCGCACCAATCACCTCCAACTGCCGCCCGCCTCCCTCATCCACACCCGGCGCATCTCCCAAATTCACAATCAAGCGCACCGCACCATCCGGCAAAACCCGCTCCACAATCTCATGCCCCGCCGGAACCACCTCGCGATAGCCGAGAACGTGCGCCACGTAACCGCGCAGCTTCTCACTCACCGGCCACGCGCGCAACGATCCTGCGGGGGCCTCCGCCTCGGGCGCCTGCACCGAATCTTCGTCCAATCGCAGAAACAGCCGCTCGCTCATCGACCGACATCGAATGCTACTTCCGCGCCACCAAAGCACAATGGCCGCTCCCAATCGAAACCATCCAAGCCATACGCAACACGGCGTGTTCCACCCCCATGCCGCCCCTTCCACGCCTCACCGTCGTCACCGCGGCTCTGCTCGCCGCAACTTTCGCAACCGCCCACGCACTCGCCGAGCCCAAGTGCCCACCAGGCCAGCGCCCCAGCCTACGCGGTTGCACCACCTCCGCTCCCCTCACCCGCACCACCAGCTCAACTTCCACCTCAGTCGCCCCAACACCCAAACGTGCTGCCGTCCCGTCCATACCTAGCGTTTCGCGCGAAACACATAGCAGCGCCCTGCACCTCGCCGAGCGCCGCTCCCTCATCGCGGAACTCCAACGCCTCGAACTGCTGCTCGCCCGCACTCCTCAAAAATCACCGGATCGCCCCCAAATCCTGCGCCGCCTCGCCGAAGGCTATGCAGAACTCGAACGCGCCGCCGTCCTCGAACACGAAACCGCAAAACTCCGCGCCGAACGCGAAGAGCGAGCCCACCGCGACGCCACCGCCCACGCCAAGACTACCGGCAGACTCTAACCGCACCGCCTGCGCCGCGTTGCCCCCATGGGTTGAGGATTCGTCACATTCTCGGAACGCACCCGCGTGTGCGCTCACATGCCCGACAGCTGTCGCTGTCATAGTAGTTGCCATCCGCGTACATGTGGTACTCGGGCGTGGGGCTATCGAGCGTGCCGCCGTTCGTTTTCCGGCCCCGGAATCATGTAGTTGCCGGCAGCGGTCTTCCTCGAAGTGGTCGCAGCTACGTGCGCAGCGCGGCGCGTTTCATTTGCGCAATGGTTCCAACGCGCTTGCAAGCTCGTCCGGGCCTCGCAGGTTCACCACGTCACCGTGTGCCATCACCACGCGTTCAATCCGCCAACTCAGTACTCGATCAAGACTCTCTCGCAACGCAAGCCGGTCCTTCGCGAGCCAGCGCCACACGCGATTTGTCCCAAACTTTGCGGAGACCCCGAGCGCCCAATAGAGGACGCGCGTCGCCGCGTGCGGCTCATCACCAACGTTGAACAAGAGGTCCGTGCAAATCAGCGAACCTGACGCCGCATGAAGGAACACGTATTCGCTCCAGGCGGGCGCTCCACCAATCGAGACGGCAGGCAACTCCTCTTTCCAGGGCGCGCCTTCACTCAACTGATCGTCGAACGCAATTTCCGGCCGTTTTTCGGCTAAGCCGGGCGCCGCCCACAACCTCGCTCCGCCGTAGCGCGCCTTCGCGTCCCTCGCGAATCGATAGTGAAACCGATTTGGTGCCACGATGTCCTCAACGCGCCCGAGCTTTGCCAATGTGTCCGCCAACTCGTCATCGATTGGAACGGGCGAATGCAGCCATAATCCACCGCTCGCCCGTCGCACCACCGTCATCCGCATTCGATGGTGCATGCCGCCTTCGTAGCGGTGATGTTCCGCTTCCCACAGGTCCGTCGTAATTATTCGAAATGTCGTCGACTGTCGCATGCCTCTCCCTCTAAAGAGCAAACGGCATGCCGAGGCTGGCCCCACGGAGCGATTCGGCCCCACGCACCAGTGCTCACGGGTGCGTCTCAGGAAATTCTACTGCGGAAAACACGCGGCAAATCGCCCAAGAAGCCGGGGATTGCCTTTGATTTTCAACCTGCCGGTGAGCAGCAAGAAAATCGGATTTCGGCGCCGCTCTACGATTTCGAGCCAGAGCTTTCCCGAAGTGCGAACGTGTACGTCGGCGACCCCGACGAGTCCGGATTCGACTTCAAGAGTGCCATCGTTGATACGAACCGTCGCCGTGAGTGGTTGCTCACCACTCAGCTCGAAGTGAAACACACCTTTCCAACCCTGCGCGGGCCTTCGCTGAAATACGAGTGGCAGAGAGCGAAACAGCCCGGCGACATCAAGCGCCCGTAAGCTCGAACGCACGCGCCGCGGCGTCTTGTTGGGAAAGCGCTTTGTAACGTGCGCCTCGGCGTCCGAACCAGCAACAACGTAGACCGGCTCTGCCTTATCGGTGAGAGGCTTCAGAACCTGCATTTTGAAGGCAGCGCGATCCTCCAGGTAAGGGCGCATGACATCTTCGCCCGCAGGGCACACTGCGATACAGTACGCGGCTTTGTAGTTCGGCCCGTACGCGAGTGACTGCCACATCGATGCACTCTCCGAGATGGAAACCTTTTGCCGCAAATCGGCGCGCGTGCGGCTCTCTGCCAGCGTTTCGGTGAGATCGCCGAACCCCGACATGAACTCGCGATAGTTGTGCTCGTAGCAAGCCGAAAAGCGAAAGCTTCCGTCCGACTCGATGGCACCAACAGGACAGGCCGCAACACAAAGCTTGCAGCCAACGCAGGGATTGAAGTCCAGAGGCACCGGCGCCTGAACTGCGGGCAGCGTGGTGATAACGCAGCCCAGCAAAATGAACGACCCAAACTTCGGGTGAATCACACTGCGGTGAATTCCGATACGTCCGAGTTGCGCAGCCACCGCGACCGTCTTCTGCGAAATCACCCAGGTGCGCCCCGGGAAGTCATCCATCTCCATGGGAAAACCCATGGCCGGATTCACGCTCGGGTAGCCGCGTTCACTCAACGCGCGCGCAATTGCATGTGCAATCTCATCCACGTCGTGACCCGCGCGATGAAACTCCAGGTTGGCCATGCTGCGAGCAGGACTCCGAATGCTCTCGGGATGCGTCCGCACCACGAACGACACGATCGCGACTGCACCCGGTAGCACTCGCTCAGCCCGCGGCCGCTCCTCCGCCAAATCCGGATGCGACAGCGCCACCAAGCCGACGTCGTCTGCACCCGCCGCCAACGCAATCGCTCGAATCTCCTCGAAACTAGGCGGAACGCGCTCCGGCGCCTGAGCTCGGCGCAGCGCCATCACCGTCGGATGTTTGTCGAAATCGCGAATCAGAGGCAGAGAAACTGGCTTTGACATGATAACCATCATTCCATCGAACAAAAAGAAAAGACTGAAGCCTGGAACGCCTCTGGCGCGTTCAACGAGCTCGGGCGACCTTGAGAACTCTGTCAGCCAAACCGGAGTCGTCCATCACGCGCGCCAAAACGACCGCGCCGACCATCTGCGCAGCGCGCAGCAGCGCCTCATCGCTCAACTCAGAATTTCCCGTTTTCGCGAAGAGCGCCTTCTGCCGCGATTCGTCGTCCGACTCGCAGCCGCCCCTTTTCGCGGAAAGCGCTTTCTGAATTTGCAGAACGAGCCCGCGTGCGACCGACGCAAATGCGCGCCGCACCACGACACCTTGGTACCGCGCCTCCGTCCCAAGCGCCGCGACGATGCACCCCACTTCAGGATGCTTCACGTGCTCGATCGACAAGTAACGATTCAGCGCTTGATCCCCACCCTCCTCGAACACCGAAGCCGTCGTTTCGTCCCCCGCAGCGACAATCGCGGCAGCCACGAGCTCGTCACGGTTCTTGAAATGCGAATAGAAACCACCGTGTGTCAGCCCGACCTGCTTCATAATCGCAGGAATACTGACGCCCTCGAGCCCATGCTTCCGCAGCGCACGCGCCGCCTTCGCCACGATGCTCGCGCGTACCGCTTCCTTGTGACCTTCCGGGTAACGCATTATATGATGACCATCATGGCACCCGTCGCAAGAACGTCAAGCGCTCCCGAACGCCGCGACGGCTAGGCCGATTGAGAGCTGTCGAAAGACAACACAACCCACTTGGAAGACCCGTCCATGCGCTCCCGTTCCTCATAACGCCCGTTGGTGTACGCCGAAACCAGCGCGCGCCAGAAGCCGACGGCCTTCGTGTTCCGCACCAAGGCACGGATCACCCATTTCCCCCGCATCGCTCCCCAAAGCAGCCGCGCAGCAGCCTGGCCTACTCCGCGCTCTCGAAATGACCTCAACACGAAGAACTCGGCGACATCGAGCACGTTCGGATCCTCGCTCGCAGGCGAACCGCGCCGAGCCAGCACGAAGCCGGCTACCTCTCCCTCACAACGAATGACGAACCCGAACCTCTCGCCCGAGGCCGACAAATACGAACCCAACGCCGGATAACCGAACCGACCATCGGGCCCCAACTTCACGTGGCGAAACACCGCACTCAAATCGTGAATGTAGAGCTCCATCAAGTTGCCGAGCAGCGTCGCGTCGCCTGCCCCCGCGCTCTCGAGTGTCACGCCTTCAGTCATGTGTCACTGGAGAATGTAGTCGTTGCCAGGGCAACCGCATAGCGCATCACAGCGCGGCGTGCTCGACGGCGCGATGTCCGCGCCAAAAGCAAAGAGGTTCTGAACGACGCCCGCGTCTAGCGATGCCCGAATCCTCATTCCTTCGCAATCTCGTCGTATCCACGTCCAACGAACTGCAGGAGACAAAACCCATTTCCCCATGGATCCGCGAGCACGGCGATCTTACCCCAGACTTCGTGACGTGGTCCGCGCTCGAGTTTGGCGCCAACGGCGACAGCACGTTCCAACGCGACAGCTAGGTCAGGCACGACGAAGTCCAAATGAACCGGCGTCCAATGGCGCGCAAAATTACGTGTGTGCTGCGCGGCGTTGAATGGTGCCGAGCCCGCTTCCGCACGGATTAGGTAAATGGGGGCGGTAGCGCCGGTGAGTTCTACGACGTCAGCGCCTACGTGGCGTGACACCCGGAGCGCGAAGGCTTGCGTGTAAAACTGAACCGCGCTTTCGAGCTCGCCGACGTCGATATTGATGAGAACGGATGTCATGCAGCCTCAAGAACCAAGAGCGGCAGGCGGAGCGCTCTCCTCTGGATTGGTTCCGATTGGCAGAACGCCCGGCGCCGCGGCAACTCGCTCGAGCCACGCGACGACGGCGGGATATTCGGCAAGCTGGAATCCACCCTCTTCCGCGACGTGGATGTAGGCATACAAGCCGATGTCGGCGACGGTAAAGCGCTCGCCAACCATGTAGGATCGGTTCTTGAGATGAACGTCGAGAGTCCTCAAGGCGCGACTGCCCTCAGCGGACCAAGCATCGAAGAATGGTTGCGTGGTGGGGATGATTGAAGGGAACACGCGTCGGAAGCGTGCACGTGAGATCACGCCGTCGACCCAAGTTTGTTCGAAGTTGAGCCAGGCTCTGATCTGGTGACGGAGGTGGCCTTCAGGCAGTAGCGGCGTGCCCTCCGCAAACGTTTCGAGGATGGCGCTGGACTCGGTCCAAACGCGACCATTGCGATCTTCGACGACGGGGATTTGCCCCACAGGATTTTTGGCGCGAAACCACGGTTGGTCCTGTTCACCCCGCAGTATGTCGACCCACTGAATCCTGAAACGCCGTTCGAGCTGACGGAGCAGGGTGCGAACTTTCCAGCCGTTTCCCGAAAACCAGTAGTCGTACAGCGTGAACTCGAACACGCGGCGAGCATTGCACGCCCGCGTCGATCGCAGCAACGAGCGGTTTCGTCACTTTGGGGAACTGTCGCTCCTCAGGCTCCGGGAGCAACCGTGCCCACTTTGGGCTCGGCGACGCCAGCAACTCGCGGCGGAGCTTCGCTACCAAAGAGAAGCGGGTAGACCACGCCTGCTACTGCGGATCCTGCAAGCGGCGCGATCCAAAACAACCATAGTTGTGCGAGCGCCCAGTCGCCGACAAAAAGAGCCGGCCCAGTGCTGCGCGCGGGGTTCACTGAAACGTTGGTGACGGGAATACCAATCAAGTGAATCAAGCAAAGCGCGAACCCAATTGGGATCGGCGCAAAGCCAGCCGGCGCGCGACTGTCTGTCGCGCCGAGAATCACGAAGAGAAAGAAGAACGTGAGCACGAACTCCGCAAGAAATCCGGCTACGAGCGAGTAACCTCCGGGCGAGTGCTCAGCGAACCCATTCGCCGCGAAGCCACTCGCCAAGCTGAAGCCCTCTGCGCCGCTTGCGATCGCATACAATGTCGCGCTCGCCAGAATGGCGCCGACGAGTTGCCCCCCCACGTAGGCCGGTAGCTCTCGAGCGGGGAATCGCCGACCTACGGCAAGCCCCAGCGAGACAGCGGGGTTCAAGTGGCAGCCGGAGATATGTCCAATCGCGTAGGCCATCGTGAGCACGGTGAGCCCAAAAGCCAACGACACTCCGGCCAAGCCAATCCCGACTTTCGGAAAGCCCGCTGCAAGCACCGCGCTTCCGCAGCCCCCAAAAACCAGCCAAAACGTGCCGAAGGCTTCAGCAAACATTCGTCGGCTCAATGTCATCGCTTTACCTACCTCTACGAAAGTTGCGAACGCACGCCGACGATAGGCGCACACCGCGCCGACGTCGAGTATTTGTCCTAACCGGCACTAGCAGCGTCGCGTGAATTGATGTCCACAATATGTGGTCGGAAACCGCCGCAACGCAGTCGCGCATGCTGCCATCACGGCCTACAGCTTCCGTTGATGCAGCTGCCATTGCAAACGACGCCGCAATCGCCGCAGTTTGCCTCGTCGATTCGAACGTTCACGCAGGCAGCACCCGTACCGTCTTCGGCGGCGCACATCTTCATGCCACCCGGGCAGGCGCACTGTCCGCTCGAGCAGATTTGGCCCGGATCGCACTTCATTCCGCAGCCGCCGCAGTTTGCGACGTTGGACATCGTGTTGGTGCACTGCGGCGGGGTGCCGCATGCCTCGGTACCGCTCGGGCAGGTGCAGGCCCCGGCAGTGCAAATCGTTCCGCCCGTGCAGGCAACGCCGCAAGCACCGCAGTTGTTGTTGTCGCTGGTAACGTCGATGCAAGCGCCCGCGCAGGTGGTTTCACCCGCTGCGCACGCGATCGCGCACACGCCTTGAGTGCAGACTTCTCCCGGCGCGCAGCTGTTGGTGCAGGCTCCGCAATACGCCGGATTGGTGGAGGTGTCGACGCACGCGCCGTTGCACAACGCTCCTCCATTCGGGCAGGCGCACGCACCCGCGACGCAAACTTGACCTCCGGTGCAAGCCGCGCCGCAACTCCCGCAGTTCTCCGGATCCTGCGTCAGGTTGACGCACGCGCCGCCGCAGAGTTGCTGTTGCGTAGGACAGCCTGTATCCGCACAGGCCCCGTTCACGCAAGCTTCACCAGCTCCGCACACGTTGCCGCACGCACCGCAGTTTCGAAAGCTGGCGGACGGGTCCACGCATTGCCCATTGCACAGCGTTTCGCCAACTGCGCACGCGCATTGTCCAGCCACGCAGATCTGCCCGCCGCCACAGGCAGTTGCACAGTCACCGCAGTGATTCGGGTCGCTGTTCAAGTCGATACATGCGCCGCCACAAACCGACAGCCCGACGCCGCACGATTTCGCGCAGACGCCTGCGTTGCACACCTGGCCGCTGCCACAGCTGACGCCGCAAGCTCCGCAATGATTCGGGTCACTTGCCAACGTCACACACGTCCCGGAGCAATCGCTTTGGCCCGCCGCGCAAGTACAGCCCGCGCTGCCGGAGCAAACCTGTGTAGCGCCACACGCCGTCTGGCAATCGCCGCAATGCGCACGGTCACTGCCAACATCGACGCAGCTCGTCCCGCACATCATCAATTCCGCACTGCAGGCGTCCGTACACAGGCCCAATTCGCAGACCTGACCCACTGCACAGCTCACATTGCAATCGCCGCAATGCGCGACGTCTGTCGCAACATTGGTGCACACGCCGCTACATTCGAGCTCGCCAGCGCCGCACGCCGGCTCGCCCACGCCGCCCGCACCAGCAACTGCATCTCGACCAGCGGAGCCAGCAGCGGCCGTTTCACCAGCTTGGCCGATGCCGCCAGCGTTGCTGACAGCGCCGCCGGTCGTGCTCTTCGCGCCACCAAGCGCCGACGACATGCCACCTTTGCCTGCGCCCGCGACGACGTCTCCGCTGTTCGCAGAACCGCCACAACGAGTCTGCATCAAGCCCAATGACATCAACAGCGAGCCGCCCAAAACAAATCGCGCGATTTTTCTCACGATGAGTCTCCCAAGACTGCTTTCGCTGACGAGCGGCGTGAGAGCGATCTCACTCCGAACCGCAGCTCTGATGAGTGGTAGCCGGAGCAAAGTTTTTCTTAGGCACATGCGCGCGCTCGCGTCTCCCCGCCCCGCCCACACCGCCTGACATCGCGCGCGAGCAGCGTCCTGCCGCCGAAGCTCGCGCGTCGGATCTGTCACGTGCAGCGCTCTTTCATCAGCGCCGATGCGCCAAGAATTCGAACTCAGCCTGGTTCAATTCTCATCGATGCACGTGTACCTGCCGCGAGCTACTGGTGTGCGCGAGCACGCGGAATACCGAGCATTCGAGCGCCGTTCGACGGAGGAATCGCATGAGAGCTTGGAAACTTCGGTTGTGGTTCTATGGCTGCGTGCTCACTGCGATCGCCGCAGCGGTGGCGTTTTCGACGTCGATGCCAGGCTCCTCGTATAGCGGTCAGCGACCCAAGTCTACGCCTGCACTTCGGGAGCTCGAGGCTCGACTTCGTGGACACGTTGCGACGCTCGCCACCCAGATCGGCGCTCGCAACGTCGATCGACCAGAGAAACTCATAGCTGCACGCGAGTACATTCGGTCGGTCCTGACACCACTCGAAACGAACACGGCGCGCCTTTCTCTCGAAGACTTGGACGCCGCGGGACGAGGCGCTCAGAACATCATCTTCGAAGTCTCCGGTCGATCGCAATCAGCCATCGTCGTCGTGGGCGCTCACTACGACTCGGCTCATGCAAGTCCAGGCGCGAACGACAATGCGTCCGGCGTCGCGGCCACACTCGAGCTGGCCAGCTCTCTCTCGCGAACGCCGGCGTCGAAGCGCGTGCGATTCGTCTTCTTCGCGAACGAGGAACCGCCGTTTTTCAAAACCCCTGGCATGGGTTCTCGAACGAACGCCGAAAGTGCTCGGCGACGAAATGATTCGATCGAGGCCATGCTGGCGATCGAAACGATTGGCTTCTACAGTGAGCTCGAGGGTTCACAGAAGTACCCCTGGCCGATTGGATTGATGTACCCATCGCGGGGCAATTTCGTCGGTTTTGTCGGGGATCTCGGCAGCCGTTCTTTGGTACGAACAGCCATCGCTGCATTCAGGACCGCTATCGAGTTCCCCTCCGAAGGTGCCGCCTTACCCGCAACCTTTCCTGGCGTTGATTGGTCCGACCACTGGTCGTTTCGGCAAGCGGGCTACCCCGCCATCATGATCACTGACACCGCGATCTATCGCGACCCGAACTATCACCGCGTGAGCGACGGCGCTGATCAACTCGACTACGACGCTTTGGCGCGCGTCACCACGGGCCTGGAAGCGGTGGTGCGAAGGCTGGCAGCCGATTAACCACGCAACGCAACACGGCTCGAACTTGCATCAGGACTGGCCTGCTTCGTGTGGGCTCGCTGCGCACATCGCCCGACGCTCCGTGCGAGGGTTTCGTAAGGGGAGCTTCGGCTTCCCACTCACGAGGACGGGCAAGTTGCCGACTCGGCGCGGAGAACAAAGAATGCAGCGATTTACCGGCACTTCTTACCGAGCGAAGCATGGAGTTGCGGCGCTAGCGACTGTCGGCTGGTGCACGCTGATGGGGATCGCAGGCTTAGGTGGATGTGGCTCGGAGGATTCGGAGCAGCAGGGAGGCGCTGGCGAGGCGGGTGCATCGCAAGGGGCTGGCGGTGCTGTCATCGGTAGCGGCGGGGCCGCTGGAGGATCTTCAACAGCACTTGGCGGCGTGGCGAACGTTGGCGGGACAACGGCGGGCGGCGGTGCAAAGAGTGCAGGCGGTGCGACGGCGACCGGCGGTGCGATGTCCGGAGGCGGTGGAGTAGCGGGCGGTTCGAACAATGTAGCCGGCACCATGGCTGCCGCAGGGTCGACGGGCATGCAACCTCTGGGTGCGATTTGTGCGAACGATGGCAATTGTTCGCAAGCACAAGGAGCGGCGGTTTGCTGTCGCAGCACGTGCACGCTGGCGGAGGAGTGCACGAACAGTACGTACCTGCCTTGTGATTCGGGCGCGGATTGCGCCGCGTACGGAGGTGGCAAGTCGTGCTGCGAGCAGCAAGCGAGCGGTCAAACGATTCGCTTTTGCACGAAGCAATCGGCTTGCACGGGCAAAGTATTGCCCTGAGTGCGCGCGCGGGTGGTTGGGTAGTCAGCGTACGAGCGTCAGCAGGCCGAGCTTGTACGGCAGCAGACCGTAGTCTCCGTTGAAGCTCGGGTCACGCCCTTGGAAGACCATCTGCAAGTTGCAGGGATCGATGGGGAAGGTTTCGTCCGGGCTGCTGCGCACGATGTCGCCGTGACTGATGTCATTCGTCCAATTCGTGCTGAACGTTACGTTGGCCTTGATGGCGAAGTTGTCAGTCAGGAGCGTCCACGGGCCCTCGAGATCGGTTGCAGTCCAGGCGCGGAAGTAACGCGCGCTGCCCTGCGCTTCGACGATCATGAGGTATTTGTTCGAACCCTGAATTGAGTAGACTTGAACTCCCTCGAACAGGTTCTGTGTCGTTCCCTGAATTCCGCTGTCGACCGCGCCCGGGAACTCGCCGGGGAAGCTACCGATCGCCATTGAGGACTTGTAGATGTGACCGTTGTCGCCGGCGTAGTAGAGGTAGCACTTGGTCGTGTTGCAGATCACTGTTTGATCGATGGGACCTGTGCCGCTCGAAGGCAGGGCGGTGTTGTACAGGCTCTTCTCCCCCGACCAGCCACTCGGGTTCGTGGGATCACTCGAGGTTCTGTAGCTGAATTTGTGCGGACCCCACTGATAGGCGAGCACCCAAATCTGTTTCGGCGTGAAGTAGAAGAGCGTCGGCGCCACACCGAAACCAATTGGTGTCTGCGTCGCAGTAGCGGCAGCGGGCCAATCGTTGAACGTCATCATGGCCGCACCCCAGCTCGTGCCAGTATCGTGCGTGGTCATGTAAATGACGTGCTTGTTGTTCGTGAAGACGTGAGTGAAATCTTTGATGGATGCCCAACCGCTCTTGGGCGATGCCAGCGGGCCGCCAGACGTCCACTTGAAGGTCGAGGGCAACGCACAACTCTGCCCACCACCGCTCCCGCCCGAGCCGGTAGTGCCGCCGCTGGATGCCCCGCCGCTCGAAACCCCACCGCTCGAACTGCCGCCAGTCGAAGAAGCGCCACCTTTCGCCGTTGCACCACCCATTGATTGCGAGCCGCCCATCGACTGCGAGCCGCCATTGCCGGTAGCTCCGCCGCTCGATTTGCCGCCGCTGTTCTGCGCGCCGCCTGACGTTGTGTTTCCGCCGGACGACACACCGCCCGATTGTGATCCTCCCGACTGCGTGGAACCGCCATTGTTCGAGCTCGTTCCGCCATTGCTCGAGGCAGCCCCGCCATTGCTGGAGGTGCTCCCGCCGCTGCTCGACGAACTGCCCCCGTTACTCGTCGTGGTGCCGCCGTTGCTCGCGCCACCTGAGCTCGCTCCCCCGCTCGCTTTGCCGCCGGCCGATGTGCCCCCCGTGCCGGTATCGTTCGAGGACGAGCTGCAGGCTGTTGCCGAAATAGCGAGCGAGATGGCGAGGGTCGTGTTGAGTAGCTTTTTCACGTTCGATCCACCTGAAGGTTGCGTGTTCCCCAGCAATTGGTTCACGGCGCGGCATCTCGCTCGGGCGAGCGAAACCGTTGAGGCGCTGTCGAAGGGCAGTGGAGCTGAGACCGCGAACCCGTCACGAACTGATTCATTAATTTTGTTTCGGAAATCGCCAGGGACGCGATTTTAGCGATCTGAAGAGAAAACTACGATACAGGTGGACAGACGCGGGCTCTTAGTCGTCTCGCAAGAGGGGTTCGCGAATTTCGGAATAGGCGCGCAAAAGTTCGCGGGCTTGGTCGGGGAGCTCGACGAAGCGGATTCCGAAGCCGGGAGGAGCATCTTCGCCGAGTTCATCGCGAACCCAATCAACGCTGCCGAAGAGCTCGCAGCTCGAGCCAGCAGGGAGACGCAGTGAGACCCGGACGTCGGCACCGAGCGGCGGCGGCTGCTCATACGTCGCAACGAAAATGCCACCACCCGTGAAGATGTCGTCGCTCGATAAGGGACGATACAGGTTGCTCGGGCCACTCGTGTCCAATTGGACGTCGACGCGACGTGCAGAGCCGACGCCGCGCTCGATTTGCTTCGAGAGCTTCGCCAGCTGCGCGCCGAGCTCGCTCAAATGTTGCTCGACCGCGCCAGCCGATGCGCGCTTCTCACCCAGAGCTGCGAGCGCCTGCCGCAGAAGATCGGTTTGTTGTGTAAACAGGCCGAGCAGCGCGCCAGCGCGCTCGTCTTCCAACCGCACATCGACGCGCGGCCGCGTGAGCTCGGCCATGCTCGCGAGAAGCGCTGATAGCGGCTCCTTCTGGCCGTCGCCGTTGCGCGCCGAAAGTGCGCTCGTGAGAGTTTCGCGAATGCCCTTGAGCTGCGCATCGAGCCCGGACAAGGTGCCGGTGACCCGCGCAACCGGATCGGCGTCGTTGCCGCCCATGCGTTGCACCCTCAAAAATCCCTCCTTTATCTCGGCCCAGCGTGCCGACTGAGCAGGAGTCAGCCTTCCGCGAAGCTCAGCGAGCTTGAGCAGATTCTGTTCCGCCCCCTTCGTGAGGGTCTGCGCTTCGCTCGCGTAGTGATCGTCGATCAGACGATCGAGCTCCTCGTCGTTCATGGCCGCGACGACCTTTTCGGTCAGCTTGGCCATGTTGCGATAGCTTCCCTGTAGCTTGAAGGGTGGCTCCGTGCGGTAGCGATCGTCCTGCGAGGCGGACGCGATGTACTCCTGGTTCACACGCAGCAGCACGCTTTGTACCTTGAAAAGGCGTTTGAAAAGCGCGGTAATTTCCTCAACCTCGGCGCTGGAGTAGGCGTAGCTCAAGTCGCTGAGCGGCACTTCTTCTCCGCGGGCGAGCGCGATCAGCTTGTAGATATCTCGAGGATCTCGACCCGCGAGCGGCGCCAGCACTGCGTTCGAGGTGAGTGCGTTTTCGAGATAGCTGAGCGCAAACGCCTCTTGCCTCCCCTCCAAAATGTCACCGAGGTTATAGGTGTCCGCGCGATTCGCCAGCATGTCTGGAATTTCGAAACGCGCTCCACTCTCGGTGTAGGGGTTGCCGGCCATCACGACGCAGAAGCGCTTGCCGCGCAGATCGTAGGTTCGGGTCGCTCCGTTCCAGATGCCTTCGATGCGTCGCTGGGCGTCACACAATGAAATGAACTTTTGGAGCAGCTCCGAGTGCGTGTGCTGGATATCATCCAAGTACAGCATCACGTTGTTGCCCATCTCGAGCGCAAGGTTGACTTTCTCGACCTCCTGACGCGCCGTCGCGTTTGGAGCCTCACTCGCGTCGAGCGAGCGCACGTCGACACCCAATGCAGGGCCGTTCACCTTCACGAACACGAGCCCGAGCTTGTTCGCGACGTACTCCATCAGCGTGGTCTTGCCGTAGCCAGGCGGCGACACCAGGAGCAGAAGTCCCATTTGATCGGTGCGCCGCGCTGCGCCAGCTGCCCCCAACTGTTTGGCCAAATTCGCGCCGATTAATGGCAGGTACACTTCGTCGATCAAACGATTGCGAACGAACGACGTGAGTACGCGCGGAGTGTATTCGTTCAGTCGCAGGCGCGCGCGAGCTCGAGTGGCCAGCTCTGTCTTCAAGCTGCGAAACGCACGGAATCGCGGCGCACGATCGTCGATGAAGCTCGAAACGCGTTCGATGAGCTCCGGCAGCCACAGCTCCAAGCTGCGCGAAACGATGCGCGGGTGCGCCCCGAGCAGGTTCGTAGCCGTCGCGTGCACGTTGGCCTCGGAGACTTCGAACTCCAAGTCGTCATCACACACGGCACGCGCCGCAAGCTCGAGACGCGCATCGAGGTTCCTACCACTGGCGCGCAGAAATGCGTCCACATATGAAAGAGCGGTGCGCAGCCGCTCTAGTGGGTGCGCCGACAGCACGCGCAGATCTTCTTCGAACCCACGCGCGGCTCCGGTTTCCTCGAGGTGCAACATGAATTCGCGTCGCAGCTCGGCGGCTGTTTTGCTCTCAGTGAACTTGCCGTGCGATTGCGAGCGCTCACTCACGATGTAGCGTGCAGCGAAACGCGCCACGGGAGCTTCGGACTCGATGCCGAGCGCTTTTGCGGCTTCGGCGAGCCCATGCACCAACTCGCGCGCTAGCTCGTGTTGTGCGCTGGCATCGTTGAGCCTCTCTCGCAGTCGGCCGGCGCTCTGGGCACGTCGCTCAATCAGGTTTCTTCGATCGGCCGGCAGGCTCTGCCAGTAGAGCCAGCCCAACGCGCGAGCACGCGGCGAGTACCTCAGCGCTCCCGCCGTCTTCAGCAGCGTCACGACCTTCTCCAGAATCAGCGCGGCATCGTGATCGTGCACGCCGCGCTCGTAGCCTTCGTCGATGCGCTCCGCGGCAGCCTGACGCACGAGCTCGATGGGATCGTTGGAGAGCGACGCGACCTCGAGCTGTGTCAGGCTTCGCCCATGCGTGCCCGCCTCGGCCTCGAGCAACAAGCTGATGGCCAGGTACTCTGCACGGTAGACCTCACGTGTCTCCGAAACCAGCTCCTGATCCCAAAGTTCGCGCGCCGCATCGAGCAGCGGGTTCGAAATCGGCTCGAAGAAGTCGGTGCCAGTGAGGTGCAGGTTGAGGGTGCCCTCGCGCGGCACGATGCTGAGTTCTAGCGGCCGCTGGTTGACGCTGAAACGGTGCTGCCCCAGCCGGATGAGCGCGCCACCGTCCTCGAGCAGATCGCTCTGATCACGCAGCGCCCGGATTGCATTCTGCTTCGCTGCTTTCAGCTTCGCTTCGAGCTCATCGGCGCGCACCGAATCGCCGAGCTCGCGTAGCTGCGCGACCAGCTCGGCGAGCTTGTGGACCATCGCGTCGCTCGCGAAGTAGCCGTTGAGTTCGTCGTTGCTTTTGGCGGCCTGCGCGCGGCGGACGATTCCGGCGAGCACCCGCTCGGACGCAGCGGACAGGCTTTGCGCACGTCGCTGTCGCTCCTCGACCAGGAGCTGGCGCTTGGCTCCGACGGCGTCCAAGACCTCTTCGCGTTTATCCGCGAGTTGTAGTGAAAACTCATCGAGCTCGCCGAACCGCGTTTCCAGCTCTTCGAGCTGCAACATCAGGCGCCCGAGCTGCTCGTCACAGGCCTCCGCCGTAGCAGCCAACGCCAACGCGCTGGTGACGCTTTGCCCCAACAGCTTGAATTGCACGCCGAACTCGGCCCTTCCTTCGGCCGTGGCCAAATCCTTCTGACGGCTGTCCAACACCGCGCGAGCACGGTTCTGCTGTCCGAACGCCGCGCTGGTGCCATCCAGGATTTTGGTGCGAACCGTCGGGTCCTCGATGGGCAGCCCAGCGACCGTTTCGCTCAGTAGCGTGAGCCCTTCGTAAACGGCGTCCAGCTCCTTGCGCAACGGCACGAGCTCGGTGGTCTTCCCCACCTCAGCCACCGCTGCGACCAGTCGCTCCAGCCGATCTAGCAGCGGCTGAAAGGCATTCTCTGCGAGAAAGAAGTCGACGCACGCGCGGCTGACCTCTCCGAAGCGAACCTCGATCGCTTTCTCGAGTTCCTCGACGCGCGGCACCTCGATTGCGCGCATTTCCTTCAATGAGATGAGCGCGCCACGGCGCTGCCTCAGCTCCGTCAGCGCCGACAAAAGCGCTTCGACGCTTCTGAGCTCACTCGGGAGCAAACGCTGGAGCAAGGTACGCTGCGCTGCCTCCGCTTCGCTCAACGCTTCGCGCGCGCGCCGCTCGAGCTCACGCTGCTTCTCGAACTCGCCAACGATGAGCTCGGCCGCCTTCTGCAGCTCACGCAGCGTGTGCAGAAGATCTCCGACGTCTGCGTTGCCGAGCCAGTAGTGCGTGTCCGCCGCGCGGCGTGAGCCGATTACCAAGTCATCGAAGGTGCGGCGCGTCGGCCTCTCGCTGGCCGCCAGACGGCATAGGCTAAAGAGCTCGCTGATGCCGCTCACGAGCGCCGCGTTACCCACCTTGGCCAGATACGAGCCATCCGTGGGTGCGGCCGCAGCGTACTCGGCAGTGGTAAACGGGGTTTGCCAGATTTGCACCGGGTGCACACGCGTCGGCTCCCCCTCGGTTCGAAAGACAAGCATGGTGCCATCCGGGAACAAGCTGTACCCGTGGCAGCGCATGGGGTTCTGCACCTCCTTGGCAATCGAGTTGTACGGCAGGAGCTCGTACTCGCCCGCCTCCGCGCGATAGAAGACATAGAGCACGTCCTCGCCGTTCGGCGACGGCGTCGCGCGCCGAAATTCGAGCCCGCCGCTGTCCCCATCGAAGAGCTTGTGCTCGCCCGTCGTCAGATAGTACCCGCCCGGAAAAATCAGGCCATGGTCGTCGGGCAACTCGACGCAGGCAACGCCCAGCGCATCCACGCGCAGCACACTTTGTATGCGCGGATTATAGATTAAATAGCGCGCGCTCTGCTCCCGGAACGGCTTGATCTTGAGCAAGATCAGCCCCGCCACGCGAGCGTAAGCGATCTCCGCATCGTCGAGCGTCTGGTTCGCGTCGTCGACGGGCTCGCGATAGATGCCGAGTCCGGTCTGCGTGTTGTTCTCGATCTTGATCGTCAGATCGCCGTGAATGGTTTCGACGAAGACCTCGTTCAGAACGTTGATGTGCGGGTACGGACCGGCGACCTGATCCTCGCGGCGCACGCGGGTCCACTCGAACGGATGCGCGCGAGGCAGCCGATAGTCCTCCTCGCCGCGCGCATCCATGAAGGTGACGTGGCCCTTGGCATCGATCGCAAAGCGGAAGACTTTGCAGTCCGAAACGTTCGCGCCAATTTGCACCGCCACCAACAGCCGCGTTTCGGTGCGCACGAGCTGCAGGAGGCGCGCGTCCTTGTAGTAGCGGAATGCGTCCCGAAACTGCTTGTCGAACTCGGGATCCGCCAGAAACGCGCCGCGCCCGGTGAAGGGCTGCTGAGCGAGATCGTAACCGCCCTGAGTTCCTTCGAACTTGAACAGGCTGAGCACGTCTTGAACGCGTGTTTCCGCTTTCAAGCCGATGAATACCTGAAACCCGAACAGCAGCTGCCCGTCGACGCTCACTACGTCGCGCGGTGTGCAATTGTTTTCGGTGCGCACGCGTTCGGTGGCGAGCAGGGTGAGCTGCCCGCCGCCGAACAAGAGCTTGCGCCGCTGATTGAGAGTCTCCGTCTTGCTCGAAAGCTCGGTCGCGCGTTCGAGCAAGCGCCGCCGGATAACCTCGTAGCTACCGCCCTCGAGGCTCGGCTCGTCGCGTTCCTCAGCCATGTCGCAGGCTCAGGTACGGCTGCCTGGGAGGGGCTTACTTTCGCCCTTCGTTGCGAGCTTCTCCACTGCAGCGGCCAACACGGCGCCGCTCGCCCCATTACCGTCGCTGCGCGTGATGTTGTGCACCAGGGCGCGCAGCGTTTCACTCTGCTCCAACGCTCCGTCGACGGATTGACCGAGCGAAATGGCTCCCACGAAGCGTTCGAAGAACTGACCGTCGCCGCCCACGATGTTGATACGCGCGTTCGACATGGCTTCCGCCATGACCTGCGCCTGCGCCGCGACCACGTCCTTTTTGACCTTCAGCGCTTCGAGCGCGACGGCGCGCTCTTTTTCGAGCTGCAAGCGGAACTCCTCGTGACCGCGCCCGGACTCATCCAGCGCCTTCATCGACGCTGCCTTTTGAGCCAAGCCCTGCGCTTCAGCGCTGAGCTTTTCGCGAATGGCAGCGGCTTCCGCGGCGCCCTGTTTCTCCAGCACCGCGGCCTCGGCCTCACGCACTCGCACTTTGGCAAGCCCTTGCTTTTCTTGGCCAGCGGCTTCGGCGCTGAGCTTCTCGAGAGACACGCGCGCTTCGGTCATGCCAAGCTTCTCGGTTGCCACCGCGTCGGCCTCCTTCACGCGCGCTTTGGCCAGGCCTTCCGCGGCGGCTTCGGCTTGCACCCCTTCCGCGACGCGAATCTTCGCGCGCGCAGTCTTGTCCGCCGTGTCGAACTCCGCTTCCGCCGTAACGATGCGTTCGCGCGCCTTGATCTTGGCGACCTCTTCGGCGGCTTGCGCGGCCTTGACCTGCTTGGTGGTGACTTCCGCGGCGGCTGCTTCCGCGGCGATGCGCACCACTTCTTTCTCGCGGTTGGCTTGCGCCAAGGTGCGCACGTCTTTGATCTGCTCTTCTTCGTTGGCGACGTTCTTCTCGACCGAGATGCGCTCGCGGACGACGTTCGCAATGTCCTTCTTTTGTACCTCGACTTCCTTGTCGCGAGCGATGCCGCCCAGCGTCACCTCGCGCTCGCGGGCGATCACCTCGAGCTGCCGCGCCTTCTCGATGCGCTCTTGCTCCACCGCAACCTCTCGCTCTTTGTGCTTCTGCGCGATCGCAATACCGCGCTCCTTGGCCTGCTCGGCGACCGCTGCTTCTTCCTCGTTCTTGGCCACGATCAGCGCTGTCTTCTTGCGCTCGTCGCTGGCAACGCGGTGCGCCTCGTTTTCTTCGCGCGATTTCGCCACGGCAATCTCTTTGAGCTTCTTGGCCTCCGCCTCCGCGCGTCGCTGCTCGAAACGGAACAGCGCCTCGTCTGCGTTGAGGTTCTGGCTGCCCATCTCCATGCGCTCCTTCTGCCGAAGCTCGTTGGTCTTCACATTTTGGATCACGGTGAGATCGGTGATCTTGCGGATGCCGTCCGCATCCATGATGTTGTCTTTGTCGAGGTGCTCGAGCGGCGTCTGTTCGAGGTAGTCGATGGCGGCGTCATCCAGAATGAAGCCGTTCAAATCCTTACCGATGACCTCGATGATCTTGTCCTTGAACTCGTCGCGCTTGGTGTAGAGCTCCTCGAAGTTGAAGTGCTTACCGACCGTCTTCAGCGCCTCCGCAAACTTGGCCGTAAATAGCTCCTCGAGTGCTTTCGGATCACTCGCACGTTGACAGCCGATTGATTGCGCCACCTTGAGCACGTCGTCGACGGTCTTGTTCACGCGCACGAAGAACGTCACGTTGATGTCAGCGCGGATGTTGTCGTTGCAAATCAGGCCTTCTTTGCCGCGCCGATCGATATCGATTGTCTTCACGGACAAATCCATAGTTTCTGCGCGATTGATGATTGGATAAACGACCGCGCCGGTGAACGCGACGATAGGCTCCGATCGCATCGTGTTGATGACCAGCGCTCGCCCCTGATCAACCTGCCTGTAGAAGCGCGCCACCAACGCCAACAGGCCGAACAGCAAAAACGCAAAAACGCCGACGACCACCAGGACCGGATACAACCCGAACATGTGAGCATCCCCTGAATTCATCGCGAGCAAGAATGCCTCAAGCGTGGCGCGTTGTCTCCTTGACGCGCGCCGTTTTTTGCCCAAATCGACGCACCCACTCAACCTGCACTGCAACGAGCGCACTGAACGGACGCACCGACATGGGCACGTGTGAGAATCATCGAGAACGGCGTGCTCAACGACGCTCGGCCAGAACGTCGCGCATCGGCTCGACCAGATAGACCTCGCGCTCCGCGTCGTAGTCGACGATCAACGCTTGTTCTCCACGGCCGAGCTGCTTGCCGTCATCCACACGAACGCGCAAGACGAGCCCAGCACCACCATCGTGCAGCATCGCTTCACCGAATTTGCTCGTAACGGTACCAGTCCGCACGACGCAGGTGCGACCGATGAAGTCCGACTTGGTGGGCGCGCGCTGGGGAGTGAACACAGCCGCAAGCGGCTTGGCTGCCAACGATGTCATCGGTAACGCGAGAAGCAGCGAGAGCGCCATCACGCCGAGGGACAACGGGACACCCAACAACGCCGGCGCGCTGCGCGTGACGAGCTGCATGATCACTACGCTGATGAGCCACGCGAACGTGACAATCAGGCTCAAAACCACGGTCGCGGGCACAGATCGGAGGTGCAACGCGCTCATCAGCGCCGCCAGCGCGCCGTGGCCGCCGTGATCTCCGTCTGGCAGATCGATATCACTGTGGCCTCCGATGTCGCCACCCGCATGATCGCCCCCGAGATGATCCACGGCGCCTTCGAGCACGCCCTTCGTCGCAGCGTCGAGCTGGCCGTCCAGCGCGCCTTCGGATCCCTCACCGATGTGAATCACCCCTATCATCACGAACCCCCAATACACCAGCGCAACGCCGAGCAGCACGGTGAACACCACGCTGGGGAACGAGAGAGCCAGGACGAAGACTTCAGCCATTGCGCACGGCCGTCGAGCGCTGGCTCTGAAGCTCTAGCAAAATGGCGCCTAGCTTGTCGGCGATATCGCGCAAGGCAGCCTCGCTACGCTCTCCGTCGGCTTGGCGCACGCGCGCTTCGTGCGGTGGGTCGAAGACGCGAGCCGCCAGCGCGGGGCCGTACGTCATCAGCGCTGCCCCGATCGCCTTGCCCGTCGCAGTTTTGGCGAGAATATCGGAATAGCCGACCGAAAGGTTCGTCGAGACGTAGACCAACGCGTCGAAAAACGAATTCACCTTCGGGTTCTCGTAACGTTCGGCCGCGTAGAAAGCGGCAGCCCCCACCAGCACCGTAGCAACAGCCGCGTTCATCGGCTCGGCTGCCTGCTTCTCCCGCGCGAACGCGTGCACGCTCTCGAGCCACCGCTCGGGAGACTTGCCGGAGCCAACACCCAGCAACAACCCCAAAGCCAGTAAACTGCGTTCGTCCATGCTCCAGCCGAAACAACGTTACTACAGACGGCGCCTGCATCCAAATCCAAGCTTCTGCGGCGTCGGGATGGGCGTCAAACCGCGCTCACTCGCGCGAACCCGTGCCCGCCTGCGCGGTTCGGTGGCAACGCTGGCGCTCGCGCTGGTTAGTTGTCGACCCAGCACGGGCAACTCACGAGGCGAGACACGTAGCCACGCCGGCGCAAGCGTTGCTCTATCTGCCCAACCTGCCGTGGCCAACTCCTCCGCTAACCCAATGGCCCCAGCTCCGAGTGCTAGCACCGCTCCTGCAGCAACTGACATCGAAGCATCAGCGTCGGCCAAACCGGACGCTGCATACACCGTAGCCATCCGCGCCATCGCCCGCGATATCGCCGAACTCAAGCCGGCCTACCCCCAGCTCTCCGAGTTCGATCCCGAGCGCAACCTCATCGCCGACCGCTTAGCCATTACCTACCAACACAACACGCATCGATCCACGGCTCGCGGCGGCTGGGCTGCGGCCGTGCCCAATCCAGACCCCGACGGAATCTGGTTCTACATCGACTTTCACGACCCCAACTCGAACGACCAGATCCACACTCAGCCGTTCACGGGCAACTACGGCTTCCGCGACATGAAGGTCAGCTTTCTGATTTTGCAAGGCGCTAAAACCAAGCCATTCGACGGCGCTCTCTGGAGCATTCTGAGGAAACATGGCGTCGTGTCACTCCCGTGGGGCACACACAAGAAAGCCTTGGCGAAGTGACACGCTTCCGCCGGCCGCTCTGTTTGGTCAGCTCACGTGGACGCGACGAGCGTATAGGACGAAGCCGGTTCCCAACGCGACGTGCAACAGCGAGTTCGGCACAATGCCCTCGAGCTTCGTGATCGCTCCTTGAATGAACGCCGCGATTTCAATCGGCAACAGCGCGAAATGGACCACCGCGTTGCCAATCAACACGCCCCGCAATGCCACCGAGTCGGGCGCCTTGCGCACGAGCAGCGTCGTCACGCCCACTGCCAGAATCAGAGCTCCGACTTCTCTCACCCAAACCACTCGCAGCGCGTCCGGCTCCACTCCCTTTCCGATCAACAATCCGTGCGGAAGAAACAGCGCGATTGCAGCGACGGCCAGCGCCACCACCGAGCTCAACCCCAAGAACAACTGTCGAGTCATCGACGCGAACCTGAGCTCTCTCGACGTCGATCGCAATAACCACCCAAGGTAAGTGCGGCGCCGGACTCCAACCTGGTACACTCGCCAGCACGATGTCTGCGCCCGTGTCGAGTCAGCTCTTTTCGGCGGTCCTCCGCTATTGGCGCAAGCGCCGCGGCCACTCCCAACTCGATCTCGCTCTCGAAGCGGGCGTCTCGGCGCGCCACGTCAGCTTTCTCGAATCGGGTCGAGCTCGCCCGAGCACCGCAATGGCAATGCGCCTGCTTGCCACTCTGCAGGTTCCCCTGCGAGCTCAAAACGAAGCCTTGCGTGCAGCCGGCCTCTCACCAGCCTTCCCCGAGCCTACCCTCGACGCGCTCGACCCCGACATCCAGCGAGCGATCGAGCAAATGATGCAACAGCAGGAACCCTACCCACTCAGCGTGCTCGGCGGTGACTTCCACATCCTTCGCAAGAACCACGGGGCCAAAGCGCTCCTCGGGGCTTTCATCGCCGAACCATCACACATGCCCGCATCACCGGACATGTTCACCCTCTTCTTCGACCCGCGACTCGTTCGCCCCTTCGTCGAAGATTGGGATGCCTTTGCCTCCAGCATGCTCAACCGCCTACATCGCGAGCTCCTCCAGCGAGCGTACGACCAGCGACTCCAAGACCTACTCACCCGCGTGCTCGCGTTCCCCGACCTCCCGGATACCTGGCGAGAACCCGACTTTGCAAAACCAGCTCCCGCTGCCCAAACCCTTCGTCTCCGGCGCGACACCCTGCATGTCGCATTCCTCGTCACCGTCACGAAGTTCTCCGCCCCTCAACAAGTCCTGCTCGACGAGCTCAGCATCGAAAGCTGCTTTCCCCTCGACGACCGCACGCGCGCAACGTGTGAACGACTCGCGCGTCCCTAACGTTCGCGTCCTCGCGAGACTCCTAGGCTTCGCCCCACGCGGGTCATGAGAAACATTATCCGGGCGCCGACGCGAACATCGGCACCCGTTCGCACACGTCCACGCAACACGATACTAATCGTTCGTGCTCAAATCCTCGAAAAAGCGCTGCTGAGGTTCCGGCAGACAGCCACTAATTACACCGCTCACCCTCAGCCATTGCCGATAGTACGCTCGTGCCAATGAAGACAGAGTCGAAGCCAACGAGAGAACCTCCGCGTGGAATTCATCCCTCTGCTTCATCAAGCTGATTTCTCGTGGTCCCGCAGGCGCAACCCCCTGGAGCCCAGCGTGTCGCGTCGAGCTCTCCGGTCAAGAGCCTACCTTTGCCGCAAGTTGGAGGCCGCGATCGCCGCTGCAGCGGCGAGCTTGTGTTTGGCTTGCCAGGGAGGACCCAACGACCGTCCCATGTCTTGAAGGAAGGCGTTGATGTCTTCGCAGCCGAGTGCTGTCGTTGCTTCAGCAAAGACGCGCTCGCGGTCGTACCAGTACACGAACCAGCCGCGCGCCTCGGCAGCCGTGGCGAGGGCCTGCCGATACATTACCGAGTCGGCCATGGTTTGGGCGCGATTGTCGGCGATTCGCTCCTCTGTCGTAGGAGGAAGCTCGGGACACACGCGAATTGCGATCCCCACAATCGGCACGTTCGTGGCCAGCGCCACGGCTTGGAGGCTTTCGCGTGCACCGCGCGCCGCCGCCGTGCGAACGCGATCGACGAGCGCGACCACTTCAGCCAGCGGGAGCTTCCGCGCTCCAGGAGTGTTGAGGTAGCGACCAACCGCCCACGAGCCCTCGTGATGATGCGGGTGCGTCGGCATGCCTGGTTCGGTAAGATCGACGCGACGCCGATCGAGCACGTCAGCGCCGGGCCCAACAGTGACGAGATCTGCGGAGTTTCCGTTTTCCGCCACACCCACGATCGCGCCGCGTTGCTCTCGACGTTTCACCACGCCTTCATCCCTAGGTGATGTCCGAGCCTAGGCTTTCCCCTGCGAGACGGTCGACAGGCGGCTCGCAATGTCGAGTCCCCTTTCGAGTTCGACCCGAATCTGGTGAACGCGAGCAGATTCATCGACGCTGAGACCAAGGAATTCGAACGCCGCCTGTTCTCCGCTCAGCGGGAACACTTTGATTGTGCGGACGAGCCAAGACAACGCAACACCGAGACCGCGCACCATCACGCTATTCGTGAGGAGGGCCACAGGAACGTTTTTCCGGTTCTCCACCTTCATGAACTCCTTCAGCATGCCTCGCTGCTTGCCATCGGGACCACCGCCATACGAATAGCCGATGGCGGCCCGATGATGATGCGCGCTCGTCGTGCGCAGCTCATTCACGAAGCTGGCCCACTCCAAGTCGGAAGGCGACCGCGCAGCATGAACCACGATGAAGATGCCGTCGATCAGACGGTAGTCCATGGTCTTCCTGGGCACTCCCGCATGCTAGTCGAAAACTCAGTCCGCGAGCATGGCCTGCAGCGAGCCGCTCGAGGGCTCCTGAGACCGGGCGCGTCGATGCGTTCGCCGGCGTGGCTCAACCTGTGCCACGAACCAGCCGTATAACGACGGAACTTATGGCACGCCGGTTGCTCAACACGGCGCGAAGGAGTTTGGAATGGCAATCGGGCGAATTGCAGGAGTGGGTGTCGGCGGACTGATGCTGAGTGTGCTGCTGGAGGGGTGCTCAGCGACAAACGACACGGATAGGGACGCTGTGGATCCTTCCTACGAAGAGCTGACGTTGGTGTCTTCTGAGGGGTATAGTCAATCGATCGAGGGCGCTTCGTGCAATCCAGTGTTGACGTTGGATACGCTGGTGCTGAAGCTGCCGTCGCGTGAGTTGTCGTGGGACACCTGCGATCGTACCAGCGCTGGCTCGGCCGAGCACAACGTGGGCACACGCACGTTGAGCGACTCGGAGATGGTGCCGATTCGGCAAGCGGTGGATGGCGTCGTCAAAAGCGACCAGAAATCGTGCATCTTCGACCTGTCCACGATTATGCTCGACGTTCGAACGAAGAGTGGCGTGCAACGCTTGGCGAATGACTACTACGCCGGATGTCCATCGGGGGCGTTGAAGGGTCGAACATTCGTTAAGGGGTTGTTCGAACTTGAACAGGAGCTTCGGAAGGCCCTGTAGGTTCGTTGAACGCGGACTCAATCGTTTCAAGGAGCTTTGACATGCGATTCGAGCGTCTCGGGTCGTTGGGCAGAGGCGGGCTCATGCTGAGTCTGTTGCTCGCTGGCTGCTCTGGGGGAAACGAGGCTGGTTCCAATCCGCGGGTAGTCGATCCGCAGTTGTTGGCAGACGACTGGTACACTGCATGTCCATCGGAGCGTCTCACGAATCGAGTCTTCGTGAAGGGGTTGGACGCGCTGCAAAGTCAGCTTCGCGAAGCAATGTAGCGTCTCGCGCACACAACGCGGACGGCTCTTGCTCGAAAGCGAGAGCACGCCCGTTGCCGAGCAATCTTGCGACGCCTCGAAGTGTAAGACGACGCGGATAGGCACGTTTTCGCGGGTCTGAGCGGAATAAGTGCGACCTGCGGAGCGTATTGGAGAGTTAAGGCCATGGGGAATTCAAATCTGGCTGTATCTGGTAGGTCGGTGGATTCGGAGTCGGGCGTTCACGTGCGGAATGCCGAAGCGCTGGTCGCAAAGGTGGAGGACGGCGTCCTCGTGGAAGATGACATTGACGACGAGGTGCAAGCGTTTCGTCAGGGCGAGTGGTGGCGGCTGCGCGCGGTATTGAATTCGCCGGCGGTGTGGGCGTTCGCCGCGTTTTGGTTAGGCGCGTTGATGTTGCCTGTGGGTCGAGTGCCGATGGTGGTGTGTTTCGCGTCCATGACTGGATTTCTGTTGTGGGGCGCGATTCGTTTGTTGATTCGGCACGGGCTGGGCGCATGGTCAGTGTTGGGATCGTTCAGCTATTTGGTGATGAGTGCGTTCGGCGCGTTGATCACGTTGTTTTCGACGACTGGGTTTTCGCGCGGACGGCAGCTGCGGCGTTGGGGAAAGCCGTTGCTTGCGAAGGTGCGGCCGGGCACGGATTGGGCGCCCGCGGTGCTTACGGAATTGAAGGAGAAGCCGGCGCACGACGTGAAAATGCCACGAGCGGCTTTGGCGGCGCAGTGGCGCGAGAATGGTTTGACGGAGCACGCTTCGGTTGCGGCGTTTGCTCGTTTGACGTTGGACTTGATGGCTCTGGGTGCGCCGCCAGCGTTGGTGGCAGACGCCAATCGGGATGCGCTGGATGAGATTCGGCACACGGAGTTGTGTTTTTCCTTGGCGCGTTCGCTAGATGGGCGAAATGAGGAGCCTGGCGCTTTTCCGGAGGCGCAGCGGGTGCGCTCGTTGCCACGTTCACGGCGGTTGGCGCTGTCGAAGCTGGCTGTAGATTCGCTGGTCGAGGGAGCGTTGCACGAGGGAGTGTCGGCGCGGGTGATCGCGAAGTTGGCACGGCGCTGCGAGGATGGGCCGACGCGCGCGCTGTTGAAGGAGTTGGCGGCGGATGAGGGCCGGCATGCAGCGCACGGTTGGGACGTGGTGGAGTGGTGTGTACGTGAAGGCGGGCGTCCTGTGGAAGCGGCGTTGTTGGGTGCGTTGAGGGTGATGCCCCACGAGGTGCATTCTTCGTTGCCGGAGGGAGCTCGCGACGGGAGTTGGGAACGTTATGGGGTGCACGGCGAGGCGCTAGAGCAAGCCGAGTACCGCGCAGCACGCGCTCAGTTGGTGAAGCGCGTGACGCAGTTGTGTGCGGCGTCGGCGTGAGGCGACGTTACGGTGCGCGTTGGCCTAAGGCGACGTTACGGTGCGCGTTTTTGCCAGGCGTCGAGCGCGGCGACGGATTCGTTCTTGCTTTGAGAGATCGCAATGTCGCGAGCGGTTTGGCCGTCGTTCGAATGGGCATCGGGATCGGCACCCGCTTGGAGCAGTGCGTTGAGCGCGGCGATGTGGCCGAGAGCGGCTGCGATGTGAAGTGGCGTGTAGCCCCGATGGGTGCGTTGCTCGAGGTGGAGGCCCTGCGAGAGGAAGAGGCGCAGGGGTTCGGTGTGATCGATCTCCGCGAGGGCATGCAGCGCGCCAAAGCCGTCGATGTTGACTAGCTTCGGATCCGCTCCGCGAGCGATGAGGAGTTCGAGCACGGCGAGGGGCGCTTTGTGGACTAGCGCGGTGACGAGGGCAGATGCGTCGCGCTCGGCAAGGAGGTTCGGATCAGCGCCGAGGTCGAGGAGCTGGCGAGTAAGCGCTAGGTTGCCTTTGCCGGCTGCGATGTGGAGCGGCGTGTAGCCACCGGCGGGCGCGCGCGTGTTTACGGAATGGCCGGCTGCGACGAGCCGAGCGACTTCCTCGGGCTGTTCGCAACGCACGGCAGTAAGGACAGCGCTGAAGGAGCGCAGGGGCCGCGCCGGTGGCGTGGGATTCCAAGAAGTAGCCGCGCAGCGAGCGATGTTGCCGAAGTGACTGAAGACCGATAGGGGCATGGCTTCGAGCATTTTCGCGGCTTCGTCGCTAACGGGAAGCGGCAGAACTTGATCGAGCGCGTGAGAGCGCAGAATCCAGTCGAAGGTCTGGACGGGATCGCCGAAAACTTTCAGCGTGTCGTCCATCAGGTGAAGACGTTCGATGATGAGTTGGTCGCCCGTGCGGCGCGTTTCGGCAGTGGCTTGGACGTTTCCGGTCCAGCTGCGTGCAAGCAGAATGCGATGCTCGCGATAGCCGATGACGTACTTTTGTTCCATCTCGGCTGGCGTGTAGAGAAAGCCGTCGGGGAGCTCGGGCTCGATGGGATAACGCAAGTCGCAGGCGATGCTTTCGGCGGGTTCGACATCGCGCGGTAGATCCGCGACGGTCTTGGAACTCCACGATATGGCCATGGCGGCAGCACTCATGTCCTGACTGGTCGAAATCATGCCGCCCGTGACGCTGATCAAATCCAGCACCGGAACGCCAAAGCTCGTCTCCGAGGCATCGAGCCATTTCGCCCGCTGTTTCATGATTTCGCTGCTCTTGCCGCCGTTCGGCTTCTCGTCAGCCAACAAAGCTTTCAGTTTGTCCCACCAGCTCATTTGCTCCCCATCATTCCTATCTCATAACGTCAGTTGAACACTCAGGCTAGCTCGCTCGGGCGAGATCGACGGCACCAAAATCACCTGGCGTTCGGGCACACGCTTCGCGCCCATCACGATTAACGGAACGCCGATGCCGATCAGCGCGCCACCCGCCAACCCAAACAAAAGCAAGCGTTGTTCGACGTTGCATGTCGAACCCGGCGAGTTGCAGTGCGTCGTGAGTAAACCGACCGTCATGACGACGGGGCCCGAAGCCGCCAACACGATGCCCGCCGCCATGAGCCCGGGCTTGCCGATGCGTTTGCCGCTCTTTCGCAGCCTGCCGCTGTCGTCGGGCTCCGCGCGGGGAGGTCGCGTGCGACAACGACCGGCGTCGCACACGCTATCGCTGCCACACTCGCTGTCGTACTCGCATTGCGCGCTCGCGATGGAGGCAAACCCAGTAACCGCTGCAACCGTTATCCCAAAACCCAGTGCTCCCCGCATTCGAGCGAGTTTATGGCCGACCTCGCGGTGAGACAAGTAGCTCCTCGCATTCAACGCGCAGTTTCGGCTTCATCCATGGTGGGCACACGTGTACCTGCGCCGAACCACGAAGCCAGGCGCAACGTGCCGAGGGTGAGTGCGACAGGAAGTTTGGCTTGGGGCAAGCCGAGGGTTTCGCGTACGCGCGGCTCCATGGTGCCGAGCAGAGTTTGACGCGTAATTTCCTGCATTCCGCGCGGGATGACCAGGCGAACGACTTCGTAGAGCGAGGCGCGCGCCAGAGCTTGGCCCTGTTCGCTGCGACCAAGATGCTCGGTTTCGAAGTCGGCTTGAAAGCGAGACCAATCGGCAAGCGACGGAAGCAAGTCGCGGATGTGCATGCGCTCCCCCACTTGCATCCAGAAGTCGAACAGGAGTTTCGGATCGCTCGAACGAAAGGCGCGCCAGCCGAACTCTTGGTTGAAGCGCAGAGGCTCGAGAAAGAAGACTGAGAGAACGTACCGATACTCGTCGTTGCTGGCGACGACGCCTCGGTGAGCACGTTCGATGCGAGCGAGCGCTTCGCGACCGCGCGGGCTATCGAGACCGTCGACGATGAGCGTGGCGATGAGTTCGCGCGTGCGCTTCAGACGATTGAAGGTTTGGGTCTTGAGGAGCGAATCTGAGTATAAGCGCGAAACCATGTCGCGAATGCCCATCGTGCGCAGCAAGCCGAGGTAAGTGCCGAGCCGAAAGTCCCAGTGGTGCCGCGTGTAGTAAAGATCGGCGACGAGGTTTTGCATGGGGGCCGGGGCTTGCAGGCGAGTTTGATGGACTACGCGGGAGGTTCAGCTCATTGCGTGCAGCATACGGTGGTGGCGCCCGCGGGGCTTACGCTGCCGGTGGTGGAGAGGGTGGCGTTGGATGAGCAGGTGCCGGGCCTGGTGACGATCTGTGCGAAGTAGCCTTTATGTGCGGTGGTGTTAGAGATCACGCAGCTGTAGCCAGCGTTGAGAGCGATGGTGCGGCGAGTGGTGGTGCCGGTGCAGTCGCCGCGGGAGTTGACTTCGACTTGAAGTTCGCAACCTTGGCCGGAGATGCTGCAGTCGCAGGTTTGCGGGCAGTGACGAGCGTCTTCGTATTTGGAGTACATGACGCTACGCGCGGGGTAGCCCGTCGGGCAGGTTTGGTCGCCTTCGCGCTGGATGCAGTACTTGGCGGCAAACGGTGTGGCTGGCGCCGCGACGCAGACCTCGTCGCTGGCGGTGCAGTTGCCTTGTTTGACGGCGCCGCCGCAGGCACTGAGTGAATTGCTCCATTGCGAGGCGGCGATGTTGCTCTGCACGCTGCCGGCACCGCAGCTCGCGGTGACGCTGCCAGTGAGGGACATGCCGACGGAGCTGCTTTGGGCCACGCACATGCCGGTGGAAAGGACGGTGCCAGCGACGCCGTTGGTACAGCCGTCTTGATTGTAAAAGGTAACGTTGCCGGTGGCGCTACATTGCGTGTTGGGCGCGCCGCAAGCGCAGGTGCAGGAAGCGTTACCGGGGACAAGTCCGGTGTAGAGGTTGGCGAGCGGGCTGGGGAACGCCGCTGGGCAGCTCGCGCTATTGCTGGTCACCACGAGAGGGCCTTGCCAACCAGTAGGTGCGGCTTTCACACATTGGCTCGATGGAGCGCTGCACGGAGCGCCAGCGGAGCCACCGCTGTTTGCGCCGCCGCTCGCCGCGCCGCCGCTCGCTGCGCCACCTTTGCCGGCAGCGCCACTCGCCGCGCCGCCATTGCTGGCTCCGCCGCTGCCGATGCGCCCGCCGGAGGCGTTGCTTGCGCCGCCGTCACCAATGCCGCCCGCACCACTCGCGGCGTTGGCACCCGCTTGACCGGCTTCGTTCGAATCGTTCGGTTGACCCGCGCTACCCGAGGCGCCATCCAATGCGCCGCCTGCACCAGCGTCGGCGTTCGTTGCACCTGCTTGGGTCGCGCCCGCATCGCCGACTCCGCCTTGACCTGCAGCGCCGCCCGTAGCTGAGGATTTCGCGCCGGCGAGTCCGCCTTTTCCACCCCCCTCACCCTCCCGAAAATTGCGTTCGGAGGAACAACGGAGCACAACGCTCGAAACGAGCAACGAAAGCAGAAGCCAGCGACGGTTCACCATTCGAGATCCTCGGTGAGCGGACGATACGGCGAGCGCGACAGAACGCAAACGGCATGGCTGCGCCCGCGTCCATGCCGCTGAACGGCAGCGGGTTACCGGGTTTGCGATTGCGACTGCTGAACGATCACAAGTGGGCCTGGTAGTCGACGCCCATGCTCATGAGACGCACTGCGCCCGGAAAGGTGCCTTGACGTGAAAGCCGGAAAAACCACCAGTCGCCGTCACCCCAGCCGTTGCCTGGCTCGATGGTAACGGAAAGAGCATAAACGCTGCCGAGCGACTCGGGCGCGTTCATGGTCGGGGTGGCTTGAGAACCGTAGGTCTCGAAATTGTTGCCGGAGTCGTACGTCATGGGAGTGACGGCAAACGCCAACGTGCCCGCTTGATCGGTTGCGAACATGAAGAACAGGCGAACGTTGACCGAACCACCCGCGTGGTCACGAGGGCGCGGCACGGTTGCGGTCATGGAGCCGGCGCTTGCACCCCAATTGATGCCATTGGCAACCTGTACGAAGTCGCCGCTGTGGCTGTGATCGTACGAGAGCGCGCCCGCAGGGATGGCGTAGGTGCGCGTGAACCTGCAGCTCGCTTTGAGTGCTTTGCACAGCTGCACGGCGATCGGGCTCGTCGGACCAAACAGCTCACTCGCGCGTGAACGAATCGTCATGGCTCCTCCTCGATGCTCCGGTCCACCGCCGGTAGCCGATGTTCGCGCTGCGAGCGCGCGTTGACAAGCGTCGTTGCGCAAACGCAGCGGGCGGGCGCCTCGCGATTAGGGGCAACAATACGAATCGGTGACGCTACCGATACTGCGCACCATGCAGCCGCTGGGCTCGGTGTACGGCGTCACACAAGCAACGTAGTGCGGAAGCGCAGCTGTGGTGCACAGGCTATCTGCTGCCGGCACTGCTCGACAACCGGAGAGCGAGCCACCCGCAAAGCCAGCGTTGCCGAGCAAACCAGCGAGCCCGCCGAGCAGCCCCCCAGCGCCGAGGGTGCCACCCGCGCCCGCCGTGCTCAGGCCGCCACTGCCGGTGCCTGCCGTTCCGCCAGTGTTCGAACGACCACCAGCGGCCGAACCACCTTGACCTTGTGTCGCCCCACCGCTGCCACCGTTTGCGGAGCGACCGCCGCTACCTCCCGCAGTCGAGCTCGTGCCGCCGGCTCCCTGCGTACGGCCGCCAGTCGTACTCGCTCCGCCACTCGCGGTTGTGCCACCGCTGGAGAGCGAGCCGCCGCTCGTTGCCGCACCGCCGCTCGCGGTTGCGCCACCGTTTGCAAGCGCGCCACCATTGGCGACCGCGCCGCCGCTCGACGCGCCACCGTTCACACTCGGAGAACCTCCGGTTGAGGTTGCGCCACCTTTCGAATGGATGACGCCGCCCTGCCCTCCGTCGTCGTCGCCTTCGGTCTGTCCACAAGCAACGAGCAATGCGAGACCACAAGCGGGCAACGCCCAGCGCCTCAAGCGGGACCAGGTCAACAGCCAATCCGCCTGGGTGATGCGTCGCGTCGCGCTGGTCCGACTCATGTTGCGCTTCTCCAAACAGGCCGAGTTTGCCCCGGAATGCGCGCATACGCAATTGCCAGAAATGGCACTTGGCAGCATTCGAATAGTCGCTGACAGACGCGCGACCCGTAAGTAGGCTCTGCCCCGCGATGCCGGCTCAGCCAGCCCACCCTTCGATTACCCTGAGCCCTACGGACGAGCCACGTGTGTTCCGCGCCGAGGACGGAACACGCATGAGCGTGCCAGACGATTGGGCGCATTTACCTCCGGGCGACGCAGGGCTCACGCGCCGAGTGAAGTTGCTCGGTCCATCCTGGGCGATCGTCGAAGAGGTGAAGAATCGCATGTTCTCACGCGGCATCTGGGCGCCGCGCGAAAACATCGAAGCAGCGCGCGCGGCGATCGAAGCGGAGCGCGCCTCACCCGAGTATCAAAAGCGACGTGCGAGTGAGCTCGAGCGCAAGAGGCGGCTGCAAGCGAGCTATGCCGCCGAGTTCGAGTACGAGGTGCGCCAGTTTCTGCGTTTCGCTCCCAGTTTTTCCGAGCTCGAAGCGCGTTTGGCCCGGCGTGTCGCCGAACATGCCACTCCGGTTGGCAGCGGCACCGTGGCGCGTACGGAGCGCATTTCGATCGATCGGCGCGCCGAAGCGGCGGTGATCGCCTGGCTGCGTCACCAGACGACGTCGTACGAAACGCTTTCGATTCCGCGCGTGCGCGGAGCTCGCCGCAAGGTGCGACGCGACTTGGCTCAGGTGTCTCGCTCACTCTTGGATTTGCATCGACGCGACAACTCGCACGTTCCCGCGGCGTGCCCGCTATGCAAAGTTCTTCTGGCGAGCGATGCAGCGTCGTAGCGCAGCGAGAATGCGCTGCGAGGCAATTTTGCACAGATAATGAGCCGATTTCGCGCAAAACCGGGCCTCGGGCGTTCGGCATCGTTGATGCAATACGGCTTCGCGTGCTGCGACGCGCTCACAAGAAGTGGCATGAGCTGAAAGCGTCTCCACCCGGCGAACGCTTCCACCGATTTTACGTCGCTGAGCAGAACGAGCCGCGCTGGGTGCGGTTGATCTACCTCGGCCTCGGCCTCGCGATGCTACCGGTCGGAGTTGTGTTCGCCTTCATTCCGGGGCCGGCGGTGTTGTTCTTCGCGCTCGGCGCGGCGTTGCTCGCCACACATTCCGAGTGGGTCGCGCGCAAGCTCGATGAGTTCGAGTTGTGGCTGCATAGAACTTGGACTCGTATTCGCCCCTCGACCGGCGGGAAGGCCACGAGCTCGCGGCACGCCACACGACCTTGAGACGATAGCGCCGGAGCCTGCAGTCCGCGCGCGCTGAGCTATAGTCGCACTCGATGTGGCGAGCGCGGGTCCTCTTGGGCCTCTTGGTGTGTTTGGTTGCGTGCGCGCAAGATCCTCCGGCGCCAACATTGCCGGTCAGCAGTCATCGGTTGGTGGAGGATTGGCCAAAGCTTCCAGCAGGTGTGCAGTTTGGCAAAGTGTTGGCCGTCGCGGTGCATCCCGATGGGCGCGTGTTTGTTGCTCACGACGCGGGACACGGCAGTCCCAATCGCCAACCGATCCCAGAAGCGCCTATTTTCGTGCTGGATCCGCAGAGCGGCGAGCTTCTGCAAACTTTGGGGGCAGGGCTCTTTCGTTACCCACACGGGCTCAACTTCGATTCGGCGGGCCGCTTGTGGGTGACCGATTCGGACGCAGATCGCGTGGTGCGGCTCGATGAAAACGGTCAGATTGATTTGGTTTTGGGGGGGCACGCATGCTCGGGCTGACGCGCACCGTGAGTGCGCTGAGCGCACTCGCGCTCCTGAGCGCTTGCAGTGAAGCGCCGGAAGACTTCGCGCGCCCAACGGGCGTTGCGTTCGCGTCCAACGGCGACGCATACGTCGCAGACGGATATGATCATGCTCGCATCGCGCGCTTCGATCCGAACGGCTGCTTCACCTCGAGCTTCGGCGAGCACGGCGTGGGCAAGGGCCAGTTCGAAACGCCACACGGCATCGTCATCGACGTCAACGATCGCATTTACGTGGCTGATCGCGACAATGCACGCGTGCAGGTCTTCGACAGCGACGGACACTTTCTCGCGTCGTGGAGCGCTCCCGAGCTCGGTCACCCCTGGGCTGTTGCGCTCGGACCCGACGGGCACGTCTACGTCGCGGACGGCGGCAATCAAACTCCGGGCGGTACTGCGCGGCGCATCGTGGAGCTCGATAGCAACGGGAATACGCTAGGAGTATTCGGACACGATGCGGCGCTCGAGAGTCCCCACGGCATCGCGGTTGGCGGAGACAACAGCGTGTACGTCGCCGATTTGGACGGCCGCAGTTTGCGAAAGTTCGTGCGTCGATGAAGGCCTGGCTGTGCCTGGCGATTGGCGCGTTGGCGCACGCGTTGACTGCGCCAGCACGTGCGGACGGCGTTGCGGTGCATCGCTTGCGCGAAAGCGATCGTGCCGCGGCCGAAGCGGCGTTCACGGCGGCGACAACGCCATCCAACGCTCAAGTTTCTACTTTTCATATCGCGCCGAGCCTGGCGCTGGCCCTACGCCTCGGCGCACGCTGGACCTCGACGTTGGATGCCACCTTGGGCTTCACCAGCTTCGAGCAAGAAGCCCGCGAGCGCCGCACCAGCACACGCTTCGGCAATCCGCTGTTGGGATTCCATCTGACTTTGCTGGCCGAGCCGTTCCGTGAATTGCGTGTTGGCTTGGCGGCTGCGCCTCCACTCGTCACCACACCGGGCGGTCTCGACGCCAACTCGGCGGCAGCGTTTGCGGATCGCGTCGCGCTGCAAGCGCGCGGCACACAAGCGCCGTGGTTGTGGTCCAACAACGCTATTCCGTTGCTGGCGCTGGTCAGCTTGCGCGAGCACTTGTTCAGTAATGTGGCGCTTCGGCTCGATGTGCAGCCAGGCTATTTGCTGTCGGTGAATCGTCGTGCAAGCCGTGTGGCGTTGGATGTAACTGCGCGCGGCGAGCTCCGCGCGGGACGCTGGGTGCCCGAAGCTGCGTTCCACCTCTATACGCAGAGCGTGCCGATCCTAGATGGCGATTACGCGCAGCTCTCCGCCGCGGCCGCGCTGCGTTACGAGCTCGCTGTGGCGTGGTTACGCGCTGAATTCGCCTTGAATCTCGATGGCCCTGCCGGCTTCGGCATGCACAACCGAACACCCTGGGGAGTGACGCTAGCGAGCGGCGCGCGCTTCTGAGCGCACGGTGTAGAGCCTCTGCCCACACCTGGCAACACACGCACGCGTACGGAAATTTCGAGCGCGAGCAAGAAATCGTCGTGAGCGTTTCCACTCATTGAATCGCGCGCTTCATCACATCGAAGCGCCGTTCGACCGATGCTTGGGAAGAGCCAGGTCGCAAGCCCGAGGATTACGCCGTGAGCCTCGACGAATTTACTGCGTGCCCACACTGCGGAACCGAAATGTACCTGGGAGCGCACTTCTGTGTGCGCTGCGGTTCGGCCCTCGCGGCTCCCAGCGACCAAGCGCGACCTTCCAAGCCGGATGCAGTGCTCGAGCTGACCGAATTCGAAAGCTGGTTGCCGAGCCCTCTGCCACCGAGCAAACGCGGTAAGGTCAAGCCGGACTCGCTCGCGGCGTTGGGAGCAGCGTTGCCCACCGCGGTGGAACCCATGCCGATGCAGGCAGCACTCGTCGAGGTGCTCGCGGTGGAAGCAGCGCCCGTCGAAGCGCTCCGGGCGGAAGCAGCGCCCGTCGAAGCGCTCGCGGCAGAACCAGCACCCATCGAAGTGCTCGCAGCAGAACCAGCACCCGTCGAAGTGCTCGCAGCAGAACCAACACCTGTCGAACTGCACGCGATCGAAGTAATAGCGATGGATCCCAAAGCAGACGCGCTCAGCATCGAGGACGTGGATCGCGGTTTCGACTTCCCCGAAGAGAAGACGGCGATCTCGGCTGGCTTGTCCAGCTTGGCCGCTTTCGGCCGCAGCATGCGTGAACACAGCCGACAGACAAAGTCGGAGTTGACGCGCGAAGAAGTGGTTCGGCGGCTCGAAGCCAACGAGAGCTTTAAACGCGCCGGGCTCGCAGGCCTCGATCTTTCGGGCCTCAATCTCGAGGGTGTCGATCTCACGCGCGCCGATTTGGATGGCGCCAAGCTAGATCGCGCCAAGCTGCGCGGAGCGTTTCTGCAAAATGCAAGTCTGCGCGGTGCGTCGCTGACCAGCGCCGATCTCAGCGAAGCTCACCTGGAGCGCGCCGATTTGGCAAACGCCAATTTGAGCTCCGCGCGCCTGGACGGTGCCGAGTTGAAGCGCGCCAACCTCGAGAAAGCCGATCTCTCCGGAGCCAGTTTGTGCGGCGCTTACTTGGTAGGCGCGGAGCTCCTGGGTGCGACGCTCGTGTGCGCCAAGTTGCGCGCTGCCGATCTGACTGACGCGGATCTCGAAGGCGCTGATCTGGCGATGGCCGATTTGTCCGAAGCCGATCTCGAAAACACCAGCCTGACGCTGACGAATCTGGTCGGCGTCAATCTGCGTGCGGCCACCTTGGTCGACGCCAACCTGACGCGCGTCAACGCTACGCGCGCCGATTTTAGTCACGCGTCGCTGGTTCGCGCGAAGCTAACCGCGGCGAGTTTGCAGTACGCCTGCCTCCTGGCTTGCGACGCCAGCGGCGCCGATTTTTCGGGCGCTGACTTGAGCGGCACCATCTTCGATGAGGCGCGACTGCACAACGCGAATTTCGAGGCAGCCAAGGTCAGCTCGCCTCCGCGCTTGGCGGGCCTCGAGTTAATCAAACCGGCGAACACGGAGAAGAGGCGCTACTTCGGTCGCGGCGATTTGCTGCGCGATGCGCGCCTCAACTTCGGGCCGGGTTCGCAAATTCACGTCGAGAGTCGCTTCGAGAACTGCGTCATCGAGTTGGGTGACGGCGCCGAGCTCGTGATCGGCGAATTTGGTGTGCTGCGCGACTGCCAAATTTCTGGGCACGGCGATATCGTCGTGCATGGCTGCTTCTTCGAGCGGCAGAGCCCAGGCATCAGCGGCGTGCGCAGCTTGGTGGTGAGCGCCAAAGGCGCCGTGGCCGCCGCGCTCCAGCAAGTGAATCAACCGACGGCCTTTGCGTTCGAAGCAGGCTGCCGGCTGCGCATCAAAATCACGCAAAGCCACGAAGCGCTCGCGGCCGAGTAACCACGAAAGGTCGAGGTCCACATGAATTCGAACGCATCCGATCCTGCATCGCGTCGCACCGTCATCGATCAGGGCACCCAGTTTCGCGGTTCGTTGGTCTCGACCTGCCCGGTCGACGTGCATGGGCGCGTGGAGGGAGAGCTCGAGGCGCCAGTCATCATCGTGAGCGTTTCGGGCAGTGTTCACGGTTGTGCCAAGGCAGGCTCCGTGTCGTCGCAGGGCGAGTTGTCCGGCGAGTTCGAAGCCGAGCACGTGGAGCTCGCGGGACGTGTGCGCGACAATACGGTGATCCGCGCGCGTTCGCTGGATGTGAAGCTTGCCAGCGAGCGCGGCAAGCTTCAGGTCGTTTTCGGCGAGTGTGAGCTCGCGATTGGCGACGCACCGGCAGAGCGTGCATTCGTTGATCCGACGGCCGTCGAGCCCATGAAAATGGAGATGAGCGCGCCGGCGGCGATCACGATGAACGCCGCAGTCGAAGCGAGTGCACCCACCGCGATCAGCGCGCCCATCGCGATCAGCGCGCCCATCGAAGCGAGCGCGCCGGTTGACGGGAGCTCGCCCATCGAAGTCAGCACGCCGATTGGTGGGAGCGCGCCCATCGCGATCAGCGCGCCCATCGAAGCGAGCGCGCCGGTTGACGGGAGCTCGCCCATCGAAGTTAGCGCGGCAGCACCTATTGAAACCAGCGCAGCCGCCGAAGTCAGCGCAGCCGCGC
>JBMOMJ010000013.1:179634-182364 GCA_049324695.1 Myxococcota bacterium
AGCGCGCCCATCGCGATCAGCGCGCCCATCGAAGCGAGCGCGCCGGTTGACGGGAGCTCGCCCATCGAAGTTAGCGCGGCAGCACCTATTGAAACCAGCGCAGCCGCCGAAGTCAGCGCAGCCGCGCCAGTTGAAACGAGTGCGCCGATTCCAGCGGACGTCTTCGCTGCCGAACCGGAGGAAGCGCCACGCTCGCGAAAGAACGGACACGCGGAGCCGCGCAAGGGCTGGTCGCAGCGTCCCTCGCAGCCACCACCCGCCAGCTGAGGGGAGCGCCGAAGGGCGCCGTTGTCGCGACGGATGCGACAACGGCGCCCTGAAGTGCGTGGGGCGCTCTAAATTGCGTACGGCGCTCTACGGCGCTCGCGAGAGTGTCCGTTGGGAGAAGAGGAGGTCGCGAGGGAGCTTGAGTCGTCGCTCGCGTAACAAGAAGGGATGACAGGAAAGATGTGGAGCAAACGCTCGCGTTCGCGCGGGTTCGGCATCGTCTGGAAGAGCCTGCTACTGACTTCGTTGGCGCTCGCGAGCGCCTGCTCTGGGGGCGGCAAATCGAGTGGTGATGGCGACGCCGGCGAAGGCGGAGAAAGCGACGGCGCGGGCGGTAGTTCGTCCAAAGGTGGCTCCAAATCGACTGGCGGGACGGCTGGAGTTGGTGGACGCCCTGCGGTGCCACCGCCACCCGCCGTCCAAAGCTGCAGCTCGCTCGCCTTCCAATATGCAGGCAACGGCTGCACCACCGCGTGCACCAGCATCAGTTGCAAGTGCGATCCATTTTCGAAGAGCTTCGTTGGTTGCCATCCGGAGCTCGGTTGCGCCACGGCGGTCGACTGCGCCGTTGCGTGCAAACGCGATCTCAAAGACGTCGTGAGTTGCATCAGCGGTTACGACCCCTGCACTTCCGACGCCGACTGCGGCACGGGTCGCTGCTTGCAGCAATCTGCGAGTGCGAGCGGAGACTGCGTTACGGGCGCGGTCGGCTCGAACTGCCTCGACGACACTGATTGCATCGGCGGAAATCACTGCGTTGCGGTCTCCTCCGACGGCACGCGCAAGTGCCAGGACGGCGGCGCAGCAGCGACCTGCAACACCACCGCTCAGTGCAAGAGCGGCTTCGCGTGCATCTTGCCGGCTACGTCGTTCGTCGGCCGCTGCAGCGACGGCGCGGCACAAGCCGCATGTCTCGTCGCCAAAGACTGCGACACTAACATTTGCGTCGTCTCTTCTGGCGATTCGCTGGGTGTGTGCGGCGACGGCTCCGTCGGTTCGAGCTGCCGCACCGCCAGCGATTGCAAGAGCGCGCTCTGCGCCAAGAGCTATCCGACGGCAACCACCGGCACGTGCAGCGACGGCAAAGCCGGCAGCACCTGTTCTGCCAACGATCAGTGCGCGACGGGCCTCACCTGCGCTCAGCAGTCCACCTCCTCCGCGGGCAAGTGCACCTCGGGAGCGTCGGGTGAGCCGTGCGCAACCGACTCGAATTGCAAAGCCGGCACGTGCGCCAAAGGCACCTTCGACGGCTTCTGCACCACCGGAGCAATCGGCGAACCCTGCGCCGAAAACAGCCAGTGTGTCGACGGCCACTGCTCGCCTTCGTACAGCGCTTCCGGCTTCTACAAGACGTGCGGCGACGGCGCCGTTGGCAAAGCCTGCGATCGCATGGAAGACGCAGACTGCGCTGGCGGCCGCTGCGCCCAGGACTCGGCGGGCGCGGGCTGGACCTGCAGCGGCGGTGGCATCGGTGATCGCTGCAGCAAACCCGAACACTGCACCGCGGGTGTGTGCGCGCTCAGCACAACCAGCGGTGGCTACTGCACCGACGGCACAGCCGGTCGCGCTTGCGCCGGCGACGAACAATGCCAATCCGCCCGCTGTGTCGTGCGAACCGGCTACGACACCGGCACCTGCACCGACGGTCTCGCAGGTTCCCAATGCATCGACGACGCTGATTGTGTCGGCATGCGTTGCGCTTTCGAATCGGGCAGCAGCTACGGCTCCTGCACCACCGGCGAACTCGGCGCCCGCTGTGTCAACGACGCCGACTGCATCTCCGCGCGCTGCGCAGTTGGTTCCGGTAGCAGCAGCGGCCAGTGCACCGACGGCGCCCTCAAATCCCGCTGCACAATAGACGCCAACTGCGTCTCGATGCTTTGCGCCTTCGTCCCAGGCAACAGCTACGGCGCCTGCACCGACGGCAAACTCAAGAGCTCCTGCTACGACTCCAAAGACTGCCTCGAAGGCACCTGCGCCTACTCGGTTGGCCTCGGCCGCGGCGAGTGCACCGATGGCACCATCGGCGCCTTCTGCGTCCAACCCACCCACTGCACCAGCATGCATTGCTACACCGGCGGCAACAGCGCCGGCATCTGCCAAACCGGCGTCACAGGCCAACCCTGCTCCCGCGCGCAAGACTGCGAATCGCAAACCTGCACCTCTGGCCGCTGCCAATAACTGCCGTTCCCAAACAACGCGCCCCGTGCGCGGCTGCGGCCCCGCACAGCGACAGAACCAGTTGCCTGGTGAAGCACCGCGCTGGAAAGTCGCGCCCTTTTCGATGAGGGGCCAACTAACTACGACGGATCGGCAACGCTCGGGACCGGCGCGCGATGCGGAGGGAATGGGTTTGGGACGGGGCGCGATGCGGGGGGAATGGGTTTGGGACGGGACGCGAAGCGGGGAACGGGCTCGGGACGGGACGCGAAGCGGGGGGATGGGTTTGGGACGGGGCGCGAA
>JBMOMJ010000014.1:0-3200 GCA_049324695.1 Myxococcota bacterium
GGAAGTGCGCTGAGCGGCAGTGTGCGCGCGAGTCGCTGAGCGGCAGTGCGCGCGCGAGTCGCTGAGCGGAAGTGCGCTGAGCGGCAGTGTGCGCGCGAGTCGCTGAGCGGCAGTGCGCGCGCGAGTCGCTGAGCGGAAACTTGAAAAGGCGGATATTGAGATGCGCGCGCGAAGCGCTGAGCGGAAGTGCGCTGAGCGGCAGTGTGCGCGCGAGTCGCTGAGCGGAAACTTGAAAAAGGGCGGATGTTGAGATGCGCGCGCGAAGCGCTGAGCGGAGCCGGAAAGAGCGCGCGCGAGTCGCTGAGCGGCAATGCGGGCGCGAGTCGCTGGTCGGAACTTGAAAAGGCGGATGTTTGAGATGCGCGCGCGCGTCGCTGAGCGGAAGTGCGCTGAGCGGCAGTGCGCGCGTGAGTCGCTGAGCGGAAACTTGAAAAGGGCGGATATTGGAGATGCGCGCGCGAGTCGCTGAGCGGAAGTGCGCTGAGCGGCAGTGCGCGCGCGCAGCGCGGAGCGGAGCCGTAAAGAGTGCGCGCGCGAGTCGCTGGTCGGAACTTGAAAAGGCGGATATTGAGATGCGCGCGCGAAGCGCTGAACGGAGCCGGAAAGAGCGCGCGCGAGTCGCCGAGCGGAGCCGTAAAGAGTGTGCGCGGAGCCGTAAGGCGTGGAGGCCTTTACATTGGGGCGCGTGCGCGGTGTGGCGCTTCGCGGCGTCGCGAGTCGACCGCGCTATTGTGGCGCGGGGTGGGGAGGTCGCGCCCTTTACGTCGCTGCGCCCCCCCTGTCTGTCTGTCTGTCTGCCTGCCTGTTTTCTGCTTCCCCTCTAATGATTTGAGGGCAAATGAGGTGAGGGCGGCGGTTAGCCTTCGGAGATGACGCGGTTGCGGCCGCCGGTTTTGGCTAGGTAGAGGCGGCGGTCGGCGACTTTGATGATTTCGTCGGGGGTCGCGGGCGGCGTGCAGCAGGTCATGGAGGCACAGCCGGCGCTGAGGGTGACTTTGATGGGGGTGCCTTCGAAGTCGAGGGGGGTAAGTTCGAGGGCCATGCGGAGGCGTTCGCCGAGGCGGCTGGCTCCGCGGAGGTTGATGCCGCGAAGGATGACGCCGAATTCTTCGCCACCGAAGCGGGCGAAGACGTCTTCGGTGCGAAGGGAGCGTTGGGAGAGGGTGACGAGTTCTTTGAGCACCATGTCGCCCGCTTGGTGGCCGTAGGTGTCGTTGACTCGTTTGAAGTGGTCGATGTCGAGGAGGACGAGGGAGGCTTCGGTGCCGTGGCGCGCTGCGAAGGCGATTTCGGAGCGGAGGCGTTCGTCGAAGTGGGAGCGGTTATAGGCGCCGGTGAGGGCGTCGCGGGTGCTGGATTCGTAGAGGCGGCGGAGGAGGCGTTCTTCGCGCAGGTCGGTGACGGTGAAGCGGAAGGAGACTTGGGTGCCGAAGGTGATCCAGGCGCCGTCGGTGAGGCGGTGGCGTTGGGTGCGTTCGCCGCCGACGAAGGTGCCGTTGCGGGAGCCGAGGTCTTCGACCCAGAAGCCTTGGTCGTCGCGGACGATGCGGGCGTGGAAGCGGCTGATGCTGTCTTCGTCGATGCGAAGGGTATTGGTGGGGTGGCGACCGACGGTGCAGGGGAGGTGGTCGACAGCGATGACTGAGCCGGCGTGGACGCCGTCCATGCGGAGGAGGAGGGCGCGTTCGGCGCGCGACATGGAGGGCGCGGTGGCCTGTTCGTTGGCGCGCAGGAAGACTTCCATCGTGCGCGCTTCGTCCATGAAGGCGGGCTCGCGCATTTCGGGGACGCTGGGCAACGACGGTCGCCCCGGCCGAGATGCGACCGGATCCGGCCGCGGCGCGCCGCGGTCGGCTTCTTTCACCACTTGACCTCCGGGAATGCTTTACCCGGACGCGCGAAGAGGAAGCCTTGGAGGTAGTCGCACCCGAGTTCGACGAGGACGTCGCGTTCGGCAGGGGACTCGACGCCTTCCGCGACGACGATCATGCCCATGTCTTTGGCGAGGGCGGTCATCGAACGCACGACTTTTTGCTTGGTCGAGTTTTGGTGGGCGTCGCGAATGAGCGACATGTCGAGTTTGACGATTTCGGGTTCGAGCAGAGTGAAGCTCGTGAGGCCGGCGTAGCCTGCGCCCAAATCGTCGACTGCGATGCTGTAGCCCATTTCTCTGAGTGCGGCGACGCGAGCTCTCACGTCGCGCACCTCATCGAGCGAGGAGCGCTCAGTGATCTCCAGTACCACTCGGGTGGAGATGGCTGCAAGCGGGGAGTTCGGCGACGAAAGCAACGGATCTAACAAGTCCGTTACGTGGAGGTTAACGAAGAGGCGGCCGGCGTCGGGCGAGGCGAGCATGGGGCCCGCGGCGCGATTTCGGATGATGCGACCGAGCTCTTCGAGGCGGCCGAGGCGCGTGGCAGCGTCGAGGACGGCACCGGGGTGCGGCAGGGAGGGCTCGGTGGTGCGTAGTAGAGCCTCGTACCCGAACACCGTTTGTGTGCGCGGGTCGACGATGGGCTGGTACGCGACCCACAAGAGCTGGAGGGCGCGGTCGAAGCTGGCTTCGATGCCGGCGCGATCGGCGCCGAGTGCGTTGGCGTTGCCGAGGAGTTCCGCAGCTTGTTGCTTGATGCGCGCCATGCGGTGAACACGCACGGCTTTTTCGAGGACGGATTCGAGGGCGTCAGGGCCGACGGGCTTCGTGAGATAGTGGAAGGCACCGTACTCGAGAGCCTGAACGGCAGTGCGCACTGCGGGCTCGCCGGTGATGAGGATGACGGGCACGTTCAGGTCGTGCTCGCGCACTTGGCGCAGGAGCTGGATGCCATCGATGCCGGGCATCGAGATGTCGCTCAAGATCACGTCGAACGCGTGCTGAGCGATTTGGCGTACGGCTTCTTCGCCGTCGCGCGCGGTGACGACGTAGTAGCCTTTGCTGCGCAGCGCGCGGCCGACGGCACGAAGGACGGTGAGATCGTCGTCGACGAGAAGTACACTCGGTGCTTCACGCTCGACTTTCACCGGCTCGGTCTTGGCGGCTTCGGTCTTGGCGGGCTCGAGCTTGTCGGACTTGGCTTCGGCGATGACGGTCTTGGCGGGCTCGAGCTTGTCGGACTTAGCTTCGGCGATGACGGTCTTGGCGGAGTCGGTCTTGTCGGACTTGGCTTCGCCGATGATGATCTTGGCGGAGTCGGTCTTGT
>JBMOMJ010000014.1:3300-178402 GCA_049324695.1 Myxococcota bacterium
GGTCTTGGCGGAGTCGGTCTTGTCGGACTTGGCTTCGCCGATGATGATCTTGGCGGAGTCGGTCTTGTTGGCTTCGCTGGAGACGGTCTCGTTGGCTTCGGCGGAGTTGGTCTCGTTGATTTCGCCGGTGATGCCAGCGGGTAGAGCCGGGCGTGAGCGGACGCGCGTGGCGGACATGGCTTCGACCACAGGCTGCTCGCCACTTTCTGCGGCGCTGGGTCGGGCGCTCTCAACGCGGTTGCTTCTCGCCATGCCTCATTGCTTGAACGGACGTGGCCAAGCGGAATGAAGGTGGTCGCGCGCGATTCCGAGCGTTGATTACTTTCCCATTTTTGGGCGTTTGGGGGTTGCTGGCCGCGTCTCGGCGTACTTTGCGAGCTGGCCTTCCGCAGTCAGCCGAAACTCGTGTCGTAGAACGGTGCGCGCTTGCGTTGGGCCACGGGCCAGATACTCGAGCGGCGTCTTGCGTTGAGAATTAGGAGCTGTTTCCACTCGCAGAAAGCGTGTGCCCGCGGGCAAGTCGAGCACGATCGATTGACGCCACACTGTTCCTGGTCCCGCTTCGAGACGTTCGACTTCCGCGCCTTCCACAGCGTGCGCAGCGACCCACGCGTCGCGCACCCGCACGAACCAGGTAGTTTCGCGGGAGCCACGTGGCACCACGAACTCAGCGTCTTCGAGGACGATGCGCACGTGAAGTTCTGCGCTCCTTACTCGATGCGAGTTTCACCTGCGAGCGCGTCGCGCAGCATGGGTGTCATGTGATGTGAGAGCTCGGCCGGCAACTCCTCACGCTGGAACAGGCGCACCTCCAGAATCTCGAGCGGATTCAGTTGGGCACGCGTCGGCGCCTCGATGATGGCTTCGACCACGACGGTAACCGCGTGAAAGCGTGGGTCGCGAGACGGCTCCGAATACACTCCCACTAAGCGTCCGATTTCCAGGCTGTCGACGCCCGCCTCCTCCGCGAGCTCGCGCACGATGGTAGTGCGCAGCGTTTCGCCCCACTCGAGCGTACCTCCCGGTAGCGCCCACTGCCCGGAGTCGCCACGCCGGATCAACAGATAACGATTGTCGCGCGTGCGGCCGACCACAGCGACGCCCACGACGGGCCTTCGCAACACATGGCGAGCGACCTCGCGGATGATGGTGTAGGCGCCTTTGGCAAACACGCTCGGTTTCACGCACCCCAGAATGCCGAATGTCCGAGCTCCGCGCCCGGGAAATTGCCGCCTGTGCCGCTGGCGGCTGCCGTTGCTGCTTAGAACGGTGTATTAGCGGTCCCCGTGAGCCGGCCCGTCGTCTCCAGCTTTCTCCACGCGACGCCGCGTTTCTGTGTGCGGCAGCCGACGCTCAGGGTCGCGCTGCTACTCACTGCGTTCGGTTGCGCGCGGCGTGAACCGCCCGGCGCCGAACGCGAAACGCACGTCGCGCGCACCATCGGCAGCGCAGCTGAAAACGGCGCCGACTCGGGCGCAGGGCCGGCGAGCTACACCAAACCAAGCGCCGATCAGCTCGGCACTCTCGTCGACAATCTTCCCTTCGAGCCCGACGGCACCAAAATCGCGAGCATCGCTTGGCGCACTTGGATCTACAGCGACGTCGGTAGCAAACGCACTCGCTACGGATACCTGCGCGCCGGCGCCATCGTCGATGCACGCGGTCCTGCCATCAAAAACGAAGGCTGCGCTGGCGGCTGGTATCGCATCAATCCGCGCGGCTTCGTTTGCGTGGGCATGGGCGCAACCCTCGACTTGAACCATCCCGTCGTGGTCGCATCCAGCGTGCGCCCGGTGCGCGCACGATCGCTTCCGTATCTGTACGTGCTCTCCGGTGAAACCCCGCCGCTACTCTACTTCCGCCTCGCCTCGCGCGACGAAATGCGCGACGCAGAAGGCGACAACATCTTCACGCGCGCCGCCAACTTCCGCGAGCGCGTGAAAGTGCAAGGCCTCGCCGAACTTCTCGAGCCCCTGGGCCCACCGCCGGAATTCCTCTCGCAAAAACGCGCCCTCGAGAAACCCTACGGCACCAAAGAAAACCTCCATCAAAAAGCGCACGCCGGCCCTGCTCCCACCGACAGCGGCTTCGCCATCGCGCGCGCCTTCAACTGGCAAGACCGCATCTTCGGACTCACCACTGAGCTCGACATAATTGGACTCGAACGCACCAAAGTCGTCCGCCCCAGCGAATTCCACGGTGTCGAACTCAACGAAGGCGAAACCCTTCCCGCTGGCATCGTCGAACCCCGCTACGCGCAAAAATACGAACTCTCTTCCGCCGGCGAACTTCGCGCCAACGGCTCCTTCACCTACCGCGAAGCCCTCAAGCTAACCGGCCAGTCACGCCCGGGCGGCATGCTCGAAGTCGTTGGCGGTGCTTGGGTTGCCGAATCCGTCCTCCGCTTCATCAAGCCGCGCACCAGCTTCCCCAGCGTCGCCACCGGCGATCGCAAATGGATCGACATCTCCATCAAAGATCAAACCCTCGTTGCCTACGTCGGCAGACGCCCCGTCTACGTCACCCTCGTCAGCAGCGGACGCGGCGGCCTCGGCGATCCCGAAACTCAACAAGCTACCGTGCGCGGCACCTTCATGATCTACCAAAAGGACGTCAGCTCCACCATGGACGGCGACGACGACGCTGCTGCCGACTCCCGCTCCCTCTACGACGTCCCCTTCGTCCAATACTTCCACAAAGGCTTCGCTCTCCACGGCGCCTACTGGCACGACGAATTCGGCAAAGTGCGCAGCCACGGTTGCGTCAACCTCTCCCCTATCGACGCCGCCTGGCTCTTCGAATGGACCGACCCGCCCGTGCCCGCCGACTGGCACGGCGTCCTCAACAAAGAACGCGGCACCGTCGTCCACATCCACCCATAACGCCGCGCCCGTACCGCGCGACAGCAATCACCATCTCCTTGGGTTTGGTGGGCGCTCACTGAAAAGGCGCGACCTCCCAACGGCGCGCGACACTAGCGCAGACATCGCCCTCCACTGCGAAGCACTACACCGCGCACGCGCCCCACTGAAAAGGGAAACGCGCCATCGCGAGCGCCGTTGGACCCACGTGAGCGCGGCGAGCGATCGTCGGCGCCGTTGACCCACGTGAGCGCGGCGAGCGATTGTCGACGCGGTGAGCACGCGGCGTCATCGCCGAGTCCGTTGACCCACGTGAGCACGCGGCGTCATCGCCGAGTCCGTTGACCCACGTGAGCACGCGGCGCGATCGCCGAGTCCGTTGACCCACGTGAGCGCGGCGAGCGATTGTCGACGCCGTTGACCCACGTGAGCGCGGCGAGCGATCGTCGACGCCGTTGACCGACGTGAGCGCGGCGAGCGATCGTCGACGCCGTTGACCCGCGTGAGTGCGGCGAGCGATCGTCGACGCGGTGAGCACGCGGCGCGATCGCCGAGTCCGTTGACCCACGTGAGCGCGGCGAGCGATTGTCGACGCCGTTGACCCGCGTGAGCGCGGCGAGCGATCGTCGACGCGGTGAGCACGCGGCGTCATCGCCGAGTCCGTTGACCCACGTGAGCGCGGCGAGCGATTGTCGACGCGGTGAGCACGCGGCGTCATCGCCGAGTCCGTTGACCCACGTGAGCACGCGGCGCGATCGCCGAGTCCGTTGACCCACGTGAGCGCGGCGAGCGATTGTCGACGCCGTTGACCCACGTGAGCGCGGCGAGCGATTGTCGACGCGGTGAGCACGCGGCGTCATCGCCGAGTCCGTTGACCCACGTGAGCACGCGGCGTCATCGCCGAGTCCGTTGACCCACGTGAGCACGCGGCGCGATCGCCGAGTCCGCAGACCCACGCCGCGCCGCGCCCACAACGCCGTAAAGCCGGCTGCCGCAAGCCCGCGCGCATATTAGCCTTTTCAAAATCTCTGAGGCCGAGCGCGCAGGTGGGCGCTTTTCAATAAACTCGCGAAGCCCGCCCGCGCATATCAACCGTATTCAAGTTGCGCGAAGGTCGGCCGCGGATGTCAGCTTTTTCAGCTCTGTGTGGCGCCGCTGAGTGCGCGGTGCATCAGCTTTTTTCGAATCGGCACGGTGAGCGCTTTTCGGTGTGGCGCGTGCGCGGTGTGGTGCTTCGCGGTGCCTTGCAACGACCGCGCTAGTGTGTTCCGCGGGCCTCGCCGCGCCCTTTCCGGTGAGCGCCCCCAACCCAAATCTTGCATCATTTCTCTACGCGGGGACCAAGCGCGCGACGGCGCTGCCGAGGAGGCCGGCGAGGAAGCAGCCGATGAGGGTGGCGCTGATGTTGGCGAGCGCGATGCCGGTGGCGCCTGCTTCGAGGAGGCGTGTGCTTTCGTAGTTGAAGCTGGAGTAGGTGGTGAGGCCGCCGAGGTAGCCTGTCGTGAGTGCGAGTTTGAGTGTCGGCGAGAAGTTGGTGCGGCGAAGGGCGAGTTCGAAGATGAGTGCGATGAAGAAGCAGCCGATGAGGTTTACGATTAGTGTGGCGTAGGGAAACGTGGTCTGAAGGCGTTTGGCTACCCAGAGGCCGATTAGGTAGCGTGTGCCGGTGCCGAGCGCGCCCATCAGCATGATGAGGAAGAGCCGTTCCATCGCGAGGATTGTAGCCAGCGAAAACCGCGTGGTGGAAGCGCGGTGGTTTCCGTTGCTCGCTGAGGGGCGGTGGGTGATAGTGAGCGCTTCGGTGAGGAAGCTCGCATGAACATGATGCTCGTGGACCTTCTGAAGCGCGCGCTGATGTTGAAGGCCTTGGAGGTGAAGCTGACTCCAGGGCGTCGCACGATTGTGGTTTTGCCGCAGGGCGAGAGCGAGGTGAAAGGGGACGTGCTGAACGGCGATCGCATCAATGAGTTGATTTCGCCGGTGATGACGTCGGAGGCGCGTCGCGGGCTTGCGAGCGGTTGGGCGGAGTGGAATTTCGAATTGCCTGGTCGCGGCCCGGTGCGCGCGTGTGTCGAGCTGAAGTTGGGACTGCCGCACGTGTCGTTGTTTCTAGACCGTTGCGACGAGCCGGGCATGCAGCGGCCCGAACCGCCCGTGATGCCCGCACCGATGGCCATGCCCGCACCGATGGCGATGCCAGTGCCGCGCGCGCCCGCGGTACCCGACTCTTTTCGTCCCGAGGCGGAGCGGGAGTTCACGCCGCCACCGCCGCCGCGTCACACCATGCCCGAAGCTGGCCGGGACGCGCTGCGCACGCAACAGCCGTTGCCCGCTGCCGCTCAAATTTACGACGATGGTCTCAGTGCGGGCAGCACCGCAGACATCGATCAACTGTTGACGCGCATGCTGGAGCTGAAGTCGTCGGACTTGCACGTTGCGTCCAACGTAGTGCCCATGGTGCGCGTCGATGGCGAGATGCGTCCGGTGCCTGGCTACGACGCGCTCTCCGCCGAAGCCGTGCAGCGTATGCTGCTCCCGATTGTGCCGCCGCGGAACCGGGAAGAGTTTGCGCGCACACACGACAGTGACTTCGCCTACGAGCTTCCCGGCAAGGGTCGCTTCCGCGCCAACATCTTCGTGGATCTGCGCGGCATGGGCGCCGTGTTTCGCGTCATCCCCACCAAGATTCTATCGGTCGACGACCTGAATTTGCCGAAAGAACTCCTTTCGCTGTGCGCGTTGCCGAAGGGCCTCGTGCTCGTCACCGGGCCCACGGGCTCCGGCAAATCGACCACGCTCGCCGCGCTCATCGACTACATCAATCGCACGCGCAGCCAGCACATCATTACCATCGAAGATCCTGTCGAGTTCGTGCATCCGAACAAGAAGTGCCTCATCAACCAGCGCCAGGTCGGCGAACACACCGACTCCTTCAAGCGCGCGCTGCGCGCCGCATTGCGCGAGGATCCCGATATCGTGTTGCTCGGCGAAATGCGTGACCTCGAAACCATCGCCATCGCGCTCGAAACCGCCGAAACCGGCCACCTCGTGTTCGGCACGCTCCACACCTCGTCTGCGCCCGCCACCGTCGACCGCATCATCGATCAGTACCCCGCCGAACAACAGAATCAAATCCGCGTGATGCTCGCCAACAGCTTGAAAGGTGTCATCTGCCAGATGCTCTGCAAGAAAAATGGTGGCGGCCGCGTCGCGGCGCTCGAAGTCATGTTCGGCATCCCCGCCATCAGCAACCTCATCCGCGAATCCAAAATCTTTCAGATCCCTACCATCATGCAAACAGGCCGAAAAATTGGCATGTGCCTCATGAACGATAGCCTGTTTCGCCTGGTCAAAGACGGCATCGTTGCTCCCGAAGAGGCCATCTCCAAAGCCAACGATAAGAGCGGCCTCCAGCTCATGCTCCAACAAGCGAACATCAAATTCGAAGCCGCCGTCGCGAGCTGACGACTACGGCGTCGCAACGACGCGGCCCGCGCGCAACGACGCGGCCCGCGCGCAACGACGCGAGCCGCGCGCAACGACGCGACCGGCGCGGAACGACGCGACCCGCGCGCAACGACGCGAGCCGCGCGCAACGACGCGGCCCGCGCGCAACGACGCGAGCTGACGAATGCTTGGGCGCGCCGAAGAACCGCGTTGGCGCCGAGCATCAGAGGGGATCGGGGATGGGCGATCGCTGAAAAGTGCGCGACGAGGCCCGCGCGAACACGCGAGCGCAGACAACGTACGCGCCATCACACGCGGCACCGCGCCCGCGCCACATCGAACATGTGCAGCACTTCGCGATTTCCGATCGCCTGCGCGCGCCTCGGCGCTTAGCACGCGGCGCTTAGCCCGCCGAAAAGGCAGCGCGCCTCGGCGCTTAACCCGTCGAAAAGGCAGCGCGCCTCGGCGCTTAGCCCGCCGAAAAGGCAGCGCGCGCCTCGGCGCTTAGCCCGCCGAAAAGGCAGCGCGCCTCGGCGCCTAGCACGCCGAAAAGCCAGCGCGCATTACGATTTCGCAAGACTGAGTGGCCGAACGCCGATATCAACTAACGGCCGTCTACGCGACCAACACGCTCAATGCGGCCAGCGCAACCAACACAATGAGATGTGACGGTTGCGCCGCCGGCGCACGATTTGCGTCGCATGAGGCATTCAGCGTGAATACCGCTGTGAAAAAGCGCCGGGCCGACTGCGCGCGATCGCATTGATTTGAAAGCTCCCGTCCGACAGCGCACGATCGCACCGCTCCGAAAGCTGCAGGCTGACAAGCACGCGATTGCGTCGCTTCTGCGATCGCGTCGCTCCTGAAAGCGGGGGCGCCGACAGCGCGCGATCACGCTGTGGAATTTGAGACTTGACGACAAAGATTGGCATCGACTAGCGTGGCGCGGTTTCGTGAAGTTAGTGGGTGGATGGAAAACACGCCGAGCGATAGATACGGGTATACGGCTGTAATGTATGCGGCCGGGGCTCGCTTGAGGCCGCGGATGCCGTGGTTGGTTCAGGCAATCGCCGGCGTAGGTGGGTCTCTGTAGAGACGCCAAGGGGCGCAGCACGCGCTTCGGCGCGTCGTCTACGTCCAGCAATGTTTGGCTCTATTTTCTAAGGAGATGACTGATGAAACACGTTATCGGGCTCACGATGTTGATGGCGGTTCTCGGCTCGTTCGCGAGCGGCTGCTCGTACGCTGGCGTGGCTACCGCGGGTGACAAAGCGGTCGTGGCACGCAACGACAACTTCCTGTTTGGTATCTTGCGCAAGGTCTACGTGTGCAAGGTTGCCGACGGCGGCTTGACGGCCTGTCAGAGCAACGAGAGCCCGTAAGCTCGTTCGATTGCGGGGTTCGCGCTGCGCGGGAAGGTGTGGCGCGAATCTCGGATCGAATTGTGTTTAGATACGGCGTGTGAAGCGTAGCGAGCGCAACGGCACGGCTTTGCTTCCCTCGAATGCGGGGGCCAGGTATTGGCTCGTTTTGCTCGCGCTGTTGATCGGCGTCGGTTGTCGCCGTGAGTCGAGCTCCAAGGAGCGCACGCGCCCAGAAACGATTCGCTATGGCGATCCGATCGGTATTCAGGTGAGTGGCCCTGGAATTCCGGCGGTGCTCGCGGCCGTTGCAGTGACCGAGCGACGCAGCGCGGAGCCGCTGGTCCAGCCGCTAGCTTCCCAGTTGTACGCAGCTGTGTCGCGCTGTCCGAAAGCGAAGGAGTTCCTGCTGGCGAAGAAGCCGTTGGTGCTGCGCTTGGAAACGCGAGCGGACACACTCAGCCCTGAGCTTCACTTGACGACCGGGATCGATGAGACAGCCATCGCGGTTGCTTGCGTCGAGGAGGCGCTGTCTGGAGGCAAGCTGCCAGGCGCTGCCGATCTGCGCTTGATGGTCGAGCTTCGCTTGGATCCGAGCCCATGAAAAAGGCTACTGCCGGCATCGTTCTCGGCGCGATGCTGCTTGCGAGCCAAAGGGCTCGCGCCGAAACGCCGCCGCCCGTTACTGGAACTCCATCGCCGGTTGCGCCTGCGCCTCCCAGCGCTGGAGCATCGCCTTCACCGGTGCCTGCGCCTCCCAGCGCTGGAGCATCGCCTTCACCGGTGCCTGCGCCTCCCAGCGCTGGAGCATCGCCTTCGCCAGTGCCTGCGCCTCCCAGCGCTGGAGCATCGCCTTCACCAGTGCCCACGCCTGCGTCACCAAGCGCGGCACCTGGAGCCCCTGCCGACGCAACGGCTGCAACGCCAGCGGCAGACACATCTGGCTCTACGCCGAGCGCGCCGAGCACGCCCGCCGCGACCGCTGCAGATCCCTCTGTGGCTCGCGCGGTAGCGCCCGCATCTTCGAACGCGCCGGCCTCGAGCGGAACGGCCACGGCGCCGAACGCCTCCGCTGCGGTTGCCGTGGGCGCCGTCGACTACGAACGCGACACGACTTGGGATTTGAATCTCGAAGCAGGGTTTGGCCGTTTCTTCAGCGATCCGGCGCGAAACCCTGGTTTCGGTCGTGTTCGCGCTGGAGTTCTCAGCATTCGCAACTCGAGCTACCGCATGCTCGGCGTCACTTACGAGTACTCGTCACTTTCGCCAGCGGCGTTCGGTGTGCAAGGCGAAGTGCTGAATTTGGAGCTCGGGTTGTGGGCGCAGCTCGGCGGCTTCGTTGATGTCTCGGGACATTTCGGTGCAGGTCTCGGTGCTGGCTGGAGCCTGTTCGGAGTTGAAGCTCAGTATCGCGGCGCCGAAAACGCGGACTACACGTGGGCGCTGTTCGGAAAAGTGCGCCTGCCCATCAGCATCATCGTGCGCGCCTTGAAGTGACCTGGCGCCTGCTCACGTGGGCGACACGTGGGTGAACGGAGTTGGCAATTGGTCGGCGTGCTCACGTGGGTGAGCGGAGTCGGCTAGTTGCTATCGCAGCAGGTCGTAGCGATCGGCGAAGGCTTCGTACACCGTGGGGGATTTGCCTTCCAGATCGAGAGCAAAGTGAATGCCGCGCCCGCTGTCGGGTGGGATTTCGGAGGGGATGCCGATGGTCGCTTCGGTGAGGACGGTTGGAGGTTCGGCGAGAGGGCTGTCGACCGAGACAGCGCGTTCGAGGCCGCGGATTTTTACGCCGAGATCGCGGCGCGCCTCTTTGCTGACGTTGTGGAGGCAAGCCGAGACCTGAGCTTTGTCGCCGCTGCGACGGTTGACGCGCAAGTCGCAGACGCGCACGTCGGCGAGGGACTGAATGAGGCGGGTGAGGTACGGGGCCTCGTCGTCTCGTAGGGCTTCGCGCAGGGCGAGGACGCCTTCTTTGGCACGTGGATCGCCGAGGAAGGCGAGGAGCATGGCGCCGTGCAAGCGAACTGGGCGGTTGTGCGCGGAAAGGAGCTCAGCGATGCGGTTGGTGGGCGCGGCGTCTTCGCCGTTGGGGCCGATGGTGCCGGTGATCGGGTTTTGGATTTCGAATTCGGTGCCCTCGGCTTCGACGCTCCACTTGATGGCTTGGCCGGGGAGGAGTGGGCCTTCGAAGAAGAGCGGGCGATTCGAGACTTGGGTGCGTTTGTTCGAGGGCGGTGGGTCGCGCTCGTAGAACAAGACGAGCAGGGCGACTTCGTCGAGTTCTTTGTTGGAGTTGTTGACGACGGCGACGTCGAGTTCGACGTACTTTTTGCGTTTGCTCTCGTCGGGATTACGGCCCATGCGCACGCGCTGCGCGAGGGTGAGCACGCTCAAGCGTGGGATGGGATCTGCCCACAATGCCGAGTCAGGGTGGGCGCAGCGGCATTCGCCTCGCAGTGTCACGCTGCCATCTGACGGCGGGGCCAGCGGGGGAGTTGTTGCGGCGGTGCTGGGTTCGGGCCGCGCAGCGTGTGCAGCTGGTTTGGTTTGAGGGGGCTCGGGCGTTGGCGGTGCCAGTACACGATTGGTGACGCGGCTGACGGCGCCCTCGTTCGTGGTAACCCAACGCGCAACGAGCAGCACTCCGAGCGCGCCGGCAGTGAGTGTGATGACGATCGCGACCGTCGTGCGTGGCAACAAGCCTTGCAGCTCGGAGATGTCGGGCAACTTGGGCGGCGGCGGGGCGCTGCGCGGCTGGTGCACCAAGGTGGGCAGGTAGTGACCGAGCTCAGTGGCGAAGTTTTGCTGTGCGCGGGCTTCGTCGCCGCTCGCCGCCAGCGATTGGTCGACGAAGAAGCCGACGGCTAGTAACGCGAGCGCGACCAGCATCGCAAGGCCGATGGCGGCGCCAGCGCTGGATTCGGCAGACGAACGCACGAGCCAGGCGCCGATAATCAATGCCGCCACGATGGCTGCGCCGACGCTTGCGATGCGTACGACCAACCGGCGTTTGGCGAGCTCTTCGGCAGGCAAAGCGTGACCGCTCTCGAAGCGCGTGAGCGTCAATCGGTTGAGTGGTGAGAAGCGTTGGTCGAACGCGACAAAAACGCGATCGCCTTCGACGCGCGCTTCGCTGACTTGCGACCATGGCGCCGTGAGGCCAGTGCCTTCGGCGAGCGCGCCCGGTGCATAGCCGTCGCGGAACGCTCCGACGCCGAGGTAGGCCACGAACAGGCCATGCGGTGTGCACTCGAGCTCGACGGTGCCCACCGCGTTGCTGTCGGGGCTCGGAACGGCGACGGCCCGATACCTCATGGCGCGGCCGAATGTAGAGCCAAGCGGGGCTTCGCGTCACGCGCTTGGCCCGGCGTCGCGCCTCGCGCTTGGCAGTAGGCGCTACGTGCGGGCTGCGAGGAAGAACTGGCACCCCGGGTGCTCAGGTTCCCGGGGTGCCGATAGCCGCTCAGTTGCCGACGCGCCGAAAAGGTACGCCGTGAGCGGCTACGTGCAGCAGTATTCGGCCCCTCCTGTTTCGTTTTGGTGTCCCCGCGCTTTCGGGGCCGCACGCGTTCAGTTCCTCGGCGAAAGCCCATCGCAAAATTCGCCAATGCGCGTAGCGAGCAGCTCGAGATCGTAGTCGAGCGTCGCAACGTGATACGAGCGCTCCAGCACGAGCTCTTTGGCGTTTGGCACGAGCTTCAGGAGCGCAAGTGAATTCTCTTTCGGGACGCTGTGATCTTGCGGTGCGCGCGCCACGATGAGCGGGCAGGGGAACTGCGGCAACTGTTCGCGAATGCGCGGCAGCTCGCGCACGAACGAGTTGCCCGCCGCCGTCGAAATCATGTCGTAGGCTTTTTCGGACACACCGGGCTTGGCGATGTCGTCCTTCTTCAAGCCTGCCCAGCTCGCGGGTGCGATGGGCAAGACATGCTCGAGCAACGGCGCAAGCTTCACCGTGAAGCCTTCTCGATCCAAAATTTGCGGATTGATGGCGACCACGCCGGCCACGCGACGCTCGCCGGACGATGCGACATCGACGACGAGCGCGCCACCCATCGAGAGCCCCACTAACACGATGCGCGCCACGTGCGGGCTCAGGCGATCGATGCTGGCGATCACTTCGGCGCGCCAATCGGCGTAGCGTGTGTGCTGCATGTCTTTGGGGTGAGTGCCATGGCCTGGCAAACGCGGCACGTCGACGCGAAAGCCCTGCAGAACCAGCAGCTCCGCCAAAGGGCGCATCGAAACGGGGCTGCCGCTGAAGCCATGAATCAGGGCCACTCCGGTGCTTTGCCGCTCGGGATGTGCGCCATTGCTGCCCGCCGCAGCGTACGGCTCGGCACCGGGCAAGATCGGGTAGCTATCGCTCAAAATAGGGTCCCTTGTTTGGTCTCGCCGAGGTACGGAAAACCGAGATGCTCGTAGGCTTTGCGGGTGGCGACGCGGCCGCGCGGTGTGCGCCCCAGAAAGCCTTGTTGCAAGAGGTACGGCTCGTAAACGTCTTCGACGGTATCGCGCGATTCAGCCAGCGCGGCAGCCAACGTTTCGACGCCCACGGGGCCGCCGTCGTAGTGTTCGATGAGCGCGCCTAGCAGCCGCCGATCCATTTCGTCGAGTCCAGCGGCGTCGATGCCCAGGCGCTGACAGGTGACGTCCACGATGGAGCGATCGATGTGCCCGCTGCCTTGGACCTCGGCGAAGTCGCGCACCCGTCGCACTAGGCGATTGGCGACGCGTGGCGTGCCGCGGGAGCGACTGGCGAGCTCGTGCGCTGCGTCCGCATCGCAGCCGATGCCGAGCAAGCGCGCGCTGCGCAGCACAATTTGCTCGATTTCTTCGAGCGGATAGAAGTCGAGCCGAATGCTGACGCCGAAGCGCTCTTGCAGTGGCTTGGTGAGAAGCCCGGTGCGCGTGGTGGCGCCAACCAACGTGAAAGGGCGAATGTCGAGCGCGATGCTTTCGGCGAAGGCGCCGTCACCGGTGGCCACATCGATGCGAAAGTCTTCGATGGCCGGATACAGGTACTCTTCGACCGCTGGGCTCAGGCGATGGATCTCATCCAGGAACAAGACATCGCAGCGCTCGAGGCGCGTGAGCATGCCGCCCAACATGCCTTTGTGTTCGATCACGGGCCCGCTCGACACGTGCAGCTTCACGCCCATCTCATGAGCGAGGATGTTCGCGAGCGTGGTCTTGCCGAGGCCTGGTGGGCCAGACAAGAGGATGTGGTCGAGCGGCTCGCGGCGCCGCTTGGCGGCTTCCACGTAGACGCGCAAATTTTCCTTGTGCTTCTCCTGGCCGACGAAGTCATCGAAGCTGAGCGGACGGAAAATGCGATCGAAGCGATCCTCGTCGCCGTGCGCTGCGGGTGCGACGAGCCGCAAATCCGGTGTTTGATCCGAGCCGTTGCTCCGTTTCTTGGCCATCGCTCTGTTGGAGCGGCGGACTCTACATCAGGGCGGCCCGGGTGGCCATGAGGCGCGGGGTCGCGAGCGCGCCTCGGGTGGAACCGGGCGCGGCGGCGCGCGAAACGGCAGCAGCACCGAGAGCGCGCCTGCCTTGCCTCGCGCTGAGACCACGAGTTTTCCGCCGTGTAGTTCGGTCACGGAGCGCGCGAGGCGCAAGCCCAATGCGAGGCCGCGATGCTCGCCCACGCCCGGGTCGCGGTTCGGGTCCAACATCGACTCGAGGCGCACTGCGTTGAAGCTGCTGCTCGCGAGCTCGACCTCCATGCGCACCAGGTAGCCTTCCTGAATGCTGGCGCTGACGCGTACGGTGGGAGCTTCGCTCGTGCGTAACGCATGCGCCACCAGAGTTGCGAGGGCGCGCGGCATGCGCACGTGATCGACGCGAAGCTTCGGCATATCTGGAGCGGCTTCGAGCACCACCGGGCGCTCGAATTCGCCAGCGAGCTCGCGGCCCTTTTGAGTCGCCGCGTTGAGCAGGCTGGGAACATCGATCTCGTCGACCACGAGCTTCAATTGGCCGGCCTCGACCCGCGCGGCATCGAGGATGGTTTCAATCAGCGCCAGCAGCTCGCGGCCGCGATACTCGATGACGTCCAGGCTCTCGACCTGACCAGCCGTGAGCGGTTCACTTCTGCGCACCAGCGCCGTGAAGCCCAAGATGGCATTGAGCGGGCTCTTCAAGTCATGGCTCACGCTGGCGAAGAACAGCCCACGCATGCGCGCCGCGGCTTTACGCGCTTCGATGGCGCGTTCTTGCGCTTTGGCGAACACACGAAAACGCTGCGCCAAATGCTCGATCGCCGAGCCCAGCTTCGCGATGACTTGGAAACGCGCCGAACGCAGGATGCGCGTCCCGCTGGTGACGCCGCTCACCACCACGTCGGTGCCGAGCTCGCGCACGTTGCGCGTGGCACTGCGTAGGTCGAGCGCGAGCGAACTGCCCAGGCGGTTGCCCAAAAAACCAGCCACCAAGAACGCAAGCAGCGTAACGATCACCGATGAGATGCTCAAAAATCCCACCGTTGAACCGCTGAAGCGCACCTGCGCGCCACCCGAATCCAGCGGTGCACGCAAGTTCGCCATGCCGTCGTCGCTGCGCGTCACCAGGTAGCCCGTGGCGCTGTCGCTGCGCTTCGCGGAGAAACCGAGTGCTCTGCCGCGCTCCAGCGCCAGATCGATCCCGGAAAAGGGGGCGCGGCCGGGACCAGCTTCGAGTGCTGCGCGCGCAAACACTCGCGCCGTCTCTTCGCGATCACGTTCGTCTGCGCGGCGCACGTGGGCGCTCACGATCAGGGCGGCACCGAGCGCCAGCACCACCACCGGGGTTGTCACCGCCGCCAGCATGCGCCGCGATACACGCTGCACGATCGCGCCTTGTCGCTCGGCGTCTTCCACGACTTCGCGCATCACGTCGTGCGGAGCCAGCTCCAGCGCCGCGGAAAACGCAGCGCGCACGAGCGCGAACAACGGCAAGGAGGCCGCGGCGATCACTACCGCGCCGAGCAGCGCCAGCGTGATGCCCGTCGTGAGATCCAAAATCGGAGGCCGCAGGCCGATCGTAAATGTGCCGATCCCCGCCGCAGAAGGCGCAATCCAGCCGGCGAGCACACTTTTGGGTTCGCTGCTCAGCGCGTGCAAATCGCGCGGCTCCACCGCTTGGGAGCCCACCGCCAGCGCACGCAGCAAGTAGCGGTATCGCAGCAAACGCAGCGCGGCGTACAGGCTGCCAGCCACACCACCGGTTGCCACGCCCAACGCGAGCGCTCCCGCGCCTTGCGCCGCCACCGGACCGTTGAGCAGCAGGAAGTAGGGCGAAAGCAAGCCGACCAATGCAGCCGAGCCGACGGAGAAGCCGATCTCCACGCCCAACACACGGGGCACGAGGCGCGTCGCAGCGGCGCTCATCGGCCGCTCCCCAAATCGATGTCAGAGATGAGCGGCGGGCGCGGCGTTTCCGGCGGCTTCACCGGCTTGGGTGGTGGACGCGCCGGCAACACCACCGTGAACGTGGAACCTTTGCCGAGCTCACTCCGGAGATCGATGAAGCCGCGATGCATTTGCACGAGCCGCCGCGTGATGGCCAAGCCGAGCCCCGTGCCAACCCGACGCCGCTCGGCGTCTGGCGACTGGAAATACTCCTGATAGATCGCCTCGCGTTCCTCCGGCGCGATCCCCGGCCCTGTATCGGCGATCGCCACGGCCACACCGCCGTCGCGCGGATCGACGCGCACGCGCACGCTGCCGCGCTCCGTGAACTTCACCGCGTTGCCCACAATGTTGCCGATGATCTGGCGCACGCGGCGCGGATCGGCGTACGCGGTGGCGGGCTTGCCCTCGAGCTCGATGTGAATGCCCTTGGCGATGGCCGTGACCTCGCACTCGCGCACGACTTCGGTTGCGACCGGCAAAATGTCGATCACTCGGCATTCCAGGCGCAGCTCGCCCGACTCCAGCGCGGAAAGATCCAGGATGTCGTTGATCAACGCGCGCAGGTGGCCGCCGCTGTTGCGCACGATAGTGAGGTTTTCTCGCGCTTCGGCCGACAACGGGCCGTCGACTTCGCTGAGCAGCACGTCGGTGAAGCCGAGGATCGCGTTTAGCGGCGTGCGCAGCTCATGGCTGAGCGCTGCCAGAAACGCCGTGCGATCGCGGTCGTACGCCAGCGCGCCCGCGAGATCTTGACGGTAGGCGCGCTCGGCGGCGGTAAAGCGATCCACGAGTAAGTTGAAGGCGCTCGTGAGCAGCCCGACTTGGTCCACGGAGCGCACGGGAATGTGGCGCCCCACTGGCTCGCTGCCTTCACGTGCCATCTCGACGATGCGCCCGCGCACGAAACGTACGTCGGAATCCAAATCGCGCGCCAGCGCAAACGCCACCAACGCAGCCGCGCCGACGAACAGCGCCGTCAAGGTGGCCACCGAGACCATCAGCGAGCCACTGGCGAAAGGCTTTTCAGGAGCGCTCACCAGCGCGATCAACGAAAGGTGTTGGTTGGGCGGATCGAGCGCAGCAGCCACGAAGCGCGCCGGGCCGAGACCAGTTTGGTGCGCGCCTTCACCTGCCGTGAGCAGCTCCACCACCTTCTGCGGCGACGGTGCGCCGGAAGTGGCGTCCACGCTGACGTGCCCGTCGCGCGCGACCAGCAAAAGCTCAGCGCCCGAACGATGCGCGGCGCGCTCGACCAGCTCGGCGCGATCCTCCACCGCTGTCGCGCTCACACGAGCTGCCAGCGTCACCGCCAGCACGCGGCTTCGTAGCAGCGCCGAGGCGTCGCTCTGCTCGCGCAAGTGAGCCGTACCCAACGCGGCAATGGCGACGGCGGCCGCGATCCCGACCACCACCACGGTGGCCGGCGCGAGCCCGACGAGCGGCAGCTTGCCTCGGTACTTCAAGGCTCCAAGGCTAGCAAAATCGGAACGAGCCGTCGGCGCTCACTCATCGCTCGCGAGGCGCGCGAACAAAGCATGGTCGAGCCAGCGCGAACCTACGAGCTCCGCCTGGCGCGCGATGCCTTCGAAACGAAACTCCAGCCGGGCGATCACGCGCAGGCTCGCCACGTTGTCCGTTGCCGCCGCGCAGCGAATCCGATGCACGCCCATGCGTCCGAAGGCGAAGTCCACGGCTGCCCGTGCTGCTTCGGTCATCAAACCGCGGCCGGTGGCTTCGCGCCGCAACCAATAACCGAGCTCACACGAGCGATGCAGGTGCACACATGAATCGAGCCCCACCACGCCATAGAGCTCGCCAGTTTTCTTGTCGCGGATCGCGAAACGCACCGCGCGCCCCGCATCCCAGTCGATGGCGCAGGCATCCCCGTAGCGCAGGCTCGCATCGCGCGTGCTGTTGAATGGCACCCACGGCAACCAGCGCTCCAGGTGCCAACGCGAACCCTCCACCGCGTCCCACAGCTCCGGGCCATCGTTGACATCAATTGGGGTCAGCGTCGTGCGCGGCGTTTCAACCGGATTTTTGCGCAGCGTGGCTCGTGGCGGAATCGTGAGCAGCTGCGGCATCGGTTGAACGGCGGGCGCGCTCGGCATCAAGGGCACTCCGCACGCGCGGCGAACACTTCCAGGTGGGCGGCTTCATAGTCTCGGAACGCGATGTACCACTCACCCGGCTTCGAACCGCGCACCACGTCAGGCGCCGGCTGAATGCCGCTCACGCGACTCACCACGCTGGCCGCACCGACCCCATCGCGTGTCACCGACGCGAGCTTGAGGCGTGCACCTTCGAACCACGCGACCACCGCAGAACGCTCGTCGCGACCGAGCGCAGGGCCTGCACCCTTGCCGGCAAAAGTGCGGTGCCACAACGGTCCGCGTTCGCGATCTACGAACGACACGAAACCGCCGGTCTTGTCCTCGTCCCAAGCAATGAAGCAGCCCTCGTCACCACACGTGATGTGCGGCGGCGTGTTGCGATTGCCCGGCGAATTCAAGGCTTTCAGCGTGCCCAGCACCTCGTCGCCTTTTTGCGGTTTCTGACCCTTGGGCAGCTTGCGCGGCACGCCGCTCGAGAGCTCGGGGTCGTTCAGCGCGATGGTCTGCAGCATCATCTGAATGCGCTGCCCGCCCAGATCACGCGCGAACGCGACTTGCAACTGGTTCGAGTCCACGAACAACGCCGGCGTGCGCGGTTGGCGCGTTGCACCCGACGGTGGCTTCAGCGCAGTGATTCGCGTGCTCGGCCCGAACGGTTCGAGATCCGCTTTCAGATGACGCACGACCACGTCGCTGGCGCCGTTCTCGAATTCCTCTTCCCACGCTGCCCAAAAGTCGTCGTTGGCTCCTGCAGCAAGGCTCGGCGCGTAGTCGCCTTTTCGATTCGAAGAGAGCTTGCGCAAGCTGGTTGCGATTTTGCCCTCCGCGTCGAGGATGCGGCCGTAGACGCCGGGTTCGCGACCTTCATCCCAGTAGATGAGCGCCAGCTTGTCGCCCACCTGCAGGAGCTGATACTGCCGCACGTTCTGCGCTTCGGGTGTCACGCTGATCGGTGCCGTCACGCGCCGCATGGCGGAGTCGAGCAGCACCGTGAACGCTTGACGACGGCGTGAATCCTGGTGGTTGTCCACCCAAGAGAAGACCGCGCCGCGCGACGTGTAAGCGATGCTCGGGCGCGACACCGGCACATCGAGTTGGAACGGGCGCGGGCGGGACACGCCGGTCACTTTGCACTTCGACGCTTCTTCCACCGCGACCGAGGCGTGGGACAACAACGAGCGCGCTGCGGGTTTGGCGCCATCTTGGAACGCTGCGCGAAACGCATCGACGGCGCGTCCGGGCTCAGTGAGCAACAGCTCCTGCGCTTCGCCAATCTTCTTTGCGTAGGCCTCCATTTCCACGTCGGCCACTGCAGAGGGTTCTGCTTTGGGAGTCTTCTTGGTGGGACGTGCGCTCGGCGTAACGCGCGGCACGTTTGCAGCAGCGGGGCGCTCCGCGGGCTTCCCGGGCGGATGCAGCAGATACAACCACGTGGCGTAACCGCCGAGTGCAACGGCGGCGAGCACCATCAGGACGCTCACGGCACGCAGACTTCCGCTGCGCGCCCCCGGCGGCTCCGTGGACAGCACCATCGGCTCTCGTGCGCCGGGCGGCGGACTGCTGGGATCGTGACCGCTCGGCTCTTCGGCGCGCGCTGCAACCAGCGCGATCGGGCGCTCCGAATTGGTGCGCGCCTCGGCGCCCTCGTCCGCACCTTCGGTATCCGAGCTCACGACCGGCGCGCGTAGATCGCCGTCTTTCGGGTACAGCGCTTCTTGCAAGCTCTCCGCGAACTCTTTTGCCGTTTGAAAGCGCTTGGTTGCATCGCGGTTCAGCGCGCGCTCGAACCAACGCTCGAAGCTGGCGGGCAAATCCGGGCGCAGCTTGGACGGCTTGGGCAGCGGGGAATTGGCGATTTGGGCCAAAATCATGGCCACGCCTTGCTCCACGCTCCACACCGTTTGCCCGGTGAGGCACTCGTAAACGATGCAGCCGAGCGCCCACAAATCCGCGCGGTGATCGACTTCGCCTTGGCCCTTGGCCTGCTCGGGGCTCATGTAAGCCGGCGTTCCGAACAGAGCTCCTTCGCGCGTCAGTCGCACTGACTGCGCGTCGGTGCCCGTCGACTCGTAAAACTTGGCGAGCCCGAAATCGACGATTTTGGCGAGCAAGTGCCCTTCCTCATCCGTCGTGAGAAAGATGTTCTCGGGCTTCAGGTCACGATGCACGATGTTGGCTTCGTGCGCCTTGGCGAGCCCGCGTGCGGTATGCGTCGCGACGCGCAACGTGGTCTGCGCATCCAGCTGCCGCACGCGCGTCATCATGTCGTACAGGCTCTCGCCCTCGAGCAACTCCATCACGAGGAACGGGCGATCCTCGTACATGCCGGAGTCGTAGACGTCGCAGATGTAAGGGCTGCGAATCGAGGCGGCAGCGCGCGCTTCGCGAATGAAGCGCTCGCGCACGACGCGTGACGTGATCAGCTCCGCCGCCAAGATCTTCACGGCAACGCGCTTGCCGATGTCGACGTTCTCCGCTTCGTAAACCGCGGCCATGCCGCCTCGCCCGATTTCGCGGGTGATGCGGAACTTGCCCTCGAGCACGGTTCCGAGCGGAACTTTGGATGTATTGGTCGTGGCCATGCGCGGAAGGGCCGCTCGCGACTATATGGGCGCTCGGTCGAGGTCGAACAGGGCGACCTTTGGTTGTGGCGACCGCAATGCGCCAATAACTCCAAATTCGGCCATTTGGCCTGCGCTCGAAGTCGCAAGGACTGCCTGATTTCGATAAAAGGACTGCACGGCCTCTCAGTCTACTCCCACTCGCTGCATCGCCGGACCAGGTTAGCCGACCGGGCGCAGCCTCGGTATAAAACTTTGAATCAATTGACCTTTGCCCGGGTTCAAGCTGACGTGGCGCAGGCGCTCTCCGGGGGGCTCCCGATTTCGCACAGCGAGACTCGATGCCGAAACATTGCAGAAACGTTGGCCCCGTTACTCGGGCACAAGGCGCCCTGAGCTGGCGCGGATTCAGTTCGGTCCCACCCGGGCTCAGGAGAGGGTGGCCTCGTGGGGCGACGCCCCCGAACAAACGGAGTACGAGATGAAGAAGGTCGAGGCGATCATCAAGCCGTTCAAGCTGGACGAGGTCAAGGATGCCCTCTCGGAGGTTGGCATCCAGGGCATGACTGTCACGGAAGTGAAGGGCTTCGGACGCACGGGCGGTAAAAAAGAGGTCTATCGAGGTTCGGCGTACGTCGTCGACTTCGTGCCGAAGGTGAAACTGGAGATTGTCGTCCCCGACCAGATGGTTCACCAGGTGATCGACGCCATCGAGAAGAGCGCCAAGACCGGCCGCATCGGTGACGGCAAGATCTTCGTGATTCCGATCGACGAGGCGGTTCGGATCCGCACCGGCGAGCGCGGCGAAGAAGCCATCTGAGGTAGGTCGCCCCCGCCCGCTGCTGCGCGCCCAGGCGCGCTCTAAGACGATTGGCCTGCTCGTTCCCGTTTCCCGACGTGGGGAGCTTTCGTATGCTCCGCGCCGTGTGGTCGAACGGGCGAGCAGTGCCAGCGCCGCCCGCTCTCCCGCCATGGAGGTGTTTGAGTGGACCCGAAGCAAGCAATCGATTTGGGCAAGCATAACGGCGCCGTGATGGTCGACCTCAAGTTCGTCGACCTGATTGGTAAGTGGCAGCACACCTCCGTTCCGTTCCAGCGCCTCAGCGTCGAATCGTTCGAAGACGGCTTTGGCTTCGACGGCTCCTCCATCCGCGGATTTCAGCCGATCAATCAGAGCGACATGCTGCTGATTCCGGACGCGGCGACGGCCGTGATGGATCCGTTCTACAAGCATCCGACCTTGTCCTTGATCTGCACGGTTCAGGACACCATCACGCGGCAGAGTTACTCGCGCGATCCGCGCTACGTCGCACGCAAGGCCGAAGCGTATCTACGCTCGACCGGTATCGCCGATACTGCGTACTTCGGTCCCGAAGCGGAGTTCTTCATCTTCGACGACGTACGTTTTCATGCTGGCAAGAACGAAGCGTTCTTCAGCATCGATTCGAACGAAGCGGAGTGGAATAGCGGCCGCGACGAGCGCCCGAACCTCGCGCACAAGATCCGTCACAAGGAAGGCTACTTCCCGGTTCCTCCGCAAGATACGCAGCAGGATCTCCGCACCGAGATCTGCCTCGAGATGATGAAGGTGGGCATCGAGGTCGAAGTCAGTCATCACGAAGTCGCCACGGCGGGGCAGGGCGAAATCGACATGCGCTTCGACAATTTGCTCACGATGGCGGACAAGCTGATGTGGTTCAAACACATCGTGAAGAACGTCGCCTTCCGCAACGGCAAAACCGCGACGTTCATGCCGAAGCCGCTCTTCGGCGACAACGGCAACGGTATGCATTGCCATCAGTCGCTCTGGAAAGACGGCAAGCCGCTCTTCGCAGGTGACGGCTACGCCGGCTTGAGCGACATGGCCATCTACTACATCGGCGGCATTCTCAAGCACGCCCACTCGCTCGCGGCGTTCACCAACGGCACTACTAACAGCTATCGTCGCTTGGTGCCGGGTTTCGAAGCTCCCGTGAATTTGGCCTACTCGAACCGTAACCGCTCGGCGGCGATCCGAATTTCAACCTATTCACCCTCTCCCAAGTCTCGCCGACTGGAACTCCGCTTTCCCGACCCCACCTGCAATCCATACCTCGGCTTCGTCGCCATGTTGATGGCGGGCCTCGACGGCATCCAAAACAAGATCCATCCCGGCGATCCCCTCGAGAAGGACATTTACGCGCTCTCGCCCGAGGAGCTGAAGGACGTGCCGCGGATGCCAGCATCGCTCGAGCAAGCGCTGGACGCCCTCGAAGCCGACCACGAGTACCTATTGCGCGGCGACGTGTTCACACGCGACTTGATCGAGATGTGGCTCGATTACAAACGCGAGCACGAAGTGCAGGCTGTGCGTCTGCGCCCCACACCCTTCGAGTTTCACCTCTACTACGATATCTGAGCCAGTGTAGGCTCTGGGCGCACAGTGTGCGTCGCATTCGAGCTCTTCAACGCAGACGACGCTCGGCAAGTTCGTCTGCTAGTATCCGTCGGTGGGCGCGGGAAACCCCCCAGTCGCATCCACGATCTTGCCTGACGACGAGTACCTCGAATCGACCCTAGAGGTCACGATATCGCGGGACATGAGCAGCCTGGTGAGCACGGCTGCCCAGCAGCAGGCCCTGCTGATCGTGCTTTCGGGTCCTCGTTTGGGCACACGCAGCGTGCTCGCCGAGCAACCTGTCGACATCGGTCGCGGCTCCGCGTGTCATCTAATTTTGGACGCGGACTCCGTCAGCCGTCGTCACGCGCGCATCGAGTGGACTGGTAAGCAACACCGGCTGGTGGATTTGGCGTCCACGAACGGCACATACCTGAACGGCACGCGGGTCCGCGATTCCCTGCTCAAGGACGGCGATCGCATTGGCATTGGAAAAGCCCTGCTCAAGTACATGGCGGGCGGCAACATCGAAGCCGCCTACCACGAAGAGATTCAACGCCTGATGCGCTTCGATGCGCTCACCGGCATCTACAACAAGCGTCAGTTCGACGAGAGCCTGCGGCTCGCCATCTTCACGACGCGCGCGCAGCCGAAGCCCGTTTCACTGATCGTGTTCGATCTCGACCATTTCAAGCGCATCAACGATACACATGGCCACACGGCGGGCGACCAGGTGCTCTGCGAGCTCGCGCGCGTCGTGAAAGAAACGTTGTATCCGGATCAGGTGTTCGGGCGCATTGGTGGCGAAGAATTCGCGGTTTTGTGGGAGGGCACGGCGTTGCGCGCCGCGAGTGACCAAGCCGAGCGCATTCGCGCGCGCGTGGCGGCGCACTCCTTCAGCTTCGAAGGAACGGTTTTGCCCGTCACTCTCAGCTTGGGTGTTGCCGAGCGCGCCATGGGCGACGACGAAGACGCTGAGCGCCTGTACGAGCGCGCCGACGAAAAGCTTTACCAAGCCAAAGCGTCGGGTCGGAACCGCGTGTGTTGGTGACGTCGAATTCGCGGTCACCGCGTACGTAGGAATATTTAGGAAATCGCCAGCTGTAGAACGTGGGCGGGTACTAACTCCTCCCTAACTCAGGCCGGTGGTCAGCCATGCCGCCTCGTGCCGGAGCTTGTCGAGAGTTGAGCGGATTTTTTCGTGTCGTCCGTCTGGTACGGGGCGACGGAGAAAATAATGAGGAAACCTTCTTATCGGCAGGCGCTGCCGGCATTCGTGCTGTCGGCTTTCGGGTTCGCGTGCAGCAGCAGCGAATCCAGCGGCGGTGGCAGTGGCGGCTCGAACACGGGCTCCGGTGGCGCTGCTACGGGGCAGGGTGGCTCCAGCACGTCGGCGGGCGGCATGACCAGCAACGCTTCGGGCGGCACTCCCAGCGGCAGCGGCGGCAGCTCGTCGAGCGGCAACGGTGGCAGCACAACGAGCAACGGCGGCAACACAACGAGCAACGGCGGATCGAGCAGCTCGAGCGGCGGCACCACTTCGGCTTTCGGCGGCGCCAGCACTGCGAGCGGCGGCACGGCCACTGCTTCGGGTGGTGCGGCCACTGCGAGCGGTGGATCCGGTTCCGCCGGAGCTCCCGCTGTGAAGCTCTGCGCGTCGAAGGCCAAAGCCAACGCCACCATCGTCGACTTCGAGAGCTACGACGGCAAAGCCAAAGGTGCAGAGTGGGCCTTCTCGCCCGTGGCAAACTCCTACGCTGGCTTCTGGGCAGGGGGAACACCAACGCCGACGCTCGAAATTCTCGCAGGCCACGGCGGTAACTACGGAATGACCGTCAGCGCAACACAAGCGACGGGCACGTGGGCAGGCATCGGCACTTGGATGAATCCAGTGACGTGCCTCGATGCTACCGCCTTCACGGGCCTCAGCATTTGGGTGCGCGGCTCGACTCCCACCGGCAAATTCGAACTCGCGGTGCTCACCGAAGACACCACGCTACCCGACGCGATGAACCCAGCCGCGGGCGGCACTTGCACCGGTAGCTGCAAAGCTCCGACGGCGAGCGATCTGCCAGTCACTGCCGACTGGACCCAAGTCACCGTGCCGTGGGCCATGTTTGCGGGAGGCATGAACGGAACCACGCCGGTGACCCTAACCGGCGACAAGATCACCGGCTTCGCGATCAACTTCGGCTTCGTTTACGCGGCGAACCCGGCGTATGACCCGAATGATCCGAACAGCCAAGAATACATTCCCTCGCCGGGTGATATCGCCTTCAGCTTCGACGACCTCACCTTCACACAGTGAGCACATTATCGGGCACTCGCTGCCTGTCCCGGAGCTGGTTCGGGTACGCGCGCGGGTACCCTGCGTCGGTCTAGTTTTCGGAAGGGTTCTGACGAGGGCTCGGCTATCGTGCGGCTCCTCGCATGCCCGTCAGTCTCGATCGAAGCGCGAAGTTCTCGATTCTGGTCGTCTTCTTGGTGCTCTCGATCGCTTCGGTCGGGTACATCCCGTTCATCGAGCCGACGGGCATCGATCTGTTCAACATCGTGCTCTATCAGAAGTGCGCAGCGCACAGCTCGCCTTATCTGATCGACGCCGCGACGTGTGGCGATCCGCTCGCACGTGGCATGTACTATCCGCCACTGTTGTTTCACTCGTTCATTTGGCTGCGCGGCTTGAGCTTGCAAGCGGCCATGCGCGTGTGGGTGCCATTTTCGCTGCTCGCGCTGGGCGGGATTTTTTACGTTTGGACGCGCTGGATTGCACGAGCGCGCACGGACGAGCGCTTCTGGGAGGTGCCCATCTTTTGTGTGCTGATCGCGTTCCAGTTTCCGTTCGCGTTTGCGCTCGAACGCGGCCAAACCGACGTGGTGGCGATGCTGTTGTTCACCGCCGGTTGCTATTGCTACACGCGGCGGCAGCTGCTGCTGACAGGCGCATTCTTCGGCCTCGCTACTGCGTACAAGCTGTATCCGCTGTTTGCTTGCGCGATTGTGGGATTGGGATTGTTGTTGGCGCAGCTGCAGCAACGCGAGCGGCCGGGTAGGGACTGGTTGCGTTTTGGTGTCGGAGCACTGGCTGCCTTCGCTTTGGCAAACTTGGTGTTCTGGCGTGACAGTAAGCTCTACTTCACGCGCGTGCTTCCGGAGATTTCGGCGATCTACACGCCGGCCGCGTCATGGGTACACGGTCACTCGTTTACGAGTTTGGTGGGGGCCAACTACAAGCCCTTCACCTGGGCGTTCTGCGCGGCGTTGATTGGTTTGTGGGGGTGGGCCACATCGCGCGCAATTTTGCGAGACGACGCAGCCATCGCGCTCGCGGGGTCGTTGGCTCCGAGCACGTACTTCGCCGGCTACACCTACGACTACAACTTGATCACGACGTACCCGCTGCTCCTGCTGGTGTTCTTGCGTGCGCGTCGGCTCGACCGCTGGGCGTTGCTGGGGCTCGGCGTGTTTGCGATGTTCGCGGATCGCCGCAGCTTTGCGAATGTCGACGCGCTGCTCTTCAATCCCACCATGCACATCATGGTGCAGCTAGCGTTCTTGGTAGCCGCCGCGCTTGCCATTGCCGAACCGGCGCCGAAAAAAGCTTGAATCGGCTCCGGCAGCGTTAGAGCCTCGTCTCAGCCGTGCCCGCGGACGCGCGGTTTGCTCGCGGTGATCTCGATGGGTTCGTTGGGTTGGGATTGGGATTTGGGGGGAGCGGCGCCGTACTCGTTGTGCGAGGCCACGATGTAATTCGGGCGCCCTTTGGTATTTTCGAAGGTGCGCCACAGGTAGCCGCCCAAGACTCCGATACCGAGGCAGTTCAGCGTGCCGAAGAACGAAATCAAGACTACTGTCGCCGAGTAGCCGGGCACTGCGATACGGCCGGAGAGCTTCGCGATGGCAACGCCAATGCCGAACAGCACGCTCAGGATGAGGCCGACTGTGCCGACCGTGGTCAACAGCCGAATCGGCAAATCGGTGAAGCCGTAGATGCTGTCGCTCAGGTAACGCAGCTTCTTGGTGAACGTCCACGCCGACGTACCCACTTCGCGCGCGCGGCGCTCGTAAGTCACCTCACCGCGCCGGAAGCCCACCCAATACAAGAGCCCGACGAGCGAGCTATTCTGTTCACACAAAACCAAAATCTGGTCGCGTACACGGCGCCGGCACGCAAAGGCATCCACACCACCTTCCGGCATTTGCGGTTGTACTAGGCGCCGATAAAACCACCAGAAAACCTCCGCCATCAGCCGAGACATCAGCGGATCACTGCGGCTCAGGCGACGCGCGACCACGACATCGATGCTCTCGTCGCGCAGCTTCTCGACGAAGTCGATCAAGAGCTCGGGCGGCTCCTGCAAGTCGGCCGCCATCACCGCGAAGAGCTCGCCGTGGCCCAGCTCGAGCCCGGCGCGAATCGCGGAGAACGCGCCGAAGTTCCGCGAGAGCAGGGCGAGCTGCGAACGAAGCTTCGACTTCGGCAGTGCTGCAGCGAGGCGTAGATACGAATCATCGGGGCTACCGTCCACCACGAACACCACTTCGAGTGGAACGGGCAGCTTTTGCTGCACTTCTTCCAGCGTGGCCAGTAGCGGGGCGATGTTGCCGGAGTTCTTGTACACGGGGATGACTAGCGAAATCATGGCTGCCACCGGTTGACCACTGCGATGACGCGCTCGACCTCCACGTCGCTCAGGTAGGGATGAATTGGCAACGAGACTTCATGCGCCGTGAAGGTTTGCGCGCGGGTCAGCGGTAACGCGACTTCATGTGGCACCTGCTTCATCGCAGCCTGCGCTGGAATCGAGATCGGATAGTGAATCGCCGATTGCACGCCGCAATTCGCGAGGTGCTCGCGAAAGCCATCGCGCGCTGCCACCAGCACCGGAAACAAGTGCCATACCGATGCCGAACCAGCGGGCGCGCCCGGCACAGTAACGTGCGGATTGTTTAGGCCGGCGCGGTAAGCCGCAGCAATTGCGCGACGCCGTTGCGTCCACGTTTGCAACTTGGGCAGCATGGCGCCCTGCAGGAGCGCAGCTTGCAGCTCGTCCAATCGACTGTTCATACCGACTAGCTCGTGACGATAGCGCTCGGTTTGCCCGTAGTTGGCGAGCGCTCGGCAACGTGCAGCGAACTCGGCGTCGTCGCAAGCGATGGCACCGGCGTCGCCCATCGCACCCAGATTTTTAGTCGGATAGAAGCTGAGCGCGGCAGCGCGACCCAGCGTGCCAACCGCCTGTCCTTCGAACTCGGCGCCGATAGATTGCGCGCAGTCCTCGATGATGACGAGCTCGAAGTCGCGCGCGAGCTCTGCCAGCGCTTTCGAGTTCAACGCATGCCCGTACAGATGCACCGGCACCAAGAAGCGAATCGAAGCGTCACGCGCGAGCACGGCGCGGCACTGCGCCAGATCGATGAGCCCGAATTCGTCCACATCGACGAACACCGGCACGCCGCCGGCGCGCACGATGGCGAGCGTGGTTGCGAACGCGCTGAGCGGCGTCGTCAACACGCGTTGGCCCGGGCGCAGCCCCGCTGCGCGCAAAGCGAGCTCGATCGCGTCGAGACCACTCGCACAACCAACGACGCGTGCTCGTCGCACCAAGTCGGCGAGCGCGCTTTCGAACGCGGCGACTTCCTTGCCGAGGATGTACCAGCCACTCGCGCCAACGCGCTGGACAGCTTCCAGCGCGGCGCCGCCCACGTCCGCCCATTGGCGGCCGAAGTCATTCAGCAATATTTCGGCTGCGCCGGCTTCGGGCGTCGGGTCGGCTCCGCCGGCACTCCGCGCTGAACTGGAATCAACCACGCTGTGGGTAGTACCCGCTGCCCATCGAGACCAGCCGGCACCAATCGAAAAATCCACCGACGGTCGCGAAACGCCGTTTCGCGCAGGCTTCTCAATCCGAGGCGGGGTCGCCTGGTCGTTCGTGCTCGAACTTTCCGCGTTCGCGCAAGAAGTCGTCGTAGTCACGGATGTAGTCCGCGGGATCGTACGGGTCCGACGCCATCACCAGCAACATCGAGTCCGGCGCGTACTTGTATTGAATCCCCCAAACCATGGGCGGCAGATAAAGCGCCAGCTCTGGTGTATCCAACACGAACTCCTGCAAGTTCAAGCCGTCATCGGTGACGACCGAGATCGAACCGCGCAGGCACACCAAGAGTTGCTTGCATTTTCGATGAGCATGCGCACCGCGAAGCTCCTTGCCGGGCACGTCGAGCACCACGAAATAGCGTTGCGGAATGAACGGCAGCCCGCGCCCGATTTCGCGCGCCGCCAAGTTTCCGCGCAAGTCTTTGATCAGCGGGATGCGCTCCAGCCTCACGCCATCGACCTTGACGCCCACGGGGCTAGTTGCAGTCTGGTTCGCGCGCGGTTCCAGCGTGCCGATTTGCAGCGTGGAACCGTAGCGCAAAATGCGCGCCGGGTTTCCAGTCACGATGGCATGTGGGGGCACGGCGCGCGTGACGACGGCGCCGGCGCCCACGATGGCGTGCTGCCCTACCGTAACTCCAGGCATGATGGTTGCGTTGGCTCCGATGGACGCGCCGCGGCGAATGATGGTGGACTTCTTCCCGTTTTTCAAAAACGAGTCGTTGGGGAACGCTGCGTTGGGGCCGATCACCACATCATCTTCGACGCGCAGGCCATCCCACAAATGCACCAATCCATGGATGCGTACGCGATCGCCAATCACGACGTCGTTTTGAACGAAGGTGTGGTTTCCGAGCTCGCAATTGCGACCAATGACGGCATTTTCGAGTACGTGGCAGAAGGGTGCGATGCGCGTGCCTTCGCCAATGCGTGTACTCTCCACCAGTGCCGTATCGTGTTTGCTGAAGGCCGTCATGATCGCTCTCCCGCGTGAAAACAGGGCTGTGAGCTCACAGGGGCAACTCGAAAGTTTCGTGGACGACGCCGCTGGCTCCAAAAGAGAGCTTCCAACGGTACAGTCCGGCATTCAGAACTCGACCGGCGTCCTCGTTGCTGGTGCCCAAGCTGAACCAAGTGCAATGACGTGTGGCCGCTCGAGAGATCGCGGTTTCGACGACTTGCGTGAGCGCACCAACGTCGCGCCCGCTGGCTGACGTTGCCAGATATTGAGTATGCGCCACGTTGCCCGCGTAGAAGACGACGGTACCGGCAACCAGCGTGTTCTCCCGGCGCGCCACGATGAGCTCAATTTCATCGGGAAACAGCGCAACCAGGCGCGTGATTTCCTGCAAGCTGTGCACCGGGCGCGCCGAATGGCGTTCTGCCAGAACACCTTCGAGAACCTGCCAGAATTCAGGCCAAGCCGTAGAGCGAGGCTCGCTGCTGACGCCTTGCTTGGCGGCTTTCTTCAGCTCGCGGGCGCGGAGCTCGGAAGCTTCGCGGCGAGCTTCGAGCGCAAAACCTGCCGACAAATCGACGCGCGTGCGCTGCGCGTTCAGGCGGAACAGAGCGTAGCTGTCGTCGTCGAGCGGGACTTGATAATACGGCCGCGGGATCGCGCGATAACGGAGCCGCGTGTAACCTCGTTCCCGATAGTGGCGCTGAATGCGTTCGAAGGCTTCGAGCGCGCGTTCGCCAACGAGCTCGCCGGTGTGGACCAAGCCGCCGTAGCTGAGCCCCGGGTGAGAGTCGACGAACCCCGACTCCCGCCCAACCGCTGCTGGCAACACGCCCACCAGGCGCCCCGATTCATCGACGACGAGCAACGAACAATCTTGGAAGCGCTGCTCGTGGTAACCGAGAAAGCGCCGCGTGTGCAGGAACGTGCCGTTCAGCGCGTCCGCTACGAATGCGTCCCAGCTCGCCGCGTCTGCCGGCTCGAACCCTTTGACAGCAAGCCGTTGCTCAGACATCGCGCTCCATCAGCAGCTCGGAGCCGTCTTCGCGCACGAGCTCGAAGCCATGTCGGCGATACAGCCCAATTGCGCGCTGGTTTTCATTCCACACGCGCAACGCCACGCGGCTGCAGCCAATCGCCTTTGCCTTGGCCAGCGCTGTCGTCACCATCTCGTGTCCGATGCCGTGGCCCCAAGCGGACTTCTCACCCAAATAGCCGAAGTATTCGGCGCGCTCCGGGCGGATCCCCTTCAAACCGATCACGCCGACGGGTTCGCCATCGAGCTCCACTCCCCAAACCAAGTAGTCCGTTTTGCTCGGCAGGGCCGCGAACCAGCGTTCCTGACCCTCGTCCGTGAACGGCGGCGTCATGGTGAGCGCGGCGATCTCTGGATCACGCAGCCAGCGCCGCGACGCCACCAAAAAGCGGCGATCATAGTCAACGAACTTCAGCGCCATTCAATCCGTCGGGTCGTGACCGAACCTCGAACAGAGAGGGTAACAGCCGGGCCTCGGGGCAGGCGACCCACGCGCGGAAATGGCGCGATTCCGCGTGACGCAGCGAGTCTTTCTCGCTCTGCTACCGTGAAGCCGAGCAGGGCCTACCGTGAAGCCGAGCAGGGCCGGCACTGATCAGCACCGGCCCTCGCTCTCCGCTAGTCGTCAGCCGGCGGCGGCAGCTTGGCCGCGACGCGACTTCGCAGGCTTGGACGGCTTGGCGGAGCCGTTCGATTTGGCAGAGCCGTTCGACTTTGCCTTCATCGGAGCGCCCAAGAGATCGCTCGCAATTTGCGCCGCGCGATCCGTCTTTTCCCAGCTGAACTCCGAACGACCGAAGTGGCCGTACGAAGAGGTGGGGCGGTACACGGGGCGTAGCAAATCGAGCTCTTCGATGAGAGCGCGCGGGCGCATGTCGAAGTGCTCCTGCACGTAGGCGGCGAGCTTTTCGTCTTCGACCTTGCCGGTGCCGAAGGTGTGCACGTAAACGCCGGTCGGCTGCGCCACGCCGATCGCGTAAGCGACCTGAACTTCGCAACGCGAAGCCGCGCCTGAAGCCACGATGTTCTTCGCGACGTAGCGAGCGTAGTAGCAAGCCGAGCGATCCACCTTGGAGGGATCCTTGCCGCTGAAAGCGCCGCCGCCGTGGCGACCCATGCCGCCGTAGGTATCCACGATGATCTTGCGGCCAGTGAGGCCGGCGTCGCCGAACGGGCCACCGATGACGAAGCGACCGGTCGGGTTGATGAAGTACTTGGTCTTCTTGTCGAGCAGGTTCGCCGGCAGGCTCTTCTTGACGACGAGCTCCATCACCGCGTCCTTCAGCTGCTTGTGCTTCACTTCGGGCGAGTGCTGCGTCGAGACCACTACGGTTTCGATGCGCTTCGGCTTGCCGTTTTCGTACTCGAGAGTGACCTGGCTCTTGCCGTCGGGGCGCAAGAAGTCGACCTTCTTCGCCTTGCGGATGGCGGTGAGCTGACGCGTGAGCGCGTGTGCGTACATGATGGGTGCCGGCATCAACTCGGGCGTCTCGTCGCACGCGAAGCCGAACATCAGACCCTGATCACCGGCGCCTTGCTCCTTGAACAGGCCTTCGCCTTCGGTCACACCCTGAGAGATGTCGGGCGACTGCGGCTCGATCGCGGTGAGCACGCCGCAGGTCTCGTAGTCGAAGCCCATCGACGAATCCGTGTACCCGATGTCCTTGATCACGCCGCGCGCGATGCGGCCGAAGTCGAGCGCGCTCTTGGTGGTGATCTCACCGGCAACCACGACGAAGCCGGTCTTGCACAGCGTCTCGCACGCTACGCGGCTGCGCTTGTCGCCGGCCAACGCGGCGTCGAGCACTGCATCCGAAATCGCGTCGCAGATCTTGTCGGGGTGGCCTTCGGTGACGGACTCGGACGTGAAAAGATAGCTGCTCATCTCTGCTCCATCGGCTGGACCCTGCGGTCCCAAAGATTCGGGTAGGCGGGGCGCTCGCCCCTATTCAGGCCGCGGACGCTACCACGGATCTCGGCTCTGGGAACGGGCCTAGATATCCGCAAAAATAGACCAATATTGTCGCGGATGACGCGGGCACGCGGGTGCGGACGGCTCAGTCCGGGCGCTCGCGCCGGCGCGCCGGAGCCGCCGAGCGCGCCAACGTAACGCGCACCACGCGGTCATCGCGCACCAGCGTGAGCTTGACCGGTTCGCCCACCTCGCCGCTCAAGGCCCGGTGTACCCCATCGGAGCTCAGCGCGCGCACGTCGCGCCCATCGATCAACAGGACTTCATCGCCGGGTTGTACACCCGCGCGCTCGGCGGCGAGGCCTTTTGGCACTTGCCGCACGATGAGGGTCCCGTTGTTCCGTTGCGCCAACACCGCGCCAATCGTTCCGCGCGGCGGAGCGCAGGCCGCCAAACAGAACGCGATCGTGCTCACCCGCGCCACTGCCGAGAAAGCGCGCGCGCAGGGCAGGGGAAGGTAACGCCGGCTACGAGCGATAACTCGCGTTGACGTCGATGTAGCCATGCCCCAGATCGCTGGTGAGATAACGCGCGCGACCGGGTCCGGTCCCCAACGAAAGCTCGATGCTGAACTCTTCGGTGCGCAGCACTTCGCTGGCGCGTGCTTCGGCGGCGGGCCCAGTCGAAAGACCGTCGCGTACGATCTCGGCGTCGCCGATGCGAATGCTGGCTTGTTGCGGATCGAACGAAATGCCGGCGCGCCCAGCAGCGGCTAGCAAGCGACCCCAGTTCGCGTCCCGACCGTAGATCGCTGTCTTCACGAGCATCGAGGTGGCCACCGTGCGCGCCACGGCCCGCGCAGCTTCTGCGTTGGCGAGCCCGCTCACGCGGATCTCCACCATGTGCTCGGAGCCTTCTCCGTCCTTCACCATGGAGCGCGCAAGCGAATCACATACCTGAAACAGCGCGGGCGTGAGCTCTTCGCGGCCGACGCGCAGCGCCGAAACACCCGAGGCAAACGCGAGCACCGTATCGTTCGTGCTGGTGTCGCCGTCCACGCTGCAGCAATTGAAGGTGTCGTCGCAGGCTTGCGCGAGCGATGCCTCGAGATCGCCGCGCTCTACTTGAGCATCCGTAAATACGAACACCAACATCGTTGCGTGCGGCGGACCCACGTCGGGGTGAATCATTCCGGCGCCCTTGCCGATCGCCAATACGGTCGCGCTGCTGCCTCCGCGTGACAACGTGGTGCTGGCTACCTTGGGCCAGCGATCCGTTGTCATGATCGCGCGCGCGAAGTCGTCGCTTTTATCGGCTGAGAGCCCCGCAACCAACGCGCGGCTTGCATCAACGATGCGGTTTGCCGGCAACACGACGCCGATCACGCCCGTCGATGCGGGCAGCACGGCGACTGGATCGATCCCGAGCGCCTGCGCGACGGCTCCGCTCGAGCTCTCCGCAGCGGCCATCCCAGGCTCACCCGTGCACGCATTCGCGCACCCGCTATTTACGAGGACTGCACGCGCCTGACCGCTACGGATTCGTTCGCTTGCCAACGTGACCGGCGCTGCACGCACGAGGTTGCGCGTGAAAACTCCGGCGACGGTTGCGGGCGCATCAGCGACGGCAAGAGCCGTGTCGATGCGACCATCTTTGCGGATCCCTGCCGCTACAGCGGAAAAACGAAACCCCGGAACGGTCACCATTTGAAGGGGCGCGAGTGTACGATACTCGTCCCGTGCTGGCGAGCGCGCGGCCCGATAACTAGATGCGCGGGCAGCGGGCACCTCGACAGAAACGGCTTCTCCTGTCGTGTGCAATGAGGGGTGAGGTCGTACGCCTTCGTACCGTTACGCCCAGCGCCTCTAGCGCAAACCTCGCAGTTTAAGCTTGCCGGCCGAGGGGCATTCTTGCTGGGCAAGGTAAGCGACGGGCGCGCAATTGCATTGCGCTGTAACATAGGTAGCTTTCTTGGGATGGGGCTCGCCCTGCCTGCCCGGAACCCGCCCGATGCCTGAGACCAAACCTCGCGAACCCCAGTCGTCAGTCCCTGAGGCGGCGGACGGAGGTTCGTCGAATCGCGACAGCAGCGCGCCGGCGGGCTCCGACGAGAACGACAAGCGAAGGATGTTCCAGCAGTGGGTAGCCAGCGTGCGCCCGAAAGCGCCCACCGGCAGCCGGCCGTCGAATAGCGCACCCCGAGCGAGTAGCGCTCCGCTCGCGAGTCCCGCCCCACTCAGCGCCAGCACGCGGGATAGCTCTCCTCAGTTGTCGATATCCAGCAGCAGCCCTCCCGGGTACATGATGCCGAGTAATCCTCCGGCCGCGGCTCCGTCCAGCAATCCTCCACCCGCAGCCGGGCACGCGATTTCGAGCCGACCGCCGTCGCTGTTCCCACAGCTCGAGCCGCAACGCGAGTCGGATAGCACTCAGCTCTACCAAAAGGTGCCGGCTGATCTGTTGCGCAAAGCACGGCACATCTCCACGCCACCACCTCCAACGCCTCAAGCAAAATCCGGCCACACGGGGGAAGATCCTTGGGCGGTCGCCGACGAGCGCACTGCCGTTTTCGCCCCGCCGCCGGAACTTTTGGCATCGGTGCGCGCCGCAGCTGCCAGCGCAGGATTGTTGCCGGAGGAGAGCAACAAGAGCGGCGAGGTGGACCAAGAAGCGCGCGTGACCGCAGAGTTTGCGATCACTGATCCGGTCGCGCCGCGTCCCGAAGACGCCGAGGTCACCAAGGTCGGGATGTCACCCGCGCTCGAGCCGACGGAGACTCCGTTGGCCGCGGTGCCGCGTGAAGCGTTGGCCAGCACGGCGGACGCGGATGCGGACGCGGAGTTTCGTCCACGTCGTCGCTGGCCGTGGGCAATCGCGGCTCTGTTGATCGCTGGTGCGCTCGCCGGGCTTGCAGCGCGCACACACGTATTGGATCAGCTGCCTCACAAATCACACGGCGTGCGCTGAGCGTTCCGTTCGCGCACTGCTCGGGTCGGCAAGCGTGCGGGTTCACGCTGCAGTTCTGCCTGCGCTCAGCGACAGTCCGGACGCAGCTTCTTGATGCCGTCGCTGTCGACGAAGAAGGGCTGCGCGCAGCTCACCTTTGCCGGCGCCGCCGATGCCGGGGCAGGCGCCGAAGGCTTGGCTGCAGCAGGGTTCGGCGGCGGTGTCGCAATGCGTACGCCGCGCGCGCCACGCGATGCTGCTTTTTCGGAGCTTGCCGTGGTGGCTTTCTGCAGATTGATTTCGATCTCGCCGTCGCGCGTCGGTGAGAACTCCTCGACGCCCGTGGAGTAGCCCGGCGCTTCGGCGCGCAGGCGATACACGCTGCCGTTGATGGGCAATACCTTCGAGGTCGGGTTGGAGGGGAGCGCCTCGTCGTTGAGGAAAAGGCGTGCTTCAGGCGGACTGGCGCGAAGCTGCAAGGTGGCGATTGTGGGCTGTGCCGGGGCTGCAGGAGCTGCTGGAACCTGCGGAGGCGCAACGGGAGTCGCTACCGGCTCGGGCGCACGGCTCGTGAGCGCGTAAACCGCTCCGCCCACCAACAACACGAGCGCGCCAATGACTACCCAGCGACGGTTCGGCTGCGTTGCCTGCGAGGCGCTGAGCACGCTGATCTCGTTCGGCGAACCTTGCATGGTGCGCGGACCAGAAGCCGAACCGGAACCAGTCGAACCGGAGGTGCGCACTTCCGAACGCGAAAAATCTGCGGTGCCGAGGAACTCATCGCTCGCTGCCAGCGTGATCTGCCGCTCGATCAGCGCTTTCAGCTCCGCACGCGTATCCGCGAACAGCGTGGAAACGAAGTTGCCGATTTCCTTCTGTTTCACCCCCACGGACTGGCGCTCGAGATAATGCTCCAGATCTTCCTGCAGCTCGAGCGCAGTTTGGTAGCGCTCCGTGCGCTCGCCGGCGAGCGCCTTCATCACGATGCGATCGAGCTCGTCGTCGCACGAGGGATTCACGCTCTGCGGATTCGGGATCTCCCCGTTGATCACGCGCCGCATGATGTGAACGTCGGGCGTGTCCTTCCAAAGCTTCTTGCCCGTCGCGAGCGCCCACAGCATGCAGCCAATCGAGAAGACGTCCGCGCGGCGATCGACGTTGTCGCCCACCATCTGCTCGGGCGCCATGTACGCGATCTTGCCTTTGACGATGCCGGTCGCGGTGTGCGTCGAAGAGCTTGCGGCTTTCGCAATGCCGAAGTCGAGCACTTTCACCTGGCCATCGTAGGTGACGAAGATGTTCTGGGGCGACACGTCGCGGTGCACCAGCGATAGCGGCGAACCGTCGTACGACGAGAGCTCGTGTGCGTAGTGCAGGCCCTCCAGCGCATTCATCACGATGCGCACCATCATGCCGGGCGGCATCGGGCGATTCGAGAGCTCGGCGCGCTTGACGATCTGCGCGAGCGATTGGCCCTCAAGATATTCCATCACGATGACTTGTCGTTCGCCCTCGGTGCCGACCTCGTAGGTTTGAACGACGTTTGCGTGATTCAGCTGCGCGGCGAGCCGAGCCTCGTCCAAAAACATCGCCAGCGCGCCCGGCTCCGACGCAAGCTCCGGCAACAACGCTTTTAATACGACGAGCTTGCTCACGCCCCCAGGGCCACGCGCGACAGCCAGGTAAACGTTAGCCATGCCGCCGCGCCCGAGCTCGGACAAGATGCGGTACTTGCCAACCCAACGCACAGGGCGCTCACGGCCGGCGCCTGTATCTATTTCGCCCGAATGATCCATGCTCGAGCTCTGACTGGAAGTAGGGAGGACAAGGGACATTCTGCGTCTTCGGATACTAGCAGCCCCCGCCAGAATGAGGATCTGCGTTTCGGGCAAACGTTCGTTTGTGGTGAGCTCAATTGTGCCGGCGTGCGGCCGCAGACCACGATTCGTGAGCGCGATGATGCGTTGCCCACGGTGTAAGTATGAAGCACAGTATCGCCCAGAGCAGCGCCTTTTTTCAGTGCTGAGATTGCGTATTTTCGCTCGTCAGGTGGCTTTTCCGCTCCTCACTTGCGCGGAGGCGTGCTGGAGCTCGGAACCCGCGGGGGTGGTGAGGAGGGCGTACCGGGCGACCCGGCGACCCGGCCGGCGCGTTCGGCAGCATATACCCTGCGTAGCTCGCGAGTGAAGTTGATGCGGCTCAGCGCACTGCTCAGATAGTGCCGCAGCTCGAGGTGCGACTGCCCGTCGGACATGTCGGCCTCTATGATGAAGTATCCGAGTTGCTCGTCGCCGATTGCCAGTGGCTCGAGCCAGAGCCGCGCCGGGCGCCCTGCCTTCAAGAAATGTGGCGGCACGAGCTGGCCCACCGGAAAAAACTGCGACTCGTTGCGGAAGACGACGTCGCGACCGCTCGACTCCAATGCGACGCGCGCCTGCCGCTGGTTGGCAGCGTAAACGCACAGCAAAAATCTCTGCGCGTTCAGCAGCCGCAGAACTTTGGTGGATGCCAGCGCTAGCTCAGGGAAGCCCGAAGCCCCCAACAACTCGTCCGCGATGCGAGATAGCTCGCGTTGAATCCGGCGCTGCGCAAGCTTCTGCCTCACTACTCCGCGCAATGCGTCGCCGACAAGCTCGCGGTCTTCCGCTTCGCTACCCGTCAGCTTCGGCAGGCGGCGTGTGTTTTCGGTACTGCTCACGCTAGCGCAGCCGCACGATTGCCGAATCACGAGCGGGGTCGAGATGTGGGTGGGCACCTCGTCGAGCCCCTGCCCGCCGAGCTCACGCAGGACCACGTCTGCCGCACACAATCCCTGTTCGGCGATGGGTTGACGCACCGTGGTGAGCGATGGCGACGTGAACGATGCTTCTTCCATGTCGTCGAAGCCAACGACCTTCACGTCGTCCGGCACTTTGATGCCACCCGCACGTAGCCCTTCGATGGCACCGATGGCCATCAAGTCGTTCGCGGCCACGATCGCGTCGAAGCTGCGGCTACCGTTGCGGCGCAGCTCCAAGACGGCTTCCCTCCCGGAACGCGCCTCGTAGTCGCCGCGCACCGCGAGAGTCGGGTCCCACGGCAGCTTGAAGCTGTCGAGCGCGATGCGATAAGCGGTGAGCCGCCGTGCACCGTCGAAGCTGCCCTCTGGCCCAGCAATGAACGCGATGCGCTTGCAGTCGTGCCGCTTCACGAGGTGCGCGATGGCTTGAAATACACCGGTCTCGTCGTCCGCCGTGATGCTCGAGGCGCGCGCCAGGTTCGCCCCGATGCTCACGACGGGAGCCTGGCTGGTATCGACCAAGCGCTTGAGCTCCTCATCGAAGCCGCGCAGCGTGGCGGAGAGTAGGATCATGGCGTCCACCGCGTCCGGCACGCTCACGTCGCCGTCGTTACTGCGAAAAAATGGCGCCTTGGGAAACCCGCCGGTGAAGCAGATCGAGTGGTGCCCGCTTTGCGCCAGCTTTTGGGCTGCGTTTTGCGCAATCGGAATCGAATAAGGATCACCGAAAGCGTTGCTGAGGATGCCGATGGCGGGCCCACCGGAGCGTTTCCGCGGTCGCGGCGGGAGAGGCGCTTCTGTCATGCGTGCTTGACTCGGGTTCGAACGGTACGGTTCGGAACGAGCTCGCGCGCGCCCGCGACTTCGGGGCGAACGCTCTCGGTATTGAAATACTCTCGTTTTTCACGAGTGTTAAGAGACCCCGGTGCTGTTTTGCCACGGTGCCAAACACCTGCATTGAGCCTACATCTGCCCCTCGGACGGGTAACGAGCTGACCCGACTACTTTCCGCATGCGTGGGGCGGGTGGTACGGCAAACGCGTTCGGTTCCGCGATCTTGGGAGCACCGGCGCTTGGGTGTAAGCTTCCCGCGAACCGAAGGAGAAACCGCCATGGCAAAAGGCCAACAAAGGCCCAAGACGAACAACAAGCCGAAGCTGACCGTCAAAGAGAAGAAGGAGAAAAAGAAGGAGAAAGCCGCGCGGAAGTAGCCCGCGGGCGGTTCTCGAGCGCAAACTTTGCCTCGCGCCTCGCGGCTTTAGCTCGACGCCACGTGTTTCGAAACCGGCGCGTGAAGGTTTGCGGGAGTGAGCGCTCTAATCTTCTGATTCGCCGCAGTGCGCTGGTCTCGCACTGGGCACGCCTTCTCCAGGAACGCCCCGATCCTCGAAGCTAAACGCGAGCGGTCGGGGCGGAACCTGCCGCTACGGCGAACGCCGCGGCATAGGCTTGAGCGAGAGGCAGGATCGTGTAGTCCGGCTCGCGCAGCAGCTGGTTTTGCTCCGCGTCTTCCAAGACGCGCATGAGTCGCAACACCTTGTGAATCTTTCGCTTCCCGACCACTCCCGGCGTCGACAGGGTGTGCTCGCGAATGGCACCGCCGGGTTGCCCGTATTCGGCGCTGATCAGCTTCGGCGGCAGGTGCTCGAGAGCGATCATGACGTGTGCGTCCGTCGTGTCGGCGCGACTCCAGATGATCAGAATGTCGCCGGCCTTGTACACGTCGTCCGGCAGAGCGTCCTCCGCGAGCTTGCAGAAGGCGAGGGAAGAGACGTTGGCGCCCGTCTTCCAGCCGAGGTGCTCCTTACGGTTCACGAAGGCCGAGCGGCAGCCCATGCGAAAAAGCAGCCAGTGCGCCAAATCTCCGCAGCTCGAGTAGGTTCGCTGCGCCGCTCCCACGTCGCGCCCCTCGGTGATTTCTCGATAGATACTGTCGGCCTCGCTGCGTCCGCCACTCCATTTCCCGCAGGCATAATGCAAAAGCTCAGTGGCGAAGGTTCGGCCGTGTTCTTCAAGCAACATGATTTCGCTCCCTCAATACGGAATCGTTCCCCTGGAAAGCTCAGCTTAACCGCGGTGCTCGCCGCGTCCCATAGTCATCGTTACGGGGTTCTTCAGCCCGCCTGAGCTATGCTGGTGGCTCGATGACGAGCCAGGCTTTCACGCGCAATCACCGCGACCACTCCAACGATACAGGCTTTCAGTTCGAGTTCTTCTGCGACAAGTGCGGCAACGGGCACCGTTCCAGCTTCAAGCACAACGCAGTCGGGGTGGCGGCTTCGGTGATCAAGGCGGCTGGTGCGTTATTCGGCGGGGCGGCGTATCGAGCGGGTTGGGGTGCCGATCACGTCAAGGACGCGCTGCGCGGGCCCGCGTGGGACGCTGCGTTCAAGGAAGCCATCGAGGAGTGCCGGCCGCGCTTTCGGCAATGCACGCAATGCGGAAAATGGGTTTGTCCGGAGGTGTGTTGGAACAACGAGCGCGGGCTTTGCGAAAACTGCGCGCCGGATCTGCGCGAGCACGCGCCGATGATTCAAGCTCAGGTAGCTGTCGAGCAAGCGTGGCAACAAGCGCGCGAGGGTGACCAGCTGCGCGGTGCGGATCTCAATGCCAAGCCGCTCAGCGTGGCCGCGGCGCACGCCTGTACTCAGTGCCGTTCGCAGCTCGCGGAAGGCGCGCGCTTTTGTGCGAACTGCGGGACAGCGGTCGTGCTCGCTGCGGCACCCGCTGCCCAAGCTCCCAAGTTTTGTTCGAATTGCGGCGGCAAGCTCGAAGCCAACGCGCGCTTTTGCGCCGGTTGTGGCAACGCCGTGAAGTAGCGGCGCGTCAGGCTTCGCTGAATTGTGGTAACGCGGCGATGCGAGCGAACGCGTCCGGCGGCGCTTCGGGTGGCAACGGCGCCGAAGAGCGCGACAGCCGCTGCAGCCAGCGCCGGTCGAGCGGGCGCGCCAAATCGCGGTGACTGAGCGCTGCCTGGGTGGTGCGCTTCCCGAGTCCGGTGGACTCTCCTTCAGCCACCGCAAACCCAGCGAGCAGTAACGCGGAGCGCGTCGAGGTTGCGGCACTGTAGGTGAAGAAGGTCGCACCGGGACGACACAGCGCGCGAAGCTCGCGGAACGCGGCAATCGTCCACAACGAGGGATTTCTGGCCGGCGAAAACGGGTCCCAAAATACGATGTCGGCCGACGCCTGATCGCACCGTTGCAACGTCGAAGGCAGCTCACCGAGCTCGATGCGCCACTCGCTGCGCTCGCCTCGGTAAATGCCGTCACTCAAAACGGCGCGGGCTGCCTCGGCAATGTCACCGGTCAAGCCGAATGCCGCCGCGTACTCCGGCTCCAGGGCGTGGCGCAGCGCCGCGAGGCTGTGGTCGAAGCTGACGATTCTGAGCGTTCGCGCTGACGCTGGCAGCGCCTCTGCAGCCTCCAGCGCTGCGATCGCGTTCGAACCAGCGCCTAACCCAACATCCAACAAGACGAGTGGCTCCGAAATCGGTTCACTCAGGCGTTCCTGCAGGCGTGAAGGCTCCACGTAGAGCAGACGCGACTCCACACGTGGGCCGACTACCGGGTGCATGACCTCGCCGCTGATGCGATCGCGCATCGCGAGCTCACCCGAACGCGTCCTCACGACTTCGCAATCGAGCGTCATGCAAAAACCGCAGCTTTGCCGTCCACGCCGAGGCGCTTGCCGTTGTGCTCATGGCGATCGATTTCGTCGAGCTTCTGTCGAGCAAACGCGGCGAAGTCGCCACGCGTGATGGCTTCGCGCGAATCGCGCATCAACTGCAAGTAGTGATGCAGGTTGTGAATCGAGAGAAGCCGAGGACCGAGCGGCTCACTGCACTTGAACAGATGATGCAAGTAGGCACGGCTGAAACGACGACAAGTCGAGCAACCGCAGCTCGCGTCGAGCGGCTGGTCCGAGGCACCGCAAGCACTGCGCGTGACGCGCACGCGGCCAGTAGAAGTGAAGGCGGTGCCCTGCCAGCCAAGGTGCGTCGGCAACACGCAGTCGAACATGTCGATGCCCGCGAGCATGGCGTACAACAAGTCCGGAGGCGTGCCGACGCCCATCAAGTAGCGTGGACGGCTTTCAGGCAAAAGCTCGGCCGCAAAATGCGTAATCTCTTCGCGCTGCGCGCGTGTATCGCCCACGGCCAATCCGCCCAGCGCGAAGCCGTCGAATGCGTGCGAGGTGAGAAAAGCCGCTGACTCTCGGCGCAGCTCGGGAACGACTCCACCTTGTACGATCGCGAACAGGGCCTGCTTTGGGTTCTCGCGTGCAGCCAAGCTGCGCAACGCCCAGCGATGCGTGCGCTCCATGGCAGCGCGGGCAGTCGCTTCGTCGGAAGTCGAGTCGACGCACTCGTCGAGCACCATCATGATGTCCGAGCCGAGCGCGGTTTGCATCTCGATGGAGCGCTCGGGCGAAAGCAAATGAAAGCGCTGGTCGACGTAACTCTTGAAGCGTGCGCCGCGCTCGCTGATCGTGCGATCGCTCTGCAGCGAGAAGATTTGGTAACCGCCCGAATCCGTCAAAATCGGGCCGGACCAATCCATGAAGGCGTGAATGCCGCCGACACGACGAAACAATTCAGGCCCAGGCCGCAGCAGCAGGTGATAGGTGTTGGCGAGCAAGACGCCAGCGCCGATCGCCTTCAGATCGCTGGGATCCAGCCCTGTGACAGTAGCGCGAGTGCCAACGCTCATGAAGGCGGGCGTCTCGACCGTGCCGTGCGCGGTTTCGAGGGTGCCTCGCCGTGCGCGTGAGTTCAGGTCCTGGGCACTCACACGGAAAGGCAGCAGCATGGCGCGCAGTGTACGTCTGAGCCAACGCCGGGCCAGAACTTTTGGGTTCGCGCGGGGTCACTTGCTGCGCGAGTAGCGCAGGAACAGGTGCGAGCCGTGTCGCCGCACGCTGGAAAGCTGCAATGGCAGCCCAGCCAGATCGACGCCTTCGGTCAGCGCCTTGCGTCGATCGCTGGCATAGCGCCCGAACAAGTTGGGTGAGGCCGTCAGAAACAGGTCGTCGAGCAGACCGCGCGCCACGATTTCACCGAACAGCGCCGGCCCGCCCTCCGTCAAGATCAGCCGCGCTCCCTCGCCACGCAGAAGCGCTACCACCTCTCGGACGTCGACGCGAGCTTGCTCGAAAGCTACCAAGCGGCAACCTGCAGGAACGCGGCCGCGCAAACGGCTCTCGCCCTCGCGTGTCGTTGCGATCAACGCATGCTCCAGCGCTGGTGAATTCGTTTCGAAGTCACCCGATGCCGTCACCAGTACGAACAGCGGTTTCACTGCCAGCCCAAGGCGAGCACGTAGCTCGGCGTAGGCTTGCGCCGCGCTCGGACACACGGCGTCCGCATGCCAGCGATGCCGAGGCGTGCGCCGGAACGTACTGGCTCCAACCACCACCACATCCGCCAATGCGCGCAGAAGGCCCATCACGAAGCGATCCGCGCTGCTGTTTTGGCTGATGATGCCGCCCGACTCGCTCGTAGAGGGCAACCCAACCACCCCATCCAACGAACTCACGAAGTTGGCGATCAACGCCGGCTCGGCGAAGCCCAGCTTGCCTCCGCCGTACGCCGTCGAGAGCGCCGTTCCCAAGTCGCAGCTCGGAAGCTCGGGCGCTTCGAATAGCAGCTCGAGCGGGCCGCCCGGTGGGACAAACGACGTAGCCATGGCTGCTTCGGCTTTTACCACGGAGCGCGTCGTGGCGCGCCGGTGTGCCGGACAATCACGCACGCGTTAACGGATGCTCGCAGCGCACAGGTCGTTGCCGAATTCATGCGCTGAGCGTGTGTGGCACATCCGTTGCTGAGGGCCGCGCCGAGGAATCGACATGAATCAACGACTGGTGTGCGTGGTGGTTGGGGTTTGGGTTGGAGCATTGCTCGGCTGCTCGTCGGATCCAGGATCGGCGGGTGAGACTGGGGGTGCCGGTGGGGTCTCGGCAGCTGGCGGCGGTGCCGGGGCCAGCACCGGAGGCAGCGGAAGTGGTGGCGCTTCGCTCGGCAATGGCGGCTCTGCACAGGGAGGTGCCAGCGGTAACAACGCGAGCGGTGGGAAAGCTCAAGGCGCGAGTGGTGGCAACGCGAGCGGCGGCAACGCGAGCGGCGGCGCCAGCGTTGCGAATGGTGGCAGAGCTCAAGGTGGTTCGGCACAGGGCGGCGCGAACCAGGGACGCGGCGGAACCACCGCGGCTGCTGGTGCCGGCGGCGTTCCATCGACGGAGGGGCTTCCCTTTGCTGGGAGCTGCCTCAGCGCCGATCATTGCAGCGATCAATGGGACAATACTCTTGGCGCGAGTACGCTCTCGCAGCTCTGCACGTCGCAAGGTGGAAAGTGGTCAACGACGCATTGCGACCCTGCTCCGTGGAAGAAGAAATGCACGCAAGCGGTGTTCGGCGGAGTGTACGTGCAATATCTGCCTGCCAGCGGCATTTGCGCGCTCGGCGTGGAAGAGCCGCTCTGAAGCTGCTAAGCGCGTTTGCGTGAAGACCAACGCGGTTCGCGTCAGTGTGTTGGGTGCGCGCAAGGCGTACCCAGTGTACGTCGACGAGAGTGTGTCACGCTACGAGCGCATTGCGGTGTCGGCTGGAGTGCGCGGTACGCAAATCGTGCTGGCGCCAGCGGATTACCGGCCTGCGACGCGCGCTCGTACAGCCCCGATTGCACACGTGAGCTGAAGCTGCACTGTCAGCTGACAGAAGCCGGTGGGTGCGCATCATACAGTGCGCGTATGCGTATTCGTTCGCCGCGGATGCGAACGGCGTTGCCGACGAACCGTAAGCTCACGTACGTTGGATTCGATGCGCTCTCGTGCGTCCGAGTTTGTCGAACCTCCGTGGGGAGCCGTGATCCCTGTGGAGGCCACGCTCGCGGCAATTCCAGACGACTCGACGATCGCGGGGATGTTCTACCTGGCGCTGCTCGACGGTGCGAAGCGGCGCAACATCGAACTTTCGCTGCCCAAACAACGCTACCAAGCGTTTGGCTTCTATTCGGCAAAAGACTTCGCGCGTGCGCTGGTGCAGGCGTGCCGGCTGTTTTATCCCGACCGCTCGTTGCGGCAAGCGCTACGCGCGATCGGCATGGTCGGACCCAAAGCCTTCGCGGAGTCGACGTTGGGCAAAGTCACCTTGGGAAGCGCACCAGACGTGCACACTGCAGTGAGCGCGATCGCCAAGACCTACGCCGTCAACATTCGTCCCAGCCAGTGCGCAGTGCTCGAGAGTAAGCCGCGCTCCATGATTCTCTCGCTCGAGAATGTTCATTACTTCCTCGACTCACACCACGTCGGTGTGTTCGAGGGCACGCTCGAGCATGTGGGTGTTCGCGGCCGAGTGCGGATCGCGAGTCGCAGCTCGAGCGCAGCAGATCTCCTCATCGAGTGGTAACCGTCGCGCAAGCAACTTGGCCACAGCGTGCCAAGTTGCGCGCGCATGTGCCCCACTCATCAACTACAGCGGCGGCGCAACGCGACCGTCCGTGGGAGGCACGTTGCTCGGTTTACGGGGCCGCATCCAATCGATGGCCATCACGTAACCGATGACGATCGCCACGACCACGCCGAGCAGCGCCCACAGCGGGCTTTCCGAGCCCATTGCCACGGCAAAGGCCAGCGACGCGAGCAGAATGATCGTGAGTACACCTTTCCAATGTCTATTCATGGCGCACCTCGGAAGTAGTGAAGGTGTAACTGCAAGCTGAATGCCAGTGCAGCGCGGCCACGGCGTGGCGTACTGGCGGGCGATCACCACCCCGAGTTGCGTCCAACCGCCGAGCACTACTTTGGGCCGGCGAGCTCATCGTCCACCTCACGGGCGGCTGATTCCCAGCGCGTTTTCTCGCATGGAGTGGGCTGAAACCTGCGAAACACTCTGCGCGTGGTGAGTTCTTCTCGACGCGGGCTGAAAACCTAAGGTAGGAGCTGCCGCTATGGGTACTCTTAATGCAGCCGAAGCCATTACACGCTTGCGCGAGGGCAACGCGCGCTTCGTTGCCAACGTGAGGAGCGTCGAGGCGATGGCAAGTGGCGCTCGTCGCGCCGATCCATTGAAGCCTCAGGAACCCATTGCCATCATCTTGGGGTGTTCGGACTCACGTGCGCCGGCCGAGACGATCTTCGATCAAGGCATGGGCGACCTGTTCGTGATTCGCGTCGCCGGCAATATCGTCGCGCCTTCGCAGATCGGCAGCGTGGAGTTTGCCGCACAGCGTTTTGGTACTCGCCTGGTGGTGGTGATGGGGCACACACATTGCGGCGCCGTGTCCGCCACGATCGAGGCGATTTTGGATCCCGATCCGCCGCGCTCGCGTAACCTACTGTCCATTACCGATCGCATCATGCCGGCTGTCTCGCCATTGATGGGGACCGAGCTCGCACGCGATCGCGATCACTTGATGCGCGCCGCGACGCGCGCCAACGTGAGTGCTGCGGCGGATCACCTGCGCCACGGTTCGCGCATCCTGGAGGAAGAGCGTCTGCGCGGCGGTCTCGTGATTGTCGGTGCTGAATACGACATCGAAAGTGGCCTGGTGGAGTTCTTCGACGGCGCCGATGACGCGGAGAGCATGCCGCGCGTCAGCCGTCCGCCGCCACCCGGATACTAAGCGCCCGCCTCTCGGCAGTCTCGCGACTCACTTATTTTCGCGCCGGCTCTAAAGCGTCAGCGCTTGGGCTCGGCGCGCGCGCTTGGCTGAGATTTCGACGCCTATCGCGTCCATTCCGAGTCCATTCGCGATGGCGAGCACGGTTCCAATGCCGCAAAACGGATCGACCACCGTGCGGCAGTTGGTATGCGCCAACAAGAACTTGCAGGCCTCAGTGCAGGCACGTGTGCCCATCGCGCGCGCCCATGGCATTTCACCAAGCTCCGGGATCACATCTGCAAACGATTGACCCGGCAGCAGCGTGAGCTTCTTCGAGAAGCACAAAAGGTGCGCATAGGCAGGCCTTCCGAACGTGGTCGTGCCCGCTGGCGCACGGCACACCACCTTGTGCCAAAGCAGGTTGCTTTGCGCGCGTTCTGCACCGAGCTGCACTAGAAAGCCTTTATCGATCCAGTGCCCTTCGCGTTTGACATCGGTCTGGAAGAAAATCGCGACAGCCTCCGGCGCGACGCGCTCGCACACCAGTGCCGCCGTGTCGACGAACCATTCACGCCAGGCATTGAAGTCCAACCGCGGTAGCTCCGAGACGTCCGGGAGCGAAGTAATCACCGCGTGCTGGGCCCCGAGGTCCGTTGAACGCAACCAGCTCGGTCCGTCGGCGCGGTGCACGATGCGCGCAGGAAGGGCGGGGGATTCGAGCAAGCCGCGCAGCCTAGCATCGCCGGGAATGAACGGACCCCCGGGGTTGTTTCTGACGCGATGGCTCGCTTGTCGGCCTTGCGCCCGTGGCTCACCCCATTGTTCACCTTGGCCGGCATGCTCGCGGCGCGCGCGTCCCTGGCCGACCATTACACTGTGCCGAGCGGCTCGATGGAGCCGACAGTGCAGGTGGGTGACCACGTCTGTGTGGACAAGCGCGCTTACGGTTTGCGCGTTCCGGCCTCGCAAACGTACTTGTTTCACGGTGAGCAGCCGCGTCACGGCGACGTGGTCGTGTTGAACTCCCCGACGGACGGAGAAGTGCTGCTCAAGCGCATCGCCGCTGTGCCTGGCGACGAAGTGAGTGTGACCAACGGCAAGCTCACCTTGAATGGCGTGGCGGTGCCCGTCGAGCAGGGCCGCGGCGCTGTGATCGAGCGTCTCGGAGCGCACGCTCACGCTCTTGGCACCGAGTTCGGTGGTGGGCCCGACTTGCCACCCATGCGCGTTCCGAACGGGCGCTACCTCGTCTTGGGAGACAACCGCGGAAATAGTCGCGATGGGCGCTACTTTGGCTGGGTCGCGGCGGACGCTATCGTCGGTCGCGCTGCGGCCGTGTGTTTGCGCGACGGCTGGCCCGTGTGGCGCCCACTTTAAACGCTGGCAACGAGCTCCGCGCGGGGCGCTTCGGCAGTGCGCCTAGATTGCGAGACCACTAATCGTAGTGGAACCGACTTTGTCGGGTGCTCCGGCCTTTTCAGGCCCGCCTTTGCCGCCGGCGCCGATGCACACGCCGTCCTTCGCCTGGCAGCGCTTGGCTTTGGTGCACACCGAAGCTTGTGCGCAATCGCCCGAAGACGCCGCGATGCACGCGCCGTCTTTCAAGCTACAAGCGCCTTCCAACTTACAGCGGCCGGAGCTTCGGCAATCCGTTCCGCTCACTGCGGCGCACTTGCCATCCGCTGTGCCGCACTTGCCGTCGTTCGAGCACACACTCGATTTCTTGCAGCTCTCTTCGCTCGCGACGCAGCGCCCGTCCTTGGCTTCGCACTGCGAGGCTTGTTTACACACCGCCGACTTCGCGCAGTCCGCGCTGCTGCCGGCGACGCATTTGCCATTTTCGGCGGAGCACAGCCCGAGGCGCGCGCAAGGGCTCTCCGCCTCAGCCTTCTCGTCGCTGGTGCCGGCACAATGCAAACGCGATAGGGCGACACAAACGCCGCCCTGCTTGGCGCAGAGCCCTTCGCTGCCGCACGTTTTCGAGCACTCGGCGTGGAGCGACTTGCTGGCATCGCTGCAGCTACCTTGATACGCGCTGCACTGAGCGAGCTTGGTGCAGGCTTCAGAGCTTTTACAGTCGTCATCACTCGCGGCGACACAAGCCGACTGCTTGGCGCTGCATTTTCCGTGGAGTTTGCACTGCTCGGAGCCCTTGCAGTCTTGATCCGAGCTGACGACGCAGACACCGTTTTTGTCTGCCGAGCATTTGCCGTGCTTCACGCAGTCCGGCGAGCTTTTGCACGAATCGCTGGTGTTGCAAGCGGCGAGCAACGAGCTGGTGAATGCCAGGGCCAGCGCCAGGATGTTGGTCTTCGCGAGGGTACACAATTTCGTTCTCACCGCGGCCTCCGATGCGCGAGGAAGTGCTCGACCTCGGCACGGTACTCTAAAGCTTCGCTCCTGGCGATGGCGTGTCGTTTTTTTCGCGGGCGTCGCGGACGGTCGTTACCGCGCATTCACCCCAGGGCTTGCGGTGCGCGGCGCGTCATGACACGCCCCGGGCATGGCTCACGAAGGAGGATCCGCTCGCGGGGCTTGGACGCGCTATCGCCCGACCGATCTCACGGCGCTGCTCAGCTGCGAGCACCTCGTTGCGCTCGAGCGCAGCGTGCACGAGGGCACGCTGGAGCGCGTCTATCGGGACGATCCCGCGCTCGAGCTCCTTCGCTTGCGAGGCCTGGCGCACGAAGAGCGCTACCTGAAAAAGCTCGCGGCTGAGGGGAAAAACGTGGTCAGCATCGCTGCCAACGCCGAGCAGCGCGACGGGGAGTTTTGGGCGCGTGGCATCGCCAAAACGCTGGAAGCCATGCGCGCCGGTGCGGAAGTGATCTATCAGGCGCCGCTTTCGGCGGGCGGCTATAGCGGCATTGCGGACTTTTTGCTGCGCGTCGAAACTCCGAGCCAGCTCGGCGCCTGGTCGTACGAAGTGCTCGACGCCAAGCTGGCGGTCGATACCAAGGCCATTACGATTTTACAGCTCTGCTTGTACTCGGAGCTCATCGAGCGCGTTCAAGGAGTGTGGCCGCGTCGCATGGCAGTGCTGACGGGTTCGGGTGCGATCGAGCATTATTGCAGCGACCACTACCGCGCCTATTACACCGATGTGCGCCGCTGGTTCGAAGCCTGCGCGCGCGACGAACGTGCCGGCACTTATCCAGAGCCGGTCGATCATTGTGACGTGTGTAGCTGGTGGGCAAACTGCGACAAGCGCCGGCGCGCCGACGATCACTTATCGTTGGTGCCACGCATCAGTCGCCGGCAGCGCGGTGTGTTGGCTCGCAACGGCGTTGCGACCATGACGGCGCTATCGAGCCTACCCGCCGATGGACCCCGTCTAGAAGGCATGGCGCGGCTTTCGCTCGAACGACTGCGTGAGCAAGCGCGCATTCAAGTACAGGGCAAAGGACTCGAAAAGCCAATTCACGAGCTGCTCGAGCCGCAACCGAAGCTCGGTTTGAATGCACTGCCAGAGCCAACGCCTGGCGACGTATTCCTCGACTTCGAAGGCGACCACCTCGCTGTAGGCGGCGGGCTCGAGTATCTCATCGGCTGGGTCACGCTCGATTCCAAGGGTGAGCCCGTGTACGAACGGCACTGGGCTTACGACGCCGCATCGGAAAAGAAGGCTTTCGAACGTCTGGTCACCTTCCTCGGCGATCGCGGTGTCTTCGATTATCCCGGCTTTCGTGTTTACCACTACGGTGCTTACGAAGAGTCCGCGCTCAAGCGCCTGATGTATCGCCACGGCGTGCGCGACCGCGACGTCGATGATTTCTTGCGTCGCAATCTATTCGTGGATTTAGGGCGTATCGTGCAACAAGCCCTGCGCGCCTCCGTCGAGAGCTACTCGTTGAAAGACATCGAGAAGCTTGCCGATTTCGAGCGCGAGGTGCCCCCGCGAGAAGCCAGCAAGGCACGCAAAAATTGGCTGATTTCGCTGGAGCTCGGCGAGCCAGCCAGCGAGCGCGCCGCCTCGGAAAAGCTCATCGAAGCCTACAACCGCGAAGATTGCCTAGCCGTGCGGCGCCTGCGTAACTGGCTCGAAGAACAACGCAAGCAGTTGACGGCGGCGGGCCATCGCCTCGAGCGGCCGCAACCTCCCGACTACGAAGTGAGCGAAGGCTTGCAGGAGTACCTGCGCGACTCGCAACGTTTGCGCCAAGCCCTGACCAAAGGCTTTCCCGCGGACGAAGCCCAGCTCGACGACGAACAACGCGCCAAACGCCTACTCGCAGGGCTACTCGAATTTCACCGCCGCGAGGACAACGCTGGCGCCTGGCAGTACTTCGGCTGGTTGCGCATGAGTGAGCAAGAGCTACTCGACGACCGCGGCCCTATCGCGCAGTTGGTCGCGGCGGGCATCAGCGGAAAAGTGAAAAAATCGAGCAGCCACCGCTACACATTCCCACAACAAGAGCACGCCATTCGCCCTGGCACCGAAGTCATCGATCCCGCCACCAGCAAGTCGCCCGGCGAAGTGTTGAGCGTCAACGACAACGAAGGCTGGTTGGAGCTCAAACGCGGCGCCAAACTCGAGCAAGCAGCGCACCCAAGCGCCCTCTTGCCCAACGATCAGACAGTTCGCACACAAGAGCTACGCCAAAGCCTGCTGCGCGTCGCCCAAACCGTCGTGGATCACGGCCTCGGCGCGAACTGCCAAGCCAAAGTGGTGCGCTCGCTCCTGCTGCGAGCTTCCTTCGGCAGAAAATCCGCGCAACACGGAACTGCGCAAAACGAGTCCGCGCAAAACGAGTCCGCACTAGTCAACGAATTGGCTCTCGGCGACGGACGAGTCCTCGCCGTGCAAGGGCCTCCCGGAACCGGCAAAACCTATTCGGGTGCTCGCCTCATCATCGAGGCACTCAACCGCGGCTTGCGCGTTGGAATCACCGCGCACAGCCATCGTGCGATCGGCAACCTACTCCGCGAGGTACACAAACACGGCGTCCCAACGGCAGCGCGCATCGCGCAAGCCGCGCCCGAGCAGGAAGCTTCGGGCCTCGAAGGCGTGCGCGCCTTCTCCAAAAATGGCGACCTCGCCAAGGCCCTCGCGCGCGAACGCTTCGAACTCATCGCAGGCACCGCCTGGTTGTGGTCGCGCGCGGAAGTACAGCAAGATCCCGTAGACATTCTCGTCCTCGACGAAGCCGGCCAAATGTCACTCGCCAACGCCGTTGCGGTCGCTCCCGCCGGCCGCGCGCTCGTCCTCCTCGGTGATCCACAACAACTCTCGCAACCCCAAAAAGCCCAACATCCTCCCGGCGCCGGCGTCTCCGTGCTCGAACACCTACTCGGCGATGAGCCCACAATCTCCGACGACAAAGGCATCTTCCTCGCCCACACCTATCGACTACATCCCGACGTCTGCCGCTTCACCTCCGATTGCTTCTACGAAAGCCGCCTCTCACCGGCGACCGATAGCGAGCGCCAGCGCCTAATCGCTCCAGAACCCTTCGCCGGAACCGGCCTGCGTTGGCTTCCCGTCCCACACAGCACCAACTCCAGCGAATCCCCGGAAGAAGTGCAAGTCGTCTCCCGCCTCATGAACCGACTTCTGGCCGAAAACCCTCGCTGGGTCGACTCCCACGGCAACGAGCACACCCTGGGCCTGAATGAAATCCTGGTAGTCGCGCCCTACAACGCGCAAGTCCAAGCCCTAACCAAAGCCTTGCCGCCTGGCGCACGCGTCGGCACCGTCGACAAATTTCAAGGCCAAGAAGCCCCCCTCGTCATCTACTCCATGGCCACCTCCAGCGCCGAGGACGCACCGCGCGGCATCGAGTTCGTCCTCAGCGCCAACCGCTTCAACGTCGCAATTTCCCGGGCCCGCTGCGTCGCCATGCTCGTCGCCAGCCCAGAACTATTGCGTCCACGCTGCCGTACGCCGGAGCAAATGCGGCTCGCCAACGCCTTTGCGCGATTTCGTGAGCTTGCGACGGCGGTTTGCGTCGGCTAACCGGCGAGCCAACTCAACGCAGCGCGCAGCATTTCTTCTCGAGTTGCGCTTGGTGCCAGCGTTGCTGCGCACTTATCCAACACCGATCGGCATTCGCGCTCTTTGAAACCGAGTCCCCGCAGCCCTGCAAATACCTGCGCATTTCGCTCGGCAGCATCAGCTTTCACGGCGCCACCGTACAACGTTCCCTCGGCGTGTTTGAACGTGAGTCCGCGCGAAGGTGTCCCTTCGATGATCAAGCGACCTTCGTGCACCGCCCGATGATGTGCAACGCACAGACACGCGAGATTGTCGCGCTCGTGGAGACCGCCTTCCGCGCGCGGCTTCAAATGGTGCACGTCGACATGAGCTGAGTGCCTGCATCCGCTCACGACGCAACGCCCGTTGTCGCGGCGCCAGACATAGGTTCGAAGCGCCGATGGGATCGTTTGCGTTGGCCGCTGCCCCACGTGGGGCTCGACCGCGTCATCAATGATCTGAGCATCGCAAAGAGACATCTCAACGATGGCCGGAGCGATGGCGTGTCGCTCTCCCTGACCGATTTGCTCGCCGCGTCCGCACACTCTGCAAGTGGTCACCAAAACTTGATAACTCGTGCGGCCGGCGTTGGCCTTTCCGGCGTCCGCCTTCTCGCCGGTGATCTTGCTAGCGTCGGCAGCTTCCTCATCGCTATCAGCGAGGAGCTTCCGTGCCGTCAACAGCAGGGCCGAATCGTCATCGAGCGCTTCGCCGGCATCCCTACGAAGCTTCGCGAGTCCTTCGAGGAACAACGCGCGAGTTTCTCCGGTTACCTCGAACTGAAGTATATGCCGACGCAACTTTGGATCCTCGGGGTCACTCGGCAAATCACCCAGCATGCGCCCCGAAACCAACTCCTCCACCTGCCGCACATTGAGGCCGCATGCGGCATCCAACCACGCGCGCTCCGTCTCGACCGTTGCCACCCGCGTTAACTCTCGCACTGCCGACCAAGTCAGCTGGCCCGTGCGCAGTGCATCGCTGGTCAGCGGTAGTGCCTCGAGCCCCTGCGCGACCCGCAGCTTTTCTTTCACCAGTCGCCCGTTGTACCCGAAAAGTCGACCGACATATTCGCCGAACGACGCGAATCCTAATCGGCGGTGCACACCGGCTCGTAACGTATCACAGAGCAATCGACCTTCTTCCCACTCCAGCCCTGCGCGCCGCTTCGCGAACGATACCAGGCGCTCGTGCAATTCTTCCCAACCGCGCGCACCGGAGTTACCCCATTCGGCGCCGCGTTCATACGTAGCTCCGCGTCGAACATCGCTCACTAATAGTGCCAAGCCCATGGCATCCTCCTCTCAAATGACCACGCCATTCAGTGTGCCGTGATGCGGAACATCACACCAACTCTCGAGGGTGATGTGACTCTAGCACGCCAATGCGAATTCAGGTGCTCAAATCGACATCTGTTTTTCACAGAACCCTGAGCGCGATCGAATGCGTTCTTCTCAACGGGAGCGATACGTCAACGCAGACGATAGCGGCAGGCGCAATTGCGAAGGGCGTTGCGAGAAGCGCCGGAGCAGATTCGCAACCGACTTCTGCTCATGTCATTGCTCACCGCCTTGTTGGTCGTTCGCGTCTGGAGCTTTGCCCAAACAGATTCGGAACGTTCGATCACTGACTTGTCCCACGTGGGTCGCGCACACCCCTGACGTCCGAAGTCTTCCCATCGTTGCGCGAGCTGTCCTTCAAGAGTCTGCAACCAGCGTAGCCGTCTCCGCTTTGGAACGAAGGCTGCCACGATCGCCATCGATGGACTCTCTTCTGCGCCCTGGGGGTGCTTGGGTGCGGAACCGACAAGGAGCCAACTCCAAGCAGCCAGCATTTACAGCTTGCATCTTTCGATACGTCTGCTGAAGGTTTCGTCCTCGCATTCGACGAAAGCCCGCAGAGCCTCGTGATCTATCATGCTGGCGTTGCGCCAACGCTGAGCTGGGATCCGGAAAACGGCGACCCCTCACCAGGATCGTTGAGGCTCGAGGCGGAATACGATTCCACCGGCAAATTCGTTAACATCGCGAGATCACAAAACGCGACTACCGGGGATGCCGGGCCACAACGCGAGCTCTCGGCCCGCATCCGAGTTGCGTCAGGGCTCAGCTTGGATCCAGGGTACCGCGCGACCGCTGAGCTGTACGTTCACCGTACGGAAAGAAGCAGGGTTTTGGCTACGTTTTTCGTAGCGTCGAGTTGGCAGCGACCACAGATTGGCAGGTGTTGACGTGCAGTCTCGTTGATCCGCACGGGAGTTTGGATCTAACCAAGATCATACAGTACGGCATTCGAATTCGGCTTGAGAAGCAGTCCGGCGGCGCGTGGGCAGCATCCGGAGCGACAGCCTACGTTGATGACTTCTCGGCTGAGTGAGTTCACCAAAGCCCTGGTCAGTACGGCATACCCGGTACGTTCAACTCGATCTTGAGGAGCTTCGCGTTGTTGCCGAGGCTCGTGATGTAGAGCGTCTTGTGCTCGGGCCCGCCGAAAGCGACGTTCGTGGCCTGTTGCACGTCGTTCACGGCGATTTCGCCCACTTTTTGGCCCGTGCTGGAGCTGATGACGACGATCTTGTTTTGCTGGCTGAGGTACAGGTTGCCCAAGCAATCGATGCCCATGCCGTCGCTGCTGAAGGTGCTCGTGAGCTGAGTCATGGGGGTGCCAATGCTTCCGTCGGCATTGAGCGGGTATTTGTCGACGCCGCCAGAATCAGGGCCATGCGAGACGAATAGCGTATTGCCGTCGAGGGAGAGCGTGATGCCATTGGGACCATTGGCGTTGTCTTGAACGACCGTAGCGGTGGTCCCGTTGGGTGCGATGCGATAGACGCGCTGGTTCATTCGCATCGAGCCAGCCTGATGTTGTGGATCAGTGAAGTAGATGTTGCCGTCAGCGCGCACAGTGAGATCATTCGGGCTGTTGAAGCGCTGGTTCATATAGGTGCCCACGATTGGCACGGCGGCAGTTGCACCCGTAGGATCCAGGCGCACGATAGCTCCTTGCGTGTGATTCGCGCCGATGAGCTTTCCGGTGTTGTCGATGGCGAGACCATTGGTGCCGGCGTTCTCCGGCGGGATTGCGATCGAAACCGTGCCGCTGCTGGTCACCTTCAAGACGCGCGCGGGCGGCGGTGCTTGTCCGTTTTTGATCTCCGAGAAGTACAGCGCGTCCTGGAACCAGACCGGGCCTTCTAGAATCTTGAAGTCGTTGTTGTTGTTGTTGAACGAATCCGCCGGCGGCGCGCCGGTCACAGGCGTGGCGGTTGCGTTGCTCGGCAACGGGTTGGTGCCGGCTTGCACTGTCGGGCACACGTAGCCGGTGCTCTTGCTACCGCCCTGTGCACTGCCGCCTTGGGAGCTACCGCCCTGCGCGCTGCCGCCTTGAGAGCTGCCGCCGTTGGCGCTTCCTCCGTTCGACGAACCGCCGTTGGACGAGCCGCCGCTGCTGTTGCTGCCGCCGTTGGACGAGCCACCGCTATTCGTGCTGCCGCCAGTGCTGTTGCTTCCACCGCTCGCGGTGCCACCGTTCGACGAACCACCGTTGCCGGTGCTGCCTCCGTTGCTGGTGGTGCTTCCGCCGTTCGAGCTGCCGCCTTGGGTATTGCTGGTGCCTCCAGATGCGGAGCCCCCGTTGGCAGAGCCGCCCGATGGGTTGCTGCCACCTTGGCCACCTCCGTTGTTAGACGAGGAGGAGCAGCCGGCGGCGACTACGAGGGCGAGAAGACCTGTGGGAACGAGGGATGTGCGCGCGGAGATCATCGGTTTGTTTTTCGTAAGCGGTATTGCGCAAAGCGCGGGCCGCTAGCCTAGATCGCGATCCAAGGGGCGCCAGCGCGGGTGCGCGCCAACAACCCCGAAGAGCGAAGATCAGCCGCTGGCGTTGCCTTCGGAGTGAATGTTTCCCAGCCCACCGCAGCGCGACCCGGAGCGACCGCCCGCATGCCGCGGCTCACGTCGTGCGCTGGTGAGGCCACCCTGCGCGCGCATTGCCGCCTCAGTGCGGCGGTTGGGCCGAGGGTCGGTCCACGATTGTGGTGCGGTCGGCGGGCTCAGCGTCGCGATCGGCGACGGTGTTTCGCTCATCACGGGCGTCGCCGGCGTCGCGACCGTCGCTGTCGCGGTCTTTGGAGGTGGCTTCGAAGGTAGCTTCGGCTGCGGCGATAGGGCCGCCCTCTTGCGCGCGCCGGGCGTCAGAGATTTCAAGGGCGATGGCGGCGGCTTCCTCGGCGGGGACGCCTTCGGTGCGTCGGCGGTATTCGCGCTCGGCGCGTTCGTCGCGTTCGCGGATGTCGGGGTCGTCGACTTGTTCACCCGGGAGGGAGACGCGGAGCTCCTCGAAGAGCATGCGGATGGCGGCGGCGGCCGGGAGGGCGAGGAGGGCGCCAACGATGCCCATGAGGGTGGCGCCGACGAGGAGGGCGACGAGGACGACGGACGAGGGGAGGCGAAGGACGCGGCCGTAGATGCGTGGGATGAGGTAGCGGCTTTCGAATTCTTCGTAGAGGAAGAGGACGCTGGCGACGATGAGGGTGGTAACGAAGCCTTTGGAGGATGCAGCGATGAGGGCAGGGGCGACGGTGAGGATGGGCCCGATGTACGGCAGGACGTCGGCGAGGCCACCGAAGACTGCGAGAGCAAGGGCGTTGGGGACGCCGCACGCGAAGAGGAGGATGCCGACGACGAGGGCCATCATCAGGGATGTGAGGGCCTGTCCGCGGATGTAGCCGCCAACGATGGTTTCGAGGTTGAGGAGGACGCGCGAGAGGCGAATGTGATAGCGGCGCGGAACGGCTGCGTAGAGGCCACCGCGCAGGCGATCACGGTCGATCATCATGTAGAGGGCGAGGAAGACGGCGCTGAGGAAATACGCGATGATTTCGATCGCGTGGGTGGACCAGACGAGGGCGGTGCCGATGAATGATTTGGCGAGGGCGTCGTAGCGGACTTCGCGCAGTGCATCGGCGAGGCGCGCGGTGAGGTGTGTGCGAGAGAGATAGTTGGCGAGTTCTAGGCGGAGTTTGGGTTCTTGCGCCGCGATGGTTTGGACTTGCTCGAAGAGCGGCGGGAGGGTCACGATGGCGATGAGCGCGACGCTGAGGAAGAGGACGAAGAAGACGAGGGCGATGGAGCGAACGCGATCGATTCCGCGGCGCTCGAGCCAGTTGACGGCGGGGTTGAGCGTTCCGACGACGAAGAGGGCGACGACGACGACGAGGACCACCGCGAAGAGGCGTAGGAGGATCCAGCAGGCGGCGATTACGAGCGCAGCGTATAGAAAAGTGCGTGGCGAGATTTCGATGCGTCGCCAGGCCGGGTCGACACGCGGTGAGCGTTGGGAGGCGGGTGGCGTGGAAATGCGGTCGGGAGGCACCGCTCGCTGAGAGCTCGGCGGGGCGGAGACTCGGTCGGAAGACACCGCCAAGGCCCTTGCACAGGGCGCGCCAACGCCGCTGGTTGCGCAGCGGCGGGCTTCGAGCCCCGACTGATTAGGGCGTGATCACGCGCACGGAGGCGTCGTTGCCGATGCGTAAGGCAACGGGTTGCTCGTTGCGGAAGACGAGGAGCGCCGCATCATCGGTAATGACGCTGCTGACCTCACCTGCGGTAGGGCCGCCGAAGTCGGGTGCATCGAAGACGAGGATGTCTTTAGCGGTCGCGAGTTCGGCGAGTGGAGCGACGCGCAGGCGGGTTTCACCCAATAGGGAGCGCCACAGGACGAAGACTTTGTCGCCGAGGGGTCCGGTGCCCCACCACCATTTGCTTTCGACGCCAGGGAGTTTGACGTCGCTCGATTTGCAACCTTCGGCAGTGCAGTCGACGCGGCCAACTTGTGCGCCACCGTCTGCAGTGCGCACCCAAGTGAGGCTAGCTCTGCCTTTGCCGCAAACGAGATCGGATTCGAAGGAGCGCTCGAATGGGAACGTGGTTTCGAGTGCCTTGGTCCAAGCGTTGTTTTGGAAGAGGGCGGCGCTGAATTGGGTCTTGCCGTCGCTACTGGTCGGCTTCGCATTGTTCTGACCCGCGCGAAGTCCGAATGCTGCGAGTGCAAAGTCGGATCCGGCGCGGCAGCTGCGCAAGCTTCCGGCGAAGGTTCCCTTGAGGGTTGCTGCATTGCCGAGGCGGCCGCGCGTGAGCGACTTGATCACGAGCTCGGAGCTGTTTTCGCCTGGGTTGATGAACGCGATTTGATTGCCGATCGCGACGGGATCGCCGACGGTTGCTTGAATCGGCAGCTTGATGTCTTTGGATGCTTTGCCGCCACTGAGCTCGACGGCGACATAGCCCTCTTCTTTCACCGCCGCCTTGGGCTTGGCGCCTTTGCCTTTGGCACCCTTCGGTTCTCGACCGGGAAGACCACGCGGAGGCTCCTGCGTGAGATCGTCCTTGGCGGCTTTCTCGACGACGACGCCTTCGCGCAAGAGTCGCCCGCTGCGACCGCGTACCGCGGATTTTTCGCCCGTTTGGAGATCGTACGCAACGAGGCCGTCCTCAGTGAGGCCAGCCGCGAATACTCCTTTGGCGTCGTTCACCACCTCGATGCTTTGGGGCGGCAGCTCGGGCACGCTGGCATGTGCATCGATGCAACGCACCTTGCTGAGCCGATCCGTGAACTCACACGCGCTCGGTTTGGCGCGACCCTCGCTCGGTTTGGTCACGAGCACGGCGCGACCATCTGCGGTCAAAACGGGTCCGGAGATTTTCACCGACTTGGAGGTGAGCGGCTTCCAGCTCTTGCTGTCCAAAAGTGGATCGGGCGCAGCGTTCGGCTGGGGAACGTTGGGGGCAACCTCAGTGGCCAATCCGCTGGCTTTGGCGGTGTCCCACAGATCCGTGGTAGTCGACAGCAGCGTGCCGTCAGCCGGGATCATGCAGCTGCCCTTCGCTTCGGTACAGTGCAGCTTCTCGCGCATCTTGTTGCGCAGCAGCGCTGTTTGACTGGAGGAATCCAAGGTGGCGAACAGCGCATCTGCGTAGGTGCCGCAACGCTTGGGCCAGGCGTCTTTGGCGTTTGCATCGGTGCCGGCGTTGCCGAGCTGATAGGCGCGAAGTTTCTGCACGCGCGTCGCGATGGGGCTTCCGGCTTCTTTGCCCGCGATGCACGTCGCGAGCGCGTTCCACGCTTTGGGCGTCTCCTCAGAGGCGCAGCTCATCGACAATAGGCCGATGGCGACGGCGCCGAGTGTGAATGCAAAGGATGGACGAAGTCGGGGCGAGCGCGAATGAGCCGTCATGCGCGGCGACGATAGGCCACTTCGCGCGTTCCCACCACTATGCCGTGTTGAACGGACTTATCCGCCTATGCGTGAAGCCGGCCGGCAAGAATTCGTCAATACCAGGGCACGTCGCCGACAGTGGCGGGCGCCTCGTTGTCACCAACATTATTGGTGTTGCCGTAGCCGAGTTTGCCACTGCTGCCTTCGCCCCAGCAACGGATCGAGCCGGTGCTCATGGTGGCGCAACCGTGGATTAGGCCACAATGCACAGCCTGCACGGTGCCGCCCAGGTTGGCTGCCGCAACCGCCGACGGAAGCTCGTTGTCACCGACGTTGTTCATGTTGCCAGTGGCCAAGATGCCGTTAGTGCCGAGGCCCCAACACCGCATCGCGCCGGTCGTGAGCAGCGCGCAGGTGCCATTCAAGAGCCCGCAGATTTGCTTGACGGTGCCGCCCACGCTGATGTCCGACAACGTCGAAGGCAGCTCCGTATCGCCGATGTAGGTCGTGTTTCCCTGCCCGAGCTCACCATAGAAGTTATAACCCCAGCAGCGCATCGCACCGGTCGTGAGCAGCACGCAGGTGTGGCTTCCGCCCACGGCGAGTTGCTGCACGGTGCCGGTGCCGAAGTTCACGTTGCCAGCCGACGCAGGGCTTTCGTTGTCGCCCACGATGTTGCGATTGCCATAACCGAGTTGGCCATCGCCGCCGTCACCCCAGCAGCGAATCGCGCCGGACGTCATGTGCGCGCATGTGTGGTAGCGCCCGGCGGCCACGTGCTGCGCGGTGCCGCCAATGTTCACGTCTCCCGCCGAAGCCGGCGTTTCGTTGTCGCCGATTGCGCTGGTGTGGCCGTAACCGAGCGTGCCGAACACGTTGTTGCCCCAGCAGCGCACGGCACCCGTAGTCATTAAGGCACATGTGTGGCTGCTACCCGCGCTGATCTGTTTGGCAGTGCCGCCCAACGGCACGTTGGTGAGCGCAGATGGCTTCTTGGTGGTGGTGCTCTCCGTATTGCCGTAGCCGAGCTGGCCGTACGCGCCGTGGCCCCAGCACTTCACGTTGCCGTCCATCAAGAGCGCGCAGGTGTGGTTTTCCCCAACCGCAACCTGTTTGACAGGACCGCCAACGTCCACGTAGCCAACTGATGCGGGCGTTTCGGTATCGCCGATGTCCGTGGTGTTGCCGTAGCCGAGTTGGCCCGACCAATTGCCGCCCCAGCAACGCAACTTGGTGCCGAGGATCGCGCAGGTGTGGCCGCCGGTGCCTACTCCCATCAATTGCGGTGTGCACACGGTGCCGTTGCCCATGTAGCCCGTGCCGCAGCTGCATGTGAACGAACCGACCGTGTTCGTGCAGACGCCGCCGTCGGCCGCACAATTGTGTGCACCCGTGGTGCACTCGTTGACGTCGGTGCAGGTGACGCCGTTGCCGCCATAGCCAGCCGGGCACTTACAGGTGAACGAGCCCACGGTGTTGGTGCAGCTCGCGTTGGCAGCGCAGTTATCCGTATTGGCTGCGCACTCGTCGATGTCAGCGCACTTGGAAGGAGCGCCGCTGCAAGTGTAGCCAGTTTCGACCGCGCAGCTCGCGCAGCCGTCCCCGGCGAGCGCGTTGCCGTCATCACACGCCTCGGTGCCGTCGAGCGCGCCGTTGCCACACGTCTTCGCGCACTTCGAGGGTTCACCGCTGCAGAACCAAGTGGCTTCCACCTGGCACGTCGCGTTGCAACCGTCCGACGCGGCGATGTTGCCGTCGTCACAGCGACCGGCGCTCTTTTCGGTGCCGACCAGCTTGGCGTCACCGCAGATCTCCTTGCACGTGGTGGGGAGGGTCGCTCCGCAAGTCCAACCGGGTTCCAGTGTGCACTTCGCGCTGCAACCATCGCCGTCGGCCGGCTTCTGATCGTCGCAAGTTTCGCCTTCCTCAAGAAGGCCGTTGCCACACACGGGGCCTATGGGACCGTTTCCGCCAGCGCCGCCTTCCTCGGTGTCGACGCCACCTGCACCCGCCAACGGATCAACGACGTTGCCGCCGGTGCCGCCCTGAATCGTGGCGCTACCACCGCTGCCAGCTGTCGAGCTTCCTCCACTTGCCGGCGCACCGCCTTTACCTCCCGTAGCGCCGCCGCCGGCACCTCCTGCTCCACCGCGCGCGCCACCACCGCCGCCGAGAGAGCCGGCTGTTCCGCCCTGTGCATCTTTCCCGCCTTTGCGATCGACGGAACAGGCAGACACTAGCAACACGGCACACAGGCAACCGAATCCCCACCGAAGGAATGTCATCGCACGGCAGCATGTTCCATTTCGCCGGCTGCCTTGCAACCTCCGGCTGACGTCACGTGAAGTATTCGATGGTTCGCGCTCGGCTCAGACGCGCTCGCGGTAGTGCGCTTCATCGCGCGCGATGCGGCCTAAAACGCCTTTCAGCGTCACGTCGAGCTGGCTTCCCTCACGATAATCTGCGGGCACCACGAAGTGCGCCCGATCTTCTGCGATGAGGTTATAGGCTTTGGACTTTTGTGCAGGTTGTTCCCACTTGGCTGGATCGAACACCGCGATGGAATGGCCGCCTTGGTGCCGAATCATCTTCATGGAGGGGATGTCCGTGTCACCATCGCCCATGTAGATCATGCGGGTGAAAGGCAGCGGGCGCTCGACCATAGGCACCCAGCGGTTGACCGGATCGTTATCCCAATGGTTCATGACGCCCTTGTTCACGCGGAACAGGTATTGGGTTTTGGTGGTGTAATTCACGGCGGTGCCCGGCCACGTAGCTTCGCCGTTTGCGCCGTAGAGGTAGCGGCACCCGAACACGTGTTTGAAATGCCGCGCGATGGCTGAGCCGCGGATCATCTCTTCATTGCCGGAAGACACGACGTAATGCTCGAGCGATAAACCGCGCGCCGCCGCGTGTGCATCGATGCGCGAGAACCAACCACTCACTCCGTCGAACAAGGGAATGCGTGCCCCGTGCTCTTCAAGCAGCTCGCGGGTGAGCGGTCGACCGCGTGCGCGTGCCTGCTCCAACAACAGGCGCATGTAAATCAAGATCTGATCGGCGTCGTGCTCTTGCTTCTCCACGGCGACGCGTTCCCAAAACTCGGCGACGGTCGTGCCGAGCACCTCGGGGATCAGCGTGTGCTCTTGCACGTTTCCGGGCGCGAGCGTGCCGTCGAAGTCGTAAACGATCGCAGTGGGGAGCAGTGCGCCTGACACGCGGAGCAGCATGGAATGCCGCTCGCCGCTGTCAAACGCGGGCGCCGCTGCCGACTCCCGCTCAGCGCTGGCCCGGCGCCGCGCTGTCAAACACGGGCGCCGCTGCTCGCTCCAGCTCAGCGCTCGCCCGCGGTGTCACCAGGCGATCTCGCGCTGATCGCGAAAGAAGCCGCCGTTCGGCTGCTTGCTCGTGAGCGTTGCCGCCCACACAATGCCGCGGGCGCCTTGCTCCAAGCTGCGCGGCGCTGCATTGCCGCCCATGCGAGTGCGCACCCAACCAGGGCAAACCGCGTTCACACGTCGTCCGCTACCCGCTAGCTCCCGGCCGAGCACCCGCGTGAACGCATTCAAGAGCGCCTTGGAAACGCTATAGGCGTTGCTGGGAAAACCGCGCTCGGAGTGCCGCCCTTCGCCAACCGACTGCTCGAACTCTCTCGCGATTGACTCGATGCCCGCTTCGTCGAGCTCCGGCGCCAAGAGCCGTGCTGCGAGCTCACGCGAAAAACGTGACAGCTCACCCATGCCACTCGAGACCATCACGATATTGGCAGATTGTGAGAGCTGGGGCAGAAGCGCGCGTGTGAGACGCACCGGTCCTCGGTAGTTCGTATCGAGCGTACGTCGCGCCACGTCGGCATTGAAGCCATCGAACGACGCGCCGGCGTTGTTCACGAGCGCGTCAATCGGCTTTTCCGATGAGAGTGCGCTTGCGAATTCAGCGATGCTCGTTGGATCCGAAACATCGAGCCGCATGCTGCGCGCGGCTCCCGCCTGGCGAAGCTCTGCCGCCACACGTTCGCCCTCCGCCACATCGCGCACGGCGAGTACGACTTCGTAACCCTTCGACACCAAGTCGTGCGCAACCTGATTGCCGAGCCCTCGGTTCGCTCCGGTAACAACTGCAAGCGGCATGGGAAAGGAGTGTAGCTCCGACGTGAGGAGCGCAACCCTAACCAAACGGCGAGGCGCAAACGAACAGGGAGCACGTACGGTTCTCGCGCCGCGGCTCGGCCGCGCGAATCAACTCGCCGCTCCGCGTACGAGCCATCCCGTTATTGAATTTGAATTCGAGAAAATGGCAAAATGTCGCTTGCGAAGTTCGCGCTAGAGAGCTATCTTCCTGAGCATGTTCGCGCTGGGTTTCGATCTCGTTTGCATTCGCACCATCCGCTTCGGCGAGTCGTCGTGCGTTGCGAGTTCGTGCTCAGCGAGTCGCAGTTCATGAGCGTTTTTCGGCGGATTTAGCGGGAAACTGCCGGCTAAAGCCTGCTCAGTTGTTCGCTGTGTGGGTGACCTGCGTCGCGCTCAAGGTTTCGAGAACCTCGTGCTGCAGCGCGCTCGAACACCGCCGCATCGTGGCGTGCTGCGCGCTGACGCTCAACGAACGCGACGTTCAGCAAACGCGGCGCTCAACGAACGTGTGCGCGTTCGTAGTGCGTAGTTGCCTCGGTAGTACGTAGTTACGTCGGTAGAACGTAGGTACGTCGATAGTTGGTGGATACGGCTCGTGGGAGCAACGCGGTTTGAACCCGCGCGCGACATTCGTGTCGGTCGTTCGACTCGGCTATCCATCGCTCATTCATTGGAAGGTAAAACCGCAAGGCGCGGTCGCTACTTCGAAAGTAGATGGGGCCTTTGGCCTGGGCTTCGAGTGCTCTGCCTTCCGCTGCCAGAACTGATTTTGGAGATTGATTCGGGAGTGGTCCCGAGCCCGGCTGCTAACCGGGGCGCACCCACGGTGTGGCGTTCGACTCGCCCGATCTCCGCTGCAAAAAGCTAACTTTCGAAGGTGTAGCCCTTTGCCGCGCACACACGCCAGCTGCCATCGCCGGTGACTTCGAGCACGTGGTCGTGGTGTTCGAGCACGCTGTGGCGGTGGGCAACGCTAATCAACGTGATTTCGTTTTGTTTGAGCTCCTCGTAGAGCATGGCTTCGTTTTTCGGATCGAGTGCGCTCGTAGCTTCGTCCAGCACAGCGAAGCGCGGCTTGCTGAGCAACACGCGCGCAACGGCCAGGCGCTGTTGCTCGCCCATGGAGAGTACCTTGGCAAAGTCGAGCTCGGAATCGAAGCCTCCACAGCGCTTTTCCAAATCCGGCAAGTTCACTACGTTCAGCACCCGCCGCAGCTCATCATCGGGCACGTCGTGCTCGACGTGCGGGTATAACAGCTGCTCGCGCAAGCTCCCGACGATCATGTACGGCCGTTGCGGCAAAAACAGTGTGTCTTCGAGCTTGGGATGGCGAATCGTTCCGGAGCCGGCGTTCCACAAACCAGCGATGGCGCGCAGCAGCGAGCTCTTGCCGCCGCCGCTGGCTCCCACGATGAGAAGCCCGTCACCCGGATCGACGGAGAAGGAGACGTCGTTTAGCAACGTGCGTTGGTAATTGGGGGTTTGAACCGTCACGTGATCGAGTTCGAGACGATCGTACGGCTCGCGAATGATGGTGGGGTGAGCCTCGCTGTGGTGACCGTTGGTGTGCTGTTCCGTGCCTTGCTGCCCGCCGCCGTGCTGCCGGCTAGCGTGGTGGTTCGGGTCTTGTGCCTTGTCGTGACCGTTGCCCTCGTGGGCGTTGACGTGCTGAGCACTGGCTTGGGTTGTGTTGGCGTGCACTGCGTTGACGTGGCGGCCGTTTGGCTGGTGAGCGTGGTGGCCATGAGGGTTCAGCGCCTTCGAGAAGGAATGCAGACGCTCGATGCCAGCTGCAAATGCGCTGAGGGTTTCGAAGTTTTCGACGAACACGGTGAGCGCGCTCAACATCACCGCGAAGGCGCCGCTGGCTTGCACTGCGCGTCCCACCTCGAGCTCCCCTGAAATGATGCGTGGGGCCACGATGATGCTGGGCACGACCAAGGTCACGAACGAATAGGCGTACTGAAAGAAGTTCAGCCCGAGCGTACGCCGCAGCAACCGCAAGTAGTTGTGATAGAGCTCGCGAAAACGCCCCCTGACGTGACGCATCTCCTGGGCTTCACCGCGATAGAAAGCGATGGCTTCGGCATGTTCGCGCACCCGAATCAAACTAAAGCGCAAATCGGCCTCACGGCGTAGCTGCTGGAAATTCAGCCCGATCATCGGCTTGCCGAAGATCCCGAACGTGATCCAGGTGCCGAAGATTGCGTACATCACCAAAAAAATCACGAGCGGCTTCGAAATCGACCATAGGATGCCGCTGAACGCGATGAGTTGCAGTACCGCGCCGATGATGTCGAGCAGAAATCCGAGGCTCTTTTGGGTAAACGTCGCGATATCAGCCGCGATGCGTTGGTCAGGGTTGTCGATGTTCGGATCGGCACCGAGCAAGTAGTAAGCGCGATTGCTGAGGTAACGCTCGAGAAAGCCGTGCGTGAGCCAACGGCGCCAAGCGATCCCCAAACGATCGCGCACGTAGTAGTAAAAAGCGTAGATCGGGGCTGCTGCTACCAGCACGATGCCGAAGTAGTGGATTGAATGCCAGAAGCGCGTTGTATCGCGAGCCGCGAGCGCAGAAGTGAACTCACCAGTTTCCTGATTGAACAGCACCGTGAACTCAGTGCGCCCAAACAGCAGCAACAGCAGCAGGGCGAGTAGGCCGCGCGCTTTCCATTTCTCGTTGCCAAACCAGTACGGGCGAGCGATTTGCCAGAAACGATTCCACAGCCTACGGTCGAAGTTCTTGGCGCGTTTGGCTTTGCGAGGCACGATTCTTCCCGGCGTCTGGGTCCGGTGTTTCGTTTCATGCGGAGGTCAGCAAGTGACGTGCCATTTGTCACAGACGTGGAGTTTCGCCTCGGCTGAGTCTCGGCCGCACACACTCACGCAAAACCTTCGCGCCACACTGCGGCGCTTGCGCGGCATAGCGTTTCAGGCTGCTGGGTAGGCTCGCCCGTTCAGCGGTTCAAGTTGGGTAAGCGTTGCCACATACTGGCCATGCGCTCGAACGGGTCGCGTTTGAGTGACTGCAAGCGATCCGCTATGTTGCGCAGAGTCCACGTTCCCGGTTGGAAGCTCGCATCCAGTTCGTTCCACTCCAGGGGCACTGCCAACGGCGCATTTTCGCGTGCGCGCGTCGAGTACGGCGCGATGAACGTCGCTCCGCGTGCGTTGCGCAGGTAATCGATGAAAATCTTGCCCTTGCGCGCGCTCTTCGACACCGTGGACACGTATTCATCGGGCGACTCGCGCTCTAGCGCCTCGACGAGCTCCTTGCAGAAGCTCTTGATCTGCGCCCATTCGAGTTCGGGCGCGATCGGCACACACACGTGTAAGCCTTTGCCGCCCGTGGTCTTGACGAAGGTCTCGAGCTTGGCTGCTGAAAAGATCTGTTTCACGCGATTTGCACAACGAATCACCCGCTCGAACTTCACCGAAGGATCGGGATCCAGATCGAAAACGAGCAGGTTCGGTCGCTCGAAGTCGTTTGCGGGCGCACCCCACGTATGAATCTCGAGCGCGCCGAGTTGCACGAGTGCGAACAGCCCGGAGGCATCGTCGATGACGGCGTACGGCTTCTTGCCTTCCTTCTCGCGGATGGCCACAGTGCGCAAACCAGGAGGGAACGGCTTGGTCGGATGCTTTTGAAAGAAGCATTTCTTCCAACCATCTGGACAGCGCACCAACGTCAAAGGCCGATTGCGAACGTGCGGTAGCATGCGCTCCGCAACGAGCTCGTAGTACTCGAGCACCTCACGCTTTGTAATGCCGGCTTCCGCATACAGCACCTTGTCCGGATTCGTCAGCGGGTAGGCGGCGGCGCCACTGGTGCCCTCAACGCTTTGGCCGCTCTTGCTGGCTGTCGCGCTTTCGTCCGCCTTCTTGCTTGCGCTGCTGCTCTTACCCGTCTTCTTGTTTGCCCGTTTTGGGGAGCTCTCAGCTTCCTTTGCGCTGATCGGTCGCTCCAGTTTCACTTCGTCGGGCGATTTGTCTTCTCGCAGGCCCGTGAAGCGTGGATGCCTCAGCACCCCATCTGTCGTGAAACCGTGGAAGGCGACCTCGCCCACTAAAGCAGGGCGCACCCAATGCACGTCTTTGACAGCGGCACCGGTGGGAGCGCCCGCGACCGGCGCTGCCTTGACGCGCAACGGCTTGAGCTTCTTCACCAGATCTTGCAGCGAGCGATTGCTGAAGCCGGTGCCAACTTTGCCTGCGTAGCGCAGCTCGCCGTCGTCGTGCACGCCGAGCAGTAAGGCGCCCAGCCCAACGCGCGAACCACCCGGATCGGTGTAGCCCACGATGACGAACTCTTGCTCCTGAATGCACTTGGTCTTCAACCAGTCGCGGCTCCGCCCGGGCCGATACGGAGCATCGGCACGCTTCGAAACGATGCCCTCCAAACCCAGCTCGCCCGCCTTCTGATAAAAGAGCGCTCCCCCGCCCAGCACATGCTCGCTGAGCCGCACGCGGGACGTCACGCTGTGCGCCTGCGCCGCTAGCAAACGCGCCAGCATAGCTTTGCGCTCCGTGAGCGGCACGGCTCGCAAATCGAAGCCGTCGAGGTGCAACAGATCGAAGACGTAATAGACGAGTGAGGCTTCATTCTCGAGGCTGAGCGAGTTCTGCAGGGTTTGGAAGTCGCTCAGGCCCTTCTCGTCCAGTGCGACGAACTCGCCGTCCAGTACCGCCGACTTTGCGGCAAAGTTTGCGAGCGCGTTCGCGAGCGCCGGCATGCGTTCAGTCCAATCGTTTCCATTGCGGCTGAGCAACGTCACGTTGCCCTTCTCCACGCGTGCGAGCACGCGGTAGCCATCGAACTTGATCTCGTGCAACCAATCCGAACCTTCGGGCGCGCTATCCACGAGCGTCGCCAACTGAAGCTCCTGGATCGCGCCTGCCTTGCCCGCGACGGCACCGGGCAGCTCACGAAGCTCCGCCTTGGTTGGCAGCTTCTCGGCAGGTTGCTCGTCGTCGTTGCTCGCTGCGGGCTGCGCGCGTGATTGGCCCCGAGTCGCTTTGCCTCGAGCGCCCGTTGCCACTTTCTTTGCGGCGGCGCTGGCTTTGGTTGCGGTGCTCGCTTTCGCTGAGGTGTTGGCTTTTGCGCGATCCCGCTCGGCAGATTTCGGCACTGGTTCTCCCGCGTCGCGTGCGATCTCTTCGATGCTGCGGCCGCTGATGACGCTGTTCGGCTCTTCTTCGACGATGGTGTTCTCCCCGTCGCGCGCAAATGCGTCACGAGACTTGAACAAGAGCCAGCCGCGTTCACTCTTGCCACCGCGCGCAGAGCGCACCAGGTGCCAAGTGCCGCCCAGCTTTTCTCCGAATAACGTGAACTTCAGGTGACCCTTTTGATAGCCCTTGTGTGGATCCTCTTCGGGCTTCCAACTGCCGCGATCCCAAACCATCACCGTGCCGCCGCCGTACTGCCCCTGCGGAATGATCCCCTCGAAACCGCCGTAATCGAGGGGGTGCGGCTCGGTCTCCATCGCGAGCCGTTTGATACTCGGATCGAGGCTCGGTCCTTTGGGCACCGCCCAGCTCAGTAAGACGCCGTCGAGCTCCAAACGGAAGTCGTAGTGTAAGTGGCTCGCAGCGTGCTTTTGAATGACGTAGGACAGCGCCGCTTCCGCTCCTCGCTTGACGCGCACTTCGCCGGGGGGCTCACTGGTTGCCGAGAAGTCCCGCTTCTTGTTGTAGGTCTCTAGCTTGCGAGCGGCTTCCGTCCGAGAGTCCCGTGTTTTCAGCGTCGCGCTGCGTGCCATCGCGCCTCCGCCTCGGCTCAGGCCGATTTCCTATGTGTGTGTCTCTCGCTGTGCGATGCGGTCTTTCGCTTCGCGCGGCGTGGTCGCGAACTCGACTTGCTCTTCTTGCCGCCCTCCACACTCTGCGCGAGCAGCGCGGCCAAGTCGATCACCTTGGCACCAGTCTGCTTCTGCGGCTTCGGCGCGTGAGTTTCGCTCACCACGTTGACCTCGCCGGCCTTCACCTTGCGTTGGATCAACTTCATCAAGTCGCGATGGTACTCGTCTTCGTACTTCTCTGGTTTGAATTCGCTCACCATGCCCTCGACCAACTTCTCGGCCATCGAGAGCTCCTTGGGTGAAAACTGCGACTTCGATTGCGGCGGTAGCTCCAAATCCGATTCGTCGCGCAGCTCATCAGCGAAACGCAGCATGACCAGCAGCAGCAATTTTTCATGAGCGACCACAGCGGCCAGGTGCTGCCGCGTGCGCAACACGATCTTGCCGATGCCAGCCTTACCGGTGCGGTGCAACGTCTCGCGCAGGAGCGCATACGCCTTCTTGCCGTTTTTCTGCGGCGCCAGATAGTACGGACGGTTGAAGTAGCGGGGATCGATCGAAGAAAACTCGACGAAATCCGTGATGTCCATTTGCTTGCTGGCTTCGACATTGGCTTGCTCGAAGTCCGCATCGTTCAAAATCACGTACTTGCCCTTCTTCGCCTCGTAGCCTTTCACCACATCCTTCCACGGCACCGGCTTGCCCGTCTTCTTGTTGACGCGCTCGTACCCGATCGGCGACATATCTCGCTTGTCGAGCATCGTCATATCGAAAGACTCGTGATCCTCGGCGCTGTGCAAAGTCACCGGGATTTGCACCAAGCCAAAACCAATCGTGCCATTCCAGATCGATCGCGACATGCGGTGCCCTTTCTGAGGCTACTCAGTCGCCTCAACCGAGGCAGGTTGCCTCGCGATCTTGCTCGCGAAGCGCCTCGCAAAGCCGCAATGCAGCTCCCGTACCCAGCGCAGCGTTCGCCCGCCGTTTCCCGCTCGCAAATAGCAATTTCGACACACTTGGCGGAGAGCGGAGCAATCGAAGCCCACGCGCCGGAGCGCGCCATCTGCTTTCCAAGCAGCGCCTGACCCTTTCAGGTTCACTCTCCGTGCTCGGTTTTGGAATGTCGGCGCCGAGCCCGCCGGTTTCACGCGATGCGTAGAAACGCATGCCATTCCGTGGGTGCCGTTACCGGGTCGATGCGTGGGCCCAATAGCGGTAGCGAATGCGGCCGGCGTGGCGGACGCAGCGGCCACATACCAGAAGCATCACACGTCGCATTGGCTTTGCGCGTGTTGCACGGCTTGCAAGCCGTCACGATGTTCTCCCACACCGTACGTCCGCCGGATGCGCGCGGCACGACGTGGTCGAACGACAGCTCTGCGTCCGGCTTGCGTGTTCCGCAGTACTGACACGTCCAAGCGTCGCGCTGATATACGTTGGCTCGGGAGAACTTCACGCCGCGCGTGTGCTGGCGTGGCATCCGACGCAAGCGAATCACCGCCGGCACCTGCCAAGTCAGCGACGGTGAGCTCACGAGCTCCGCGTACTCCGCGACCACGTCGACGGTGCCTTCGTAGCGCATCTTGACGGCGTCTTCCCAACATAAAATCTTGATTGGCAAGTAGTAGGGCGTAAGCAGCAACGTCTTCTTTTCCATGAGGGCCTCCTGCGCTTTGGACGCGCAATGTTCCGAGACACCGGTGGAGCTCCAAACGTCACGAGAAGTGCCGGCCTCGCATTGCCAACGAGGACTCCACCGGCGTCTCAGGTCCTAGCCGCGGGATTCGAACCCGCAAATTCTCGGGTTTGAGCCGAGCGTGTTTGCCGTTTCACCAGGCTAGGGAAGTGCTCGCGTCTCGACGAGCGGTGCCGTCACCCGGACTCGAACCGGGACACCGCAAGCGGTACAGGTTCTCAGCCTGCTCTGTATGCCAATTCCAGCATGACGGCGTGCTCCCAAGCAGTGCTTGGGCATGGTAGCGACGGAGGGATTCGAACCCACACTTGACGCGGTCTGAACGCGCTCTCTCTGCCTAGTTGGAGTACGTCGCCATTGGTGGACCGAATTATCGCGGCGCGGTCCGCGCCTCCGGGTACAGTTGCCGGGTGCAGCGCCCGAGAATCGAACTCGGCGCGGAGTGCTTATCAGACTCTCCAGATCGTCCAGATCGTCGCGCTGCGTAGTGGTGCGCGCCTTCGGATTCGAACCGAAACCGTACGGGGTTTAAGCCCGCCGCCTCTGCCAATTGGGCTAGGCGCGCGCTGGTACCGCGTGAAGGACTCGAACCTTCCTCATGCTCCGTGTAAAAGAGCCGGTCTCCCCGAGACCTAACGCGGCATGGTCAGGGAAGCAGGAGTCGAACCTGCCGTCACCGGCTTCCGACGCCGGGTGCACACCTCGCGCAATTTCCCTGTTGAGTGGCTCCGGGTGAGAGAATCGAACTCCCATCATGGGATTCAAAGACCCAGGTCCTGCCATTAGACGACCCCGGAATGTCCTAGTGAAACGCAACTGCTCATGGCCGTGAGCCGTGCCAGTCGCTGCGCGCGGAGTCGAACCGCGGCTCTTGCCTTATGAAAGAAAGAGCGTTCCGAACGTCGCAGCGATTGCGGGGGCGGGAATTGAACCCGCACATCCGAGCGCATGAGACTCGTGGCCTACCGGTGGCCTACACCCGCGGCGCTCCCGTCGAGACTCGAACTCGATAGCCGCGCTTCGGAGGCGCGGCGCCGCTCCAGCGGCGAGAGCATAGCGACCCTGGAAGGAGTCGAACCTTCGCAACCTGGTTTCGTAGACCGGGCGCCGGATCCGCCGGCAAGGTCATCGGCCTGCGAAGCGGTCACCTCGCGAGACCATTCACTGAGCACCCCGTGCGGGATTCGAACCCGCATCCCTCGACTGAGAACCGAGTCGCCTGAGCCATTAGCAGAACGGGGCATGATGAGTGCTGCCCGCGACCTCTCGATCGCTGCAGCTTGCGGCGCGTCCAGCAGGAATCGAGCCTGCCCGCTTCGGCTTAGAAGACCAAGCGCTGTCCTCAGTAGACGCAAAACTCGCCCAGAATTTTTCTGGATCCGGACGGGCTGGACGTAAGCGGAAGCGTGGGTCCGAGGCGCTGCCCTGACCAGAAGAAACTAGAGACGCGCGTGGGAATCGAACCCACCCACTGCGGTTTTGCAGACCCCATCACTCACCAGAGCTGCGCGTCGAAATCGAACCTACCTGAGTGCGGCCAGCGAGAATCGAACTCGCTCGTCCACCTTGGCGGGGTGGCATGCTGCCAAAACATCTTGGCCGCGATGTGGAACGTGGAGCGAGCAGCAGGAATTGAACCCGCATAGCGGCGTTGGAAGCGCCGAGCCTAACCTTTCGGCCATACTCGCATTGAAACGTCGAGCGTCGAAGCGTCGAGCATCGAGCATCGAGCGTCGACATCGAGCCTCCTGCCGGATTCGAGCCGGCGTCGCGCGCCTACCAAGCGCGTGCTCTACCATTGAGCTAAAGAGGCATTGGTGGACCCGCTCGGTAACGCTCCGAGACGACCTGCTTGCAAGGCAGGTATGCAACCTTCTGCACGAGCCCGTAGCAGCGCGCCGGCGAATCGAACGCCGTCCTTCGGATTTGGAAACCGCTCGGCCACCATGGCCCGCGCGCTATTGAGTTTCGTTCTCGACCTTCACCGCAAACGGTGGGTCGGCGACGCACAACGCTAGCAGCGCTGACGCCGCCGACCTGCGCTGCGTACGGGAATCGAACCCGTCTCAGCCGATCGACAATCGGCCTGCGACGCCAATCGCATCACGCAGCAACGTGGGGGTGCGGCGGGGAATCGAACCCCTCAGAGCGGGTCACAGCCACTCTTGCTTGCCAAAGCTACCGCACCGTAGTCGAGGCGGCCGGAATCGAACCGACTATCTCCTGTGCCCAAAACAGGCGCCTTACCATTCGGCATCACCTCGAGCTGCATCGCCGGCGCGCCCTCAGCGGAACCTGTCCGCGACGAACACCAACGATGACATTGTCCCCCGACCTCGAGTCGAACGAGGCTCTCTCCGTCTTCAGCGGAGCGCTGTCACCAGACCAGCTATCGAGGGATACGTATTAGTACTGCGCACGGGTTTCGATCCCGTCTAATCGGTTTGAAAGACCGATGACCTCACCAGAAGTCGAGCGCAGCATGTGTCGGCCCGTTCGCCCGACGTAGAGCGACAAACGCTTAGGAAACCGCCGCAGAGTGCGGAAACGGATTCGTGGGGAGTACCCGCGTGCGGGGAGTCTCTTCCGCATTCACTTCGGAAGAGGGGGGCGGCGCGTGCCGCCCCCAAAACCCGAGAGCCGATCCGCGGAATCGAACCGCGCGCGCTGCGTTACGAGGGCGACGCCTTCGCCAGAAAGATCGGCACGGCTGCAGCGGCAGGAATCGAACCTGCGGAACCACGAGTAACAATCGTAGCAGTGTTCCAACACACAAGCACTGCAATGTAAGGAGAGGCGCTCTTCAACTCGAACGCCTCTCCTTCACATGAGAGACGCTCTTCAACTCGAACGCCTCTCTTCACACACTAGACGCGCGAGGGTTCCTTCAGATCAGGAAACGCAATGCGCGCGCCTCATTCAATTTCCGAAAAGGCGATGCAAACGCCTTTTCGAGAGACACACACGCGGGGGACCGGCACGCAAACTGCGCCGTCGGGCCGCGTTCGAATTGTCAAAGATCCGAAGCCGAAGCTTCGTGGATCCGGGAGTTGGATTCGAACCAACGCAGCGAGCTTCAGAGACTCGCGTCCTACCGTTAGACGATCCCGGAATGGATCAGTGGGCCCGCCGAGAATCGAACTCGGACCGACGGATTAAGAATCCGCTGCTCTACCTATGAGCTACGAGCCCGGAGAGTGGTGGCGACACGAATCGAACGTGCAACTACTCGGTTAAAAGCCGAGTACTCTGCCTATTGAGTTACGCCACCGCGTACGCTTGATATCTAATTCACATGCTATGAGTCGAGAGGTGGTCCCGTACCGAATCGAACGGTCTAGTCGCAACGGACCTCGCGTTTACTGCGCGAGTCGCCTTCCAAGGTCGAACCCCGAGACCAGAAACGAAAAAAGCCGCCGAGGTTTCCCAGGGCGGCTTTCACGATAGAATCGTGGAAAAACGCCCGGTTACATGAAATTCTCCGCCCGCAAATCGCTCGTCCTGGACGGCATTTCATACCCACACTTCTGCCCGGCTTTACCGCCGCAATGGCGGGTGGGTGGTTGAAGTATGGATAGGATGAACATGATGAGTGAGTGAACCTTAAACCCGTGGCTGTGTTTGCGCAAGTATTAAATCGCATTTTCTGGCTAAAATCTTTTGAGATCTCGAATGCGCAAGTCGCATGCTGCCTTGCGCAACCGTTTGCGCAAGGCAGACATACGCCGCATTGGGTGCAGCCGTTTGCGCAAACCCAAACATGCGCTGCATTGGGCGTAGTCAATTCGGCCGCAATTCGGGTGAGCGCCGAGCGCGATCGGTAAACGCTATCTTCGGTGCTCCGAGTTCGCTCCGAGCCGTGCTTGCCATTGGTTAAACAGCGGTTGGAGATTGCCGAGTTGCGCGGCGCGCTGCATCGCAGGCGTGGCTCGCCCTTCATGGGCTAACTCGAGCAGGAGTAGCGGCGCGAGATGCGGGCGGTGGGTGGATACGTAGGCCGCGAGTTCGTCGTCGGTTTTGCACTTCCAGACCTCACCGAAGGCAGTGATGACGGCTTCGATGGTGGTAGCGTCCGAGATGTGCGCGGTCGCGAGGAGGTTTGGAAGGCGCTCGGGAGATTCCTCATGGAGGAGGACCGCAGTTCGCAACGCCGGTAAGTTGGAGTCTTCTGGATCGCAAGCGCGTTCGAGTCGATCGTAGACGGATCGAATGTGCTCGAAGACGTTCATGCGCCGACGGATTGTAGTCCTGTCGAGCGCGACACACCATCGTTAGGGTGTCTGTATGGCCGAGAGATCCGGGAGCGTGTCGAGCAAGACGTCGACGAGTCGGGGCTCGAAGTAGCGACCGCGCTGTCGAAGGAAGTACTCGCGAACAGCGTCGTTTTCGAGGCGTTTCTCGCCACTATGCGAGTGCATGAGGTTGTCGTACGCATCCAAGATTCCGACGATGCGCGCGTCGCGCGGACAGGCTTCGGCGATTAGCCCATCAGGGTAGCCGCTTCCGTCCCATCGTTCGTGGTGGTGGCACGCAACCGTTGAAGCCATTTGCCCGTACGGACCCGGAGCTGCGCACAAGAGTTCTCGCCCGAGCGACGCATGCCGCCGCTTGAGGGCTTTGTCTTGCAAGCTGAGTTCACCGGTGCTGAAGAGCACCGTGTCGGGAAGGCCGATTTCGCCGATGTCGTGGAGAGCGGCGAGATGGGCGAGGCGTTCTGCCTCTTCGGGCGAGCCGCCCAGCGCGCGCGCTAAGATGTTGGCATAGGTTGCCAAACGTTGCGCATGAGCAAATCCGTCCGGGCGGCGCACGCTCCAAGCGTTGAGAAGATGTGCCATGAGATCGCCCGCTTTGCCCGCGGGCAAACGAAGCAGGCTCTTTTGCGCGGAGCTGGTGCTCGAGAGCCCTCCTGAACCAGACGGAGGCGGAAGCGAGCCGTGGTCTAGGGCCTGATCCAACGATCCCGCCAGAACGGATACACCTCGCGATTTGCGGGCGCGTTTCTCCGCGTACATTTTCCGATCGGCTGCGGCGAGCATTTGCTCCACCGACGAAGGCTTGTCGGGATTGAAGCTCTCGGCGCCCATGCTGAGCGAAAGGCGATAGGGGCGGTCCGAAGCCGAGTCGAGCTTTTCGAGCGCTTGCGCGAGGCGCTCGAAAACGAGCGCAACCTGCTCCGGCGGGCAGCCGAGTAGGGCCACGAATTCGTCGCCGCCGAGGCGGGCAATGATATCGCATTCGCGCAGCGTTGCTTTCAGGACTTCCGCAACTGCGCGCAGAGCTTCGTCCCCGGCGTGGTGTCCGAGCCGGTCGTTGATGGCTTTCAGCCCGTCCAGATCCATGAAGGCGATGCTGAAGCTCTCACGCCGTCGTAGTGCAAGTCGGGAGTGCTGATCAGCTAGGTTGACGAAGCCGCGGCGATTGTGCAGGCCGGTGAGTTCGTCCGTGACCGAAAGAGCTGCGAGCTGCGCCGATTGGCTCTCATGTTCGGCTTTGAGCTCTGCCTGTGCGTGATGGAGCGCACCTTCGCGACCAACCATGCGGCAGCCTGCGCGCACTCGCTCGATGAGCTCGGCGAGATCGAACGGCTTCGACACGTAGCCATCGGCACCGGAGCTCAGGCCAAGGCGCACGTGCTCCTGATCGCTGAGTGCAGAGAGCATCAGGATATATGTGTAACGCGACTCCCCACGAGCTCGTACCTTGCGAACCACGTCGACGCCGTCCATCCCCGGCATGCACCAGTCGAGAATGGCGATTTGAGGCGAACCTTCGCGGTCGAGAAGGTTCCACGCCTCGTCGCCGTCGCGCGCTAGCTCGACGTCGAAGCCTTCGGCAACCAACGCCTCTTTCAGGAGACGCCGCGACGGAGGATCGTCGTCTGCGACGAGTACGCTGTACTTCACTCTGCGGCCAACGACTGTCCCGGGTGGCAGTTTAGTCCGTACTCACTCGCACCGACGTAAACCCCCACGTTGCCAGCACTAGAAGATGCTGTTTGTCATGGGGCGATGTGCTCCTTCTATGGTGCGTGATTGAGCCGCCAAAAACTTGGCGTGGCAAAACTCGACGTGGCTCGCTGCGAATGGTCGATTTCGAGACGAAGCGTCTCAGTTTGTGCTGGTCGGGGGGGCACTGGTCGGCGGCGGATCGCTGAACGGTGACGCAAAGAGTTCGAGAGCGCGCGCGAGCGCTTGATTGGTGCCGACGAAGTAGACGACGTCGCCGGGTTCGAAGGCAACGTTTGGGTCTGGCTTTTCGAGGAGCTTGCCGTCGCGTCGCACGCCGACGACGAGAGCGCCTGTTTCGCTGCGCAGATGGAGTGAAGCTGGGGATTGGCCGGCAGCGCGGCAGTGGACGTGGACCAAGGCGGACTCGATCTTCATTTCATCGAGTCCACGCATTTCTGCGAGGCGCTTGCGGGGTACCGTTTGTTTGCGTTCGCTGGTGAGGGTTTCGGTGCGCACGGCGCGAATGCGTTCGTCGATGACGTTGCGTGGGGTTTCGGTGAGGCGGAGCATGCGGGCGATGACTTCGACGGCGCCTTCGACTTCTTCGGCAACGACATCGCGCGCGCCGAGTTGGAGCAGCGGGTCGCGCTCGGCGAGGTAGCGGGTGCGCATTAGAATGTTGACGCCGGGGGCAACGCGTTTGACGGTGTCGACGACGCGCTGGGCTGCCTGAGGATCGTTCATCAAGAGGACGACTAGGCGCGCGGTTTCGACGTGGGCGTGGCGCAAGGCTTCCTCGCTGGTAGCGTCGCCGTAGTAGACGGGCAGGCCGAGCTGTTTGCCGTGACGCACGTTGTCGGAGTTGAGCTCCAGCACGACGAACGGCATGTCGCAGTCGCGTAAGGTGCGCGCAGCGAAGCGCCCAGCCAGGCCGAAGCCGATGACGACGACGTGGCCTTGGAGTGCGGCATGTTCTCCCCCAGCGGTGTCCGCCTCATCGATGCTGCTCACGCCAATCAAGCGCTCGAGTGGCGCCAGCAGGCGTTCACCCGCGGTGATGTGCGGAGCGGCTCGCACGAGCAATGGAGTGAGAAACATCGAGCCGATGCCGGCTGCGAGCAGCGGGCTCGCGGATTGTTCGTCGATGACGCCGTTGGCTTGTGCGAGGCGGGTGAGAACGAAGCCGAACTCACCAAATTGCGCCAGACCGACACCAGCGAGCCACGCGACGCGTGACGGAAAGCGCATGGCCATCGCGGCGATCGTTGCCAGCAGGCCTTTCGCAACGAGAAAGCCCGCCAACAGCGCGAGCACGAGCGGCGCATGCGCGATCACGACGCGAACGTCGAAGAGCATGCCGAGTGAGACGAAGAAGATGCTCACGAAGGCGTCGCGCAGGGGCAGGATGTCGCCCATCGCGCGGTGGCCATATTCCGTGTCGGCGACGACCATGCCGCCCAGGAACGCTCCCAGCGCAAGTGAGAGACCGGCGAGCGACGTGAGCCAGGCGGTTCCGATGCAGAGGCCCAGAATCGCGAGCAAGAAGACTTCGCGGCTGCGACTCGCGTCGACCCAGCCGAGCACCTTCGGTACAACGAAGCGCGCCACGGCGACGGTGCCGATCACCACCAACGCCGCTTTGCCGAGTGCGAGGCCGATGCTCGTCGCGGCGCTGCCGGCATCACTAGCGGTGCCGAGCAGAGGCACGATTAGCACCATCGGCACTACGCAGAGATCTTGAAAGATCAGCGTGCCGACGATGAAGCGACCGTGCGGCGCGTCGAGCTCGCGGCGTTCGGCGAGCGCGCGCAGCACGATGGCAGTGCTCGAAAGCGCGAAGGCAAAACCATAAAATATGCAACGCCCGATTGGTTCTCCGAAGAGCCGCGCGATGCCAGCAGCTGCCGCGGTAGTGAGCCCAATCTGCAATACGCCGCCGAGCGCAACTTGGCGAAAGATGTCGCGCAAGCGCGCCAACGAAAACTCGAGCCCGATCGAGAAGAGCAACAGGACCACGCCGATCTCGGCCAAAATCTCGATGGAATGCACCGACGTGGCGAGGTGCAGCCCAAACGGTCCTAGGAGCGCTCCCGCTGCGAGCAAGCCGGCAACCGTCGGAAGTTTCAGTTTGGAGAGCACGACCGTTACGGCGACGGCAAGCGCCGCGACGATCGCGAGCTCATCGAGGAGCGGCACGTGCATCAGCAAAACCTCCGCGGAGCGGTCGTTGTGTAGGTGCGATGATTCAAACTGGGCAGCACTGTATCGCGCCTTCGCTCGCTGGTGCTCGGAAGGTGAACGCCGTGCTTGGGCATTAACGCGCCCGGTGCGCTCGGGACGCGCGCGGCGTCGAACAGCGGGGGCTACCAAAAAACATGGCCTCGACCTCGGTCTTGACAGAACGCGCGATTCGCTTCATCTTTGGCCGCAGAAAAAAAGGATGGTGTTGGGCTTCTAGATTTCGTTTCACAGGATTTGGAGAAGAGGGATGCGCGCGTCGCTACCAAGCTGCATTTGGCGCTTGGATGTGGGACGCCGACGAAATCGAGGAAGTTGCAGCTCCGAACGGAACTGCGAGGATCCGCCTGGTTTTGGCGAGAAGCCCGCGTGTTTGCGTTGCTTGGAGTGAAGGGCTGGCGCGGCGGAACGCTTGTGCCGCTAGAAGAGGAGGAGGATCTCGGCGGGGAAGTTGGAGTGTTTACCAGCGTAGAATGCGCGTTCGCCTGCGGTTCTGCGGGCGGCACGCCGATCTGCTGTTGCGGGGTGGTAGGAGTGGAACCTACGCCGGGATAGCCTTCCGGAGAGGCTCGTTCGAATCGAGCCCCCGCTACCAACGCGACTCTTGCGATCTCTTGTTGTTGCGAGAGGTCGTTGTCGCGAGAGATTGCTTCGCGAGCCAGCGCAACCGCCGAGGAAGCGGTGTTGCTTGGTTGTGTGTGCGACTCTCTGCGCGGTTTGCGCGGAGTGAGGTTTGGTTTGCGCCTGCACGAATAGTGCGGGCTCGCGGTCGTGCGCGAGTTCGACCGCATTTGAAAGGAGATAATTATGCTAGCGAATTTGAATTGGGCTCAGCTGCGCGCGGACGTGCGCGAGCTAGAGAAGGAAATCAGGCAATTGAAGCGTCTGTTGAGAGCGTGTTGGCTGCGTTCGATGGCGGCCGAGCAGCGCGAGTTGCTTCGGCTCAAGTTGCGGGTGACGGAACTGTTGGTGCTGCGGGCGTTTTCGCGCGGCAAGCTGCACGCGAAACATGGGCACGGCAGCGCTGAGGAGGCGTTCGAGTATCATCGCCGGGTCGCGGAGCGCGTAGCTCCGGTGTATGCCCTGAGACTGGAGCAGAGCGCTTGAATCCGTTGGTAGACATTGGGGTGAATCTGACCAGTAAGCAGTTTCGCGCAGACTTGCCGGAGGTGATTGAGCGAGCGCTGGCCGCCGACGTTCGTTATATGATCATAACGGGCTTGAGCGCTCCGTTGAGTCAGGCTGCGCTGGAGTTGGCGCGTACACGGCCACAGAACTTGTGCTGCACTGCAGGTGTGCACCCGCACAACGCTCGCTCGTTGGATAGTCATGCGCTCGAGCAGCTGCGGCATTTGGCGAAGGCGCCCGAAGTTGTGGCGGTGGGTGAATGCGGGCTCGACTACGATCGAGATTTTTCGCCGCGGCCGCAGCAACGTGAGGCGTTTGCAGCACAGCTCGAGTTGGCGGTGAGCTTGAAGAAGCCCGTGTTTTTACACCAGCGCGACGCGCACGCCGATTTCGTCAGTATTCTGCGCAACGCACGCGCAGGGCTCGTTGGCGGCGTGGTTCATTGCTTCACTGGGGATGAGCGCGAGCTCGAGTCTTATCTGGAGCTCGGCTTGTGCATCGGCATTACGGGTTACGTGTGTGACGAGAGACGAGGTACTCACTTGCAGGCGCTGGTAGGTCGCATCCCGAGTGATCGCTTGATGGTTGAAACGGACGCACCATTTCTGCGGCCGCGCGACTTGAACGGCGTTCACGGAAAGCGCAATGAACCGGCGTATTTGCCCCACGTGGCGCGTAGCGTGGCTCGCTTCGCTAAGAAAGACGAGGTCACGTTACGGCGGGAGACCACGGCGACGGCGTTTTCGTTGTTTGGACTCGGCGTGCGTTTTGGTGAGCTGCCGGGTAGCTAGAGCAAGAACGAAACGTCGACGAGCGCGCGGTGTAGCGTCTGGGCTCACGGATGGGAGCCCGGATTCGCGCCCGAGCGCGATGGGGCGTTGGGCGAGTTGGGCTCCATTGCGCGCGCGGAAGCTTGCGTCGGCGGCGCCGGAGCTTCAGCGCCGGGTTGTGCTGCCGGAGCAGGGGGCTGATTGGGCACCGAGACGGCCTTGCCCGCAGGACCGGGAGTAGTAGGGCTTTCTTGGTCCGGTGCGATCGGGCGCTTACCCACCAGCATCGTGAAGAGAATCGCAGCCAAAACTACGAGCGCGATCACTCCCCACAGGGTGAGGGCAGCGTTGCGGCCGCCTTTTTCGGGGCGCTCGCTGTCGTGCAGGTTCGCTTTGTAGTCATCTTGAGTGACAGCCATGGGAACAGCTCCGCTCTTTGTTTCCTAGCTCTGCGTGTCAGCGCACGCTTGGGCCAGGTGCGTTGACAGTCTTGGGTTTGCTGATGGCGGGCTTTTTGATTTCCTGCTCCGGTTCGGGCCGCTGCTTGCGTTGATAGGGCGGGAGCGGCACCGGTTTACCGCTCTTGGCGGAGCCCAAAATTGCGTCGATTACGCGCAGATCGCAGAAGCCTTCTTCGCCGGAGGGTTCGGGGGTGGTGTTCTCCAGAATACAGCGAGAGAAATAGACGAGCTCCGGAGCGAACTGGTCCCGCTTCTTGAAAGATTCGTGCGAGGTTTTCCCATCGACGGTGAGATAGTGTGCGTTCCCCTCCGCGTACTCGAACGCTGGCTCGACGCGCAGGTCCCCTTTGTCGCCCGCAATGCGATAGCTCGAGACACCGGCAACGCTGTTGCTGATGCAGAATTGCGCAAGGCGGTCTCCGGGAAATTTTAGCAATGCCATGGTTGTATCGTCGGTGCCGTTGCGTTCGATGATGTTGGCGAAGACCTCGATTGGCTCCGCTTCGAACAGATGACGAGCGGCGTTGATACAGTAGACACCAAGATCGTACGCAGCGCCGCCTCCCAGCTTGGGATCGCGCCGGATGTCTCCTTCGCGCACGACGTGCGAAAAGAACGAACTAAACAAGCGCAGCTCGCCGAGCTCGCCCGAACGTGCGATTTCCAGTGCCTTGAGCGTGGCCTCTTCGAAGTGCAGGCGGTAGGCCACCATCAGCTTCACGCCTTTGCTATTGCAGGCTTCCGTGATGACCTGACAATCCTCGGCGCTCGTGGCGAGAGGCTTTTCACACAACACGTGTACACCGCGCTGGGCTGCGCGCACGGCTTGCTCACGGTGCTGCGAATTGGGAGTGCAAATGTAGACCGCGTCGGCCTGAGCTCGTTCCAGTACGCGCTCGAGCTCGTCGTAGTCGCCTTGCTCTTCTATGTCGTACTGCTTGCTGAGCTCTTTTCGCTTCTCGGCGTCGCCCGACACGAGCGCGACCAGACGCGAGTTCTCCTTTGCGTGCTTGAACGCTGGCAAAACTGCCACTTGCGCGATGTTGCCCGCGCCCACTACGGCGTAGCGGATTTGTTCTTTCTCGCTGGTAGCCATGCTGGACGCTCTGCAGGAGCCGCGCCAAGCACGCCCTTCAATCCGCTCTACGTGCAGGTTTGCGTTCGAGCTCGCGAGCAACCAGGCGTAGGTCGTCGACTAGAGATTGAAAAGACTGCTTTCTGCTCGCGTCGTCCGGGGCGCGCAGCACGGCGGACGGATGAATGGTTGCCATTACGAACGGCGCCAAATCGCTTTCCAGCTTCTTGCCTCTTTCTGCTGTGATGCGAAACGTAGTGCCGAAAATCGACTGGGCGGCGGTGCTGCCGAGCAGGACGACGACCTCCGGCTCGATTTGAGCGAGCTCCTCTCGCAACCAGGGCGCACACGCTCGGATCTCACCGGGGCGCGGCCGCTTGTGCAAGCGCGCCTTGCCACGTTGTTCGAAACTGAAGTGCTTCACCGCGTTGGTGACGTAGACCTCGTCGCGTGCGATGCCTGCTTCCGCCAGTGCGCGATCGAAGATGCCGCCGGCGGGGCCAACGAAAGGACGGCCTTGCAGATCCTCGTGATTGCCCGGCTGCTCACCGACGAAGACGACGCGCGCCGAGCTAGGACCTTCTCCGAACACGGTCTGCGTTGCGGCGATGTAGAGATCACAACCCTTGCAGCCCTTGGATGCTTCGCGCAATGTTCCGAGCGTGCGGCGTTTGGGGAAGAATGCTTCCGCACCCGGGAACTTCTGGCGAGCACCCGCGCTCGCGCCCGTGGTCCTGCGAGGCTTTGGTTCCGTGATCTTGGATACGGGCATGCTGCGCTCTAGAGGAGGCGCTTCGCCAATCGCTTGGTGGCAGGGCCGTCGAGTACGGCGCCGTCGATATCGAAACGCGAACCGTGGCACGGGCAGTCCCAGCTGCGCTCTGCGTGGTTGAACGCGACCTGGCAGCCAAAATGCGTGCAAATCGCTGAGACCGCGTGAAGCCGTCCGCCGTCGTCGCGGTACACGGCGACGCGCTCGCCGTCCACGTCGATGACACGCGCTTCGCCGTTGTGGAGGCGCGCAGGTGGAACCTTGGGAGAGCCGTGCAAGCGGTCTCGCAGGAGGTGCAACGGAAAGTCGACGTTTTCTTCCACGAGCGGCGGGATCGATGCCAGCGGTTTGAAGCGCGTGGCGCGATAGAGCTCCGCGTATGGATTGGACTTGCCTAGCACTTGGTCGGTGAGAATCATCGCCGCCAAGGTGCCGAACGTCGTGCCGTTGCCACCGAAGCCGGTTGCGACGTAGATGCGTTCGCTGCGCGCCGGTTGCCCGATGTAAGGCAGTCCATCGACGGATTCGACGACCTGCGCCGACCAGCGCACGCTGGGCTCGACGCCGAGACGACGGGCGTACGCCGCGAGTCGTTCGAATGGTGCTTCGGTCCCCCCTTCCGGCTGCTGACCCGTCTTGTGGTCTTCACCACCGATGATGAGATACGGAGTTTGGCCGACCAGCGCCGAGCGTGTGTAGTGGTAGGGATCAGCCGTGTCCCAAAACAAGCCATCGAGCAACGCGGTGGTTGGTGCGGCGACGGCGTAGGACCGGTACTGCGCAACCTTGGTTTGAAACGTCGCTTTGGTGAAGGGGGCGTGTGTTGCGACAATGACGTCTTCGGCGAGCACCAACGGTCCGTGTTCGACCTGCACACGTGATGGTTCTCCCGGCTTCACTTCGACGACGGGCGATTCTTCGAATACCTGCACGGCGTGAGCGGCAAGGCGCTCGGCGAGCAGGGTCACGTAGGCGTAGGGATCGATCTCCGCTTGATTGTCGAAACGTACGCCGGGGTTTTTTGCGATTGGGAGTGGCACCGCCGTCAACGCGACGCTTGCGCCGGCCCGGCGAGCGGCTTCGGCTTCCTCGGCCAGCGCGTCATTTTCGCTCGGATCTTCGCTATAGAGGTAACCGGGCACGCGGCGAAAGCTGGTAGCTGCGCCGCAGAAGGCAGCGAACTCAGCAATGCGCTCGATGGCGGCGCGGCTCGACTCACGCACCAGGCGCGCATGCTCGCTGCTGTAACGTTCGAGTTCGACGTAGCGCGTATCAACCGCTTCGGTGACGTGTGCGGTGCTGCGCTCGCTGACTCCGCACCCGATGCGACGGCCCTCGAGCAGCGCCACACGTTTGCCCGCCTGAGCCAACAAGCAGGCGGCGGTGACTCCCGTCAATCCCCCGCCCACGATAGCCACGTCCACCTTCAGATCTTGCGCAATGCGCGGATAACGCGCGCCGCCTTCAGATCCGTGCCACAGCGGTGCAGTCGCTCGCATGGCGGCTTTCGGTGCAAGCTCCGGACCCGAGGCGAGCGCCTCGTTGCTTTGCAAGAGTGCCCGCAGGAAAACGCAGAATTCATGCAGGCCTGCCGACAGCGCGCCGCAGTGAGGCAGCGTTGCCTGTCTCAAAGCGCACTAGATGGCGCAAGCGAGGATAAGCTGCGCCGCGTTTCGTCTGATCGCAGAGGCACGAGTGTTGCCTCGCGAGCGGCAATGGATCCGTTACATTCACCTGCCGACGCCGCACGCCCAACGCCGGAGCCCGAAGCATCTGGAGTCGCCGGTCTCAGCAATCGGCGCCTCGGTGTGAGCGAGCTGCCGCGCTTTCAACTCTTCAGCGCGGAATGGCGCGAGGGCCAACCGCTCCCCACGCGCTCGACGGCGGACGGAGATGGTTCACCACCGCCACTCACGTGGGATCGCGTACCGGGCGAGCCGCGCTCCTTCGTGCTGATTTGCGAAGATCCGGATGCTCCGAAGCCCACACCTTTCGTGCACTGGCTGGTTTACGGAATCCCCGGTCACGTGCGGGATTTGGACGCAAACGTGTCCGAATTTCGTGAAGGATTGAATGGGCGGAACGAGCGCGGCTTTCGACCGGCTGCGCCACCCCCCGGCAGCGGTCCGCATCGTTATTACTTTCAGTTGTTTGCGCTCGACAACGAAATCACGTTGTTGCCCGGTAGCGATAGGGAAGCGCTGCTCGAAGCGATGGCAGGCCACGTCACGGCGTGGGCCGAAATCGTCGGCACCTACGCGCGGGATTGATGAGCGCGCGCCTACTAGCGTCGTTGCCTAGGTGAATCAATTGTGGGCGCGCAGCCTTAGCGGAGATCTGCGCAAATGGCCTCTGCGGGTGAGAGCCGAATGCGGTCCACGCAAGTTTTGGTCCCGTTGACGCTATAGCAGACGCCGGAAGCGCATTCGTCGGCAACGTTACATGCCATGCCCAGCGCGAGCTTGGCCACACAAGCCCCGTCGTTGCTGCAGAGCGCCGCGCTCCCGCATTCGTAGCCGCTGGTGCAGCTCTCGCCGAGCTCCTTTACGGCGATGCAGTTCTTGGTATCGCAGTAGAAGCCTTCGCCGCAGACTTGTTGCAGTGCGCTGCAGCGTTGGCCGGGCCCAACGAGCTCGGGAACCTGGCAGGTGCCGCTGGTCGATCCACCGCGAAGTACGCACGAGAGACCCTTGGTGGCGTCACAGTTGCGGTCGCCAGTACAGGTTTCTCCCTGTCCGGAAGGGCCGCGTATGATTGCGTTACACGGCGCGCCGAGTTCGAGCACGGTCTTGAGCTCGGCACCGGTTAGATCGGCATCCTTGTAGGCGTCCCCAACCGCCTTGATGCAAGCGGCGCCCTTGGCGTCGGAGAAATCGGTGGGTACCAGCGCTTGGCAGAATGCTTGTTGCTTCAAGCGACAAGCTTCCGCGCTGGCGGCCTGACAAGCGGAGACGGTTTCGGTGGTGCAGGCTGCCTTGGCCCAGTCGACGCAGAACTCTTCGCGAGTTCGGGCGCTGTCTTCATTGTCGCTCGAACAGCCGAATACGAGGAGTCCCGCCAAGAGGGAGTAGAAGCCGCGCATGCTCGCGTGAAGCTGCAAAACGCGCGCCGATTGTTTCGTCCAAGAGCGCGTTTACGAGAGCGCGCTCGAGCACGCCGTCGAGCACCAGCGAACACGAGCACGAAACGCAAACGCGCTACGCTGTGGCGGAGCTGCGAGAGCTTGCCGCGGGAATCGTCGATTTGTCGACGCATTAGTTGGCAGAGTGTGCAACAGTGCTCTTCAAAGCTTCATGCTCGGAACCGGTTCGCGTGGGCGCATGCAGGTCTTCATCAACGGGCGCTTCTTGGGCCAAAAGCTCACGGGAGTTCAGCGCTACGCGTTCGAAACATTGCGCGCGCTCGATCGCGTGCTCGCGGCGGAACCTACCGGCCTGACTTTCACGGTGCTCGCTCCGCGCGGTGTCGCGCGACCGAGCCTCCAGGTAATCGGCTTCGAAGAAATAGGGCCGTTGTCTGGGCATGCCTGGGAACAGTTCGTATTGCCACTTCGGACGCGCGGCGGTTGGCTGCTGAGCTTCAGCGCGACTGGGCCGATCTTGAAGCGCAGCCAGACCGTGACGATCCACGACGCCGCCGTTTATGCGATGCCAAACGCCTTCAGTCCCCAGTTCCGCGCGTGGTACAAGTTGTTGTTGCCCTTGTTGGTGCGTAGCACACCGTTTGCCATGACCGTGTCCAACTTTTCGCGCGACGAGCTCGCACGGTACTTGGGCGCCGATCCGGAGCGCTTGCGCGTGTCGGGGGAGGGCTGGCAGCACGTCGAGAGCTCGAGCGCGGATCCAAGCGTGATCGAGCGGCACGGCTTGCGCCCAAAGAAGTACGTACTGGCGGTGAGTAGCCTGACGCCGCAGAAGAACTTCAAGTTAGTTGCCGATGCGCTGCCGTTCCTCGCTGACTGCGAGTTCGATGTTGTGGTCGCGGGTCGCATGGACTCGCGGATTTTCGGCGACTACGACACCAGGGCGCTGAAGTCACTCAAGCTGCTCGGCTACGTGAGCGATGATGAGCTACGCGCCCTCTACGAGAACGCGGGGGTGTTTGTGTATCCGTCGCGTTACGAAGGATTTGGCATTCCGCCGCTCGAAGCTATGGCGCTGGGTTGTCCTGTGTTGGCCTCGAGCTGCGCTTCGATCCCCGAGGTGTGCGGCGACGCTGCCCGCTACTTCGATCCCGATGATGCTGAGGGTCTGGCGGCTTTGATTCGCAGGGTCATGCTCGACGACCGGGAGCGAGCGGCTTTGGTCGAGCGCGGGAGACGCCGGATCCTCGATCACAGTTGGGAAGCGGCAGCGCGTTGCCATCTAGCGTTGCTCGAAGAGGTGCTGGGAGCCCAAGCCAGCTCCGATGTCGCGCGTGTGCGTACACTCGCGGCGGCAGCAAAGATGTAGAAAGCCATGCCGAGATCGAACACCGCGCCGGAGACGAGTGCAGCCGCCAGCGCGGCAAACACAGCCTGACGCGCCGCCAGGCACACGCCGCGCTCGCTCGCGCTGAGGTTGGGAGCGCTGGTTTGGCTGCCCCAGACAGCCTTCAGGAACGCCAGGAACATCAAGGTTCCGAAAATTCCGACGTTGGATAGCAGCACTAGTGCAAAGCCCGATGCTCGCGCACTGCCGAGGCCCACGCCGACGCCGAACGTGTCGAGGAAGTTCGACCAGGCTTGCTGATTCCAGGAGTTGCGTTCGACACCAGAGCTCGACTGCATTTTGCTGAGCACGGTGAGCTCGGCGAATTCGAAGACACGCAAAAACACGTGAGGCCAAATCAGCGAGACGCACGCGAGCGTCAAACCGCCCGCGATGATCCAGCCAGCGAGCGCTTGGGCACGCGGCAGCTTTCCATAGAGGTAAACGTGGCCGAGCGCCCAGGCCGCGCACGCGCCTAGATACAGAGTCAGGGCTGCGTACGCCGTAGTCGAGGTCGAAATCAACAGCAGCAGCAAGGAGAGCAGAGCGAGACTGCCACTCAGTTTGGAGCGCACTTCTGCGAGCCAGAGCCGAAAGCTGAAGGCGAAGAGCGGCAGCGTGAAAGCTGCGAAGGCGGAAGTCTCCGAAAATGTGCCCTGCACGCGCATCAAGCCGGCTTCTTCGTAGGCGTCGAAGATTGCGTAGTTCGCGGTGCGAACCCACGCGAGTACGCTTGGAAGCCCAGCATAGAACTCGGCCAAGTTCCAGATCGCGGCGAAGCAATTCAAGCCAACCAGCCACAACCCAGCGTCGCCGAACTGCACCAAGCGCCCTTCGCGCGACAGCAACCGACGCACCGCAACGAAGGTGAGTGCACCGCCGAGTGCGTAGCCAGACTGCGTGATGTTTCCGGAGACGGGCCCTAGGGGCAACAGTGTGGCCGCGATGTTGCCGCCGCTGCGGTCCACCGTGAGGATTTGCATGTGACCGGCGAACAGGCGCGGCAACAACAGCGCACTCAGGAACCCCCAAGAAGCAAGCAGGACGATCCAAAAGCTCGCAGGCGATACCGAACGCAGCGAGGCACCAGGCGTCCGCTCGCAGAAGGCGCGCCAAACCAGGAACGGCAGAAACACGACGGCGGGAGTGACTGTGGCACCGCCGAGTGCTGGCAAGCTAACTGCCGCGGCCGCGCCAAATAGGCACAAGACCAGCGCGAGCGTGAGTGCAGTGCCACCCTTGGCAAAGAAGCCACCCAGCAAGACCACCAACGCGAACGGCGTAGGTATCATACCGCCATCCGACTCCGGTGGCGTGATTTGAATTCGTCGAGAGCACGCCTCACGTAGCTGGAGAGCTCGTCGCGGAAGCGTTGGTTGGAGAAGCGCAGCGCGTTTTCGCGACAAACCGCTGGTGAGAAGACGCCTTCCTCGGCTTCGAAGCGATCGATCGCTGCTAGCAAACTCGGCACGTCCTGACGAGGAAAGAACACGCCGGTCGGTTCCTCTTGATCGAGGCCGCGAATGGTCTCGAGCACGCCGCCTTTGCCGAAGGCGATCACCGGGGCGCCGGCGGCTTGCGCTTCGATCGGCGTGATGCCGAAGTCTTCCTCGGCGGCGAACACGAACGCGCGACAGCGCGCCATCAAATCGGCGAGCACGGCGTGGGGCTGATAGCCGAGCAGCTCCACGTTGGGCCCAGCTTTGGTTTTGGCGCGAGCAAATTCAGGGCCATCGCCGATGACCACCAAACGCCGTTCGGGCGCGGCGCTGAACGCTTCGATAATCAGATCCATCTTCTTGTACGGAACGAAGCGCGAGGCGGCGAGATAGAATTTTTCGCGCTTCTCGCCTAGCGGAAAAGCGTCCACATCCACCGGCGGATAGATGACGTCTGCTTGCCGACCGTAGACCTTGCGAATGCGACGCGCGATGAATTGAGAGTTGGCTAGGAAGTGATCGACACCGGCGGCCGTGCGATAGTCCCAGATGCGCATGGCGTGCAGCATCGATCGCGCGAGCCAACCTTTGACTCCGTGATCCAAGCCAGTTTCGCGCAAATATTGGTGCTGAAGGTCCCACGCGTAACGAATCGGCGAGTGAACGTAGCTGATGTGCAGCTGATCGGGTCCGGTGAGCACGCCTTTGGCCACAGCGTGGCTGCTGCTGAGCACCACGTCGTAGCTTGACAAGTCGAATTGCTCGACGGCGAGTGGCATCAGCAACAGGTAAGAGCGAAACGAGCGATCGGCGCGTGGCAAATTCTGGATGAACGACGTTTGCAGCTTGCGGCTACACAGAAAGTGAGTGCGATTGACCAAGCTCCGATCGGCGTAGACCGCAAATAAGTCGGCTTCTGGGTAAAGTGAGCAGACCTGCTCGACGACCTTTTCGGAGCCGGCCAGAGTCGAAAACCATTCATGTACCAATGCGAGTTGCATGGTGATTACTCCCCGATACGAGGGTGGCGCTACGATGTGTGGCGTTCGTGCGCGACGTGCCAATGCGTCGCGCGAGTCGAACGCTGCGCGGGCTGATGTTAAAGTGCGCAGGAACTTGCTGCGGTTGTTCGTTCATTTCGTGTTTGGCCTGACCTTGGCGAGCGCATGCGTTCCGCGCGATGGAGCGAAGCGCGAGTCGCGTACTCGTCAAGCTCCGCCAGCCACGCGCGCTGGCAACGGTAGGGAAGCGCGCTCCACTCCGGAGCACGAAGTGCGAGCGCCACTGTTTCGCGAGAGCGTTGGGCTCAACGTGAAGTTTACGCAGGGCCAGCCGCTCAGCGACTTGCCAACGCTCACCGAGCTGGGAGTCAGCTGGGTACGAGACACCGTCGATTGGGCGAGCCTCGAGCAGACTCCCGGCAGCTTTCACAAGTTTCCAGCGGAGTTTTTGCAGCGACTCGATTTCTACAAGGCGCACGACATCGGCGTCGTGTTCCTGCTCGGCTACCAAAACGAGCTCGCTTACGCGGCAACACCTAGCGACCCGTTGCGCCCAATTCAGCCGTTCGCTTTCGGTCGTTACGCGCTGGCCGTGGCGCGCGGCCTGCGCGACGCTGGGGTGCGCTTCGTGCTCGAGATTTGGAACGAACCGCACAACTTCGCGATTCGCCCGATGGTCTCCGGCAGTTGGAACGGTGCGCCGCCAGCGCCATGGGTCGACCACTACTTGAAGATGGTGGACGAAGCGGTGCGCCAAGTGAAAGCCTTCGATCCCAGCATTCGCCTGCTGAGCGACGACGATATGTGGATCATTCACTACTGGTATCTGGAGCAGGGGCTCAACAAGGCGATTGATGGCTTTGCGTTTCATCCGTACACGTTGTCGTGGCCGGAGCGCGCCGCCGTGGATCAGAGTACCGATTGGGTGCGCCCCTTCACGGTGGTGGATGCGGACGCGTCGTTCCAATCCGCTGTCCGCCGCTTGCGCGCGCAGGGAAAGCTCAAGCTCGGGAAGACTCCGGAGATGTGGGTGACGGAGTGGGGTTGGGCGATCGGGCAACAATCGCCTTTGGGACCCATTTCGGAGGAGCTTTTGGCTGCTTGGCTTCCGCGTGCCTACGTGAGCGCCGCGGCAGTTGGCGTCAAAGCCGTGTGTTGGTTCTCGGCGCGCGACAGCGTCGACGGACCCATGGGGTTGATGACCAATGATGGACGTCGGCGCAGGCCGTTTTACGCCCTGAAGAATATGGTGCGAGAGCTCGGGCACTCGGCCCTCGTGAAACATGTGTGGGGTGCTGAGCACCTCACCAGCGGCCTGCAGGGCTTCTTGTTTCGAAATTCGCATGACGCGCGGCTCGTGGTTTGGAACGCGGATTCTGGGAGTCTTCGCTTGCGGCTTACGGCTGAGTTGAGTGGCGCGACGGTGGTGGACGTCATCGGCCAAGCAGTGACGCCGGCACTGGATGAAGCTGGCGTTTCCTACGTGACCGTGAGCGGCGCGCCGATTTATCTGTCGGCGCTTCGCCCCGGCGTGACTAACTTGGACTCGGCCTCGTTGGTGCGGCGGGACGGTTCCTGAAGTCGGGCCGGTGTTGCAACAATGTCGATGCAACGGCCGACTTGAGAAAGCCGAGGTTGTGCCAGAGGCGAACGTGATGGTCGTAATCGCTAGGCGACCCAGTGGGCAGTGTGCGCAAGGTCGAGGCCACGGCGAGGAACGGGATCGAAAGCAGGATCTTGGGTATCGCCCGCGGTGAGCACTTCCAGAGCAGCTCGCCCTCGGCTTCGGCGCGCTTGCGGATCCAGGCAGTTTTCAGGCGCTCCGTGGAGATCTTGTGATAAACGCGCAGCCTCGAGGCGAAGTCGACTTTCAAGCCGCGCTCGGCGATTTCACGCGCGATGGCTATCTCTTCGCCTCCGAGTAGGCGGTCTGGCGTGCGTCCGAGCTCCGCTGAAAAGCCGCCGAGCTCTTGCAGTAGATCGCGGCGCACCAACAAATTGCAGCCGACGATGTGCGGCACGTTCGAGCCAGGTGGTCTCTGTTCGACTTCCACCAGCGAAAGCAGATCGCGCCAGCGCGAGCCGAGCTGAGTTGGAGGCACGGCAGGATCGGAGGTGTGGTTTGGCCATTTGGGCAGCACTGCGCCGCCAATCAATCCCACGTTGGCGTCTACACTCTCTGCCAACTCGAGCGCTCGCGCCGCCCAGTCCGGAAAGGGTAACGCGTCGTCGTCGAGATAGGCGATCCAGTCGGCGCGCGCCAGCGAGAGTCCGCGGTTGCGTGCGTGTGAAAGGCCGGGAGTTGGTTCGCTGACGAGCTCTACTCGCGGGTCGTTGAGGCCATGGCGCAGTCGTTCACTGTTTGCTGCGTCGGAAGCGTTGTCGACTACGATGAATTGTAGGCGCTCCGCCTCTTTCGAGTGCAGCAGCGCTTGGACGCATTCGACAGCGTCGTCGCCGCGATTGTGAGTGCAGACCACCACGGATAGCCCTGGTTTTTGCGTGCTCATGGATTGCTCCCTGCTTCCTGGGTTTGCGCGAAGATGCGCGCCAGGCGTGCTGCCGAGCGTTGCCAGGAATAGTGTTGGCAGAGTTCGTTCTCTTGATTGCGCGGTGTAGATAGCGTTTGCAGAATGCCGGCGCGAATGCCGCTCGGGCTCGGATCGACGAAGGTGGCGTGGGGACCGGCGGCCTCGCGCAGCTCGGGCGAGTCCGACACCAGCACCCGAGTGCCGCACGCGCGCGCTTCCAACACGGGCATGCCGAAGCCTTCGTACAGAGAAGGAAACACGAAGGCCTCCGCGCCGGCGTACAACGCGGGCAGTAGCTGCGCGGGCAAGTAGCCGGTCGTGACCACGCCTTCGCTCGCGGCCTCGCGCAGCAGGCGAGACAGCGCTCGGTTCTTCCAGCCGGCGGCACCGACCAACGCTAGCCGATAGCCCGGCAACCTTGCTTCGCGCTTCAGTTGCACGAAGGCTTCCACGAGCGCGCGGATATTCTTCCTGGGTTCGTGCGTTGCAACCGACAACAAATAGGGTGGAACCACGCCGCGCGCGGCGAGCTCGCGTTGAACCGCCTGATTCGGCTCATATTGGTGTGCGCAGTAGGACGGGTCGAGCCCGGGCGGCACAATGTCGCGTACGGGTTTGCGTAGCAATGTGCGCACGCGTTCCGCCGTGCCGCACGAGTTCGCGACCACATCGTCTGCCAGCGCCAAGTCTCGTTCGAACCAGAGGCGATGGGACCACAGCGTGGGTGCCTGCATGGTTTCCGGTACCAACAGGTGATTCAAATCGTGAACCGTGCAGACGGTGCGCACGGCGCCGCCCAGCCGCGGATGCAAGGTGCGGTTGGCCCAAAAGAAGTCGAGCCGATCGCGTTCGCACAGGGCTCGACCGCGCGATTTGAGCCAGACGAACGATGGTAGGCGGCGCAGAGAAGGGTTATCCTCGCAGCGCAGCGTCCAGCGTGGTGACGGCAGCTCGAGTCGATCCGCGGGCAGCCGCGAGTAAGCAAAGAAGTGCGCCGACGGCAGAATCTGTTCGAGCTCGCGGCACAGGCTGTACACGTAGCGCCCGATCCCCGACAGCGGCACACGCAGCGCTTCGCCGTCGATGCCGATCCGTAGTGGCGGAGTCGCCATTGGGGACGGATGCGATGGCTCGCTGCGTTCTAAGTTCAAGGAGAGATAGCTCACGATGTGCCTTTCAAGGCAGCTTCACTGCGTTCAGCGGGTGCAACTGCCCCGTCAATAGATGCCGGAGCGCGATGACGTTGCCGCGGCAGCGACCGACGCGGTCGACCCATGGCTCCGGCCACAAGGCGCGCACGCTGTTCTTGGCCAGGTTGCGCGCCATCTGGCGCAGCGCGTAGGGCAAGCTGAGCGAACCCTTCTGCAACATGTAGAGCGGGTTTGCGATTTGTGAGTAACCGAGGCGCACTCCCGAAGTGCGGCCGCGCTTGGTGCCGAGGTGCACGCCGCGAAGTGACGTGTCGACGACGATGCGACCATAGGGTGACAGACGGCGGCTGAAGTCCACGTCTTCGAGCCAGGAGTAGAGCGGCAGATTCTCGTCGAACCAGAGATCGTGCTGACGCACCGGGGCGAGCCGCACCACCATGTTGCACCCATAGCCGGCATAGGTGTTTCGTAACGTGCGCGCCAAGGTCACGCTGCGATCGAAGCGTTCCACGGCGACTAGAGCTTCGTCATGCGTGATGCCGCTGCTGGTCGCCCCGTCGAGCTTGGGATGGTGAGTCGCCATCACGACGTCGGGCTGGGTCGCGAACAGCGCAACGGCTTGTTCGATGTAATCGCAGGCCGGGTAAAAATCGTCGTCGAACAGAAATAGCAAATCGGCGTCTCGGCACGCGCGCAAGATGGCGTTGCGTTGCGCGCACAGCCCGCGCGGACCGGTTACGATCTGCACCGGGAACGGCAAGTCATTGGCCTGAGAATCGTCGAAATCCTCCGGCGCCGCGGGACATACCAGCACGCGCTCGGGCTTTTGGCGTTGCCGAGCGAGCACGCGTAGCGTGAGTGCGAGTTGTTCACGGCGACCCGCGGTTGCGATTCCGACAACGACGTTCAGCTTCGAGTTCATTCAGCCGAAAATCCTTTGCAAGAGCTGCCTATTGCGCAGCGTGAACAGCAGATTGCCGGCCATCAGCGCGGCGCCCAGGCTGCGCGCCCAGGACACGCCGAGGCCACCGAAACTTCGTCCCAGCGCGAGCACCAACAGAACCGTGATGACCGCGCTTTGAAAGCTGACCTTCGTAACCACGCGATCGAGCCGCAGCGGAATGAGGACGTAGCCGGTGACGACTTGATCGATGGCAGCGAAGGGAAAAATCAAGGCGAGCACGTGCAGCATGGGGATCGACGGCACGAAGCTCGGACCCAGGATCAGCGGCACTAGGGTGCTGGATAGGAGCAGCGTTCCGGCCAGCATGACGACGCCCAGTGCGCTGAACGCAAGAAAGCCAGTGCGCATCAGCCCGTAGGCTCGCTCTTCACCATCGCGCGTCGCGATGTGCTTCGAGACCGTGCCAATCAGCACTTGATTGGCTGGATTCATCAGGCTCAGCGCCGCGCTGATGAGGCGCTCCGCGGCACCGTAATAACCGACCTCGGCGGCGCTAGCGAACAAGCTGACCAGGTAGGTCGAAGAGTTCGCCATGAGCAAGATCAGGCCCTTGTGAGCAAACAACGCGGTCGAGTCGGAAACCACCGCGCGCCCACCAGCGAAGCGGATCCGCGCGCCCCCGAGCGACTTAATCGCAATCGCGTGGGCCGCCACGGTTGCGATCAAGCTCGACGTGAAGATGATCGCGAGCACACGCCAGCCGTCGTTGGGGCCACGCACCAAGAACAAGATGAGCGGCAAGTTAATTGCGAAGCCTGCCATCTCGAGCAAGGTGGAGGTGCGAAATCGCAGCGTGCCTTGGAAGAACCAGCCCAAGTTGAACGCTGCCATCAAGCCGGTGAGCGTCGCGAGCACGCCGAACACGGGCTGTTCTCGCAAGAGCGGTGACAGCAGCGTGCCGAACAGCCCAATCGCCGCCGCCGGAAGCGCCGTCAGCAGCCGACCCGAGACATGCCGCCCGTAAATGTGGGCCAGTTCGTTCTGGTTCGAGGTCGCCGCCGCGTCGCGTGCTCCGACCGGAGGAAAGCCGTATTCGGCGACCAGCCACACTATCTGGAACAGCGACATTGCTGCCAGAACGCGCCCGTACTCGGCCGCTCCCAATACGCGCCCGTAAAACGGTACCAGGATGAACAGATACAGGTAGCGAAATGCGTAGCCGACATACACGAACGCGAGTGCGCGCCGAGTGGAAACGGGCTCCGAAGTAGGTGGGGAGGCTGCGGCCGCTTCGCTCATCGAGTGGCCTCGGGCCGCCGCAGCACCGTGACGGCGCTCTGCACGCGACCACTTGCCGGGCGGCTCTTAGCGCCAGAAAATGAGAGGTTCGGCACCCAAATTGCGATGGTGCCTCGATCGTCCACGAGCTTGCTCTCGGGATCGTTGATGACGAGCCCACACTCAGTGGTGACCGTGAGCCGCGCCAGGTGCTCTTCGGCGAGCTGGCGCCGGCTGTGGTGCAAGCGCAGCACCACCAACGCGAGGTCCGAGTAGGCAGCTGCCAGCAACGCTTCCGAAGCACCTGACAAGCTGGGAGCGTCGATGAGGATGAACGAGTAGCTCATGCGCGCTTCGGCTAGGAACTCGGCGAACTTCAAACTCGAGAAGTGATCGGGTGCCATGGAGTCGGTGTTGCCTGCCGAAATGGCTACGAATTCTCCGTCCGGCACTGCGACGACCCTCCCCACTTCCGACCAGTGGTGCTGCCCCGCGAGGATTTCCGCGAGCCCTGGCTCCGGGGAGCGTTGCGCGTTGGGCTCGGCGCTCACGACCAACACGCGGTTGCCCTCTGAAGCCAGCGTGGCGGCCAGCGCCAACGTCGTCATCGTTTTGCCGTCGTTGGCATCGAAAGATGTAACCGTGATCACGCGGCTGAGAGCTGGCCCGGTGGAGCGATATACGTTGGCTCGCAGCAGGCGAAACGCCTCACGGAACGCAGTGCCGGGCGCGCTGATGAAGCCTTCCAGTGAGGGCCCGCGACGGCTCTTGGCTGGCTTCGGCTTCTTCGGTAGCACGGCGAACACAGGCACATTGGGGAAGCGCCGCCGCACTTCGCGTGCACCTTGGAACGTGCCTGCGAAGCGTTGCCGTAGTAGCGCGAAGGCGAGGCCGCTGAAGAGCCCGAGCAGCGCGCCGAGTCCAAGGCGTAGCCCGAGCTTGGGGGAAGCTTCGCGATAACGCACCTTCGGCAAATCGAGGATGCGATTGTCGGACATGGTCGCGGCCTTCACGATCGCCGCTTGTTGCTTGCGTTCGAGCAGGTACGAATACATTTTGCTGAATACCTCGGCGTCTCGCACGAGCCGCGCGAGCTCGAGCTCGGCGTTGGGCACGCTCTTCAGCTTCTCGTTCGATTGCGAGATGATGCGGTTCAGTGTGCCGAGCTGCTCTTGGGCACGTGCACGCCGAGTGGCCACGTAGTTTTTCACCATCTCGCGTTGGGCGTCGACTTGCGCGCGCTGCTCACGTACCACCGGCGCATCCGGCGTGAACTGGTGCTCCATGCGCTTCAGCTCTTCCTGCGCTTGCGTCAGGCTCGAGCCGAGGTTCGCGAGCACCGTGTCTTCGGCTTCGCCCAGCAGATAAGCCTCGAGTGGCGCGCTGCTCTTCTTGTTGTTGAGCACGCCTTGAATCTCGTGCAGCGCCGAAACTTGTAGACGCGCGGCCACGCGTTGCTCCTCGAACTTGCCGAGCTGTTCGATCATGGAGCGCGCTTCGTCGCTCAACGCCACTACGCCAGAGCTCTTCTTGTAGTCCGCCAGGCGCCGCTCGGCGTCGTCCAGCGATTCACGCATGCCGCTCAGCTGATTGCTGACGAAGCCTTCGACCGCGCTGGCTTTTTCTGTCTTCCAACTCTGGCGTTGCTCCAAGTAGCCGCGCATCAAGCGTTCGAGGAATGAGCGTGCCAAGCTCGGCGACTCGTTGCTGAACTCGAGCCGCAGCACGTTGACGGATTGCCCGGGGGCGGTGCGTGGGCTCGTTACGGCCAGCGCGTCGAAAGCGCGCTCCAGCACATCGTCCAGTGGCGACACGACGATGTCGTAGATGCTGCCCGCCTTTGGGAGCCGTTCACTGCCCGGTTCGAGCGTCAGCCGAAGCTCGGACGTGGTGAGCGGCTGAAGTAACTTTCCGCGGGCGACTTCCTTGCCCTTGGAGAACAAGGCGTACTCGCTGTCGTTGCTGAAGCGCACCTGATACGCCTGATTGTGGGGAGTCGCAATCAACAGCGCACCGCGCGCCGTGAGCTCGCGCGAAACGGGATCGACCAAGCCGGGATCGCGCCGCGCCATGCGCCACTCCAGGTAGCGTAGCGGCGGCCGATCACTGCGTGTCACGCTCAGATTCAGGCCGGACTCCAGAATCGCGCGACTCACCAAGCTCTCGCTCTTCAGCACTTCGATTTCGGTTCCGAGCTCTGCGCGGCCGCCGCCGAGAAAGTCGAGCGCTTCCGAAGGCGCGCCGCTCGCGACACCACGCTCGTCCAGATCGCCGAGGTAGAGGCCGCCGGTGGCTTTGAATTGCATGCGCGACAGCAGCGTCGCGCCGAGCATGCCGAGCAGGCCGAGCAGGAGCATGGCCAGCATCAGCCAGCGATGGTCGTGCAGCGTATCCCAAATTTCGGCGACGTCTACGGCGTCACCGTTGGGTGCGGGCGGAGCGGACCAGGTGCCGCGAGGCTGTTCAGAACTATCGCCAGGCCCAGCCGAAGGGCTTCGCCGCACGCGCAAGGATTCGAAGGTTGCCATCGTGCACCCATCACTGAGAGAGATATTTGATTTGGACGAACGGTGTCAGTAGGCCCGATACGGCCTGTAGCGTCGGCAGCATTTGCGCGATGGCTTCGTTCCAGCTGGTGAACGCGGTTTCGGGAACGAAGACGATATCGCCCGGCATGAGCTGAAACGGCGCTGCCTCGCCTTTCAGCATGGCCGCGGCGTCCACCAGAAAGAGCTGACCACGATCCCCATCACTGCGAATCACGCGCGTTTCGGAGAGCTTTACCTGAGCGCGATCGCGAATGCCGTAGCCGGCTTGGGCGAGTGCCTGCAACAAATCCAGGCGACCATTGCGCATGGGAATCGCGCCGCCCGCAGCCGTTCCGCCCGCCGCGCCACCAAATACGAAAACTGTTTCGCCGGCGTTGTCCGGGACGAAAACGACATCTCCCGGGCGCAGCCGGATGTTTTGCCGCATGTCGCCATTACGCAGCAGACGTCGGAAGTTCACGGCCAGACGCTTGCCGTTGCGCGCGACGTACGCAGTGTTGAGGCTCGCGCGCTCGAGCAACACGCTGCCGCCGAGCGACAACGCCTCCATCAGGCGCAGCGGGCGATCGCTGTACTTCAGTCCGGGCTGCGTAAACTGCCCGAGCAAGTAGTAACGGATGCTCCCGGTGAACACGACTTGACACGTTACTTTCGGCTCGTTCACGTAACGTGCGAGCTCCTTCTCCAGAAACATCCGGAGCTCATTGCTGGTCTTGCCAGCTACCTTCAACGAGCCAATTAGAGGAAACTGCGCGGTCCCGTCGTTGTCTACCACCAGGCCCGCCAAGCGTGAGCTATTGGTCTGGCCGGTCGTAGCTCCCACGTAAGGCGCGATGGACAGCTCCGGATGACCGTACACCGCGACCAAGATCGTATCTCCAGGACCCACTCGATAGGCGTCGCCGTCGGCTTGCCCGGCTTCCGCTTCGAGCAATTTGGGATCTAAGACCTCTTCCTTGTAAGCCACCACAGGCGAGGGGAGCGCCTTCGCCACGACAGCTGGGCGACCGGCACAACCCCAGGTCCAAAGTAGACAAATCAATGCGAACAACTTTCTTAGATGACCGCTCAATGCGCGTTTTCCAGCTCGAGGTTGAAGGGGAAGGCGGGGCGGTAGCTGCGCTCCCGACAAACTAATACGCGTTCTTGTTTACGAAGCCTTTCCAGAGCGTCAGCGTCAGGATCTTGAGATCCAGCACGTAGGACCAGTGCTGGATGTAATAGAGGTCGCACTCGATGCGATGACGCAGCGAAGTGTTACCGCGCCAGCCGTTTACTTGCGCCCAACCCGTAATGCCCGCCTTTACCTTGTGACGCAGCATGTAGTGCGGGATTTCGTGCCGAAACTTGTGAACGAACACAGGCCGCTCCGGGCGCGGGCCGACCAGCGACATATCGCCACACAACACGTTCCAGAGCTGGGGCAGCTCGTCGAGGCTCGTTTTACGCAACAGTGCGCCGATGGCGGTGCAGCGGTTGTCCCCCGGGCGGGCCCAGACCGCGCCGGTGCGCGCTTCTGCATCCGGTTTCATCGAGCAGAACTTCAGCATGTGGAACGTGCGTCCATCGAGGCCCATTCGTTCTTGAACGTAGAGCACCGGACCGCCCGTCGTGATTTTGATGATCAGCGCAATCAAGAGCAAGAGTGGCGCTAATACGATCAAACCAATCGACGAGAGCAAGATGTCCGTCACACGCTTCGCCAGCGCGCCCCAGCCGCTGCTCAGCGGAGAGTCATTGATGCGCACCACCGGCAAACCATTGAAGTCCTCCACGTCGCAGCCGAGCGCCGCGTACGCGCGCACGTCGGGAACGAGCCGAACGTCGACGGTTTCGTCCTTGAGAAGATCGAGCAGCCGACCGACTTCGTGATTTTGCGAGGATGGCAGTGCAATCAGCACGTCATCTACGCGCGTGGAGGCCAGCACTTGGCGAATTTGCCCGTAATTTCCGAGCACCGCGATGCCATCGACCGAATTGCGTTCGGCACCTTCTTGTGTGACGACGCCTTGAACACGCAGCCCGAGCTCCGGAAACTCCTCGAAGCGTTGGATCAAAGCTTCAACTGGCGGTCCTTCGCCGACCAACAACACGTGGCGCAAGTTGAAGCCGCGCCGCCGGATCGCGCGCAACGCACCACGCACACCCAAGCGAAACGCTACCAGCGCTGCTGCAGACACAATGCCGAAGTACGCCATCACGAGTCGCGAGTACTTGTATTCTTCGAATGCGTAGGTGAGCGCCACGAAGATCAAGAGCGCGAGCCCATGGGCGTTCAGGACGCGCTGCAATTCACGGCCGACGCCGAGCATGCGTGCCGATTCGTAAACGTCGCTGGCCGCGAAGACCGCCAACCAAAGAACCGCAACCAGCGGTGTGATCGAAACATAGCTGCTGAAACTCGGTAACCCTTTCGTAACGGCGAAGAGCGGCACGTGGAAGCGCAACCAGTACGAAACCAGCCACGCCAGCACGATGATTCCCGCATCAGCGACGCGGAAAAGACCGCAAACGAAGGTGTGATATCGCTTCAACATTGAAATGCTCCTCGAGTGCCGAGCGCTCCGCTGCGCCGCCGATCATGCAGTTGTGCACGCGGCTAGAGCCCTGCGCGAATCCGCTCAAGGCTGACGACGGTCGCGCAGCGCTCCGCCGCGATCCGTCGTGTCGAACCTGCACGCATTGCGCTCTCGCGCGCTGGTTCTAGGAATGCAAAATCTCGGAGGGTTTGTTTGCCGAGACGAAACGATCCGAGCTTTGCGCTACATCGTTGCCGGATCTCTGCTCATGGTGAATGGGGAGTACGTCGCGAATTTATGAGCGCCACGAACATTCTGCGGTTTCGCATAAGTTTCGCGTTGCTCACTCGTTCTACGTAATTGCCAATTTGAGTTGCAAGGAACTGAGTGAGATTCAAGTCGTCATTTATGTGGGCCATTTTGGCTCGGCGGGCGTAGTGCAAGAACCAGGCGCAGGGTGTGTGTCGGGGTGCAACATGCGGCTTGTCGAAGAAAAGCAAATGGCTGAGGCGAGTTCGCGTTGGCGTGTGACATGCCAAGTCGCCACAGAGTGTGCGGTTGTGCCCGTTACGAATGGAAAACCCAGCGCATCCTGCGGTGTTTCTTGGTGCCAGCGCTGTCGGCGCAGGAAAGTCTGTGGAAACGGCGTCGCAATCTCGCAGTGCGCAGAAAACTCGCTACTCCAGCGCCTGTTACGATCGAGCAAGCGAGGCATTTGCAGTGAGGCGAAGCGCGCTTGCGCGCACACGACGCGAGTGAAAGCCCTCGCGATGCACAACGCCGCACCGTGCGGAATGCCACGCTGTGGCGCCGATGCTCACGTTGACGAGCTCTGGAATGAAAGTTTAGCTGGCGTTTCGCGGCGATGCGTTGCTGGCATCGAATTCGCTTCGACCCGGATACATGGACGACATCACCAAGCGCATTGCCACCAGTGAGCAGCTATCGCGCGCTGAAGCATTCGATCTCGCCGCCAGATTGCCTTCCGAGCCGCCTGCCGAGGTCACTCGCAAGCTGTTCTACGCGCTCGATCTGGAAGGCAAATGTAGCTGGAATGCCATCGTCGAGTATCTGCGCACGCACGATCGACCGAGCTCTTCGTGAGCCCGTCGCTCTAGCGAAGCAGCTCTTCGTTGCAATACAGTTTTTTAGGATCGAGAAGCGCGACTGCTCATCGATTTCGACGAGGACTGATGGGGATCGCAATCCGGCTGTGCGCTGCCCCCAGCTCCCGCTCCGCCGTCCGCGAACGCGCCACCGGCGCTCGCTCCGCCAGTGCCAGCGCTCATTCCGCCCGCCCCAGCGCCAGCAGAGGCGATGAACGAACGATTTCTCTTGGTGGAGCGAGGCCTCGGAACGGCAAAAGGCCCGCACGACGCCAAGCGCGCACGGGCCCTTCACCTTCAAAAGCGTATCCTACGGGGTCACCGAGAAATCGGTGGTTTCCAGGCCCACGCCGCCGCTCCAGATCTCGAAGCCGGTGAACACAGTGGAGAGGTACCAGCTGTTCTGGACGTAGCCGCGTTGCACGGCGTCGCGGATGAAGTCGCCCAAGTTGCCGTTCAGCGACGACATCTTGCTTTGCGCCACGTACGAGACGCACGGCTTGTTAGAGCCAGTGTTGGTGCCATACCACACGGAGTAGTTCTGGCCGCCAATGTTGGCCGTGCCGTTCTGCGTAAGCAGGCTGCCGATCGGCTGGTTGTCTGGTGGATCGTACAGCCACACCATGAGGTAGCCGCCACTCGGTGCGGTCGCATTCGGATCGCCCCCGCTGCTGGTGCTGAACCAGACGTCGTAAGCCGCGTTATACGAGCCGGTCGCTCCGTTGTCCTTCCAGCTCCAGCTGGTTGGGATACTACCCGCTGTGATGGAGCTCACTGCCTTCGGCAAGCCGCTGCCGGAGGTGCTGCGATTGTCGTACGCGCCGATCCAGAGGGACGGATAAGACGCCGGCGCGCCGTTCTGACCGGTGCCAGCCTGAGCTGTCACTTTGAACTTCGTGCCGGGCCCATACGTGATTGTCTGCGATGCGCCGGAGCCCCAGACATTGTTCTGAACGATATAGTCCTTGCTGTTGCAGGTAACGTGCTGCGAGCCGTAACGATCGGTGATGGTGCCCATGCCCGTGACGGAGCTGCAGCTTGCTGTCTGGCCGCCAGTGTTGTTGTTGGTGATCGGAACGACTTTGCTGACGCAAACGTTGAAGTCGCTCGCCGTCGCAGCGGAAGTTGCAGACACCTGAATCTGAATGTCGTACGGCGTACCCTTCATGCCGACGGGCTTCGTGCACTGCGCCGCAGTCGCCCAGCTCGGACACTCGATGTCCTTGAAGCAGGCTTTACCCGTCCAACCGTTGGTGAACGCGGGAACTTCCATGAATGGCGACACCTTGCCCGTGGTGTCCGCGCCCTGCGTGAAGCCAATGCGCACCGGGTTCAGGCCGCTGCTGCCAGTGAGCGTGATCTCGAAGCACTCCGCCGTCCCGGCGTAGGCCTCTTTCACCGGCTGGTCACCGCCGGAAGAGTTAAGCTCAAGGCCCATGCCGCAGCCCCAGTTCGGGTACGACATGTCCTTCGCTGGATCTGGATCGGTCGCCTTGCCGCTGATGCAACAGCTGCCGGTCGTACAGATGTTGGCGGGCACCGTGCAGGACGGAGCTTTGTCGGCGTAGCCGTACCATGCGCCTTGGAGGGCCAGAGGATCCGTCTTGAGGCACACCCACCCGTTCTTGTTGACGAGGTTTGTCGCGTCTGGTGTGCACATAGGCGCGGCTCCCGCAGTGCCAGCTGTGCCGCCCGATGAATTACCAGAGCCACCAGAGCCGGAGCTCGTTCCGCCGCTTGTGCTGTTGCCGCCGCCGCGGGCCTGCGCGCCACCCATGCTGGTTGAGGTGCTGCCACCCTGTCCGCTGGTCGTCGAACCACCTTGGGGTGTGCTCGAGCCGCCAGAGCCGTTCTGGCCACTGCCCCCAGAGTTGTTGTTGTTCCCGGAGCCACCTGTGTTGCGATCAGAGCCGTTGCTCGTTGAGCACGCGGCGCCAACCAGTGCTGTGAATGCAAGGAGTGGAGTCAAGTATCTAGTCATGTGAGTCCTTGAACGGCGGTCAAGATGGAGCGTCGCCGAAGTTAAACCAACGCGCGCCGTCCGTAGGGTCGCACGCAGGGTCGACTCGTCAAGGAAGACTCGACATCGACGCGCAGCGTCGACCATTCGCATGCCAGCCGTGGTGCCCAAGCGGAGGCTTTACGTCGCATGGTGAGGTTGTAATTTTCCAGTATACGTCCGGCGCCAGATCGACAAATCCCGCCAAAAGTGAGACCCATCCGGAAAATGCCGGCGGAATGTGGAACCGATTTCAGCTCATCGGTAACGCGAGCCTCGCTGACTACGTCGAACGGCCTGGCGACCGCACTAGCCCGCGCCGGGCGAGGTGTCGAATTCGTGATTCACCGCTCGGTCGACTGAGAGCTTTCGCTAGGAAACTTTGCAAAACGAAGCACGCGCGCTGCGAGCACCTTCTGTTGCGCGACTCCGGTTACTAACGCGCTCCGCTCAGCGCGAGCTGGCCTTTTCTGCGACGCGTCGCATGAAGCGCGCTCGCTCGATGATGAAGCGCTCGTGCGTGCCTTCGCCGATCTTCTCTAGATCATCGCGTGCCTTCACACGAAAGCGCAACCGCCGACCATCCACGCTTTCCAACGTGACCTGCAAATGCACCATGAGCCCAGGAGGCGTAGCGGCAGTGTGCGAAATGGAAATGCCGGTACCTACTGATTGCTCTCCTTCATCGAGATGCGGATTCAACAACTCCATACACACCCACTCTACCAACCCAACGAGATACGCCGTGGCGAACACGGGCGGCATGGTGCGAAAGAGTTCGGCATCGTCGAAAACGTGCGGCACCGTCTTGTTCGGTGTCACTCGGTAGCTGTGCTCATGCGTGAGTCCCGCAATGAGAGACGATTTCATCGCATTGCTCCTTCCATGGTTTCACACCGAAACGCCACAGGAACATAGCGCGTCGCGTGCCGGTTGGCGTTGGGAATTCGAGGATAACGTCGTCAGATTTCAAGGGCAGGTCAGCGGGTTTCGTCACGCCAGCGCCGATCGGCGCGACGTTGCGCCTAACGTTTTCGGCGCGCTTCCCAGTGTGCGCGGAACCCCCTCCAGTTCGGGAGCCCTTCGACGAACGTGGGCCAAACTTCTTGCAGCGCGACCTGCATCGGTTGATTCAGGTTGTGGCCGCTTTTGGGATCTCCGCCCGTCAATGCTTCGATACCGTACTTGCCAAACGCGCCCACTGCGTGCCGCGCCGTGCCGAAGCAGCCGGCCGAACCGCACACGATCAGAACTCGGCGAGTACCTTGCGCTGCCAGCCGCGCAAGAAACCGAGTATCGCGCATCAGGTTGTAGCCACCCTCGGCTAGCGCCACCGCGGGAAAGCGCTGCGGTTCGGCGAGCAAGGCAGCGTCGGCGAGCGTTGCGCCTTGACTGAAGCCGACATAGAGCGGCGCTCCCTCGGCAACGTAGGGCCCGAAGCGAGTGCGAGTCGCAGCTAGAGCGCTCTTCACGCGATCAGCAATGGTTTTGGATTGATCCCAGGCAAAGCGCTGCGCATCCATTGGAAGCCCTTGTGGGCAGACCACGAACGCGTATTCACTGGCTGCCAAGCGCCAACCACCGCAAGCCCAGTCCGGGCGATCGCCGGCACCGTGTACCGCAACCACGACGGGCCGCGGCTCGCGAGTTCCCACCGGCGGCGTGACGAAGGCGAGCTGACCATTGTCGAGCGTGAGCTTCTCGATCCAGCCGACTCCGGACAGCGGAGGCAAGGAAGACTGAGACGTCACCGGTGCGCTGGCTTGCGCGCTCGCTTGTGCCGGCGCACCAGCGTCGAGCGTTGGCGCAGCCGGTGCACTTGGCAGCGGTTTCAAGGCACGCTCGCCGACGCTAGGCGTTGAGTTCGCGCGACAAGCAGTCGTCAGAATGATTAGACAAAGCCGTCGGGCTTGCACATTGCGCCTTCCTGCAAAGGTTCGGCCTCGTCGCCTTCTCGCATGATTTGTTCCAGCGCACGTGAAAACACTGCGGAGCATTGCGCGCCCGAAACGGAGAGCCTGGCCAAAGTGTAACAGCCGGTGCGCATCGAAAGTGTTTTTCCGGGTGTACGAGGTCGAAACGAAATCCGAGGCTCTGCCCGCGCGAGCGCGCGAGATGAATCGGCAGGATTGAAAATCGACAAGAGAGCCTCGACCAAATTTCCGAGTTGTGGGACGATCCAGACCGACCAGCTTTTTTCGAGATTACCAAACTGGTGCGCCGCGCCGCACTACTAGTCGGTTACTTCGCCTCATATCGCAGAAGTGCCACTCTTCGGATTGGTCGCGCTCGCAAGCTGTTACAGGACCGCGCGAGCGTAAACGGCGTTACGCCGTAATGGCATGAACTTTGTAGGCCTTGGCCAGGAAGGAGCCAGCCATGAGTTCGATCTCCCGAGTCAACGATGTCATGCACTCGCCAGTCGAAACGCTCCCTGCCGACATGCAGACGATCGATGCTTTGCAGTTCGCGGAGCGATATGGCGTGCATCATCTACCGCTGCTCGATCGAGGAAAAATCATTGGTCTGGTGTGCACCTGCGATCTCGAGGAGCTCGATCTCAAGGCGCCGATTCGGAAAGCAGTGACACGCAAGCTCGCGACGATCGCGCCGGAAGCCGGGGTCGATCAAGCCGTGCGTGCAATGTCCGAGCAGGAGGTCGGGTCGCTGTTGGTGACGGAGAACGGAGCCATGGTTGGCATCGTCACGCGCGAGGATCTCGCTGACGCAGGAGTGAACGTCGAGCGCGTTCCCCATTTCCGTTGCAGCAGCTGCGGCTCGATTCGGCACCTCAAGAGTGAAGGCGACAAGGGTGACTTGTGCCTCGATTGTCGCACGCGTGCGGAGCCCGAAGTGCCGGGAGATGGCACCGGCGTCGGCGATTGACCGAAAGTTTGTGGCTGCTGCTCAGGAAATGACGCGAAGCGGATTCATTTCGCTATCGTGTCGCGCATGAACTTGCGCGGAGCGGTCGCGGTGGTGAGTGGAGCGTCGTCCGGAATTGGGGCGGCGACGGCGGTGCTTCTTTCGCGTTCGGGTGCGAGCGCGGTCGCCCTGTTGGCGCGCAGTCGCGAGGCGCTCGAAGTCGTCGCGAGCCAAGTGCGGCAGAACGGCGCCGAAGCCAGAGTGTACGTGGCCGATCTGAGCCAGCTCGATGCGATTGCTGAGCTGGGCGAACGCATCTCACGTGAGCTCGGTGCTCCCAACGTCCTGGTGAACAATGCGGGCGCGGGTCGCTGGCTGTTCACCGAGGAGACGTCGGTCAGCGAAGCCAACAGCATGATGACGGTACCGTACGGCTGCGCGTTCGGGCTAACGCGCGCGTTTCTACCGAGCATGCTCGCCAGGCGCTCGGGTCACATCGTCAACCTGAGCTCGCCCGCCTGCTTCATGTCGTGGCCGGGGGCCACCGCTTACGCAGCAGCTCGCTGGGCCATGCGCGGGTTCAGTGAGGCGCTGGAAGCGGATCTGCATGGCACCGGCGTGGATGTCAGCCTGGTCGTGCCCGGCAAGGTGAGCACCGAATACTTTGCGAACAATCCTGGCAGCGAGCAGCGCATCCCGAAGCTTGCCAGCTGGTATCGCACCCTGGGGGCAAACGAAGTGGCAGCCATGGTGATCGATGCGATCGAGCATCGGCGTCGGCTAGTGATTCGCCCTCCGCTTTTGGCAATGAGCGTGCTGTGGGCGCGTTGGTTTCCCGCTTCGGTGCGTTGGTTATTGGTTCAGAGTGGCGCACGCCGAGCGCAACTGGAGCGGCCCTAAGCTGGCTGCGAGCCGGGATTGAAGCCGAGCAGCGACGCAATTCCGCGCAGAGGCAGCTCGACCCAGCTCGGGCGGTTGTTGAGCTCGTAGAGCAGTTCGTAGAGCGCCTTCTCCAGCAAGTGCACGTCCAATAGCAACGCGCGCTTCTCCGGATCGGTCGGCAAGATTTCGAGGCCATCCATGGCTTTGAAATAACTTTGCAAGAAATGGTGGCTGCTGACGCGATAGAAGGCGTGTGCCCACGGGCCCAAAGGCTCGCGATCTTCCGGGCGAATTTGCGAACCCGGCACGTCTTGCGTGAGCGCACCGAAGGCGGCGTAGTGGAAAGAGCGCAACATGCCTGCAACGTCGACCAGCGGGGACCGCAGGCGCTTGCGTTCGTTCAGGCTGCGCGCGGGTTCACCTTCGAAGTCGATGATGTAGAAGTCGCGACCGGTGTAGAGCACCTGACCCAAGTGGTAGTCGCCGTGTACGCGCATCGCGAAGCCCGTCAGCGGCGCGCTCAGCACGCGATCGATGCTTCGACGGATCTCGGCTTTCTTGGACAGCACGAATTCGCCGAAGGGCCGCGCTTCATCGCTCAGGTGCGCGACCTTCAAAGCGTCGAGCGCTTTGGCGCACAAGTTCCTGACCGATTGGTAGAAGGCGCGACTGGTGAGGCTCGTGTAAGGTCGAGCGGCGAGCGGCGTATCTCGCAAATTCTGGAATAGCGCGGCGTGCAGTTCGGCGGTGCGGGTGCCGAGCACTCCTGCCAAGATCGGAAAATCCGGGGAAAGCCCGGGCGGCAACGCGAGATCGTCGAGCTGCACCAGAGCGAGCGGCGCGGCCTCGGCGCGGTGTCGTGCGAGCACGCGTTCGTAGTAGTGCTGCGCCTGATCCACGGCTAGCTCCCAGGCGTTGCCTTCGTTCATCACGTAGGCTTGCACCGTCATCAACGTCGACGTGCCAACCGGCGTTTCGGCTTCGACGTGTGCGATCAGAGCAGGTACGTTGGCCTTGGCGGGTCCACGTTGCAGCGCTTGCAACAGCTCAACCTCGGCGCTCTCACCAGCCTCGACTTTGCGCACCAGTTTGCCGACGTAACGGTCGCCGAACAGATACGATGTGTTGCTCTGTTCCGAGCGCATCGCTTTCACCGGGTTCGCCTCATCGCTGGGTGCGCCCACCGCACGATGACCTTGCACGTCTACGCGTCGCCCCTCGATGCGACGCTCGCCCAAAGCCAGCGCTTGCAGCGCGGCGGCGGTGTCGGGCTCGTGAGATGCGTCGTAGAGCCAGGCGGTGGGCGGCGAGTGAGCGTCGCTGGCGATGCCGACGAGTGAAAAGTCCGGCTCCTTGCTCTGCTCCAGAACCCCGAGCGGAAGCACGTAGGTTTCGGGTTCGCCTTCGGTGTAGCTGACCTCGACGAACACCATGAATAGACGCGGCGCCAAGGTCAACGCTTCACGCAAGTGCACTCGCTCCACACGCTGCGTCTTGCTGCGGAACCAACGCTGCGACGGCACGTAAGCTTTCAACGCTGCGTCGAGCTGAGCAGATTCTTGCTTCAGAAGCTGCGCGTAGTCACCGCTGAACGCGAGCGGCCGCCGCGGCACCAACGAAGGCAATAGGCTGGCTCCGGCGGGCGTCGCCGAGCGAGTCAACGAGAGCCAGAGCCCATCGTGGCCTCCCAGAGTCAGTCGGTAGGAATTCCCCTCGATGGGCGGGAACGCACCGTTGCCGAACAGCTCCACGGGCGCTTGCGACTTGAACTCCGACAAATCGAGCTCAACCCATTGCGGGAAGCGCGACAGGTTAATTACGACGAGGATTACGTCTTGCTCGTAGCGCCGCAAGAAGGCCAGCACCTTGCGGTTTTCTGGGGCGAGCATTTGCAGGGTGCCGCGCCCGAACGCGAGGCTCTTTTTGCGCAGGCCGATTACGCGCTTCATCCACCAAAGCAGCGAACTCGGGTTGCTCTGCTGCACTTCGACGTTGATCGTCTCGTAGCTGTACTCCGGGTCGATGATGGTCGGCAGGATTAATTTTTGGGGGTTCGCACGCGAGAAGCCGCCATTGCGATCCGGGCTCCACTGCATGGGAGTGCGCACACCATTGCGGTCACCGAGGTACGTGTTGTCCCCCATGCCAATTTCGTCGCCGTAGTAAATCACCGGTGTGCCGGGCAGCGATAGCAGCAGCAAATTCATGAGCTCGATGCTGCGGCGATCGTTCTCGAGCAGCGGCGCCAAGCGGCGGCGAATCCCCAAGTTGATGCGCGTCTGACGGTCGGCCGCGTAGCGTGCGATCATGTAGTCGCGCTCCTCGTCCGTCACCATCTCGAGCGTGAGCTCATCGTGATTTCTGAGGAACAACGCCCACTGGCAATTATCCGGAATAGGCGGGGTTTGCTCCAAGATGTCGATGATTGGGTAGCTGTCCTCCATGCGCAAGGCCATGAACAGGCGTGGCATCAAGGGGAAATGAAAAGCGGTGTGACACTCGTCACCTTTGCCGAAGTACGCGACGGCATCTTCCGGCCATTGATTGGCTTCGGCGAGCAGCATGCGATTTTCGAACTTGGCGTCGATGTGCGCGCGGAGCTCGCGCAAAAACGAGTGAGTCTCCGGTAGGTTCTCGCAGGTGGTGCCTTCGCGCTCATAGAGATAGGGCACCGCGTCGAGGCGCATTCCATCGACACCCATTGCGAACCAGAAGTCGACCACTTCGAACATGGCGCGGCGCACGTCCTCGCTCTCGAAGTTCAGATCGGGCTGATTCGAGAAGAAGCGGTGCCAGTAGTACGACTTGGCTACCGGATCCCAGGTCCAATTCGAGGTCTCGAAGTCTTGAAAGATGACACGCGCGTCCGACCACTTGCGGGGGTCCTCGCTCCATACGTAGAAGTTGCGCTCGCGACTGCCGGCTGGCGCGCGCCGTGCTCGAATGAACCAGGGGTGCTGATCCGAGGTGTGATTCAACACGAGCTCGGTGATCACTTTGAGTCCGCGAGCGTGAGCTTGCTCGAGGAAGGTGCGAAAATCCTCGAGTGTGCCGACCGAAGCGTGCACATCGGTGTAGTCGGCGATGTCGTAGCCGTCGTCTTTCAACGGCGAAGGGTACAATGGCAGAAGCCACAGCGCGGAAACGCCGAGGTCGCGCAAGTAGTCGAGCTTCTGCGTCAGACCTTGCAGATCACCGATGCCGTCGCCGTCCGAGTCGAAGAACGAGCGCACGCGCAGTTCATAGATGATCGCGTCTTTGTACCAATCGGGTTCGCTCATCGGGCCTCTCGGATTGGTTCTGGTCAAGCGCCGTGTACAGCTAGCAACACGGCGCCTTCTGGGGACACTACATCATCATGGGGCCTCGCCTCGCTCTGCAGCAAGCAGCGTGGCGAGCCGAAACCGCGCCGGCCGGCGAGCTCACGCCAGCGCACGTCGCGCTCTCCGAAATTCACCAGCAACACGCGGCGCTCGCTTCCTAACCAGCGCTCCACCACCAAAAGCTGCCCGTCGACATTCGCCGCGAGCTCGCTGCGACCCGTGTTCGTGAGAACTGGGTCTTCGCGGCGCATGGCCAGGGCCTGGCGATACAGCTCCAAAGTGCGCTGCGCCTCGTTGCCGGCGCGTTCCGTTCGATCCAGGCGGGAACGCAGGAACGTGGCTTCGGCTTGAGGGTCGGGAATTTCGCTGCGTGCGGCCTCGTTTTTGAAATGCTCGAAGGCTGCAAATTCGCGGCGCCGACCTTCGCTGACCAGTTTCCCGAGCTCAGCCTCGTGATCCGTGAAGTATAAAAACGGAGTTTGCGCGCCCCATTCCTGCCCCATGAACAGCAGCGGCGTCATGGGCAGAAACAAGAGCAGCAACGAGGCGCTTCGATAGGCCCGCGGCGAAATACTGCTCGCAAGTCGATCACCGAGCGCTCGATTACCGACCTGATCATGGTTTTGCACACAGTAAACGAGCTGTTCGGCGCGCAGGGCATCGGCGGGGGTGCCACGCGGCGCGCGTGACAGCGGATTGTTTTGTCCGCTGTAGAGCCAGCCTTGGTTGATGGTCCGCGCCAGATCGTCGAGGCGCGGTTCGAAGGCGGCATAGTAGCCATCGCGTTCGCGCGTGAGCAGCACTCTAAGCTGATGATGGAAGTCGTCGGCCCACAGCGCGTCCAAACCAATGTCGCTCACGAGGCCCGCTTGGTTGCGTTCGTCCTCTGCAATGAGAAGGCGCGCCGGGCTCAGCGAGTGGGCTAGCTCCGCCAACTCGCTCAAGAGATGACGTGGCGAGGGATCGATGATCGCGTGGGTTGCATCCAGTCGCAAGCCGTCGAAGCCAAACTCCGTCAGCCAATAACGCGCGTTGCCGAGCACCAGCGCTCGCAACGCCGGATGCTCGAAGTTCGGCGCCTGTCCCCAAGCATTGTGAATGTCTTCACGAAAATAGCTGCGCGCATAAGCGCCGAGATAGTTTCCGGAAGGGCCGAAGTGATTGTAAACCACATCGAGCAGCATTGAAAGGCCGAGCTCGTGCGCACGCTCGACCAATGCCGCAAGGTCATCTGGGGTGCCGTACGCGGCGTGTGGCGCAAACAAGGCGACGCCGTCGTAACCCCAACCGCGAGATCCCGCGAATGCCGCGATGGGCATGAGCTCGACGCTGGTTACTCCTAGCTCCACCAGCTCCGGCAGGCGCTGCATCGCGCTTGCAAAGGTGCCGGCTTCTGTAAACGTGCCCACATGAAGCTCGTAGATCACCTGCCCGGCGAGCGGCCTTTGGCGTGGCAGGCGTTTCGGAGTTCTCGCCGCGCACACGATGGCTGGGCCGTGCACGCCGAATGGCAAGTAGCGCGCGTAGGGATCAGGCAGACAACGCCCGTCGACGCAGAAATCGTACAGGGATCCCGGCCCCGCGCCTTCGATGCAAGCTTCGAAGTAGCCGTCCCCTAGCGGCGTGAGCACATGCCGCGCGACCTCGTTCTTGGCTGAGCCGAGCAGGCGTACGGCGCACTCTCTGGCCTCGGTGTAGCAGCTGAAGCGTGTGCCGGTGCCCTCGACGTGAGCACCCAACGTTGGTCGCTCACTCATGGCCGAACCTTGAGCAGCAAGGCCAGCGGGAAGTTCTCGAACACCTTGGACAGGCGAACGCTCGACCCCAACCGCAAGCGCTGCCCGGTGAGCAAATCCTCGTAGTCGCCCGCGTCGGGAACGTTCAACGTGCGCTCTTCCCAAACGTTCCCAATCGGAAAGCGCGCGCGACCTTCACACAAGCGATAGCTCAGGCGCGGGGCGCAGCAGATTAACGTCTCGTCGTCGAGTCGACGCGCGAACGAAATCGCGTGAGGTGAGGACTCGAGTGGTGCGTAATCGCCGCGGGCGAAGAGTGCGGGATGCTGCTTGCGCGTTTCGAGACCAACATGCAAGACGTACGTCTTGATGCGCCCGTCGGCGTAGGTTTCGAGCAGCTCGCGCGCCAGCGCCTTGCGATTCTTCAGCTTTTCGCGGATCTCCTTGAGGTTCTTGCGGCGGAGCGCAAAATCCGGCTCTCCGCGATTGTCTGGATCAACCAAGCTCAGGTTCCAGAGCTCGCTGCCCTGGTAAGTGTCTGGCACGCCTGGAACACACAAGCGTATCAGCACCTGCGACAAGCCATTCATGGCGCCGATGGGCGAGAGCTCTTCACAGAAGCGCCGCACGTCTTCGACGAAGACATCGTTCTGCATGGCTGAGCGAACGAAGGCTTCGACCGCCTCTTCGTATTGGGTGTTCGCGTTCAGCCAGGAGGTCTCGACCTTGGCTTCCTTGACGCTTTTCAGGAGATACAGAGCCAGGCGATCGGTGAGCTCCTTGCGTGCGCTGCGGCCGTCCCAATTGGGTGGCACGCAGCCGACCAGCGTTTGATAAAAGAGGTACTCTTGCGCGGCCGCCGGCGCGGGTTGGCTGTCTTCGGCAACGGTGCGCAGCGGGGTCAGCATTTCGCGCCAGCGCCGCACGGCACGCTCCCAACGCTCCGGGACTTCGGTGAGCGCTGAAATGCGTGCAGCGACGTCTTCACCGCGTTTGGTGTCGTGAGTTGCCGTGGTCGTCATGGCGAGCGGCCACGAGCGAGCGCGTTCGGCGTTGTTGCGATGGAACTCTTCGGGCAGCGTGCCAAACTTGCCAGGATCGCCGCCCACCTCGTTCAGCGAGAGCAGACGCGTGTAACGATAGAACGCCGTATCCTCCGAGGCCTTGGCCATGATGGGGCCGGTCAATTGCTGGAAGCGCAACGCAAACGCGGTCTGCATCTTCAGCTCTTCTTCAGTCCCAGATAGGCGAAGCAGCAGAAGCTCCTGGAAGAAGCTGAGCACGCTCGGGCTCAGCGCTCGATTGCGGAGGCGCGCCAGTCGTACCGACGAACGAATCACGCGCTCGGAGCTGGGGCTGGGTGTGGCGCCGGCGCGGACGTACGTGCGGTACACCGGGAATGCCGCCACGATCTCGGTGAGGGCGCGCATCACCGTCAGCAACGTGAAGTCGCGGTAGTGGCGCTTCTGCATGGCGATGCGGTGCACCGCGCGCGCGAGCATGTTGATCTCGCTCGCGAGCACGAAGCGCACGACGTACCATTTGCAGTCGTGTTCGTGTTCCCGGTAGCTGTGCTGGTCGCCGGTGAAGGCGCGATAGAGCTTGGTAAAGCGCTCCTCGGTGCTGGGGTCGATCCAGAGCCCGCGCACGTCGACACCGAACTCGTAACCGGTGGTGCCGTCGACGGGCCACTCCTGCGGTAGCGTCTCGTCCCGTTGCAGGATTTTTTCGACCAAAATGGGCAGCGGTCGAGCCAGATCGTCCGGACTGACGGGCTCGCCGTTGCTCGCCACCTGGAAGCGGGCCTGGATGCTCTGAAAGTACGCGTAGGGATCGTAGAGCCCATCCGTGTGATCGAGCCGCAGCGCGTTGATGCGACGCTCGCGGATCAACTTGAGCACGAGCGCGTGCGTCTGCTCGAACACGGCGTTCTCCTCCATCCGCAGCGCTGCGAGCTCGTTGACGTCGAAGAAACGACGATAATTGACCTCTTCCGTCGCTACCTTCCAGGAGCACAGCCGGAAGCTCTGCTGGCCCAAAATCGCATCCAGCGTGTCGAAGCTGCTCGGATTGCCTGGCGTTCCATTCACGCGTTCGATGGTGCGATCCAGCGCCTCCCGAATGGGTTTCGACTCGTCGAGCAGGCGTCGCAAACGCCGTTTGATCACTTCCTTCTCGCGCGAACGCTCTTTGCGTAGCTCGAGTTGAGTCTCGTGGCGCTCCGGCATGTGACGTAGCGACGAGATCACGCTCTCGAGCTCCTGCCGATCCGGATCGCTCTCAGGCAAGGTCAAGGTGGTGAGCGCCAACTCGAAGATCGGCAGCAAGGTCTTTGGCCCCAACGGGAGCTGGCGCTCGTAGCATGCGAGCTTGAAGGCCGAACCATCCCAGATCACTTTGAGCTCGCCGCGCTCGAGCACGTCTCCGTACTGCTCGCCCAGAATCGGCAGCAGAATGCGGCATTGCAAGTCGGCGCGCGCCGGATGCCAATCGATGTCGAAGAACTCGGCATAAAGTGAGCTCGGGCCGTTCTCCAGCACGTCGTCCCACCAGGCGTTCTGACCAATGGCGACGCCCATGTGATTGGGAACGAAGTCCAGCAAAAGCCCCATGCCGCGCTCGCGCAGTGCTTCAGAGAACTGCTCCAACGCCTGCTCGCCACCGAGCTCGGGGTTGATACGGCCGTGATCCACGACGTCGTAGCCGTGGTTACTGCCCTGAGCGGCGGCGAGTAGCGGGGATGTATACACGTCGGTAATACCGAGCTCCGCTAGGTAGTCGACCAGCTCGGTCGCTTTGACGAGCGTGAAATTCGGCGTCACCTGCAATCTGTAGGTCGTGCCCAGGCGGTGCAGCCCGGCAGACTTACGAACTACGCGCGACGAAGCTCGCAACAGCAAGAGCGAGCGCGCCATGACGTCCACCGTGCCGTCACGCGCGGCAATCGAGTGCGCGGAATTGATCTCGCCGGTATCGATCAGAACTTCCCACGGCTCCCGCACGGCTTGCAGCGCGGGCAGCGCGAAGGTGAGGTTCTGGTCGCTGGCGTTCACCAGCATGAGCAAGTTGTCGTCGACCAGGGGACGCCCGTCATCGTCGACGTCGTCAACTCCGCGCCCGGCCAGGAACATCTGCACGCAGCGATTTTCTGCGTCTTGCCAGGCGTCGTGTGACATCGCCTGGCCATCGGGGCCGAACCACAAAAGATCGTGGAGTTTGGTCCCGTCGACGTCGAGGCCGCTGAAGAACTTGGAGCGGCGAAGCGCTGGGTGTTCGCGGCGGATACGCAAGAGTCGCTTGGTGAACTCGAAGAGAGCGTTCTGTTCAGGCGCTCGCTTCCAGTCGACCCAGCTTGTTTCGTTGTCTTGGCAGTATGCGTTGTTGTTGCCGTGCTGCGTGCGTCCGGCTTCGTCGCCGGCGACCAACATCGGCGTGCCCTGCGACAGAATCAGGGTAGCGAGCAGATTTCGCTGCTGGCGCGCGCGCAGCGTGGCGATGTCCGGATCTTCACTCGGGCCTTCCACGCCGTAATTCGCGGAGTGCTCATTGTCGTTGCCGTCGCGGTTGTCCTCGCAGTTGGCCTCGTTGTGCTTGTGCTCGTACGAAACCAGGTCGCGGAGCGTGAAGCCGTCATGCGCGGTAACGAAGTTGATACTCGCCGAGGGGACCCGGCCCCCCGCTTCATAGAGATCGCTGCTGCCCGTCAATCGATAACCGAGCTCACCGAGCGTTCCGGCATCGCCGCGCCAGAACGCCCGCACGGTGTCGCGGTAGCGCCCGTTCCATTCGGCCCAGCGCACCGGAAAATTCCCCACTTGGTAGCCGCCCTCACCGACATCCCATGGCTCCGCGATCAGCTTGAGCTGGCTCAGCATTGGCGACTGGTGAATCAGCGTGAAGAACGAAGAGAGCTGGTCGACCTCGTGCAGCTGGCGCGCCAAGGTCGCCGCGAGATCGAAGCGGAAGCCGTCGACGTGCATCTCGCTCGCCCAGTAGCGGAGCGAGTCCATGATGAGCGCGAGCACCTGTGGACTGCGCACGTTCAGCGTGTTGCCCGTGCCCGTGTAGTCGAAGTAAAAGCGCGGGTCCTCCTGAACTAGGCGGTAATAGGTGGCATTGTCGATGCCTTTGAAGCTGAAGCATGGACCGAGGTGGTTGCCCTCCGCGGTGTGGTTGTACACCACGTCGAGCACCACCTCGATGCCGGCGCGATGTAGCGCCTTCACCATTTGCTTGAAGTCGCGCACCTCCCCGCCGAGCTCGTTGGAAGAGCGGTAGCGCACGTCTGGTGCGAAGAAGCCGATCGAGTTGTAACCCCAGTAGTTGCGCAGACCCTTGTCGAGCAGCGTCTTGTCATCGACGAACGCGTGCACGGGCATGAGCTCGAGCGTGGTGACGCCGAGCTCCTTCAAGTACGCAATCACCGCTGGGTGCGCGATACCGGCGTAGGTACCGCGTAGGTTCTCGGGGACGTCGGGATGCAGCTGCGTGAAGCCCTTGACGTGCGCTTCGTAAATCACGGAGCGGCGCATGGGGATGTGCGGCGACTCGTCACCTTGCCAATCGAAGCTCGGATCGATCACGACTCCGCGCGGAGCACCCAGGGCTTCGCGCTTGGACGGCTTCAAGTCAGCTTCGGGTGAGCCCAACTCATAGGCGAAACAGCCTAATTCCCAATCCTCTACCCGATCGACGGCGCGTGCGTACGGGTCGAGCAACACCACGTTCGGATTGAAGCGATGCCCACGGCTCGGATCATAGGGACCGTAAACTCGATATCCGTAGCGTTGCCCAACTGCGAGCCCTTGGACGTAGCCGTGCCAGACGAACGCTGTTCGCTGAGTCAGCGGCACTCGCGTTTCGACACCGTCGGCGTCGAACAAACAAAGCTCGACGGCTTCGGCATGCGCCGAAAACAGCGCGAAGTTGACGCCTTGTCCGTCCCATGTGGCCCCGAGCGGATGAGGTGATCCCGGCAGTGCCTTCATTAACCGCGCTTCCGCATGTGTGGCGCCGTCGAGCAAGGCTCGTGCCGCCGCCTCGTGCTTCACCCTATCTTACTAGTTCCGCCGCGCGCGAAAAATCGCCCGCCTGGTCTTGCTAGAACGCCACGCTGAGACTTCCTTGCACGCCCTTCAGCGTCAGGTCGGTACTTTTCCGCCGCTGTCAGGCACCTCTTTCGCCACTCTGGTGAGCACCTCGAGATCCGTGAGGTCGAGACGCAGAGGAGTCATTGAGATGTAGCCGTGATCGATGGCCCAGCGATCGGTTCCTTCTTCCGTTTCCTCGACTGGAACCACGGTGAACCAGTAGTGTTGGCGACCCATCGGATCTTTGGCAGGCACCACCTTGCCGTCGTAGTGGCGCACGGATTGACGTGTCCAAAGCCTACCTCGCGGTTCAGGTGGAAAATTAACGTTGAGCAACGGCAACGTCGCGCTCGAGAGTAACGGTTCGAGTGTCTCGACCACGTGAGGTCCGAGTCGCTCGAAATTCGGCTCGCTCGGCGTCGTTGGAGTGCTCAGCGCGATGCCGCGACTGCCCATCAAAGCTGCCTGTTTCGCGCCAGCCAGCGTGCCGCTGTGCCACATCGAATTGCCCAGATTCAAGCCGAGATTGATGCCGGAGAGCACGACATCGGCCTTCTCCCAGATCGAAAACGCCACTGCCACGCAATCCGCCGGGGTGCCATCCACGCGAAAAGCTTCGAAGCCTTCGATCGGCGTGCGTCTGTAGGAGAGCGGCCGGCTGTGCGTTACGGCGTGACCCATTGATGAGCGCTCCACGTCGGGTGCCACGATGCGAACATCGCCGAAGCGTCGCGCAGCATGCGCCAACGCCAAGATTCCGGGACTGTAGATTCCGTCGTCGTTCACGATGAGGATACGCATGTCGGTCCGTTTCGTGCAGAGGCCGCGCATACATGCGCGTCGTGTTGCTTCACAACGACTCAGCTGGAAGCGAAGATCATACCGACGAGCAACTGGTGCGGGGGCTGCGGCGCGGCGGCCATCGGGTCGTCGCCGTGGTGGAAAGCATCGACCGACTGACGGCCGAGTTGCAGAAGCAAGAATGCGATCTCGTGGCGATCGCCGGAGGTGATGGGACAGTTGGCCGGACCGCATCGGAGCTTGCAGGTTGGGGAGTTCCGCTGGCGATTCTCCCCCTCGGTACCGCCAACAACACGGCGCGCTGTTTGGGAGTGAGTCGCAAGTTGCGCGAAGCCGTGGCGGATTGGTCGCGCTCTCGTCCGCGACGTTTCGATCTCGCGTTTTTGAGCGACGGTGCCGTGCGCCTGCGTTTCTCCGAAGCCGCCGGTTGGGGCCTATTTCCGGCAGTAATTGCCAATGCCAGGCGCCTCTCCAAGCCTGATCAACCACATCGCACCATCAAGCGCGACCGCCGCTTATTTCTACGCGCGCTCGAGCACAAGAGGTCTGCTTACTACCAACTCGAAATCGACGGGCGCGACTACTCTGGAGAGTACCTGCTGCTCGAGGTTGCCAATATCGGCTTGATCGGGCCACGCCTCGAGGTCTCAGGCGGCAGCGATCCCGGTGATGGTCAGCTGGAGGTCGTGATGGCACGCGAGAGCGATCGCGAAAACCTGATTCATCTGGTCAATGAGGGGCGTCCTGCGCGAGCGCTGCACATCGAGCGCGGCGTTCAGATCAAGCTGAGCTCGAGCGACGGCAGCTACCATCGTGACGGTGGCTTGGTGCGGCTGCCGCCCGGAGCGCGCGACTTTCGCATTGACGTCGAGCCAGCTGCGGTCACTTACCTCGCGCCGTGAGCGGGCCTGTGCAAATCAGTCCGGGAGGGTTTCCAGAGAGTGGGACCCCTGAAAGGGGAAAGGGAGCTCTCGCTATGTGACGCTGCGAGAGCTCCCCGGTCGTTCACTTATTCCGGCGGCGTTGAGCGAAGCTCACCACGCGCCGGGGCGGCAACTTGGCGGCAGGGGCCGGCAAGCTCACCAGCTGTTCGTTGGCGGCGAAATGCTGGCGCGCTTTCTCGGGCTGCGCCGCCGAAGGATCCGTCGGAATGAACGCGCTACCAAACACCGGCATGTAAGAGCCGATTGTGGAAAAGCGATTGCGCTTGGTCATGAGAATCTCTCTGAGATCGAAGACAAAACTCGACTGTTCGCGCGCAAAGCTCTCTCGAGCTCGCGCACACTCGTGGGTTGAGCGCGGCAATGGCGCTCGGCCGGCTGCGTTTCCAGATCTGAAACGCGCGGCGCTAGCAAGCCTCAGCTGAAGCTCGTTGGATTGTTCAAAGCTTCGGAGCGCGGCTCCGTTGCCGTTTCATCAGTCGTCCCACACGGCACGTGTCTCCTCGGTTCTCCGCGACGAGCGCGGCCAAGATCACGAATGCACTGAGCTTTCGGCGCGAAATCATCGCGCGGCGAAGTCGCCGTTTACCGGCCGTTGCACACAGACGAACACCTGCCCCCTTCGGGGCTCTCAACCGGCGCTTGGTCGCGCCTGGCGAGTTCGGTGGGTGACTACAGCAACGAGTCCATGGTCGTCGGTGGGAGCCGACGAGCGTGAATGTGAAGCAAACATTCCGCTCTGTCAATCGGCTTCGCGCGATCACTCAGTCGTGCAAGGGCTGCGCGACGCGCACATCTCGCGTTCTCGAATCGTGGTGCGCTCCACGTGTTCGCGATGATACCCGGGATATCGTGCTCGTCGCGGCTGGTATACCGCTTGCTCGCACGCTGTCATGACGCTGCCTCTCGATGCCGCTATTGCAGATGGCGCGGGCAGTCGACGCACCGTGCTCGCGTGTCGCGAGTTGCGGAAGATTTATCGCATGGGAGAGGTCGATGTGCGTGCGCTCGACGGAGTCGATTTCGAGCTTCACGAGGGCGAACTTCTGGTGTTGTTGGGAGCTTCTGGCAGCGGAAAATCGACCCTGCTGAACATCTTGGGAGGGCTCGACGTTCCCACCAGCGGAAGTGTGTTCTTTGGGGACGAAGACATCACGGATGCTGACGAAGAGCGGCTCACCGCGTATCGCCGGCATCAAGTTGGATTCGTGTTTCAGTTTTACAACCTGATCCCGAGCCTTACGGCACGCGAGAACGTGGCTTTGGTAACGGACATTGCAGACGATCCGCTCGATGCCGAAGAAGCTCTGGCGCTGGTTGGCCTGGCTGACCGTCTCGATCACTTTCCCACGCAGCTATCCGGCGGCGAGCAACAACGTGTAGCGATCGCGCGTGCGGTTGCCAAGCGTCCGGCGTTGCTCCTGTGTGACGAGCCGACTGGAGCGCTCGACTTCAGGACGGGCATTCGAGTCTTGGAGGTGCTGGAAAGAGTGAATCGCGAGCTCGCGACAGCGACCGCAATCATTACGCACAACGCGCCGATAGCCAGCATCGCTCATCGCGTAGTGACCCTCAGCGACGGCCGGATTCAGAGCGATCGCTACAATAGCCAGCGTGTCAGCCCCAGCGAGCTCAGGTGGTAGCAATGTTCGGGCACGCTTTGGATCGCAAGCTGCTTCGCGAGACGCTCCGCCTCAAAGGCCAGATTGCCTCCATCGCCTTGGTGCTCGCGAGCGGCATCACGTGCTTCATCTGCTTGCGCGGAACACACGCGTCTTTGGCGCAATCGCAGAGCGACTACTACGATCGCTTTCGTTTTGCGCACGTGTTCGCACACGTCGAACGGGCTCCAGAGACGCTGTCCCGTCGTATCGAAGCGATTCGCGGTGTGGAAGCGCTGGAGACGCGTATCGCCGAAGATGTGAGCCTTCCCATCGCGGGTATGCCGCGCCCGGCGTACGGGCGCATGTTGTCACTGCCTGCCGCGCGCGCGCCCAGCACGAACGCATTATTTTTGCGCAAAGGTCGGCTGCCGCAAGGCGAGCGCGATGACGAAGTCGTGCTCTTGGAGTCGTTCGCCCAGGCGCACGGCATCGAGCCCGGTCAAAGCGTGGAGGTGGTGGTAAACGGCAAGCAACGAGACTTGCGCGTCGTTGGCATCGCGCTTTCGCCCGAATTCGTCTATTCGATTCGCCCGGGCGCGCTGGTAGACGATCCCAAGCGGTATGCCGTGCTCTGGATGGAGCGCAACGCGCTGGCGGGTGCATTTCAGCTTGGCGGCGCCTTCAACGACGTTAGCCTGCGCCTGTCGCCAACTGCGGCCGAAAAATCCGTGCGCGTGGAGCTCGACCGGGTGCTCGCTCCGTTCGGCGGAAGTGGCGCGATCGCGCGCAAGGATCAGCTGTCACACCGGATTCTGAATCAGGAGCTCGATCAGCTCGGCGTGCTCTCCACGATGATCCCAGCCGTGTTCTTGGGTGTCACCGCGTTTTTGGTGAACCTGGTGCTCGGTCGTTTGATTCGCTTGCAGCGCCCCGAAATCGCGACGTTGAAAGCCGTTGGATACACGAACGCCGAGATCGCGCGACACTACCTTGGTTTGGTGGCGGTCGTGCTGCTGCCGGGAAGCGTGCTCGGCTTGCTCGGAGGGCTGTGGCTCGGGCACGTGGTGCTCGGGCTGTATGCGGCGTCCTTCCGCTTTCCGGAATTGCACTTCCGCTTGAGCACATCGCTCGTGGCGTGGGCGCTATTGGTGAGCGCCGCGTGCGCCTTTGCCGGCGCCATTGGAGCAGTGCGCGCAGCCGTGCGGATGCCACCGGCCGAAGCAATGCAGCCTCCCACACCAGCGAACTATCGGCAAAGCTGGCTCGAGCGCTTCGGCTTTTCGGCACTGGTAGGGACGAGCGGTATGATGGTGGTGCGCGAAGTCGTGCGCCGCCCGTTGCGCACATTGTTCTCCGCCATCGGGATTGCGGGCGCTGTCTCACTCTTGATCTTCAGCCACTTTGGGTTGGACTCACTGCTCGCGTATTTCGAGAGAACCTTTCGTCGCGAGCAGCGTCAAGACATGAGCGTCGTGTTCGAACGTCCCGTTTCACCGCGGGTCGTGGCTGAGCTCGGGCGGGTACCAGGCGTGGTCACGGCGGAAGGCATTCGCGCCGTGCCGATCCGAATCAATCATGAGCACCGTTCGCGCGATTCTGTGTTGTTGGGCTGGCAAGCGGCTGGGACTCTGCGTCACTTGGTCGAGCACGGCGGAACCGAGGTCTCTCTGCCGGCGGACGGCGTGCTGCTGACCAAGACACTCGCCGAAGTGCTGGATCTGCAAATCGGCGATCGGCCCATCATCGAGCTACGTCAAGGTGAACGCCGCAGCGTGCGGCCGGTAGTGCTGGGCGTCGTCGACGAAGCCATCGGCCTATCTGTGTATGGCCAGAGCCCGACGCTGGCTGCGCTCGAGGGTAATGCGGGAGCCGTAACGTCGGTGTTGCTGCGAGTCGATCCCCACGAGCTCGAAGCCGTTCACGCGCGCTTGCGGCGCTCACCTCACATCATCGACATCTCCGATGCGAACGCCGACATGCAGCGCACACTGGAGATGAACGCTTCCATCATGAACGTATGGACCGCCATCTCAATCGTGTTGTCCGCGAGCATCGTTTTCGGTGTGGTTTACAACAACGCACGGATTGGTCTCGCCGCTCGTAGTCGCGATTTGGCGAGCTTGCGCGTACTCGGCTTCACCCGGCGCGAAATCTCGACGGTGCTGCTTTCGAGTCAAATCTTGGAAGTATTGCTGGCGATTCCGCTGGGCCTGTGGCTCGGAGCCGTCTGGGCTCGTCAGTTCATGAAAATGGTCGATCAAGAGACCTTCCGCTGGAGTGTGGTGATCGCTCCGCGCACCTACTTGCTCGCCGTGGCGGTCACGCTGCTGGCAAGTGCTGCCAGCGCGCTCTGGGTACGACGCAGCCTCGACGAGCTCGATCTGGTCGGCGTGCTGAAAGCGAGGGAATGAGTCATGTCAACAGTCTCCAACCAAGTATCAGCACCAACGACGCTCGGATCCGTAGAGAGACTGGTTCACGATTCCGAGCGTCGCAAGGCGCGGGAACGTAGCCGGGCGCTGGCTCGAAATGCTCGTCATGCGCTCCTGGCGCTCGCCATTCTTGGTGCATCCGCGGCGGCAGTGCTCGCGCTGCGGCCGCAGCCCGTACCCGTCGACGCGGTTCGCGTGACGCGTGGCGAGCTCTCGGTCGTCATCGCAGAGGACGGCGTGACGCGCATCAAGGACCGCTTTTTGGTGTCGGCCCCGGTGACAGGCAGCGTGGCTCGCTTGAGCCTCGAGCCGGGCGACACAGTCAAGGAGGGGGACACGTTGGCAGAGATTGCGCCGGCGCTGTCGCCGCTATTGGACGAGCGAACACGGGCGGAGGCCGAGGCTCGCCTGGGCGCTGCGCTGTCGGCGTTTGACCAGGCGAAATCGCAGATCAATCGGGCCGCGGTGGCCAAAGAGCTCGCCGAACAAGACCTTTTGCGAGAGCGCAAGCTGTTTGGCAGCGGGTCCACTTCGGCGCAGTCGCTCGAACAAGTCGAGTTTGCGCTGCGCATGCGGTCACAAGAACTCGCTTCGGCGGGTTTCGCGAGCAAGGTGGCGAGCGAAGAGGTCCGCGTGGCGCGCGTCGCGTTGGGTCGTGAACGCGGTAGTGGTCGCGATCATCACCTTGCAGTCGTTTCGCCGATTTCTGGGCGCGTGCTGCGCGTTCATCAGAAGAGCGCTGGTGTCGTGCAAGCGGGGACACCGCTGGTAGAGGTTGGCGATCCGGCGCTGCTCGAAGTCGTCGTTGATCTGCTCACCACGGATGCCGTGCGCGTCGTTCCTGGTACGGCCGTGGTGATCCGCGGATGGGGTGGGGACCATGCGATTGCTGGACGCGTGCGACGTATCGAACCTTCGGCTTTCACACGCCCATCTGCTCTCGGCGTGGACGAGCAGCGAGTGAATGTCGTCGTCGCGTTTACGGATCCGCCCGCGAATTGGTCTGCGCTGGGCGACGGTTTCCGCGTCGAGACGCGCCTCGTGTTGTGGCAAAACCCCAGTGTGCTCAAAGTGCCGCAGGGCGCCCTGTTTCGATACGGCGAGCGTTGGGCGCTGTTTCGCCTGGAAGATGGCGTCGCGCGCTTGACTCCCGTCGAGGTAGGCCATCGCGGTGAAACCGAGGCCGAAGTCACCGCTGGCGTATCCGCGGGAGCTCTAATTGCAGTGCACCCGGGCGACCGCGTGAAGGATGGAGCGCGCGTAAAGCAGCGATGATTCACGCGCACCGCGCGAATGGGCTGCGGCGTCGCCCTTCGGAATCGCTGCACGCTGCGCTTCAGACGCGCTAGCTCGTTTCGCGCACGGTAACGACCGGACGAGACGCCATGCGAACCACACTCTCCGCTACGCTGCCGGCGAGGGCACGCGCGCGCCCGGTTCGACCATGTGTACCTACGACGATGGCGTCGAAGGCCTCGTCATCACAGACGGAGACGATGCGCTCGCGGGCGTCACCAACTTCAACGCGCTCCTTTACGGGCGCCGTATTCACGACACCAGCAACGAAACGTCGAAGTTCTTCGCGCGCCGCGGAAAGCTCTGCTTCGCTGGGCGTCGTCGTGGTTCCGCTGTCCACCTGAATCACGTAAACCGCCTCGAGTTGAGCCCCGAGCTGACCAGCGAGTTGCCACGCAAAAGCCAGAGCTTTGCGCGAGCAAGACGAGAAATCGACGGCAACCAATATGCGCTGTAACGGGGCGACGGACATAACGAACTACTCCTCTCTTGATTTACCAATGCCCGTAGCAGCAAGTCGTATGCCGTATTGCCGCTCGTGTAGTGCCTATCCGCGTGCGCGATTTACCCGCGTTTTTCTAGCCCGCGGGCGCGCAAATGCCGCTGCTTGCGCAACTCTTGCGTCGCACCTTGTAAGTTGACGCGCAGCATGAAAGTTGGCTGACTCAGGATCACGGGCAGGCGCGGTTGGCGGAAACCGAGACACCGGCGGCCGCAGCCCAGCAAGCGCTGGCGTAGGTTTGGCCGTCGCAGCCGCAGACAGGTGAATAGACGAAGGTGCACACTTGAGGAACCGGCGTGCACGTGCCCGGTTCATTGTTGCGTCCGCAATCGGCATCAAGAGCGTACGCGCAATAGGTGCCAGCGGGACAGGCAGGCAAGGCTGCGCCGCATGCGCTACCAGTGGTTGGTGCTGGGGTGCACTCGCCCAAACGCTCGACGGAAACGCCGGCTTGGTTTGCCGTACACGCGTTGCCGTAAGTCACTCCGTCGCAGCCGCAGACCGGAACGTATTCGTCAGTGCAGGCTTCGGGGCGCGCTTCACAAGTGCCAGTTGCATCGGCGCGTCCGCAATTTGCGCCGGCCGGGTAGTTGCAGAACTCGTCGCTGGCGCATACCGTTCCGAGGAGCCCACCGCAGACCCGCGGTTCCGGAGGCGCGGCGCATTCGCCGCGATGAGCGACCGAAATGCCAAGCCGTGCAGCCTCGCACTCGTTGCCGTACGTCTGGCCGTCGCAGCCGCACACTGGCTGATACACGTCCGTGCACACGCTAGTGAACGGTACGCAGGTTCCGAGCTGATCTGCTGCTCCGCAGCGCGCGCTTTCAGGATAATTGCAGTACTGATTGGTTGGGCACGTCGCGCCTTCCAACCCACCGCATGTCACTTCCGGTTCGTCGACGTCACAGCCCTTGGCTCCGAGCGCTAACGGCGCCCACAAAAGCATGCCGAAGAGCCACGCTCCGCCACCATGCCTCACCGCTTTTCCGCCCAGCCGACGTCGAGACGGTGTCTTGCTTTGCTTGAGCATGGCTCCTCCTTAGGTGTTACCTCCGGAAAAGCGAAACGCGTGCCGAGCTCGATGCAGGCTGAGCGAAATGTCGGTTGCCGCGCTACGCGGGGACTTCGACGTCGGCGAAGCTGCTGAGCAGAAGCCAGCTTGGGAACGCTTTGACGAGACGAGGAGGGCCCTTGAGCTCGATGTCACCGCTGCGCAGGGCGTCGTCCGGTGGCCGCTCGCCCATCCATACGTTCACCATCGTGCTCAGCGTCGTTTCCACGGTGAGCGTCACCTCGAAGCCGGGGTTCGTGAGACACAGCTCGACTTCGGGTCGCTCGGCGCGCAGCCAATAGCGGCATCGCTTCACCGGCAGATCGCGGAACCAGAACATCACTACGGTCGGCGCTTGCGGCAGCCGCTCCACGTCGAGTCGACGGCGCAGGTCCCACATCAGCAGCACGGGATCGAGCTCTTCGGCGCGAAGCTTACGACGGACCCAACGCTTCCCCCAGATTCCGAGTCCCATCACGACCGGTTGAAGTTCGCGCCCGGCTTGGGTGAGCCGATATTCGAAACCACTTCCGCCATCGCGCGCATGGCGTTCGACGAGTCCGGCGTCCTCCAACATTTTGAGGCGCTGCGAAAGTAGGCTGCGTGACATCAGAGGCACGCCATTCAGGAGCTCGTTGAAGCGGTAGTTGCCGCACAGTAATTCGCGGATGACCAACAGCGTCCAGCGTTCGCCGACCAGCTCGAGGGCTTGCGCGACAGGACAGAACTGACCGTAGCCCGGCATCGCGCACTCTTATCCGCGGCTCAGGGACGAGGCAACGGTCCATTTTTCGAACTTGTCCGTCCCAGCCGCTCGCCTTACATCCAATCCAACCAGAGCGTGCCGAGGAGGCTAGGGATGACGCAGAAAGCAGCAGAACTTCGCGACGTGGTTGCAAAGCTTGGGCCCATTTTCAGCGAGCGCGCAGCTCAGTACGACGCAGATGGGCGATTTGTTGCGGAGAATTACCAGCTCTTGAAGGAGCACAAGCTACTGTCCGCGGCGGTGCCGGCAGAGCTCGGCGGCGGAGGTGCATCACACTCCGAAATTTGTCACATGCTGCGAGAACTCGCGCACCACTGCGGATCCACCGCGCTCGCGCTCTCGATGCACAGTCACTTGGTGGCCACCACCGTGTTTCGGCATCGCCAAGGGCAGCCAGGCGAGGCTCTGTTGCGGAAGGTTGCAGCCGCGGAGTTGGTGCTGGTGAGCACCGGAGCGGGGGACTGGGTGGACAGCGTGGGCCGCGCCGAACGCACCGAGGGCGGATACGTGGTCAACGCCGTCAAGCGCTTCTGTAGTGGAGCACCGGTAGGCGACATCATGATTACCAGCGCGCCCTGCTCGGATGCGGAACGCGGCGAAGAGGTGTTGCACTTTCCGGTGCCGCTGACTTCGCCAGGCGTTTCGCTGCGGCACGATTGGGACACGCTGGGCATGCGCGCGACTGGCTCTCATTCGATCGAGCTGCGCGACGTATTCGTGCCCGAAGCTGCGGTGGTGACGCGACGGCCACGTGGGCAATGGCACCCGATGTGGAACGTGGTGGTGGGCGTCGCTTGTCCGATTTTCATGGCACCCTACATCGGAGTCGCCGAACGCGCGGCTGAGCTCGCGCACATCGCCGTCGCGAAACGCGAGCCCGTGGCCACGCTGGTGCAGACTTTGGGCGAGCTCGCGAACAGCCTCACCATCACTCGCATGGCTTGGAGCGAGATGGTAACGCTCACGAACGACTACGACTTTGCTCCGACCGTCGATCTTGCCAACCAGATGTTGATTCGTAAGACCATCGCTGCGAACGGCGCGATGGCGACGGTTTCGAAGGCGATCGAGGCAGTGGGTGGCAGCGCCTTTTATCGCCGCACGGGCTTGGAGCGCTTGTGGCGCGACATTCAAGGCGCGCCGTTTCATCCACTTCCCGAGAAGAAGCAGCTCGAGTTCAGCGGCCGCGTCGCACTCGGCTTGTCGCCGGTCGCTTGAGCGCCGCAGCGGTGCGAGAAGGAACGGGGCAACCCTCGAGGAAACGGACGCGAGTTTTTGGGAACGCCATCGACAAAAATGACGAGTGCGCTCCGGGACAAGCGAGCGCAGCAAGCTGCTCCCCGAAGGGGTAGGCGCGTACGATCTTGCACGCGTTGATGTGAGAGAAGGCGCGGCTGTGACGCTGGCCGAGGCCCTATTGGCCAATCTCGCCAGGGGGTGGTGAAGCAGAAGGGTTAGGCGGGACCGTGACCTTTCCGGTCGGGACGTAGCGTGTTAGCTTTCGCCGACCAACGCGCTCGGGCGTGGTCCATCGGCCGAGGCGACGGAAAGGCCGATGCTCACGGTTTCGAACGCAGGTCTGATCTCCGGAAGGTATCGCCTAGGGGAGTGCGTTGGCCGCGGTGGAATGGGCTCCGTGCACCGCGCGATAGACATCACTACGGGCGCCGAGGTTGCTCTCAAGCAACTGCGGCGCGATCAGGCGCAACGCGATCCGACCAGCGTGGAACGTTTTCGTCGTGAAGGAGACGCGCTGGCTCGGCTGAACCATCCCAACGTGGTTCGCGTGCTGGAACTCGTTCACGAGACGGACGACGACTTCATCGTGATGGAGTACGTTGCCGGCGGCTCTCTGGCGGATCAGCTCGACCGGCGCGACGAACCGTTGCCCATCGAGCGTGCTCTCCAAGTTGCGCTCGATCTGTGTGATGCGCTGGCTCGTTGCCATCGGCTCGGCATCGTGCATCGTGACTTGAAGCCGTCGAACATCCTGCTGACGGAGGACGGCACTCCGAAGCTCACCGACTTCGGCGTCGCGTACGTGCAAGCAGAGCGCCGCCTGACCCACAGCTCGACCTTGGTGGGAACCGCAGAGTACTTGAGCCCGGAAGCATTGCGCGGCGATGAGGTCGATCCGCGCGCGGACATTTGGGCGCTTGGTATCGTGCTGTTCGAAATGCTGACTTTGCGCCGCCCTTTTGCCGCGGACAACGTCGCTCAAACGCTGCACAGCATCAGTTTTTCGGCGCCGCCTGATCTCGGCGAGCTGCGGCCAGGCTGCCCTGTCGGCTTGGTCGAGCTCGTTTACGCCATGCTCGCGAAAGATCGGACGCAGCGTGTGGCGAGTGCTCGCAAGGTGAGCGCCGCGATCGAAGAAATTCTTCGAGGAGAATCACACCCCACGGTGCGTGCGCCGCCGCCACTCGTCGAGAGCTCGACCAACGTCGCAGCATTTCCGAACAACCTGCCTGCGGTGAGCTCAACCTTCGTTGGCCGAAAGGCAGAGCTCGCGGATCTCAGCGCAACGGTATCTACACCCGGCACGCGCCTCGTCACGATCGTGGGGCAGGGGGGCATGGGTAAGACCCGGCTCGCCCTGGAGCTAGCGCAGCAGCTGGTCATGGATGCTTCGCGTGCACTTCCGCACGCGCGACCGGCGTGGTTCGCGGATGGCGTATTTTTCATTCAGCTCGCTGCGCTGGCCTCGAGCGAGTTCATCGTTTCTGCCATTGCCGAGGTGCTCGGTCTGGCGAGCTTTCCCGGCGAGAAGCCGGAGCGCCAGCTGTTCGAGCAGCTGCGCGAGAAGCGCATTTTGCTGATCTTGGACAACTTCGAGCACCTGCTCGACGGAGCTGAGCTCGTGAGCCGATTGTTGGCTGCCGCCTCGGGCGTCAAGGTTCTGTGCACGTCGCGCGAACGGCTAGGGCTCAGCGTGGAAACCGTTTTCCCGCTAGCTGGTTTGGATTTTCCGGACGCGAGTGGCGGCGAGCAGGCGCTCGATTTCAGCGCGGTGCGGCTATTCGTGCAGTGTGCTCGCCAGCAACGACCAAGCTTTGCGCTCGATGCAGACTCGGCGATGGAGGCCGCACGCATTTGCAGGCTGGTCGAGGGCGTTCCGCTCGGCATCGTGCTGTCTGCATCATGGGCCGGCAGCCTGTCCCCCGGCGAAATCGCTCACGAGCTGGACCAGGGCCTCGATTTCCTGGCGACGGAGTGGCGCGACATACCCGAACGGCAACGCAGCATGCGCGCCGTGTTCGAGCACTCCTGGCAGCTGCTCGACGCCAACCTGCGCGAAGTTCTGTCGGCGCTTTCGGTGTTTCGCGGCGGCTTCACGCGCGAAGCGGCTCAAGCCGTGGCAGACGCGAATCTGCGCTCGATCGCCGCGCTCATCGACAAGTGTCTGTTGCGAAGAAATCCGGAGAGCGGGCGTTTCGAGGCGCATGAGCTGCTGCGACAGTACGCCGAGCGCAAGCTGGCCGAGGTGCCCGAACGTCAGCGCGCGGTGTTGACTCGCCATGCCTCGTTTTTCACGCGGTGTCTCGAGGCGCGCGAACGTGAGTTGAAAGGGCCGAGCCCGGCGCGCGCACTCGCGGAGCTCGAACTCGAGCTCGACAATTTGCGCGCGGCTTGGGCTCACCTGGTAGCCGAACGCCAGACCAGCGAGATCGCCCGCACCATCGAGGCACTCAACGTCTTCCACACGCGGCGCGCCTCGTTCTTCGAAGCCGAATCGACCTTCAGCGCGCTCGCCGAGAGCCTGAAATCTCAGTCTTGGCCAGAGCCCCAGCTCACGCGGCGCTTGCTCGGCTATGCGCTCGCGCTGAGCGGCATGTTCTTGCGAGCGCAGGGCTTGTACGCGCGCGCGGGGGTTGCGCTGGAGGAGGCCTCGTCTCTCTTGGATCCGCAGCAGTTTCCTCGAGAAGCGGCGTTCGCGTTGGTTACCCAGGGCAGCAACCTGGCCATGGTTGGAAAGCTCGAACAAGGCATCGTGAGCGCCGAGGAAGCGCGGCGCTTGTACCGCTCGACCGACGACGCCTGGGGCCGCGCGAATGCCCTCGAAACTTTGGGGCGGCTGCATGCAAACACCGGAGATTTGGCGCGCGCCGTCGACGCCTATCGCGAGAGCGTCAGCGTTCAGCGTGAGGCGGGTTTGCTGCAATCTGGTTTGATGGGTCTTGCGATCGCACTGGTGCAACAGGGCAGTTACGCTGACGGCAGCGCGCTCATGCTCGATGCGCTCGCCACTTTCGAGAAGGCCGGTGATCGCTGGAACGCGATGCGCTGTCGTATGCACCTGGCCAACACGCGTCGTAATCTGGGTGATTATGCGGCAGCCGAAGAGCTCGCGCGGCAGTGTCTCGAGTTTTGTCGCGAAGTCGGTAACCGCGATCACGAAGTGTGGGCGCTGTTTCAGCTCGGCAACATCATGAAGGAGCAGCAGCGTTACGAAGAGGCCGAGGCTCAGTTTCAGGCCGCATTCCAACGCAGCCTGCGTGCCGGAGAGGTGGGCAAGGTGGCGCTCGCCAATCTGGAGTTCGGCGATTTGGCGTTGATTCGTGGCAGCTATGCGGCGGCGCGCGGCTATCTAGACGAAAGCTTGCAGGGGTTCGAGCGGGCCGGTCAGACGTGGGGGAGCGCGCTCGCCTTGGACGTGCGCGGATTTCTAGCGTGCAAGGAGGGCGATCTGGAACAGGCCGAGCAGCTTTTACGACGATCGCTCGAGCTTGCCTTGCAGCTGCGCCTATTTCCGTTTGCGGCCAACACTGTCGCGGGACTCGCGTGGGTGCGTGCCGCGGCTGGCGATCGCATCGAAGCTGTCGAACTGTTGAGCTTGGTCCAACACCACGCTGCGACGGAGCGACACACTCTGACGCGACGTGTGCTGCCGCTGTTGAGTGAATTGGATCGTGCGTTGCCCCGCCCGGAGTTCTCAGCGGCCGTTGAGCGCGGCAAAAAACGAGAGCTCGCGGAGCCAACGCAGCCGCGCTCGAATTGAGCTGTGGCTTCGCTCAGGGGATCCCAGGCGCGCCGCCAAAACCGAAAGCAGGTGCGCCGGCGAAGCTGCTTGCGCCTGCGTTCGTTCCAGGGAAGCCGGCAGTGCCCGTACCAGTACCTGCCGCGGCGTTGGTATTGTCGACACCGCCATTGTTCACGGCGCCTCCAATTCCGGTGGTGCCTCCGCTGAAAACTCCGGAAGTCACGCCGCCGCCGCTCGTGCCCGCGCCTACCCCGGTGCCAGCGCTTGCGCCCGCGCCGGTTGCGCCCATTCCCGTCGTTGCGCCTGCACCTTGAGAGATGCCGGGATTACCCTCGTCGATAGCGCCAGCGTCCCCGTTGCCGTTCACCGGTGGCGGGTGATCGAGATCGTTCCTGCATGCCGCCAGCAAGAACACACCAACGAGTCCTGCGCGAAGCGCCACGTTTCGAGCCAGTTCACGTTGCCGCCGATGGGTCTGCGCTGCCATGCCGCTCTCCAAAATCACGAGAGTCCGAGCACGTGCGTTGCGCGTTTCGTGCCAGCGCACTTTTCAGCTTGCTGGGCGCTTCGGCTACGTGCCGCACGGCTCGGACTGTCGACTCTGGTTGCGAGGCAAAAATGCCGTCACCTACAACGCGGCCTCCCCTTTGTGGGCGGCAAAACCATCGTCTGCGGCGATGGCGCTCGCCCGACGAGTGCTGCCTATTCGTCGAACTGCTCGCGCGCGTTGTGAATCAGCTTCTCGACAGCAGCGCGAGCGAGATTGGTCGCATCGTCCGAGTGATACAAGGCGTGCACCCCCGCGCTCGCCGGCGTGAAATGGGCAATACCTTTTACGCGGCCGCGACGAATGCCGCTGCGGGCGACGCTGTTCGGCACGAAGGCCACGAAGCCGCCACGTGTCACGGCTTCCAGCATCAAGAAGCAATCGTCGACTTCGCCGACTGACTTCGGCGAGAGCCCGCGCTCCTTCAAGAAGTTGTCGACTTCCCAGTGGTAAGCCGACGAGGTGCGATACTCGAGAAGCGACAGGTTTTGCCAATCCTCGTGCGCCTCGACGTCCGGGTGCACGATGGCTACCAGGACTGGTCGGTGAATGGGTGTGAGCTCGATGCCCGGGCGTGCGGCTTCGATTGGCTCGGTGTCTCCCACCAGCAAGTCGATTTCATGCGAACGCAACTCGCGGAGCAGGTCATTGAAGTCACCGGTTCGAATGCAGGGGCGGCACTCCTCCATGCTCAGCACTGGCATCAGAAAATCCGCTGCGATCGTGCGCGACACGGCAGAGCTGACACCAACCTGGAGTGCGATTGGGGCGCTCTGCCCCTGTCCGAGCGCATCCGCGAGCCGTTCCCCGGCCAGGAACATTGCGGTGGTGTGCTCGAAGGCCTCGCGTCCGCGTTGCGTCAAGCGCAGACCCGACGGAGTTCGCTCGAAAAGCGGTAACCCCAGCGAGCGCTCCAACATTCTGATTTGTTCGCTCACGGTCGGTTGCGTAACACCCAGGCGATCCGCCGCAGCTTTGACCGAACCCTCTACTGCCGTGATGTGGAAGTAATATAGGTGATTGAAGTTCAACACGCGCGACAACGTAACAGCGGCGCTTCGCGCCGTCGATTCGGTTTACCCTATACCTGAACTTCGGTTGCGCCCCAAGCGCGAGCGCAGTCTTCTACGCGATCGCCTTCGCGCTCGGTGACTACGAAGATGGGAATGTCTTCAGCTAAATTGTCGAGCGCCCGGCGCAACGCCAGCGTTACTTTCCGTTGCACCTCCAGCACTGCTCGCAAACCGAGCTGCGTTGGCGCCACGTAGCAGACGGCGACCTGGTGACCCTGAGCAGCCAGCTGCCCGCAGCGCTGTGCGATGCTTTCCGGCAGCAATGGATCCCTGAGCACAGCCAGGACGCGCATCGCCTTTCAGTAAGCAAAAAGCAAACCGACGTTTCACGTCGCGAGCAGCTCATGTCCGTTGAAGTCCGGCTGAGTGGAGAGCCGGAACTGTGGTGCATCGCTCGAAGAAACCCGGGCGGCCGCCTCTCGTAGCGGGGGGATGCACATCGTGATCGCAGGACCAACGCATCTCGAGGCCATCCGGCGCCTTCTAGAGGGCCAGTTCAAGGAGCACTCGATCGAGCTCAGCTCCGATGCCCTTACTCGAGCCATACTGGGTCCACTCGAACAGCCGAGTCGAGGTACGTTTTTCCTCGCGGAAGATGGGGAGTGTGTTGGACTTGCGTATCTCGCATATACGTGGACGCTCGAGCACGCCGGACGCAGCGCGTGGCTCGAAGAGCTCTACGTAGTTCCAGCTCGGCGCGGCCAGGGCATCGGAACGCGACTCCTACGCGAAGCGTTGGCGCATGCCGCCAAGCTCGATTGCTGCGCCATTGATTTGGAGATCGAGTCTGGTCACGAGCGCGCTGGCCAGCTCTACGCGCGCGAAGGTTTTCGCGCACATCGACGAACTCGCTGGTATCTCAAACTTTGAATAGCGAAACACGTTCGCAACTCAGTGCTTCAAGCGTCTCGGCAAGGGAAGATGACGTGCAACGGGAACGCCTCGGAGCGGCCATTTTCGGCGGGGCCCTGCTGACGAATTTCGTCGAAAAAAATCGAAATATTTCGCGCAACTTTGGTTGCACGGTTGAAAAATTGTGGCCAGGATTGAAGCGGCTGGAGGCCCCCGATCCTCGCTGAACACGCCCTTCCTCGCGGCGTTTGGGGTTCGAGGCGCACTCCAGATCTCGCTGATTCCGAAGGAGGGCACCATGCATCCGTCTTGGATTTTCGGGTCAATGCTGACGACGGGCTTCGCATTGTTCGGCACTGCGGCGTGGATCGAAGCGGATCGCACCGCGTTTACGGCCCGGCCAGAGCTGACTGGTTCGTCGCTCGTGACCAATGTCTCCTCGCTGAAGAGTGAGGAAGTCACCACTCCGAAGTTGCCGGAAGATGCGACGGTGGTGCTACCGCCGGTCGAGGTTACCGGCAAACGTCCACGCGCGCTGCCTCGGCCCGCACGCGTGCAAGTCGAGCTCGCCACGGAACCCTGCTCACAATGGCAAGAACTGGGACCCACGCGTGTAGATGACGGCAATGCCATCGGCGTGCGTAGGGTTCGTTCGTTGTGCTTAGGGCCGATCACGACCCTAGACTGAGTGGCGACCGTCGCTTGCGAGGTCCTGATCCAGCTCTGTTGCGGTTGCTCGCGCTGGACGTTGCGTTTCGGATCAGCCTCGCTCCTTCAGGAAGGCGAGTACGCGTGGGACGATTGCATCCGCGCTGTTGAGCGCGCCGGCAACTGTTCCGGGATACTGATCGTCCATCCCCTCGCCAGCGAGAAAGACTGGGCCTGTAAGGCCTGAAAGCATGCTGCGGGCGGGCATTCCTCCGGGACGCACGAAGCTATACGCTCCGCGGCTATAGGGATCGTTGGAGAAGTCGTGGGCGTACGTCGCACGCAATTGGGACGCCACGGTTTCCGCTGGCAGCAGGATTAGCGTAGCCAGTGCGCTCACGGCGGCATGAGTAATTTCCGATGCGGGGAGGCGACTCAGCTTCTCTGCATTCGGTCCACCTGCCCACGCGGTCCACAGCCAGCGGCTTCCTACACGATGCCACCAAAAGGTCTCGAACAACGCGCCGGAGTGGTGGAGGAAGTTCGCTTCGGGAGGCACGACTCGACTCCAGATGTCTTCGTCGAACAGCAGATTGACTCGTGCGGCATGCCCCATGCCAAGCTGATTTAGCGCGCGAAGGCTCGACTCATCGAGACCGAAGCGGGCGCCACCCTGGGCGGACAGAACTCCGATCGGCAGGGTGACTACACACGCCGTCGCTTGCAGCGTGTGCGCAGCGCAGGCGACGCGCAGCTGGCCGCTCGAGCGTTCGATGCCTTCGACGCGCGTGCCGAGCATCGTTTGTGCTCCAGCTGCCGCTGCCTGCGCGGCGAGGTGTCGAGCCAGCGCGCCATAGCCGCCTTCGACGAGCTGCTGACGAGCGTCTTCTGCGCTGCTGGGCGCGTCACTGGCAAGGCTTCGAATGCTGACTTCAGCGAGCGGCGCTGCTACGAAACCCTCGACCAAGTGCCGAAATCGCGCGCGCGTGAGCTCGTCGAAGTCAGTGTGCTCTACGAAGGTTGCGGCCGAGACATCAGCGTCGTCGTCGCGAAGCCGCTGCATCACTCGGGTGAGCGGCTCGAAGGCATCTTCCAAACGCTCGAACTTTTCGCCGCGCTTCTCGAAGTGAACGTCGTCGAAGTCGATCAAGCGCACGCCCGCGTCGCGCGCTATCGCCAGCGTTGGCTCTGCCTTGCCATGAACGAACTCGGCGCCGAGCTCGATGGGTTCAGCCAGCTCTGGCGAGCTCACACTGAGAACCCGACCGCCGATCCGATCGCGCGCTTCGAGCAACGCGACCGAAACTCCGTGTGTAGTGAGTTGCTGCGCTGCCCGCAGCCCCGCCATTCCGGCTCCGACTACGACGACGTCAAAGCGAGATCTCATGGCGTGCAACGAAGCAAGTGGTGCGCCAACGCGAGCTGGATCAGGGGATGAGCAGCACTTTTCCGCGCGTTTCACGGCCCTCGAGCGCTTCGTGTGCAGTCGAGGCGTCACTCAGGGGCAGCTCGCGATCGATGCGCACGCGTAGTCGCCCCTCAGCCACGAGGCGAAACAGCTCTGACGCGCGCTCCAGCAACTCCTCACGGGTGCTGGTGTAGTGACCCAAGGTCGGCCGCGTGAGAAACAGCGAGCCACGTTGAGCGAGCCGCTGCGGATCGAATGGCTCTACGGGCCCGCTCGATTGCCCGTAGAGCACCATGTAACCGCGGGGAGCGAGTGCTTCCAAACTCTTGGCGAACGTGGCGCGGCCCACCGAGTCGTAGACCACGTGCACGCCGCGACCAGAGGTGTACTCCCGAGTTCGCTCCAGAAAATCCTGCTCCGTGTAGAGGATGACTTCGTCGGCGCCCGCGTCGCGCGCAAGAGCTGCCTTCTCGGCGGTCGACACCGTGGCAATCACGCGCGCACGAGCGAGCTTGGCGAGCTGCACCAAAAGCAACCCAACGCCGCCAGCTGCAGCATGCACGAGCGCGACGTGCTCTGGGCCGAGGCGAAATGTCGAACGCGCCAAGTAGTGCGCCGTCATTCCCTGCAAAAGCAGCGCGGCAGCCAAACGCGTCTCCACCCCGTCCGGGATGGGAACGGCGCGTGCTGCATCGAGTACGACGTGTGTCGCGTACGACCCCGGCGCAGAAGCCCAAGCTACGCGCGTGCCTTCGCGCACATCGGTGACGCCTGCTCCTAGACGCTCCACCACACCCGCTCCTTCGAGGCCTAGCGGGATCGGCGGCTCGCTCTTGTACACGCCCGTCCGGTGATACACATCGATGTAGTTCACGCCGACGGCCTCGGTGCGCACCAGAAGCTGATGTGGACCCGGAATGGGAGTGGGAAACTCTTCCAGTGAGAGCTCTCGAGCCTCTCCCGGTTTTTGTGGCCGAATCGCTCGCATTCGGATTGCTCCTTGCAGAGCTAGCGTACTCGTTCAAGTTCTCGGGGCTCGCAGCTTTTTCAGCCAGGCATCGACGCTAAAGCGCCCCGGTGCGTGCGTCGTCAAATGCACGCACACCCCAAACAAACAAAGGTTCTTCACCAGATTCGAGCGCTGGAACACGATCCACAACCAGGCGGAGTCCGCAGGGATGTCGGCCGGTACCTGGAAGCAGCCGGGCAGGTGCACCACAACGCTCACCACCACCAAAAAAGCCCCGAGTACGCGCGCGCCGAGCTGCAAATGGTAGCCAGTCAAGATTGAGAGGCCACCCAGCAGGAGCACAAAGCCGCTGAGCACCGATGCAAGCTTCGGATAGCCGATCCACGCTGGCATCAAGTGCTGGATCAAGCGGTCGTCGAAAACGTGCTCGGCGCCGAGTCCAACGAAGATCGACGAAAACAAGCAGCGAAACACCAAGTCGCGCGTGTCCGCGTCGACGCGCTGCTCGAGATCGCGAATCAGCCGGAACATGGGTGGAGCCTACGCCCGCGCTCTGGCCGCACCCATGAACCAGCCGCCTCGGGCTCAGACGGTGCCGCGTCGAGCTTCCAGGGTCCTGCGGATCTCAGCCATGCGTTCACGAGTGAGCGGGTACATCTGCACCAACAGGAACGCGACCACCAGCGCGGCCACCGGAATGCCTGCGAAGAGCAGACGGATCCACGTGATGGTCTCAGGAGCCTGCGCGCCGCCGAGCTTGGCGTCGAAGCCAGTGACCTTATCGAGCAGCGGTCCGACGATGAGCATGCTCACGGACATACCCACCTTCAATACCCAGGAGAACGTCGACGAGTAGGCGCCTTCACGGCGCTTGCCGCTCTGCGTTTCGTCGAAGTCGACGACGTCTGCGCACATCGAGGGGAGCACGACCCAGAGACCGGTGGCAGAGAAGCCGTTGAGGCCGTTGCACAGCACGCTGAGCCAGGGCTGCTCGGGCGTGTACAGCCACCAGCTCGAAGCGAACGCAACCAAACCTGCGATTAGCGTGAACGTCAGCGCCTTGCGCTTGCCGAGTCGCTTCGCCAAGCCGGCTGCAACCGGCACACCGGCAATACCGAATACAGCATAGGCCACGCCGCTCCAGAAACCGATTTCGGAGGCGGCAGCCATGTCGCCTTTGAAGACGTAGTAAGTGCTCGCGTAGAAACCCAGCGTGCCGACGAGCCCGGTTGGAATCGCGTAAACCAGCGCGGTGCCCAGCAAGATCAGGTACGGGCGGCAATGAAAGGTGTCGCGGAACATGGCCAAGAAGCCGACCTTTTCCTGCGACTGGGCCTTTTCGTAGTAGCGCTCGCGCACGAATACGAAATTGCAAATACCGGAGATGATCATGATCGCGCCGGCGATCGCGCCTGCCCACACCGCTCCGCGTGCTACGTCTGGTTTACCAGTGACGGGATCGTTGAAGAAGGGCCGCGTCGCGAGCCACAACGCGCCTCCCAACATCATGCCGGACAGCTTCTGAATCACTGCCTTCCACGACATGATGCTGGTGCGCTCGTTGTAGTCGGGCGTCAGCTCCGCGCCGAGGCTCTGGTACGGCATGTTGTATGCGCTGATCAGCGGCGCGTAGAGCGAAGCCGAGATCAGCATGAACCAGAAGATTTGCGAGTTGCTCCACGTGGGGCGCGCCATGAACAAACACGGCAGCGCGAGACCAGCGATGATGGAGCCGATCAAGATATACGGCCTGCGGCGACCCCACTTGGAACGCGTGTTGTCCGACAACCAGCCGAACAGTGGATCCGTGAAAGCGTCGACGAAGCGAGTCGTGCCGAGTGCGAGGCTCACCTGCGTGGGAGACAGCCCGAGGAAGACGTTGAAGACTGGGTTCGCGATGCTGTTGTAGAGCCAGTGCCCGAAGATGTCGGTGGTGCCGCCGAGCGCGTACGCGGCTTTGGCGGGCACGGGAACTTTGTCTTCGGCAACTGCGGGTCCGGGAGCTTCTGAGGCGACCATGAGTGAATCGGCAGAGGCGTTCGAGGCCTCGGAGAGCGGGGTGGTGGTCATCGGGTGTGTCCTCGCGGGGCGTTCGCAAAGCACAGCAACGACAGGGGCGGACAACAGCGTCCGTTTGCCATTGCGCTGGCGTCCCTCACTTAACAGTGGTGCGTCTTTTTTGCGAGTGTCGGCGATACCGCCACCTGTCAGATTCTCGATCCAAGGCGGTCTTAGCCGCAGCGCGGCATGTTCACGCCGCCGGTAGGCCGTCGTGCATCATTTTGGCTGGGCTGCAGGGCCTAGATCGCAAACAGCCAAAATCGGCTCACCTACGCTGATTATTGGCTCAACTATGCAGGCTGGGTGACTTGCGACCTGAGCCGTCGGGTCGACGTGTCTCAGCGCGGGGTGATGCCGCAGCCTCCGCTCAGCTTCCAGCTGATATCGTGCTTGCCGCTGGCTGAATCGACCTCGACGACGACAGCGAGCTCTACTTTACCGCCTGCTTCGCGCTTCCCCCGCGCGTCGAGAAATCGCGTGATTTCGTCGAGATATACCGACGGACCCAGGTTTGCTCGCAGTTGGGCGCATGTGCGGTCACCCTTGGCCTCGACGTGGAGCTTCGGCATCGTAGCCCATTCGAGTTGGCCGCTGCCGCTCAGCGTGAAAAGCAAAGAAGAAACCCGCACCTGTTGCAGAGCCCAGCGCGCCGGATCAGCTCCCGGTTCGACGGTTGCAGCAAACGATACGGCATCTCCCAGGAGCGCCGCTGAATCGGGCCAGCCTGGCCGCGGCCAAGCATCCATCACCATCTCGTAACGACCGCTCACGGGCTTGTCGGGGGCGTCCAGAACTACTAGCGAGAGCGACGCGAGCATGCGCGGTTGCTCCGAGTCGGGCACGAGCGGCGAGCCATAGTGGCTCAGGGCCGGGCGTGCCGGTTGATGCGGCAGGGTCAGGAGCCAGATTGCTCCGCCACGGCCGGGCGTGTAGTCGACTTGAATCGGCTTCACCTGGCTACCGACCAGCTCCGGCCGCAGCTCCACCTTTTCGCCCGTGCGGCGCAACGTGAACGTGACGCCCGGGAAGGCGACGCCGTTCAGCCAGAGCTTTTGTGCTTCGACGCGATAGCTCGAGTCGTCGGCTCGGGTCAGCCGGGCGCCTTCGAGGATCAAGCTTCCGAAGGGGCGGTGCGCGTAGTTGAGGGAGAAGCGCTCGCCGCTCGCGATGAGGCCTTTCCAGACGGGCTCGGTCGCGAGCTGCTCGTAAATTGCACTTGGCTCGGCAGTTAGCGACAGCTCCGGATACTGTACCGCGCGTGACGATGCCGGCGAGTTTGCGGATCCGCTCGCAACCGGTGCCGCTACGCTGCCACTGATGTTGGCCGTCGCAGGCTCAGGTTTTTCTCGCCACAGCCACACGAGGACCAGCCCGAGCGCTGCTCCGACTACCAAAAGCCATGTCGTTCGAGTCACGCGGCGTCGCCGACGTAGCGCACCACTACCAGCGTGATGTCGTCGTCTTGCTCGTGCATCCAAGCGTGCACCGCCTGCATTAGTCGCTCCACGATGCCTTCGACAGGCAGGTGGCTCACGTCGGCGAACTCACGGCAGAGCCGTTCGGTGCCGAACAGCTCGCCTTCGGCGTTACGCGCCTCCAGCATGCCATCCGTGTAGAGCAGCATGGTATCTCCCGACGTCAGGCGGAGCACGGTGTTCTGTACGGCTTCTGGCGCAGGATCCGCTGTGATTCCGGCCCAAATTCCCGGCGTAGGCACCGCCTCGACCACGCCGCTCTGGCTGCGATGCACCAAAATTTCCTCGTGTGCGCCCGCAAACTCGAACACACCGGCACCGTCATAATGCAGCAAGGTGAGCGTGGCGTGCTCGTCTTGTTGCAGGCGGTGGCGAACGTTCTCGTAGAGCAAGCGGTTCACCTGAAGCCAAATACTGGCAGCGTGCCCCTCTGGTTCGGCGGCCGTGGTCGCAGCAACCAGGCTCTGGATCATGAGCATCACCAGGCCGGCAGGCAGCCCGTGCCCCGTCACGTCACCGATGGCAAACCAGGCGCCGCGCGCGGAGGGCAGCACGTCGAAGTAGTCGCCGCCGACTTCGGTGGCCGGGTGCATGGCGGAGGCGATGCGTAGACCGCGCACCTCCTGCATCCGCGGCAAGATGCCGGTTTGAATGCGCTTGGCGAGCTCGATCTCGCTTTCGAGGCGTTCGCGCTCGGCCCGTTCGCGGCGAGTCATTTCTTCGACCCGTGCACGCAGCAAGCGAACGGCGTTCAGCGACACGCCCACCTGCTCACAAATCGAAATGTAGCGGGCGGTCTCCACCGCGTTCACTTCGAGCATGCAGAATCCGACAATGTCGTGCTCAAACGTCGCGACGCGGGCCAGCCAGGTACTTCGGCGTGACGGCGCCACGCTCAGCGGGATGAGATCGCCTGCGCGCACCGGCGCACTTACTGGCAAGACGCCGCGCTCGACGTCGTACGCGGTGATTACGCGTGACTGCGTTTCCGGCTCCAGCTTGCCCTCGTGCACGGTGAGCAAGCAGCCCGGCACGTCCAGACGCGGCAACTGCTGCGCCAGCACGGCCGAAATTTGGGCGTAGCTCGAAGCTGCGCGGAGCTCCTCGCTGAGTTGCGAAAGAGCACGCAACAAGGCTTCCTTCGATAAACGGCGGGCGCCCTGCGCGCGTTCGGCATGCGCGCTGACTAGCACCTGTGCCATATCGAACAGATCGATGCCGCGCGCGAGTTCGCCCGGGCTCTTGTGGGCACTCAGCGCTTGCTTGCGCAACGTGGTGATCACGTGGTGCCAGGCCGCCACGTTGCCGAGGTTCGCCGTTCTGCGAATGAAGCTCTCGAGCAGAGTGGCGAAGTTGTCGCCGCCACGGCTGAGATCTGCGTCGAGCGCAGCCAACATTTGGTTCGCCCAGTCGTGCGTCAACGCCGCTTTGAAGCCGGGCGCAGCTTCGTCGAGTGCGCGCGTGACTCGAAGCAATCGATCTTCGCCCGAAGTCGGAGTGTCCTCACGTGCGGCGTCAACGCCGAGTGAATGGCGCGCCTGCCCGCTCGAAAAGCAGCCGCACGACTTTCGCAGCTTCTGTTCGGTTGGCAGGCGCGTGAGCGACGCTTGCGGTTCGCCCCGATGGCGCGCCAGTAAGGCCCGAATGCCATGAGCACCCAAACTCTCCGCCGGCTGGCGAATCGTCGTAAGCGACGGCATCTCGAAGCGGGCAGGGTCGATGTCGTCGAAACCGACGACCGAAACGTCTTCCGGCACACGCAGTCCGGCTGCCTCCAGTGCGCGTAGCGCTCCCAGCGCCATCCAGTCGTTGGCGGCTACGATGGCGTCCGCCGGGAACGCGCTTTGCCCCTCTCGCTGGGCCTGCGCGAGCAGCGCTTCCACCGCGTGTTGCCCGGCGTCGTTGCGAAAATTACCGGGAAAAATCAACTCCGGGCGAGGCTCGATACCAGCTCTGGCGAGCGCGAGCAGAAACGCTGCCAGGCGCTCGTCGGACTCGTTGTTGTTGCCCTGAACGAAGGCCAGGCGGCGTCGACCGTGAACCTCGATCAGGTGCCGAGTGAGGCGCTCGACCGAACTGGCACCATCTACGGTCACGCTGAGCGCGTCGGGCATTTCGTAGCCGAGGCTGCAAATCGGAATGCTCGCGAAGCGCGCGAGCAGGGCTGCGAGCTCCTTGCTGCCGATCGCCGATCCAATTGTGCTGGTTGCGATCAACAGGCCGTCGAGCGCAGCGGGCTCCATCACGTCGTACGTGGCGTCGGCGAGTTGGTTCAGCGCTACGCTTCCACCCGCGAAACAGATCAAGTCAGCGTCTTGCTCGCGGCACTCCTCGTCCGCGCCGCGCAAAATACTCTCTTGATACGAGTAGTCGATCCCGTAGAGGATGAGCCCGATACGCGGGCGCGTTCTGTTCTGCATAGCAAGCCAGGCTCCGGTGAGCCCTTGCATCCCATGCTAGACGTCATCGTCCGGTGAAGCACCGGCTTTCGTCGCCGTCTTTTCGCGCCTACGCGCGTAATTCAACACCTTCGGCTACATGGTTCAGGGGCCTGGCTATCTCCGAGCAATCCATTCGAGGCCACGTTGCAGGATTTTTTCGTACTGCGGCAGATCCCAGACGTTCTTGTCGTGTCCGAGGGAGAAGTAGAAGATGCGCCCGGCACCTTCATAGCGTGTCCAGGCAACTGGATGAGTCTCGCCGGCCAACTCGCTGACGAGCAAGATCTCGACGTTGGCATCGACCTCGAGCTGGTAGCGTTCGTCGACGACCTCGAAGGGCGCGATGCCCGCCGTGATCGGGTGGGGCGTATGCGTTGCGCGGACCAGGAAAGGTTGCTTCGGTGGATGCGACACGAAGCTGCCACCGAGCAGCTGGCCGAGCTCCGGGTGTACACGCGCAGCCACTGTGCTTGCATGCAGCGCAACCAGGCCGCCGCCCGCTCGCAGCCAGGCGCTGAGGCAGCGAAGTTGCTCGCTGTCGTGTTGCAATGGCGTGTGCTCGTCGAAGCAGGTGTAAAGCAGCAGCGAGCGCGACGCTTCGCTCAAGTTTCGCAGCCAGCTGGGGTCGAAATGCATCTCGCAGGCGAAGGCGCCGGATGTAATGCTTTCGAGCCGACGCACAAAGCCAGCAAAGTCGTGCCAGGAGCCGCCTAGCACCACGTCGAGCGGGCGCGCTACCATCGCAGAGGCTCACCGCGGTAATCGATGTAGAGCGGGCGGGCACTGGCTTCCGCCGGGGGCGCCGTCAAAAGGCTACGCAACGCCAGCGCCGACTCGCGTGGATCGAGGTGCGCAGTGGGGCCCCCCATGCTGGTGCGCATCCATCCGGGATGGACCGCGAGCAGTTGAAAGCCGGAGCTCTCGAGAGCGTTCCTCAAGATCGCGGTCTGCACGTTGAGCGCAGATTTCGACATGCAATACAGAAAATCGTCGCTACGCCAGCAGTCGGCAATGCTGCCAGCTTCCGAAGATACGTTGCAGATAAGCTTTCTCGTTCCGCGCCGCAGCAGCGGCAAGAACGCTTGCGTCACCCGCAGCGGGCCGAGCGCGTTTACGTCGAACACTTGCAAACCAATCTCGACGTTGGTGGTATCGATCGTGCCACGTCCGGCTTCGGGTAACACCGCCGCGTTGTTTACGAGGATGTCCAAGCCATCGCTTGCGCGACTCACTGCGAGCGCGGCCTGCCGGACGCTCTCCGCGGACGTCACATCGAGGGGAACCGGCCGCACTCGATCGCCCTCTTGGCATAACGCCTCGAGCTCCGCTGATTTCTCGTGGTACCCCGCGAACACGCGAAAGCCGACATCGCGAAACGCCTCTACGAGGTGGAAGCCGAGCCCCTTGCCGGCCCCGCTGATGAAGATGGTCGCTGCTGAAGTCATGTTAGGCTTCCTTTGCGTGCCACACCGTACACGCGCACACAGCGGTCCGCCAACGCTCGGGTTGGGAGTGTGTCAGTTTGTCCCGCTCGGCGGACTGACCGGGGAAGAAGCGAACGAACGCCGGCCGATTGGTTTGACATGCAACCATTGGCGTGATTCGGTTGTGCGTTGTTGGACGAGGTGTCGCTTAACGCTCTACGCGTCTTCCTATCGGAGCGAGTGGAAAGCTTCGAGGAGTTGGAGGCGCTGCTTCTTCTGCGCGGAGCCGGCGTTCCATTGACCACTTTCGACCTGAGTGAGCGGCTCGGCTTGTCCGAGGCTAGCACCTCGCTCGCGCTGCAGGCGCTGGTCACGCGCGGCCTGCTGCGTTCGCTCGAGTCAGGCGCGGCTGCACGCTATTGGTACTCCGCGGAGAACCCGTTCGACTCGGACGTGGAGCGGCTTGCGGCAACCTATCGCAACGAACGCATGCTGGTGGTGGAGCTGATGGCGAAAAACGCCCTGGCGCGGATTCGTTCGGCGGCGCTGCGCACGTTCGCCGAGGCCTTCCGGGTTCGTGGACGCAAAGATGATAGCTGAGCTCATCTACCTGTTGTGCACGCTCACGAGCATCTTGTGTGCTGTGCTCTTGATTCGCAGCTACCGTCGCACTCGCACGGTGCTGCTCTTGTGGAGCAGCCTGTGCTTCGTTGGGCTCGCGCTCAACAACATGCTCCTATTCACGGATCTGTACATCGTTCCGCATATCGACTTGGAACTTTGGCGAACCTCCACGGGGCTGGTCTCGTTGAGCTTGCTCCTGTTCGGCCTGGTGTGGGAAGCGCGATGAATCAGTTCTTGCGCGGTGCGCTCACGATGGCCTGCCTGCTCGCGGCGCTATTCTTTTTCAGGTTCTGGCGTGAAAGTGCAGAGCGGCTCTTCCTTTGGTTCGGCGCAGCATTCGTGCTCTTGGGAGTGAGTACGGCGTGGCTTGCGGCTGGCGGTTTGTTGGGCGAGTACGCATATTGGCCGCGCTTCGCGACGTTCGCGATGATCGCCGGCGCGGTGATTGCAAAGAATCGCCCCGGTTGAAGGCGGTCGGGTGCGACTTGCCTCGGCGTACGCTTTCGGCGAAGATCTTCCGCGATTGAAGCGAACGCGCGTGAACGTGCAGTCTCAGGCGGGTGCGGACCATCGTTCGCTCGGTATGGCTCTCGAGTTCATGCGGCTGCTGTGGGCGGTAGCGCACGGGCTGGAGTCGGCGTCCAAGCGCATGCACCGGCGTTTGGGAGTGACCGGGCCACAGCGACTGGTCTTGCGCATCATTGGTCACTACGGTCGCGTTTCCGCGGGCGAGCTGTCGCAAGTGCTGCACGTACACCCTAGTTCGCTGACGGGAGTGCTGCGTCGCTTGCAGAACGCAGGCCTCGTGCAACGCGAGTCGGACGTCAGGGATCGTCGGCGGGTGGTGCTGGAGCTCACGCGCCGCGGCATGCGACTCAACGAGCAGCGTTCCGGCACCGTGGAGGCGATTGTTTCGAGCGTGCTCGCTGAGCAAAGCAAGCAGCGGCGGGCAGGCGCCGAGGCGCTGCTGAAAGCACTCGCGGCAGCGTTGGCTACTTGACGACTGGTGGCTCCGGCACCTTCGAGTCGGGAATGGTGCACGCCGAAATGTCGAACAGCATGAAGGCGAGCACCTTCTCTTGTGGTGAGAGCCCGCTCGTTACGCAGCCGCTCGGAAACGCAAAACTCGGAGACGAAGTATCGGTACCGCCGCCGGTCGCGCCCGCCACGTGCAGATCGCTCAGCACGATGCGGCCGCACTGCATGTTCGGTGGTGCTCCCATCGGGGTGTTCGCCGAAAGGTACTGAACTGCTTGCGGCGATGTACTCGTGATCCAACTCTGCGCGTACATCGGGTTTTCTTCGACGATGGTGTGCTGCGCGTCGCTGATTGGCAGCTTGCCGGGCGTAGTCGAGGCTTGCACGTTGACGAGCCACTCCGACAGCGCTTTGCCCTTGGGAAAGCTGGTGATTACGTCCGCTGTCAAATCTCCGAGATCAGCCTGCCCCGTGTAGCGCGCGATGGTTGGGAATGCTCCAGACTTCAACCACACCTGCTGCCAATGCGACGCAAACATGCGGCCGCCCAGGGCCGTGTACGCCGCCATGGCTTTGAAAGCAGCGTCACCTTTCTCCTCTGGAAACTCACCGCCTTCGCAGGAAAGCAACACCAGGTCGTACTTTTTCAAGCTATCGACCGAGCTCCACACGCTCGCGGCCGCAGGAAAGCTCGCGCCGCCATTCAGGCTGCTCTCGTAACGATTGCTGCCGTCGTGCCCGGCGAACAAATTGAAACGCCCGCTCCCGTCGGGGTTCGTGATTTCGCTCGCATCGATGCCGAGCTTGCGGAGCAAGCATTCGAGCGCGTCTGCGCCGCCCGTGGTGAGCGCAACCTTGGGCATGTCGCCCTCGGTTTGTTTGGCTGGCAAGCGCAACGTCCCGTCCGGAACCGTCGTGTTGCTGCATTCAGCAACGTTTGGCAACGTGAAGGTGCGACGCCACTTACCAATTTGAATCACGAGCGGGATGTTGGCGCCGACGGGTGCATCCCGAATCACGAAGTTGCCGTTCGTGTCGCTCAGGCCTGCAGCGGTGGGCTCTCCGCTGATCTCACATAGGCAATTGGCGCCGGGAGTGAACGGCGCCAGCGGCGCGTTGGGCACGTACGCCATCACGTTGTAGAGCGGTAGCTTCCCCGAAGGATCGTAGATTCGCCCGGAGATGGTGGTGCTGGTGCCGAGGGGGCACACCTTTTTTTGGCAGGCGAGCCCCTTGCATCCGTCCGGCGTTCCCGTCGTGCCGGCAACGGCGACCGTGCTGCCGCCATTGCTGGTTTGAGTGCCACCGCTCGCCGCCGAACTTCCGCCCGCAGCTTTGCCTCCGCTCCCGAACAAATCCGAATCCCCGCGCGAACTCGTTGACGAGCAGTGTGCCAAGCCGAGCGCGAGCAGGATCGCCGCGAGCACTTGTGCAAACGGGCGCATGTTTGCCGTCTACAGGGGAGGAGGAGGGGGGGGAGGAGGTGGTACCGGCGCGGGAGGCGGCGGAATCTGCGTCGGGGGAGGCGGCGGAGGTGGTCCTGGCTTTTGGAAGTCGGGTTGAACGCAAGCAGACAGGTCGAAGAAGATGAACTCCAGCGCCTTGATCTGCGGGGACATCGGACGACTCGAGCAGCCGTTCGGGTACGGCGTGTTCGGCGTCGAGCGATCCCCGCCTTGAGCGGTTGCGCCTTGTCCCACCGCAGCGCCAACGTGCAAATCGGTATCAACGACGCGGCCGCACTGCTGTTCGACGGGCGCTCCGACCGGCGTGTTGAAGGTCATGTACTGCAGCGAAGGCCGATTGTCCGCGTTGGGATTCGTCGGAATCGAGATCCAGTCCTGCGTCGGTGCAATCGCGCTCATCACCGAGTTCTGCGCCTCATAGATCTGGAGCTCGCCGCGTACCGTCGATGCTCCCACCACCATCAACCAATCCGCGAGCGCAGCTCCCTTTGGAAAATTGGTGTTGATGATGCCCGTCGAAGGATTCGGCGGATCGGCCCCGCCGCCCGTGTAGTTTGCCGTTCCGCGTAGCGCCTGTGAGCCGTGATTCAGCCAGTAATAGTGGTAGTGCGTCAGAAAGGCGCGCCCGCCGTTGTTCACGTAATCTTCGAAGTTTGCGAGGTAGCTGTCTTTGGGAGGACGATTCTCTGCGCCTTCGCAAGAGAACATCACGATGTCGTAGCCGCGCATCTTTTGGGCGTTGCCCCAGAGTGCGTCCGCGGTCGGCAGCATCTCACCCGAGTCCATGCTGACCGCGCCACGCCCTTGACCACCGGGAATGCCTCCCGCGTAAAGGTGCACGCGTCCATTGCCGGAATCGGTGGTGACCTCGCTGCGATCCAAGCCGATGCGCGGGATCAAGCATTCGAGAGCGTCGAGGCCGCCCGTCGTGATCGCGATGAGCGGGATGTGGCCTTCGCTTTGGTTGCGCGGTAGGCGGGTCAGATCGCGATCGGTGATTTGGTTGTCGGTGCAGCCGTTGACGTTCGGGATCGTGACCTTGCGACGCCAACGGCCCACCTGCATCACGAGCGGAATGTTGCTGCCAGTCGGCACATTTTCGAGCTTGAAGCGCCCGGCGCTATCAGTGAGCGCTGTCGTGATGGGATCGCCAGTGAGGTTCGCGTTGCACTGCTCGCAGGTGGCGCCGGTTGGGATGTCTTCGAGTTCGGAGTTCGGGACGTAAACGCGAACGTTGTAGAGCGGGTTGATGCCGGCCGGATCGTAGACGACGCCACTCACCGACGTGGTTCCACCGTTCGCGCAAGTTTCTACGTTGCAGCGAATGCCCACACAGCTGTTCGCGCCTTGGCTGCCGGGACAAACGTTGGCGATACCGCTGCCTCCGCACGTCGCGCCGCCGGGACAATCTCCGCAATTGAGTGAGTGACCGCAGCCGTCCCCAATCGTACCGCAGTACTGGCCGACCTTTAGTGCGCACGTGATTGGAACACACGCGGGATCACCGCAAACGTTCGCAACGCCGTTACCGCCGCAAACGGCAGGTGCCGTGCAGCTTCCGCAGTCGAGCTCGCCACCACAGCCATTACCGATCTTTCCACAATAGTTGGCAGTGCCCTCGCTGCAGGATGTGCGCGCCGGACAACTCGGTGGCCCTTTGCACAGCCCTTTGTCGCAAACCCAATCCGCTTTCTGGCACGAGCCGCAATCCATCTTGCCGCTGCAGCCGTCGCCCACCATGCCGCAGTAATCGCCTCCGGGTGGGTGACACGAGAGGCGCTTGCAGTTGTCGTTGTTGGAGTCGGTTGGCATGTTCGGGACGCTAATCAACATGCCGCCCGCGCCAGTGCGCCCGCCGGAACTCATCATCATGCTCATGGCGCCGCCTTCAGCTGGGGCAGCGCCGCCAGACCCACTGGGGATCTGACTCGACGTACTCGGCGCCGAACTGCAGGCTGCCGCCACGACGCCGAAGACCAGCGCAGCACCGCCGAAAATCCGCCGAGATATCACGAAAAGGGATGTCGTCATGGGTGGAGGCCCGTCGTGGGAAACTGATGATGAAGACACACGTGCCCATTCCCGCCGCGTGCGGAAGATATCCATCCTCACCGAGAATGCCTTGGGGGGACCTGCCCGGTGGCGAGAGCTGAAGCTCGCGGGGTTAGTGCCGGCAGCATTGCCCCGCGCGGCAACAAAGTTTCTTAGCGATCATTTTTTTTGCGCCGCGAGTTCTGCGTAAACGCGTCGCCTGGGTAAGCGTCTTCGCGGACGGCTAGGAAGTCGCCGCACATTGCGGAAACGCATTCGTGCAGAGTAGCCGCGTGGGGGGAGTCTCTTCCGAATTCACTTCGGAAGAGGGGGCGGCGCGTGCCGCCCCCACAAACGGATGGCACGTGCCTTGCTGCCCGAGTGCGCGCGAGCGGGTTCGAAACGCGCAACCCGTTCGGCAATTCCCATGCGCCTCGCCGATTGGATTTTGGGTCCGCCGCTTTCGACTCGGGACGATGCGCGGGAGCGCCTTGGGGCAGCTGCAGGCGTCGGGGTGCTCGGTCTGGATGCGCTGGCTTCAGCCGCCTACGGGCCCGAAGCGCTACTCACCGTGCTCATCCCATTGAAGGCGCACGCAGTTGAGCACTTGGTGCCTCTGGTGGGTGCGATCCTACTGCTGCTTGCGGTGGTTGGGCTTTCGTACCGTCAAACAATTGCGGCGTATCCGAACGGCGGCGGGGCCTACACGATTGTGAAGGAGAACCTCGGCGAACAACCGGCGCTGCTCGCGGCGGCCGCCCTGGCGCTCGACTACCTGCTCAACGCTGCCGTGGCTGTTTCGGCCGGCGTGGGCGCGCTGGTTTCCGCGATCCCGAGCTTGCTACCGCACACCTTGCCCGTGTGCCTGTTCGTGCTGTTGTTTCTCACGCTCATCAACTTGCGAGGCGTACGAGCCACGGGAGCGGCGTTCTTGCTTCCCACGTATGCTTTCGTGCTCTCACTGTTCGTCGCAATTGCCATTGGTGCGGTTGGCGTGTTCACGCGCGGTCTACCTCCGATCCCCCAAGGGGCCGCGGCGGGGGTTGGCACGGCGGCCAGCGCTTGGCTCTTGCTGCGCGCCTTCGCCAACGGTTGTACGGCGTTGACGGGCATCGAAGCGGTCAGCAACGGCGTGCCGATTTTCAAGGAGCCCGCGGCGCGCACGGCAGGGCGCAGCTTGCTGTTGATTTTGGGAACACTGATGGTGCTGCTGGCTGGCATCGCCTTCTTGTGTCGCGCTCACGGCATCGTCGCGAGCGTGCCGGGTGAACACGGCTACCAGAGCATCTTGTCGAAGATCATCCAGGCCAGCGTTGGGCGCGGCCCGCTCTACTACGTCATGATCGGCAGCGTCATCTTCGTGCTGGCTCTATCTGCGAACACCAGCTTCGCAGATTTTCCGCGTGTGTGTCGCATGCTGGCGCGCGACCGCTTCTTGCCCGAGCCGTTCATTCATCGTGGAAGGCGCCTAGCCTTCTCGCATGGGATCATCGTGCTCAGCGTGCTGGCAGCGGTTCTGCTCCTGATTTTCGGCGGTATGACCGAAGGTTTGGTGCCGCTATTTGCCGTGGGTGCGTTGTCCGCGTTTACGATGTCGCAAGTTGGAATGGTTGCGCATTGGCGCAGGCAAGGTGGCACCGGAGCGCGCTGGTCCGTCGCGCTCAACGCGGTGGGGGCGCTGGCAACGGGAGCGACGTTGCTGGTGGTCATCACATCCAAGTTCCGCGAAGGTGCTTGGCTCTCTCTCGCCCTCGTGGTGGCCATGTTGGTTTTATTCCGGCGAGTGCGGCGCCACTACGACTTCATCGCAGAGGCCACGGCAACCAACGCGACGCTGGAGCTCGCTTCCGAGCCGCCCATCGCTGTGGTGCCCTTGCGGCGCTGGGACGCTGTTTCTCTCAAAGCGCTGCGTTTCGCGCTCAGCACCACGTCCGAAATCATCGCGGTGCAAGTGCTCACCTTCGACCGCCATGTGGACGACTTGAGTGAACGCTGGGACGAGTTGGTGGGACCCGTCGATGCGGCCGGCAAGCGCCGCCCTGAGCTCGTCGTTTTGCGCTCCGAGTATCGCCAACTGTTTCAGCCGCTGGTCAACTTCATCCTGCAGCTTGCTCAGGCCAAGCCGGATCGACAAATAGCGGTGGTCGTGCCCGAGCTGATCGAGACACGTTGGTATCAACGCCTGCTGCACAACCAGACGGCGTCGTTCATTCGCGCCCTCCTCTTGCTCCGCGGCGGTCCGCAGATCGTGGTGATCACCACGCCGTGGTACTTGCGCGATTGGCTGCCCGAGCGGCGCCGGCTTCTCTGGCGGCGCCGCGCATTGCCATGGTCGCTGCGAAGGGGAGTATCTTCCTGATCAGTTGCAAACGGCTTCGTTTGCTTCCTCTTCAGTGATGGCTTCGAGTGAGCGGCACTCGGCATTCACGCCGTAAACACGCGCAACCACCGCCGCAATGAGCATCAGGAGTGATGCTAGTGCGTAGCCTTGGAAGAGTTTGCCGGGCTCACCGGTGTCGACGATGGCGCCGAACAGCGTGGGCGCGCCGGCGCCAACCAGCGTCGCAAACGAGTAGAACACCGCGATCGCCATGCCGCGGAGCTCGACTGGAAACAGTTCACTCACGGTGAGGTAAGCCGCGCTCGCCGCAGCTGATGCCACGAAGAACACCAGTGTCCAAGCCACGGTTTGCGTGACCGCCGTTAGCGCTCCCGCTACGAACAGGCCTCCAGTTGCCAGCAACAGCAATCCCGAGCTCGCGTATGTGAGCGGGATCATCACGCGACGCCCCAAGCGATCGAAGAGCGGGCCGAGCAGCAGCGGTCCCAGAAAATTCCCGGCGGCGAAGGGAATGATGTAGAGGCCGACGCGTTCAGCGGGTACGCCGTGAAAGCGCTCGAGAATCAAACCATAGCTGAAGAAGATCGAGTTATAGAGGAAGGCCTGCGAAAGCATCAACACGAAGCCGAGAATCGTGCGGCGCGGGTAGCGCTTCAGCAATGTGCGCAATAGGTGTTCGATGCCGACACAGCCCATGACGCGCAGGCGAATGGGCTTCACCTCTAGAATCGAGCGGCTGCCCAATATTTCGCTTTCGATTTTGACCAAGGTCGCTCGCGCGGCGTTGACGTGGCCATGCATCAAGAGCCAGCGCGGGCTCTCCGGCACGTCGCGGCGCACCAGCAGAATCGCCACGCCCAGCAACGAGCCAGCAAAGAAGACGATGCGCCAACCCGCCGAGATCGGCACGAAATCCGGATTTAGGATCATGAGCGTGAGGAAAGCGCCCAATCCCACCCCGACCCAGTAGCTACCGTTGATGCCGAGATCGATTTGGCCTCGTAGTCGCGCCGGAACGAGCTCGTCGATTGCGGAGTTCACGGCAGAGTACTCGCCGCCGATGCCGGCGCCGGCCAATGCGCGAAACGCCACGAACACTGCGAACGAGGGTGCCAGGCCGCTCAGCGCAGTCGCGACGAGATAGAGCGCAAGCGTGATGAGAAACAGTCGCTTGCGTCCCCAGCGATCCGTCAAGTGACCGAACACCAGCGCGCCCACCACTTGTCCCGCCAAGTAAGCGCTGTTCGACATTCCAACCTGAGCGGCGCTCAAGTTCAGCGTGCGCGGGTCACGTAACGTGGGAGCCAGGTTTGCGATCAGGCTCGCTTCCAAGCCATCCAGAATCCACGTGATACCGAGCGCAATCACGACGCGTCGGTGCCAGCGCGACCAACCCAAAGCATCCAGGCGCGGGGGAACATCAGTCTCGATCCAAGTGCCGGGTGCAGCGTCGGGCCTCACGAGAACCGTTACACGTTAACACGAGCGCACCGACTTCTCCGAATAAGAGAAATCCGGAGCCTGGCGCAAGCGCGCCTCAGTTGCACTCACGCCCCATGCAAGCGTGCGCTACGTCGTCGTCGAAGCTTCCGCTTCTGCAGCACTCGCCGCAGCGTTCGTGGAGAACGTCGCGGGAAGCACCACTTTGCCGACCCCAAACGCAAACACCGCGGCAAGCACCGACGCCAGCAGGATGCCAGCCTTGCTGGTCTCGAGAACGGTGCCGCCCGGGAAGGCGAGCTGCGCGATGAAAATCGACATCGTAAAACCGATGCCGGCCACCACCCCAACCAGGCTCATCTGAGCCCAATTGACGCCGCCTGGCAGTGACGCGAACCCGAGCCGCGTAGCGAGCCAAGAGAACGAGAGCACACCAATCGGTTTCCCCAGGACCAAGCCGCAGCCGATGCCGATGAACGCTCGCAGCGACTCGCCGTCGAACGAAGCCGAGCCGAGCGCAACTCCCGCGTTGGCGAGCGCGAACAGGGGCATGGCACCAAATGCTACCCAGCCATGCAGAGCGTGCTCCAGGTGTTCCACCGGTGACACGGCTTCGCGCCGCGCTGTCTTCAGCTGATCGAGGTGGCTCAACAATTCGCGTTCGTTCTCGTTCTCCTGACTGCGAAACGCCTCGAGGCTTCTACTCGCGTGCCGCACGAATCCTTCCCGGCCGAACCAGGCTTTGGCTGGAGTCATCAAGCCAATGACGACGCCGGCCAACGTGGGGTGGATGCCGGCTACGTAGGCGCCAAACCAGGCCACGATGCCCGGCGCAACGTACGCCCATGGACTGCGTACGCCGAGCACACGCAGCGCGAGTACTCCCGCGAGCCCAAGAGCGAGCACGAAAAAGCCCAGCGGCACGATCGCAGCTGAGTAAAACAGCGCGATCACGACAATCGCGCCTACATCATCGATCACCGCAAGCGCAAGCAGCAGGATTCGCAGCGCCGGAGGGACACGATTGCCGAGCAGAGTGAGCACACCCACGGCGAACGCGATGTCCGTCGCCATGGGGACTCCCCAACCGGATAAAGACGCGTGGCCTCGGTTGATCGCCGCAAAAATCGCGGCAGGTACCAACATGCCGCCTAGCGCCGCAACCGCCGGCAGCGCCGCACGTTTGAGCTCGCTGAGTTCGCCCTTGTAGAGCTCGCGACGAATCTCCAGGCCGACGACGAAGAAGAAGATCGTCATCACGCCGTCGTTGATCCAAAAGTGCAGGTCGCGCTCGAAACGCCATTCAGCGAGCCGAAACCCGAACGGCGTGTGCCACAAGGCTTGATAGCTCGCGCGCCACGGTGAGTTCGCCCACGCGAGCGCTATGGCTGCCGCGACCAGCAGTAGAATGCCGCTCGCTGCTTCGATCTCCAGAAAGCGTTCGACAGGAGCTAGAGCTCGACGCGCGAACCCGCGTGCAGGGGTCCACGCGCCGGGAGGTGCTTCGACGTTGGTCGGGGTGGGGGAGTGCTTAGCCATGGCACGACGATCACCGAAGTGGTGATTGCGGCTGGCGGCCCGACCATGCCCGAAACCTGCGGTTCAAGAACCGCACCCGAAGAGCAGTTTTCTCGATCGAAAGCTAACGGATCACGCCAGGCTTTTCAATCGAAACCGGGAGCTTGGGGAGGCTTTTCCGCTGCCCGCACCCGACGACATCGCCGGCACGGACACTGCAAGCTCCTTTGGAGGAGAGCTCCTCATGCACATCTACGTCACCGCACGCCACTTCGACCTAACGCCCAGCATTCGTAGCTATGTCGAGAAGCGGCTCGTCGACGCCGCCCGCGCGCATTCGGCCGCGCACGATCTCGTTCGAATGGAAGTTCAACTCACGCAGGTCGATGCACGCGATACGCGCTTTCGCTGCCACATCCTGTTGCAGCTCCCGGCGCATCACGACATCAACATCACCGAAGAGACGCTCGATCTATACGAAGCGGTGGATCGCGCTGAAAAGCGCCTGATTCGCAGGCTCACTGACGAACGGCAGCGGCAAGTCAGCGCAACTCGTCATCCCAAGGAGCAGGACCGCGAGCCGCTCGATGATCCGAGCGCGCTCGAACAGTTAGCCGCTCAGCAGCAGCAGAACGCTCGTTAGGACCGCCCGGTATAAGCCCGGACCTTCGCCGCGCACGAGCGCTTGAGCGCGGCGAAGGTCCGCGTGCTTCAGCTGAACCGCAGCGAGCGTTTGCGCCCGACCAAGCGGTTCCAAAGCTCGTAGGGCACCTCCGCCTTGGGAATGAAGGCGTGCCCATCGGAAGAGAGATGATTGTCGCCCGCGGTGAACTCGCGACGATTCGGATCGTGTAAGTCGACGTACACCGCGCGAGCTTTCAAGCGAGAGCCCGGTACGACCACCGGGATCTGCTCCAGCTCCTCGTAGCTAAACTCGGGCAGCTTTTGCGGTAGCGTCTTCAAGGTCGAAGCTGGGCGTGTATGCGGGTGCGCCGCCGGAGTCTCCGTCGCGCCGTTTGGATTGAGATCAGTTGCCCAGGGCTCAGGGTGTTTCACTTGATCCTGCGGCTTCGGATGGGCGAGGTTATGCTTCGTGGGCATGTGTTCGCGGCATGCACTGGCTATGCCGAAAGCGACTCACTCAGCTTGCAACGAGGCAGGCATTGTCCAGTTTTCGCGGCGTTTTGCGCAGATCGCGCGCCGCTTTATTCGAGCATGGGGGGCGCCGATAGCAGGCCAAGGAGAGCGCCGGACTGCCTCAGTGCGGCGCAGTCGTCGCGCGGTTTGGCCACGCGACGGATCACGCCGTCGCTCAGCCAGAACGCGTCGGCTTGCCCCGCGGCTTGATGGTTCGCACACGAGCGCTGCTCGCTCGCTCCTTGGGTGCTTTTCCTGAGAGCTTGATGGTGCGCTCCAAAGCGTTCGCAGGACGTTGGCGATGCTCACTCCGACGCGTCGACTTGCGTGAAGGGCGCCCTGTCGAGGTCTCGTAAGCGACGGTAGCAATGCGACCAGCGCGTTCCCCCAAGTTGTGCGGCTTCTCGATGGGACGAGTGCGCGCGCGAGTGCTGGCGCGCTTCTTTGGCTTGCGAGCAGATTGCTCCAGCTGAGTCTCGGCGCGAAATTGTTCTGCTTTCGTTGCCATGCGGCTCAGTTCTCCCGGCTAGAAGGTCGACCGCTGAAACGACGGCTGGCGTTGAGTACGCGAGCGGATTCAACGATCATCGTGAGATTATTGAGCAAGACGCGTGCCGCTCGAGGACGTCGAAGTGGAGCGCGCGGAAATCGCACGAGCTGCGTACCTGCGCTCACTGGCGCACATCTTGCGCGGCCGAAGCCAGCGGAGCGCAAGCTGCGAACACGAAGCAACACTTGCCGAACGCACACTGGGGCAACGCTCACTTTTCGAGCAACTTGGCGCGGCGTGCGCAGCGAAAACCATTGTTGTTGTAGGCGGCCTCTGGGTGAGCCTTGCCTCGATAGAACAGCCCGTTGCCTTCGCAGGCGCACGCGCCGCACCACCACGAACCGCCGCGGAGGACACGCAGCGTGCCCTCGGCGGGTCCGGTTGGATCGCTCACTTCGCGCCCGGAACGCGCATACGCATCTGGTGTGTACCAGTCTGCCGTCCACTGCCAAACATTGCCGACGGCGTCGTAGAGCCCGTACGCATTCGGTTGGAATGCACGCACCGGCGAGACGTAGACGAAGCCGTCGGTGCGCAAGTTGCGACGATGTGAGCTGCCTTGCCAGAAGTTCAGCCCGAGCTTTCCGTCGGGGCGCTCGGGCGTATCGCCCCAGGGATAGCGCGTCGCCTCGCTGCCGGCGCGCATGGCATATTCCCACTCCGCTTCGGTCGGTAGCCGCGCGCCACGCCAGGCGCAGTACGCGCTGGCATCGGTGTGGCTCACCATCACGACCGGGGCTTGCTCGTGCAAGAACGCGCGGTTGTCGTGGTCTGGCTCGCCGAGGAATGGCCGCCGAAACGAGCCGCGTGGAAGCCGCTGCCAGGCCCAGTCCTCCATGCCTTCGCGCGATGCCATGCCGAAGCCTTGGCGTTCGGCGCTGGTGACATAGCCAGTGACATCCACGAAGTGGGCAAACGCCGCTCGTGTCACCAGCGTGGCGTCGATTTCGAAGGAGCTTACGTGCACGCGGTGTGGAGGCCGCTCGTCGCGCCTGCCGCCAGTCGCGCGGCCGCGCATGAAGGAGCCCGCGGGGATGCGCACCATCGTGTACTCGCCTGCATTCGATGGCGGGCGCGTCGAGAGCGCGCTTCGCGTTTCCGTAGCTGACGCGGCTGCACGTTGTGCGTGGCTTCGCATCGCCAGCAGCGTGAGCAGTGCACCAGCGGCGAAGGTCGCTGCGCGAAGGCGCCTAGGGTTCATCGATCGGCCCAGAGCCGTTGAACATGCACATTTCCGAGAGTGATGCCGGGCACACACGTTTGAGCTGCGCTGCGCAACGCGCGCGGCATTTCTCCCAAGCTTTCTCGGCGGCGGCGTCCAAGCTGCCTCCGCCCTCGCACTTGGCGGTGCACTGATTGTAGCCCTCGCAACCTTTGGGACAGCCGCTTTGCTTCCAGCGGGTCACGAGCTCATCGCTGCAGCGTTTGTACTCCTCTGCGCAGGTCCCCGTGGCACAGCGATCCTTCGCGGCCAGGCACTCTTGACGACAGCTACCGCAGGCGGCCGCACAGCTGCGCTTGCAGGTTTCGTCCGTGCAGCGCGCCTTGCATTGAGTGCAGCTCGCCGCGCATTGCTCACCGCAGCGATCGCAAGTCTTTTCGCAGCGTGGTTTGCACTCGCGCTGGTCGGTAGAATAGCAGGGGTCTACGGCGCACGACTGCTCGTAGAGTCCGCTCGCGCACGAGAGCGGTGATGGGTCGCCCTCGCTGGCAGCTGCTTCCGGAGGCTTGTATTTGCAGTCGCGAGCCAGCTCATCGACGATGGCGGCGTCCGTCCAAGCTGCGATCGCAGGTGCGCTCGGCGCGGCGGGCGCTGCGGGCGGCGCCGGAGTGGCGGCGCTCGTCGTGAGCGGAGCCGCCGGCACGGAAGCTGGGGCACTGGCGGACGTTGCTTCGGCAGTCGGCGCGGCAGGCGGGCTCGCTGGTGCGCGGGCTTCTGGATTGTCGCGCGAGCAAGCCGCGAGCACGAGCGACACGGCGACGAAGCACGGTACCTTCCACATCCACCTAACGCTATCAGAAGCTTTTGATCCGTCACTCGCAGCGTAACGATTTTCCACGCGTCGCCTCGCCTGCGACGAGTACGCCGAGGCGCGAACCCTTCCCGTCCACCAGTTCGACCACGCCCACACCAACTGATTTGAGCTCCGGATCACGCAGCAGCCCGAGTGAAGCCAGCTGCGCGCGTTCCAAAATTTCGATGAACGTCTGGCACACCGAACGGCTGACTCGAGCGCGATTGACGCTGCGTTGCAGTTCACGTGCGCTCTCCGCCAGCGCCTCCTGAGCGGTTTTCGCGTTGCCGTTCGCTAGCGCCTGCGTGCCCGCGTTAGCGATGGCGGTCAGCGCCGGGTCCAAGCGGATCGGATTGAGATTCTGTGCTTTGCGGTAGACTTGAATGGCTTCGAAGATCGCCTCTGGACTTTGACGGATTTCTTCAGGAGCCACACGCCGCCCGAACAGCAACGTGACCCGCAGACGGCGCGGAGCAGATCCATCATCGCCGAACGCGACCCCAATACCAACGTGCGTAAACCCGCCATCGAGCATCGCCGCACGATGTGCCGGGCTCGCCAATAAGCCACGGTGAGCGCCGAGGGGTGTCACTTCCAGCGCGACGCACTCGCCTGCCTTCGCCACGCGCACGCCGGATTTCTGAATGCGTGCTTCGGGCGAACCAGTAATCGGTGACACGTGACCGAAGAAGTCGTGTTCGACCATGTCGCGCGAATGTGAAAGAGCTATCTCGGCGAGCTCGGCGTCCGCATCGACGGGGCGCAAACCGCGTTTTTGGCGCTCCTGATTCAAGAGCTCCAGCATCTCGGCCGCGGCGGCTTCGGGCGTGAGGTTGGGATCAACCGCTGCGTCTCGCTCTCCTTCATCGCGCTCACTCACGCCCACGAGCACCGGAACGTTCATCAGCACCACGGGGCCCGAAGCGCCGTACCCCATCAGTTCCAGCGAATACGTGCCAACGCGAGGGAACTCGAGCGTCGCGTCGACGACTCGCGACTTCATTGCGATCTCGCGAACGTTGCCATCGGGATCGGTCGCGAACACGCTGGCGCGCTCGAACCGTGGGCTCACGTCGCCGCGCAGACGCACTTGACCACCTGGTGGCAGCGCGCGGGGGAAATCTTCGAGTTCCACTTCCACTGCGCCAACCAGGAGCGCCACGTCGCTGCCTTGCCCGGACGTGATCCCATAACGATTGACGGGGCTATTTCCGGGAACACCAGAGAGCATGCTGCCGAGTAGCTCGGGCGCGCGCGGATCCGAAAGCGGCATGACTACGAAGCCTTCGACGAGCCCCGTAAAGCCGAAACGCCGAGCGGCATCGGTCAACAGTCGTGTGTCGGCGACCGTTTCGCCAGCGTAGGCGCGGCGCAGAGCCCAAGCAGCGGTCGCAGCCAACGCGCCGTCCGGTTGCGCGCTGTCGCCGCGCCCGGCAAGCCGACGCCGGAGCTCGACTTCTGCATCGCGCGCAGCGCCTCCGCCGCGCACTCCGTCTGCGCCAGCGCTCGTCGTGTACAGGGTTGCGTACGCCGGAACGACCACGTCCCGCGTGCCGCCGCGCGACAATACGCTGCCGCTACAGCTCGCGAGAACGAGCGCTAACCAGAGCGTGAGCAGCAGAGCCCGTTTATCGGCGCGCAGTGCTCGAGCCAACCAACCACCGGCCAAGGCCATGTCCGCGAGAGCATATCATCGCGGCGACGTAGTCGCAGGCGCTGCCCCGCGCTGTCTCACTCCGGCTTACCAAACGATGCTCGCAACAACGAAGGTAGAAAGCCGGCGCCGAAGCCAAGCGCCAATCCGAGCACGCCGGAGTACCCGACGCACGCACATCCCATCGCGCCCGTGAGCACCGAAAGGCTCGCGGCGGACACCCAAAACGCCGCGCCGTGATTTCGGCGATGACCCACCGCCGCCACCAACAACCCTGCAATCAAGCCGCCCACGACGCAGGCCGGTACGCAAACGGACACACAACGCTCCCCCGTACACACGTGTCCCATGGCGTTCGCGCACAGCGCAAACGTGAGTGGAACCAGGCCTGCAGCAACCCCGGGCAGCACCGCACGGCGCACGTCGCGCCCGTACCACAGCAGCAGCGTACCCCACGTTACAGCCACGGATCCGAAGATCAGCGCTGACGCGGGACGTTTGCTGATCTGCATGGTGAGCAACACCACCAGCATCAACGGCAACAAACCGAGCAGTGCGCGCCGCAACCGCGTCCACTCGTACTTGCGCTTCAGGCGGCGCTCGAGCTCTTGCAGATCAACCGAGCCCATACAGCCTCCTAAAAGCCGTGCGCAACCGCGTGAGCGCGCGTTCGCGGCGTTTGCGCAAAGTGGCGCCGCTCACACTGGCGAGCTCGTCGTTGAACGTGGCGAGCAAGGTTTCGCGATCCGTGTCCGATAGCGTACCCAACGCATCGAGGGCTGCGGCCACGAGCTCGTTCTGCGCATGGCGAGACTCGGCGTCCTCTTCGCTGCTGCGCTCGTCGGCAAGCTCTGGCGCTTCGCGGAGCCGAGCGCGCTTGCGGCGAATCGTCCGACACTCCCACGAAGCGATCGCGAGCGCCCACGGCAACGCAGGGCGCGTCGGATCGTAGTCGTCGGAGCGCGTGAGAATCTTTTCCATGGCTTGCTGCGCTGCATCCTCGGCGTCCGCTTCCTGAGGCAGCATGCCGCGGCAGAGTCGCAACACGGGTGGCCACAACAGCCGGAAAGCCGCGGGAAACGCTGCGCGGTTCCCTTCCGCGAGCTCCCGCATCACGTCGTCGAGCTCGCTGTTCAAGGCAGGGCGCTCCTGCGCCCGTCAACGGCTCGGAATGAGCTGCCGGCTCGGAGGAAAGCACGCTGGGACCACGAGCTTTGGGGCATGTCGGAATCAGTGCACGAAGCGGCGCACCCGCGGCAACCTTTCGCGTCGCCAGGGCTGTTTGGCTTCCTCGAGCTAGGATGGGCACCGCGTTTCAATTCGGCTAGGCCGAAAGTCGGTCCATCGTGACAGGTCCCACAATTTTTCGCTCGAAGCCGGCGCTCAGCGGCGCAGAGTCACCCACCAGAGCGCCGTAGCGACGACCGCCCAAGTCGCCAAGGCGGCGAGCAGCGGCACCACCGGCGACGTTTGCGTTCTGGCGAGCAGCCAGAGCACGCCCGCAAACGCAGCCAGCCCAACGCTGCCGACGCACGCTCCCCGCGCGTCGTCGAAGGCGCACTCTCGACCGTCGCGCTCACCAACTAAAGTCAAAGTCGCTGGCAAGATCGCTGGAAAAGCCAAGAACAGCCCGCCCGCCACCGGCCCTGCAGCGCGCGCTATCAGCGTCGCCAGCACGGCCACGGTCCCGCCGAACACGAAGCGCAGTGCATATTGTTTTGCGCTGGTTTCGCGCAAGCCCTTCAGAGAAAACTGCGGCTTTTCCATGTCGAGCTCAGCTTTGCAACCAAGCGAAACACAGGCTGGCGACGGCTCCCCAAACGCCCCAGGACAAAACCGCTCCCAACCAAATCGGTAGCTTGCGATCCCAAATCGGCAGCTTGCGATGACAGAGACGCGCGGTGAACGCGCTGTAGGTCAGGAGCGCGATCGCGCCAAAAAACATTGAACGAGCGAGCGTTTCGACTACGAGCGGTCCCTCGGTGACGATTGCGACCGAGAGGCTCGCGAGCGCGATGGGCGGTGCGGAGCCGAATAGACCGGCAAACGTCTTGGGTTCGAATCCGCTTCCGATCGCCGCGAACAGCGAGACCAACGCGCCTCCCAACAAGAACCTGATGACGAGCTCAGTCACTGCTGCGTGCCTCCGACCTGGTAGACCTGGGCAATACGTGACAAGGTGCGCCCGCTGGGGGCGTTCACGGACGCGCGTTGCAACAAGCACGCCGAGTGGTGATGCCGGAGAAATTTCGCACGTTTGCGTCGCGTCGCGCGGCAGCGTTGCGCGGCGGGGCAGATGTGTCGCGCCTCACCGCGGAATCGGAGCGCGCGCAACGGCGTTGCTAGGCTGAGGTCACCCTTCGGTTGGATTGGGATACTCGTCGGTCGCGCGCTCAGAGTCATCGTGTTGCGCTTCGTCGCCTTCATCCACGAGGCCCTCATAGTAGAAGCGCTCGTTCACGATGTGATCGCCTTCCCAGCTCTGTACGGCGACCTCTTCGAGGCGCATGGGGCGCCCTGAGGCCGATACGAAACGCACCGTGTATTCGATGAACGCGACCTGGTTGGCTTCGTCCGCCGCCGTTCGATGAAGCTTGAAACGCGGACGGGATTTCACTCGCTCGAGCGCGGCGCGTTCGTATGCGAGGCATTGCTCGCGGCCCGCGCGTGCGAGCTCGCGATTCTCGAACACGCACACATCGTTCGCGTAAAAGCGCTCGATTGCTGCGAGCGTCTCACCGCGCTCCAACAGGGCGCAAAAGGCGCGAAGGTTCTGTGTCAGGTTCGGCATGAAGGGCTGCATAACGCTCTCCGCACGCCGCCGGCAACCGGGTCTGCTCGTCGCCACGGTTTTGCTGGATTCAGCTCCGGTGAGCGTGTAGCTTAGGAAGATCGATGCGTTGGGAAGGAGCTGGTAGGGTTGCGTTGGGACGCCTTCGATCTGCTTTAGGGCTGCTCCTCGTGAGCGCGTGGGGCGCCGGGTGCAAATGCGGGTCGGACAAGGACGAGCATGGTGCGGGTCCGAGTGCGAGTGCACGCTTGGTGCCTTCGAGCGCAGCGTCTGCCATCGAGGCGCAGGATGTGACGGCGCCGCCCGAGCCGCGCTCGGCTTCCAGCATCGCGCGCAGCCCGCGCGAAGATTGGCTTTTGGTCGCCGACGAAGATACACAAGCACTTCGGTTGGTGCCGCTGCCGCTCGGATCTGGAACCGCGCGCGAAGTAAAGTTGCCCGGGCGGCCCGCGCAAGTGCTGACCGACGGCGCTCGCGTGTGGCTCACCGTGCGCGCACCCTCCATGCTCTGGATTGGCAAGCTGACGAACGGTGAGGTTGTCGAGAGTGGACGGGTCGTGCTGCCGGCAGATGCTTGGGGGCTCGCAGTTTCCGCGGATTCGAAGCTCGCGGTGGTGACGAGTGCGTGGTCGGCGCGTGTGTCGTTGATTGATCTGGAACGCGCTGTTTTGCGCTGGTCACATGCTGTCGTTCGCGAGCCGCGCGGAGTCGTTTTGACGCGTGACGGCCAAAGCGCGTACGTGACTCACCTGGTGGGCTCGGCGCTGACGCGCATTGCTCTCGGTGCGGAACCGAGTAGCGAACGCATCGAGCTGCCGCCGTCGCCGCTGCGCGCTAAAGGGCGCTTGCTCGGCGCCTCGCTCGGCTACGCGGGCGCGTTGTCTCCGAATGAGTCGCGTTTCTTCGCGGCGCGCCACGCTCTCGGCGCGCTCGGGAAAAATGCCTGGTTCGGCGCAGCCAGCGTGGATGTGCTGGGAGTCGAGAGCAAGCGACCGTGGCTCGCGGCGCCCCAAGGAGAACGCCCCGAGGCCAAAACCGAGCTGGCGGAGAATCTGCTCAGCGGCGGCGACACGGCGTTGCTCGGGCAGAGCCTGACGCCGTTCACGCAACCGCGCGCCATGGTCTACCGTAAGAGCACGGATACTCTGCTCGTCGCAGGGGAAGGTGATGATCGCATTGCGGAGCTCGATGCGCTGGCGCCCGATCCAACCTTAGCGGCGGTTGCACAGTACCCGGTGGGGACCAACTATCATGCAGAGGTACACGTCGCGGCCGAAGGCGCTGCGCCGAGTGGCCTCGTGCTCTCGCGTGACGAGACCAAGCTGTGGGTCCATTGTCGCGGCTCGAGCGATCTCGCTGAGGTGGCTTTGCGAAAGCCCGGCGACGGCCCGGCCGCGAATAGCGTGGTGGCTCGCTTCGACTTGGGGGAAGATCCACTCGGCAAAGGTGGCGCTACAGGGCGCAAACTTTTCTACAGTTCGACCGATCACGTCGTGAGCGGTGGTCTCGGCTGCGCCGGTTGCCACCCCGAGGGACGCGACGACGGCTACGTATGGCACGAAGCAACGTTTACGACCGAAGATGGCGAGACCACGAACTTCGTGGGCAGCGCCGAAAACATCCCGTCTGAAGCGCATGCCCGCGGTTACGCACGTCGCACCCCGATGCTCGCGGGGCGAGTGATGGCGGAGGGGCCATTCGGCTGGCACTCCGAAAGCCCCAACATAGTCGATCGCGAAGTGAAGGGCTTTGGCCTGCACCGCTGGGGAGGCGTTCCCGAGCGCGCCGGTGACCTCGTCGAGATGCGCGCCAAAGTGCTGGCTGATTTCTTGCGACGCGGATTGGTGCCACCCACACGCGAGCCAGCAGCCAACGTGCAAGCCGTGGAACGCGGGCGCAAGCTGTTCGAAAGCGGCGACTTGGGCTGCGCGAGCTGTCACGTGCCGGACAAGGGTTACACCACGCGCGAAGCATTTGCGTTGGCCGCACTGCCCACACCACACGGCTTCGATCCCGATCCAAACGCTCGTTTCAAGATTCCGGCGCTCACCTTCCTATCCCAGCGCGCGCCCTACTTTCACGACGGCAGCGCCGCTTCCTTGCGTGAGCTGGTCGAGCACAACGGCGTGCGCATGGGTGATACACGTGGGCTGAACGCGGAGCAGCGCGCAGATCTGGTTGCGTTCTTGGAGACGCTATGAAGCGACGTCTTAGACCGAAATGGAGTTTGTGGTGCTGCGCCGCGAGTGCTGGCTTGTTCCTGTTTTCTGCTTCGACGCGCGCCAGTAATCCCACTTCCGCCGGGTCGGCATCAGCGCTGGCATTGGCTTGGCCACAGGAGAACACGCCGGAGCCACATGCGCCCGATTGGGATAGCTTGGCAGCCGTTCCCGTCGCGATGACACGCGTGGTGGGTGCACGAGCCTCTGCCTGCATCGCGTCGCGCTTTCATGAATGGTTGCGTGTGCGCTGTCCGGCGCTACGTGTCTCCGCCATCAATCAAGTGGGCGGCGACACGGCGGGTACACGCTTTGCCATCGACGCGCCTGGTTCCGATGGCGTTTCACAGGGCGGCGAAGTCGTGTTGCCGTTGCGGCCGCGCGAGCGTCGCATCGTCATGTTTTGGAGTTTGGGTCCTGGCTACGATGGCCCGCTCACCGTCGTACCCGGCCTCGTGCTGCAGAGCGATTGGTCGGGTTCGACTCCCTTCATCGGCCTCTACGATGCGGTGCACGAGCCGGTGCGCACCGCCTCCAGCGAGCGACGTCGAGTCGCTCAACCCGGAACGACCGGCGCGGAGCTGACCTGGTGAGGAGTATGCAGATGTTCGTTGCGCGCGTTGTTTTACCGTCATTCTATGCAGTGGTTCTGGGTGTGATCGGCTGTGCGAGCGCTTCCTCGGCGCCCGCCAGTGCACCAGCTGCTTCCGAAGCCGCGCCCAGCAACGTTCCCGCTGCTTCGAATCCGACGCCTCCGCCCGCAGTCGTTTCGTCTCCAGCGCCAGCTCCCAACCTTGCAGCCAGCGCGCCGCCGGCTCCGAAGACAGAAGAAGTCGCCAGCGCGCCTCGGGCGAGTCGTTGCGCGGAGGGTTCGGCACTGGTTGCTGGCGGCAGCTTTCAACGCGCACGCACCCCCAAACCCAAGACCATTCCGGATCTGTGCGTCGACGTTCTAGAGACCACCGCCGCCGAATACGACGAGTGTGTGAAAGCCGGGGCGTGTAGCAACGCGGGGGTCAACTGCGCAGCGCAATCGACATACGGCAAGCCGGAGAAGAGCAAGCTGCCGATGGTCTGTGTGGAGTACGCGCAAGCCGAGAGCTACTGCGCGTTTCGTGGCAAACGGCTACCCACCACCGAAGAATGGGAGTGGGCGGCGCGCGGCGGTGACGAGGGGCGCACGTATCCCTGGGGTGAGGACAAACCTTCGGAGCAGCTGTGCTGGGCGGGCAAACTGAAGCAGCCCGAGGCGTGCGAAGTGGGCTCGCATCCGCTCGACAAAAGCCGCGATGGCCTGCTCGACCTCGCTGGCAACGTGCTCGAGTTCACCACCACGGAGAATGATCGCACGAGCGCCGTTCGCATTGCGCGAGGCGGCAGTTGGAACTCAGGCGCGCCCGAGCTCTTTCGAGTCGCGCGCCTCGGCGCATTCGGTCCCGACTACCGCTGTGCATTCCTGGGGATCCGCTGCGTGAAAGAAGCACCCGCAGCCCCACCCGCCCCCTGACATTCCGTTCCGACAGGAAACAAAAAACGCGCTCGCCGTGCATTGACGATCGAGTCGATATATCTATAGCAATATCGACAGACATATCGATAGACCTATCGTCAGCGTTCGCTTGGAGCTATCTGTCGGAAAGCAAAGGAAAATGTCACATTGTGAACACACTATGGATGGCTGGTGGTGGGCCAGTCGACGCGGTCACGGCCCTGGTCACGGCTTTGGCCACGGTTCTGGTCACGGTCGTCGCGGAGGCCGACCCTGGTGGGCCGAAGCGATGGGGGAGCCGCCTCCGCCCAGAGCCGAGCGGGGTGGCGTTCGCTACCTGGTGCTCGAAGCCATTCAGGAGCAACCACGGCACGGCTACGAAATCATCCAGCATATCGAGCAGCGCACTGGTTCGGGTTATCGGCCCAGCCCGGGCGTGATTTACCCGACGTTGCAAATGCTCGAGGAGCTCGGGCACGCGCGCGTCATCGAACAAGACGGTCGCAAGGCTTACGCGATCACTGATGCGGGCAAGCAAGACCTCGAAGCCAACCGCGCTGCCGTCGACGACTTCTACGCGCGTTTCGGCGAGGACTCTTTCGAGACCTATGCGGAGGACTTCGGGGACTTGATGAAGTTTCTCGTGCGCGTGATGAAGACCGTGAAGATTGGCATGCATCGCGGCCGCATGTCGCCCGCCACGATTCGTGCGGTACGCCAAGCGCTCGAAGAGGCGCTCAAGAAGATCGAGGCAGCTTTCAACGATCGGGATCTGTGAGCGCGATGCTTTCGCAACACAGAAACACGAGTGTGCCTTCCTACTTCGCCGCGGCGAGCCACGAGCTTTCTCTCGAGAGAGACGAGGAGCTCGAGCTCGCCCGGCGCTGGAAGCATCACGGCGATCGCGACGCCGCCGAGCGCCTGACGCGCGCTCACCTCGGCGTGGTGGTGCACATGGCACACAAGTATCGGCACTACGGTGTGCCGCTGAGCGATCTCGTGGCCGAAGGCAACTTCGGTCTGGCGCAAGCCTTGAATCGCTTCGAGCCGGAGCGCGGGCTCCGCTTCGTTACGTACGCAACTTACTGGATTCGCGCTTTCGTGCTCGACCACGTAATCAAATCGTGGAGTCTGGTCGGGGGTGGGGCAGGGCCGTTGCGCTCGCGCGTCTTCTTCAAGTTGAGGCGTGAACGAGCGCGCGTGGCCAATGTGCTCGGTAACGGTGAAGCGGCAGAACGAGAGCTCGCGGAGCGCCTGGGCGTTGGAGTCGACGTGGTTCGCCGCATGACACAGCGGCTCGATGCGCGCGACGTGTCTCTCGACTTGCATGTTTCCGCGGACTCGACAGTGCGCCTGCTCGACACCTTGCCCGCCAACGACGACCAGGAACGCGACGTGCAGGAGCGGGAAGTCGAAGCGTCCGTTGCCGAGGCAGTGCACTCGGCGATCGCCGAGCTCGACGCGCGCGAGCGTTACATCGTTCGGCATCGTTTGATGGCCGACCCGGCCGATGAGCTCTCGTTGGCCGACATCGGCCGGGTACTGGGTGTGTCGCGCGAACGTGCCAGGCAACTCGAGTCGCGCACCAAGGCCAAGCTGAAGGCGCGCATCTTTGCGCTCGGCGATCCGGTCGTGAACGAATGGCTGAGCGACTGGGACGCGCTGCCGCCGCCCGCTGCGTTCGCATCAACCCAGAGAACACGATCCGTCGCGGCAGTTTTTCCCGAGTAGCACCGAGAATGCGCGGCGGCGGTTCGACAACATTAAGAAGAAGCGCTCGGCGAGCGGCGCAAACGCAGGTCCCGCTAGGCGAAATGCCCATGGTCGCCATTCGACCAGCGCCCATAGACAAGTGAGAAACGCTGCGGGCCCGGCCCACACTTCGCCGCGATCACTCACTACGATGAGTTCGCTGCCGAGCCAGGGCAAATCACCGTATTTCTCTTTCGCCTCGTTGCCGGTGCAGGGCACGAAGCGAAGTGGCACATAGCTTGGTTGCGAAAGCATCCAATGACAGCAGCGCTCGCACAGGTTGCAAGTCGGGTCATACAGAATGGTGAGTGCGGTGGGAGCGCGCTCGGTTGAGACCGCTTCGCCGAGCGTTTGATACACGCCCGGCGCCTCGGTGGTCGTGGATTCAGCGACGGGAAGCTCCACGTCCATGGATGCCTCGTCAACCTTGTTGCGGAAAGCGTTGCAGCTGAGCTTGCACCGGCGGCAGCGCCAAACGAATCTGCGTGCGACGGCGGATGCGATGAAAGACGTAGAGGTTACCGAAATGCATCACGGCGAGCGCCAGCAACAGCGAACCGAGCTTAGTTGCCAGCGTCTCAATCGCTTCCACTTCGCCGAGCTGGTGTGAGCCCGCTTTCAACGTGATGAGGGCGTAACCTAAGTTCACCAGGTAGAAGCCAACGACCAAAAGCTGGTTTACGGCTTTGACCATGCGCGGCTTGTCGGCGAAAACGTCTTCCAGAAAGACTTCGCCGTTTCTGGATAGTGTGCGGGCGAGCCATACCGTGAGCCCGACGCTGGCGGTGGCGTAGGCGAGGTAGACGAAGGTCAGGTGCTGAGTGCCAGGTTCCATGTGAACTCTCCTTGCCGCTTCCTACAGAAAGGGGGTTTGGGAGTTGCGCGCCGCGCGAATTTTTGGCGAGTCTTACTGAACTCCGCCAAACGCTTGATGTATTTGCCGAGGTCGAAATGGTGGAGCCCTTGCTGACGCGGGTAGCGGCGCTGTCGAAGCGGTCGTCCACGTTTGGTCCATGATAAACAGATTGGGTGGAATGTGGTCGGGAGTGGCTCGTTAAAACGAAGCGGCTCGCGTTCGCGCTGCTAGTTGGTTTCATCCACTCGAGCTGCGCGAGCGCGAAGTTGCCTCGCGAGCAGTTGGGCTCTGCCGCGCCGGCGGGTGTTTCCACATCACGGGCGCATTCCGGCGTCGAGCCGCGTGTCAGCGTTGGGAGCCAGCATTCGCCGACGAACGACGCGCCAGACGCAGCGCTGCTGAGGGACGCGCCGCATGCTGCGTTGCCGAACGACGCGCCACACGCAGCGTTGCTCGAGCCCGCAGCGTTGAAAGCGCTCGAAGCACACGGGTTTTCACTGAGTGCTCTTGCGATCGCGAGCTCTGCCCGCTCCACACGCGAGCTGAGCGAGACTTCCGCTTTCCGCTCCGTGTTTGCTGCCCTGCGCGATGACTTGCGCAGCGTGAAACGCATGCACCCCTTGGCGCGCCCGACTTCTATGGACGGCTTTCGGCTCTTCGATGAGCGCTGGCTGCGCTCGGACGAGATGAGCTTTCAGCTGAGCGGCGTGTTCAATCGTGTCGACCGGCGGGTTTTCTATGCGGGAAGTTGCGGAGAAATTCGCTTTCTGTATCGCTTGCGCTACCGCACGCAGCAGGGCAATGCGCCGATGCAGGGTAAGCTGCCGCTGACCGTCAACTTGGTCTTTTTGCTGCCGGGAGCTGCAGATTGCAGCAGCGAGGTGAGCTCCTGGAGCTGGCCAGAGCAGCTTGCGTCCACGGACCTTGTGGCCTGGCTCGAAACCAAAGGGCCGCTCGCACCGGAGCGCAAGGCGCGTTGGACGCTGAAGTCACTGGAGACGAACTTGCAGACTTTTCGGTTGCAGTCCTCGGTGCATCCAACGCTGGCTGGGCATATCGAATACGTGCTGCGTGTCTTTCACCCCCGCGACGATACTCGCGCGGCGTTCGACCCGGCTCCGCTCGAAAACATGCCCGATGTGCCACGTTTGCAACGCGACAAGGCGCTGCGCGAATCTCTGAGAAGTCATCTGCGTCGGAGCGACGTGCTGCAGAAACTCGACCTTGGTGTGATGGAGTTGCCGGAGCAATTCCTGGCTAAGCAGGCTGTGTCGGTGGCGCCCCGCAGCCTCACGCGCGTGGCGAATCGCCCCTTTCTACAGCTGTTTTCGACGGCCGACTTTCAAGACTTGAATCTATCGTCGTATCGCAGCATTGCTTCGCCACGCGCGTTGCTGCGACGACTGGATGGCATGAGCTGCAACGGCTGCCACCAAAGCCGCTCCATCGCGGGTTTTCACCACATCGGCATGGATGAGAGCAATGATCCGAATTTCAATTCTTTGCTTAGCGGCTCCTCCCCATATCTCGAAGCCGAGCTCGCCCGCCGCGAGCACTACCTGAGCGAGCTCGCGACGGGGAAGGTCGTCGACGAGTTTCGTCCGATTCCGGAACGCCAGCCGAGCCCTGGCGGCTATGGCTCCCCGTGTGGTTTGGGCGACGCCGGCTTTCGCGAATGGACCTGCAATCCAGGGTTGCGCTGTGTCGAACTGGAAGACAACGAACTCGGCGTGTGCTTGAGCGATACCACCATCGGCGCGCCCTGCGAATACGGTCGCATCCAACAAAGCACGCCATCGCACCGCGACCAGGTTTCGCAAATGCAACGACCAGCGTGCGGCGACGCTTTCGTCTGCAACGGCAACTTCTCAGGCTTTCCACTAGGCGAATGCACTGCGCGCTGCTCCGCGCGCCACCCCGACGCGAGCTGTGCAGACTTCCTCGACGTCGACGGCTTTCAAAACTGCCTGCGAGGTCACATCAACGCCGATTCATGCGCCGAGCGCTTCGTATTTCCGGATGCCTCGCGCGCTTGCGACAGTGCCCACCCCTGCCGCCAAGATTATGTCTGCGTTCGCACTCGCCAACCCGGTATCGGTGCCTGCGTGCCACCCTACTTCGTGTATCAGCTGCGGCTCGACGGTTATCCCTTGCCGCGATGACCACACGAGCGCGCTCGCTTCAGTCGAGGCGCAGATCGCTTTGGAACGGCGAGTGGTTCTCTTCGAAGCAGAGCCAAAGGAAGAGAGATCTGAGTTCGAGATATTCTTCGCAGGCGATGCGAGCAAAGGCGGGAGGCAGGCTGTCGATGTCGACGCCTTCCCACGCGAAGCCAGGCACGCCTTGTGAGCGTGCTCGCAGGCCGCCAGTTGCAACTAGATCGGTCAGGCGCGCAGCACGCGCGATGGCCGTGCTGGCAGCGGCGGTAAATTCGCTACGCGCTTGCATCTCGTCTGGCAATTGTAAGTCGTCGAGGCCTGCCACCCAACTCAGGGCGCACAAAGCCGCCCAGTCGCTGCGCGCGCGTAGCTGGAGCTCTTGAAGTTCGAGTGGGGTGAGGTCGAGGGTTTCATCGATTTCTACCTCCGACGTTTCTTCGCCTTCATCTGAGGTGTCGACGATGGTAGCGCGGTAGCGAAGAAGCTCGATAGGGCCGTCGGGAAGTAGGTGCGACAGCGTTGGGGGGAGCCACTCTGGCGGGTGCGGCGTGCCGAGGCGGGCCTGTGCGGCATTTCGCAGTGCGAGGAGGCGTGTGGCGTAAACTCGAATGACGCGCCGAATGGCCGCGATGGGTTGAAGTGGTGTTTCGGTGAGTCCTTCGAAGCTAGTGGATGGGTCCGCTTCGGGCGCGCGGAAGATGAAGGGTTGAAAGAGGTAGCGCACGTAGTCGCGAATGAAGCCAGCGAGCGGCGGTGAGGTGAGGGCGACCCGTTCGGCGTCAGCGAGAGCGGCATCGACATGGCCGAGTTCGAGGCGACCCATGGCGCGGATCCAGTGGCTTTCCGCGTCGTCCGGGGCGAGGAGCAGCGCGGCTTCGACGAAGTCGAGCGCGGCGGGCGCGCCGAAGCTGCGCGGTAGTAGCTTCGCCAGAGCGCGGAGCGCAAACGCTGGTTCAGCGCCGGATAGAAGCGCGCTGAGGACGCTCCCTATGTTGTTAGTGGCTGCGCCGCCGAGTCGTTCGCCGAGTTCACGAGCGCGTTCAACAGCGAGTGGCATGACGTGGCGGGCCAGCGCGCTCTGCAATGGTTCGAGTGAATTGGCACGCGCGGCGGCGCGGGCAGCGGCACAGATGGAGAGGCGAACGTTGCCTTCATGCGCCAGTTCGTCGGCGAGGTGTGCCCAGTCCCTAGATTCGCGCATACCGGCAGTGAAGACCTCGTGGCCAAGATCCGTTTCGACGAGGGTACGACCGCGTTCGAGCGTCGTGTGCTGACCACTAGCGTGTACGAACTTGGCGACGCCGATAGGCTCGTCGGCTTCGAAGCGCGTGAATTCCTCGACGATACTGTGAACGGCGTAGGGGCTCGCTTCGCTATCGTCGTAGCGCACGTGGCGCTCACCGTGGAGACGCCCGAGCGGATCGAAGTGCTCTTCTTTGCGCACGCTGCCGTCCGCTGCGAACAGGCGAATGCGTTCGCGGCGCTGCTCGCCGAACGTGTCCTCCTGGAGGAGCAAGCCGTTGGCATCAAAGAAGCGCACCCAGCTGCGAGCGCCGTCGATTTCGCTGATGAGCCAGCGGTCGCTGAACTCGTCGTATTGGCTTTGCGCAGGCAAATTGTCGGGGCGTTTGGGCGCCACGCGACCGTCAGACAGCAGCAAGCGGCCTTCCGCATCGAAAAAGCGCTCGGCGAGCAGGCAACCGCGATCGTATTCGGCCTGCATGCGCCGCGCGTTCCCCGGCACACAGCAGGCGCGCAGCCCTTCCGCATTCGGCGAATCGGAATGGTACGCGACCACGAGACCGTGCGCGGCGCCATTCACGAATTGCCCTTCACGCGCTAGTTCTCCGCTCGGATGAAAGAAGCGAAACGGACCGGAGCGCACGCCGGCGTCGAAGCGGATCTCGGAGCGCAAGCTACCGTTGGCGCGAAAGCAACGATACTCGCCGTGACGGCGGCCTTCGGCATCGACGCTGCCGTCGACCCAGCTGTCGTCCTCCTCGGACCAGTGCGCGCTGCTGGGTACAGCCGCGGGCCGCTCGGGGGTTGGGTCGATCATGGCGCTAGCCTCGTTTGCAGTGTTCGCAGTGTAGCTGCTCGGTCTCGCGGCGCGCGCGGGAAAGCCGAAGGGAGCGCAGCCAGGAAAGCTCGTGGCTCAGAAAGTTCTGCCAGTCATGGATTGTTCGAGCGCCGCGCGTAGAGCGAATACTTGCTGCCCGTGTGGGGCCCGCGTGGGCTGAGGATTCATCACATTTTCGAACGCTCGGGGCGGTCTGCGGATCTGCGGCGCGATATCGCTCCAGTCACATGAGCTTGGTAGCGGCTCGCGCAACTTGTCGCCTATGTACCCGGATTGGACCGCACTTTTCACTTGACGGTTGTAACCGTGTGCGCGACTCGCAAGCGAGAGTGCGCGCGAACTCCCGCTCTTGTTCGCGCGATGTCGAGTGATGAAGGCGTTTGCGGAGGAAAACATTTTCGAACGTGTGAAGCATCCTGACAGCGCGTCCTGGCGCAAATACGGA
>JBMOMJ010000015.1:0-28376 GCA_049324695.1 Myxococcota bacterium
GAGGGCATCGAGGCCGGCGCGGAAGACGAAGACGAAGAGGGTATCGAGGCCAGTGCAGAAGGCGAAGACGAGGAGGAGGACATCCAGGCAGCAGAGGCGGACCGGGACGACGATGAAGCGCGCGTGCAGGACGAGGACGAAGAAGACCTGCACGATACCGAGCGCGAGAAACGCGCCGCGCTTCGCAGCGCTGGCGATGCCGGCGCACTGCAGTGGACGCCCACGCGAGCGCGGAAGGACGCGCGCGGGGCAGCCGGCTCAGGCATTGGCGCCGCGATTGAACCAGGGCCGAAGCCTCGACCAGCCAAGAGCCAGGCCGACAGGGTCATTGCAATCGCGAAGAAGCAAGTGGGTGTCCGAGAGGGCAAGAACAACTACACGAAGTTCGCCGCCGAATTGATCAAGGACAAGATCGCGGACCGATGGTGGCAAAACCAACCCTGGTGCCAAACCTTCCAGGCTTGGGTATTCGTTGAAGCGGGCCTCAGGAAGCTCGCGCCCATGACGCCGGGCTGCGCGACAGCCGTCGCTTGGTTTCGCAGGAAGAAGCGCGTCAATCAGTATCCTGCTATCGGCGCGCAGGTGTTCTACGGACCCGGCGGCAGAGACCACGTTGGGCTGGTCTACAAGTACGATCCGACCCATATCTGGACTATCGAGGGCAACACGAACGATCAAGGTTCTGCGGAAGGAGTCGGCGTGTTCCTCAAGAAGCGCTCGCGCAAGAGCGCCTTCGGCTATGGCTATCCGCAGTATGCGGAAGGCATCGTCACGGCCGATCCCAGGAAGAAGGGCCAGGACGGCTTCACATTCAAGAAAGCGGCTTCGAGCGGCGCCAAAGAAACCGCATCTGAGCCGGAGCGCGAAGAGAAGTCACTGCCCTGGGTATCCGTCAAGCAAGTGCAGTGGGCCGCCACGCACAGCACGTCTGCCGAACGTGCTGCCAAGGCCGGTGTTGCGAATCCACGCGACGATGTGAAGCTGGTGCAACAAGCCCTCGAAAAGGTGCTCGGCGTGCGCTCGCAGGATCCTGACGGTATTTACGGCGAAGACACGGAGCGGCTCTTCAACCGATTCCGCAGGGACAAGCTGAAGTTCACAGGCAGCAGCGCGTCGGGCAAACCTGGACCGAAGGCGCTCGCCGCGCTCGGCCGAAGATCGGATCTTTTTCGCGTTCGCTCGGGCTCCATGAGCGAGCTCGACGAAAAATCCGGTCCGACGACCCCAGCGCAGCTCAGCCCGCGAGACGTTACGTTCAAGCGCTTTACGAGCCCGAGCACTCCCGAAAAGATCGGCAAGTGGATCCGCGAAGCTTGCCGGAAAGCTGGAGCAACGCCCTCGAGCGCCTGGGTCAAGGGTTACAAGACCATCATCTCGCGCGAATCGAGCGGCGACCCGAACGCCTGCAACGTTTGGGACAGCAACGCGAAGACACCGCCTGGATTCAAGAAGGTGAAAGACTTCGGCAACGGCTACACCAGGCAAGGTCGCATCAAGTTGAACGGCCGTCCCACGCACTTTCAGTGCTCGCGCGGCATCGTGCAATGCATTCCACAGACGTTCGCGCGGCATCACGCCCGCGGCACCTCGCGCAACATCTACGATCCAGTCGCGAGCATCGCTAGCTCGATGCGCTACGTCCTGTCGCGATACAACGTGGCAAAGGACGGGTCGAACCTTGCTCGTAGAGTTCAGCAAGCCGACCCGAGCCGCCCGCCAAAGGGCTATTGAACGTCACTCGCTAGCTTACGCGTCGTGCTGTCGCGTCGAAGTCTCCACGACGGGTTCAACCGCCCGTCGTGGAGCTACGCGGGAGAGGGTATCGCGCTCGTTCAGTCTAGTTCCAGGCGCCTTGCGTGTAGAAGAACCGGTGAGACCGGCGACAACGAGCATGGCGCGATCAACTACACACAGGGCATGGTTGTTGCTGACAGCTTCGGACCATTGCCAATCTTTGATCGGACAACAACATCGCAGGAGGTCTGCCATGACCGCAAAAAGGGCCGCAGTGAATGCCAAGCAAAGGAAGTCGGGTGTGGGCACGAGAATCGCCAAAACCGCGGCGAGAACCAGCCCGCGCGCGACAACGCGCAGCAAGGTTGCGAGAAGGACCGGCACCGCGAGAAGGACCGGTGCAGCGGGAGCTGCTCTGGCTGCGTCCAAGCCTCTCCAGGGCGTCACCGTCCCTGGCGTCGACCTACGGCGCGGTGCGGAAGGGAGCGGCGTGCGACAAATCCAGCACGCTTTGGTGAGGCTGCGTTTGATGACTCAGCAGCAGATGAACACCGGCCCCGGCATCTTCGGGCCCATCACTGAGGCCGCTCTCAAGAAGTTCCAGAAAGGCCACGGCGTTGATTCCACTGGCGTTTACGGTCCCAAGACGCGTGCGGCCTTCGTTCGGCTCGGCGCGAAGCTCGGCCGCGTTCCGAAGCCTCCTCCCACGGCAACTCTGCGCACGAAGATCGTCCGACATGGAAAGTGGGGTGTCGCGCACAAGGGTCAGATCCACTACCGCCAATCGCGCCCGATTGATGGCATCAACAAGCCTCACAAGCTACCGCTCTATACCGACTGCTCGGGGTTCGTGACCCTTTGCTACAAGTGGGCCGGCGCTCCCGATCCCAACGGCAACGGCTACGATGGCTCGGGCTACACGGGCACGCTCGACGCGCACATGCGTCACATTCCCCACGCGAAGATCCACCCCGGCGATCTCCTACTCTGGAAGGGCAAGCACGTATCTCTGGTCGTCGCTGCTGGCCCCGACCCGCTGCTCGTTTCTCACGGCGAGGAAAGTGGACCTTACCAAATCCGGTTCTCCGCGCAGAAAAAAGGTTTCCCGGGGATGCGCCCGATCTGGCTTACGTTGCCTGCCCGGAAGCGAGCAGCCGTCGAGCGCAGCATGATGCGGCTCAACGGAAGGGAAATGAAGAAGAGTGATCCACCCGCCGAGGTTGGGATCGCCGAAGAAGCCTCTCCATAGGCGGGCTCTTGCTCAGCACTCATCCACCCTCTCCAGGAGGATTGCCATGGCTGCAAAAAAGGGTAACGCGAGGCGGACGAAACGGATCGTGAGCAAAAGAGCTGCCAAGGCAGCGCCCACGAGCGGCCGACGCAAAACACGCAAGAAGACAACAGCCAGAACCCGCGCGCAGGCACCACTCGCGTCACCCAAGCCTCTAAAAGGAGTCATCCTTCCCGGCGTGGACCTGAAGCGTGGCGCGGAAGGAGCCGGCGTGAAGCAGCTTCAGCGTGCGCTGGTGAAGCTGCGCTTGATGACTCAGCAGCAGATGAACACTGGGCCTGGCATTTTCGGGCCGATTACCGAGAGAGCGCTCAAGAAGTTTCAGCGGGCTCACGGAGTGGACCCGATCGGTATCTACGGACCCAAGACGCGCGCAGCCTTCGTTCGGCTCGGCGCGAAGCTGGGCCGCGTTCCCAAGCCACCTCCTAGTGGCCACAAGAACCCGTTCCTCTCGCAATTTCAGCGCGCGCTGACCCGCCTGCGCTTGCCGAAATCCTGGGCCACGAGCGAGGCGCTCTGGCAGCTCGTTTCACACGAATCGAGTTGGAATCCTCGCGCCAAGAACCCATCCAGCACCGCGTTTGGACTCTTCCAGTTCCTGAAGAGCACTTGGGCGACGTACTGCAAGGAGGGCCCCTACGGGAGCCCTGACCCTTATGTCCAAGCCTTGGGTGGCTTCCGTTACATCAAAGACCGCTATAAAAACCCCGCGGGTGCGTGGAGATTCTGGCAGAAGAACCACTGGTATTGAGGCGAAGAACGGCGTCGCGCTGAGAATTCAGTTCAGTTCAGCTCGGCGCTGTGCACGCGCGTCCCGCTACAGGCGGAGGTGCTGGGCGCGACCGTCAGCGTTGGTCGCGCCCAGCTGCGCTTGGGACAGATCTGGAGTTCGTTACGGCACGAAACGCAGGTTATCGAGCAACCACGTACCAGAACCGGAGTTCACGTTGAGCGTGAACTGGAACGAGCAGTCCTGCGCAGAGCTGCTGAGGGCGGTCGTGACTTGGGCTGGCAATGTGAATTGCAAGCTCGAGAATTCGCCGCGCGGTTTGTTGGTTAGCGTGTGGGATCCGAGACCAGTCTGGTACAGGCCAACGCTCGGGCATCGAATCGAAAGTTGCAGATCTCCGACCCAATACGGGTTTGGTTGCGCCGTGGGGATGAACAAGTCGACGACGAGTATGTTCGTGAGCTGCGAGATCTCGCTCGTCGCGAAGGCACGACTCGTAATCGGAGTCCAGCCACTTGCTGCGATGGCCAGGGATGCCACGCCTTGACTGAAGGTGGTGGTGTTCAGGCTCAGCGCTGCTGGTGATTGCCAGTCGCCGCTTTGCTCGAAGCCGAACAAGGAGGAGTCACACGCAGGGCATGCAGGCGGCACCAATTCTCCACCAAGGCTCGTGCCAGGACCGAAGTAGCCGCTCAAAGTCGGAAAGCCGAAGTCGAGGTACGGTAGCGGCTCACCTGGTTCCAGCGGTCGAAACGCGGCTTCCGCCAAGACATCGTAGAACGTCATTTCTTCGGCGGTGAACAGGCGCGCATTGCTCACGGTTCCAACCGCAACGCGGAAGTCTTTGCGCGCCGTCGCAGGGCCCGGTGTGCGCGGCCCATGCACTCCGATGATGTCATTGACCGTAACCGTTCTTTCAATCTCGTTTGGCTGCACTACGTAGCCGTCCTGCAGAGGTGTACCCGGCAACGCGACTCGCACCGGTGGGACCTCGGAAGCTGCGATGAAGCCCGCGAAGTACCGATCGAGTGGCGCCATCTCGTAGACCGCGTTTCGCCCGATATCCGCATTCACAGTATAGGTGCCGTTCCCGTTGTCGAGCCATTGGAACCCGCCGACGATACTTCCCACGCTAGTGCGTGAGTCCCAATGTGCCGAATCCGCCTGCAACCCCAATGTACCGAGCGTGAACGCTGACCACTGGTGCGTGAACTCGTGTGCCATGTTTCCGGCGTACATGCCGCGGTGACCCATATCGATCAGCGAGACCCCGAGCAGGCGCCCAGCGCTGCCGTAGCTCGCGGTGTTATCGAAGCTCGATAGGGCGTTGCCGGTGTAGTCGTGCTTCACGTTCACGTAACGCCCGGCGACAAAGTTTTCACCTGCGAACGTGTTGATCGCCTCTAGCTTGTCGTTCGACCACAGCATGACGAAATCGTAGTCGTCGCCGAACTTCGAGTAGAATGCGCGCGTCACTGCGCTCAGGTCGCCGCCCCAGCCGCGCAAAGGCACCTGCACGCCCGTTGCGTCACTGCGCACATTGAAAAAGTGCTGCGTCGCCTGCAGTGACGAGCCGAGCGCCGTTACCTCGCGAAGCGGTACTCCGGTGCCCAGCACGCCAATCGATGGCGATACCAAGAAGCCCGTGGCCTCCCCCGTCGTCTCCACTATCTCCGTGGTCAGCTCGACGAAGACCAAACCCTGCGGTGCGCGTGGATCCGAAGCGAAGTGGCCAGTCGCCAACCCTGGCGCCAACTGCAACAAGCTGCTCGTGAAAATGCGGTCTCCGGCAACAGCGTCGCCGTGCGACCCATCGTCGTACAAGTTCAGGTCCGTTCCCGCGGCGAAGATGAACGGGTTCGTCAGTCGCACCGCGCTGACCGCCCGATTCACGTCGAAGCGAATCCGGAACGAACTCACGCCATCGTCTCGCACGACGCTCGGCACCGCCTCGAAGCCCTGCGCGAAATCCGGCAGCGACTCCGGCAGCAGCGCACTCGACTTCAATCCGTAATCGTCGGCCTCCGTCACGTTGCTCGGGCTCGAACACGCGAGCCCAATCGCGCTCAGCGAAGACAACAACGCCCAGCGAGAAACGAAAACCTTTCCCATTTACATCCTCCGCGCTCGACGCCGAACCCGCGAAAGCTCGCAAGTGCGGCACACCATCACCAGTGGCCAACAACAGCCGACTCAAGTGAGAGTCATCAGAGGGTCGGACCTTCACTGCGAGGAGATGGAACGGGAATCAGCGTCCAGTGTCGCGAGTTCACAAAAGTGCCTCAGTCGCCATCGACGCAGCGAGGAACGGCGCGTTGCGAGCTTGGTTTTGGCTACCAGAGAGGAAGTACGCTGACGTCCACCGCGAGTACGGCACCGTAGCGCACGATGTCGAGTGGTTCGATGTCGCCCGAAGCAGTCTGGGACGGGCGTAGCGATGGCACGAAGGTGATGGCTGGGCCGATGTCGAATGGGCCATAACCGAAGTAGAGGAACGCGCCCGGCGCGAAGACCTGCTCGATGCGAACATCCGGACTGCCTTTGGCGCTAACTTCGTTGGCACCTTGGACCTTCTCGCCAGTTTGGCTGTCTTCGACTTCGGGAGCTGAAAAGCGCATGGAAGCAAGCGCACCAAGGTCGAGTATGTTGAAGTGAAGGCCGCAACGCGATCGGTTCGAGAGCCCGTGGTGGACGTCGAAGCCAACCAGTAAACTTGGAGCGCCGGTCCAACCATCGCGAACTTCACGGTTGGCAGCGGGCTTTTCTAGGACCTGTTCAAACGCGCCGAAGTAGCCGACCATGCCGGTTAACGTTGCGCCGAAGCGTCGTTCGTTTTTTCGCCGCCACGAGCCGAGCGGCAGGGCGGCGTCCTTGAAGGTTTGGCGCACATCATCGCTGGTTTCGGCTTGAGCGAGGCTTGCCGCGAGGCTGACCAGGTTGCGCGCGTTTGCCGGCATGAATTGGATTACTTGCAGGCGAGACCCCGTAACGATGGCGGTGGCGTAGTCGCGATTGAGGAGCTGAGAGAAGAAGTCGACTGTCGTAAAGAGGTCGTTCTGCGCGTTGGGCGCGATGTAAATCATGATGGGCAGCGTGACTTGCACCGCGGCGATCACGAGGCGGGCCCTTGCCTCGGGCGTCGGATTTTGGCGGTAGGTTGCGACGGCGCGGTCCAGCTCGACGAGGCGGCGCAGTACATCCGCGATAGCTTTTTTGGCCCGATCGTTGAGCGCCAAGTTGCGGTCCACGCGAATGAGTCGGTCGTGGTCGCCCGAACGAAGTGCTTCGGCAACCGAAATGGGATCGCCCGATAAGTGCGCCGCGATGTGCGCCGCAAGATCCAAGATCGCCGGCTCGTGAACGTCGCAGTGCTTCTTGACGAAGGGCCGTTCCAGAACGGAGGACGGATCTTTCAAGACTTCTGCGAGTTGGGCACCGTGGGCAACTTCCTCACTGACGCCCCAGGCGAACGAGAATGCGCAGGCTGCGTTCTTGTCTTTCTTGGCAACCGCGTCTGCCAGAACTTCAGGCAGGTTCTCCAAATCGACCTTCGCTGCGGCGTGTAATGCAGCGGGTGTCGCGCCAATGACAGGGTCCTCCGGATCGCAGGTCTTTTTGGCGTCGTTTGCGGCAGTCGGAGCCGGTTCAGATTTTGATCCGGTGGTTGACGTCGAGACGGAAGTGCTCCCCTTTGCTGCGGCCCCGAATGCTTTGCAGGGCATTAGAAGATCGCAAGTGCGTGGGATGAACGGCCGCGCTGGCGAGTCTTCGTGGCAGAGCTTTCTGCCAAGTACCTCGGCCGCAAAAAGTGAGATCTCCTGCTCTGCGCGTTCCACGAAAAAGTCAGCGGCGCCGGTGAGAATGGCGGTTTGTAGAGCAACGCCGGCTCCCGGGGCCCGTAGCGGTGCATCACGCAAACCGGAGCGTACTTCTTGTGGAGCCCTGAGCGGCGCGCGAGCACTGGTTTGCGCACACTGCAACGCCTCCTCCGCCCCGGTTGCGCTCGGCGCATTGCTCCAATACTGCTTGCAAGCAGCTTGCACCTTGGCGTCGCACTCAGCGGCACTCTTGTCGCTCGGCGGAGAGCATTGCTTATTGGCGAGCGCCAGAAACTTCTCCCACTGCGGCTTCGCTTCCGAGATCTTGTTGATGCAGGCTTGCTTGTCCTTCTTTTCTTTGCCGGCAGCGTCGAGCGACGCGTGCAGCGCGTCTCGTGTGAGCGCGACGTCACTGTTGAACTTCCTTCCAGCCGCTCCTCCGTCGTGAGCCCGTCGATCACAAAGGGCGCTCGCGGCGAGCAGCCGGTCCTCCAACATGCCGTCGAGCTCTTGTGCGCGCCGCGTGCAGCTCTGCAAATCGGCCAGCCTGGATGCATCGCTAAAGGCTGCTGTGAGGTCCTTGTCCAGCTGCTCCGCCTGAGCAAGCTGGTCACTCCAAGTGCGTGACTCGGACACTTCGTAGTTCAGACACAACTGCCGGAGCTGCACGGGCGAGACCCCCGGAGTTGGTGGCGGCAGTGGCGGTGGCGGTGTTGCAGGTGCCGGGGGCGCAACTGCCGCGGTTTCGGCAGGCTTGTGTGAACCAGCGCAGGCGAGTGCCGACGAAAGCAGAAGCGATATGAGAACGCGCGAAAAGAGCTTATTCATAGAGAAAACGTCCTTGCGCTCTGAAGCGCATCGACTGCGGAGAGTTCCGGAATTTGTGAGTACCCGGCTTGTGCGAGCGATGTTTGCACGCGGCTGAGAAGTTCGGCGCGAGACAGTGCGCCGCCACTCTGCCTCAAATGTTCACAAAAGTAGAAGGTGAAGACACCGTTGAAGACACCGTTGATGCGTGCATCGGCCGCAGTTTGAAACTCCGCGCAGGCGGACCAGAGCACGACGTGCGAGCGAACGCTGGGGGAGCGGAACAGTCGCTTCACGGGCAAACGCTGCCCTGCGTTGCGAACCAGAATATCGACCGGCGGCTCGATGAAACGCGGCTGGCGATCAGGATCCGAAACATTCACGCCCGAACCAGAGAAGCTCACCTGTGTGCTGCCTTGACCAGAATGACAGGCATCGAGAATGACTTCGAGCACTACACCGTCCGGCACCTGCAGCTTGTCCCGCAGGTAGTCGTCGCTGATGAAGGTGCCGTCCCAATCCATGTCGTAAGGACACAGCACCTCGTCCAAGCTGTCGTTGAGCTCGCTGCCATTGCGGTCGCGCACCTGCGTTCCGTGACCTGAAAAGTGCAGCACCAAGACGTCCCCGCGCCGGGCGTCGTTCACCAACCAACCGATGCGCTCTTCGATGTTGCGTTTGGTGGCGCGATCATGAGCCAGTGCCCTGATTTCGGAGCTTTGAAAGCCCGCCTGTTCGCGCAACAGGCCCGACACGTTGAACACGTCGTTCCCGCACCCGCGCAGGTTGTTGATGGTGCGATATTCGTTAATCCCGATCAGTAAGGCTCTACGCGCCATGGTTCGCTCCCACGATTGCTCGAAATCGTTGTGACTCAAGCACAGTGACCGAACCTCTGCATTAGTAGTTTTTCTGCGCGTCGTTCGAAGTACGAGCCCGCATTCAAGAATTGGATCTCAAACACGGGGGTGCAGCGCTAGGCCCACTCCCGCGATGCACGACTCGAGCGCGGGAGAATATTTACCATTCCTCCAGGCACAGCGAAGCGTTACCTTCGTGGGATGGTCAAACGGACAGGGAACGCCCGCTGCACGACCGGACCCGGTGCGCGAGCACCGCGTGTGGGACCTTCAGCGATCGCGGTGCTCTTCTTCTGCGTGACCGCACTCGGAAGCTGCGCGAGTGATGAGCCGAGCAAATCGAGTGTGGAGCCCAACGCCGGCTGTTGTGACTCTGGGCGATTGCGTGCACGGATCTACTACCCTGCCGGTTGCGACGATGACCGGGATTGTCCCCCAGGAAGCGTGTGCGGGCCGCCATCACGAGGCGAAGGCGGTGCTGCCTCCGACGATCCGAGCGCGTGTTGCGGGCGGAATTGCTCGGAGTGTGAATCGGAAACGTTGGTCGGTGTGGGGCCGCCCAGCTGCACGACTTGCTGCAAGCAGGCTCGCCAAGGTCCGGCCGGACAGTGTCGCGTACCCGATACCCTCACGCCTTCCGGAACATTGCTGGACGGCTTCGGTGTGGACGCGTTTCCACTCTGGCAATCCGACACCAATGGCGATTCCTTCGAGTGGCAGGCGCGCGACGACACGCGCTACGTGACGTGTGCGTTGTTCGCGTGTGCGCCGAGAATCGAGGACCGCGCGCTCGTCAACAGCGATGACTGCGTACTCGTCCGCAAGGTGTACGACCAATCGAGAGGTGTGTTCGATCTCACTGATCCGACGTTGCGACGCTTCTCGAAATCGGCCGATTGCAAGGCGATCTGCGGCGCCGATTGCTCGACGCAGCCCACACGCGCGCTTGCCTATTCGTTCCCGCGGAACCTGAGTGTTGGCTGCTGGGCTTACGGCGATATCGATCTGATCGGTGCGACGCGCTTGGTCAACGTAGACGTGAAGCGCGCTGCGAGCACTTCTAGTTTTGGAGTTCGACCAAATTGTGAAGCGACCGTGCGCGTTGGCACGAATGGCAAGCTGGAAACCGTGCCCGCCGACGGGACTTCCTGTTTACTCGCTGGCGATTTGTTCGGTACCTGCTGGAAAGGTCACTGTCGCCAGCGCTGCGTCAACGCATCGAGCTGCCGACCACCGTTGCCAGCGAGCGGCAATGACTCCGGCGCCTCCGCTCGCTTGCCGAGCTGCGCCGAAGACACCTCGGCAGGCGGCGCCGCCAGCGAGGCCGATCACGTCGAATACGAATGTTACCGACCCCCGAACGCAACCAGCTACGTCGGGCTGTGCGTTAGAAGCTGTGAGGTGATCGCGCCATGAGCCTCAGCGTTAGTTGGCCGCGCCGTAAAGGCGGCGAGCGCTATCTCATCGCCAATGTCGGCACGAGCGTCTCGTTTTCATTGGACGAGGCATTGAAGCGTGAACTCGAGCGCGTTGGCGCCAAAAACGTACGACTCGAAATAGTTTGGAGCGTGCGCGGCAAACCCGATGTTCCGCAAAGCTTGGCCTGGCCACGCGACAAAGGTGCTCTCTCCGTACTCGATCACGTGATTCCGATCGATGCGATCGGAGTGTGCCGAGCTCAGCTCGTAGCAGACGACCTGCCCGCAGGCGCAGCGGTCGCGACGGAATTTGGGTTTTTTCCGAGACGGTTTTTCGTCGTGAGTCGTGCCATTCTGCTGGCAGCTCTGGCCGGATTGGCGCTGTACTTCGCGCCGCTTCTGGCGCGGCTGGGAGGCAACTGGAAGCAAGACTTACTGCTCGCGTGGGCCACACCCGCAGCGGCGGCTCTCGTTGCGCTGCTATCTTCTGAGCTGCTGGAGTCGCGCAACCCGCCGCTGCTCGGGATCCTCGTGTACCCGTGGCGCGCTTGTCTGGCGGTTTGCATGCTGACGTTGCTCGCGTGTCTGGCCGCTCATCTCGGGTTCACGGTTGTCACGAACGCCACCAAGACCCCGCTCTACTTTGGTGTTGGCGTGGAGCGCACTCCGCTCGAGCCCGGCCGAAGTGTGGTGCTGTTCGGACGCGCCCCGCAAACCGCCGAGTATTGGAGCAAAGCACTGGACCAAAAGCTCGCCGATAGTCGCTGTATCGTGCTGCCAAACGGCGCGACGAGAGAAAAATGCAACCCGCACCCAGCCGAGGGATCTTGGTCGCGCTCGCTACGGCTCGCTGGCAGAGTCAGTGTGCATTGCAAAGGTATTCAATGGCCTGGTTGGGAAGGTGGCGCGGTGAATGCCTCATTCAAAGGCGCCACACGCGCGCTCGGCAGCGTTTGGGTTGATTCCGGCGACGACTGCGAGGCCAAGCTTGCCGATGCAACGGTGACGGTCACGCAGCAGCTGGGAAGCGAGACGGTTCGCGTCACGGGCAAGTTCCCGTGGAAGGCAGAAACGAGCAACGAAGGCTCGAGCGCAGCCAAGTTCGTCTTCGAGGAGCGTAATCCGAGCGCTGCGCTGGTTTCGCGACGATTCGACGTTGGAGAGCTGCCTTTTTGTCCGGCTGGTGCGGCGGGCGGGCTCTACACAGTGTACCCGGCGAGCGAGCGCGAAGGCGCTGAGACGCCGCTCGGTACATTGCGTTGCGGCGCGGGAGCGACGTGCATTCAAGCCATCACGCTGCGGACCTCGAACTTGAGTGAGCTGACGGTGGAATCGTCAGACGCTGGACTCGCGTTTCTATCGAACTTCGTCTTCGATCCCGCCCTGAAAGGGACTCAGACCCAAGCCTTCGCGTGCGTGCCTGGCGCGAAGAACGCCGCGGCCGTTGCAGTCGGAGCTACGTTCCTTGGTGATCAGGAGCCCACGACCTTCTTGCTGCAGTCCCAACTTCTGATCCAGGAACTCGCATTGCGAGCAGCCGTGAACGGCATCACGACGCAAATCGGAAAAGCCAGTTGCGCGCCCGCCGTCGAAGGAGTGCTGTGGCAACGCTGGTCGCTCGAGCTCGGAGAGAGAGCACGCAAGGTTCGTCAGGTCGAAGTTTCATCGCCCACGAGCCGGTCGGTTTGGACGCGAAACGAACGACTCAGCGAAGCCTTCGAGCGCGGCTTTCCATCGGCCTGGCTGTGCGGAAGTACTTGGTCATCTGCAGCGCTCGACGGCAAAGCCGCTGACCTGCCCGCGCGTCTGCAAATCAAAGAGAGACCAGCCAATAGGCTGCCCGCATATCGCATGCAGTATCCGTCCCGCGGAGGAAGGCCGTGTGCCGAGAAACCAGCGCCGAGCGCGTGTGAGGCCTCCAGCCGAACGCTGCAGGGGCTGGGGCTCGATCCAACGAAGTACGGTTCCGTGGAGGAGTGCGCATGCGAGGCGGCCAAGTGATGCTCAGGCTTTTGCTGTGCGCCGCTGCGCTTTTTCTGGGTTTTCCGGCGCGAGCAGCGTCGAGCCAGGTGATCGACTTTGAATCACCTGCCGACGAACGACCTGGCTACGCCTGCGTACTGCACGTCGGAAGAGATGGCAGTCGCCCAGCGGGCTCACTCCTCAAAGATGGTGCGCCGGCGCCGAGTGTTCCTGCCGACAACGCCAAGCGCAAGTCTCCCGACGTGATGACAGAGGCGTGGACCGCGCTGCTCACGCCCACGGCACCAAACGCGTGCACGCCGAACTCGGACTGTGCAGCCAACTTCGAGCTTCCAGGAAACGAGCTCAAGACTCAAGCAAGCTGCGCGCGTTTGTCGGGCGGCGACAAGCGTCGCGTCGTGGTCATCGACTTCAGACTCGATGCACTCGTCAACCTCAAAGAGGTCGTCGGCGGAACGCAGAGTGTCACCGTCGACATCGATGGTGAGTTGGGCGCCGGCGGGATCGGCTTCCCTTCGACACGTGTGCTCGGAGGCAGCTACCAAGCCGGCAACCCCATTCGTGGCGACGCAACCAATCCAATTCGGCTCGTGCTCACGCCACGCTGCCCGCGCTATTCGCTGCACATTCCGCCCATGGAGGGCAGGAAGGACGGAGCTTGCGTTCAAGCCGAAATCAGCAAGCCGGATGGCGGTACGCTAGCCTGCAACACGACACTCACAAACGAGCTGGCGCCGCTCGGCCTTCCGCGCACCGCGATTGGCGGCAAGGTCACTGCCAAGGTTTTCAAAGAGGCAAGCTGCGCGGGAACTCCCGTTGCGACGCTGACCGGTGTGGTTCGCTCGAGTGATCCCGCGACTCCCATCGACGGACTCGTCACGAACTTCGGCTTCGAATGGGTTCCGCCGTGTAACGGCAATGCGCGCGCTGCGTCTGACGCAGAAAGGCCCGCTCGTCCCGACGAGTCTGACGCAGAAAAGTCGGCGCGCGCAACGCTCACTTCCTTGCCAAAGCAAGATGACGATTGCCCCGAGGTATCGCTTCCGGGCGCGTTGGCGACTCGCTGCGATCGAAGTGCAGCAAACGACCATTGTGTGTACACCTGTACGGCGGCGGAAGGTGTGCGTTTGCCAACGCGAGCGGTGTTCACTCTGCCGGTGCGACCCGAAGGCGCCCGAGCGACGCTTTGGTCCGGTCGTTGGGAAGACAGCGTCGAGCGAGCCGGACAATCGCTGCACGGCTTCGTCCCCGCGAGCGAGCGCTCCGTGGTGGTAGACTTTTCGGATTGGGGCGCGACTAACGCCGATGTTTACGCCGTGAGCAAAGGCCTGGGCAATCGGGTGAATTGGGTAGCGTTTACACGCCCTGATGGAAGCACCGTGCCCGTGTACCCCACCAAACGCTTCGTCCGCCTGGCAGTTCCCGGACTCGAGTGCGGCGACAACCTCACGTATCGCTCAATTGGCGAACGCGACCACGTGCAACGCTCGGTCGAAGTGCGCGGCGGGCGCGTTGTCGTCGAGCGATCGTCCAAAACCGGCGAGGTCGTGTCTCTGTATCTCCACGTCGGCGGCGGCCTGGAAATGGCCGTAGAGCATGGTGGCGCCGACCCGAACGGACGTTACGACACCGGCAGCCATCGCGCCTTCGGCCACGCTCGTCTCTCTGGTGAATTCTTCGAAGGGCCCGCGCGTATGATCGTGCTTCTGTCGCTGCGAGTCGCAGCTCGCAGCTACTTCCCCGTCAGCAGCGCCGACTCCCAGACAGGTACCATGCTCACTTACGAGCACCTGTTGTTCGGCGCAGGACCAATTTGGGCGCTTGGCCACGTCGAGCCGTTTGCCAGCACCTGGTTCGGTTTCGCGCCCGTCGTGGGATTCGGGTTTGCGAGCTTCGGCAAAGATACGGACAAACTCGGAACTGCGCGCTTGTCCGTCGGACTCCAGGGTATGTTGCGCTATCCCCTGAGCCGCCGAGTGCTGACCGAGTTCGGTCTGCACGTCTACCCATTCCAACGATACTACGCTTACGCGACGGACTACCTTGGGGCGCCGAGCCGCATCTCACTAGACACCACGCTGGTCGGCATCGAAGCCGGCATGACGTTTGGAATGTGAAGAACATCGCCGTGGACGATGTGCGCCATGTCGGTGCCGAGCGTAAGCTGTGAATCGAAGTGGCGCATAGGCGTCCGCGTCCCACCTTCGGCACCCGACGGATTTCGCACAATCTGGAGCGGCGGCCCTACAGGGTGTTTCGGATTGGTCGTATCATTGTCGATTATGGCGAAGCTTGCGACGTGGCTTTCAGCCGTGGTCGTGTCGCTGTCCGTAGCGCTGATTTCTGCTTGTTCTTCGGGTGAGCGATCACCGGCGGTGCAGGGCGATCCGGGCGACATGACACCGGCGAACCCGCTGCCGAACACGCAGCGGTGCGATGATGGTAAAGAGCGAGAGTGCGGCGTTACGCTGAGTAGGCAGGGCGACGTCGTCAACTGTTACCATGGCACGCAGACTTGCGTCGCTGGGGCATGGAGCGAGTGCGCCAACGGGGTCACCGAGCAGATGACGTTGAGCAGCGGCGAGCGGCAGACGCTCGCTTTGAGCGCGCCGGTCGATTGCGTCAACAATCCCTGTAACCCTTTCTGTAAGAACTACGACGAGAAGCCAGCGGTACCGGTCACCGGCGTTTTTACGCCGACGACTTACACGTGGTCGACTGGCACGCTGTCGAGCTTCCCAGGTGGTCTCGCGGCTAAGGGTCTGAAGGAGCCGTGCACGAGCGGCTACGACTGCCAGTTCAACCAAAAGTGCACGGAAGTGGTGACCGCTTCGTCGTGCAGCCACAGCAAGTGCTCAACCGGTGGCGCGCTGGTGTCGACGTGCGATCCGTGTGTTACGGACATTTGTGCGACGAAGCCGAACTGCTGTGCGCCGCCTGCGAACGCGTGCGGTCACGACGTTTGTGAGGTCGGCAAGTATCTGAAGTCCGGTTGCTCGACGTGCGTCGATAAGGTGTGCGCCAAGGACTCGAGTTGCTGCTCGAAGAAGGGTAGCTGGGACGCTGATTGTGTCGCGCTTGCTAAGAGCGAATGCGGCGTGACCTGCCCGTGCGCGGCGGACGAGATCACCAGCGCCGACAAGACGCGCTGCTACTTCCTCGAGAAGTCCACTGAAGAGAAGTGGACAGATGCACGCACCAAGTGCCGCGCGCGTGGGACCTCGTGGGATCTCGCGACGGTCAACGACAGCACGGAGAACAACTTCATTCAGGCGCGCGTGCAGGACGATACCTGGATGGGTTTGAATGCCACGGCTGTCTCGGGCGTGTACGTGTGGTCGGACTTGAATGTCAGTACCTACCGCAACTGGCACAGCGGTCAGCCCGACAAGGACGGCTCCTGCGTGTACCTCGAGAACAACGAGGGCGATTGGTACGACAACAGCTGCAACAATAAGCGCGACTATATTTGTGAAGGCCCAGCGAAGACGGGCTCGTCGAGCAGCGGAAGCGCGACTGCGACGTGGGATCAAAGTTGTGTCGACGCGGTGAAGACGACGTGCGCGGCTACTTGCGGCGCCGGCAATCCTCCCGCCGCGAGCGGTAAGTGCACGCCGTGGTTGCCGGGAGAGAAGGACACCACCTGCGCGGACATCGACCTCGCGGTGGGTGTGCCCTGCGACGATACGATTCCAGTTTGCAATCACGGCACCAAGACGGCGCCCGCCGGTATCAAGGTGGTGCACTTCCCGGCGAACTCGGCGCAGTACCCGAAGTGCGCGCCGGATCTCACCCACCCACAAATGAAGACGTGCACGACCACCGCGGCGATTCCGCCCGGGGAGTGCATCGATCTGAAGGGCTGCACGGGGCTCACCGGCAACCGCGAGATCATGGTGAACCCCCAAGGCATCAGCGGCGCTCTCGGTGAGTGCAACTGCCGTGATAACTGGAGCTTGTACTCCGGCGGCAAGTGCGGCGCCCCGGCGTGCTCGGGTTCCAGCAGCACGGCCGCGTTCAAGCCCGTAAACATGCTGATCATGTTCGACAAGTCGGGCTCGATGAGCACGACCCTCAGCGGAGGCGGTACACGCTGGAGTGCGACCACGGGTGCGCTGAAGGCCTTCTTCTCGGACGCTGGCTCGGCTGGCTTGGGCGTCGCGCTGCGTTTCTTCCCGGATGACAACCCAACCGCGGGTTGCAACGACAGCAGCTGCGATTCCAACGCTTGCTCCGATCCCTTGGTCGAAGTGGGAAAGCTCACCGCCGCCGCTTCGCCTACCGACGCACAGGAAAAGCTGCTGCTCGACGCGATTAACGCGACCTCACCAGGCGGTTCGACGCCCACCTACGTAGCGCTCGACGGCGCGCTCGATTGGGCCTTCGAGAGCCGCGCCGCGAAACCCGACGAGATCCACGTAGTTGTGTTGGTGACCGATGGTCAGCCCACGAAGTGCAACACGGACTGGTCGCAGATTCGTCAATTGTCGACGGATGCGTACAACAACTACGGCACACGCACCTACGTGATCGGCATTCAGGGCTCCAACATCACGGACCTAGATTTGCTGGCGAATGCTGGCGGCACTGGCAAAGCGTTCGTAGCGACTGGCAGCAACGCAACGCAGATGCAGCAGGAATTGACGAAGGCGCTGCAATCCATCGCCGGTCAGAACGTATCCTGCACGTTCTCCTTGGCGAACTCCGGCTCGTTCGACCCGAATAATGTGAGCGTAGTTTACACAGCTGGCTCGGGTACCAGCCAGACGCTGCCGAAGGTGCCCACGGCAGCAAGTTGCGGCACCGGTTGGTACTACGACAACAACACCAACCCAACCAAGGCTACTTTGTGCCCCAGCACCTGCAGCACGGTTCAAGCAGATGCGGGCGCTTTGGTTCAGGTGCAAGCCGGCTGCCCCGGTGTGTACACGGCGAGTACGAGCTCGCAGCAGTATCAAGGCGTTTGCCCAAGCGGTACGTTCCCGCAGTGGGGCTACTTCACTTACAACACCAGCGCGCCCGGTGACTCCTCCGTGGTGTTTAGTGTGCGCGCCGCGAGCACGATGGCAGGTCTCGCCACGGCGACGCCGAAGACGCTCGCGACTGCCAAGTCGACTCCCACCGACACACAGGTGTGCACCAAGACAGGGCCGGCGGGTTGTCCCATCGACCTCTATGCCTTGCTCGGCACGTCTGCCAAGATGCCGTTCTTGCAGCTCGATGTCGCGGTGAACCCGACGTCGAGCAAAGACAAGACCGCCACCGTGAACAATTGGGAGGTGACTTACTCATGCCCACCGTCGGAATGACACGCAGCGCGCTCGCGGCGTGCTGTGTGATTTTGGCTTGCTCGGGCGAAAAGGATCGCGCGCCTTCGATCATGGGGCACGGTGGTACGTCGGCAACGCAGGGCGGCACCGCGGGAGTGACATCGAGCGGTGGTCGCACCGCAGGCGGAGGTCGAGCCTCGAATGCAGGCGCTGGCGGGATCACAGCCCAAGGCGGCTCGGCGCAAGGCGGTTCGGGTGATCTGGGCGGTGCAGGCGGTGCCGGGCCACAAGCAGAGTGCGGCAACGCCGTGTGGGAACCTGGTGAGGATTGCGACGGCGCCGCGCTGAACGGCGCTAGTTGCGAGAGCCTCGGATTTACTAGTGGCGAGCTGGTTTGCACGCCTCAATGCCTTTTTGATCCCAGTGACTGTGGTGGCACCGAGAACTGCTTCGACGGCAAAGACAACGATGGCAACGGGCTTCTCGATTGCGACGACAGCGCGTGCGAGTCCGCCTGCGCGGCATCATGCACCTCGAGTCAAACCCTGCTGGATCCGGGAGAGGTGAGCGGCGATAGCGACGGGCATGCCGCCGAAATCGAACCCTCGTGCAAAGACTCGCGCGGTAGCGGCAGCGAAATCGTTTATCGGCTAACGGCGACCAAAACCGGCGTGTTGGATTTGGCGCTGGCCACTGCCGCCCAAGGCCTGACCATTTCGGTGCGACGCACCTGCAGCTCGGCCGCTAGCGAGGTCGACTGCTCCACCACTGATTCGCTCAGTTTGCCCGTTACGAGTGGTGAAACTCTCTACGTCGTCGTTGACGGTTACTCCAGCACCGATGGAGGCAAGTTCACGCTTTCTGCCGAATCGCACGAAATCATGTGTGGTGACGGCGTACGCGATCCTGGCGAAGCTTGCGACGACGCCGACACCACGTCGGGCGATGGTTGCAGCGCGACTTGCGAAGTAGAGAGCACGGAAGTCGAACCCAATAACTCCAGCGCTCAGGCGAACAGCTTCCCGCTATCGGGAAACACGAACTACTACTACGCCCAAGTCGCGACCGCAGGCGACGTCGATTGGCTCAAGGTCCAGCTGCCGACGACGGCATCGAAGCTTCGCGTCACCACGCGCGACTTCGGTGACGGCGCCTGCGGCCTCGAACTTCTGGATAGCCACATTGCCATCTACGCCGCCGATGGCACGACGCTCATCGCGGAGAACGATGACAGCCCGGACGCGGACGGCTTCTGTGCGGACGTCAGCGCCGAGAGTCTCACGCCTGGCACGTACTACATTCGCGTGATGGCATCGCCGGAAGACCCCGGAGCCGTCTTCCCGTACGCGCTGCAAGTCGACGTTCACTAGGCCGCGCCGAGCGTCCGGGCGCGGCACCTGACCACTTTCAAGCTGCGCCCGCCACGATCGCGGCGCGCGGCAGATGGCAGTGGGGTCGTACTTAGGGCCGAAAAAAGCGCAGGTTTGTGCCCTTTTCAGTGGGGTCGGCCTCGTAAACGCACGCTGCGAACTTGGGAACCCAGCCGATCGTGAAAATCGGAATGCATTTACGGGCCGAGGTACTAGCTTTGCTCGCCCTATGAGCGAGCTACCCAAAGCCTACGAGCCCCTAGAAGTCGAACCGCGCTGGTACAAGTTTTGGGTCGAGCGCGGTGTATTTCGGGCGAGTTTGGATCCGAACGACGAGCGGCCGGCGTACACGATTGCGATGCCGCCGCCCAACGTGACGGGCTCGCTGCACATGGGGCACGCGCTGTATACGATTCAGGACGTGCTGGCGCGCCACAAGCGCATGCAAGGGCACAATGTGTTGTGGCAGCCAGGCATCGATCACGCGGGCATCGCGGCGCAGATCGTGGTGGAGCGGCAGCTGCGGCGCGAGGGCAAGTCGCGTCACGACTTGGGGCGCGAGAAGTTCGTGGAGCGGGTGTGGCAGTGGAAGGAGCAGAGCGGCGGGCGCATCGCCGAGCAGATGCGCGTACTGGGCTACTCCGCGGATTGGGAGCGCAGCAAGTTCACGATGGATCCGGACATGTCGCGCGCCGTGCGCGAGGCATTCGTTCGCTTGTACGAAGAAGGGCTGATTTATCGGGCCACGCGCTTGATCAATTGGTGCTCCGATTGTCGAACGGCGCTGAGTGATCTCGAAGTCGAGAACGAGGAGACCAACGGCGAGCTCTACGAGTTCGCCTACGAGGTTGCAGAAGCGGACGCGAGCGCAGGCGCACGCGAGTTGGTGGTGGCGACGACGCGACCCGAGACGATGCTCGGCGATACGGCGGTCGCGGTGCATCCAGATGACGAGCGCTACAAGCATTTGCACGGCAAGAAACTGAAGCACCCGTTCGTGGATCGCTTGGTGCCGGTGATCACCGATGCGGAGCTCGTGGACATGGCGTTTGGCACCGGCGCGGTGAAGGTGACGCCGGGTCACGATTTCAACGACTTCGCGACGGGCAAGCGGCACAAGCTGGAAGAGATCAACATCCTGAATTTGGATGGCACGCTGAACGCTCAAGGCGGGCAGTTTCAAGGGCTGACCGTGAAGCAAGCGCGCAGCGCCGTGAAGAAGGCGCTTTCGGAGCGCGGCCTGCATCGCGGTGAGAAGGCGCACAACTTGATGCTGCCGCGTTGCAGTCGCTGCAACACGGTGGTCGAGCCGATGATTTCGACGCAGTGGTTCGTGAAGACAGCGCCGCTGGCGGAGCCGGCGTTGCAAGCGGTGCGCGACGGACGCACCAAGATTTTGCCAGAGGAGTGGGTGAAGACCTACGAGCACTGGCTGGTCAACATTCAGGACTGGTGCATCTCGCGGCAGCTGTGGTGGGGGCACCAGGTGCCCGCGTTTTACTGCGACGATGAGCACGTGACCGTGAGTCGCGAGACGCCGAGTGCGTGTGGCACGTGCGGCAAGCAGGGGCTGCGCCAGGACGGCGATGTGCTCGATACATGGTTTTCCAGCGGGCTGTGGCCGTTCTCCACGTTGGGCTGGCCCGACAAGACTCCGGCGCTCGATCGGTTCTATCCGACGAGCGACATGGAGACTGGCTACGACATTCTGTTCTTCTGGGTCACGCGAATGATGATGATGGGCTTGAAGCTCGTCGGTGACGTGCCGTTCCGTCGCATCTTATTGCATGGGTTGGTGGTGGACGAGACCGGCGACAAAATGGGCAAGCTGAAGGGCAACACCATCGATCCGCTGGATTTGATTCACGGCGCCGAGTTCAGCTCGGTAGTGAAGAAGGCGCTGCCGGACGCGCCCGAAGCGGAAGCGCTCGCAAAGTTTAGGAAGGCATATCCTTCGACGGCGCAGATGGGTCAGGGCTTCGCGGCGTACGGCGCCGATGCGCTGCGCTTCACGCTGTGCAGCTATTCACCGCAAGCCAAGCGCATCGCGCTGTCGCCCGCGCGCATCGATGGCTATCGCAAATTTTGCAACAAGATTTACAACGCAACACGCTTTGCGTTGCCCTATCTCGAAGGCGTGAGCGCGACCGGCAAGCCGCCGAGCGCCCCCAGCTTGTTGATCAACCGCTGGATTTTGTCCCGCCTCGGCGCCGCGGTGGAAGCCAGCACCAAAGGCATCGAAGAGTTCCGTCTGGATGATGGCTCGCTCGCGCTCTACCACTTCTTCTGGGACGAGCTCTGCGACTGGTACATCGAGATGGTCAAATCGGTGTTCCAGAGTGGCTCGCCAGAGCAACAGGCGGAGACGCGCGCGACGTTGGCGCACGCGTTGGAGTCGTCGCTGCGTGCGCTGCACCCGTACATGCCGTTCATCACCGAAGAGCTGTGGCAGCGCTTGCCGCGCCCGCGCGATGCGGCGCTTTCGGTGGCGCTCGCTCAGTATCCAACCGCGGCGGACGGGCCGCACTCTGCCGACGCAGAGCGCGAAATGAATGTGCTGATGGGCGCCATTTCGGCGGCTCGCAGCACACGCAGTGAGCACGATTTGCCGCGCCAGGCCAAGGTGCCGCTCGAGCTGCGTGCTCTGGATCCAGCGATTCGCGCCTTGCTTACGCGCGAATCGCGCTACATCGAACAACTAGTGAACACCGAAGGCGCGCCGAACGTTGCGGCGCCGAGCTCGGAGCGTCCACGCGGCTTTCTGGTGTCGGTCGCAGGCGACGTGGAGGTGTTGGTTGGCTTGCGCGGCTTGGTCGAGCCGAAGAAAGAGGAGGAGCGCCTTTCGCGCCAGCTGAAAAAGGCCGACAAGGACATCAAGGTGTTGGAAGGTCGGCTCGCCAACAAGAATTTCGTCGACAACGCGCCGGCGGATGTCGTGAGCGAAGCCAAAGCGCTGCTCGAGCAGCTGCGCTTGCAACGGACGCGCGTGCAGGAAGCGCTCGCGTTGGTACACGAGCTCGAGTAGTGGAACGCAGCATCGTAGCGGCGCGGCGCTTTGCGACGGAGTAAGCCATGAAGCTCTTGGGGATCAGCGGCAGTCTGCGCAAAGGCTCGTTCAACTCGGCGTTGTTGCGCGCCGCGGTAGAGCTTGCGCCAGCAGGCATCGAGTTCGAGACGCACCCGATTGGCGAGCTGCCGCTCTATGACGAAGACGTGCGAAGCCTTGGTTATCCGCCGCCCGTGGCGTCGTTGCGCGCCGCGATTGCCCGCGCGGAGGCGCTGCTGTTCGTGAGCCCGGAGTACAACTTTTCTGTGCCTGGAGTGCTGAAAAACGCCATCGACTGGGCGTCGCGCGGCGCCGATCAGCCGTTTGCCGGCAAGCCCGTAGCCATCATGAGCGCGAGCGGCGGCATGTTGGGGGGCGCCCGCATGCAGTATCACCTGCGTCAGATTTGCGTGTACCTCGACATGCATCCGCTGAACAAGCCGGAGGTGTTCGTGGCGCGCGCGCCGGAGAAGTTCGACGCCGAGCTGCGCCTGATCGACGAGACCACGAAGAAGGCCATCGTCGCTCAACTCGAGGCGCTGGTGCGCTTCCGCCAGGCGCTCAAAACCTGAAGCGCCCAAGCATGCCGAGCTCGCGCGCGTCCGGTTTTCCGCCGCGCCCGAGCAAGTTGCCGAAGCGGAAGTAAGCGCCGAGATCCACGCGCTCGCCGATGCGAAAGATCACACCGCCTTCGACCGGAACCGCCACATGGTCGCCGAAGTTGCGCACAGGGCCGACGAGCATGGCTCCCACGAATGGCACCACGTGGTGCGTGGCCTGGATGTAGAACCAAAATGGCAACACCAACTCGTCGCCATTGCCCTGGTCGCGCCGGTTGAAGCCGACGTACACCGATGGATCGAATACGAACGCTACGCGCTCGCCACTAATCCGGCCGATCACGCCCCCCTTCCATCCGAAATGGAAGGGTTCGAAGCTGCGCGCCTGAAAGCCGGTGTTGATGTCGAGCTCGAAGCCACGCGATTGAGTGAGCCCAACCAACAGCCCGAAACCTGCGTCATTGTAGGCTCGTTCGCAGCCGGACAGACACAGGCCGCGCCGATGTGTAATGCCGATGGTCACGTGATCCGACACGCCCCAATAGAAATGGGGTGCGAGCGAGATCGGATGCGGGGGGCCGCTCGAGACGTCGACGCGCACAATTTGCGGTCGCGATGGCTCGCCGGTGATCTCGAAACCGCCGTTGGATGCGAGGAAGCTTCGGTGCGTGTAGTCTTGCGCCGAGGCGCGAACGGCCACGAACGAAGCGGCCACGAATAGCAGCGGCCCGAGAGTCCGTGAAAGGTGCATCGCGAGGCGCAGCCTAGGCGGGCTTCGTACGCCACGTAAAGGAGGCGCGCCGGCATCGCCCCCGTGGAGTAGGGAGCGTGGGGAGCGCCAGCACGGGAAAAATGGCCTCACAAGCGCGGCTCGGCGCCGGAAAGGTGCGACAACGAAAAGCGCTACACGAAAGAGTGCCGAGCTTGCGAAGGCGGCGAATCTGGGTAGCTTACTAGTTGAGGCTGTTCCCGGTGCCGAACCGAGATCCCAAGCTGAATCAACGTCTACCCAAGGACATGCCCGTCGAACGTGAAGAGTCGACAGGCATCGGTATTTCACGCGCGGAAGCTGCGTTGAAGGTACTCGACGAGAGTACGGATCTCGTGCCCGCGTTCGAGCACGATGACGACGAGTCGACAGCGCTCGTTTCACTCGAGAGCCTCGGGCGCATCGCACACCATGAGCCGAAGGATCGCCACCTGCTCGTGCGAGTGAAAGGCGCAGGCCTCGGTCAAGTCACGCGCCTAGGCGATCAGCCTTGCTACGTCGGCCGCGGCAGCGAAGCTGGGCTCTACGTGAGCGACAGCGGCGTCAGCCGAAAACACGCCATGTTGATTCCGGATGGCGACAGCTACGTGTTGGTGGATACGGAGAGCGCCAACGGCACCTTCGTGGGCGGGCAGCGCGTGTCGCGTCACGTATTGAGAGACGGCGACGTGGTACAGTTCGCGTCGACGGCAGCGTTCCGCTACACACTCACCGACGAGAGCCAAGAAGCACTGCTGCGGCAGTTGTTCGAAGCCAGCGTGACGGACGCGCTCACCGGCGCATTCAACCGCGATCACTTCGACACGCAGCTCGCCGCCGAGATCAGTTACTCGCGCCGACACAAGACCGAGCTCTCGCTCGTGATGTTCGACGTCGACTTCTTCAAAAAGGTGAACGACACCTACGGTCACCCCGCGGGTGATCAGGTTTTGGTTCGTATTGCGCGTACGGTGGGCAGCATGGTCCGCACCGAAGACGTGTTCGCGCGTTACGGCGGTGAGGAGTTCGCCCTGATTCTGCGAGGGGTGAGCGTCGCTGGCGCCGCAGCGCTCGCGGAGCGTCTCCGCGGCGCTGTGCAAGCCCTGACCATCCCGAGCGACAAGGGGTCCATCCGCGTCACGATCAGTGCGGGCTGCGCCAGCCTCGGCGGTAGCAGCGAAATGAACGCGGAAGAGCTGGTGAGCGCTGCCGACAAGCGCCTTTACGCCGCGAAACACGGCGGTCGCAACCGCGTGCAGTCGAGCGACTGAGCTCCCGCGAGCGTTGTGTCCGCGGCTGCGCGCCGTTGATTGAGCGCGCCGCGCGGAGCCGGAGCGCGCATGCGCGGAGCCTTTGCAGTCGAGCGCGCTTTCGCTGAGCTTGCCGAACCGAAGCGCCTGATTTACGACGGCGCTCGATGCCGGCCGGCCCCGAGCTACCCAACGAGCCGCGAGCGCGACCCGTCAGCTTGGTGGTAGCCGTGCTGTGCGCGCTGTTGCTGACTGCCTTGTTTGGTTCGGAAGGGCACTCTGCGACGCGGCTGCTGATCGGTGCGGGCCTGGTGCTCGGTGCGAGCTTCGGTTTGCTGGATGGGCTCGGCTTCTTCGAAGAGCCGGGCGAGGTGTCGCATCAGCTTTCGCTGGGCGCGCTGGTGCGCCCGCTAACTGCTTTGGTGGTAGCGGGCGCTGCGCTGGTGCTGTCGTTGCGCGCAGCGGTAGCTGGCACTCTGCCGATGCCGCGGCTCACGTCGGCTTGCCTGGTGACTGCCGCAAGCCTGGCTTGCGTCGTGTCGCTCGCGTGGCTCGTGCACCGCGCGGCGCGTGAGCCCACGCAGCGCGCTTGGTGGAAGCGCGAAGGGCTGTGGCTGCTCGTTACTGGTGTCGTGCTGTACGTGCCGATGCTCGGCAACTATTCACTCTACGATCCCTGGGAGACGCACTACGGCGAGGTGGCGCGCGAGATGATCGTGCGCGACGATTGGATCAGCTTCTGGTGGGCGCAAGAGAACTGGTTCTGGTCCAAACCAGCGCTGGATTTTTGGCTACAAGGGTTATCGTTCTTGCTGTTGGGTGTGCGCTATCAGCCCGACGAAATGCTGGCGGGCGCTGCGGACGGCTACGCGCCTGCGCCAGAGTGGGCAGTGCGAGCGCCAGTCATCGTACTCACGCTGATTGCGAACTACCTGGTCTATAAAGCCGTTGCGCGTTTGATGGGGCGTCGCGCCGGCCTATTTGCCGGGCTCGCGCTGCTGCTCACGCCGTATTGGTACTTCATCGCGCACCAGAGCATGACGGACATGCCCTACGTTGCGCCGCTGACCGCAGGGCTTTGCCTGGTCTTGCTTGGCCTCGACCAAGCGCCGAGCGCGCGGTGCGCGTCGATCGCTGTACGGGTGGGGCGTCGGGAATTCCACTTCTCCCGAGCAAGCTTGGTCTTGGAGTTGGTCGTCGCGTCGGTGCTCCCCCAAGTCTGTTACTTACTCTCGCGCAACGTGAGCATCGTCGGTCGCGGCTTGAGCCTGCACGCGGATCACTTCATGGCCGGCTCCGGCGGTGGTAACTGCGGTTTGCCCGGCAACGATCCGTGTGAAGCCGCCCTGCCAGTGCTTCCTGAGCTTCAGCCCGCGCTTCTAGCGCTGCTGTGGGCCGCGCTGCTCGGCGTGTTCCTCTGGATCAACCGAGACGAGCGACGCGCACAACGTTGGTACTTCATCGCCGCCTGGTACTTCGTTGCGCTGGCTGCTTTGGCCAAAGGAGCGCCCGGGCTCGTTTTGCCATTGGTCGTCAGCGTCACTGCGCTGCTCGTCACCAAACGATTCCGCGATCTCGAACGCCTCGAATGGGCCAGCCTCGCGCTCATCGTCGCCTGCGTCACGCTGCCTTGGTACGTGCAAGCCTTCCTGCGCCACGGCGCAAGCTTCACCGATCGCCTGCTCTTCTACGACATGTACAAGCGCGCGTTCGTGCACGTCCACGACACCAACGCAGGCGACGACGTCAGCTTTCGCTACTACATCTGGCAACTCGGCTATGGCCTATTCCCGTGGACTGGACTCGCCCTGTGGGGCTTCTTGCGCAGCTTTGGCCCAGCTGACGAAGCCAAATCCAAAACCGGCGGCTTCTTCGCCTTCATCGGCATCTGGTGCCTGCTCGGCTTCGCGATGTTCAGCGTCTCCCTCACCAAGTTCCACCACTACGCCCTGCCCGTCGCTCCGCCGGCGGCAATCTTGGCGGGACTCACCCTCTCCGAGCTGGTTGGCGATCCGCGCGAAAATTGGTGTGCATCAACTCGCTCGGCGACACCGAGAGCCCTGACCAACATCGCGAGCGCGTTCACCTGCGCGCTCGCCACCTTACTCGCTGCCCTTTGGCTCGCTGGTGGCAGCCTCCTCGGCGCGCCCACGACCACCAACATCCCCGCCGCCGCAATCGCCGTCTGCATAGCCATCGCGAGCTTCATCATCTGCTTGCGCACATCACCAGCAGCGGCACCAGCGCCAACATTGACAGCGTCGGCTTCGGCATCGCCGCTAGCGTCGGCGTCAGCATCAGCATCGGCATCGCCGCTAGCATCATCGTCGGCGTCAGCATCGGCGCCAGCGTCAGCATCACCGTCAGCATCACCGTTACCGTCAGCATCGGCATCCGCAGCGCCAGCACCAACGTGGACATCGGCATCGCCAGCACGGTCCACCGACGCGAGCGACACCTTTCGCAGCGCCACCCAAGGACTCCTCGCGCTCCTCAGCGCCTCCCTCATCGTCCTCATCGGCCGCGACCTCTTCACCGACGGCGCCGTTCCCGGCTCCGCGCGACTCATCAACCTATTCAGCTACAACTACTCGCGCCCATGGCCTGATAACCTCGCCTTTGCACCCGCCCTCCGTGCAGTCACCCTGGTTACTGCGACCTTCTTGGCGCTCATGCTCCTTCCGCGCCTGCGTCCCCTCGCCGCTCGCGTCTTCCTCGCCGTTTCCTTCTGCTTCGGCGCTTTCGCCCTCAACATCTACATGATCGCCGCCGCTCCCCACTGGGGCCAACGCGACACCATCCTCACCTACTACGCAACCCGCAGCGGACCCGAAGAACCCCTCGTCGCCTACCAACTCAACTGGAAAGGCGAAAACTTCTACACCGGAAACCGCCTCCCCGCTTTCGTCACCACCGGCCAAAAATTTCGCGACTGGATCTCCGAACAACGCGCCCTCGGCGTTCGCGTCATCTACTTCACCACCGAACATAGCCGCCTCGCCAACCTAAAACAGGAACTTGGCAGCATAAAAACCTTCCAGCTACTGACCCACGAGAACCTAAACAACAAATTCTTTCTCGCACGCGTCGAACTCTGAACGCCGCGCCCACGTTGGCTTCGGGAACTTGAATCGGCCGTATCCGCTTCACGCCGCCGTGTAACGGTGGGCAGCGTGCGCGACGCAGTCACGGCGCTCAGCGCACGGAGTAGCGTGGGACTTGAATCGGCTGATATTGGTGCAAGGCCGATGCGTCACAGCGTGGAGCGCGCGCAGATGCGGGCGTGTGGGCACATCGTTTAAGCGTGCCCACGTGGGCTGAGGATCAATCACATTTTGCTTGAGAAAAGAGCTGCAAAGTGATCGTATCCGCTTCACGCCGCCGTGTAGCGACGGCGAGCGCAGCGCTTCAAAGTGGACGGCGTGACGAGCGAGTCAGCGATCGGCCGCAACTTCCTTCTGCGGCGGAAGCGTCGTATCGAGCGGCTCCGC
>JBMOMJ010000016.1:0-37807 GCA_049324695.1 Myxococcota bacterium
CCGCGCAGACGAGCGAATGATGATCGAAACGCGTTCTCACACGATTTGTAGCGCGAAGCGCGCGCTGCGCGTCGCCTGCGAGGTCGAAAATACGCGTGGTAGTCGTTGCGTATGCAATTCGATCCTTCACTCTCGAATGCGGAGCTATTGGCACGTGCACGCGTGCTGGCAAGTTGCGAACGCGGCGCCACGGCGGATGTGATCGAGCACCTGATGGAGATCGATCGCCGCAAGTTGTACTTGGGTCAAGCGTGTTCGTCGTTGAGCGCGTACTGTCGTGAGCGCCTCGACTACTCTGAAGACGAGGCAGGCAAGCGAGTGCGCGTGGCGCGGCTGGCTCGGGACGTACCCGAAGTATTGGATGAGCTTCGCAGTGGGCGCATTCACCTGACGGGACTCTTTCTCTTGGCTCCGCACGTGACTCGCGAAAACGCCGAGCGGCTCATCGGCGAGGCGTGCGGAAAGTCACGGCGGGAAATCGAGCGGCTCATCGCGGCGCACTTCCCGCGGCCGGATGTAGAAGAGAGCGTCACGCCAACCACCACATCCGTGGCTGCGAAAGGTGCCGATCGGCTGAAGCCACTCTCCGCGTCGACGGTTCTGGTGCAATTCACTGCTTCGGCCGAGCTCTACGGCAAGATCGAGCGCGCGCGGGAATTGCTCAGTCATTCAATTCCTGGAGGCGAGTTGGCAGCAGTCTTGGAGCGGGCGGTGGACGAGCTCATTCGACTCGAGGAGAAGCGAAGACTGGGGGCGGGCGCGCCGCGAAGACGTCGACCTCTCAAGGAAGGCTCGCGGCACGTGCCGGTGGAGGTGGCGCGCGCGGTGTGGCAGCGCGACGGGGGCCGGTGCAGCTTCACCGATTCACAAGGCCGGCGCTGCAGCGAACGGCGCTTCATCACCATGGAACACAAGCTACCGTTCGCTCGTGGGGGCGCTCCGACTCTGGAAAACTTGTGCCTCCTCTGCTCGCCCCATAATTCGTACACGGCGGAGCTGGCGTTCGGCGCGAACCACGTCGAGCGGAAGCGGAAAGAGAGCCGCCAGCGGCGGGCGCGGGGAGGAAAGCGAGCTGCAGGGGCGAACGCGAAGCTGTCACGCGCGGACGCGACGCCAGGTGTGATGCCGATGCCAGGCCTGGAGCAGGTTGAGGCTGACACGCAGACCGACCACCGCATGCGAGTGCTCTCAGCGCTGTGCGGGATGGGCTTTGGTCGACGTGAGGCGATGCGAGCGCTGGAACAGCTTGGTCACCATGGAGAGCGAGATGCAGCCACTCTGCTGCGTCATGCGTTGGCGCGACTCGTACCCAATGCGACTGCGGCGCACGGGTGAGCGCGTAAACCCGACCCCTCCAACTGATAGAAATCGCTCCTGTCTTCGATCTCAGTTTGCGAAATCTCAGGCGATCCCGCCGCTCACGGAAATGTCGCAGGCGAAGCGCACACGCACACCAGAATCGTTTGCGACGCTCGTCGAACTCGCGCGGCGGCATACATGGGTTGCGGCAGCGTTCGGAACGACCTGCGCAAGACAATGAATCATTTGCGCGACCTCGTTTCGAGCTCCGCGGTTTCGCTGTGTGCGCGACCTCGTTTCGAGCTCCGCGGTTTCGCTGTGTGCGCGACCTCGCTTCGAGCTCCGCGGTTTCGCCGTGTGCGCGACGTAGTCGGCGCCGTCTAGCGAACGCTATCCGATCACCTGGTCCGCAAAGATAGTGCGATCCTGCCGCTCACGGAAATGTCGCAGGCGAAGCTATCCCGCGCGCCGCGCATCCGGACATTGCATGTCTGCAAGCCGCCCCGATAGTTTCGAAGATGTGATAATCGTCAAATCTCCACATGGGTTTCAGCGCGCAAGGTCTGCGCTAACGAGCGACGTCCTCGAGCTGCGCGCCCTTTACGTTGGTGCGCCCACTCAAAATTCCGCCGAACCAGGCGTGCGGGCAAAGGGAATGACGTCGCGGATGTTTTTCATGCCGGTGACGTACATGAGCATGCGTTCGAGGCCGAGGCCGAAGCCGGCGTGGGGAGCACCGCCGTAACGTCGCAGGTCGAGGTACCAACCGTAGGCGGACTCTGGCAGGTTGTGCGCGGCGAGTTGTGCGCGGAGGAGGTCGATGCGATCTTCGCGTTGGCTGCCGCCGATGATTTCACCGATGCGCGGCGCGAGAACGTCCATGGCGCGCACGGTTTTGCCGTCGTCGTTGGCGCGCATGTAGAAGGCTTTGATCTGTTTGGGATAGTCGGTGACGATCACGGGGCGCTTGAATTTCTCTTCCGTGAGGTAGCGCTCGTGTTCGCTTTGGAGGTCGACGCCCCAGTGGACGGGGAACTCGAATTTCTTGTTGGAATGTTCGAGCAGGCGGATGGCTTCCGTGTAGGTGACGTGTTCGAAGGGCGAGTTGACGACGTGTTCGAGCGTTTTGATCACGCTGTCGTCGATGCGTTGGTTGAAGAATTCGATGTCGTCGGCGCAGCGATTCATTACCGCGCGGATGATGTATTTGAGGAACTCTTCGGCGAGTTGCATGTCGCCTTCGAGGTCGCAAAAGGCCATTTCTGGCTCGACCATCCAGAATTCGGCGAGGTGGCGCGGGGTGTTGGAGTTTTCGGCGCGGAAGGTGGGGCCGAAGGTGTAGATGTTGCTGAAGGCGAGCGCGTAGGCTTCACCTTCGAGTTGACCACTGACGGTGAGGTAGGCGCGCTTGCCGAAGAAGTCCTGCGCGAAGTCGACGGCGCCGTCGGGCGTGCGCGGCAGGTTTTGTGGATCGAGCGTGCTGACACCGAACATGGCGCCAGCGCCTTCGCAATCGGAGGCGGTGATGATGGGGGTGTGGACGTAAACGAAGCCGCGCTCCTGGAAGAAGCTGTGAATCGCGAAGGAGAGCGCGTTACGCACGCGGAAGACGGCGCCGAAGGTGTTGGAGCGCGGGCGCAGGTGGCCGATTTCGCGCAAAAACTCGAAGCTGTGACCCTTTTTTTGGAGGGGGTAGGTTGGGTCCGCGACGCCGAGCACTTCCAAACTGCGGGCCTGCAGTTCGACACGCTGACCGGCGTGTGGTGAGGCAACCAGCTCACCGGTGATGGCGACGCACGCTCCGGTCGTGACCTGTTCCAGAGATTGCGGCGTGAAGGTTTCCGCCGGGAACACGACCTGTAGATCGCGAAAGCAACTGCCGTCGCCGAGTTGTACGAAGTGGACGCCTTTACTGTCGCGTCGCGTCTTCACCCAGCCGCGCGCCGTGACGGTGCGCCCTGGCTCGGCCTGAATTAGATCCCGAATGAACTCGCCCGGCTTCAACATGACGCCGAGCAGCATAGCGCAGGGCGCCCTGCCGCTGGAGCTGTGGTGGTAACGACGCAACGCGAGTTCACGACCAGCGCTGGCGCCCCTAAAAACAAGCCGCTTCACGATTCGGCGCGAAGTTTGCTCTCGCACCAGCATGACCAAATTCGCACTGGTGGCCTGCGTAATGGCGCTTGCTGGCTGCAGCGGTGCTGGCGCTGGCACGTATTGCCAATCTGGGTCGCGCTACGGAACGCAATGCTACGCCGAACCCGACGTGCGTCAGCCGCCGGGCTCGCGGCGTTACGATGAAGATCCTACGGGCAGGCCCGAGCTTCAGCAAAAGCGCCCTCCCGGCACTCGAGTTCCTTGGTGAACGGTACCGGTTCCAGAGCAGAATTGCGCTGATTTTGCGGCGTAGCGTGCTTGCCCGACGCACTGATCTCCGCCATGCTGCGAGCGAATTCGTCGCGCGTTTCGTCGCGTCAGGAAGGCTCGCATCCGTGGTCTACAATCCGTCGCCCAAACGCTACGATCGCTCTCAGTTTTATCGCCGCTGCGGTCGAAGCGGGCTGAAGCTCCCGTTGGTCTCACTCGGGCTCTGGCACAACTTCGGCGATAGCGACGATTTCGAGAACGCACGCGGCATGCTGCGGCGCGCTTTCGACTTGGGCATCACCCATTTCGATCTGGCCAACAACTACGGCAAGCCCGGTGGTTCTGCCGAGCGCACCTTGGGCCGCATCTTGAAGCTCGACTTCGCCGCGCATCGAGACGAGCTCATCATTTCGACCAAAGCTGGCTACGACATGTGGCCAGGTCCATACGGCGACTTCGGATCACGCAAGTACTTGCTGGCGAGCCTCGATCAGAGCTTGGAACGGCTTGGTTTGCCTTATGTAGATATTTTCTACAGTCATCGGCCCGATCCCGAAACGCCGCTGGAGGAGACGTGCGGCGCGCTGGCGCAAGCGGTTCGTTCCGGGCGCGCGCTGTACGCTGGGATCTCCAACTACGGCCCCGAAGCGACAGCCAAAGCGGCGCAGCTGCTTCGCGAGATGGGCGCGCCGTGCCTGATTCATCAGCCACGCTACAGCATGTTCGATCGTCGGCCCAAGCAGGGGTTGTTCGGCGTGCTCGAGAAAGAGGGCATTGGTGCGATCGTGTTCTCGCCGCTCGAGCAAGGCTTGCTCAGCAATCGCTACCTGAACGGCATGCCGGAAGACGCACGCGCGGTGCGCGATGGTCGCTTCTTGAGGCCGGAGCATGTCACGCAGGAGAAGCTCGCCAAGGTGCGCAAGCTAGAAACATTGGCGCGCGGCCGTGGGCAATCGTTGGCGCAAATGGCGCTCGCCTGGACCTTGCGAAGCCCGGTCGTGACCTCCGCGCTGATCGGCGCGAGCAGCGCGCGCCAAATCGAAGAGAACGTGGGCTTGCTCGAAAATCAGAGCTTCAGTCGCGCCGAGCTCGAGCAGATCGACGCAATTCTCAATGCCGCGTAGCATCGCTGCGGGCCGACTGGTCTCGGCCCCGCGTGCTGTCTAAACTCGAGCCATGTCCTACGCTGCGCTCGAGGCTCATCACCGTAAGCTCTCCCATCTACGCCACACCGAGGCGATCGTAGCGTGGGACGAAGCGGCGCTGATGCCTGCGGGCGGTGGCGAGGCGCGGGCGGAAGCTTTGGCCACGTTGCGCGGTGTGATTCACGAGTGCGCCACCGACGCGCGGTTGGGTGAATGGTTCGCTGCGGCTGAAGCCAAAGCCGGCGAGCTCGGCCCGTGGCAAGCCGCGAATTTGCGCGAGATGCGTCGCGAGTGGACTCGCTCCAACGCGATTCCGCAAGACTTGGTGGAAGCTGCGTCGCGCGCGGAGACCAAGAGTGAGCAAGCTTGGCGTTCGTTGCGCGCCAACAACGATTGGAACGGCTTTTTGCCGTACCTGCGTGAGGTGGTGGGTTTGAAGCGGCGCGTGGCAGAAGCGCTATCCGCAACGCTCGGGCTCGGCATGTACGACGCGCTGCTCGACGGTTACGAGCCCGGTGCGCGCAGCGCGGCGTTTGCACCGCTGTTTCAGCGCCTGCGCGCGTTTCTGCCGGACTTCATTCAGAGTGTGCTGGAGCGTCAACGCAGTGAGCGCGTGATTGCGCCGGTGGGGCCTTTCGCGGTCGAACGACAGAAGTGGCTCGGCCTGGAGTTGATGAAGTGCGTCGGCTTCGACTTCGAGCACGGTCGCTTGGACACTAGCCATCACCCGTTTTGCGGTGGCGTGCCACAAGACGTGCGCATTACGACACGTTACGACGCTGCCGATTTTGCCAAGTCGCTGATGGGTGTGCTGCACGAAACTGGTCACGCCAAGTACGAACAAAACCTGCCGCGCGATTGGATGACGCAACCGGTGGGCTCGGCGCGTGGCATGAGCGTTCACGAAAGCCAGAGCCTGCTTCTCGAGATGCAGGTGTGCCGCAGCCGCGCCTTCTTGAGTTTTGCCGCGCAGCTCATCGCGAAAGCTTTTCCTGATGCTTTGGTGCGCGAGCCCGCGGCGTTCACTGCCGACAACCTGTTCAAGCTGCAGACTCGCGTGAAGCCTAGTTACATCCGGGTCGATGCCGACGAAGCAACCTACCCGTGCCACGTCGTGCTGCGCTTCGAGATCGAGAAGCCTTTGATCGAGGGCTCATTGAAGGTCGAAGATATTCCAGCGGCGTGGGACGCTGGTATGCGCGAGCTGCTCGGCCTCTCGACGGAGAACAACTATCGCGACGGCTGCATGCAGGATGTGCACTGGCCGGCGGGGCTGTTCGGCTACTTCCCGACGTACACGTTGGGCGCGCTCACTGCGGCGCAGCTCTACCGCGCAGCGCGCAATGCAATTCCAGACCTGGCTGCGGTCATCGAAGCTGGCGATTTTGCGCCGCTCGACGGCTGGTTGCGCGAAAACGTGTGGGGGCAGGGCTCGTTGCTCGACACCAACACGCTTCTCGAGCGCGCGACCGGCAAGGTGCTCGATACACGCGCCTTCGAGGATCACTTGCGGGAACGATATCTCGACATCGCTCCCGCAGGTTGAGTTGTGTGATCAGGCGGCGGCGTCGGGCATCACGCTCGGCGGCGCTGCCGAGGGCTCGACGAGCGGTTTGGTCGACGCGGCGTACTTCAACATGTTCTTCGGATCGTAGGCGCGCGCGGGCGGCGGCTTCAAATCCCACACCAGGCCGACCCAGGAGAGCACCTTCAGAATGTAGTAGGTGATGTCGAGCTCCCACCAGAAGAAGCCTTGGCGCGTGGAGCTTTGGAAGTAGTGGTGGTTGTTGTGCCAGCCTTCGCCGAGCGTGATGATGGCGAGCAAGAAGCTGTTCTTGCTGTTGTCGTCGGCGTCGTAGCGCGGCTTGCCGATCATGTGGGCGAGTGAGTTGATGGTGAACGTGCCGTGCCACAAGAGCACGGTGCTGAGGCCGAAGCCGATGAACAGCCCCGACCAACCGAACAGCAAGAACACGGCGACACCTAGCGACAGCGACGCGATGTTCGGAATCACGTTCAGGAGGACGAGCTCGGGATACTTCGCGAGGTCTTTGATCTTGGAGTAGTCGGTCTCGTCGGTACGATCCAAAATCCAACCGACGTGTGAGTACCAGAAGCCGCGCGTCGAGCTGTGCGGATCACCGGGCTTGTCCGAGAACTTGTGATGCGTGCGGTGATGAGCAGCCCACCAGAGCGCCCCCTTCTGCGCGCTGGTCTGCGCCAGGAACGCCAGAATGAACTGGAAAACACGGCTCGTTTTGTAAGTGCGGTGTGAGAAGTAGCGGTGGTACACGCCCGTTACGCCGAACATGCGAACCACATAGAGCACTGCGCACACCACGAAGTCGCGCGCGTGCGCGCCGGTCCACAACGCACCGAGCGGTAGCAAGTGCGCCAAGAAGAACGGAATGCCAGCGGACCACTGGTATTCACTCCACGATTGAGCAAGAGCTGGTTTCTTCAGCGGCGCGGCGACGATGCGATGAGCGAGACGTTCAGCGAAGTTCACGCTTGGACTTTCGCATCGGGCGTTGGGAGCGCCGGTCACGTTTTGGTCATCGTGAGTCAGGATCGCGTTATCAAATCTGAACGAGGACGAGCCGCCACAGTGCGAGCGCAGCGCCGACCGGCCGGCAAGGTGAGCGCGTGACGCGAAGCGACGCGCGTCGGCGACTCCAACCAGGAGCTCACCATTTGCCGCTGAGCTCTGCGGCGGCCGCGTGATCCATCAACCACAACGCGTCGCGTACGAGCTGAGAGGGGCAACTCGAAATGTCGAGCTCGCCTTCGAGCGCGCGTGCGACCGCGGGTGCTTTGCCCGCACCTGCTGCCAGCACCACCACGCTTCGCGCCGCCTTCAGCACAGGAGGGGTAATGGTGAGACGCTGCGGCGGCGGCTTCGGCCCAATCACCGGCAATACGCGCCGCGTCGCTTCGAAGAGAGCGCTGGAACCGGGAAACAGGGAAGCCGTGTGGCCGTCCTCCCCCACTCCCAGGACGAGCACGTCGAGAGCTTCGGGCAACACCCCTTCATATGCCCGCGCAGCGCCATCGTAGTCGGAACTTTCTCCGGCCATGCGCTCGATCTGAGCTGGAGGCTGCGGAAGGCGCGCAAAGAGCGCCTCATGAGCCATGCGATAGTTACTATCGGAATGATCGGGAGGGACGCAGCGTTCGTCCCCGAAGTAGATCGAAACCGAAGCCCACGGAACCGTTTCGGCCGCGAGTCGCTCGTAGGCCGCGCGCGGCGTCGTTCCGCCAGCGAGCGCGAGCGACGCTCGGCCGCGTTCGCGGACGGCCGTAGACAACATTTCCGCTATCTCGTGCGCTGCGAGCTCCGGCAAAGTTGCTGTTCCAACGCGAACACGTTCGACTCTCCGGCTCATTTGCGCGAGAAGTAATGCACGAAGGGCGGCTGAGCGCTATGGTCCCGAACCGCATGGGACGCCCCGCATTCGAGCCCCAGCGCGTGTTGGCGGGCCGCTATCGTCTGGAAGAGCGGCTGGGCGGAGGCGGTATGGGCGCGATCTGGCGTGCGGAGCACATTGCGCTGCAGTCGCCGGTGGCGGTCAAGCTCATCGATCGCGACGCCGTTCACGACGAGCAAACCGTGGCGCGCTTTCTGCGCGAGGCGAAGGCAGCAGCGGCGCTGCGCAGCCACCATGTGGTTCACATCATCGATTACGGCATGGACGACAACGTGCCGTTCATCGTGATGGAGCTGCTCGAGGGAGAAACCTTGGCGCAGCGCTTGAAGCGAGTGCGGCGCCTGACGGCGACCGACACGGCGCGCTTCGTGAGCCACATCGGGCGAGCGGTTAGCCGCGCACACGAGGCCGGCATCGTGCATCGCGATCTCAAGCCGGAGAACGTCTTCATCGTTCGCAACGAAGACGAAGAGATTGCGAAGGTGCTCGATTTCGGTGTGGCGAAGATCGAGCACGGCGCGCTCGCAGTCGAAGGCGAGAAGACGCGCACGGGCTCGATCCTGGGCACGCCGTATTACATGAGCCCGGAGCAAGCGCAGGGAAACAAGGCGGTCGACTATCGCTCCGATTTGTGGTCGCTGGGTGTGATTGCGTTCGAGTGCCTTACTGGCAAGCGCCCGTTTTACAGCGACGGCCTCGGAGATTTGGTGCTGCAGATTTGCGTGCGCGAATTGCCGGTGCCGAGCGAAGTCGCGGCTGTGCCGCTCGGCTTCGATGCTTGGTTCGCGCGCGCGGTCGCTCGCGATCCCGAGCAGCGCTTTCAATCGGCGCGCGAGATGACGGAAGCGTTGCGCGAAGCGCTATGCATCGAGTCGCGCGATCTGCGCACTAGCCAGCCCGAGATCATGGTGTCGAGCAGCGCCGAAGCAACCGAGAGCGGCGTGTCCTCGGCGCCAACTACGACGCGCGATCCGCGTCGCGTTTCGGATCCGATGGCTTCGCGTCCGGACGCCGCAACCATGGACGCCGAGCCGGCGCCCGTGAGCTCGCAGCGCGCCGATCCGGTGGCGCCCACTGTTGCAGTGAGCCCTGTTTCGACTGCCTCGCAGCGCCGTGAGCCAATCGATCGTGATTCGGTGCCAGGTAGCTCCGGCCTCGGCAGCGTCGTTGGTGTGGCGGCCGTGGCGCTCGCGCTGGGTTTGGGCGGCGGCGTGTGGGCGCTGCAACACTTTGGGATCAAGACACGCTCGACACCGCTGCCCAGTGTGAGTGAAAAAGCTGGAAGTGATCAGCTGGCGGCGCGCCCGACGCGCAAGCCGAACGGTCACAAAGATGCTGCGAACGGCGAAGCCAACGGCCAGCCGAGCGCAAGCGCTGCCCCGCGTGCGAGCGCGCTGAGTTCCAGTGCGGCAGCGAGCGCGTCCGCGCGCGAACGTCGTGACACGGCTCCCGAGGCATCGGTGCGGCCGACACCGAGCGTCGACGCAGGCTGGGTCAAACCTGCATGGGCGATTCCCGATCCGGACTACGTGCCGAAGCGCGCCGAAGAGATCGTCGACACGCCGCCGGATCGTTGACAGCGTGTCGGTTTCGCACGCGTTGCTGCTCGTGAGAACGGCACGAAGCTCGCCTATTGCTTGACGCATCGCTTGCCGGCGACGACACTCGGGCTCAAAGTCGCGGGCTTCGAGCTTCATGATTACAGAAACGTATCAGCGTGGTGAGCCGCCGCGCGTCGTGATCGAGCAGGTGACTCCGCTCGTCGACGGCGGCCGTTATCCAATCAAGCGCCAGGTGGGCTCCAGCGTCGAAATCGGCGTCGCCATCTTCAAGGATGGGCACGATCTCATCGCCGCCGATCTCGTGTATCAGGGCCCGAACGATCCCGAGCCGCGCCGCCAGCCGCTCGTTTATCGCTTCGATCCCGATCGCTGGTACGGCTCACTCAAAGTCGACAGCGTGGGGCGCTTTCGCTACTGGATCGAAGCTTGGCCCGATCAGTACGGCACCTTTCGCGCCGAATTGGCCAAGCGCGTCGACGCCGGGCAAGACGTGCGCCCCGAGCTGCTCGAAGGCGCGGTCATTCTCGAGCGGCACCTGAAGATCTTGAAGGGCGAAGCGTTGCGGCGCGTGCGCGAAGCCATTGACAAGTTGCGCGACGCGAACCTATCGCTCGACGAGCGCCTGCGCGTGGCGTTCGCCGCAGAAATTCTGGAGCTATCCAGGCCGCCTGCGGATCCGCGCGAAGTCACGCGCCTGGCGCAAGCGTTGGAAGTGCTCGCCGATCCCGAGGAGGCCTCGTTCTCCGCATGGTACGAGCTGTTTCCGCGCTCCCAAGCGGCCGTTCCAGGGCAACACGGCACCTTCAAAGATGCCGCTCGGCGCTTGCCGGAGCTCGCGGCGCTAGGCTTCGATGTGGTGTACTTGCCGCCGATTCATCCGATTGGGCGCACGCACCGCAAAGGTCGCAACAACTCGCGTACCTGTGAGCCTGGCGATGTGGGCAGCCCCTGGGCAATTGGTTCGGCCGAGGGTGGTCACGACGCCGTGCACCCCGAGCTCGGCAGCCTGGCGGACTTTCAAGACTTCGTGAAGAGCGCGCGCGAGTTCGGTATCGAGGTCGCGCTCGACTTCGCGTTGCAGTGCTCACCGGATCATCCCTGGTGCAAGCAGCATCCGGAGTGGTTCTTCATTCGCCCCGACGGCAGCATCCGTTACGCAGAGAACCCGCCCAAGAAGTACGAGGATATCTATCCCATCAACTTCTGGTGTGAAGACCGCCACAATCTGTGGAACGCCTGCCGCGATCTGCTCCTGTTTTGGATTCAACACGGCGTTAAGATTTTTCGCGTCGATAACCCCCACACCAAACCCCTTTCATTTTGGGAGTGGGTTCTGCGTGAGGTCAATCAGCGCTACCCCGACGTGATCTTCTTGTCGGAGTCGTTCACGCGACCGAACCGCATGAAGGCGTTGGGCAAGCTCGGCTTCAACCAGAGCTACACCTACTTCACCTGGAAGAACTCCGCGTGGGAGCTGAAGGACTATTTGAACGAGCTCACGCACTCGGAAATGGTCGAATACTTCCGCCCGAACTTTTTCGCGAACACGCCGGACATTCTGCACGAGTACTTGGTTGCTGGCGGCCGGCCTGCGTTCCGCATTCGCCTCGTGCTGGCAGCGACGTTGTCGCCCGTTTACGGCATCTATAGCGGCTTCGAGCTGTGCGAGAACGTGCCGGTTCGGCACGGCAGCGAGGAGTATCTCGACTCCGAAAAGTACGAGCTCAAAAGCCGTGACTACAACGCCCCCAACAACATCAAGCAGGACATTGCGCGCATCAATCGCATTCGGCGCGAAAATCCGGCGCTGCACCAGTTGCCGAACCTGACGTTCTGCCCCTCCGACTACGAGGGCATTCTGGCGTACCGCAAGTCGGCGCCTGGCAACGAGCTTCTCATCTGCGTGAACCTAGATCCGTTCAACGCGCACGAGTCGATGATCACGTTGCCGCTCAACGAGCTCGGCATCGCTGAAGGCGAGCCGTTCGAAGTCACCGATCTCTTGACGGGGACCCGCTATGTGTGGCGAGGCGCCCGAAACTACGTCCGGCTCGATCCCACCGAACGCGTTGCCCATATATTTCGCTTGTCACATCGCGTGAGCTAAAGGGAGCCGCAGCATGCGCGTTCGCCCCGGCCGACCCCACCCGCTCGGAGCCACCTGGGACGGTGAAGGCGTAAATTTCGCGATCTTTTCGCAGAATGCGGTCGCGATCGAGCTGTGCTTGTTCGATAGCGTCGACTCGCCCAAAGAGTCGTTTCGCATTCAGCTGCGCGAGCGCACCAATCGCGTCTGGCACGTGTACTTGCCCGACGTTCGTCCGGGCCAGCTCTACGGCTACCGTGTGTACGGCCCGTACGCTCCCGAGCTCGGCCATCGCTTCAACCCGATGAAGCTGTTGCTCGATCCGTATGCCAAAGCGATCTCGGGTGATCTGAAATGCGCGGATGAAGTCTTCGGTTACAAGCTCGACAGCCCCGGTGGTGATCTCTCGTTCAACGACGCCGATAGCGCTGCCTTCATGCCGAAGAGCGTAGTGGTCGAAACGGCGTTCAGCTGGGGCGAAGATCGTCCGCCGCAAGTACCCTGGAGTCGCACGCTGATCTACGAGTGCCACGTCAAGGGGATGACGATGCGTCACCCCGAGGTACCGGGACATTTGCGCGGCACGTATCTGGGCCTTTCGTCCGAGCCCATCATCGATCACCTGAAGTCGTTGAGCGTGACGGCGGTCGAGCTGTTGCCTGTTCAGCACGCCGTCGACGAACGCAGGCTCACCGAGCTCAAGCTCACGAACTACTGGGGCTACAACACGATCGGCTTTTTTGCGCCCGATCCGCGTTACGCCACGCAGAGCCGCGGTCAGCAGGTCAACGAATTCAAGACCATGGTGAAGACGCTGCACCGCGCCGGCATCGAGGTGATCCTCGACGTGGTCTACAACCACACCGGCGAAGGCAGTGAGCTCGGTCCGACCTTGTGCTTCCGCGGCATCGATCACGCGGCTTACTACAAGCTGGATCACTCGAAGCCGCGCCACATGGTGGACTACACCGGCTGCGGCAACAGCTTCAATGTGTCGCACCCGCGTGCGCTCCAGCTAGTGCTCGACAGCTTGCGTTATTGGGTGCAAGAGATGCACGTCGACGGCTTTCGTTTCGACCTCGCCGTGACGCTGGCGCGCGATCCACACGAGTTCGACTTGTATTCGCACTTCTTCGCCACGGTTCACCAGGACCCAATTCTCTCGCGCGTGAAGCTCATTGCCGAGCCGTGGGATCTCGGCCCTGGCGGCTATCGCGTCGGTGGTTTCCCCCCGGGTTGGGCGGAATGGAACGGACGCTACCGCGACTCGGTGCGGCGTTTCTGGCGCGGTGACGATGGGCAAGTCCCCGAGCTCGCCTCGCGTCTGTCCGGCTCCAGCGACCTATTTCAGGGCGGCGATCGCGGCCCTTTTGCGAGCATCAACTTCGTGACGTGCCACGACGGCTTCACTTTGCGCGACTTGGTGAGCTACGAGCACAAGCGCAACGAAGCCAATGCCGAAGACAACCGCGATGGCACCAACGACAACAATTCGCGTAACTGGGGCGTGGAAGGTGACACGCGCTCACAGCAAATTTTGCGCATGCGCGATCGCATGCAGAAGAATTTTCTGGCGACCCTCGCGTTCTCGCAGGGCGTGCCGATGATCTCGCACGGCGACGAGTTCGGCCGCACCCAGCACGGCAACAACAACGCCTACTGTCAGGATAACGACATCTCCTGGATGCAGTGGGACACGGATGCACGCAGCGAGGAACTCTTGCAGTTCGCGCGCGAAGTGTTCCGCATCACCAAGAACAACCCGGTGTTCAGGCGCCGCCGCTTCTTCGATGGCGACCCTGTCAGCGCCCACGGCGTCAAAGATGTCTCGTGGATTCGCCCCGAGGGTGGCGAAATGGGCATCGAGGATTGGGGGAACCCAAAAAATCATACGCTAGGCATGCTCATCCACGGCGAAGCGTCGGACGACGTGGACGAGCGCGGACGCCCCAATCGCGGGCAGACCCTTCTCTTGCTGCTGAACGCAAGTAACCGTGCCCGGACCTTCGTTTTGCCCGCGCTCCCGGAGGCCGGTCAGTGGCAGGAAGTAGTCAACACGGCTCAGCCGACCCGTCGAATTCCGAAGGGCGCTGGAATAAGCGTTGCACCGCACTCCCTGGTGCTGCTTTGCTACGCCTCGGCCTGAGCCTGGCCGCTCGCGAGCGAGATTTCCTACGAACATGACGCTGTCGAACGCCGATCCGGTTTTGAGCGGAGATCTCGAGTTGCTCACTCTGTTGAAGGGTGATGCGTTGCACGATCCTCACGCGGTGCTCGGGCAGCACCCCGCGCGGCTCGGCCATACCGAAGGTGCGGTCGTGCGTGCGTACCACCCGGACGCCGTTGGCTGCACGCTGGTTGCTTTCAGCGAAGCGCGCCCCATGACGTCGCTCGGTGATGGCGTGTTCGCGGCGTTCTTGCCTGGCGCGCGCTTGCCGCTCGACTATCGGCTGCGCTTTCACTTCGCGGACGGCGCGGATTGGGAGCGCGATGATCCGTATCGGTTTCTGCCCACGCTGGGTGACGTCGATCAGCATTTGATCCGCGAAGGCACGCACCGTCGATTGTGGGAAGTTTTGGGTGCGCGGGCTCGCGTTGCCGAGGGCACGGCGGGAACATCGTTTGCCGTGTGGGCACCCAGCGCGCGTCGCGTGAGTGTGGTCGGCGCGTTCAATCGTTGGGATGGTCGGCTTTTCCCGATGCGCGCGCTGGGCAGCTCCGGCGTATGGGAAATCTTCGTGCCCGGCGTGGGTCCGGGCGAGCTCTACAAGTTCGAAATCAAGACGCAAGACGGCGCTTTGCGTGTGAAGACGGATCCGATGGCGCGCGAGATGGAGCTCCCGCCCGCCACCGCCTCGCGTGTGAACCTCTCGAACTACAGCTGGGGCGACGAAGCTTGGATCGCTGCGCGCGCTGGGCGTGACGTGCGCCGCGAACCGCTCTCGATCTACGAGCTGCACTTGGGTTCGTGGGCACGTGTGCCCGAGGACGGCAATCGCTGGTTGACGTACCGCGAGCTCGCGCCGCGTTTGGTCGCACACGTTCAGCGCCTCGGCTTCACACACATCGAGCTGATGCCCGTGGCCGAGCACGCCTTTTATCCCTCTTGGGGATACCAAGTGACCGGCTACTACGCGCCGACATCACGTTACGGCACGCCGGACGACTTCCGTTACTTCGTCGACTACTGCCACCAGCACGGCGTCGGCGTGATCATCGATTGGGTTCCGGCGCATTTCCCGAAGGACGATTTCTCGTTGCGCCGCTTCGACGGCACCGCGCTCTACGAACACGAAGACTCCCGCCGCGGTGAGCACCCGGATTGGGGCACGCTGATTTTCAACTACGGCCGCAGTGAAGTGCGAAACTTCCTGGTGGCGAACGCGCTCTACTGGCTCAAGGAGTTCCACGTCGACGGTCTGCGCGTCGACGCCGTCGCCTCCATGCTGTACCTCGACTACAGCCGCAAAGAAGGTGAGTGGGTCCCGAACCCGTTCGGCGGTCGCGAGAATCTGGAAGCCATCGATTTCTTGCGTGTGTTCAACAGCACGATTCGCGAAGAGGTGCCAGGCGCATTCACCGTAGCCGAGGAGTCCACGGCGTGGGGCGGCATCACGCGCTCACCCGACGAAGGCGGCCTTGGTTTCACCTTCAAATGGAACATGGGCTGGATGCACGACACCTTGGCCTTCTTCTCGAAGGAGCCGGTGCATCGCAAGTTCCACGTCGATCAGCTGACGTTCGCGATGCTCTACGAGAACACCGAGAACTTCATCAACTCGATCTCGCACGACGAGGTGGTGCACGGCAAAGGCGCGCTCGTCGAGAAGATGCCTGGCGACTTCTGGCAGAAGCTCGCCAACCTGCGGATGCTGCTGCTCTATCAGTACACTCGACCCGGCAAGCAGCTGGTGTTCATGGGCACCGAGTTCGGCCAGCACCACGAGTGGAACTGTGACAACTCGCTCGACTGGCACATTGCCGATCACCCGCAGCGGCGCGGCTTGCAAGACTTCCTGACAGAGCTGGGACGCCTGTATCGCGCAACGCCGGCGTTGTGGCGCGCCGATCCCAACCCCGAAAGCTTCGAGTGGATCGACTGCACGGACAAAGACAACACCGTGCTCAGCTACTTGCGCCGCGAAGGCAACGACTTCGTGGTCGTAGTGCTGAACTTCACGCCCGTGCCGCGCGAGGACTATCGTATTGGCGTGCCGGCGCTGGGTCGTTACGTCGAGCGCCTCTCGAGCGACGACCTACGCTTCGGCGGTAGCGAGTTCGAAACGCTGACGGTGGTGGAAGCCGATCCCGTGCCCGCCCACAATCGCCCGTACTCGATCAAGCTGCGCATTCCGCCGCTCGGCGGACTCATTCTCACTCTCGCACGCTGAGCGCGCTGAGCACGCCTCGAAAGCGCGCTAATTGCTGGCGGTCACACCTGGAATCGTGAGCCCGCAGGCGCACGAGACGTACCGAGCGGCCACTTGAGTCGGTCCCATCGCTGCGGGGCCCGTGGACATTCCGCCGGCGGATTCCCACTTCATCGTGCACACGTTCTCCTTACCCGTCGAGCTGTTGCGCGTGACACACAGCGGATCCGCCGATGTGCTGCAGCCAGGGTTCATCTGGAAGCACGCGATGTACTCACCGCAAACTCTCGCGCAGTGACCGCCGTCGTTCGTCGGACAGCCCGTCATGCAGCTCTTGCTGGCGCACATGTCCCAATCACATGTCGAACTGCCGCCTGCGGTACCAGCAGTACCAGCAGCGCCGGCGCTCGATGTTTTGCCGCCCATCGCCGTCGTTCCGGCTGAGCTCGTTCCACCGCTTCCCGTCAGCGTGCCGCCGCTACCCGTGGCGGTGCCGCCGTTGCTGCCGAAGATCTTGCCGCCGCTGCCCGTGGTCGTGCCTCCAGAGCCCACGGTTGTTCCACCTGCGCCCGTCGCCATCCCACCGGAACCGGTTGCTCCGCCGTTGCCGCTGGGGCTCCCGCCGCTGCCTGTCGCTCCGCCGTTGCCGCTCGGCGTGCCACCCATCGGGGTTCCACTTCCGCCATTGGCCGGGTTGCTGGCGCCGCCCATGCCTGTGCGCCCCCCGCGCTCTCGTTGCTCCGGAGTGAGATCTTCGCTGGTCGCACAACCGCTTCCAACGAGTGCAAGTACCCAACCAAAGCCCAAGACGAAGCCTAGGCCTACGCGCGCGCTCGATTCGCTAGCCATACGGTTTTCGCCCGTATCGCACGACCCTGGCACGCGCAAGCCGGTTTTGGAAAATGGCTTCACTACCCAGACTGGCAGCGAAGCTTTGTGACAGGGCTGGCTCGTCTGCCGCGTGTCTCCGACATCGACCTACGCGGCGCGAACTGCAGTTTTGCTCAGGCTCCTGAGTTTTGCTCAGGCTCCTGTCAGGCGATCGACCTCGCTGGCGAAGCGCTCGCGCAGCGACGTGTAATCTGCGTTCGGGTTGGGCCGAAAGCAAAGCTTGGGATCGGGCGCCGCGAAGCGTTCGAACAGCTTGTCGAAGCTTTCGCCGCCGAGCGCGTTGGCAGCGCGCAAGGCACCGCCGAGCGCCGACGAATTGCCGACGTGCAACGTGCGCACTTCGGCTTGAAAGACATCGGCGATGACTTGCAGGATCCCAGCGTTGCGCGACGCGCCTCCCGTCGCGAGGATGCGTGTTGGCGCCTCGCCAATGAAGTTGGAATAACGTTGCATCCCCAACGCTTGCGCTTCGACGATCGCGCGCGCGGCGCGAGCGGGTTCGCCATAAGAACGAAACGCGTCGTCGCCGAACAAGCGAACCTCCGGATTGAGCAACTTCGGCGTCATCTCCGGAACGAAGTACGGCAGCAACAAAGCGCCGGCGTTGCCTGGTTGCGTCTCGTTCACGATCGCGCGCTCGAAACCTTGCCAATCGAGGCCTACGCGGTCCTTGATCTTCTCGCGCGCCAACGAGCCATTGGCGAAGCAGATGAGGCACATGAAGCCGCCAGCGGGATTGCCGAAAACATGGCCAAAACCCCGCGGATCCGTGCGTGGTGCGCTCATCGACGCAAACACCGTGTCGCTGGTTCCAAGGCTTACGACCGCCGTTCCGGGTCGCGTCGCGCCCATGCCCACCAGGCTGCTCGGGTTGTCCCCCGTGAAGGCAACCACGCCCGTGCCCGCCGCGAAACCGAAGCGATGTACGAAGTAGGGAGCGATGTTGCCGACGCGCGTGTTCGAAGCGACAGCCGGAAGCAAGCGCTCGTTCAGCCGTGGCGCAGTCGCTTGCAAAAGAGGTGTGCTCCAAGCCAGCTCGCGCAGATCGAGCAGGTTCATGCCCGCACCGTCTCCGAAATCGATCGGCGCGGAAGTGCCTGCCAGCAGCGATGCCATGAAGCTGCTCACCAGATGAATCTCGCGAGTCGCCTCGTAGGCTTTGGGTTCACTCTTCCAAAACTTTCGGATCTGCGGCCCCGTGAAGCGCTCGATCGCGCGTGAGCCCGTGATTTCAACGACCCGCGCGTCGCCGCCGACTGCATCCGCAATTTCACGGCACTCCACGCTGGTGGAGCTATCCATCCAGATCGGTGAGGTGGCGCGACTCAACAACGGTCGCACCTGATCCACGAGCGGCTGCCGCTCGGACCAGGGCGTCGCTTCCGTGATCGGCTTGTTCAGATACACGGAGCCGTGTTGCTGCCCCGCCCCGCTGATCCCGGCGACCGTCCCGAGGTCGAACCCACTCTTTTGGATGCGCTCGAACAGGCGATCCAGCGCGGCCACCCACATCAAGGGGTTACTGTGTTTTACTTTGGGGTCGGAGTGCTCGAGAAAACCGTGTGGCGAAGCGAACTCGGGTAATTCCTTGCCAAAATTAAGAGACTCATCGAGCACGATTTCCCCTGTGTCCGTGTCGATGACGAGGGCCGAAAGACTTTGGGTGCTCGAGTCGAGTCCGAGAAAACGCGGCATGGCGATGCGGGAGCATAGCCGCGGCTGAACGCTGAACCTACCCTGCGACTCTTAAGAAATAGTGACTCCTAAGAAATGGTCGCACGCGTAGGCCCTCGGGCCGGTGCGGGGCTAAGTCTCCCTCCGCCGCGTTTGCCCCCCTCTGACGGCCGCTGCCCGGCCGACTTAAGGCCGTTCAACAAAAATACTCGTCGGCTCGTTGGTCAACGCAAGATCGCTTCAGCGGCGCGTTCCACATCGTTGAGAGTGTCGAGCACTTTCATGTTGGCGACGGCGAGATACTTGGAGATCCGGATGTCGACCAAGGCCTTCTCCAAGCCACCCTGGGTAGTAGCGTCAAGGCCCTCTCCGGATTTGCGAGCTTCGGTAGAAATGTCGATTGGCTCGAAACCATTGTCCGAGGTGGTTTGCTCGACCACATCTGCCGCAGCGCGCTCCAGGGCGTCTATCTGTCGGTTGATACCGTTGGCGGCGACGCTGGCGGCGCTGATGGGACGCATTCGTTGTTGAGAACGGTGCAAGCCAGGCAGCCTTGAGTTGAAAGTCGATGTTCACCTTTTCTGACGTGCCCCGAATCGTCTCCCCACTCGATCCGGGGTTTCGCCCCATCTCGCTCGCCCGGCGCGCCTTTCGTGAAGAGATCGCGCGAGCTCGCACCTCCGCTTGGCTTACGTTCGCGCTCGAACGCGATCAGGGCCAGGTTTCGATCGTTCGAGAGGCCGTGTTCGCCGATGCTCACCCACTTGCATCGCACAACGCCGCATACGCCGAGCGCCTGCTCAAGAGCTTGCTGTGGCAGCGCGGAGCCGGGCGCGTCTTGGTTTCAGGACCCAGCAGCGCCGTTGCGGAACTTGCAGAGACGTATTCGCCCTCCGGCGCTCGCGCATTCGACGCGGCCTTCTTCGGTAACGTGTACGAGCGAACCTTCAGTGTCGAGCCAACGCGCGAGGACCAGCTGCCAAGAGCGCGTGAACGAGCGCGCCCGCTTGGCGGCGACTTCCGCGGATGCCGCATTGGCTTCGACGCTGGCGGGAGCGACTGCAAAGTGGCAGCGCTCGCGGACGGAGAGGTTGTGTACGCCGACGAGTTCGCTTGGGAGCCGAAGGCGCACGACGATCCGCGCTACCACCTCGCCATGGTGCACGACTGCATTCGTACGGCGCGCACCAAGCTGGCGGGCCTCGATGCGATTGGTGTGAGCTCCGCGGGGATCTACGTGAACAATCAGACGCGCGTGGCGTCACTGTTTCGGCGCGTGCCCAAAGCCGCATTCGACGAGCACATTCGTAACATCTACGCTGATCTGGAGCAGCAGTGGGGTGTTCCGGTAGAGGTGGCGAACGACGGCGATGTGGCTGCTTTGGCTGGCTCGCTCGAGCTCGGCAGTGGCTCATTGCTCGGGCTCGCCTTCGGGACCAGCTTGGCGGCGGGCTTCGTGGATGAAGAAAGGCGTATTCTGGGCTGGCTCAACGAGCTCGCTTTTGCGCCGCTCGATCTAGCGGAGGCTGCGCCGCGCGACGAGGAATGGTCTGGCGATTGCGGCACTGGCGTGCAGTACCTTTCGCAAGACGCCGCGCTGCGACTCGCCGCGAGCGCCAACCTCGAATTGAAAGCTGGGACCAAAGCCGAGCGCCTGCGCGAGCTTCAGCTTCGCGCCGAAGACAACGAGCGGGCCGCGATTTCGGTATTCGAGACGATGGGTGTCTATCTGGGTTACGCGCTGCTCGACTATGCTGAGTTCTACCCTATGCGAAACGTCTTGTTGCTAGGTCGGGTCACGTCAGGCGTGGCGGGTGGCGAGCTGCTGAAGGCTGCGCAGCATGTGCTCAGCGCCGAGGCTCCGGCATTGCTCGAGCGCGTCACGCTGCATCTCCCCGCGGAAGCGCAGCGGCGTGTCGGGCAAGCCACTGCGGCCGCTAGCTTGCCGGTACTCACCGGGCGAGCGGGGCTGGCGTGAACCTAGCGTTCTCACATGGCGAAGCGGAGGTGTTCGTGCCGGATGGCAGCGATGCCATTGCCGCGCTCGCGCGCACGACGCACCTCGGAATCGGCGCTCACCAAGACGATCTGGAGATTATGGCAGCGCACGGCATCTTCAGCTGCCTCGGCCGCGAAGATGCATTCTTTTCTGGCGTGGTCGTGTGTGACGGTGCCGGTAGCTCCCGCGCTGGTCGCTATGCCGAAAAGAGCGACGCGGAGCTCGCACGAATTCGCCGGCACGAGCAGCGCAAGGCGGCAGTCATCGGCGAGTACGCGGCGCAGGTGCAGCTCGCGTTTCCGAGTGCCAGCGTGAAAGCCGTTCACGGCTCTGAGCACGAAGCGCTGCTCGCGGATTTAGAAAAGGTTCTCACGCTGACGCGACCGCGCGTGCTCTACACGCACAACCCCGCCGACAAGCATGACACCCACGTCGCCGTGATGTTGCGAGTGGTCGCTGCCTGTCGGCGCTTGCCTCGCGAGGCACGCCCCGAGCGCATCATTGGTTGCGAAGTGTGGCGCGACTTGGATTGGCTGTGCGACAGCGACAAAGTGCTGATGGCGCTCGACGAGCGCGAAGGGCTGCAGGCGGCCTTGCTCGGGGTTTTCGACTCACAAGTCAGCGGGGGCAAGCGCTACGATCTCGCAACGCTGGGCAGACGCCGAGCGCACGCCACTTTTTCGGAGAGCCATGAAAGCGACCGCCATACCGCTCTCGTTTACGGTATGGACCTCACCGCGTTGCTCGACAGCGCGACTCCGAAGAGCCTGCTAGTCGAGCTGATTCGACGCTTTCAAGCCGAGGTGAACGCACGCCTCGAACGCCTGGGGGAGTGAGCGGCTGAGCACTCAGGCACCGCGCTGAGGCCGGCCCATACCGCGGTAGATGAGTCCAGCGTCCGCTACGATGTCCGGCACGAGCGCGTTGCGGCCATCGAACACGTGGCGCCCGCGCATGAGCTGCTTGATGCGCGGCACGTCGGGATTTCGATACTCGTTCCACTCCGTGGCGATCACCAGCGCGTCCACACCTTCGCAGGCTTGATACTCGTTGGCCAGCAACGTCACCCGATCGGCGATCCCCAGCTGTCGCAATGCGGCTGCGCCGGTCTCGAGAGCTTGCGGATCGGTAGCGCGTACGTTGGCACCTTTGCTCACGAGCTCTTGCATGAGCTTGAGTGCAGGAGCTTCGCGCACGTCGTCGGTGCGCGGCTTGAAGGCGATGCCCCATACCCCGACGACCTTGCCGGAGAGCCCGCCTAGGTCGCGCTCCATGTGGGCGACCAAGGTTTTGACGGGGCCTTCGTTGGCCTTCACCGCGGCGTTGGCGAGCTGCATGCTCACGCCCAGCTCTTCACCGGTTCGCACCAAGGCCTTCAAATCCTTGGGGAAACAGCTGCCGCCGAAGCCGAGGCCCGGATACAAGAACTGCATACCGATGCGCTCGTCAGAGCCGACCGCGACGCGAACTTGCTCGACGTCGCCGCCGGCCACGTCGCAGAGCCGAGCGATCTCGTTCATGAACGAAATCTTCACGGCGAGGAGCGCGTTGGAAGCGTACTTCACGATCTCGGCGCTCTTCGGGCTCATGCGTTGAATGCGGCTGCGCTGGCGGTTGTACGGCGCATAGAGGCGCGACACCCACTCGAAGGCGCGATCGTCGTCAGTGCCGATGATGATACGATCGGGCTTGAAGAAGTCGTTGACAGCGTCGCCCTCCTTCAAGAATTCGGGATTGCTGACGACGCTGATGTTGTACTTCGAGTGCTTGCGCACGACTTCGGTCACGCGCTCGTTGGTGCCAACCGGCACGGTGCTCTTCAACACCAATGCGAGATCGTGCGTGGCAGCGCGCGCCACTTGCTCGGCCACGGTGAGCACGTGAGACAGATCCGCGGAGCCGTCTTCGTTGGGCGGCGTGCCCACCGCGATGAATACGACCTCTCGACCCTGAATCGACTTGGGAAGGTCGGAGCTGAAGTCCAAGCGATGTGGCCAGTTGCGCTTGACGAGCTCGGACAGGCGCGGTTCGAAGAACGGCACGTCACCTCGACGCAGCTTCTCGAGCTTCTGCTCGTCCTTGTCGACGCACACGACGTTGGTGCCGGAGTCCGCAAAGCATGCTCCCGCAACGAGGCCCACGTATCCGCTTCCGATGACGGCGATTTTCATTTCGGCATGGAGTTAAGCCATTCCCGGTGCCGCTGTCGAGTCTCGGCCGGCTCGAAGCTCCAGAAAGCGGAGGAGCCCGTCGCACTGCCGCCCGCGCGTTCAGTCGTAGGTAATTTTTGCTCGCTCGCGCCGCGCTCACGTTTGTTAGACTCGCGGATCGATGTCGAAGCTCTACGGGCTCGCGGCGGCGCTATGCGCGTGCGCGAACGCTGGCGGAACTTCCGAGCCCTTGCGCCGACCGCTCGCCAGCGCCGAGATGAGGTCAGCAGAGCCGAAGCCGTCGCAGCCGGTCCAGCTCGCCGCGAGCAACGTGGCTGCGAGCGTGATTCCCGTGAATCCAGCGCCGGAGCCGCTCGTGATCGTCGCGGGCGGTGATGTCAACTTCGGACGCGAGGTCGGGCAGTACCTGCAACACCAGCCAGACTACGCACCGTTTGCCGGCATCGAGGCGGTTTGGCGCAACGCCGACGTGCGCTTCGTCAATCTGGAGTCCCAGCTCAGCTTTCAGCACGGCGAAACGCAATCGCCACTCCATCGTTTGATCTTCACGGGGCCGCCCGAGGGCGCTGCGGCGCTGGCGCGCGCCAACGTGACGCTAGTTTCCACTGCCAACAATCACGCTTGGGACTACGGGCGCGGCGCGCTGTTCGAGACGCTGGACAACCTTGCTGCCGCGGGCGTGCTTTCGGCGGGTACTGGTCGGGACGCCGCATCCGCGCTGCGTCCGGTGAGCCTCGAGCTGAAGGGCACGCGCATCGCCTGGTTCGCCGTCACCCATGTGTGGAACCAAGGCCCAATTGAGCTTCACCCAGGTCGTGAGCACGTCGCTTGGGCGAACCTCGACCGCATCAAGTCAGCGCTGATCGCCGCGCGCGCCGAGCACGACTTGGTCATGCTGAGTTATCACGGCGGTGCGGAGTACCAGGACGCTCCGGCCGATCCTACGCGCCGTTTCGTCGACGCCGTGATCGACGCTGGAGTGGACGTGGTCATCGGGCATCATCCGCACGTAATTCAAGGCATTGGTTTTCGCCGCGAGCGTCCGATCTTCTACAGCCTCGGCAACCTCGTCTTTGGGCCGCGTCCGGAGCACGCGTGGACGCGTTACGGCATGCTGGCGAAGATTCGCGTGGCCAACGGAGTGCGCAGCTACTCCATATGTCCGTATCGCATCGCAGGCTTCGCTCCGGTTGCGCTCGAAGCGACGCGCGAAGACAAGCTGCGCAGCCACTTTCTATCGCACGTCAAGAACGCTTCGACCGCTGTGGGCGGCATTCGCTTAGGCGACATCGACGCCGTCGGTTGCGTCGAAGTTTTGCCCGCGAAACTCACTCACTCGCCTGGCGATCCGCCTCGAGTTGATCCAGCAGCTCGCCCGCTCGCTCGGCGCTGATGCCGAGCCACTCGGCGAGCTGATTGATGAACGACTGCTCCTCGTCGTGCACCTCGTCGTCCGCCAGCGCCACGGCAGCGGCCAGCGTGAATGCGCTCTCGGCGTCGCTCGGGTGCTCGGAGAGCTCCTCGGCGATCTCACGTAGACGCTCGTCCCGACCGTGCTCCTTCAGCCGCTGCTCGAAGTTCTCGAGCATGACGTTGATGGTTCCGCTGCGCAGCAGGTTGTCTGACAAGCCGCGTACGGCTCCGCGCAGCGCGTCGCGCTCTTCATGAGCGATGTTGCCGTCCGCCGCGACCATCAAGAACATGGTTTCGGCAAGCGGCTCCACGCGCGTGAGTGCAGAGCTCTCTTCCATGCTGAGAAGACCCGCGCGCGCCAGCGTCTCGTAAGCCGGTGATACCACCACGCTCGGGCGCCTTCCGCTCTCCAGCATGGAGTCACGTAAACGCAGGATGGTTGTCGTGCGGATCTTCATGACTGTTACGGTACACTGCGCTCACGGGCGGATTCCAGAACGAAAGCGTCGCGTCGGATCGGCGTTTACGACCAGCATGCTGGCATCGCGCTCGGGCGCTTGCGGCGCACCGAGACGCACCAGGACGTCGGCCAGCTTTTCGCTGGATGTTGCGGCGAGCTCGTGTGCGTGCTGCGGCAGCTCCATGCCCTTCCACAGCGCCCGAACCTGTTCCGGCTCCTGTTTGCCGCCAGTGAATCCGTCCGAGCTGACGATCCAGCTACTGCCCCACGCGAGCGGAGCCAGCTCGTAGGGATGCACCTCGCCAAACCGCTCGCCGATGCGTGCCGAGAGGGCGGCATGCATCGACAACTTGCCATCGGGCAGCACGCAAGCCACGGCAGGCATCCCGGCGTTCAGAATCTCGAGTCGCGACTCCGGCTGCGAGAAGCGCAACACCACCGCGCCAATCACGAGCGGGCGTTCGTTCGCCGCAAAGCTGCGAAGCGCGCTTACGATCTCGTACATCGGCGCCCGTCGCTCGAGTGCGGCGCGAACCACGGCCAGCGCTTCGCTACAGAGCTCGGCTTGGCGCTGCTCGCCGCATCTGACGTCCAGCATCACGCTGGACAGCTCGGACGCGCGGTCGACGACAGCCTCGTACACGTTGCTCTGCTCACCGTGCTCGAGCGTCGCGCCGCTCACACATAGTGAGCCATGTCGAAAAGGAAACTCGGAAGGGGTGCGGGATCTAGCTGCCAGGGTCACGACGCGCTGCATTTGCGAAGCGCGTTCCAACAGGCCGGCTGCAGCGCTCACGGCAAATAGCGTTGTATTGCACGCGCTTAGCTGGTTGTGCCGGCGGCGGAACCTACATGGCGGCCGGATCTTTCGTCGCTTGCTGAGACTTGCAAGTCTAAAGGCGAGACGAGCTTGGGTCGTTTTGCTCGCTGAAGAATGCAGGACGAAGAGCCCACTCCTACGCAAGCGAGTTCAGCGAGCGGCGAGCTCGTTACGCTGGTTGACGATGATCCTACTGCCCGGCGCCTCATGCGCTTCTGGCTGGAGCGCGCGGGTTACCGCGTGGTCGAGCACGATTCCGGCGAAAGCGCGATTCGCGACGAAGGCGAGAGCCCGAACGTCGCGTGTGTCGACTTAGGCCTCGGAGAAGTGGGTGGCTTCAAGGTGATTCAGCACCTACGAGCGCGCGACGCAGATCTCCCCATCATCGTGGTTACCGCTCAGCGCGAGATCGAGACCGCCGTCGCCGCCATGCGCGCCGGCGCTTACGACTATGTGACCAAGCCGCTCGACCGCGATCGCTTGATCTTGGCCGTGCACCGGGCTCGCGAACGCCGCGAGCTGGTGGCCAATGTGCGGCGCCTGGAAAATGCGCTGGGCGAACGCGGTGTGCTCGGTTCAATCGTTGGCCAGAGCCCGAAAATGCGGGAGCTCGCACAGCAGGTCGATCGGGTGCTCACCAGTGATGTGGCTGTGTGTGTATTCGGCGAGAGCGGCACCGGTAAGGAACTCGTCGCGCGCGCGATTCACCAAGGCAGCAATCGCCGTCGCGGTCCGTTCGTTGCAATCAACTGCGCTGGCATTCCCGAGTCGCTGCAAGAGTCCGAGCTGTTCGGGCACGAGCGCGGGTCGTTCACCGGCGCCACGCAAATGCGCCGCGGCTGCTTCGAGCAAGCCAACGGTGGCACCCTGCTGCTGGATGAGCTCGGTGAGATGAGCCTCACGACGCAAGCAAGCTTGCTGCGCACCTTGCAGGAAAAGACGATTCGTCGCGTCGGCGGCTCTTCCGAGACGCCGGTCGATGTGCGCATCGTGTGTGCGACTCACCGCGACCTGCGCGCCGAAGTGGAAGCAGGTCGCTTCCGCGAAGATCTCTACTTCCGTCTGGTGGTGTACCCGATTCACCTGCCGCCCCTGCGCGAACGTCTGGAGGACATCCCGCTTCTGGTGGGGCACTTCCTGCGTACGCTGGAGGTTGGCGTAGGCCGCAACGTGAAGCACATCTCGCCCGAGGCGTTGGATGCGCTCACCCGCCATCGCTGGCCGGGTAACGTGCGCGAGCTGCAGAACGTCGTTCACCGCAGCTTGTTGGCTTGTCGCGGCGATGAAATCGCGCTGGCGGACCTGCCCGCCGACATTCGCAACGCCGTGTTGCCGCCGATTCCGCCGTCCAACGGCAAGTCGAGCAACGGCGAGTCGCACCGCGACGATGAGATCCTCCCGCTGCGTGAGCTCGAACGCCGCGCCATTCAGCGTGCGCTGCGCGCGACGCAAGGCAGCGTGGGCAAAGCAGCCAAGCTGCTCGGGATCGGTCGGGCCACACTGTATCGCCGCATCGCGACTCTCGATCTATCGCAAGACGTCGCCTGAGCGACCACATGGACTCCCGGTTCAAACGCTCGTTGCCGCCCGAGCTCTGCGAAGAGCTCAGCGCGGTGGGCGTCGATCTCGATGCGCCGCCCAGCGCCGAACAGTGGCAAGAATTGTTGCCACGCATCGCGGGGCTGATTCGCGCGCGTTCGTTCGGTCGTGATGGGGTTGCGCTCAGCCACGAGCTGCGCACGCCGATGACGGTGGTGATCGGCGCGAGCGAGCTCCTGCTGGAAACGAACCTCGACGCCGAACAGCGCGCGGCCGTGAAAGGTGTGCACCGCTCTGGGCAGGAGCTGCTGTCCATCATCAACCAAGTGCTGGAGGAGCCGCGCGAGAACCCGCGCAGCCTGCCGCCTCCTTCGGATTCCCCGGTTTCGAGCGGGGACGTCACCGGGCGCGCGTTGGTGGTGGAGGACAACGAGTTCAATCAAGCTCTGATTGCGCACACGCTTTCGGCCATTGGGTGCCGCGTCGATTCGGTCGACAACGGGATGGACGCGCTGAATCGCTTCGGCAGCGGCGACTACGATGTCGTGCTGATGGACTGCCACATGAGCGGGCTCGACGGCTTCGATACCACCCGCGAGATCCGCCGGATGGAACGCGGTAGACGGCGGGTGCCCATCATCGCGGTGACCGCCGGCGGCGTGCCCGAGATGCGACGCAGCTGTGTCGCGGCCGGCATGGACGACTACATCGCCAAGCCTTTCACTTTGACCACGCTACGCGCGCGTGTCGCCTATTGGATCACGCGCGGACGCGATAGCGCTGCCGCAGTCGCTGAGGTTCCCGCTACCGTTGCGCCTTCGCTGACCACGACGGGCCACTTGGATCTCTCGCGCTTGGAAGAGCTGGCACACGACGAAGGCTCGCCTCAGGTAGCAGTGCTGCTCACGCAAATCTTTCTGGAAGACATCACCAAGCGTGTGCGGTCGCTGCGCGACGCAGCCAACGTCGGCGACGAAGCTGCTTACTTGCTCATCGCTCACGCCATCAAAGGAGCGTGCGGTAACTTCGGCGCTGTAGGAATGGCACAGCTCGCCGAGCAAGCTGAACGGCGCTGCAAAGCGCACGCTGCCGACGAGATCATCGCGCTCTCGGTGGCACTGGTAGACGAGCTCGCGCTGGTGCGCAGCTTGCTCGACGCACACGGCTTGATTGCCAACGAGCAGGGCGTCTCGCAGCCGCGCTTGCGGCGCCCTTCCAAAGCTCCGCCTGCGCTTGGGTTCTAAACAAATCGCGTGCGATGAGCTAGCGCGCCTGTTCCGGATACAGCAGCGTGCCCGCGCCCAGGCGAAACCGCTTGCCGCGCCACGACACGTGATGCTTCAGCGGCGCGACCAACCAAACTACGAGCGATAGCGCATCGCGCAGGGGCCCGAGCACCAGCGGCAACCAAGCGCGCTCGCCGCCGCGCAAGATCAGCCAGCCTCCGACGTCGCGCGCTAGCAACAACGCGAACATCCACAGGAGCGCCCAAGGCCCGAGTAGGAGCCATGCGACGGGGAGCAGTGCCAGCGGGCTCGTGATGGGCTCCAACGCTGCGGCGACGGGTCGCAAACGAAAGCGCAGCATCGACCAGCGCAGGTGGCGAGCGAACGCGTCTCGCACGCTGAGCTTGCCGGTTACGTTGGCGAGCACTGTGGGCGCAATCACGATGGGTTCGCCAGCGTGAGCGAAGGTTTTGCCCATCACGAAATCTTCTGCCAGCACATGACGCAGACGCTGAAAGCCGCCCAGTGCGTCGAAGCGGCTGCGTGAAAATAGAGCCGATTTCCCGACCAAGAGCGGATCGCCGAGCAGCGTTGGCAACGCGACACCCGCCGCGCAGAAGCCGCTGAGTTCGACGCTTTCGAGCGCGGCGCCGAACGACGCCTCTTCACTCCCACAGAACAAGTTCGTTACCAGGCCAGCGTGCGTCGCGGCGTACACGTTGGCGAGCTCGCGCAAGTAGTAGCGCGGCGCGCGCACGTTGCTGTCGCTCACGAGCACCAGATCGTGCTGCGCCTCGGGCAGCAAGCCGAGCAAGTTGTCGACCTTGGGATTCATGGCGCCGCCGCCGGGATGCACGACAATGCGGCACGCCACGTTCGGATAGCGCGCGCGAACGCGCTCCACTGCCAAAAGCGCTGGGTCGTTGGGGTCCACGACGCCGAACAGCAATTCGAACTGCGAGTGGTCTTGCGTGAAGAAGCTTTCGAGATTCGCTTCCAGATTCGGATCCGCTCCGCACAATGGCTTCAGTACGCTGACCGGAAGTGTGGACGCACACGCGAACGGCTTCGGGCGCGTTGCGCGATACACCGCGAGCACTCCGGCGAGGCACCATACGCTCGAGACCCCTAGGGCAGCCGTCGCGAGAACGTTCAGCATGACTCTCGCCTAGCGAACCGCGTGCCAGTGACGAACCGGTAGCCGAATTGTGCAAATTCAATGGCTTATGGCTTGAACGAGCCTGCTGGTGTGAACTGGTAGAACCAGTTGAGCGTAGCTGACTTCACACCGAGGCGGGCCTGTCGAGCTCGCGGAGCGGCGTGCGCTCGCTGCGATCTGCGTCGAGAGCGCTCAGCATTTGCTCCGGCTCGGTTACCGGCTGTTGGCAGGCGAAGTTGCGGCAGACGTACACGGTGGCTTTGCCATCGAGCGGCGCCTTGTCACGCGCCAGCGGAGTTTGATTCGGACGTTCAGGCGACGACAGTGCGATCACGCGATTGCCGAGATAGCGTCGCCCGAGCGCACTTGCGAGCGCTTCGGTGTCGGGCCTGGACGGTTCGCCCACGATGACGATTTCACTCGGGCCGCGCAGCAAGAAGTCGAGCACTAGCAGCGAGCTCGCAAACGCACGGGGAGATTGTTCGATCACGCTGCCGTAAGCCGTTACCGCGCGCGCGGCACGCTCGCGCAATTCGGGTTGATCGAGGTGATGCGACAAGCGCGCCAAGGCGCGCGCAGCGACTGCGTTGGCGCTCGGAAGAGCTCCGTCATGCCCTTCGCGCACGCGCAGAATCAAATCTTCGTGAGAGGTCGACGTCGAGTAGAAGCTGCCATCTTCCGCGGAGAAATCGCTCAACAAGCTGCGCGCTAGGCTTTCCGCGAAGGTGAGCCACTCCGGGTTGCCGCCGGCTTCATAGAGTGAAATCAGAGCGTCGCTCAAGTAAGCGTAGTCTTCGAGGAACGCTCGAATGTGAGATTTTCCGGCGCGTGCGCTGCGCAATAACCCTTCACTCGCCGAGAACAGCTGCTCGCGCACGAAGCGCGCTGCGCGCTCGGCGGAGTCCAGGTAACGCGGGTCACGCAGGATGCGATAGCCCTCCGCCATCGCGTCGATCATCAATGCGTTCCAGGCGGTCAGCACTTTGTCGTCGAGCAACGGCGGCACGCGCAGCTTGCGCGCTTCGTACACCTTCTGCCGCGAGCGCCGTAACTCTTCGGCGAGCTCCTTCTCATCGCGCCCGAGCTCACGTGCGACCGTGGCCAGCGGACGCGGCGTGTTGAGGACGTTCTTGCCCTCCCAATTGCCTTCGACGCTGATGTCGTAATAAAGGCAAAAAGCTTCGGCGTCGTCTTTGCCCAAAATATCGTCGATTTCTTCGGGCACGAAGCAGAAAAACTTGCCTTCCTCACCTTCGCTGTCGGCGTCGGTCGCAGAGTAATAACCACCTTCGGGGCTCTGCATTTCGCGCACGACGTAGTCGAGTGTTTCACTCGCGATACGTCGATACTCCGGATCGCTCGTGAGCTGAAACGCCTCGAGGTACACGACGGCGAGCTGGGCGTTGTCGTACAGCATCTTCTCGAAGTGCGGCACCAACCAACGTGCATCGGTGGAGTACCGCGCGAACCCGCCGCCCACCTGATCGTAGATGCCGCCGTTCTTCATGCAGTCGAGCGTGTGGCGCACCATGTGCAGCACACGTGCGTCGCCGGTTTGGTGCTGGTAGCGCATCAACAAGCGCAAGCCCTGATGTGATGGGAACTTCGGTGCCGGGCTGAAGCCACCCCACGTCGCGTCGAAGCTGCGTGCGTGGTCGTTTACGCCTCGTTCGATAGTTTGTGCGCTGAGGCTCTGACCTGGTACGGCGTCCGAACGCTCGCGCACGTGCTCGGTGAGGCGCTTGGCTTGCTCGAAGATGGCTTGCGGCTCCTTTTGCCAGGCCTCGACGATGCGCTGCAGCAGGCTGAGAAAGCCGGGGCGGCCATAGCGGCCATCGGGTGGAAAGTACGTGCCGGCAAAGAAGGGCTCGAGCTCAGGCGTGAGGAACACGCTCATCGGCCAGCCACCGCTGCCGGAGATGGCCAGTGTGGCGGCCATGTAGATGTCATCGACGTCGGGTCGCTCCTCGCGGTCGACCTTGATGCTGATGAAGTGCTGACTGAGAAACTCGGCGACGCGCTCGTTTTCGAACGACTCGCGCTCCATGACGTGGCACCAGTGACACGCCGCGTAGCCAATGCTCAAAAATATCGGCTTGTTTTCTGCGCGTGCTCGCTCGAAGGCCTCTTTGCCCCACGGGTACCAGTCGACCGGATTGTGCGCGTGTTGCAACAGGTACGGACTGGTTTCCGCGGCCAAGCGGTTCGGTTTGGACATGGTTCGCTCTGCTTGGCGCTAATTTAGCCCGCAGCCAAGATGAACAGATGCTCTCGCCGCGGTCGCGCCTCGAAAGCCCGCGCTGTTGGCCCGTGAAAATGGGGTCGCGCCTGGCTTCCGCGCGCGACGATGCGCATGCCTTGCTTTCGGGCAACCTGCGGAAGCCAATCGTCGGCGTAGTAGGGGCGCGCCGCCAGCACCGAGTCCGCCAACATCAGCGCTGCTAGGCCGCGCGGCTCGAGCACACGTCGCATCTCTTGTAAGCAACGTCCGAAGTCGCCTTCCCAGTCACGCGCGGCGTTCGAGCTGCGGCGGGCGGTACGCCGAGAACCGATCTCACCTTGCTCGAAGTTGCGACCTTCCAGGCGCAGCCATCGCATGCGCGTCGCATGGTGCTGGAAGTAGTCGTACACACCGGGGTAAGGCGGCGAGCTCACGATGAGGCTCACCGAGCGAGGTGCTGCGTAACCAAGTCGGCGCGCATCGCAGATTTCGAGACGGGGCGGCGGAGTGCCGCGTGGTACCAGCGCCGTGTAAGCCAGCGCGCGCTCAGCCAGATCCGCGGTCTTCAACATGAAGAAGCGAAACGGAAAGCTACGCGCAATGCGCTTTGGCTGAAGCGCGCTGCTCGAGTCGGCGCGCTTTTCACTCAACTTGGTGAGGCAAGCCGACAAGACCAAGAGCAAGGCGTGGCGCACGCTACGCTCCTCGATTTGTTCGATGCCGTCGCGCAGACCATCGAGCGCCAGGAGCACGTACGGAGCAAACTCATCGCGATCTTCGCGGCCGTATGGCCGCGTCGGCCCGAGCTCGGCTTTTTGGCGCTCGCGTGCGTGCTCGACGACGCGCTCCGCTGCTGCCTTGAGCGCGTTGGCGAACGCAGCCGACATGCCCGAGCCTTTGAGGCGAGCCAGCTCAACGGCGAGCGGGTTCAAGTCGCTACCGAGCGCGCGCCGCCCGAGCTCGCGAGCGACGACGGGCACGGTGCCGCTGCCGCAGAACTGATCCAGCACGGAAGCTTGCGGCGCGCTCAAAGCTTCGATCAACGTGCGCGCCGTTTCGGCGTGAAGGCGCGCCGGGTAGCTGTGAAAGCCGTGTACGTGTGCGAGCACGCGCTCGTCTTCGTCGCTCACATCCAGCGATTTGGCGACGAGCTCGCGCAGCTTGGCGTCGTCGGCGACGAGCTCGGAAGCGCCGCCTACGTGGCTGAGCGCACGACGTCGCTTGGGCACTTCCGAAGTGCCACTGCTCGATCTGACCGGAGGGGTTCGCACTGGGCGGAGCTTGTCGCGCCCTAGGCGGTTCGTAAAGGCGAAGCCAGCTTGGCTCAGCTTCGGCGTGGGCGGCGCCGCAGCATCAGGCCGAGCAGAGCACTCGCCGCCATCCAGCCCGAAGCCGCCAAGCCGCCGCGCGGAGCCATGCGCGCGCCGCCGCAACCACCCGCGGTGGCTCCGGAGCTCTCGCCCGCCGTCGAGGGCGCGTAGAGAACGCTCATCACGGCGGTATCGTCGCTGGTGAGCACGCGCTTGTGGGTCTCGCAGCGGCTCGTGCAGTAGTACATGGTGGCGGTAGCGTCTTCCATGTCCTCGCCCAGGCCGAAGAAGTGACCAACCTCGTGCGTCAGGACGTTTTGCAGATCGTACGCACCGCCGTCGCAGCTCGGCGCCCTGGAGCTCGACTGGCATGAAGCGCGCGCGGAGCTGACGCTCGGCTGCGAACCCGTCGTCGGCGGCGCGTTGCCGTGGCTGCTGTTGGAGGAATTGCCATCGGACTCCTGCTCCGCCGACGCAGCCAGGAGCTTGAATGGGTACTCCGAGTTCACGACGATGTCGGCTTCGACGATGTCGCCGGTTTGCTCGTCGGAGTAGGTCAGCGTAATCGCGAGGTCGTGTTCGTGGCCTGGCACGGTGATTGGCGCGAGCACGACGGTGTTCCTGCCGTCTGGCGCAGCTTGCGCTTCGGCTTTGCTGGTGCGCTCGAACTTCACGCGCGGCAGCTCGCTCTGCGAATCGAGCCACGTCGCGAAGGCACTCTTGACGGCGCCTTCCGCGTCGGAGCCGAGCTTGTCGAGCGAAGCGTCGATGCGAACCGTGGTGCTGTTCAAGCGCCAACGCACTTCGGCACCCTTCGGGGTGTGCTTCAAACCGGCGGTGCCGTGGTGCACGCGCGGTGCGACCGTGCGAGTCTCATCTTCGCTGACAGAAATCGCGCCGACCAGCATCGCTGACATCGCGGCGCCGAGCGCAACGAACCCACCAAAGCGGCGGCCGAGCGTGACGGGCGCTAGCTTCTTCTCGGTACGCGGGGAGACGGCTGGCCTCGGAGCTCGAGTCCGTTCTACGAGGGCCGAGAGGCTGGTTGCGGGCAATGGGCGGAAGCCGGGTGCGGGAGAACTCGGATGAACGGAAGCCGTCACGTAGGAATGAACGGCACTCGCGCGATCTCTCTTGAGCGTTAAAGCGCCTTAAATCGTGCTGCTTGCGATAACAATTGCAGGGGTTATTGTCGTTCCTTCGCACCGGATTCCCGACGCGCGTCGCGCCGGGCGCTATAACCAGCTGCTGCGCATGCCCACAGAAGCCACCCGCCGTCTCATTCAGGAGCGCCTCGGCGCCGAGAGCGGGCGTATCGACAAGGAAGCGCCGACGCGCGTCGCGCTCATGTATCCGTCACCGTACCACGTGGGCATGAGCTCGCTCGGTTACCAGCAAGTTTACAAGAGCCTACAGCAAACCCCCGGAGTGGCCTGCGAGCGCGTGTTCTTGCCGGACGGCGCAGCTGATCCAGCAGGGCGCGTCGAGGAGCGCCCGGTGAGCTACGAGCACCGCCGCGATCTCTCGGAATTTCCGCTAATTCTCGTGAGTGTGGCGTACGAGCTCGAGCTCGCTGGGTTGGTCAAGCTGCTCGATGCCGCACAAATCCCGGCCCTCGCCAGCGAGCGCGGTGAGCGACACGCATTGGTAATTGCCGGTGGTCCACTCACCTTCTCCAATCCACTCCCACTCGGGCCTTTCGTCGACGCCATCGTGGTTGGCGAAGCCGAGGAGCTGATCGAGCCGGTGGTGCGTGCGGCAGCGAACGCACGTTCGCGCGCCGAGGCGCTGGAGAGCCTGGCCAAGCTGCCCAGTGTGTACGTTCCGGCGCTGCACGGGGAGAACCTACCTACCCCGGCTGCTTGCGACGACGCGCTACTACCAGCGTTCAGCACCATCCGCACGCCGCACACCGAGCTCTCCAACATGTTCCTGATCGAGGCCGAGCGCGGCTGCTCGCGCGGCTGCACCTACTGTGTGATGCGGCGCAGCACCAACGGTGGCATGCGCATCGTACCGAAGGAAGTCGTACTCGAGCGCATTCCAGGCGAAGTGCGGCGCGTGGGGTTGGTGGGCGCAGCGGTCAGCGATCACCCCAAGATCGTAGAAATCTTGCACGCGCTCGCTGATCGGGGTTGCGAAGTGGGCCTCTCCAGCCTGCGTCCCGATCGCTTGAAGGAAGAGTTCGTCGCCGCGTTACGCCGAGTGGGTTATCGCACGCTCACCACCGCGCTCGACGGTCCCAGCGAACGCATGCGCGGCATCATCGAACGCCGTGGGCGTGAGCCGCATTATCAAAACGCCGCCGAGCTCGCGCGCAAACACGGCATGGATCGACTCAAGCTCTACCTGATGATCGGCCTGCCCGGCGAAACCGACGCCGACATCGACGAGTGCGTCACCTTCGTGAGCGGCCTCAGCAAAATCATCCCCGTCGCGCTCGGCATCGCCCCCTTTTGCTCGAAGCGAAAGACCCCGCTCGACAACATGCCCTACGCCGGCATCTCCGTGATTCAGGACCGCCTCGAACGCTTGCGTCGCGGCTTACGCGGTCGCGCCGACGTGCGCTCCACCAGCGCAAAATGGGCATGGGTCGAATACGTTCTGGCCCAGGGCGGCCATCGCGAAGGCAAAGCACTGCTCGAAGCCGTCCGCGCCGGAGGGCGATTCTCCGACTACCGCCGTGCCTTCGGCGATTTGGGTCACGCACCCGACGGCCGCGGCTACCACGAAGTCGTCGCGCCCATCGCGCCCGAACGCGCCAAAATGCGCCGTTTGGCACTCGCTCCCGAAGGCGTGCCGCGTTGAAAGGCGCCAAGTCGGCGCCATTCGCGAGTACGAGCTATATTATCGCGGTGGATTCCGAGCGTATTACCGACTCTGAGCGGCAAGCCTGGATCTCGAAGCACGAACACCTCTGGCGGCGCGCTCACGCAATAGTCCAAGGCAGGCCTGACCTTGATGTGTCGGGCGTATACCACGTGCTCTGCAATTTGGAGCGCACTCCCGAGGAGCGCTTGCGTAAAGGTTTGATGCGTGGCCGACTCCGCACTGACTGATGAGGAGCGCTCGCTTCTCATCGAATTGCGCGCGCGGGGGGTACGGTTCCTAGTCGTCGGTGCGAGCGCAGCCATACTCCAAGGAGCAAACACGGCGACTCAGGATATCGATCTTTGGTTCGAAGATACGATGGACCCTCGCATTAAGGCCGCCGTCGACGCTGTCGGTGGGATCTGGGTATCTGGTTCATTCGGCGCGATGCCTCGGACGATCGGTGGCGAGCATCTCGGTGACCGCTTGGACGTCGTCGTTCACATGCACGGACTACGGCCTTTTGACGTCGAGTTCGAGGGAGCCAAGGAGCTGGTCGTCGATGGCGTTCCAATTCGCGTGCTGCCTCTGGATCGGATTATCGCGAGTAAGCGCGCAACGGGACGCGCGCGCGACCGAGCTCAATTGCCAGCGCTGGAGGAAGCGCTGGCAGCGACAAGAACTTCGGAGTTCGAGGACTGAGGTCGCGCCGTCGTTGGACGCTGAAACGAGCTTCGAGATCAACGCCGCGCGAGGGCGAGTAGCGGGACGAGTTCGGCGACGTCAGCGCGGCTTCCGGAGTCGCTTGGTTCCACGGCGTCTTGCAAGCCGAGCGCGTTGCGCAAGTTCGTGTCGAAGAGGTGGGTGGGGCGCACGTTGGCCAGCGAGGCGAAGACGTTGGCGCGCAGGTGGGGGTGCTTGGCTTCCCAATCGTCGAGCAGCGCTTTGACTTGCTTGCGTTGGAGTTGTTCCTGTGAGCCGCAGAGGTCGCAGGGGATAATGGGAAATCCCTTGGTTTCAGCGAATGCGGCGAGGTCGCGCTCGGCGGCGTAGACGAGCGGGCGAATCACCACGTTGCGGCCATCATCGGAGCGGAGGCGCGGCGGCATGGCTTTGAGTTGGCCCGAGAAGAAGAGGTTCAGAAGCAGGGTTTCGATGACGTCGTCGCGATGGTGGCCGAGCGCAATTTTGGTTGCGCCGAGTTCGGCAGCGGCCGTGTACAAGATGCCGCGGCGAAGGCGCGAGCAGAGTGAGCAGGTGGTCTTGCCGGCGGGGACTTTCTCTTTGACGACTGAGTAGGTGTCTTCTTCGATGATGCGGAAGTCGTAACCTTCGCGCGCGAAGTATTCGGGCAGGAGTTGTTTGGGGAAGCCGGGATGGCCCTGGTCGACGTTGAGGGCGATCAGGGAGAAGTCGAAGGGCGCGCGGCGCTGGATTTCGCGCAGGAGGTAGAGGAGCGCGTGGGAGTCTTTGCCGCCGCTGACTGCAACGAGCACGCGGTCGTTCGGCTCGATGAGGCCGAAGTCGGCGCTCGCACGCGCAACGCCGTCGAGGAGGCGCTTTTCCAGGCGATCCATAGCGCGGCGGAGTATGGCATAGCTTTTCGGAGCGGCACTCGAGCGCGCAGTGCGGCGCGTAGCGGGCGTAGCGCGGGCGCACTCGGAGGCGCAGCGCGGGCGCGGAGCGGCACTCAGGTGCGCGTAGCGGGCGTTCGATGCGCTCGATGCGCTGGGGCGCAGCGAGGCGAGGCGTTTCAAGAGCGCCGGTCTGGCTCGGGACGGGCGCGCAGGCGTTGTTTGAAGAGCGCGGCTGGCTCGGGGACGGGAAACGCATGGAACGAAGCGTTTCAAGAGCGC
>JBMOMJ010000016.1:37907-102907 GCA_049324695.1 Myxococcota bacterium
TGGGGCGCAGCGAGGCGAGGCGTTTCAAGAGCGCCGGTCTGGCTCGGGACGGGCGCGCAGGCGTTGTTTGAAGAGCGCGGCTGGCTCGGGGACGGGAAACGCATGGAACGAAGCGTTTCAAGAGCGCCGGCCTGGCTCGGGCCGGGCGCGCAGGCGTTGTTTGAAGAGCGCGGCTGGCTCGGGGACGGGAAACGCATGGAACGAAGCGTTTCAAGAGCGCGGGTCTGGCTCGGGCCGGGCGCGCAGGCGTTGTTTCAATGGCGCGGGGCTGACTCGCGGCCGGCGCGTGGTGCGGGCGTGGGCGGCACTCGGACGCGCGGCGCGGTCGTTTACAAGTGGTCGTTTACAAACAGGGCGGGGCGGGCGCGGAACCGGACCCGTGTGGGGGAGCGCGGGGCAGGCCTAGCGGGCGCGGCGGGGGACGTCGCGCTCGTTACGACGTTGGCCCCAACCGGGTTTTTGTGCGGATCGAGGCTAGTTGTTGGGGACTTTGGCGCGAGCGGCGCGGATGGTGGCTTTTAGTTGAGCCAGGTCTTGGTTGAGCTTGGCTTGAGTTTTTTTGAGATCGGCGAGCTCGGCTTTGTCGAAGGCGGCGATGTCTTTGGCGATGTCTTTTTGCTTGGCGGCAATTTGCTTCATCGCTTTGGCGACTTCTTCTTTGACTTTGGCCGTGGCTTTGGCGCTCTTTTGCGCGAGCTCGGTGACTTCTTTGTTGAGGGTGGCGAGTTGGAGGCGACCCTCTTCTTTGAAGGCGCCGCGCGCTTTGGCGAGGGCGGCAGCGGCAGCCTTGGCATGTTCGTCGGCGTTTGCTTGCGCTTTGCTGACGGCGTCGTCGGCCTCGGCCTTCAGTTTGACGGCGGCGTTGGCCATTTCTTGTTTGATTTGTTCGACTTGTTTTTCGGCGTCGGCGACCTTCTGATCGGCAATCTTTTGGATGTTTTGGATCTTTAGGTCGGCTTCTTTCTGAATCTCGGCAATTTTCTTCTTTTCGGCTTCTTCGTCGCGGCACGCGAATGCGAGGGCCAGCGTGGCGACCAAGGCGAGCCAACGGAAACGAAGAGATGCCTTCGATACAGATTGGTTGCGCATCAGTACGACGTTAGGGCAGTCGCGCGGAGAGTTCAACTCGGTGCGTGTGGGACACTTGGGCGCGCAACGATTTGGCGCAACGGTTGGCGTGCGAGACCGCTTGGTGGCGCAACGATTTGGCGCAACTGGTGGCGCAACGATTTGGCGCGGAGAGTTCGACTCGGCGCGCGGCGCGTACGTCGACCTACCCGCGGAGTGTTGATAGGAACTTTGCGACGGACGAAACACCTGATTTTTCGAGCAGACGCAGGCTTTCGGTGCCAACTACGGCGATGTCGGCCTTGCCGCGCAGGAAGTCGACATCACTGGGGCTTTTGAGTCCGAACCCAACTGCGAGCGGTAGCTTGGTCGCGCGGCGACAACGCGCGAGGTACTGCGCGAGTTCGTCGGAAAATTCGGTGTCTTGCCCGGTGACACCCTTGCGGGCGACGGCGTAGACGAAGCCGTCGCCGGCCTCGCCCAGCATGGCGAGACGTGAGTCGGGCGTGCGCGGTGAAAAAATGAAGACGGGTGCGAGGTTCTGCGCGCGCATGGCGCTGATGTACTCGGAGGCTTCTTCCGGTGGGCAATCCGGCACGATGGCGCCGCGCACGCCCGCTTGCACGCTGCGTTCGGCGAAGTTTGCGCAGCCGCGCCGAAACACGACGTTGTAGTAGCTCATGAACAAGAACGGAATCGAGTGGCGCGCCGTGACCTTGGCCGCGAACTCGAAGCAGTCGTTCACTTTGGTGCCGTTTTGCAGCGCGCGTTGGTTGGCATGCAAAATCACGGGGCCGTCGGCAATTGGCTCCGAAAACGGGATTTGGAGCTCCATCATGTCGACGCCAGCTTCGACCATGGCGTCCACGAGCTCGAGGCTGACGCTGAGGCTCGGGTAACCGATGACGATGTGAGTCATCAGCAAGATGTCGCGTTGGCGGCGGCGTTCTGAGATGTAATCAGCGAGCTTCATAGCGAGCAGCTTTCGGAAATGTAGTCAGCGAGCCTGATAGCGAGCAGCTTTCTTGACGATGAAGTCTTTCCAGGCGGGGTCGTCGAAGGCGTCAGCAATGGTGAAGATGTCTTTGTCGCCGCGACCCGACTGATTGATGAGCAGCACTTGATCCGGGCTCAAGCTGGGCGCTTCTTTGTAGGCTTGAGCGAAGGCGTGTGATGACTCGAGCGCCGGGATGAGGCCCTCTTTTTTTACGGTGAGCGCGAGCGCGTCGATCACTTCGCGATCGGTGGTGGCTTCGAAGCGCACGCGGCCTTTGTGTTTGTAGTGGGCGAGCAAGGGCGAGACGCCGATGTAGTCGAGGCCGGCGGCGACGCTGTGCGTGTCGCGCATTTGTCCGTCTTCGTCTTGCAAGAAATAGGTGCGGTAACCTTGCGCGACGCCGACAGAAGCGTCGTTGCCCGAGAGGCGCGCGGCGTGTTGCCCGGTTTCGAGCCCCAGGCCGCCCGCTTCGACTCCGACGAGCTCGACCGCCGGTGAATCCAAGAAGCCGCTGAAGATGCCCATGGCGTTCGAACCGCCGCCGACGCAAGCGTACACGCGATCGGGCAAGCGGCCTTCGAGCGCCTGCATTTGCTGGCGAGCTTCTTTGCCGACAATGGACTGGAACCACGCGACCATTTCGGGGAATGGCGCTGGGCCGCAGGCGGTGCCGAACACGTAGTGGGTCGTATCCATGCTGGTGACCCAATCACGCAGCGCCTCGTTGATGGCGTCTTTCAAGGTGCGCGAGCCGTCGGTGACGGGCACTACCTTGGCACCGAGGCGCTCCATCCAAAATACGTTGGGGCGCTGGCGCTGCACGTCGTCAGCGCCCATGTAGATGGTGCACTCGAAGCCGAACTTGGCGGCCATGGTTGCAGTTGCGACGCCGTGTTGACCGGCGCCAGTTTCGGCGATGACACGCTTCTTGCCCATACGCTTCACGAGCAAGCCCTGTCCCATGACGTTGTTGGCTTTGTGAGCGCCGGTGTGATTGAGATCTTCGCGCTTCACGTAGATACGCGCGCCGCCGAAATGCCGCGTGAGGTTCTCGGCGAAGGTGATGGGCGTGGGGCGACACGAATACGTGCGCATCAACGTTTCGTATTCGGCCCAGAAGCTCGGGTCGCGCTTCACTTCGGCAAAGGCGACCTCGAGCTCCGCAAACGTCGACGCCAAGATTTCAGGGATGAAGGCGCCGCCGAAGCCGGAGAAGTAACCTGGTTTGTCCGTCATGCTGACCTCGCGTCGCGCTCGCTGTGCGGCGTCGTCAAATCGACGTTGCCAGAGCGGCCGAACGCCAAACGTTGGCTGAATTGAAGTCGATCGGTTCTGCAGTAGAGCACTGCATGCACCGCTTTAGGTGCCGTGCGAAAGTCTATCGTGCGCTCTACCTTGAGCACGCTGGCGCCGGCTGCGAGTTCGAGCCGTTCAGCGCGCTCGGCGTCGAGAACGGCCACGTCGAAACGCTGCTCAGCAGCCACCGGCTCTAGCAAGTAGTGCCCGCGCGCGAGCTCGGAGAGGGAGCGACCGGCGAGCGCAATTTTATCGAGGTGCGGAAAGATCTCGGCGTCGAAGTACATTTGTTCGAGCAGCACTGGCGCGCTGTCGAGCAAGCTCTGACGTTCGACGAAGAACGCGTCGCGCTCGCCCCATGCGGCGCTTTGTACGCGCTGCAAACGGGCCCGCTCGCGTATGCGCGTAACCAAGTGCAAGCCGCTGCGCGAAAAAGACGCCAGGGTGCCCCCGGCAGAGAACAAGTCCACTTCGCGTGGCGCGCCGCTGACGTATGTGCCGGAGCCGCGCCGGCGTTCGAGCACACGCTCCTCGACCAAGAGCTGCGTGGCTTGGCGCACCGTGGGGCGCCCAACCTTGAAGCGCGCCGAGAGCTCATGCTCCGAGGGGATTTTGCTGCCTGTGGGATACACGCCGCCCTGAATCTGCGAACGGATCCGCCGCGCTATCTGCGCATACAGCGGCACGGCAAAGCCAGAATCAGGCACGTCTGGAGCTTGCTGGAGAGTTGATAAGTTGTCAAGACAACTTGGTCGAGGGCTGTACGGTGCCGGAAGCAGGAACACCAGCGCGAGCCCGTCAGGCCAATGCGAGGGCATGGCGTACATCGCGTATGAGGGGTGGCGTAGTGGGATCAGGATGAAGTTCCACTGTTCCGAGCCGTTCGAATTCGAACACGGCCCGAGCGCGCAGCTCGGCACACGTTCCACCGTTCAATGACCGCCGACCTCAGTCGTCACCACCTGATTAAGGAACTCACCGATACGCTCTCGCAGCTCTTGGACCGCGACGTGCAAATCAATGCGACGAAGTCCGGTGAGCCAACCGAGATCGTGGTGCGCTACGTCGATGGCTCTGGCGACTTGGTGGCTGCGTGGACCATCGAGCGCGTGCTCTCGTGGAGTCTCGGGGCGGCGCTGACTATGGTGCCGCGCGGCAAGGTGGACGAAGCCATCAAGCAGGGCGCCGCTGACACGCAGATTGAAGAGAACTTCAGGGAAGTGGTGAACGTGCTCGCGACGGCAGCGGCCAACGTCGTCGAACGGCGCGCGGTTTTGGAAACCATCGCCGCGGAGCAGCCGGTATTGATGCGCACGGTGCGCCAAATCAGCGCTGCCGGCGGGCGTTGGACCGTGCTCGAAGTGAACGTCGACGGCTATCCGGGGGGGCGCATGGCGGTTTCGTTTGCACCGCCTCCATCCGACGCCGAATGATGCGGGACGCGCTTCGTTGCGCGGGCAAATGTGAAGCGCGGGGAAACGCCGACGGCGTGCCCCGCGCCCGTAGTCGGTTACTTGAGCAGCGCGAGAGCGAGCTGCGGCAGCTGGTTGGCTTGCGCGAGCACCGACGAGCCGGCTTGCGAGAGAATCTGATTGCGGCTGAGCTCTGCGGTCTCTTGCGCCACGTCGACGTCGCGGATCCGCGAGTTGGCGGCAGTGAGGTTCAGGCGCATGGTCTGGATCGACGAGATCGAGACCTCGAGGCGGTTCATGGTGGCGCCGTACTTGGCGCGGTTCGTCGAAATCGTCTGCAGCGCGGAGTCGATGCGGCCGAGCGCGGCGAGAGCATTGGCAGCGGTGGTGCCGGCAACGTTGGTGGTCGCCGACAGCAAGGTGGTGAGGCCGAGCCCGCCGAAGGTCAGCTGAATTTGGTCGCTGGCGGTGTTGTTCAGGCCAATCTGGAAGATGATGCTGGCCGCTGTCTCAGCGATGAGTTGACGGCCGTTGAACTTGGCCGAGCCCTGAATACGCGACATCTCTTCCTTCAACGCCGTGAATTCGGTGTCGAGGTAGCCGCGATCGACGTCGGTCATGCTGCCGTTGGCGCCCTGCATCGCGAGTTCGCGCATGCGGCCGAGAATGTCGCTCATTTCACCGAGCACGCTCTCCGCCGTTTGCGTCATCGACAGCGCGTCGTTCGCGTTGCGCTCGGCGACCACGTACGAACGAATCTGGATTTTCATGCTCTCGCTGATGGCGAGGCCCGCGGCGTCGTCAGCTGCCGTGTTGATGCGGTAGCCGCTGGACAGGCGCGTAAAGTTCTTGTTCAACGCGCTCTGCGTTTTGTTCAGCGCCTTTTGGGTCTCGAGCGAAGAGATGTTCGTTTGAATCGTGACAGGCATTTTCGTTCTCTGTGTGCCCGACAGTGCCGGGCGGGCGAACGACCTGGTGCAGGAGCCATGCCACGCGTTGGCCTGCTGGAAATGGCCGCGACGGCGCGGAAGTACACGCGCTTTTGCTGCGAATTGTTGCTGCGTCCAGCGTCAGCAGCTTGACCCGCCGGCGCCAAAAACTCGGAAGCGTGACGCCCGCTCTGACGGCGCGCCGAGGCTTGCTCACACGCAGCGACCGATGTCGCTCAGCCGCGAATGGCTTTGACTGGCTCGACCCACGCGGCGCGAATCGCCGGCAAAAAGCCGCCAACCACACCCATCCCACACCCCGCGATGAGCGCGCCGACCAAGAGCTTCGGATCCGGATCGAAGCTGAACGTGATTTCTTGCCAGGTCGCGAAGTTCATCATCGAGATCTTGGCGAAGCTCATCCCCAGCGCGCCAATGATACCGAGAACGCCGCCGACGAGTGCGAGCAGCACTGCCTCGAGCAAGAACGAAAACAGGATTGAACCGCGTGAGAAGCCGAGCGCACGCAGGGTGCCGATCTCACGCTGGCGCTGCGCGACGGCGGCCAACATGGTGATGACCGCGCCGATCATGGCGCCGAACGAGAAGAAGATGGAAATCACTGCGCCGACGGCTGTGATGAAGATGCTCGTGCCGCTCGACTGCTTCTTGTAGTACTCGGACTCACGCAGCGCTTCGAGGCCGAGCTGCTTGTCGCCTTCCATCGTGGCCTTGAAGACGTCGTACTTCAGTGGGGACTCGAGGCGCACCGTTACCGACGAATTGAGCCCGTCGCGACCGAAGGCGCTGCGTACGGTATCGATATCTGCCCAGACCTCGGACTCGAAGCTGGAGCCGCCCGCTTCGAATATGCCGACCACGTTCACTGGACGGTTCTTCTTCAGATCGAAGTGCTGGCCGAGCTCCATGCCGCGAAAGCGACCCACCACGCCTTTGCCGACCATCACTTCGTCCGTGCCTGGCGTCGGCGGCCGCCCTGCGACGACGCGCGCATCCGAGCGGAGCTTGAGGGTGCTTTCCGGAATGCCGCGCACCTGAACATTCGAGATCTGCCCTTCGCTGCCGAGCTTATCCATCGCGAGCACAATCACGACTTCGCCCGCTGCCAGCGCCTGGCCGCGTTCGTCGCGCTTCACGCCGGGCGCCGCCATGATGAGGTTGGTGGTCGGCGTATCGATGCTGCTGGCGAGCTCGGTGTCCGAGCCTTTGCGCAGCACGATGACTTGATCCGGGCGGCCCGCGGTGACGAGCGTCTTCTCGATACCGGCCGACAACATCAGCGCGCTCGCCAGCACGAACACCACGAGGCCGATGCCGAGCGCGGTCGCGATGGTGGTGGTTTTGCGGACGAACAGGCTGCGTACGTTGTAGTTGATGGGAATCATCAGGGCTTACCGGAGGTACGACGTGAATCAGCCGATGCGGCGCAGCGCGTCGACGGTCTTGAGGCGGGTGGTGCCGTAAGCGGGAATCACTGCGGCGAGCGTGCTGAGCAAGAGCGCGAGGCAGAATGCGGCCAGCGCGGTGGCGGGCTGCACTTTGAACACGGCGAAGAAGGCGCCCATGTTCTCTTCCAGGAAGCGACCGATCACCTGATTGACGATGGGGTAGGAGACCGCAATGCCGAGTGCGCCGCCGATGGCGCCAGTGAAGAGCGACTCGCCCAACACGAACAACACGATGTGGCGTGGAACGAAGCCGATTGCGCGCAGCGTGCCGTACTCGGTGGTGCGCTCACGCACGCCCATGGCGATGGTGTTGCCGAGGATCAACGTCATGATCGCCAAGATCACGATCGAGACGATGTCGATGGCCTTCAAAATCGCGGAAAGCATGCCGAGGAAGGACGCCTGCATCGCCTTTTCGCTCATGCACAGCGTTTGCACGTCGCGATCGTCGAACTTGGTGTCGATGGCTCGGCAGATTTCTCCGGAGCGACCCGCGTCGTTGATGCGCGCCGAAACCCAACCCACCTGATCCTGGCGAGCCGGCGGCAGAGATTCGTTCAGGTACTTCCAATGGAAGTAGAAGGAGGAGCGATCCACCGAGGCGCGCGTGGCGGTGTAGATGCCCGAGATCTGAAATTGCCAATCACCGGGATAAATCGTGCCGCGCAGGGTGACGTTGTCCCCGACCTTCCAGCCCATCTTCTTGGCGATTACGTCGCCTACCAGCGCACCGCGGCGGTTCTGCTTCCAAGCCTCGATTTCCGCAGGCTTCGTCTTGACCTCGTCGTACACGGCGAGCACGTCATCGGGCTCGACTGCGAACGTCGCGAAAAACTCGCTTTCGTGCTTCGGATCCTTGGCGCCGAACCAGTTGAAGTACGCCGCGGCCTTCACCCCGGGGATCTGCCGGATCTCTTCGAAGTACTTCTTCGGGATCGGCATGATGAAGGTCACCTTGTGACGCACACCGATGCGATCCGTTGCGCTCTGTTCAGTCGCGGCTGTCCACGACCAGATCATGGTGCGGAGCAGCACGAAAGTCAGAATCGCAACGGTGACGCCGGCGATCGTGAGCAGCGTGCGCCAGGTGTTCCGCTTGATGTTTTTGACGGCCACCGTGGAGAGATTCAAGTGACGAGCCTCCGAGCTGAGAGAACTTAGACGAGGTTGCCCTTGTCGAGCTTACGCACGATGCTGGCGCGGTCCGCCGCGGCGGGATCGTGGGTGACCATCACGATCGTCTTGTTGAATTCTTTGTTGAGCTTATCGAGCAGGTCCAAAATGTCGTTCGCGCTCTCGCGATCGAGATCACCGGTGGGCTCGTCCGCCACGATGATTTTCGGGTCGGCGACGATGGCGCGAGCAATCGCGACGCGCTGCTCCTGACCGCCGGAGAGTTGCTTCGGCAGATGGTCTCCACGTTGCTCGAGGCCGACCACACGCAGCGCGATTTCGGCGCGCTTGCGGCGCTCGGCCGCGGGTAGCTTCGCCAACAGCAGCGGCAGCTCCACGTTTTCGAGCGCGGTGAGCACCGGCATCAAGTTGTAGGTCTGGAAGATGAAGCCGATGTTGGAGGCTCGCCATTTCGCGCGCTCGCCTTCGCTCATCGCACCAACGTCCGCGCCCGCTACGGTGAGCCGCCCCGCACTCGGCTGATCCAAACCAGCTATCAAGTTGAGCAAGGTCGATTTGCCGGAGCCGCTCGGCCCCATCAGCGCTTCGAAGGCGCCCTCGGGGATTTCCAGATCGATTCCCTTCAAGACCTCGAGCGGTTCCTTGCTGCGAAAGAAAGTCTTGCCCACCTTCTCGAGGCGGATCATGGCGTTGCCGTTGCCGTTCTTCTTAGTCTCGCTCATTCGCTAATCCCCAGTTCGCTCTTTCAAAGGTTGACCATCGGTCAAGCCGGGCGGCGGATTCTTCACGACCTTGGTTCCCGGGCTTGGTCCCCGCGTGACTTCGAAGCCGGACCCGAACGCAGGCCCCAGCGCGATCGGAGTGAGCCGCGCCTTGCCGTCGTCGATCACGAACACTGCCTTGCTGCCCGAGACGGTGGTGATCGCCTCTCCCGGAACGATCACTTTCGGCGGCGCCTTGATGGCTTCCTTGTCGACTTCACCGCTGAGAAAGCTGACGCGCGCTGACATATCCGGCATCACGCCCGTTTTTTCGTCGACGAACGCAACCTTCACCAACACGGTGGCTTTGGCGCGATCGACCTTGGGAGTGATCTCGGCGACGCGGCCGCGATACCGGCGATCCGGGTAAGCATCCAGCACGATTTCGGCGGGGGCGCCCACTTTGACCAAGCTGAGCCGCTGCTCCGGCACGTCGGTCTCGACCATTTGTGTGTCGAAGTTCGCGATTTGCACGCCGCCCATGTCGACTGCCACGCCCGAGGGCTGCGGCCCGACGAACTCCCCGAGCTCCGGCGGACGATTGATCACGGTGCCGCCGATGGGAGCTATCACCGTGTAGTTCTTCAGATTGACTTCGAGCTGTTGCACCAGTGCGCCCGACGCGCGCGCGTCTGCTTCGGAAGCGTTGACTTGCTCACGCAGCGACGCCGCGCGCGCCTGCAAATCGTCAACGGCAGATTGCGGCCCCACACCCTGTGAGGCGAGCGCCTTGGCGCGGTTGAGCTGCACTTCGGTTTCGCCTTGCGCGGCCTTGGTGGCAACGGCACGAGCTCGCGCGGCGGCGGCTTGGCTGCGCGCCGACGCAATGGCTGCGTTTTGGTCGATGGGATCGATGACGAACAGCGTGTCCCCCGGCTTCACCTTGTCGCTCTGCTTGACGAAGATTTTTGCGACCTTGCCGGGCACCTTGGCGCTCACTTTCGAGACCGACTGGGCCACGATGTAGCCAGTGGCCGTCAGCTCGACGGAAGCTTGAGCCGGCGACACCAACGCAATCTCGGTGACGTCGACCTGGGTCTTGAAGAGCTTGGCCTCCAAGTAGGGCTTACCGTAGACGTAGGCCGCGCCGAGCACCCCAGCGCCGACCGCCAGGGCGAGCAGGGTCTTCAGTGGGCCACCACTAGGACGCGGGCCGCGCGCGCGATCGATGCGGAGCGAGGCGAGATCGGAGGACAGAGAGTCGGACATGAGAGCCTGAGTCAGCGAATGGCGACTCGCTAGCACAGCCACCTGCTCGCGTCTTTGCAACGACGAGCGTTTCGGCTTGTGACAGGCCGTAGGCTTAGGACCGCGCGACAATTTGCCAAGGGCAGCGGCGAAGTTCAACGAGCGTTTTGCGCATGGAAGTCGCAGCGGTCGGACGCTCACGCCCGTTTGGCGCGGAAGCTTCGCTCGAGAGTCCATCGGCATGGGTCGAAATCGTACGAACTCGAGCGGGTCGAAACGACCCCATAGGGATTTCTGCGACTGCCCGCCGACCGGCCCGAGTGGTAGGGTAAGCCGTGCAGTTTTCACAGTTCGCTCAAATCGGTGTCATCGTGTTTGCCGCCGTGGGTGTTTACGGTTTCGTGGCGTCAGCGCGCGATGGCGAAGCGCGTCGTGCCTGTTCCGCGATGTGCGCGTTGCGCCCGAGCTATGCGGCGCGCAATCGCATCGCGCCCGACTTCGAGTTGCCGGCGCTTTCTGGCGGCAAGCTCAAGCTGAGCTCCTTTCGCGGCAAAACGGTGATTTTGAACTTCTGGACGAAAAACTGCCGCCCGTGCTTGGAAGAGATGCCGTCGCTCGCGAACCTCGCAAAGGCGCTGCGCGAGCATCCGAATGTCGTGCTGCTCACCGTATCGACGGACGACACCTTGGACGACGCGCGCGACACCTTGAAGTCGGTGCTCGGCGGTGACGTGCCGTTCCCGGTGATGATCGATCCAGACTCGAAGGTGGTGGGCGGTCTGTACGGCACCAAGCTGTATCCCGAAACGTGGTTCATCGATCCCAACGGCGTGATTCGCGCGCGTTTCGATGGAGCTCGCGATTGGGCGAGCGCGCTCAGCGTCGATATGGCGGAGAGTCTGACGGCGCCGTTGCCGTGTCCGGTAGAGTTTGCGAAAGGTGAAGCACGCGAGGATTCACTCGGCGTGTGCGCCGACCTATCGCGCGGCTCATGAAGCAGATCGTCTGTCGCTGTGAAGACGTGACGCTCGAAGAGCTCGAGCGAGCCGTCGCGCTCGGTCACCGCGACATCGAATCTTTGAAGCGCTACACCGGTTTTGCGACCGGTGTGTGCCAGGGCAAGTCGTGCCTCGTTGCATGCGCGCGCCACTTGGTTCGCTTGGGTGGTGACGCGGGCTCCGGCATCACGCCGCGACCACCGTATCACCCAGTGCCGCTCGCGATGCTCGCTGGTCTCGATCCCGAGATTGGTTAAGACGATTTCCAATCGCACGTTCGAAGTTCGGCGAATGTGCGCGTTGGCCCGCTTTGGAAACTACTTTAAGTTACATCCATGCGTGTTCGCCGGACCGCTTCTTCACGCTCGTGGTGTGCAACGCGTCGGCTTGTTGCCATCGGCGGGGTAGCGGCGAGCGGCTTAGTTTCGCTGACAGTGCAAGCGCAGGTGACGGAGCCCAATGGCACGCGCGTGCCAGGTCCGTCGTCGCAGCCGAACGAAACGACACTCCAGGCTTACTTCGATAGTCAGAGCGAGAACATCAATGCGCTCACCGAAGCGAGCGCGGAACCCGGCGTGTTCTCACCGTTGTGCGATTTCACGGCAAAGTTGGTGTTGAGTCAATCGAGCGCGCAAGCCGGGCTCGCTTGGTACAACGTGCCGGCGAATCCGAACGAAGCGCCCGCTAAGTTCTTTCGCATCCTCGCGAATACGTCCACGGTGGGTCAGACCATCGCCGCTGCAGATATTCGCGCGAGCACCGACTACACCGGCGGATTGATCGGCTTCGTGTTGCTCAAGAATCTGAACAACAACCCCGACTCACCGGTTTACTACTCGGAGTATCAACGCAACGCCAATTGCACCGGCTGCACGATGCCCGGCTATTGGAAGATGATGCTCGCTTATCGCTCGAACGTGCACCAAAGCTCGTACTACATCGCGTTCGAAGATTGGGAAGGCGCGAACCAGAGCACCTGGCAAGGCAACGACGGAGACTTCAACGATAAGGTCTTCCTCATCACCGGCGTGAGCTGCCCTGGGGGTGGCGAGCCGTGCGACACCGGCAAGCTGGGCTTGTGCTCTGCGGGCCTCACCGAATGCGCCATCATGGGCGCGCCGGAGTGCAAGCCGCAGTACAGCGCGCAACCCGAGAAATGCGACAACGTCGACAACGACTGCAACGGCATGGTCGACGACGGCTCGCTGTGCCCAGCCGATCAACAGTGTGTGCGCGGCAAATGCGTCGGTCGCTGCAACACCGGTGAGTTCAATTGCCCGTTGCCGCTCGTGTGCGGCTCGGACGGCTTCTGCATCGAAGAAGCCTGCAAGAACGTGGTTTGCCAGGCGGGCCTTGCTTGTCGCGGCGGCAAATGCGTCGGCGTGTGCGAAGGCATTACGTGCCCGATTGGTCAAGTATGCCAGCTCGATCGCTGCGTAGACCCCTGTGTTGGTGTGAAGTGCGACGCGGGTAGCTTCTGTAGTCAGGGCGTGTGTGTCGGCGACTGCACCTGCAGCGGCTGCCCTCAAGGTAAAAGCTGTGCGCGCGATGGTCGTTGTGTGGTGCCCGGTTGCGACATGGTGACGTGCGCTGCGGGCCAAGGCTGTCGCGACGGCAAATGCGTGGACGCGTGCGACGGCGCAGCATGCCCTGGAGGTGCGCCGTGCCAAAACGGCATGTGCGGCGAACCCGTTTCAAGTTCTGGCGGTGCGTCGTTCGGTGGCGCGAGTTCGTCGTCCGGCGGGCTCTCGATCTCGGCTGGCAGCGGCGGGCACAGCGTGAACAACGGCGGTTCCAGCGAAATGCCACGCGGTGGTACCAACAGCGCTGGAGCGTCCGGCAACGGCGGCGATCGCGACACCGCGAAGCCCAGCGGTTGTGGCTGCAACTTACCGGGGGCGCGTGCATCGAGCGTCGGTGCTCTCGCGCTGCTGCTCGCACTTTCGGGCGCATTGCGAGCGCGTCGCCGTCGACACGGCGGACGCGAATAATCCTTCGGATTCACGCACGGCTTGACGAAACTCAGCGCCTGTTGCACGTAGTTCCCATGCGCTTGGGAAGGGTTGCACCGTTGGGTGTATTCGTGGGTCTCTTGATGGCGGCGTGTGGCGGCGGCGACGATGACAAGCCGGCAGCCGTTCAGCAATGCGAGGACTTTGCCGAACTTTGGTGCAACGCCACCATGAACTGCTTGGTCAGCCTCGGCACAATCAGCGAGGCAGATCGTACGGCCAATCAAGGTCAGTGTATCGACGTCGCGATTGCGGCGGTGCCGTGCAAGAAGGCCATCAGCGTTACCAGCGGTTACTCGCAATGCATGACCGACACGCGAACGATGGACTGTTCGCGTTGGGCCGTGCCAATCGACCAGCTCTCGACCGTGAAACCTCCCACTACTTGTCAGGGCGTGGTTCTGATTTCGCCGTGAGCTCTCCCTGTGTTGGAGCGAGCCTGCTAGGTTCTTCGCTAGGTGAGCACGCTTCAGCTTCGGCCTCTGATCATCGTTCGCCAGCACGCTGATACCTTGTTTTCAGCGTGTTCGGCGTTTGCTCCGCACTTGGTTGCGTACGGCGACGAGCGCGAGCTGGCGCTCGAAGAGCTGTTGGATTTCCTCGCGGAGTACTTCGCCGAGCTTCCCGCTGACGAACTTTTGTCGTTCGTCGTCCCGGAGCAAGCCGAGCTGCGCGAGGTGACGGTCTCGCTCGCGCGTGAAGACCTGCCGCGTGGCGATCGCGTGCGAACTCCGGTGGGCGTGTCGGTGATCGTGCTCTCGACGCACACGAAGGCCAAGTGGGTGATGCTCCCGGCGCTGGCTCAGGTAGCCTACGTCGCGGCCGAGGACGAGCGCGGTTTCGATCAGGCGGTGCGCGACGAAGTCGTGCGCTTGGTTGCCGCCAGTGAACTCGATGGCACAAGTTACCTCGATCTACTTCCGCCGCTCTCATTCGAGCTCGAACGCCCGCTGGTGGAAGTCGACCTCGAGCGTGACGGCAAACACGACGAGCAGCTCGCCAAACGACGTCGCCAGGCGCAACGGTTGCTCGATCAAATCGGGCGCAAAGTCGAACGCGACTATGAGGAGCTGGTTGGACGCGAGCTCGGCGATTTGCAGGCGCTGCTCATGTCCAAGCAACCGAGCGGCATCGTGTTGGTGGGTCCTGAAGGCTCTGGCAAATCGGCTTGGCTGCGCGCCGCGGCGACGAGCGCTGGACGTGACGTCTACGCAACCTCGGGTGCCGAGTTGGTCGCTGGCCAGAGCGCGCTGGGCCAGTTGGAGGAGCGCGTTGCGGCAGTAGTGAGCGCGGCAGAGCTTTTGGATGTGGTCTTGTACTTCGAGAACCTCGAAGATTTGTTCGCTGGGCGCAGCAGTGACCACGAAGACTTTGCGGGCTTGCTGCGGAGACCGTTGCAACGCGGCAAGTTGCGCCTCGTGGGCGAACTCACACCCGAAGCACACGATCGGCTGAGTCAGCGTCACGTTGGCTTCTTCAGCCATTTGCAGCGTTTTGGTGTTTCGCCCTTGAGCCGTGCGCAAAGTTTGGAAGTCTTGGCGCGGCGTTCGCGGAGGAACTTGCGCCGCGGCGAGCGTGGGCTCGACGAGCCGGGGCGCGCGCAGCTGCTCGCGTTGGTGGAGCGCTACGAGCCGTACCGCGTGTTGCCCGGCAAAGCGGTGCGCCTGTTCGACGAACTCGTGGGTAAGGCGCCTGAGCTCGGCGAAGAGGTTCGACAAGAGCTGACCGCCGATGACGTGCTGGCTGGCTTCGCCGTGAAGAGCGGCATCCCAGCGTTTCTGCTGCGTGACGACCGCAGCCTGGAGTTTGCCAGCATCGAGCGTTTTTTCGCCCAACACGTCGTCGGTCAAGCTGAAGCGATTCGTCGCGTCGCGCAGACCTTGTGCTCGGTAAAAGCTGGCCTGCAACCGACGGGCAAGCCGCTCGCCGCCCTGCTTTTCGTGGGGCCGACGGGCGTTGGGAAAACCGAGCTGTCGAAGGCCTTGGCGCAGTTCCTGTTCGGATCCGTAGAGCGCATGGTGCGCTTCGATATGAGCGAGTACACCGACGCGTACGCTGCCGATCGGCTCATTCGCGGCAGCGATCGCTCCGATGGGGTGCTGACCCGGCGTGTGCGTGAGCAGCCCTTCGGTGTCGTCTTGTTGGATGAAATCGAGAAGGCGCACTCGAGTGTGTTCGATCTATTGCTGCAGGTTCTCGGTGAAGGTCGCCTCAGCGATGCACGCGGCAGGGTCGCACACTTCGACAACACCATCATCATTCTGACCAGCAATCTCGGCGTGCAATACCGGCGGCCGAGCGTGGGCTTCGGCTCCACCGCAACGAGCGACGACGCGCGCTATTACGTGGAGCAAGTCGAGCGCCACTTTCGGCCCGAGCTCGTCGGGCGCTTGGACGCAATCGTGGCGTTTTCTAGCCTGCGGCACGCCGAAATTCGGCGTGTAGCTCAGCTCTGCATCGAGCGCGTCGCGCGGCGCAGCGGGCTCGAGGGTCGCGGCAGCCAGCTCGCCGTTTCGGAAGCTGCGCTCGACATTCTGGTCGAAGGCGGCTTTTCGCCGCAGTACGGCGCGCGCGCCTTACGACGGCACTTGGATGAGGTGCTGGTTGCGCCGTTGGCATCGTTGATCTCGAGCTTGGGTTCGAAGGCGAGCGCCGCGTTGTTTCAAGTGCGGGCAGTGAGCGAGCCGAACGAGAACCCATCGCAAGTAGTTGCGGATGGCTACGTGCCTTCGCAGCTCGCGCCAGTGGTGCAAGGAGGCATCGCAATTTCGGCGCTGGTGTCCACGCGCCGCAAGCGCGAACAGAGCTCGGGCATCGACGCCGTCAGTCGCATGCGCCGGGCCATGCGCCGCTGGCACGCCTTGCACGCTCTCAAAGAAGCTCGAGAGCGCCGCAGCGAAGTCAGCGCGCAGCTGGTTCAGGCCAAGAAGCAGCGTACCCCGAGCAGCACCATCACAGAGCTTCAGCGCGAGCACAGCAAGCTTTTGGGACTACTTCAGCCGCTCGACGACGCCTTGCGTGAGGTAGAAGGCGTCGAGTCGTTGTTGATTGCCGCGCTCGACGAGGTCGCACCGGATCTCGAGCCCGAAGCACGCAGCGCGCACGACAAGTTCAAGGTCGCGCTTTTGAGAGCGTTGTTCCAGCTCTCAGCTGAGGACGAGCTGAGTTTCGCGTTGCACGAGCTCGACGACCGCCACGTGCTGCACGAATTCTTGCTTCCGTTACTGCGATTTGCGCGCAGTCTGAGTTGGGAGGTGTGGTTGCACTTCGATCGTGCGCCGCGCTCACCGGAAAGTGGTTGGCCTCCGCTGGCTGAGCGGCGCTGGGGCCCACCGCTGGCCGCAGCTCTGTATCTCAGCGAGTTGCCCGTCCAGCGCCCCTCCGAGAGCGTGCTGATTCGTGTGCGCGGGCCCGGCGCCGGGGCATTGCTTTCCTTTTACATGGGTCGCTATCGGTACCATCTGCTGGAGGGCTACGGCGAGCTCTGGGCGCGGCCGCTGATCGCGCGCTACGAACTTCGCGACGACGACTGGACTCAACCTCGCTTGAGTGCGGCGATCGATCGACCCAGCGCAAAACGGCAACCGCTGGTGTTCTCGGCGCCGCTCGTCGCTTCCGGCACTTCGCCCGACCCGCGTTACAGCCATCCGGGCACCGGCGCCGCGCAGCCGCTGGAGCATTGGGTCGCCTTCAGCTTCGAGCGTGCACTGACGAGCGCGCAATCGAACGTGCGTTTCCTTTCTGTCGACGAAGGCCGAGGTTGAGCCGTGCAGATAGCGATCAGCGCGTATCAGCAGCAGCACGGGAAGACATTTTCCCTGACTCCGATGGTTCCAGGGCTGTTCGACTGGTCAGTCAGCTCAGGCGATCTCGGTAAAGCACGCCAGCGTCTGATCGAACGCGTCCGCAAAGAAGTAGCTGGCCTGGAGCTGCGACGCCTCACGCGTTTGTTGGTGCCTCCCGGTCGCCGGCTACTGCGCGAGCGAATCGAGTTCGTGGTGCGCAGTGAAGGTGACAAAGCGCACGTCACCGGCTGGTTCCCGCTGGTGCTCGAGGAGCGGAGTAGCGGCGGCGATCGGGTACTTCGCATCGCTTACCACCCACTGCAGCCCGGGAGTTGGTTCGAGCCGAGTGAAAGCGAGCCACTCGCCGTCGCTTTGGCGCGCCACTATTCGCGCACGCTGGACGCCGACGCCGAAATCGACGCCTTTCGCAGCAGCGGTCGAGAGAAACTCGTCACGCTGCGCTTTCAGGTGGAAGCGCCGAGCCTGCGTGAGCGACTGAAATCGCGGCGCCAGGACGACGAACGCACGCTTTCGGGGCGCTCTGGGGATCTGGCTGCGCTGCTGCGGGTGGCGGTCAACCAAACTGCGCGCGCTGCCGAAGGTACGCTGCCGACCGGTCTTCCGCGCGAACGTGAGCGTGAGCGCCTGCGTCAGCTGCTGTGCGGTCGGGACAAGTCGCCGGTGCTGGTGGTAGGCCCGCCGGGCAGCGGTCGCTCCACGTTGATTGCGCAGGCCGTGCACGACTTGCTGGAAGCCGATGACTTCCCAGCTCACGGCAACATGGACCGCGTTCACAACGTCATCTCGCTGGCGGGTCGTCAAATCATCGCCGGCATGTCGTACGCAGGGCAGTGGGAAGCGCGCTGCGTGGAGCTTCTTGCGCGCGTGAAGAAGCGCCGGCTTCTTCTGTGGGTCGATGATGTGCCGGCGTTCTCCAGCATTGGCAAGAGCACCGCCAGTGACCGCACTTTGGCCGACTTTTTTCGGGGCCCCTTGGCTCGCCGCGAGCTCGTAATAATCGCAGAGTGCACCCCGGCGCAGCTGAGTTTGCTGCAGCACGAGGCGCCCGCGTTTGCGGCAGCTTTTAGCGTGGTGCATCTCGCCCCGGCGACGCGCGACGAGACTCTCGCGATGTTGTTGTTCGAGAGCCGTCGTCTCGAGCAAGAGCTAGACGTCGCGATTGAGCCGCGCGCTCTCTTGGCTCTGATCGAACAGAGCACTGCGCTCGCAGCGGGCTTGGCGCTGCCCGGTCGCGCTCTCGCACCGCTTGCCGCTATCGCGCGGAGCTCGCTGCGTGAAGGCATGGAGCCAGGTGAGATCGTAGGTATCGGCGTAGAGCAAGTGCTGCAGTTTTTCAGCGCGCAGACTGGCCTACTCGAGATCCTACTGTCCGGTGCGGAGGTCCTCGAACGAACGCAGCTGCGCCGCGAGTTCGCGCAGCAAATCATGGGTCAAACGCTGGCCGTCGAGGCAGCTTGTGACCTGATATTGAGCCTGCGCGCGAAGCTTTGCGCGCGGGGACGCCCGTACGGGGTCTTTCTTTTCACAGGTCCAACGGGAACCGGCAAGACCGAACTTGCGAAGTGCCTAGCCGCGTATCTCTACGGCGCGTCCGAGCGCCTGCTTCGCTTCGATATGGGAGAGCTCAGCGGGCCAGATGCCGTGGCGCGCTTGATTGGCGATCAGTACGAACCCGACGGCCTGCTCACCTCGCGAGTGCGCGCGCAGCCTTTTACGGTGCTCCTGTTCGACGAAATCGAGAAGGCGCACCCGTCGGTGCTGAACCTCATGCTGCAGATCTTCGAGGATGCACGGCTGAGCGACGCGCGTGGCAACGTGACCGACTTCAGCCACGTCGCGATCGTGCTCACGAGCAATCTCGGCACAGCACGCGCAGCGGTGCGCGGCTTCGCGCGAGACGGCGCCGCGCAGGCCGCAGAGATCGCCCAAGGTGTGCGCGAATTCTTTCCTCCCGAGTTGTTCAATCGCATCGATCGCGTGGTGCCATTCGGCGCTCTGGATCCAGCCGCAGCTCATGACATCGTCAAGAAGGAGCTGGCGGCGCTGGTGGCGCGACCCGGGCTCTCCGAGCGCAACACCTTCGTTCGCTTCACCGACGCGGTCGTTGCACGCATCGTTCAGAACGGCTTCGACGCCGACTACGGTGCACGTTCATTGAAGCGTTACATCGACCGCGAGATCGCGGGGGCGCTGACGCAAGCGCTCGTGGCCGACGTGCCTGCCGAGATGCGCCTTCTGTGGATGTTCAGCGACCAGCAGCTGGGCGTGGGGATCCACGTGGAAGCTCTGCGGGAGGCCTCACCTTTTTCTGAGTCGGGCCGCACCTTGCCGCTGCTGGAGGCGAGCTACGAGTCGCTGCGTTCCCGAATTCCTGCAGCCATCGAGGAGCTCGAGCGCTTGGAGCGCGACGGGCGCCTGAACGCGCTCGGGGAGCACTTGGCGCTCGGCCTTTCGCGTTATCGCTTGGGCGAACTTGGCCGAGCCAGCGACGTCTACAATCTGGATTCGGTGCGCGCTCACGCTCACGCGTTGATTCAGCGGATGGAAGCTCGTTTGCGCGCCGATCGCGAGCTTGAAGCACGGCTGCGGCAGCGCAAGTTGAGCTTGGGCGAGTCCTTGGATGAGTCCGACTTCGCAACTCTAGGCGCCGCACACGAACGCCCATTCGAGCCGCGTTCGGGGCGCCCTGCGACGGATAGGTTCGCGGCCGGCGCAGATCGAGCGCAGGAGTTATTGCGCGACCTTGCCGAAGTAACGTTGCTGGAGCGACTGTTGCAGAGGGCTCACGTCCCAGACCGTCACGTTGCAATCGTGGAGGTGCTGAAGCTCTCGTTGCACAACGAGCGGCGCCGCTTCTCGAAGGGCAACCCAGGGTTAGCGGAGTGGTTGGCGGAGATGTACGCGAGCGCGCGCGGTGAGCTCGATTGCGCGGCGGTTCTCGATACCAACGGGGCTGCGCGCCTCGTCTCTCGCAGCGAGCTCCGCGAGGCGCTCACGCAACAACCGCGCATGGTCGTGCTGCGCGTGATCGGCCCGGGCATGACGGATTTCCTGCTCAACGAAAACGGCTGCCAAATCCGACGCACGCTGGCGGCCGGGCCCGAAATCGTGCGCGTGCGCGTGGTCGCCGGCCATCATGAGCCGCTCGCGTGGGTCGAACGGCACCGGGCCGCGCTCGCCGCGTTCGAGCGAAGTTTGGAAGGCGATGCCGGCATTGCTGCTAATCCGGAAGAGATTCTACCGGTTATCCGCTCTATCCGTTTCGATCCCGAGCCGGACCAGCCGGCAAATCTGTACGTCGAAGACTATCGTTTCGCGCACGTGAGCAAGCGCCGCGTACGGCACATCCGCGAGCTCTTCTCGGACCTGCTGTTGATCGGTGCGGACATCGAGCAAAATCCGCCCAACCCCACTGTCGAGGCGCAGTCGTGAGTCGCCGCTCGCTCCGCGTCTACTTCGTGCGCGATCATAGCGGCATGCTCAGCGGGCGGCTCGTGGCGCGCAGCAGTACGCGCGCCGAGTACGTGGCAACAGCTGCTTCCGAAGAAGAAGTACTGGCGCAGCTTCAGCGTCAACTGGCGAGCCAAGACGATCCGCAAGCCGCTTGTGAGCCCTTCTTGTGGAGCGAGACGTTGCACGTCGACAAGGTGCTGGTCGACGTCCGCCCGCAAGTCAGCATCGGCAAGCGCACGGTAATTGGAAAGCAGCGCATCCCGCTCGAGTTATCGTTCGCCTGGGCCGCGCTCGCCAGTGAAGATCGCCACGGAATTCCCGCGGGTATTCGCGTGATGCTGCCGCGCTTCGGTTTCTGGTTCGTGCTCGAGGAAGTGAGCATGGCTGGCGAGGTGCTGCGCCAAGCGGTGAGCGCAACCTTGGCCGGTGAGGAGGCGCGTTCGCTGTTCGAGTATCGCGAGGCGCAACACGAATACGTGCTCGAGTGGGCACCGCGCTGGCGTAAGCGACGGCCTGTTGCTGCCGACGCCGAGAATTTTCCGGTTTTGAGAGCCGTCGCGGAGGAGTGGGCGGAACTCGCTCGCGCGGGCAAGCTCGGCAGTCATTTCGGGCCAGTCGACGAGGCGCGTTACACGAGCTTGCTGGCAGCGGAGCAGAAGCCTTCGTTGCTCCTGATTGGCGCGTCGGGCGTGGGCAAAACGGCGTGGGTGCGAGAGCTCGCGCGGCGCGCAGGAAGGGCTCGCGAGAAGGACGCGGCGGTATGCGTTTGGGCCACCTCAGCCGATCGCATCATGGCGGGCCAGAGCTATCTCGGGATGTGGGAGCAGCGCTGTTTGGAGCTGCAATCGGAGCTGCGCGGCGAGGGACATTTCCTGTTCGTCGATCGACTCGTCGCGCTCACCCGTGGGCGCACTGGAGCCTCCTCGATTGCTGATTTTCTGCTGCCCGCGATGGCCGAGGGCGCCATCAGCGTGATCGCGGAGTGCAGCCCTGAAGAGCACGAGCGTTTGCAGGCGACGCACGCGAGCTTGTTGGCGTGTTTTCAGCAGGTTCGCTTCGAGGCGCTCACGACCGAACAGGTGTGCGCGCTGATCAGCGAGCATGAGGAACGCACGCAGCCCACGCAGACACTGGCTCCGGATGCCGTGCGCCGTTTGGTTCGGCACCTGGGCCTTTACCAGCGCGCCAGCGCGTTCCCCGGCAAGGCTTTTGGATTTCTCGAATGGCTCGCCAAAACGAGCCCTGCGGCGCCGCCGCGTCAGGCGACCGTGCGCGATGTGGATCGGCTGTTTTCGAAGTACTCTGGCCTCAGCGAACGGTTGGTGAGCGATAGTGAGCGACTAGCCGCGCCCGACATCGCGGCGGTGCTGTCTCAGCGTGTGGTCGGGCAGCAGCGCGCATGCGAAAGCGCGGCCGCAGTGATCGCCCGCTTCAAGGCGGGTGTGAACGATCCCGAAAAGCCGCTCGGGAGCCTGTTGTTCGTGGGGCCAACCGGCGTGGGCAAAACCGAGCTCGCCAAGGAGCTCGCGCGCTTCGTGTTCGGCAGCGCGGAGCGCCTGATTCGCGTAGACATGAGCGAATTCATGCTGTCGTCCTCGGCCTCGCGCCTGCTCGACGACGAGCGCGGCGCACGCAGCTTGGCGGCGCGCGTGAGCCAAGAGCCATTAGCCGTAGTGCTGCTCGACGAAATCGAAAAGGCGCACCCAGCCGTGTTCGATCTGCTGCTCGCGGTGTTGGGCGAAGGTCGGCTCAGTACCAGCAGTGGTCGCTTGGTCGACTTTCGCATGACGTTGATCGTGATGACCAGCAACTTGGGCAGCGGAGTCGCACGCGCGGGCTTCGGAGCGAGCCAGCATGACGGCGCGGCTCTGCACAGCGCGGTGCGCGCGCACTTTCGCCCGGAGTTCTTCAACCGGCTCGATCAGGTGGTCAGCTTCGAGCCACTCTCCGCACCGGCACTGCGCCGCATCGTGGAGCTCTCGCTGGAGGAAGTCGCACAACGTGAAGGTCTCTTGCGACGTCAGCTGAGCTTGCGTGTGAGCGACGCTGCCAAAGACGAGCTGGCGCGCCTGGGATACGATCCTGATTACGGCGCCCGCCCGCTCAAGCGCGTCATCGAAGAGCAAGTGGTGACGCCGCTCTCCGTCGAGCTCTCACGCCGCCCCAACATTCGCGACGTGCGTGTGCGCGTCGATGTCGGAAACACTGGCCTGCGCCTCGAAATCGAGCGCTGACGGCGCTACTTCCCGTCGTACTCGCAGCGCGCGTCGCAGGTCTCGTGCACGATGACGCGCTCGAGCTGCGGCAGCTTCGGGCGTAAGGCTTGCCACAACCAATGGGCCAGGTTCTCACTGGTTGGGTTTTCGAGGCCGGGCACCTCGTTCAAGTAGTTGTGGTCGAGCTGATCGTGGAGCGGCTGCCAGATGCGGTCGATCTCCGCGAAGTCGATCAGCCAGCCCGTATCGGGATCGACTGGTCCGACGATGGCGAGCTCGATCTTGAAGCTGTGGCCATGCAGGCGCGAGCACTTGTGACCCGGGGGAACCTTGGGCAAGCGGTGGGCAGCTTCGAAGCGCAGCTCTCGAATCAGACGAACGTTCACGGGCGCGAGCCTAGCCCTCGTTGGCTCACGCTGCAAACGCGGTCATTGAGGCCGATTTGTCATTCGAATTCGAGGCGCCAGCGCACATCGGCGCCCAGATTGCCGAGCGAAGAACTCGAAATGTCGTTTACGTTGTCGTACGAGCCTTCCACGCTGACACGCGGAGAAAGGCGCCATTCGACGTTCGAGCGCACTTCGCGCGACTCGGCGAGACCGCTCGTGACGTTGGCGCGCACGCGGTCGGTGAGGCGTTTGCCCACGGTAACGGTGGGTTCGGTGCGGCCGGTGCGCGCGGAGTACGCCGAGCCGAAGCGGAACTCATCGATGATGGGCACGGCGTTCTTCACCGCGCGGTCGGCGCCGGTCAAAGTGCCGAGCGCTTCGAGCGCCACGCTGCCACCCACGCTGGCGCTCTGAGCTTGATCGAGCTCCGCGCGCGTGAGCCCCACCGTGAGCAGCAAGAAGATGTCGTCTTGCGGGAGAGCTGGATCGCTGGTGAGGTCCACGTTCAGATTGTCGGCGTCACCGTAGGCGTGCATGCGAATGCTCCAACGCCCGCCAGTAACGCCCGAGCCGGAGGTAGAGGTTGTGGCAGCGGCGCCGCCGCGCGCAGCGGAGTAGCGGCGGTACTCGGTGACCGCAGTGACGTCCACACGAGCTGCGACGCGCGTCAGATCATCGAAGCGTACGGTGCCTTCACGAATCTCGAAGTCGCTGCGTCGCAAGAAGACGTGCCCGCCCGGCTTCAGCTTGAGTGTGCCGCGCAGACCGAAGCGCGCGTTGGTACCAGCGAGCTCGAGACCGTCTTCCGACAGCATCAGCTCGGTATCCACGATGTCGTTTTGAATGCGGAGCGAGCGCTGCGCCTTCACCAGCACGTCGAACTCCACAGCGTCTTCGCTGGGGTCGTAGTTTTCGAACTCGGTGCGCTTGCCGCGCTGGGCGAGCGCGTTCAGGTCGGCTGCGATGGTAACGGGTCGCCGGTACTCGAACGAACGTAAGAAGGCGCTGCCGGTGACGCGCGGCAGGTTGTGTTCGTTATTTGCGCTGGGCGGCTTCCACACGATCATCAAATCGGCGTCGGCGGTCGCGCGCACACCGTCTTTCATTGGCAACGCGACCTCGCGAGCCACTGCACGAATGCGTGCTTCACCGAGCTCGAGGCCATTCAGAGGGGCGCCACCGCTCAGCTGCAGGGTGCCGTTGCCAATGCGCGCGCTGCCTCGGGTGATGCTGAGCTCGCCGTCGGCGAACCCGAGGCCCACATCGATGTTGCTGATGGTGGTTGGAAGGCCGCGCAGCACGAGCTCGCCGCGTTCGATGCCGAAGTTGCCGCTGACGCGTGGTGCTGCCAGCGCACCGGTGAGACGTACATGGCCCGCCACCGAGCCGTCGGCGCGTTCGACGCGCGGCATCAGACCAACCAAACCAGCTAGCGGCGTCGGGCGTACGTCGAGCGTTGCGTCCACCATCGCATTCGGCCCCAGCCGATCGATGCCCGCGGCGACGTCGAGCGTTGCCTTCACGCCGCGCGGAGTAGTGATGGCGAAGGCGGCCTTGGGTACGCTCAGCTTGCGCGCCGCGAGCGCCATCGGTTCGGCTCCGAGCAAGAGCTCGGCACGATACCCCGCGCGTTCCAGCGATAGCGCCTTCAACACGAGGTTTCCGCGCGCACCAGCCGGATCATTCATGTTGAGCTCGTCGATGGTGACCGAGCCCGAAGCGCGACCACTGACGCGAGAGCTGGCTAGGGCAACCTCTGGTCGTAGCTCCAGCAAACTGCCGAGATCGACATCGTTCAGACCGATCGCCCCGCGCATGATCTTGGTGCGCTGACGCGTAACGCTCAGGTCATTGAGCGTGATTTGCCCGCCGAAGAAGGAGCCCGAGGTGTGGAACACTCCGAACGCGAGGTCGCGCTCGTACTCGCTGCGGTCGAACGGGCCAGAAATCGGCTGACCACAGCGTGTCGTGCCAACCGGCGTTTCTGTGCGGCGAATCGGCTCGAGGTGCGTAGTGAAGCTCGAGGCAGGCAACGTCGCGCGGCCGACTTTCACCGGCGAAATCGTGCCGCTGGCGTCGACCTCCATGGCGTCCACCGTGCCGGAGATCGTTGCCGTTGCGTTGACCGAGCCTTCTGCGCCGCGCAGCGCGGTGGGTAGCGCATCGATCTTGGCGAGCGGCACACCCACTGCGGTACCCGTGCCGCTCAGCTTGGCCCCGGTTTGCACGTTGAGCTTGCCCGTCAACACGCCGCGACCCTTACGCAACACCAAGTCCGGTACGCTCAACACGATGCCGCGATAGGTCGCGTCGCGGTCGTGCCACAAAAAATCGAAGCTGGACTCGCCGCCATCGTAGCGCTCCTCGAACATGTCGAGCTGGTGAGCTTTGAGCTTGCCGGCGACGCGCAACGCGCCGCCTCCACAGCGATCTTCGGGCCCGCCCAGAATGTAGCGCAGCGACGTATCCAGGGCGGTGCGGCCGCGAATCGGGTCGAAGCGTGGATCTTCGTCGAAGTGCCACATCGCGAAGAAATCGCGCAGATCGAAGGAGTCGCTCTTGGCGCGCGCCTCGACCAGCAACGATGCACGCGTGCCGAAGTCGAGCCGCGCGTGCGGCACTTGAAAGTCGCTGCCGCCCTTGCGCGCTACGGCGTCGCTGATTTCGACCCACAGCGGCCGGAACTTGAACTTCGAACTCTTGATGTCGCCCAGCGGAAACTTGCCGAAGTCGAAATTCTTGATGCTCAGGTTGCCGACCAAGGTGGGATCGGCGCCGGGCCCCGACATCTTGCAGTCAATCTCGGCCTCGCCCGCCATGGGAATGTCGAGCAACGGCGTGATGTCTGCGAGGTGCAGCTTGGAAGGCAGCACCTCGAGCGAGTTTTCACCTTCGAAGCCGACCGACACGAGCTTCACGAACATGCTGCTGTGGCCGAAGTCGGCTCGCGTATCCGTGAACAGCAGCGCTTCCGGGCGCACGCCAATCTTGCCCCTCAAAATCGAGCTTTTCACGCCGATTACGTGGCGGCGCAGCGGATCGTGAAAGGCGCGATCGAACACTTCGAAGTCACGCGTTTCCGCGCTGAGATCCGCGTCGATCTTCAACGGACTCAACGTGGCTTTGATGTTCGCGACGTGGGTACCAACCAGGTGCCAGCGAATGATGGTGTTGGGCGTGACGCCGAGATCGCGCATCAGCCCCTCGAAGGTCATGCCTTTGCCGTCGACGCGCTCGACAGTCAGCGGCGTGCCCGGAGCGAACGGCTCGATGCGACCGTTCTGAGCGAGCACATGACCATCGGCGAACACCATTTCGTAGCGGGGGATGCGCACCACGTCGCGTGTGATCTGCAGGTCCACACCGAGCTCGCTCGCCAAGCGGTAGCGTTCGAGCGCGATGCCGCCTCCGCTGACACGCCCCTGAACCTCGGGTAGCCGCGACGTCGCGTCGTAGCGAATGTCTCCGCTGAAACCAGCCCAACCTGCGAGCGGCAGCGTCTTGACGAAGCGATTCAGGATTGCGAGCGGCGTGCGGACCACGACGTGTCCAGCCAGATACGGCTTCTTGCCTTCGCTTCCGAGCGATGCACGCAGCTGCGAGAGTCGCAGCGCCACGCGCCCCACGGCGTTGCTGCCGATTTCGCAAGACGGCGCGGCGCCTTCGGCTGGATCGAGATCGGCGACACCCAACACCGACAAGCGCCGGATCAAAAGCTCTCCGTTTTCGATGCGCGCGCGCAGCTCCAGGCGGCACAGCGAGTCAGCGTCGTGAGCCAGCGGCGCATCTTCGGGCACCCCCGAGCCCATCGGTTTGCGAGCGCGCGCGACAGTCGCTCCACTGCCGCTCAACATCAGCTCGAAAGCGGGCCCCGCTTCGGCGAACACGTCGACATCCACCGCACCCGTGTCGATGTGCGTGCCGTCGACGTCGATCACGAAGCGACCGTCATTTACGGAAAACGCGCCGAAGGGGCTGCTCGTCGCCTTCGCCTGCTTTGCTTGTGGCTTCGGCAGGCGATAACGCACGTTCTTGATTTCGCCCTGCTCGATCACGAGGCGCGCCCGGGGCGACTCGATCTCCACCTCGCCCACGTCGAGCCGCCCGGCGAGCAGGCTGAACAGGCGCGGGCTCACGCTGACACGCTCGACGACGAGCGCCGGCGAACCACCATCGGACGCCGGCACCACCAGGTTCTCCACCCTGAGTCGCAGCGGGATCAGATGAACGCGCACGTCGTAGCTCGCCTCGAGCCCAAGCTGCTCCTTCAGCACGCGGGCGGTTTCCGTCGCCGCCCAGCGCTGAACAGGGCCAAGCTCCAAGAAGAGACCCGCCCCGAGTGGCAGCACTCCAATCACACCGAAAACCGCGCACAGGATTCGTGCGAGGAGCCGCGTCGGATCGAAGCGGCTGGAGGCTGGGCTCGGCGGCACACCCATCGAGCTGGAAGCGTATCGAAAATCCGCCGGAGTGCCCGATTTGTGGCCGATTTTGGTGGTAGAAAACGAAAATATCGGACGGATTCGGCCTTTTTCTCGCAGCTACATCGGAACCGATGGCTGTTTCTGCTTGCGCTTTGCAAACGGCCACGTAGAAGTGCCGGCCCCCGTTGCTGTCATGAACGTGAAGACGAGCGTCCCCCCGGCGGATAAGCACCGCGCCATGCTCGCCCTCGAGCGCGCCGTGGCTTGCGCCGAGCGCGGCACTACAGATCGGCCAGTCGTACTAACTTCGCCTGCTGATCTATCCGAGCTTCCACGCGCCGACGTTCGCGCGCAGCTCGATCGCGTCATGCTCTCCGACCACCCGGACGAGGGCCTGGATGCTCTCTTGGTTGGGGGCGTGCTGGACGCGCTGCTGCCCGAAGTGAAGGCGATGGTCGGCTTCGGCGACGGCGAGTGGCGGCACAAGGACGTGTGGAAGCACACCAAGCAGGTGGTCGCACAGAGCGTGCAGCGCATCGAGGTTCGCTACGCAGCGCTGTTCCACGACATCGGCAAGGTGCGCACGCGCAGCATCAGCCCCGAAGGTGAGGTGCACTTCTTCGGGCACGCCGAGGTGGGCGCACGCATGTTCGACAAACTGGAGCGCCGCGAGCGCCTGTTCAGCGCGGACGAAGCCCTGCGCAAAGACGTGCGCTTCTTGGTGCTGCACCACCTGCGCGCCAGTCAGTACGACGGCAAGTGGACCGAGAGCGCCGTGCGCCGCTTCGCACGCGAAATGGGTCCGCACCTGGACGATCTTCTGTGCCTTTCGCGCGCGGACATCACCACCAAGCGCCCGGAGAAAAAGCGTCGCGGCATTTCGCTGATCAATGAGCTCTCCGAGCGCATCAGCGAGCTCGCCGCGCTCGACGCGATTCAGCCGCCCCTGCCAACTGGCGTCGGCAATGCGTTGATGGAGCACTTCAAGTTGCCCCCGTCCCGGCTCATCGGCGACATCAAGCGCGCGCTCGAAGCTGCTGTGGAAGCGGGCGAAATCGAGGCGCGCCTCGAGTCCGAGGCGTACGTCGCGTTCGTGGCCGAGAACAAGCAGCGCTTCGGCCTGGAGTGACCATCAGTTGCGCGTTTCTAAGCGCGCTGCGGAGGCGCGAGTGTTGCCGCGCGTCGCGCAAAGCGAGCGACGAGCTTCAGCGGCAACCAAAGTGGAAACAGCAGCGGTAGGGCTCGAGCCAGCACCACCCAGGCGCCGAGGCCACGTTGGGGTTCGCCGCCGCGATCGGCCGCGGCGAACTCGCCCGGCTGCTCGATGATCTCGAAGCGCCGCAACCAATCGAGGCGTCGAACGATTCTGCCCCAGAGCTGCGAAGCCGGGCCGAGGTACAGCTTGCGCTCGCGCAGCTCTGGCTGGGAAAACAGCAGGTAGGCAGCGCCCATCAAGAAACTAAAAATCTCGACGCGTGCAGCCACTTGAATTCCAAAGTGCAGCAGCACACCGAGCCAGAGCGCCAGCGCTCGCGTGCGCGGCAGCCAAAGCCCAATCGCCAAGAAAAGCTCGCCAAAGATGGCAGCTTTCGATGTGAGCTCGGCGAACAACGGCGACGACAGCGCCGAGTGTACCCAGGCGGGCAGCTCCTTGCCGCGCTCGGCAGCGACTTCGAGCACGCGCAGGTAGCGAATGTGTAGCACTTGCCCGCCGCGCCAATCGAAGTCGACGAGCTTGCTCCCCGCCGACCCAATGTACACGAGCGAGATCTGCACCTTCATGAGCCAACTCGGCCACCATGGTCCGCGTGCATCGGGTTCATTCACTCCCCAACGCAGCGAACGATCGCAGCGCGCGAACGCGAGCAGAAACGTGAGGAGCTCCAGGACGTAACGATTGTTGTGATACTGCAGGCGATCACAGGCCATGCAGTAGAGGCCAATCAACGCTGCAACCAACAAACTCGGGCGCGCCAACACGCCGACGAGTGCGAGGCTTGCTGCAAGCGCGCGCCCGACGAGCAATCCCAGATAGACGCTGCGCGACGGCACCGCTTGCTCGGGCAACAACGGAATGTGAAAAACATCGCCAAAGTAACCTTGGTCCGACGTTTCGCGGATGGCGTTGACCGTGCCGAGCAGCACGAAACCCGCGAGCGCGACGCGCAGCAGACCCAACAGATAGACGGGGCGCTCCGCCGTGAGGAGCTGTCGAAGGCGTTCGTTCACGGGCGCCGCGCCTCGAGCGTCAGGCTCGGCCCGGGGCGGCCGTTCTTGCGTGTGTCGACTTCAGCTACGAGCGCCAACGTGTCTTGATCGTCAGGAATGTGACTCACCACATCGTCGAGTGCGCGCTGTAGGCGAAACAGTTGGGCGTCGAGGCCGTACGTCGCGTGAACGAACTCACCCATGCGTGTCAACGCGCCGTAACGAACGCGCTCGTTCCAGCTGAAGGTGCGCAGTTCGCCGTCGGGCGTGCGCGCCTGCCAGCTTCCATCCACCACCTTCACGCTGCGTTCGCCTCGCCGGTGCCGCACTTTGCGGTAGAGCTCGAACTTCAGTGATGAGGACTCATTGAACATGCGAAACCCGTACACGCGGTCTGGACGGAGATCGGCTGTTGCGATCAGGCCTAGCTGCAAGGCCAGAAACCCCGCGATGAACAGGCCGCGCGCTTTGAGTCCGAGGTCGAGCACGGCGCGCAGCATAAATCAGCCGGCCAGGGCTTCGCACCTCGTGTGGCGGCACGCTCGAGTGTTAGAACCACGCCGATGGTGTTGACCGAAACGATGCTCGCGCTGCTCGTGGGAGCCGCATTTTGCGCCGGATTGGTGGATGCCATTGCGGGCGGCGGGGGGCTCATCACCGTGCCCGCGTTGCTCGCGCTAGGGCTCGATCCGCACGCTGTACTCGCCACCAACAAGGGCCAGTCGAGTTTCGGCGCTGCCACCTCGCTGGCCACCTATTTGAAGCGAGGCAGCCTCGATCGTTCACGGCTACCGTGGGGGCTTGCCTCTGGTTTCGCGGGATCACTTCTGGGGGCGACTCTAGTTTCGCTGATTCCGCCAGAGCCGCTGCGGCCCGTAGTGTTGCTGCTGTTGGGAGCGGCCGCTGGTACGATGTTGCTGCGCGACAGGCTGCTCGCGTGGCGGAGCCAAGGCACACACGCGAGTTGGGCCGTTGGTGTATTGGGCCTGATTCTCGGCGCGTACGATGGCTTTTTTGGGCCTGGAACCGGCACGTTGTTGATCGCCGCTTTCGTACATTTTTTCGGCGATGGGCCGACTCGAGCCAGCGCCAACGCGAAGATCATCAACTTTGCTTCCAATGTCGCCGCGCTGATTGTGTTTCAGACACGCGGCAGCATCCTGTGGGCCATTGCACTGCCGATGGGCGCGGCGAACATTGCGGGAGCGAACGTTGGGGCTCGGTTGGCGCTCCGTCACGGAGACCGCATGGTGCGTGTGGTGGTTTTGCTCGTGGTGCTCGCGCTGACAATCAAAGTCCTGATCGACCTCAAAAGATAAAAAGCGTGCCTGCTCTGGGCGTCCGCGTGGTACGCCTTGGACGTGAGCTTAGCCGGAGGAGGCTCAGCCTCGGACTGTTGGCGGGACCGCGCGGGAGTGGCGTGGGTTCGCGAAGAAGCGCGCATCGATCACACGCTGGCGCCGTTCGGCCGTGCTGCGCTCGATTGCTTGGCGCTGCGGCCTGGCCAATCCGTTGTCGATGTGGGCTGTGGTACCGGCCAAACCTTGCTGGATCTCGCGGCGCAAGTCGGGCGCAATGGGCGTGTGCTCGGTATCGACGTGTCGGAGGTCATGGTCGAGCGCGCTCGTCAGCGTGTCGCGCAGAGTCGCCGTAAGAACATCGAAGTGGCGCTGTCGGACGCCGAACAACATGCGTTCGCACCCGCCAGCTGGGACGCAGTGTTCTCGCGTTTCGGCATCATGTTTTTCGACGACACGCGCGCGGCGTGTGAAAACTTGGTGAGCGCGTTGCGCGAAGGCGGGCGGCTCGCATTCGTGTGCTGGCAATCACTCGAAAAGAATCCGTGGGCGCTGCTCCCACTGACTGCCGTTCGCGAAGCCTTGCGCATCGATTCCCTGCCGGATTTTCTGACGCCGTGTCGTCCAGGGCCGTTCCGCTTCGAAGATCCCGAGCCGCTGAGTGAAGCGTTGGTGTTGGCCGGCTGTCGCACGGTCGAGGTACGCGCTTTGGAATTGAGGGTTCAGGTGGGGGGTGCCGAAACTCTGGACCAAGCGGTTGCCTATTCGATGCAGGTGGGCCCGGGCGCACGTTTGCTGGCCGACTCCGAGCCTCCACAGCGTGAAGCGGCTGCGGTTGCGGTGCGGCGCGCGCTGGCTCCGCTGTGCAGCGAGCGCGGCGTCTGGGGTGACGCGGCAGCTTGGTTGATCAGCGCGTCGCGCTGAGGGTCCGCGCCGGCGAAGCTTCGAAGATTGCGCGGCGCACCCAGGCCAGCGGAGCGGTGTCTGAAAGCGTGATGCCGCTCGCCGCGCGCACGACGCCGAGCTCCTGGAATATCGCGTCGAGCTCGAGCGCCGCCGGGCGCGCGGCGTAGCGCTTCCACAAAGGTACCAGCACCGGTCGCTCGAAAACCCGATCGGCGAGCTCGAGAGTCTTTTGCAGCCGCCACACTTCTGAAGCGTTGCCGCCCGCGCGCAGCACGTTGCGAACGCCATCCTCCAATCCGAGGCGGCCACCACTCGCGCGCCGCGCTTCGATGTCGGCGAGCAAACAAAAGATGGCCCCACCCCAATAGATCTCGTTCGTATGCTCCAATCCGTCGTGCGTCAGCGCGCGGCGCCGCCGTGGCATTTCGAGCGCAAACTCTCGCCAGGCCTGCAGCGGATCGAGCAAGCCTGCCCGCACTCGAATGATGGGCTCGAAATACGTCGCCAAGCCTTCGTCGAACCATTTCCCTTCCGCGTGGAACGACGGCACACCGATGTGAAACAGCTCGTGCACCAACACCCAATCCTGTGCGAGCTCGTGCTCTCCGGCTTGCGCACCGATCAGCAGCGCGGCGCCAGGCGAACTTTCTGGTTTCAAGTTGCCGAACACTACGTCGCGCCTACCCGCGATGGGCACCACGAACAGCGAAGCGCGTGGCGCCGGAAAGCCTCCATAGAAGTTCGCGACGGCGTGCGCGCGTTCCCCCGCCCAGCGGGTCAGCGCCGCAAAGTCGACGCCCACGTCACCGAGCGCGACGATTTCGAGCCGTGCATGCGCCGCATCGACAGCGACGTCGCTGCGTTTCAGTTTTCCGAATGCGCTGTAGGTCGAAACGGGGATTTCGTGCGCCTCCAAGCGGTAATGGTCGCCTTCGCGCGTGAGCCCGCTCGCGAAGCCCAACGCGGCTGGTTTGTCGATGGTGACGCGCACGGGAATACCGATATCGAGCGGCCACGGATACAGTAAGAAGCTCGAACTCGGTGCGATCAACGACTCGCCGCTGCGCAGCGCCAGCTCGGAGGTCCTCGTTTCGCGTGCGAGCGCGTCCAAGTCGACGTGATATCGAAATGTAACGCGCCGCGCTTCGCTCGCGAGCAGGAAAGCGTTTTCGCTGCGCTGCACTGGGCCGCGATCGCTGGTCAGCGAACGCACCGCAGATGCCACGCGCGCGTCATCGCTCTCGAGGCCTCGTACCGCACGACCTTGGCAGGTTGCTGCCACGTCGAGTAGCAGCGGGTTTGCACTCATCACCTGCACTCGGTAGTCACACTCCGACACCGCCGCGGTTCCAGGTGCTGGATTCATGACGGTCGGGCTCGTACAGGCGACAAGCGCCAAGCTCGCGAGCGCCGCGCGAACGCGCCGAGTCATACGGGCGGTGCTTCGGGCGCAGGCTTCGGACGTGGTATGGCGAGCCCGCGCGCAAACGCCTTCGACGCGTGCGGCAACACCAACCCTGGCAAGCCGACTTTGGGTGCGAGCTGCCCAACCAAGCCGAACAGCAGCGCCAACGTGCGCTCGACGTAGAAGTAGCCTTCCGGGTACTCCACGCTGCGCATCACCTCGCGCAGCTTGCCACGAATCTGCTGGTAGCCGCTGAGCTTCTCCACCACGTTGCGGTCGATCTTCGAGAAGTCTTCGATGCGCACACCCGAGAGCACGCGCAAGTATTCGCGCCCCACACGCGCGAGCAGCTCGCGATCGCCTCCCTCCGCGACGAAGCCCATGCGCTCGAGTCCTTTCAGAATCTGATCGTCGTTGCGCGTGATGGCGCCGAGCACCACCATCTTCATGCCTTCACTGAGCGCCGGCGTGACGTCTTCCACGGCACCGAAGTCGAGCACCACGATCGCGGGACCCTTGCGTACCAAGAAGTTCCCGGGATGCGGATCGGCATGAAACACGCCGTGATCGAAGAGCATCACGAAGTAAGCTTCGACCAAGAGTCGCGCTACTGCTTCGGGATCAATGCCGTGTTGGCGCTGCGAATCGAGGTCGGTCACCTTGATGCCCTCCTCGAAGCTCATGCTGAGCACGCCGCCGCGCGTGAGCTCGTCGATCACCTCCGGAATGATGATGTCCGAGCGCGTCTTGAAGATTTCGCGCATGCGCGCCAAGTTGCTGCGCTCGTGCGAGTAGTCCGTCTCACGCGCCAACATCGCTTCGAGTTGGTCGAGGTTGCGCTCCACGTGTGAAATCGGAAACAAGCGGCGCACGACTGGCAACAGGGAGCGCAGCACGGCCAGGTCGCGTTGAATCAGCCGCTCGACGCCCGGATACAAAACTTTCACGGCGACTTGGCGGCCATCGCGCGCCGTCGCGCGGTGCACTTGTGCGAGTGATGCGGCTGCGATCGGCTGCTCGTCGAATTCGGCAAAGTGCGACAGCGCATCGGCCCCGAAGGCTTCGAGCAAGCGCCCCTCGATCTCGGAAAACGGACGCGGCGGGACGCGATCCTGAAGTTGCTCGAGCTCCTCGCCGTAGGCGGCTGGCAAAAATGTCCCCATCACGCTGAGCACTTGGCCCATCTTGATGAACACGCCGCGAAGCTCCGTGAAGCCGCGTGCGAGCCGGCGAGCATTTCGGCGATGTGCGCGCTCGAGGCGTGCTTGCAGAATCCGCTGCGGCAACACGTAGGCGAGCGCCCACTCGAGTCCATACGACGCGAATACCGTCCAGAACAGAATCAGCGCACGCAGTGAGCGCAGCACGGGGGGGAGCGTACCCCAACCGCGAGCCTCAGGCCGAAGCGCTGAAATGCCGCGAAAGATACCTGTACGCCCGGCCAAGCGGCTGACGGTTTTAGCTAGTAAGTCCGCAGCCTGCCTGCGAAATATCATGCGTTCGCGGGCGGCGGAGTGCGGCATTCCGGCTTAACTCGCTGCCGATAGAACCGTTGGATCGCGACGAGGAGCCTCCACCCGGTCGCATGCTGACGGGCGTGAGTCGCCGATGAAGATCCTTCTTGCCGACGACGAACCCATCGCCCGCACCATGCTCGAGCATTGGCTTTCGGGCTGGGGTTACACCGTTGTTCCGGTGAAGGACGGCGAAGCGGCGCTCGAAGCCCTGAAGAGCGACCCCGAGATCCGACTCGCCGTAGTCGATTGGGTGATGCCGAAGGTGGATGGGCTCGGTGTGTGCCGCGCGATCCGGAACGGTCCGAACGAGCCCTACATCTACGTGCTTCTGCTCACCGCGCGCGACAACAAGTCAGACATCGTCGAGGGCCTCGATGCAGGCGCCGATGATTATTTGGTGAAGCCTTGCAATCCGCTCGAGCTGCGTGTGCGCCTGCGCGCCGGCCGCCGGGTGGTGGAGTTGCAAGAGCAACTCGTCAGCGCGCGCGAATCCTTGCGCTACGAGGCCATGCACGACGCGCTGACGACGCTTCTGAACCGGCGCGCAGTGCTCGAGCAACTGGACAAGGAGCTGTTGCGCTCTGCGCGCCGCGGTGCGCCCGTCGCCGTGTTGATGGGCGACCTCGATCATTTCAAGCAGGTTAACGACACCTACGGGCACGCTGCGGGCGACGCCGTGCTGCGCGAAGCTGCGCGCCGCATGAAAGCGTGTGTGCGCGCCTACGATTCCATCGGACGCCTCGGTGGCGAAGAGTTCCTCACCGTGTTGCCCGAGTGCAGCGCTGCCGTCGCGTACACCGTCGCGGAGCGCATTGGCAACGTGTTGGCTCAAACCCCCATCATCACGCCTGCTGGTCACGTTCCCGTTACGACGAGCCTCGGCGTAGCTTCCACCGATCAGCATGTCGGTGCGACCGCCGAGCAACTGGTGCGCGCTGCCGACGTTGCGCTTTACCGCGCCAAGCACCTCGGTCGAGCGCGGGCCTGCCTCGCCGCGGCCCAAGACTTCACCTTGCGTCGCAGCGGTGAACACGGCGCGGTGTCCACTCTCGCTCCCCCTCCGCAGCCGAGCAGCGCCAGCTCCACATAGCGAAAGCAGCGGGTGAACGTGCTCCGCGGCGGCCAACGCGCCCCTGCCGCGCGTCATAAAACCAACGTAGCCGCGCGGCCCGGACTCTGTTAAGCGGACTGGCCGTGAGCACCCAACAAAAGCTTTTCATCGAAGACATCGATCCCTCCAACAAGCGCGTGATCGTGCGCGTCGATTTCAACGTGCCGTTGAAGGACGGCGTCGTGGAGAGCGACAAGCGCCTCAAGGAGTCGCTGCCCACCATCAAGTACCTGCGCGAAAAAGGCGCGAAGGTCATTTTGATGTCGCACCTGGGTCGTCCCGACGGCAAGCGCGTGCCGGAGATGAGCCTCGAGCCAGTGGCGAAGGCTCTCAGCGGCTTGCTCGGCGCGCCCGTGAAGTTTGCGAGCGACTGCGTTGGCGAACCCGCCAAGGGCGCGGTGGCTGGCCTCGCTGCCGGCGACGTGCTCTTGCTCGAGAACCTGCGCTTCCACCCCGAAGAGGAAGAGAACAAGCCCGAGTTCGCCAAGCAGCTCGCTGAGCTCGCTGATGTCTATGTCAACGACGCGTTCGGCAGTGCGCACCGCGCTCACGCGTCGACCGAAGGCATCACCAAGTTCACGTCCAAGGCGGTCGCTGGCTACCTCATGAAGAAGGAGCTCGACTACCTGGGTCAGGCCTTCGGCAATCCGCAGAAGCCGTTCGTCGCCGTCGTCGGTGGCTCCAAGATTTCGAGTAAGATCGACGTCATCAAGGTGCTCTTGCCGCGCGTCGACAAGCTGATTTTGGGCGGCGGCATGACCTTCACCTTCATGAAGGCGCAGGGCCTCGAGATCGGCAAATCGATCTTCGAGAACGACAAGGTCGAGTTCGCCAAGAGCCTGCTCGCCGAGGCCGGTGACAAGCTCGTGCTGCCGGAAGACTTCACCGTCACCGACAAGCTCGACTTCAAGGGCCGCAGCGTCGGTCAAACCAAGACCGTGTCGAAGAACGAAATCCCGGCCGACTGGGAGGCGTGCGACATCGGTCCGCAGTCGATCCAGAAGTTCGAGAAAATTCTGGTCGGCGCCAAGACAGTGTTGTGGAACGGCCCCGTGGGCGTGTTCGAAATCGACGCCACGGCCAAGGGCACGATTGCGATCGCCGAGGCGCTGGCCAAAGCGACCGCGGCGGGTGCCACCACGATCATCGGCGGTGGTGACTCGGCTTCCGCCGTGAAGAAGGCGGGCGTTGCCAGCAAGGTGTCGCACGTTTCGACCGGCGGTGGTGCATCACTCGAGTACCTCGAAGGCAAGGTGCTGCCCGGTGTGGCGGCGCTGAACGACAAGTAAGTCGCTTTTCACGCGGCTCGAACTGCCCTCCCGCGTAACGTTGGAGGGCAGTCGCTTTTTTGTAGTTCGGAGCAGCGAATTCGCCTCGGCGAGAGGAGCGATGCGCTTCCCAGGGCAGAGGTGTAGAGTGCGGCCCCACTGCGAATCGCACCATGAGAGTTGGCATTCCCCGTGAGATTCGGCCTGGCGAGCGTCGCGTCGCCGCCACGCCAGACACCGTTGGTCGTTTGCGTAAACTCGGCTTCGAAGTGAGCGTCGAAGCCGGCGCTGGCGCAGGCGCATCCTTCAACGACGCGGCTTACGTCACAGCGGGCGCGCAGATCGAGCCCGACGCACAAGCATTGTGGTCGGTGAGCGACCTGGTCCTCAAAGTGCAACCGCCGGAGGCTCGCCCCGACGGTAGTCACGAAGCCGATCTGCTGCGACCCGGTGGCTCGCTGGTGAGCTTCGTCTGGCCAGCCAAGAATCAGGAGCTGTTGCAGCGCCTAGCGGCGCGCAAGGCCACCGTGCTCGCCATGGATCAGGTGCCGCGTATCACGCGCGCACAAAAGATCGACGCGCTGAGCTCGATGGCGAACATCGCGGGCTATCGCGCCGTGATCGAGGCGGCCAGCTTCTACGGTCGCTTCTTCACCGGGCAGATGACCGCTGCGGGCAAGGTGCCGCCCGCCAAGGTGCTCGTAATCGGCGCTGGCGTTGCCGGGCTGGCAGCGATCGGCGCTGCACGCGGGCTCGGCGCCATCGTGCGCGCCTTCGATACGCGCGCCGAGGTGCGCGAGCAGGTGCAGAGCATGGGCGCCGAGTTCCTCACCGTTCAGATGGAGGAGGAAGGCAGCGGCGGCGGTGGCTACGCCAAGCAGATGAGCCCGGAGTTCATCGCGGCGGAGATGGCGCTCTTCCTCGAGCAAGCCAAAGAAGTCGACATCATCATCACGACGGCGCTCATTCCCGGAAAGCCTGCGCCGCAGCTCATCACGGAGGAGCACGTGGCAGCCATGAAGAGTGGCTCCGTGGTAGTCGATCTCGCGGCGGAGAGCGGCGGTAACTGCGCGCTCACGCGCCCGGGTGAAGTCGTGAAGCACAACGGCGTTACCATCATCGGTTACGTCGACCTGCCGAGCCGCTTGGCACCACTCTCGAGCCAGCTCTATGGGTCGAACCTGGCGCACCTACTGAGCGACATGGGCGGCGCCGAAAAGTGGCGCGTCGATCTCGAAGATCAGGTGGTGCGCGGCGCGCTGGTGCTGAAAGACGGCGAGCTGATGTGGCCACCGCCGCGCGTCGAGCCGCCGCCTGCACCCGCGAAGAAAGCTGTGCAAGCGCCGCCGCCCGCGGCAAAAGCGGGTGGGCACGGCGCAGCCAAAACCGACGAGCCGGGCAGCCCCTGGCCGCTGATCGTGCTTGGCGTGCTGGTTGCGTTGCTCGGCGCCGTTGCACCACGCGAGTTCCTTTCGCACTTCACGGTGTTCGTGCTGGCCTGCTTCGTGGGCTGGCAAGTCATTTGGAACGTCACGCCCGCGCTGCACACGCCATTGATGAGCGTCACCAATGCCATCAGCGGCATCATCGTCGTGGGTGGCATGCTGCAGCTCACCACGCAACCACGACCGGAAGTGAACTGGATTGGCGGTGCTGCGGTGTTGCTCGCGTGCATCAACATCGCCGGCGGGTTCTTGGTCACTCAACGCATGCTGCGCATGTTCCGTCGCTGAGGAGTTCCGATGACCGAGAGCCTTACAACCGTTGCTTACCTCATCGCCGGTGTGCTGTTCATCTTGAGCCTCTCCGGGCTCAGCACGCAGCAAACAGCGCGGCGCGGAAACATCTACGGCATGGTCGGCATGTTGGCGGCGCTGCTCGTCACAGCGGCCAGCAACGCGCACAGCATGAACTACGGCTTGCTCGCCGCTGCTGTCGGCGTGGGCGGCCTGATCGGCGCCGTTCTGGCGTTGCGCGTCGAAATGACGGCAATGCCCGAGCTCGTCGCGATCTTGCACAGCTTCGTGGGTCTCGCCGCTGTGCTGGTCGGCTTCGGCACCTATTTGATGCCGGGTCCTACTCACGGCGCCGAGCGCGTCATCCACGAGCTGGAGGTGTTCATCGGCGTTTTCGTCGGCGCGCTCACCTTCACGGGGTCGGTCATCGCGTTCGGCAAGCTACGCGGCACCTTCCGCAGCAAGCCTTTACTCATTCCAGGGCGCCACGCGTTGAACGCGATGATGGTGCTGGCCTGCGTTGGGCTCGGCGCGCGCTTCGTTGGCAGCGATACCGACGCTGGGCTCCCCGCGCTGGCGGCGATGACTGCCATCTCGGGTGTGATCGGCATTCACTTGGTGATGGCGATCGGCGGAGCCGACATGCCCGTGGTCGTGTCGATGCTCAACAGCTATTCGGGTTGGGCGGCGGCTGCTGCTGGTTTCATGCTGTCGAACGACCTGTTGATCATCACCGGTGCGCTGGTGGGCTCGAGCGGCGCAATCCTCAGCTACATCATGTGTCGCGCCATGAATCGCTCGTTCGTCAGCGTGATTTTCGGCGGTTTTGGCGCTGATGAGGGAGCCGCTCCCGCACGCGGCGACGCTGCCGCTCCGCAAGGTGAGGTCACGCCGATTCAGGCTGGCGAAACCGCGGATCTCTTGCGCGAGGCGAAGAGCATCGTGGTGGTGCCCGGCTACGGCATGGCCGTGGCGCAAGCGCAGTACCCATTGTACGAAATTGCGGAGTGGCTGCGCAAACGCGGCAAGCTGGTTCGCTTTGCGATTCATCCCGTCGCCGGGCGCTTGCCGGGGCACATGAACGTGCTGCTCGCAGAAGCCAAGGTTCCCTATGACATCGTTCTCGAGATGGAAGAGATCAACGACGACTTCCCCGAGACAGACGTCGTGCTGGTGATCGGCGCAAATGACATCGTGAACCCGAGCGCGCTCGACGACACTTCGAGTCCCATTTACGGCATGCCCGTGCTCGAAGTGTGGAAGTCCAAAGTTACGATCGTCATGAAGCGCAGCATGGCGAGCGGCTATGCCGGCGTCGAAAACCCACTCTTCTTCCTCGAGAACACGCGCATGTTGTTCGGTGATGCCAAGAAGAACGTCGACGCGATCCTCACGAGTTTGCGGAGTGAGCGCGGAGCCGAAGCGGCGGAGTAGGCGCGGCTCCGAGCGGCGCCGAGCGTGTTTTGGCGGCGCGAGCCCTGTAAAAGATCACAACCCGGGTGGGCTGCCCGGCTGGGGTCCCCTGCCTCGACCCGTCACACCAGACTCCTAGTCCCGAATGAGGTCCACCGCTTAGCGGCCTGCTAGAGGCTCGGAACTGCCACAGACTCATACACCCCGCAGAGTACGGCTAGAGGCCATCTGGCCGGCCTGCAATTCGGTTGCGTGGCCCCCTTGCTGAGATATCTTGAGGCCTGGCCGTAGAGGTCGTTCAATCGACCCCCTCGGTCGGGCTTCAAGCGTCAGCTTAGGAGCACGTCTCGCGGACTCAATGGATTCGAGCAAGCCCGATACCCACCTCCTCGACGAGCTGCTCGGAATCGATCCTCGCGCGTTCGACGACGATGAGCGCACTCTGGTGCTGCCGCGTTCGGACCCACCGCCCGCCGATCCAGCTACTGCGCGGCTCCCTCCTGTGCAACCAGCGCAGCTCAGTGTGCCGGCCGTTTCATCTTCACTGAATTCGGACGAAGAAGGAGATCTGTCTCCAACGGCCGCGTTGCCACGTTTTGCAAGCAGTTCTGACCCCGTGGCCAGTTCACTTGCGAATGCAACTACGCAGGCTGCTGCGTCTCCTAGCGCACAGGTTGCTGCTCACGAGCTCTCCTCAGTGCCATCCATCCCTGCAGCCGCGCCCTTGTCTTCCCCTGCATTGATTCCAGGCGGCGCGGACGATCCGTTCATCGGCGAGCTCGTCGATGGGCGTTATCGAGTGCTGCGGCTGCTCGGAGTCGGCGGGATCGGGCTGGTTTATTTGTGCCGTCACGAAGCGCTCGAGAAGCCGGTAGCCCTGAAAATGCTGCGGCCCGAGTACGTGCTGCACGAAGATCTCAACGCTCGCTTCTTGAACGAGGCGCGCGCGGCTTCGGCCATCAAGAGCCCGCGCATCGTGGATACACTCGACGTTGGTACGCTGCCCAGTGGCGCGCCGTACTTCGTCATGGAGTACGTCGAGGGTGAGACACTCGCTGCGTTGTTGGATCGCGACGGTCGCGTCGATTTGCAGACGGCGCTCGACATTGCGCGGCAGCTCGCTGAAGGGCTCGATGCGGCACACGCAGCCGGCGTCGTGCATCGCGATCTCAAGCCCGAGAACGTCTTCCTGGCGCGCACCGCCGAGGGCCTGTTCGCGAAGATTTTCGATTTCGGCATCGCCAAAGTAGCGCGCGCCCGCAAGCGCCTCACCTACGCTGGCGCCGTATTCGGGACGCCGCACTACATGTCCCCGGAGCAAGCGCGCGGTGAAGAAGTCGATGCGCGCTCGGACTTGTACGCGCTCGGTGTGATGTTGTTCGAAATGGTGACCGGGCGAGTGCCGTTCGACGGTGAGGATCCGTTGGCCGTCATGTCGCAACACGTCGACCGGGTGCCACCGTTGATGTCGAGCATCACCGCGACGGCTTTGCCTGCGGATCTCGAAGCCATCGTGGCTCGTTGTCTCGCCAAGGACCCGCGCGATCGTTACGCCAGCGGGGCAGAATTGCTGCGCGATCTGGAGAGCCTGCCGCCGATGCAAGCCGATCCGGCGCCGGTGGCGAGCAGCGTCGAAGCGCCGTTGCCCTCGGCGCCCACGCGCCTACCCAGCTTGCAGAGCCGCCCCGAGACGCTTCACGCGCACGTCGTGCCCGCGGCTCCGAAGTCGCGTGGTCGCAGTCGTTGGTTCGTCGCCGGTGGCGTGCTGCTCGCTGCTGCGGCGGGGCTCGCCTTCTTCGTGCGTCATTCGGCGTCGGAGCAATCCGCCTCGGAGAAAGCCGCGGCGCAGCTGGCGGCGAACGCGGCCACTGGTGCGAAGCCGACGGAAGCCAAAGCGGATCGCGTTGGGGTTGCTGCGCGGCCGTCGCGCGAAGTGCACTTCGTCCTGTCGCCGATCGACTCACACGTGTTTCGCGGCGACGAGGATCTGGGTCCAATGCCCGTCTCGATTCAAGTGGAGGAGGGCAGCCCCGTCACGCTCACGGTGCGTCGCAAGGGATACACGACGCGCAAGCTCGTGGTGGACGGCTCGGAGACACGCGTCGTCGTCGGATTGGTGCGCGCGGAACAGCCTCAGAGCAACCTGAGTAAGGCGCCCGCCGTAATCCGCCGCAAGTTCTGAAGCGCGTTTCGCTCGCTCGCTCGCTCGCTCGCTCGCTCGCTACTGCGCGAGCAAGTTCACGAGCAGCATCATTCCGAGCCCTAAGGCGATCCCGATGCCGAGTGCGCGCAGCACTGGGCCCAAATCGCCGAGCAGGCTGCGTTGACCGATCACGAGAACCTGGACCCCCTGGCCCGGTTCCTGTTCAACCCTGGTTTGCGCCGCATCCATGCGGCCGAGGATAGCAACGCACGTGCCACCGCGCGACCCGCGCATTTCTCGAAGAAGGCGGGAGGTCACGCGCCGAGTTGTGCCAACTGCTGTGCCGCTCACGTCGCGCTCACCGCTCGAGATCACGGAAATCCGGGTCCAGTTCGCCGTCCAGCCCGCTTTGGGAGTAAAAGGTTTCGGCCATGCCCGAGTTCATTTTCACGATGCAGGAGGTGACGAAAGTTCACCCTCCCGACAAGAAGGTTCTCGAAAACATCACACTCGCGTTTTTCCCGGGCGCGAAGATCGGTGTCATCGGTGGCAACGGCTCTGGCAAGAGCTCGCTCTTGCGCATCATGGCCGGGGTCGATCGTGAATTCTTGGGCGAAGCGCGGCCGCACCCGGGCACGAAGATCGGTTACTTCGCGCAGGAGCCAGAGCTCTCTGGCTTCACCTACGTAAAAGAAGCGGTGGACGACGCGGTCTCGGACATCCGCAAGTTGGTGACGGACTACGAAGCCGTGAGCATGAAGCTCGGTGAGCCGCTGTCCGACGACGAAATGACCAAGGTGCTGGATCAGCAAGCAGCGCTGCAAGATCGCATCGATGCCGTCGACGCCTGGAACCTCGATCAGCGCGTCGAAGTTGCGATGGACGCACTGCGGCTGCCGCCCGCCGACGCCGAAATCGCGAAGCTTTCGGGCGGTGAGCGCCGGCGTGTGGCGTTGTGCCGCATTCTGTTGAGCCGACCGGACATGCTGCTGCTCGACGAGCCCACCAACCACCTGGATGCCGAATCGGTGGCCTGGCTCGAGCGCTACTTGAAAGAGTTTCCCGGCACCGTGATCGCAGTGACGCACGATCGTTACTTTTTGGATGACGTTGCCGAGTGGATCTTGGAACTCGACCGCGGCCGCGGTTTCCCCTTCAAGGGCAACTACTCGGGTTGGTTGGAGCAAAAGTCCGCGCGCCTGGCCGTCGAGGAGAAGCAAGAGAGCGCGCGCCAACGTAAGTTGAAGCAGGAGCTCGAGTGGGTGCGCGCGTCACCGCGAGCGCGCCAGGCGAAGAGCAAGGCGCGCTTGTCCGCATACGAAGAGCTCGTCAATCAAGCCAACAATGGCCCGGCCGATGCGGCGGACATCAGCATTCCGCCAGGTCCGCGCCTCGGCGATTTGGTGATCGAGGCCGACAAGCTGACCAAAGCATTCGGCGAGCGCCTACTGTTCGACAACTTGAGTTTCCGGCTGCCTCGCAGCGGCATCGTTGGCATCATTGGTCCGAACGGCGCTGGCAAGACGACGTTGTTCCGGCTGTTGGTGGGCGAGGAAAAAGCCGACGGTGGCGCGCTCAAGATCGGCGAGACCGTGAAAATTGCGTACGTCGATCAGTCGCGCTCCGCGCTGAAGCCCGACAACTCCGTGTGGCAAGAAATCTCGCTCGGCGAAGAGAAGATTCCGCTCGGAAAACGCGAAGTTGCGTCGCGCGCGTACTGCGCCTGGTTCGGCTTTCGCGGCAGCGATCAGCAAAAGCGGGTCGGCAGCCTTTCGGGCGGTGAACGCAACCGCGTGCACTTGGCCAAGCTGCTGAAAGAAGGCGGCAACCTGTTGCTGCTGGACGAGCCGACCAACGATCTCGACGTGGATACGTTGCGCGCGCTCGAAGAGGCGTTGCTTTCGTTCCCGGGTTGCGCCGTGGTGATTAGCCACGATCGCTGGTTTTTGGATCGTGTGGCGACGCACATGCTCGCGTTCGAAGGCGAGAGCAAGGTCGTGTGGTTCGAGGGCAACTACCAGGCCTACGAAGAGGATCGCCGTCGTCGCCTCGGCACGGACGCGGATCGCCCGCACCGCATCAAGTACCGCAAGCTCATCGGCTGAGCTCTGATTCCGGTCACTTTGCGCGGCGCGGCCAGAGGGGGCGCTGGCTCAGTGCCGCAACGCCTGCATACAGGCCGAACCACAAGGGAGCGAGCAGCGCGGCGATGCGCGTGTTGTCTTGCCCAAAGCCAGGGATCAAGGCGAGCACCACGGCGAGCGCGGCGCACAGCGCGGCCGCGCGTAGAGTCGTGAAGCTGAGCTCGGTGCCCCGTTTGCGGCCGAGCGCCAAGCCGATGCCGGTTGCCGCCAGCACGAGCGCAAACGGCGGGCAGACCAAAATGTTCTCGTTGCGATAAGCCGACCAATGTTTGGTGAACGCCCAAAACACGACGAACACGCTGCCGAGCAAGCCGAGGATCAGACCCAGCGAGCCGCTCACCGCGCCGAACGCGACGCGTGCAACGCGTGAACCACGCGCGAGTCGGCCGAGCGCGAACAGACCGGCGCCGAGCAGCACCCCGACCGCGCCGAACTGGAGCACACGTGACGGTGGCTCCGCGCGAATCGGACCGCGCTGTGCGCTCAGGATCTCGCGTTCCGCGCGCACGACGGGGCGCTGCACACCATTCAGGTCTCGCGTGGCCTTGGCGAGTGCGTCGTGCAGCTCGGCGGGGATGAACAGCTCCTCCCAGCGCGAGGTGGGTCGATCCGTGAGCGGGCCGAGCGCCAAATCGAGCCCAACATAGAGCCAGCCCGCGTCGGCCGTGAGCCGCTCGGTGTGCTCGCGAAAGCTGAAACGCCCCGGACCCTGAACTTTGCGCGTGAGCTCGCCGCGCAGCACGCGATCGATCGCGTCGCGCACGCGCGTCGAGCAATTGTCGCGATAGTAGTCGTAGTCGTAAAAGCGATTCTCCGGCAGCGCATTCAGCTCGAGCGCCTCCCAGAGCTCCGCTCGCTCGCGTGCGTCGAGCTCGAGCTCCTGCGCGATGATGCTGCGGTTCTGCTTTCCGTAGAAGTACAACGTGCGATCCAACGTCGAAGCGCTGAGCCAATAGCGGAAGCGCCCCGCCATGAAATCCTTCACGCCGTCCATGCCGTGAAACGCGAAGGTGCCAAAGTTGTAAACGCGCGTCATGCCGATGTTCGGCCACTCCAGCAAGATCGCGTTGTGACCGAAGCGTGCGAACGCCTGGTCGCCGGGGCTCATAGTGAGCACCGAAACACGAGCCGGCGGCAAACCTTGCGCATGCACCGAACCGGCGCCGCAAAGCAGACACAACCCCACGCAAAGAGCAGGTAACGCGGCGCGTCCCCCAACAGGCAAGGCTGAGCAAGTTCGGCGTGCGAGCCCAGTGAGCTGCGCATTTTTCCCCAGATTTTTGGCCGATCGACGCAGTTCTGCCGGCAACATCCCGCTGATCAGCTTGGCTCAATCGGGGGAGTGCGTCCACCGTGCTCGATGTCATGCGGTGGCGAACGGATTGCCGTATGCTGCCGCCCGTGACTTCGTTGCTTACGCGATGCGTCCGCCGCGCTTCGCGCTCGTGCTCGTTTCTCGTTCCGGTCCTCGCTTGCCTCCTCACCGACTGCGGTGCGCGCAGCACTCTGCTTCCGGGGCAAGAGCCGTGCGGAATGGAGGGGGAGCAGCGCGATTGTAGCAACGTGTGCGGTACCGGAACTCAGAGCTGTACCAATGGGATCTGGCAGGCGTGTGAAGTCGCGCCGGCTACCGAGCAGTGCTCGGACGAGTGCGGGACCGGCACGCGCCGTTGTGAAGCGGGGAAATGGGGAAGCTGCGAAGTTCCCAATGCGGTGCGTGGCTGCAACAACGCCTGCGGGAGCGGCCTGCAACATTGCAGCGCTTCCAAGTGGGGCGTGTGCGAAGTGCCGGTTGCGACCATGGAATGCGCGGACACGTGCGGCGTCGGCAAGCGCAGCTGCGTCAACGGCGCTTGGGGTGAATGCGTCGGACCGGTCGTGGTCGAAGAGTGCAAGAGCGTGTGCGGCTCCGGCAAACGCGTTTGCCAGAGCGGCGCTTGGCAAGCGTGTGATGCACCTCAACCGAGGCCGCCAATTTTGCAGGCCGTGATTCGCGATTTCAACGACACACATCCCGATTTCGAGCGACCACTGCCGATGGGCGTCAACGGTGACAAAGGCATCGTGCGCAACCTGCTCGGTCCGGATGACTTGCCCGTGTACGCAAGCTCCACCACGACGCCGAGCACCTCCGGCCAGTTCTATTTCGATCAGTGGTTTCGCGACGTGCCCGGCGTGAATCGCTCCGCAATGTATGCAATTCAGATGCAGCGCTCGGCCACGCAAGACGGCATGTTCGTGTTCGACAACCCCAACTTCTTTCCGATCGACAATCAGCTATTCGGAAACCAAGTCCGGCAACACAACTATCACTTCACGCTCGCGACGCACTTCGACTTCCGATACGTGGGCGGCGAAGTGTTTCGTTTCCGCGGCGACGACGATCTGTGGGTGTTCATCAATCGCCGGCTAGCCATCGATTTGGGCGGCCTGCATGAAAGCTTGCGAGGCGAAGTCTTCCTCGACGAGCGCGCGATGGAGTTCGGCATCGTGCCCGGCAACCGCTACACGTTGCACCTGTTCTTCGCTGAGCGGCACACCATCGATTCGAACTTCTCGATCGAGACCACCATCGCTGATCCCGGTACGTGCCCGTAAACGCGCTCAGTCGGTGCGATCGGGGATGAGCGCCAGCTTGCCCACGGTGCGCCCCGATTGAATCTGGCGATGCGCGTCGCCGGCGCGAGAAAGCGGATGTTCCACGGCGGGCAACGGCTGCAGTACGCCGCGCTCGAGCTTCTCGACCAGCTCGCTCATTGCCATGTCGAACAGCGAGACCTGCTCGAACAGGTACGAAAGATTGAAGGCGAGCACCGCGGCGTTCCGATCCACCATCTCGAGTGGATTGAAGCGCGGAGTGCGCAGGTACTGCAGCAGCAAACGCAGCGGATTGGGAATGCCGCCGTGCGACATCATGCTGTGAAAGCCGTAGATGATCAGGCGACCCATCGGGCGCAAATGCAAATAGCTTTGTCGCAGCGTGTCGGCGCCGTTTGCATCGAACACGGCATCGAACCCCTTTGGCGCGAAAGTTTTGGCGCGTTGCCACAAGTCTTCGCTGCTCTTGTCGACCACGACGCTCGCGCCCTGCTCCGTCGCGTGTGCGATCTTACGTTGGCTGCCGACAACACCGAGAGCGTGCGCTCCGTGGGCGCGTGCGAGCTGGCATAACGCGCTGCCAACACCGCCCGCTGCCGAGTGCACCAAGACGTGTTGCCCCTCGCTGACGCGTGCGAGCTCGCGCAGCCCATACCAGGCAGTGAGAAAGGCGACTGGGAACGTCGCCGCTTGCGTCATGCTGAGGCCGCGCGGGATCCGCCGTAGGAACGCGGCCTTGGTGATGACCTCACTTGCATACGCACCGAAGAGCGAGACTCCGAACACCGCATCGCCGACCGAAAAAGTACCTACAGAGCTGCCCACGGCGCTCACTTCGCCAGCGAACTCGAAGCCTGGCGTAATTGGCCAACCCACGAAGTCGCGCGCTGATTTGTAAAGACCTAGCCGAACGATGCAATCCGCGTAGTTGACGCCGATTGCACGGGTAGTCACGCGGACTTCATCGTGCGCGGGCTCGGGAGTGGGGTGCTCTTCGAGCTGTAGACGAGCAAACCCACCGGGGCGATGTACGACAATCTTGTTCATGCGTGGAGCGAGCGAGGTTCGAAGTGCGAGAGCCTGGGCAAAGTACTTACCATGTTGCGAACCTTCAACTGCGCTCGGTGGCAAACACAACTTACGAGAGGTAACCTGAGCGAGTTTCGAGTGGGGGCTGTTCGCGAGGCAGTGTGAAGGCAGACAAGGAGTTCTACGGGCGTGCGGTGAGCGATACGCTCGACAGCATCGTCAGCCCCGGGGTGCGCGACACCTTGCTTGCGGAAGCTTTGACGCTCGCGGGTGAAATCGTCGTGCCGAGCCGCTCGCGCGAGTTTCGCGCCTTCGTGCGCGGGCCGTTGAGCGAAACATTGGAGCGCGCGTTGGGCCAAGGCTTGGGCCGCTCCGTCGCAGCGGAGCTCTTGCGTCTGGCGGCCACGCGACCGCCTTCCAGTGCACCACCAAAGGCGGTAGAGCAGCGCCATCGAGGTCGCGAACGGCCCTCGATCAGTGATGCGCCGCCCGAACCGCGCGAAGCGGGGCATTTGCCGGAGCACGTGAGCGGGGCTGCTCCGCGCCGCAAGCCGGCCCGCGCCGACACAATCTCGACGGTGCCGCCGCCCGGAGTGCGCACGGCAACCGCCAATGCGCCAACCATGCCCGCTCGACCGCGCGGAGACGGGACTCCACGCGAGCCCGCCCGCGAGGTGGTGGACAGTGCCCGCGCGCGGCCACCAGTGTCGAACGACTATCCCGCTGGGGTGGCGCGGACCTTCGGCATGTTGTCTTCGAACCCGGCCGCAGCGCCCAGCGGAGGTCGCAAGCTGCCCACCATCTTCGTGGCCACGCGCGATACCGAGCTCGTGCGGCGTTTTTCTGGCTGGCTCGATCCGCGCGCTTCGGTCGTGCGCGTGCTGCGCCTTTCGGAGCTCTTGCTTCACGTTCAAGACGGGGGCGATCGCAAGATGGTAATCGTCGTAGACGGGCATGGCTCACCGCTGCGCATCGAAGCGCTAGCCGCCGTAGCCGAAGAGCTGCCCGAGAATGTGAGCGTGGTGCTGTGGGGTGGCGCGCCGGAGCTCAGCGCGCGCCTGTCCGAGTTGTTTCCGCGCGTCTCCGAGTGGCTGCTCTGCACTGATCACACGCCGCTCTCCGACGTCGTGGATCGCTGCGCCGAAATCGTCGGTTGAACGGAGCGCCTAGATATTCGCGCTGGCGCTTTGCTCGCTGGCTGGCTTCGGCTTGCGAAACGCTGCCACGTCGAGCGGCGTCTTGTCGCCGGCGAGCAGCGCCACCCGCACGGCATGATGTGGGCAGCCGCGTACGCCCGTGATGGCCTCCACCACTTCGCTCACTTTGGCCGAACCGTTTTGCGTGAGGCGTAGCGTCACCTCGAGCGGCACCAATACGCCGCAGAGACCTGCGTCGAAGAGCTGCTGCTCCGCGTTCACGTCGCCGATGCGCGCCGACTCGGTGAAGTTTCGCACATTGACCATCTTGCCGATGCCATCGACATCGCGCCGTACGATGCACTCGCTCTTGGCGAGAAACGCCTCCACGCGCTCAGCGAGACCCGCGCGCCCGCCAAGATCGTTCAAAGCGCTTTCGGCGAACGCAATCACATAGCGGCCGCGATCGACCACCGCGCTCACCGACGGATCTTTCGGTTCGAGTCGCGTTGCGGCAAGGAAGCGCAAACCACCACTGGTCGCTTTTTGCAGACGAGCCAAGAGCTCCTGCGCGGGCGGCGGATCCACCAAACCGATGTCCAGGTACTCATCCAAGCTCGCCACACCGAGCGAAAGCGCCGGGCTGAAGGTCATGTCCGGCTTCGGATGAAAGCCGCGTGTGTAGGCGGTGCGAGCGCCTGCGCGGCGCACGGCGCGCGGCAGCTCGCGAATCAAATCGAGGTGACCGAGCAGCGCAGCGGCGCCTGTTTTCTCGAAGCGCAAGCGGAAGCGCTGCACTTCGCCGTCGCGTTGCGGACGAAATGATTCCGGCAGCGTGGCGCTCGGACCCTCTGCCACGGCGTTCACCACCGGAAGGCGTGCACGCTGGCCGGGTTCGTGGGCGCCCATGGCTCGCAAGTACTGAATGCGCTCGCTACGCATCTTCCCGAGATCGCAGGCGACACCACAATCGTAACAGACCAGGCGCTTTTTCTCGGCTTCGGCGTCTTGCACGTTGGTGGCGTGGATGAACTGCCCGGCGACCTTGCCGCACGGCGGGCTGGCACGACCGGCCAGCGCCTTGCGGTACTCGCGCAGCAAGAAGCCTTCCTCCAAGCCGATGTCGAAGTGATCCCACGGTAGCCGCGCACTCGTCGGAATCGTGCCCAAGAAATGCTCGACCGGGATCTGGTGGCGTTCGAGCGCAGCCTGCCACAAGTCGCTCCGCAGCTGATCTTCCCACGAATCGAAGCGGCCACCGGCGAGGTACACGTCTTCGATCACGGCCGCCAAACGTCGGTCGCCGCGCGCGAGCACGCCTTCCAAGACGCTGGTGTTCGAGTCATGCAGACGCAACGTGAGGCCCTTCACGCGGCGAGCGGCGTCGCGCAACAAGCCTTGCTTACGGCGTACCTCATCCAACGAGTCCTGCGCGCACCATTGAAACGGAGTGTGCGGCTTGGGCACGTGCGTCGAGACGCTCACCGTTACGCGCGGGTGCTTGCCCACGCGCTTGCCCACCGCGAGCGCGTTTTGTCCCACGTTGACGATACCGAGCACATCTTCGTCCTCTTCAGTAGGGAGGCCGATGATGAAGTAGAGCTTCATCTTGTCGAAGCCGCGCGAAAACACCCGCCGCGCGGTATCCAGCAGCTGCTCTTCGGTGACATTCTTGTTGATCACGTCGCGCATGCGCTGCGTGCCAGCTTCGGGCGCGAAGGTGAGCCCGCTAGCGCGCACTTTGCGCATGTCATCGAGCAAGTCCTCTCCCAGACCATATGCGCGCAACGAGGCAACGCTGAGACTGACGCGTTCCGGCGCAGTCTCTTCCACCAGCCGCTTGATGAGCGGAGAGATACAGCTGACGTCCGCCGTGGACAGCGCCGTCAGGCTGACTTCGTCTTGGCCGGACTTTTCGAGCGCGCTCTTCACGGTGCGCACGATCTCTTCCGGCGAGCGCTCCCGAACGGGTCGATAAATCATCCCCGCCTGGCAGAAGCGGCAGCCTTCGGTACAGCCGCGCGCGACTTCCACGCTCATGCGATCGAAGATCGCTTCCGGTCCACCCACCGGGCCGTCGTCGGGGAAGGGAAACTTCGCGAGATCAGCAACCAAGCGACGCTCGATGGGTAGCGGCGCGTCCGGGTGCTTTGCTGCCACCACGACCTCGAAGCCCGAATCGGCGTCGAGCTCCGTGCGATACAGGCTCGGCACGTACACGCCGCGAATCTTGGCGAGCTCGATCAATCGCTCTTCGCGTGAACGCCCGGCGCGTTTGCCGGAAACCCACGTGAGCGCAATCTCGGTGGCAGCCTCTTCGCCATCGCCAATCAAGATGCAGTCGAAGAACGGCGCCATCGGCTCGGCGTGCGTCGCGACTGGGCCGCCCGCGACCACCAACGGATCGTCATCGCTGCGCTGGCTCGAGCGCAGCGGCACTCCGCCGAGGTCGAGCATGGTGAGAATGTTGGTGTACGTGAGCTCGTACTGCAGCGAGAAGCCGAGCACGTCGAAATCACATAGCGGCCGCGCGCTCTCGAGCGACACCAACAGCTTGCCGTGCGCGAGCAGCTCCTTCTGCATGTCGACCCACGGCGCGTAGGCGCGTTCGGCCAGCGTGCGCGGATCGTCGTTCAGAATCTTGTACAGAATTCTGAAGCCGAGATGGCTCATACCGATGTCGTAGATGTCCGGGAAGGCGAGGCAGACGCGCGCTTGCACGCCGGACCAATCCTTCTTTCTCACGCCGAACTCGGCGCCAGTGTAGCGAGTCGGTTTCGCCACACGAGACAAGAAACTAGCGTAGGGATGGTCGCCAAGGAGCGTCATCGGGGTCCGTACTTTGACCCCGGAGTGGCGACCGGTCGACCTGAAATGCGTGAGTAAACCGTGAAACCTGCGCCGAATTCCGCTCAGGAGCGCGCCTTCTCCGCCGAGACCAGAAATTCGAACAGCTCCCGCTTGGAGGAGCGTTTGCGAATTGCGAGGCATTGCGCGTTACGAAAACCAGCAGCTTCGAAGAGCTCCGCGAAGATGCGCTCGACCGGGACGAGCACGTCGTAAAACTTGGAATTGCCGACCACGTAGTGAAGCGTTCCGCGCGGTGCGACCAACGGGTAGAGCTCGCGACAGTGGCGCGCCATGTCGGCGAAGTACTTGTGGAGATAGCGGGCAAGCAGCGGGCTCTTGCGCGCGACGCGGCGCACCGTTTCGGCAAAGCCGCGCACCGGCACTTCGTCGCCGTCGCCCGGTTCCCAACGCCCGACGCGACTGGTCGCTGCGCCCCAGGTGCCACCGATAGCGCGCCAATCCAGCTCGCCGGCGGCGCGCCCGTCGCTCAAGTAGCGCAGCCAGTACATGTACGGTCGCAGCTCGCGCACGTAGCTCATGCGGTTCGGATACGGCGGTGATGTGATCACGCGCGAGAAGGTGTTCGCATCGAAAGCCGAGCCGAGCGATCGTGCGTCGACGAGCTTCACACCCGGTCGGCGCAGCACGGCGGTCTTCGAGCTCTCCGCGATGGTCGAGACGGCGCGTTGCCAGGCGCTGTGAGCCAGCTCGGAGCTCGCCGAGGAGCGCTTTTTTTGCTTCGCAAATGACATCGATTGATGCCCGAAGCTCACGTTGGCGCAGGCGATCAGAGTCTGACAAAAGGCTACTTTGGCCAGGTCGACGACGGCCTTCGTTTCGGTCGCCTGCACGCGCTCGAGCTCCGCCAGCATGCGGCCGAGCGCGCCGAGCGCTTCGTGATCCCACCATTTTTCGATTTGGTGCAGAGGGGGCAACCAATCGGTGCTTTTGCGTCGCGTACGCCACACGCGCGAGAGCTCTTCACCGAGCTCGCTGAAACGGTTCCGCTCCCGCGCGCTGTAGTGACGCGTCTTGACCTTGGCGAGCCAGACCAAGAAGGGATTGATATCCGTGGTGTCCGCCGCAATTCCGCGCAGCGCGCAGACGAGCGCGGTCGTACCGGTACCGCAAAATGGATCCAGCACGCGCTCGTCGCTCGCACGCGCGTTCGCCAAGAGCTCCTCCACCAAGTGCACCGAGTAAGCGGGCGTGAGCCGCAGCCAGCCGTAGCGCGTCTCCTTGAGATTGCCGCGATACGTCAGGCGATCGTGCCGCTCGGTGCGGGTCTCGAGCGTGGGTGAAGCAGCCATTCGGAGCGAAGGTTCGGCGTCATTCGTAGCAAGGAAGTGCACGCGACCCTAGCGAAAGATCCGATTTCGGGAACGCCCGCCGGGGTGAGCGCTTGCGAGCGAAGCCTTCGTGCTAAGACGCGCCTGATGACGCTCGCCGGCCCTCTCGCTATTCCTCGGTTGCCTTCGCCGCCGCGCCTGGTTTGGCGCGTCCCGGGCTCCAAGAGCATCACCAACCGTGCGCTGCTCTTGGCGGCGTTGTGCGATGGTCAGAGCCGTCTCGACGGCGTGCTCGGCAGCGACGACACACGGCACATGCGCAGCGCGCTCGAAGCTTTGGGCGTGGAGATTCGCGAAGGCGACGGCGCATTGTTCGTGAGCGGCGGACGCGCGCGCTTGCGGCCGGCATCGAAGCCGCTGTTTGTCGGAAACAGTGGAACCACCGTGCGCTTCCTGGCGGCGCTGGCGTGCTTGGTCGACGGCGAGACCACGCTGATCGGCGACGAGGCCATGAGCAAGCGACCGATCCAGGTGCTGGTCGATGGCTTGCGCCAGCTCGGCGTCGACGTGCGCTGCGAAACGGGTTGCCCTCCGTTGACGGTGCGCGGCGGGCGCTTTCCGGGTGGGCGCATTCGGATGCAGGGCGATCGCTCCAGCCAGTATTTTTCAGCTGTCTTGATGGCTGCCGGGCTCGCCGACGGCGACGTGGAGGTCGACATCGAGGGCGAACTCGTGAGCCGTCCTTTCATCGACATTACGCGCCGCATGATCGCCGACTTCGGCGGCATCGTCGAAGAGACGGCGAGCGGCTACCGCGTGCGCGCCGTGGGTGGCTATCGCGCGCGCGACTACCGCATCGAACCGGACGCGACAGCGGCGAGCTATCCATTTGCGCTCGCTGCCGCCAGCCAAGGCAGCGTGGAGGTGCCCGGCCTTGGCGCAAACCCGTTGCAAGGTGACTATGCGTTCGTCGACATCTTGGCCAGCATGGGCGCACACGTGGAGAAGCACGTCGATCGCACCATCGTGCGCGGCAACGGCGAGCTCGCAGGTGTGGACGTGGACATGCGCGACATCTCGGATACGGTGATGACGCTCGCTGCGCTCTCTCCTTTGTGCAAGGGGCCGATGCGCATCCGCAACGTGGCCAACATCCGCATCAAAGAGACCGATCGCTTGGAAGCCACGGCCACTGAGCTCGAGCGCCTGGGGCAAGCGGTGACAACGGGCCCGGATTGGCTCGCGGTAGAGCCGAGGCCCCTTCAGCCGGCGATGGTCCACACCTACGCCGACCATCGCATGGCCATGAGCTTCGCCGTTTTGGGCGCAGTCAGCGGCGGGATCTCCATCGAAGACCCTGCCTGTGTCGCCAAGACCTATCCGCATTTCTTCGATGATCTAGCGGCGGCGTATCGTTCTGCGGGGTCTCCAAAGCCCTGGTGAATGCACATTAACTATAACCAAAACAGGTAGTTATCTCTGTCAGGCTCGACGTGGGTCGGCTGTTCGTTCGTGCGCCGCGTCGATGACTCGACGATGAAGCTAAGCTAAGAGACGCCCCTTCGTTCATGCCCGGCCTCAGCATCATCGGAACTGGGCGCTTCCTGCCCGGTCGCCCCTACACGAATCACGATCTCGCGCGTGTCATGGACACGAACGACGAGTGGATCCGGCAGCGCACGGGCATCGCTCAGCGCCACTTCTGCCCACCAGGCCAAGGCGCTGCAGATCTCGCGCTTCCTGCCTGTCAGCAGGCCTTGGAAGCCGCGCGGCTCGCGCCCGCAGACATCGACTACATCCTGTTCAACACGATGACGCCGGACAACTTGTTCCCGGGACCGGGGGCACTGTTGGGTGCGCGTCTTGGTTGTACGGGGGTGCCGGCGCTCGATTTGCGCACGCAGTGCGCCGCCATGTTGTTCGCATTTCAGGTCGCCGAGTCGCTCCTGAACTCCGGCGCCGCACGGCGCATTCTGATTGTGGGAGCGGAGGCGCACGCCGCCTTGATGCCCTTCGATTGGGAGGTGCTCGACGGCAAGCGTGAAGGCAAGCCGACCGACGCCGCATTCGCCCTCGCGACACAGCACCGTGGTTGGGCAGTGATCTTCGGCGACGGCGCAGGTGCCTTGGTGGTGGAGCGCGCCGAGCGCCCCGATGCCGGCATCGTTGCGATCGATCTGCACAGCGATGGGCGCTACGCGAACGAGCTGTGCATTCCGGCAGGCTTTCGTCGGCCGACCGATGCAAGCGCGCCAGATCCAGCCTTTTTCGACGCAGTCCGCATTCAGATGAACGGGCGCGACGTCTTCAAGCATGCCGTGACCAAGCTGCCCCGCTCAGTCGCGGATGTATGCGAGAAGGCGCGCGTGCGGGTGAGCGACATCGACTGGTTCGTGGCGCATCAAGCCAACCAGCGCATCAACGAGTCGGTGTGTGAGCGGCTCGGTGTGCCCCCCGAAAAGATGCCGTCCAACATCGATCGCTGCGGCAACACGTCCGCCGCGACGATCCCGCTGCTCCTGGACGAAATGCAGCGCGACGGGCGGCTGCGGCCTGGGCAGCTCGTGTGCTTCCTCGCGCTCGGCGCGGGGTTTCATTGGGGCAGCGCTCTCGTGCGTTGGTGACTCGGCGCTAGCTGCGCCGGCAACGCGCGGTCAGCGAATGCTGATGCGCTGGCTGATGCTCGTGGACGCGCCGCTGAAGGGCTTTACACGAGCTCGTTTCATTGCGTTGGCGATACAGGTTCCGACACTGGTATTCGCGAAGGGAGGCTCGGTGATGAGCGCGCTGGTGACGGTGCCGTTCGGCGCGAAGGTCACCGAGACTTGCGTCATCCCCGTGGGTCCTCCAGGCTCGCGGCAGCGCGCCGCCTCCAGCAGCTGATCTTCGACCGCGTTTCGCGCGGCGGCAGGATCGAATTTGCCAGAGGTCCCATCGGTTGCGGCCTGCTTCGCGCCTTGCTCGAACAGATCTGCGAACCCCCCGTTTGCGCCTTTGCCCTTGGGCTGCGCAGATTGCGTCGTGTCGGCGGTGGCTGCGATCGCGCTGGTCGCGTCGCCGTTTGCTTGTGGAGCCGGATCGTTGCCGGCCGCAGGAGGGTTCTGCGGTTGCGCCGCTTGCGGCTGCTCGGGGACTGGCGCCGGTGCTGGCGGCGGAGAGCTCCCTCCGCCCGACGTGAGCACGGCGACGGCAATCGCGACGACGATGAGCACCCCCACCACCACCGCGATCCACACCTGCTTGTTGCTGCGCGGCTCGAACGTCGTCTTGTCGTCGAAGCTGACGGCCGCTTGCGAAGCTGACGGCTGTGCAGCGGGTGGCGCGGGCGCCGCGGGCGAACCGAAACCTGCGGCCGCGCCGAACGGGCTACTCACCGCGCCAAACGGACTGCTCGGCGCCGGAGCGCGTGGTGCGCCAACGGGGAACGGCGAACTCGGCGAAGGCGGCTCGGCTCGGTCGGGCTCTGGAAACCAGCTCCGCTTCGCTTCCGGCGTAGCGCGATACGTGTCCTGCGGCACCGCGGGCTCGGCAGACGCTGCGGCCGCCGTCTTCGATGCGGGCGGCTTCAAAAGCTCTGCCGCGGCAGCTGCCCACGGAGAGCTGGCTGCGGGCGCACTCGGCGGCGGCTTCGGCAACGGCTCGCGTCCAGCGGCTGGGCGTTGGGGCCCTGGCGTCACGTCGAGATCGGCGAACGGAGACGGCCGCAGAATCGTCGGTTCTTCATCCGAGAGATCCGGCGCGGGCGGCGGCGCGGGCCGCACCGGAGTCGGCGCTTTGGTTCCGACCTTCGGCGTATCTTTCAACGCTGGCGAGAGCTTCGCGTCGGGCGTGCCGGGCGCGGTGACCGCGGTGCTGCGATCGCGCGCGGCGGGCGGCACAGGGCGCGACGATGCGGGCCCTGCCGCTCCCGCCGTTGCTGCCGCGGCGGGAAGATTCGGCAAGCCAGGGGCCTCGTCCTTGGCCGCAGCGGGCTCAGTGGCTTCGCCCTTGGCAGCCTTCGCGAGGTCCTTAGCCTGCTGAACGAGCTGCTGGTCGGGCAGCATCCCCATTGGGATCGTCGCTTGGCGTGGCCGGAAACGCGCGGCTGCCGCAGCCGGTGCAGGTGGCACACGTGGCGCTGGCTTTCCATCGGGCGTGGCCTCGGCGGCGACTGGCGGAACCACCACGGGCGCCGTCGCCGGTGTCCTCGCGGCCTTGGGTTGCGACGGTGGCTTCAGGTGCCGCGCCAGCTCGGGCACCTTCTTCACTTCGAGCCACTCGGCCATGCCGTCGCGCCAGACCAGCGTGTTCTCGTGAATGTCGCCGCGCGCGATGAACTCAGCGATCTGCTGCTCGGTGAGCTCGCGATCGCCACCCGGCATATCGACTGCGAAGAGTGCACCACCGGCTTCCGCGATCGGCGCGGCGGGTGCGGCGTCGGGCGCGAGCAACGGCTCTGGCATTGCCATTGAGCTCGGTGCCGCGACGATCGGTTCCGCTACGACGCCGGTCGCACTCGTGACAGGCTGCGTGCCTGCCGTTGCTGCACTAGTCACGACGCCCATAGAGCTGGTGATCGCGCCGGGGCTCGTCGTTTCGGGCGCCTGCTTGGCTTCTGCGGGCGCCTTCGCTGCGGCTGGTACTTTGGCTGCCGGTGCGGGCGCGGGTCGTGCCGCGCGCGCGGCTCCCGCGAGGCCCACTGCGGGGCTCTTGAACTGCGCCTTGGGGGACGCAGCTGTCGGAGCGGCCTTGGCAGCTGCGCGAGGCGCGGGCGCTTCGGCTTTTGCTTCAGCGGCCTTCACTTCGGCTTCGGCTGGCATTTCGGGCTTGGACTCGAGCGGCGCGCGCGTCGCTTCTGCGGGCGGTTCCGCTTTGGCTTCCGCAGGCGGCTCTGGTTTAGGCTCGGCCGGAGCTTCAGCCGGAGCTTCGACCTTCGCTTCGGCCGGAGCCTCGACCTTCGCTTCGGCCGGAGCAGAGACGGGTTCCGCAGCAGGAGCAGCTTTCGGCGACGACGCAGCTTTCGGTGACGACGCAGCTTTTGGTGACGACGCTGCCTTGGGGCTCGACGCGGCTTTCGGCGACGAACCCGCTTCGGGTGCGCGCGCTTCGACTGGCTTCGCTTCGGTCGGCTTCGCTTCGGTCGGCTTCGCTTCGGTCGGCTTCGCTTCGGGAGCCTTTGCTTCCGGCTCGGCCTTCGCCGCTGGTGCCTCGGCTGGCTTTGCAGGTTCTGGAGCCTTCGCGGGCTCAGCAGCTTTTGCAGGCTCCGGTTCAGCGGGTTTTGGCGCGGGCGCCGGTGCGGGACCGACCTTCGCTTCGGCCATCCCCTTGGTGCCGTCGACACGAATGGGCGACTGGCACTGCTTGCACTTCACCGTTACGACGCGGCCTTTGATTTTTTGATCAAAGACTTCATCGGATATGGAGAAGCTCTTTCCACACGCAGGGCACGCGACGGGAAGCGGCATTCGAGACCCCCTAGCCTACACGCTCTGTCCCCAAATGACTCAGTTTTCGGCTCCTCGAAAGCTTGCTCGGAATCCGGCGGTACGGTGCTCGGTCAACCAGCCAGCGCTACGCACACCTACCTTCACGGGAGCTTTGCGGTGTCGCTCCGATCGAGCGCGTGCAATGCCTAGCTGATGAGCGGTTTGGTCGAAGGCAGAGTGGTGCGTCGCCACGAATGGGCGAAGGGACTCATCACCTTGAGCATCGCGGCGGACGTGCGGCCTTTTGCCCCAGGCCAGTTCTTCAATCTCGGCCTCGATGCGGTCGAGGACCCTATTCGAAGGGCCTACTCGGCGGCTTCGGCCCCAGGAGCGGACCAGCTCGAATTCTATTTGACTGAAGTGAACGGCGGCGCGCTCACACCCAGGCTGTTCCGCCTCGGCGAAAACGACCGCGTGCTCGTCGATCCTAATCCGCAGGGTTTCTTTACCTTTGCCTGGTTGCCGCCAGCTGCCGAGCTCTGGATGGTTGCGACTGGAACCGGCCTCGGGCCCTTCATTTCGATGCTGCGCTCGGGTGAAGCCAGCGCGCGCTTCGAGCGGGTGGTGGTGGTGCACGGTGTGCGTCATTTCGCGGAACTGGGTTACCGCGGCGAGCTCGAAGCTCTGGCGCGCGAAAGCAAGGGGAAGATCGGTTACGTGCCCGTCGTGAGCCGCGAGACCCATACGGACGCGATCACCGGACGCATCACGACTGCCTTCACGGGCGGCGAGCTCGAGCGGCGCGCTGCGCTGGCGTTCACTCCCGAGCGCAGCCACGTCATGCTGTGTGGCAACCCCGGCATGATCGACGAGATGCTCGACTTGCTCGCGGTGCGCGGCTTGCGACGCCATCGCACGCGCAAGCCCGGCCATGTCACGGTCGAGCGTTATTGGGAAGCCGAAAGCTAACGCTCAGGGCCCTAAGAGCGGCCGTACACGGGCAACGCGGCGCCGGAAACGTCGCGTGCTGCGTCCGAGAGCAAGAAGCCGATTACTTCGCACAACGACTCACGTGTCACCCAACGCGACGGATCGGCGCTGGGCATCGCGCTGCGGTTCGCGGGCGTGTCGATGGTGCTCGGCAGCACCGCGTTGATGCGCACCCCATCATCCAAAACCTCGGCAGCCACCGTTTGCATCAGCGCGATTAGCGCAGCTTTGCTGGCCGCGTAGGCAGCGGCGCCGCGACTCTCCCAGGGGCGTAGCGCAGCGCGCGAACCGATCAGCACGATGCTGCCGCGTTTGGCCGCGACCATGGGCGGCAACAGTGCTTCCAGCGAGACGCGCGCTGTCTCCAAGTTTTGGTCCATCATCTTGCGCCACGTCGCATCCGACTCGCCTTCGAAAAAGCGCTTGCCACCGGCGTATCCCCCCGCGACCAGCACGGCGCCAGCCACGGGCCCATAATCACTCGTGATGCGTTCGACGACGGGCGACCACGTCTCCGCGGACGTTGCTTCGAGCTCGAGCGGCTGCACGCCAGCTGCCTCGCGCGCAACCTCTGCCAAACGCTGCCCCGCGCCGGGTCGATCGATTGCCACCACGGTGCGGCCGCGCGCAGCCAAGTAACGAACCAAAGCGGAACCCAGAGCCCCCGCGGCGCCGGTCACGACCACCACTGAACGCACCGCACTATTTTCCAAGCGCACCTCTCTTGAGTCAGAAGGTTACACCCAACGAGAGACGGAACATCAATTGAATCGGATAGGTGCTGCTATGCAAATCGATGGCTTGCGACCAGGTGCGGTCGAGCGCCAACGCCAGCGATTCGTTACGGCAGCCGCTGGTTGCGATGCGCATGCCAGAGAAGCAACGTTGTTCCTTGTTGAGCTCCACACCGATGCCGAGCCCACCTGCGAGCGTGAACAGTCCCCAAGTCGAGTGGCCGCCGATGTAGCCGTAAAAGTGCCGGTCCACGTGCGATACGCTGTCGAACGCGCCGTTCTGATCCGTAGCCGTGTAGGTGTACGCGTAATTCGTGACAATCGCGCGCAGCACGGTGCCTTTCATCGGCTTGCCGCTGAGCCAAAATCCAGCACCCACCGATGTGCCTGCCAGCGCTCCCACCCCATTCGACTCTTGGCTCACGACACCATCGGCGCTCCAGCGCAAGTTCGGAGGTACCTCCGAAGTTACGAATACCGGCACCATTTCGAAGCTAATGAACTTGTAGATCTGCGTCTCGAGCTCCAGACCAAGCCGCCCATCGAGCAGCCATCTCAGCGGATCGATGCGGAACGAGAGCACTGGCCGACCGCTGGCGCTCTCTGGTCGCCGCGGTGGAGGCGGTGGCTCAGCAATCAACGGCTCTGGCGGGGCGGGCGGCGGAGCGGCTTGCTGCGGCGGTGGCGGTGTTGTCGGTGCGGGCGGCGGAAGGGTTGTAGGCGCAGGCGGAGCGGTTGCCGGTGGCGTAGCTGCCGGAGCTGGGGGAGCCGTCGCTGGTGCCGTCGCGGGCGGAGCTGTGGGTGCGGGAGTCGACGCGGCGGGCGGCGGTGGTGGGGGTGGTGGCGCGGCCTGCACCGGAGTCGGCGCTGGCTCGGGCGGGAATGCAGCTTGCGCCATGCCGCTGGGCGACCACGAGAACAGCGCGGCGAGTGCAACGGCGGGTCCGACGGCTCCCTGCCTCATCCTCATGCAATGAGAATAGTGGAGCTTCGGCGTGTGCGCATGCAGATGCGGCGCATTTCGGCCGCGCCGCAGGTTCGCCGCAGTCTCGCTCTCGAATGGAGCAACTTTTGGCGAGGAGTGCTACTTCTACCCGAAAATGTCGCTCTCGGTATCGCTCGTCTCCCACGACCCTTTGGCAGAGAGTGCGGACGCGCTCGTAGTGTTCGTGTTCGCTGGCGCTCTCGCCGAGCACCCGACGCTGCGCGCGCTCGACAAGGCTCTGCACGGCGCCCTGCTCACGCACGCGAAGGCGCAAGAGTTCGAAGGCAAACCCGAACAGGTGTTGGATGTTCCGAGCCTCGGACGCTTCAAACCAAGGCGCCTGCTCGTCGTGGGAGCGGGACCAGCGGAGGATCTCGATGCGGCGCGCTTGCGTGGCGTGATTGCGACGGGTGCACGTGCGGCGGCACAAAGCGCGAAGACCGCGTCCATGGTTGTTCCCAGTGAAGACGTCGATTTGCGCGTCGTCGGCGAGGGCATCGGGCTCGGCACCTATCGCTTCACCAAATACTTCACTGGTGATCGCCGTCCCAAGACCGAGCTCGGCAAGCTTTCGCTGTTGCTACCTTCCGGCAAACCCACGGCAGCTGCGAAGAAGGCGTTGGCGCTCGGGCTCGATGTTGCCAAGGCGGTCTGCGTTGCGCGCGACGCCGTGAACGAACCGCCGAATGTCATCTATCCGGAAACGCTCGCAGCGCTTGCGCGGCGAGTGGCTCAGGCGCACAAGCTCAAAATCAAAGTGCTCGACAAAAAGGGCATTTTGGCGGCCGGAATGAACCTTCATTACGCGGTTGGCCAAGGCAGCGCCAACGAGCCACGCTTCATTCACATCACGTACACACCCAAAAAGAAAAAGAAGAAGGTTGCCTTCGTTGGTAAGGGCCTGACCTTCGACTCGGGTGGTCTCTGCATCAAGCCGGCACCCGGCATGGGTGACATGAAGTCGGACATGGGCGGCGCTGCAGCAGTGATCGGGTTGATGGCAGCGGTCGGCACGCTGCAGCCCGACGTCGAGGTGCACGGCATCGTCGGCGCAGCTGAAAACATGCCGGACGGCGAGGCGTATCGTCCTGCCGACGTGTTCACATCCCTCGACGGAAAGACGGTCGAGATCATCAATACCGACGCCGAGGGCCGGCTCGTGTTGGCCGACGCTTTGACCTACGCCGCCCGCTTGAAGCCCGACCTCATCGTGGACGCCGCGACGCTGACTGGCGCCGCGTTGATCGCGCTCGGTAAGTCCTGCTCGGCTTTCTACACGGCGGACGACACACTCGCGAGCGCCGTCGAAGCCGCGGCCCGCAGCGCCGGCGAAAGCTTCTGGCGCATGCCGCTGCTGGACGAGCTCGCGGAAGGCTTGAAGAGCGACGTCGCCGATCTCAAACACACCGGTGACCGTTACGGTGGATCCATCACCGCCGCGCTCTTCCTGCGAGAGTTCGTTGGAAAGACACCCTGGATCCACTGCGACATCGCCGGTCCGGTGTTGGCCGATCGCGCCAAGGGCGTCGTTCCGAAAGGCGGCACCGGCCACGCGGTGCTCACCTTCGTCGAGCTCGTCCAGAGCTTTTCACGCTGAAGCAGCTTGAGACCAGGGAAGCATCGTTAGACTAGGATGGAGAAGGCGGCCCTGTTCGAGTCTTCGCGTCAGCCGGCGCGCGTGAGCGTGCTTTTGCCGGGCCTGTACGCCTGGGCGACTACCGTGGCGCTGCCTGCCAGTGCACTGCACGCACCATGGTGGGCGCGTGCCTTGGCTGGCATTGCCTGCGTTGCATTGCTGCTGAGTCCGTTCGCTTCCGTGCTGCGTCCGAGCTTGGGGCAAGCCCTAGGTATTCACGCTTTTGTCGGCGCTTCGCTCGGGTGCTGGGCGGCGTTGCACCTGGCCGGGTTTGCGCTCGCGCCGCAAGGTGTGACCGGCGCCTTCGGCGCCTTCGGGTGGATGCTATTCGCCTTCGCCTGGGGCGAGCTGCGTGCGCGGCGCATACCCGAGAGCGATCCACACGTCGTGGCGGGGCCGCCGCTCAGCCCTCGGCACAGCTTTCGTCGCAGCAGTGAGTGGGTGCTCGCGCTCGGCACTCTCGGTGCGGGCGCATTGCTCCTGCTTGCTTGGCGTGTAGATCGTCCGAATCACGCGGTGCTGGCGCAGGCCTGCGCGCTTTTTCTGAGCTTGCTGGTGGTGGCCGGTGCCACCCGCGTCGCGCTTGAGCGTGTGCCGCGTGACTTGCCGTCGAGCGCTGACCGCTACAACGGCGCGGCCTCGGCTCTGGCCGTGCTGGTGCTGACGTTGGGCCTCGGGCTCGTCTTCTGGATGCTGGAACGCTAGGGGGCCATGGCGCGAGTCGTCGACGCTTTGAGTGTGCTCCTGTTGGCCGCGGCGGTGGCAGCTTTCGCTTACGGTCTTTCGATGCTGAGCGATCGGCGCGACCTGTTTGCGCTCTATTGGTTCGGTGTCGGGCTCGCCGCTCTGCGCGCTGCCACTCAGCTGTTGAGGCCCAAGGCGGGGTCGCGATGAGCGCGCAACGAGCGGCTTGCCTCGGGTTCGCGCTGAGCCTCGGCGCCGCTTGCTCGCGACCGCAGCCCCCTAAGACCGACAACAAGGACCTTCCGCAAGGTACGCTGGCGCAGGTAGGCGCGGCGCGCGTCGCTGCAGCCACCGTAGAGCGCATCGCAGTGGCGCAAGACGTGCCCCCCAAAACTGCGCTGGAGCGCGCCGTCTCCGACGCGCTGTTCGCCGAAGAAGCCAACCAACGTTTGAGCGACTTCCAACGTTCCGTGGCGGCGCGAGCCGCTCGAGCGCGCGCTCTGCTGGCGATCTTCGCGCGCGATGCAGAGGCATCGGGCGCAGCCACCGACGCCGAGCTGAAGGAGGTCATCAGCGAACGCTGGAACGAATTCGATCGGCCCGAGAGTGTGCGCGTGACACACGCGGTCGCGCTGGCAAAACCTGAAGAGCCCAAGCGCGCGGGCGCGCGCAAGCTGGCCGAAGCCATTCGTACGGCAGTCGACGGGCTCACCGATCCAGCGGCATTTTTGCGCGCTGCGAAGGCCGTACCCACGGCTGGCATCAAGGTCGTCGCCGAGCGCTTGCCGTTCATCACGGAGGACGGGCGTTCGCTCACCACAGACGCGCAGCATCTTCCCGGCGCGGACTACGACGTGACCTTCGCGAAGGCTGCCAACGCACTGAAGGCTCCGGGCACCATCAGCGGCGTGGTCGAAAGCCCGTTCGGGTTTCACATCATCCTGTTGGAAGCACGCCTTCCTG
>JBMOMJ010000016.1:107907-404603 GCA_049324695.1 Myxococcota bacterium
ATAAGTTCCGTTGCCGAGAGGGAAAGAGCCCAGACCATCGGCTAAGGTCCCAAAGTCAGCACTAAGTGTAGAAGGATGTGGAAGCGCTTAGACAACCAGGAGGTTGGCTTAGAAGCAGCCATCTTTTAAAGAAAGCGTAATAGCTCACTGGTCAAGCGAATCTGCGCCGAAAATGTAACGGGGCTAAGTGCTGCACCGAAGCCATGGATTCTCGAAAGAGAGTGGTAGGCGAGCGTCCTTACGGAGATACACGGTAGACGGAAACGACTACTAGCGGCCGTGAGGAGTGACTATGCGGGCATGAGTAGCGATAAACCGGGCGAGAAACCCGGTCGCCGTAAGCCCAAGGTTTCCTGGGGAAGGATAATCCTCCCATGGGTTAGTCGATACCTAAGCCGAGGCCGAGAGGCGTAGGCGATGGAAAGCAGGTTAATATTCCTGCACCACCAAGGGTGGCGTTGAAATAAGCGGGGACGGAGAAGGGTAGCTCAGCACGGAGGATGGTTCCGTGTTCAAGCCCGTAGGCTGAATTGTCAGGACCCGATAGGGACAAACGGCGATTCACTAGGCCGAGAGGTGATGAGGTCTGGTCCTAGACCAGGATACTGAGTAATCCCACGCTTCCAAGAAAAGCCGCGTATTGAGCCTCTTTGGTGATCGTACTGTAAACCGACTCAGGTGGGCGGGGTGAGAATCCCAAGGCGCGTGAGAGAACCCTGGTTAAGGAACTCGGCAAATTGACACCGTAACTTCGGGAGAAGGTGTGCCGCTGGCGGTGATTGGCTTGCGCCATGAGCCGTTGGTGGTCGCAGTGAAACGGCGGTTGTGACTGTTTACTAAAAACACAGGACTCTGCGAACTCGTAAGAGGACGTATAGGGTCTGATGCCTGCCCGGTGCTGGAAGGTTAAGGGGATATGTCAGGGGCAACCCGAAGCATTGAACCGAAGCCCCAGTAAACGGCGGCCGTAACTATAACGGTCCTAAGGTAGCGAAATTCCTTGTCGGGTAAGTTCCGACCTGCACGAATGGCATAACAACATCCGCACTGTCTCGACCAGGGACTCAGCGAAATTGCATTGGGGGTGAAGATGCCCTCTACCCGCGGAAAGACGGAAAGACCCCATGAACCTTTACTGCAATTTGGCAGTGATTTTCGGGTTCTCCTGCGTAGGATAGGTGGGAGGCTTTGAAGCCGGGCTTCCGGGTTCGGCTGAGCCAACGTTGAAATACCACCCTGGATAATCTGGAAATCTAACCTACGTCCGTGATCCGGACGAGGGACACTGCCTGATGGGCAGTTTGACTGGGGCGGTCGCCTCCTAAATCGTAACGGAGGCGTGCGAAGGTTCCCTCAGGCTGATTGGAAACCAGCCGTAGAGTGCAAACGCATAAGGGAGCTTTACTGTGAGACCGACAGGTCGAGCAGTTGCGAAAGCAGGTGTTAGTGATCCGGTGGTACCACATGGAAGGGCCATCGCTCATCGGATAAAAGGTACTCTGGGGATAACAGGCTGATCGCGCCTGAGAGTTCACATCGGCGGCGCGGTTTGGCACCTCGATGTCGGCTCATCGCATCCTGGGGCTGGAGCAGGTCCCAAGGGTTTGGCTGTTCGCCAATTAAAGCGGTACGCGAGCTGGGTTTAAAACGTCGTGAGACAGTTTGGTCCCTATCTTCCGTGGGCGCAGGATACTTGAGAGGAGCTACCCATAGTACGAGAGGACCTGGGTGGACGTGCCTCTGGTGATCCGGTTGTCAGGCCACTGGCATAGCCGGGTAGCCATGCGCGGAACAGATAACCGCTGAAAGCATATAAGCGGGAAGCTGGCCTCAAGACTAGGTATCCCTGCCGCAAGGCACTAAAGGCCCCTCGTAGACGACGAGGTTGATAGGCCGGGTGTGGAAGCGTAGCAATACGTGGAGCTAACCGGTACTAATAGGCCGTGCGGCTTGACCTAAACCTAAGGCAAACATTGAAGTTGGTGCCCGGAGTCCGGGCGAGAAGCACTCGATGCTTCTTAACGAACTCACTAGTTAGTGAGTCGATGAATAGCGCAGCATCATAAAGCTCGCTGTTCCCTATCGGCGAAAGCCGAATGGGTTGGACGCCCAAGAATTTCCGGTGGCTATATCGAGGAGGCCATACCCGATCCCATCTCGAACTCGGAAGTCAAGCTCCTTGGAGCCGATGGTACTGCACGGGCAACCGTGTGGGAGAGTAGGACGCTGCCGGGCTAATTAACTGAAGACCTGAGAGTTACGCTCTCAGGTTTTTCTTTGTCTCATGAGTAGGCCGGCCGATAGGACGACTACGCTGTGCGAGGGGCTGGTCCCCTCTCCTGTGAGGCCTGTGTGGGGCGACTGGCTCGTACTAGGCTCGGGGAGCGTATGGGCACCTGGCGAAGCCTCGTGGAACGGATTCGCGCGCGCCCGTGGCGTATGAGCGCTGTCAGCGACTGGGTTCGTGCGCGACCGCTTTGGCTGAAGATGGGTGCGGGACTCGTTGCCGGTGCGTTGTGTGCGTTGGTGGCGGGTATGCCAGCTTTGGTTCGGCGCGATGTGACGGGGCGTTGCGAGCAGCGTGGGCTGCGTTGCGAGGTCGGAGCGGTTCGCTTCGGCCTGGGGCGATTGTGGCTGCGTGACGTCGAGGTTCGAGATGCCGCCTTGCCGGGCGCGCACGTGCGAATTGCCAACATCGAGTTGCGGCCAACGTTTTGGTCAGTTGGTGTTCGGGTGTTCGGCGCGCAAATCGATGTGAGGGCAGACGAGGACGTGCTGCGAAGGCGCGCGCGCGAGTTGATATCGCCGCGGGGCGCGCAGTCGCCGGGCGCCGCAGGCGCGGGGCAGCGAGCGTTCGAGGTGAGTGGTGTGGACGCGCACTGGCGTGACCCGAGTGCCTCCACGAGCCTGCGAGTGTGGGGAGTGCGCGCAGCGCGCACGGACTCAGGCTGGTTTTTGGCTGCGGATTTGGTTTTGGCGGAGCGCGGCCGCGTGAAGGCGCGAGTGCGTGCTGGCGAGCTGATGTTGGCGAGCGCGCCTTCAGGTGGCACGCGGCTTTTGGAGCGCGTCGAAGCGGCGTCTGCTGCGGTGCAGCTGGAGCTTCCCAGTGAAGTGCGCGACACGACACCACCGCCGCCGGCGCGCGCGCCGCCGCCGGCACGCGCGTCGTCACGTGAAACGACGCGACGTTTTGCTTCGCGGACGGCGCCTGCGCCTGCCCCGACTCCACCGCCGGCTCCGGTGATTGCTCCGCCCATTCCCGCGGCGAGTGCGAAGGAAGAAGGCTCTCGCTTAGCGTGGGTGGCCGCGCGTCCGCTGCTCGCGGAGCTCACCGCGCCTCGATTTCGCGCAAGCATCGTTGCACTCACGATCGAAGCGCGTCGCGCCGACGAGGCGCTGCGCTTCGGGCCGAGTCGCTTCGCAGTGCAACGCGGCCCAGATGCGATGACGTTCGAGTTGGTGCCATTGCCGCAAGGCGGGCACGCCGAGGCGACGCCGCTGAGCATGCGAGTGCGCCTTCCGCTCGGCGAAGCTCGGCCGGAGCTGGATCTCATCGGAGGCCCTGTGAGCCTTTCGGCCTTGGGCGTGCGGGATGGAGATCTAGGGCTCGTTGGCGTACGCGATGCGCGGCTCGAGGCCAGCTTGCACGCAACCCTCGCGGAAGATCTCGGTAGCGTCGAGGTTTCTAGCCAAGGGCTGCTCGAGAATGTGCGCTTGCGTCGCGCGGCACTGGCGCCGAACGAGCTCAGCGGCATTCGCTTGGGTTGGCACTTCGAAGGGAGCTTTGCGAACGGTACCGATCTCGAGTTGAAGCAGGCTGAGCTATCGCTGGGCGATGTACGCCTGCGCCTGTCCGGCAGTGTTTCGCGTAGCCCGACGAACACCCGCGTGAACCTGAGTGCCGAGGTGCCGCAAACCGCCTGCGGCGCACTGCTGGGAGCGGTGCCGCACGGAATGGCCCCGCTTCTGGAGTCCTTGCGCGCCGAGGGCACGCTGGCGCTGAAGGGGAAAATCGATTTCGACAGCGAGCATCCCGAGGCGACACGCATCAGCCTCGACGTGAGCAATCAGTGCCGAATTGCCAACGTGCCACTCACGATCTCGCCGAACCGCTTTCGCGACGCTTGGTGGCGTGAGGTGAAAGGCGCTGACGGCTTGCCCATGACAATCCAGAGCGGCCCTGGCTCGCCGGATTGGACTGCGTACGAAGAGATCTCGCCGTATCTGGAGACCGCAATTCTGGTTTGCGAAGACGCTGGCTTCTTCTCGCACCGAGGGATCGACTACCGCGCCATAGAGAACTCCATTCGCATGAACTTGGAGGCGGGGCGATTCCTACGCGGTGGCAGCACCGTGAGTATGCAGCTCGCAAAGAACCTGTACCTCAGCAAAGAGAAGACGCTGTCCCGCAAGTTCCAGGAAGCAGTGTTCACGTCGCTGCTCGAGCAGGAGCTTTCCAAGCACGAATTGATGGAGCTCTACCTGAACGTCATCGAGTTCGGGCCGGGTGTGTACGGTGTACGCCAAGCCGCGCGCTACTACTTCAACGAGGAGCCACGCGATCTCTCGCTTGGACAGGCGCTGTACCTCGCCTCGATCTTGCCTGCGCCAGACACCCAGCACTTCGCGCAAGACGGACGCGTGAAGGAAGGCTGGGCACAGTACCTCCGCAAATTGATGCACATTGCCCGAAAAATCCGGCGCATCTCCGACGACGAACTCCAGGCCGGCCTCGCTGAGCAAGTCGTATTCCGGAAGCCGAGCGCCCATGTGGGCGCGCTTGGTAACGCCGATGACGCTGCCGACGAGCCACCGGAGCCGCCCTCTGCGGATCCCGAATAGCCGGTAGTCACGCGGAGCGAACCCAGCAGACGTCAACGCGAAGCGATTTCGAATACAGCGAACGTCAACGCGGAGCGACTTCGAACACCGACTCGATGATGATCGGCAAGCCGCCGCGCACCGAAATGGCGCCCAGCACCGAGCGCGCGTGCACGCCCCTCTCACCGAAGACCTGCACCATCAAATCAGAGCAGCCGTTGAGCACTTGCGGATGCTGCTCGAAATCCTCCGTGGCGTTCACGAAGCCTTGAAGCTTCACCACACGCCGCACCCGATCGAGACTGCCAAGCTCGAGCTTGACCACCGACAAGATGTCGAGCCCTGTCGAGCGGGCAAACTGATAGCCCTCTTCGGTCGTAAATTCTCGCCCCAACTTGCCCTTCGGGGCACCTCCGCCAGGCAATTGCGGGCCCTTGCCGGACACGAACAACAAGCCCGATGCTTCGACGCAATTCGTGTAGTTCGCTGCAGGATTGCTCGCGGCAGGCAGCACGATGCCGAGCTCCTGCAAACGCTGATCGATTGTTGCCACCATAACCACCAACGCGACAATAGCACGCGAGTGATTCTTACTCTGTGACGGAACGTATCCGTTTGATGCGAAATTCGAGCGCGTTCATCCAATACGTACCGTGACACTCCTCAAACGGTTCGCGCACCGCGAGCTCCACATTCACTCGACGTGAACCGGTTGCCGCGCCTCGCGGGACATACGTTCGTATGCGAACCGCCACTTTCGCCCTGCCGATGCTGATCGCGCTCGCATGTGGAGCGGAGGACTATCCGGCGCCGCCTCACCTCGGCAGCGGGGGAATCAGCTCGCAAGGAGGGGCCGCTCAGGGTGCTGGCGGTGGTGCTCTGCCCGCTGGCGGAATCCTAGGTATGGCCGGCGTTGGAGCGGGAAACACCGCGCTCGGCGGAGGTTCGATGGGCGGAAATGCAGCGTTTGGCGGAGCTTCCATGACCGGTGGCGCGTTGCTTGGCGGTAGCGTCTCCGCTGGCGGCATGTCTCCACGCGGGGGCTCGAGCTCGGCGGCGGACGGGGGTCGCAACGGAACGGGTGGAGCGATCGTGGCGGGCGCAGGCGGAACCACGACAATCTTCGGTGGTCGCAGTGGACTGGGTGGAGCTGCGGGCAACGCAGGTCGCGCGGGCGCAAGCGGTGGCGCTGGCATCGCTGGAGCCGGCGGAGCAAGTGCCAGCGGTTGCAGCGCTGGCAAGTACATCATCTGCGAAGACTTCGAGGCCACTGCAGTCGGCAGCACTCCCGTGGGTTGGACGCGCCACGGCACTCAAGTATCCGTCAGCGACGACGCCGCCAAACGTGGCAGCCATTCACTGAAGCTCGGACCCGTCGCCGCCGCCGAACGGCGCCTCTATCGTGACGCGGCGCCGCTCGGCAGCGCTCACTGGGGACGTATCTTCTACAAGGTGCAGCAGCCCGTTCCCGATGCCTTCGTCCACTCCACCATCGTGTCGTTTTCAGGCACCGCTCCGCAGCGTGGCTCAGCGGAGTTTCGTGTGATCGACACCGTAAAACAGGCTGTCGACACGCCGGACGTCGCCTCTCTCCACCAGTACCTGTACAACGTCCAGGTCATCGGCGGCAGCGAGTTCTCGCGGCAAGGCCCCTACGACCAAAAATTCGAAAATGTGTGGCACTGCGTCGAGTACCACATCGACGGTGGCGACCAGAGCTACGCCCTCTACATCGACGGCAAAGAAGAAATCGCCTTTCGCGATGGCGTCGGCAACTACTCCAAGTCCGACATTCCCATGTCATTCAAGGAGCTGCGTGTCGGTTGGATCAACTATCAACAAGCGCCCCCGGGGTTCACGGCTTGGATCGACGAGATTGCGTTCGATGATCAACGGATTGGGTGCGAGTGACCCGTTAGTGCTCGGACGCGGTTTCGCGTTTGGCCTTCGCTCGAAGCTTGATTAGGGCCACGATGTCCGCGATTGCAGCCGGCGACCAGCGGCTCCAAAGCTCCAGAGAAAACGTGGCGCCCGATTCGCGCTGACGACGCTCGCCGTTTGCTCGAGCGAAGATGCGCGCCGAACCACCGAAAGGGAGTGTCGTGAGATCGACTTTGCTCAAGCTTTTGGTGTCGAGGTTCTGCCACCCCGCGAGGCTGACGCTCAGCGCGAGCAATGGCGGCTTGTCGCCGAACAGAGCGACTTGCTCCTTATCGGGTGCGACGGGGTCGCGCAACTTGGGCAACAGAGCCCGCGCTTGATCGAGCAGCTGCCTTTCGCTGCGCGCGCTGAGTAACCAAACCCAATCAGCGGACGGGAGTACCCAAGTGAAGTAGGTGGTGCCCGTGGGCGTCTCGCTTCGGTAAATGAAGCTCTCGTTGGGCAAGTCGGGGAAGCGCTTGTTCACGAGTACGAAGCGAGCTTGCGGGGGATTTTTCGATGGGCCGCGAGCGACTGGCGCTCGTTTGCTGGCCTCGAGCAGCACGTTGAGCCCCGCCTTGTAGCGATCTCCCGACCCAGCGAGACCCAGCAGCATCCAGCTGTTCGCGTTGCCTGCGTTCGCTTTCGCGGAGTTGGACCTGAGTCCAGGCAGAGCCCCGCTTTGAAAAAAAACAAAGCGATAACGGTGGGGAAAAACGTCGCCGAGCTCACGCGTCATGCGCGCCAAGAGTTCGCGCGGGATGCCGGACGAGACCGTCAGCTCCTCGAAAATCTGAGCCGCGGTGCCGGAGCTACCCGCTGCTGCTTTCGCGGTTTGCGGGTCGGTGCCCGCGGAAGCAAACGCGATCGAAGCTTGATCGAGCAGTGGCCAAAACTGCGCGGGCAAGGGCTCCTTATTCGGTTCTCCTAGCCAGGCCTCGAGCAATGGTGATTTGCCGTCTGCCAAGTATTCGAACGCGATGCCGAGCTCGACGTCTTGCTCTAGAAGCTTGACGTCGACCGCCAAGCGCTGCGCTTCGCTCAGTGATTCAATCCAGCTTCGGCCAAGGCGCGCGCCAGGGTCGGTACTGGTGGCGTCCTGGTCCTGCGGCTTGAGATGCTTCGCGAACATTGCTCGAGGGATCTCGAGGCGTGCGTCTGAAGCGAGCGGCTCCTTGGCAAGGCGCCCCAACAGAAATGGTGCGGCGCGGGTGATTTCGTCCTGCTCTTTGCTGCACAGCACGCGGTAGCCAACCGGCGGCGCCACATTCCAGAGCTCGCAGCGCAGGTTTTCTCCGCCATCGTCGGGGTGAATTTCCCAGCGTCCTCGGCTCAGGGGGCGTAGTGCTTCTCCCAACTTCTTCGGCTCGAACCCGTCTGCGTTCGCCACGCGCGCGGCGCCCACCATCCAAGGCTGCTCCTCCGCGGACGAGACGAGCAGGTCGATTGGTGCGTCGAAGTCAATGAGAGATGCAAGCTGTCCGCCGAGCGTCAGGCCCGCCAGCGTTCGCAGATCCGAAAATCCGCGCAAGGAAGGATCCCCGCTGAGCAGCAGCAAGCGCGGTAGCACCGTTGCCGGCGCTTTGACTCGAAACCAACCACCATTGGGCTCGCTGATTTGGTCAGGATTCCAATCGATCGTGGCCTGAAATGGATCCGGCGTCGGTGCAAGCGAGGCCGCTGGAGTTTTGGAGCCGTTCAGAGGTGGCGGCTGCGCGCAGCTCAGCACGAAGCACGCAGGGATGAAGTGTCGGAACACCCGGTAGGAGTCCATTCGCCGCGAGCTTATCACTTGCTTGCGGCGCGTTGCGCGCGCCTACTTTTCGCCCGCGGCGCGCAGCTTGGCGAAGAAGGCGCCGAGGCGTGCGGCGCTCTCTTCAGCGAGCACATTGGCTTCGACTGCAAAGCGATGGTTCAAACGCGTGTCTCGGCCGATTTGGAAGAGTGTGTCTACAGCGCCGGCCTTGAGGTCCCGCGCACCGTAGACCAAACGCGCGATGCGCGAGACGACGAGTGCGCCTGCGCACATGGGGCAGGGTTCGAGCGTCGAGTAAACGCTGGCGCCTTCGAGTCGCCAATGTCCGATTTGTTGGGCTGCTTGGCGCAAGCACAAGACTTCGGCGTGGGCGGTGGGGTCGCCTAGTTCTTCGCGGCGATTGTGATTGCGTGAGAGTACGCTGCCCGTAGAGGAGACGATCACACAACCGATGGGCACATCACCGTGCAATACGGCTCGATCTGCCTCCTCTAGGGCGAGGCGCATGAACTCGACGTCGGTTTCGTTGGTCATGCGCCGACGACTTCGATTAGCCGAAGTTCAGATAAGCCAGCTTGTTGGTGAGCGCTTTGACGGCGTCAGCATTTTCGAGCAGCTGCCCGATCGGATCCCAAGCGCCGTTCATGAGTGCTTCGCGCGCACCCGGCTTGATGTTGAACGGAACTTTTACTGGGCCAGCCGTGACGGTGTTGCTGGCCAGATCGATGCGAACCTCAGTAGACGGATCCTTTTCGACCTGTGCGGCTAGAGTGACGATGTCTTCGTGCGACACCGAGACGCACGGCATGCCGAGCGTGGTGGAATTGCCGAAAAAGATCTCCGCGAAGCTCTCGGCGATGACGGCGCGAATGCCGAACTTGGCGAGCGCTTGCGGTGCGTGTTCGCGCGATGAGCCGCAACCGAAGTTGCTATTGGAGATCAGGATGCGAGCGCCTTCGAAGCGTGGATCGTTCAAGGCATGCTGCTTCTTGGAGCCGTCTTCATTGAAGCGCACGTCGTGGAACAGGTGCGCGCCGAGGCCGTCGAAAGTCACGCACTTCATGAAGCGCGCCGGAATGATGCGATCGGTGTCGATGTCGTCGCCGGGAACGTACACGCCGCGACCCACCACTTGGACGATTTTTTCGAGTGCCATTCTGGATGTCTCCGTAGGTTCAGTCAGCGGCTTCAGTCGGCCCCGAACACTTCACGCGCGTCTGCGATTTTGCCGCGAATCGCCGCGGCCGCGACCATGAGCGGGCTCATCAACACCGTGCGCCCCGTGGGGCTGCCTTGGCGACCCTTGAAGTTGCGGTTGGACGAAGAGGCGCACAGCTCGCGCCCATTCAGCTTGTCGGGGTTCATCGCCAGGCACATCGAGCAGCCCGGCTGGCGCCATTCGAAGCCTGCCTCGAGGAAGACTTTGTCGAGGCCTTCGGCTTCGGCGGCGCGTGCAACGCTCATCGATCCCGGTACTGCGAGAGCGCGCACACCGGCGGCTACCTTCTTGCCTTTCAGATGGCGAGCGACCTCGCGAAAATCCGAGATGCGACCATTGGTGCAGCTGCCGATGAAGGCCACGTCGACCTTCACGCCTTCGATGGGCGAAGCCGGTTCGAGCTGCATGTACTCGAGCGCTTCGCGAATCGAAGCTTGCTCGGCGGCGGTTTTGCCGTCTTCAGCGCGCGGCACGCTCTCCTTCACGCCAATCGCCTGACCTGGATTGATACCCCAAGTGACGGTCGGATCGATGTCCTTCGCGTCGATGTGCACGACGTCGTCGTAGGTCGCGTCTGCATCGGAGGCGATCGACTTCCAGTACTCGACGGCGCGGTCCCAAGCGGCGCCCTTCGGCGCAAACTCACGACCCTTCAGATAATCGAAGGTGATCTGGTCGGGGTTCACGTAACCGACGCGCGCTCCGCCTTCGATCGACATGTTGCAGAGCGTCATGCGCTCTTCCATGCTGAGCGCTTGCACGGCCTCGCCTGCGTACTCGTACGCGAACCCGGTGCCGCCATTCACTCCCAACACACGGATGATGTGCAGCACCAAATCCTTAGCGTACACGCCTGGACCCAGCTTGCCGGATACCTCGATGCGGCGCACCTTCATCGGAGCCAAGCTCAACGTTTGAGTCGCGAGTACGTCACGCACCTGCGTCGTGCCGATGCCGAATGCGATCGCACCGAACGCGCCATGCGTCGACGTGTGCGAGTCACCACAAGCGATGGTCATGCCCGGCTGAGTGAGCCCGAGCTCCGGGCCAATCACGTGCACGATGCCTTGATGACCGCTCGAGACATCGAAGAAGCGAATGCCGAACTCGCTGCACGCCTTCTCGAGCGCGACGATCATTCCCTCGGCCAAGTTGTCGCGAAACGGTCGCAAGCGCGTATCGGTCGGCACGATGTGATCGACCGTCGCAAAGGTGCGCTCCGGGTGAGCCACACGTAGACCGAGGTCGCGCATCATGCCGAAGGCTTGCGGGCTCGTGACCTCATGGATCAGGTGTAGGCCGATGAAGATCTGCGCTTGCCCATTGGACAGCACCTTCACAGTGTGTTGGTCCCAAACTTTCTGAAATAGGCTCTTGCCCAAGGTGGCCTCCTGACTCTGCCCGACGGCGCTCGGAACTGGCGCTTTGACTGCTGAATCGCGCGGGTTGAGGAAGTATCACGTACGCAAATACTTAAGTCCAATGAAACTTTCTGGATTCAGGATTAAGCAATGCTACACATTCGTTGCCCCTGTCGACGAAGGTGCGCAGCATGGATCCAGCATTAATTCCGGCTCTGTACGATGTCCTGATGGTTGCGCGCGTCGGTTCGGTAGGAGCAGCTGCGCGTCGCCTCAACAAGACGCCGTCGGCAGTCAGCCAACAAATCCGCCGTCTCACTGAATCACTCGGCGTCGTGCTCTTCGAGCGGCGTGGTCGCGGTCTTACGTTGACGCAGGCCGCCGAGCATGTGCTCCCGGCCGCTACTCGCTTGTTCGATCAAGCGGAAGCCGTTTTTGGTTTGTTCGGCGAACTGTCGGGCGCTGCCGTCACCACGCTGCGCATTGCTGCGAGCGACTACCTCGGCAAGCCGCTGCTCGTGCCGGTGTTGCGCGACCTCGCGGCAGAAGGTGTGCCCCTTCATTTCGAAATCTCCACCGTACACTCCGAAGAGTCGCTCGCCATGCTCGAACGCGGCGCCGTTGAAATGGCGGTCGTCTCCCAAGCTGGAGGGCGAGCGGGCCTCAGCGCAACGACGTTGCTCGATCAGAGTTTGGTTTGGGTTTCTCCGAAGCGCGCTTCCCGTCGGCCACTCGCAGAGCGTCTCGCCAAAGGCCCCCTCTTGCGGCTAGGCACTGGAAGCCTCGGTCGAAAGCTGCTCGATCGCTACCTCGAGCAGCAGGGCATTCGTCCCGTCTCGAGCGTCGACGTCCCCAGCGTCTCGCTCCTGCTCGCCTACGCTGCTGGCGGCGTCGGCATCGGCCTCGTCCCCGAGCTCTCCCTCGACGCGCGCGACCTCGCTGCACTGCGCGTCGAACCCTCTGACCTGCCAGCCCTTCCGGTTCAACTCGTAACCCGCGCCGGCCGCCCGGTGGTCCCCGTCGTCGAACGCTTCACTGTACGCCTTCTGGAACAAGCCAAACGCGAACGAACGCGCCTCGAGCACCCCTCCCGCGCCGTGCCCAGCGCTCGACTTCGCCCGAAATAACGCCGCCCCTTGACAGAGCGGGCCCGATGAGGGAAATCCCGGCACCCTCGTCGGCAGCACTGCTGACAAGGAACGCACCCGTAGCTCAGCTGGATAGAGCATCGGTCTACGGAACCGAGGGTCGGAAGTTCGAATCTTCCCGGGTGCGCCATCCCCTTCGGGTCCGTCGCAACCGTGAAGCTTTAGGGGCTGCACGCTTCGCCCACCGGGCTCGAGCTTCGGCGGCGAATCTTCCCGGGTGCCCTGAGGTAGGATAGCCCCGGCGATCAAGCGGTTTTCAAGCGCCTTCGTCGGTAGCGTGCAGGAGGAAGGTCGAACTCGCGCTTGAATGCGCGGTTGAAGGCGGCCTCGGATTCGTAGCCTACGTTCAGCGCGATCTGGAGCACGCTGTCTTCGGTGGTTTCGAGGAGTCGCGCGCCGAGTTGGATGCGCCAGCGCGCGACGTAGGCGAGTGGTGCTTCGCCGAGTAGTTGGTTGAAACGTGCCGCAAAGACGCTGCGCGAGACGCCGGCCTGGTGCGCTAGTTTCGCAACGGTCCAGGCATCGGCAGGCTCGCGATGGATTGCTGCCAGCGCGCGGCCAAGTGCCGGATCACGTGCGGCGGCGAGCCATCCCGTCTGCTCCGCAGGTAGCTCGGCCATGTATCGGCGCAAGGTCTCGATGAACAGCGCTTCGGCGAGCTTTGCGAGCAGCGCTGTTCGTCCTGCACGAGTCGATGCTCGCTCCGAAGCGAGGTGGCGAATTGAGCTTTCGATCCATTCGCCAGACACTTCGCCGCGGATGTTCGTTTTGAACAGGGGCGGCAGCCCGGCTAGGAACAAGCGCTCGGCGTAACGTTCACAAGCGATGTAACCGCATATGAACTTCGTCGTTGGACCGCTGCCGCCGCCACGTTCCGACACGATTCCTCCGGCCAGGATTTTCGGGAGCAAGACGGAAGCATCCGTGAGCTCGGGAACGGACCCATTCCAGAGCTCGTGAGCGTCGCCGCGAGCCACGACTACGATGTCGCCGGCCTCGAGCGCCACGCTGTCGTACCCGGGAACCCGGGCGCTCGCCTGCCCTTCGACAAGAAGATGGAATAACACGAGGTGTTCGGCGCCGGGCGCCAACAGATGCGAGGTGGTGCGGGTGGGCGGCGAGGCAAACCCCCAGGGCATACCGAGCTCTGCGTCGAGGAAAATGGCGCCCGTGAAGCGCACGCAGCGTAGGGCTTCGGACAATGGATCGGGTTCGTTCATGCGCTGCAAAGAAATCCGGACGCCGAATCAAGTCGCTCGGTGGCGAACGGCGCATGTTGGGGGCGCGAAAACGCAATCACGACGAGCGCGGCGACGCTCGACACAACCCATCGAGGAATCACCATGACCGAAGCACATCGTTTCACATTAGCTGAGGCAGGACAAAGCGCGACTACGGCCGAGGTCGTAGGGCGCTTCATCGCAGCGTTCCAGCAGAGAGACCCCCGTGTGATCCGAGACATCGTTGCCGCGGATTGCGTGATGGAGGCCATCCAGCCCGCTCCCAACGGTCAGCGAGTCGAAGGTTACGAGGCCAACGTCGCGTTCTGGCAGGCGATGATCGCCGACCCAGGCGGGACCTTCGAAGTCGAGGATGTGGTGATTTGTGGCGACCGCGCCACGAACCGCTGGCGGTACCGATTTGGCGAAGACGAAGAGAGCTCGGTGCGTGGAGTGACGTTGATCTTGGTGCGCGACGGTAAGATCGCGGAAGCTCTGGCGTACGCGAAGACGGCTCCGCGCACCGCTCTGGGTCAAGGCGGAGCGTCAACACCGTCTGCGCCTGTCCCGACAACGTCCGAAGTCATCCGGCGCTTCAACGATGCGTTTCAGCGACATGATCCGACGCTGCTCTCGGCGCTGATCGCGGAAGACTGCATCATCGAAAACTCGACGCCCGCGCCGAACGGCTCGAGGCACGTCGGGCGAAGAGCATGTCTGGAGCTGTGGAGCAGGTTGGCAACTTTACCAGGATCGCATTTCGAACTCGAAGAGGTCTTCGTTGCTCACGAGAGAGCGGTAATTCGCTGGCAGTTCCGTTGGGGTGAAGGCGAAAGCAACTCGGTACGTGGCGTGAACGTGATGCGTGTGCGGAACGGCCTGATCGTGGAAGCATTGGGCTATAGCAAGGGTGCATAGCTCCGCGACGGTTCCGACCACGAATTCAGGGCGGTTGGTTTAGGTGAAGCGTGCGCGTAGGGTGTGGCAGCGGTCGATGAGAGGTGTAGCCGCGACGCTCTCGAAAGTGGCTTGAGCGGAGCTGAGCTCGAGCTCGGCAGCGACGGTGTCGTGGGTTTGGAGTAGGAGTTCGCAGAGGCGCAGGCGGACGTCTGCGACGTGGAGTGGCGCGTTGACTTGTAGCCAGTGAGTGATGCTGGCGCGTAGGAGGCGCTCTGCCTGTGCGAGGTCGTGTTTCGCCCACGCGAGTTCTGCTTCGGCCCGAGCTCGTTCGGCGGCTGCAGCGCGGGGGGCGGTGAGGTCTGGCGCGAGGGCGAGCTCGCCTAAGGCGGTTTCGGCGCGCTGGAGGTGTCCGTGCATGGCAGCGACGCGAGCGAGTACGGCGAGCATGGATCCGCGACGCTGGCCGTCGGTCCATGTGGGTTGCGCGAGAGCTCGTTCGAGTTGCTTGATCGAGGCTTCGGCGTCTCCGCGAGCGGCGAGCAGTAGGGCGAGGCCGGGTTGCGGATTCCAGCCGAGTCGGTGCGCTTCGCGGAAGGCGGCTTCGGCGGCTCGTAGATCTCCGCGCGCGAGTTGGATTTCGCCGAGCACCCGACACGCGTCGCCCTCGCAGAAGGGGCCACTGGTCGCAAGTTGCTCGCGAGCACGACGCACCTCGGCCTCGGCTGTCGCGAGCTCGCCACGAATTGCGAGTATTTCTCCGCGGTGTAAGCGACACATGCCGGGGTAGCAGTAGGATGTGTAACGTTCACACCAGCGTGTAAACTGATCGGTCCATTGCCCGGCGCGATGGTGATCGCCCAAGTGCAGGTACGCCCAAATCACGGAGCAGAATACGACGCCGCCGACCCAGGCACTCACGCGTCCGGCGAGCGCTGCGGCGCCCGCCTCGTCGTGCAATGAGAGTCCGTGCCTTATTTCACCTTGTGCGATCAGGATGTGTCCCTGATAAACGAGGCCGAGGCAGTGCAGATCGGGATCGCCGATGCGCTCGGCGATTTCAATGGCTTTGCTGGCTCGGGCCCGGCATTCGTCGAGCTCGCCTTCGAAAAGAGCCAGGCGACTCGCGAGCCATTCGGCGAAGCCGTGTTGCTTGCTTTCGGGTTCTGCTCGCAGGTAGCTTAGCGCGCGCTGGTGCCAGCCTTTCGCGATGGCAAGTTCGCGTGCCTCGAGTTTGACGTTGGCGAGTTGTAAGGCGGCGCGCGCTGCGCTCTGGAGTTGTTGCTCCCGCTCGAAAGCAGCCACTGCTTGCTCGAAGGGCATGATGGAAGCTTCAGGTGTGCCGGCGCAAAGGGCTGCGTTCGCCCAGGTTTCCCAATCAGTACCGGATAGTACGGAGCGATCGGCCATCGCCTCGAACGATTGGATTGCGCGGTCCCATTGACCCGCGGCCGCGAACTGCATCGCAGGTAGCTCCGCAGCGGACGCTTTTGAAACTGCCGCAGTTGCTTCGGGAGTTTCGGAGAATCGATACCCGCGTCGCGCGTAGGTTTGGATGGCGTGTTCGAGCCCTCCGTCGCGCAGCACAGTGCGTAGTTGGCTGACCGCGCGTTGAAGCGATCCGTCGGTGACGGTCGCGCCATCCCAGAGCGTGGCCAGGAGTTCATCTTTGGGGACGACGCGTTCTCGGTGACGAATTAGGTACGCTAGGAGATCGAAGAGCAATGGTTGGAGCTGGCGTTCGCGTCCCTCGATGAGCAGCGCGCGACGTTTTTCGTCGAGCTCGAAGGGGCCGAAGGAAAAGCGCATCGCTGGACTCGCCGTAGCCAAGGCTACTCGGTGAGGCAATCGGTAAGGATTTGGTCAGGTCGCGGAAAGGACTTTTCGGCGCGAATGCAGCAGGTTCTGGGGGCCTTCGGGACGGTCCTGCCGTGACCGAGGGCGGCACATTCGCAGGGAAACTAAGGAGACACGTATGCATACCTATGTCATCACGCGCCCGAATGGTTGGGGTAATCCGGACGAACTCAAGGCAGCGGCGGCCGTTTCGAGCCGAGTGGGAGACAAGGAGATGCCGGACAAGGTGCGCTGGATTCGTAGCTACGTTACGCAGCACGAAGGCGGTCGAATCGGCACTGTCTGCATTTATCAAGCAACGGATCCAGAGGCGATTCGTGAGCACGCGCGTCGCGTCGGCATGCCCGCGGACGCGATCACTCCCATCGTCGAGACGGTGGTCGTGCGACCCGATCCAACCAACGTTTGAGTAGCTCGCCGGCTCGCGCCTCGATGCGGCTGCGCTCGTCATGGGCGCGCTGTGTCAGGCGCGAGCCAATCGAGGCCAAACTCAAGGTTTGGAGCGCAGAGCGACCCAGCGCCGGACGGCGTTGCGCGCCATGGGCAAGGTGATGGCGCCGTGGCGGAGGAGCTCCGCGTGAAAGGCTCTCACGTCGAAGCGAGCTCCGAGTGCCGCTTCGGCCTCACGACGGAGCGTGATGATGTCGAGCTCACCGACGCCGTAGCTCACCATTTGCGCAGGCCACACCGCGATGCGGTCGACGTAGGCCGCTGTTTGTTCGTCGTTGAACGAGACTTGTCGCTGCTTGACCCAGGTGATGGCTCGCTCGCGTGTCCAGCCGAAAGCGTGAATGCCTGGATCGACGAGTAGCCCAGTGGGCAAGTGCAAGATCGCGCCAAGACGTTCCAGGTCCGAGCCGTAGAGCGCCATCTCGTCGGCCAGGCCCTCAGCGTAGCGTGCCCAGCCTTCGATGAACGAAGCGACCGCGCTCGAAACCGCACGCGGTCCGAGATTGCCGAGCTCGTGTTCGAGACCAATCTGCAAGTGGTGCCCCGGGATCGCTTCGTGGAACGTCGTGTTTGCCGCGTCCGCGCGCGTCAATGCCGCGAAATTGGTCACGTCGACGCGAAAGCGTGCGGGCCTCGATCCATCGGCGGAAGCTGGTTCGTAACGCGCGCCAGGATGGGTTTTGGCTTGAAACTCGTCGTACGGAGCCAGCACCAGCGGTGCGCGAGGCGTGCGCTCGAACCAACGCGGCGCAGCCAGCGTGGCTCGATCCATGGCGGACTGGATGAAGGCGACCGCATCGTTAGTGCTGGCAAAACGATTGCGCGGATCGGCATCCATCGCGGCCTTTGCGGCGCGCACGTCAGTGATCCCAGGACCGTACAATCGGCGCGCTAGCTCGAGGCCCTTCGCTTCGCGCTCCGCAATCAACGCTTCGCCGCGCCGGTACAGATCGCTCGGATCAATGTTGCTGCTCGTGTATGTAACGAGCGACGCTCGGTAGCATGCCGCGCCGTTGGGAAGAGCGTCGAGTCCCAGCGAGGTCCGCGCGCGCGGCGCGTATTCGTCGCGCAAGAAGTCGCGGTAGCGTCGAATCGCGGGCAAAATGGCGTCATCGAGCAAGGTTTGCCAACTCGCTCGAAATTCGTCATCCGAATCCTGCTGCAACGGCGAGCCGAGCGGCGAAGCGTTCGGTGACGCGAGCAGCGCATCGAGCTGCACCACAGCCAACTTTGCGTTGTGCTGTGGAACCGAGTAGCCGAGCCGCAGGCCCTCGCGTAGATTCTCGACTTCGGTATCCAAATAGCGCGGTAAGCCTCGCCAGCGCGCCAAAGCATCCGCGCGTGCGTTCGGCGAGCCAAGCGGCTGGCTCGCGAGAATCGTTAGCAGCGTAGTTTGCCAACCGAACTGATGAGCTGGCCAGAGCTCGAGTCGACACACTCGCATCCCAACCGAACTCGAAAGGGCGCTTTCCAGGTAGCCGGCGAGGGCCCATTCGGGCTTTCCCCACAATGCGTCCAGATTGACGTTCGTGAGCGATCGCAACCACTCGTCCTCGCGTGCACGAAATGCCGTCAGCGCGGCGAGCGAGTTGTCTGGCAAACGATCGTGACGCGCAACGTGGAGGCCAACGTATTCGGCCTGGTCCGGAAATGCCTCAGCGAACCCCGCCGCGTACGCTTCCGCTACTGCTCGCACGCGCTGCGCGTCATCGACGCTCGGCGAAACTGCCGCAGCAGGTGCGCGCGGCACATGTGTTCGGCTGCACGCCGCCCCAACGAGCGCAGCCAACGCCATAGTCCACACCGACCCATTCGAACACCGACCCACGGCGCAAATCATACTGCAGCGCGCGCGCCTGTCACGTTCGCACCGGAGCTCAATCACCCATGAATCGTGCGCAGCGGTCGACGCCGGTCCGGTACCAGCCGCAACCTGGCGCGAAAACTGCACGAGACACTGCATGGCCAACAAAGGAAAGCCTTCGAAACAAGTGCCCGATCAGCGCGCCGAGATGCAGGCCGAGCAAAACTCACCGGGAGCGCGGCGTACTGCGCACCGTGTCGATCGCAGCCGTGAGATGGAGAAAGGCGGCAAGGGCGACGACTCCGGGTTGGATCTGCGCAACCCTACGGGTCGACATCCGTCGGAATCGGCCAAGCTGCCCCGCTCCAAAGTGAGTCGCTGAGCGTCCGTGCTGAGCGTTTGTGCCGGACGCGTAGCTCTCCAGCGGACGCCCGCGCAAGTTCACCTCACCTTCGTGGAACGTGTCGTTCCTACCGCGAACGTATGTAGACGCCGTCCGCCTCCGTGCCGGCGTTGACGGTGTAAAGCAGAGCGCTCGCGCTGGAGATGGCGTAGCTCGCGACGTGGTTGGCGATGAGTGTTGGCTCAGAGCTGCTAGTGTTGCGGAAGCGCATCGAGCCGGTTCCGTTGTCTTCGTCGAAGTTGTCCATGAAGACAATGGTGTCGTCGAGCCAGGCGAGTACGGCGACGTCCGATGCGAGGGGGCTGTGGCTGCAATCCGAAAGGCTCGTGTGAAGGCCGTCGAAACTCGGGACATTGCCGCTCTTGCGTTGCGCCCAGAGGAGGCCTTCGCCATTGGGTGCGAAGCGCACGGAGCTCAATGGAACGCTGGTGGTAGTTTCAATGGGACACGCTGCGGCCTTCAGGTCGTTGACGTACAGATCGACGAGGTTCGAGCCGAGAAAATGCTTGGCGTAAGCGATGTGACCTTTGTCGCTGAAAGAGAGCAGGCCTTGCACTCCGGTGTCGAGCACGACTTGCTCGCTGGGAGCTGCAACAGCGTCGAGAATGCCCGTGAGTGTCGTATCGGCGCTGCGAGTAACTACGGAGTTGCTGCTGTTAGGAACCAAACCGTACTCGACGACGCCCGCTTGGATGTCGATGGGGTTCGCGCCTTCGGGAAAAGCGGCGGTCTGCAAAGTGCCAACGCCCTTGGCGTCCGTGCCGCGCTGCCAGAACCAGCGTGTGCCGTCACGCGAGACTTCCCAAGCGTGCACGTCGGACGCCACGATGGCTTTGGTTTCGGGTGAGCCGACGGTTTGTAGCTTTAGAATTTCAGGGCCGTCTGCCGTCGCGCGTGTTGTCCAGGCGATGTGGTCACCCGGGATTGCGGGGAAGCCGTATCCGAAGCGGGCGATGCCACCTTGGTCCGCGTCGTTGCCGGCGATGACGTCGTCGATCGGCGAGAGCAAAGGTTCGATTTCGCCGTCGGCTTTCCCGGCAAGGAGCTCGGCCCGCGCCAGATTGGGATCCGGCTGCGCCGACGGATAACCAAGGCACGCGACGGAGGTGCCTTGTGTTGCGGGCAAGCAGAAGATTGCGTCGAGCTCGCTGGAGACATTCATCAAGAGGCGGCCACGGGACATTCCCGGACGCCAGACGTAGGGAGCCCACGTTCCGTCGTAGTAGACGAGGCTGTCGCCTTGAAAGAAGGTGCCGTGCCAGGTCGGGTCGAAGTTATCGCCACCCACCATCGCTGTGAGCAATAGGCAGTTTGGGTCGTCGGTGCCGCAGGTTACGGAAGTGCCCGCGATCACTCGTGAGACATTGACGACGAACAGGTTGCGCATGTTCGCGCTGGAAATGCCGATGAACGCGCACCAGCGCTCAGTGGTTGCTCCGTTCTCGGAGGTGCAGGACGGCCCGTCGAAGAGCATCGTGGCCGTCCCGCTGAAGACGCGCGTTCCAGTTGCAACACTGGGCTGCGAGGGATCGCCACCGCTGCCACCACTACCGGCTAGACCTGCGCTCCCCCCGTTTGCGTCCATGCTGCCGGTGCCACCGGACCCAGCGCCCGCTTGCTTCGTGTTGTCGCTATTTTCCGAGTCGCCGCAACCAGCCACCAAGATCGCGGTGGCGCATGCGGAGCGCACGACTATCTCCATGACGCAAGCAAAGCGCATGGCACCTTTCATGATGAGCCCGCGTGCATTGTGACGTCGTCGTTCCAGGCGATGCAAGCGAGGCCACTGCAAGCTGCTTTTGGCCCGGAATTAAGGCATCGCGGTCTGCCAACTCAACGTTGAGCCGGTGATGCTGACTGACTGGGAGCGGACCATGTTGCCGATCGAAGCGTCAAACGTGTCGTTCACGAGCGCGTTGGAAGTGCGCACGCTGTCGACGTAGACGAGCGTTGGGTTCGTCCAGGGTCCGGCGTTGCCAGCGCCCACCTCGAGGTTAACCTGCGTCACCTGGATGGGATTGAACTCACCCGAGATTCCACCGACCGGTACGGCCACGTCCGTCCAACCTTTGTTTAGCGTCACGAGCTCCACGAGCTGGCCATTGCTGCCGCTGAAGTCCGCGTCGCTGAGGTAGATGTTCACGACGCCGTTGGTGGCACCCGGAGCGTACATGCGCACGGTAATGATCGAGTTCGTTAGATTCACGGCTGGCGTGAACTTGTCGGCGTAGCGTTGAATCTGCGCAGCAGCAGTGAGGGGCACACTGAACACGACGATTCCCTGCGGAGCGCCGCAAACCCCCGCGTTGCAAACTTGATTGGTTGCGCAGGCGACGCCGTTGCTGCAGTCGGTTGCGCACTTCGACAAGCTGTCTAGATAGACCTCGCAGCCGTCGTCGGTCGCGAGCGTGGTGTCGGCGTTGCAGTTTGCGTACTTCGGCGCGCAGGTTGGAACGCATTTGCCCGCTGTGCAGCTTCTGCTGGTGGTGCCGATATTCGAGCATGCGTGACCGCAGGCGCCGCAGGTTGCCGGCGAGGTCAGATTGGCCTCGCAGCCATCGTTTACGGTGGCACCGTTGCAATCAGCGAAGTCCTGCTTGCACATCGGCGTGCACGTGCCGTTCAAGCAATCAGATCGCGTTGCGTTGCCGACGCTGCAGGTAACGCCGCAAACACCGCAATCGGCGGCGCTGTTCGCTGCAGGGTTTCCCCGTTTGAGATCGGTCGAGCACGCGGGCGAGCCGGGACAACTGCTGAAGCCGGGCTCGCACGGAGCACCGCCTTCGCCCCCTGCACCTGCGTTGCTCACGCCGCCGCCTCCGCCTTCGCCCCCCGCCGGTGTGTCACCGCCTGCGCCGCCGCTGCCACCCATCGGCGCAATGCTCCCGCCGAGGCCGGACATTGCTGAGCCTCCGTTGCCGACACTCGCGCCACCTAAGCCGGGTGCTCCTCCCGCTAGTTTGCCGCCGGTCGTCCCGCCGTTGGGTTCGCTCGCGCCGCCTGTCGCCGTGCCTCCGCTGCTCGCGCCGCCGCGGCCGTATTCGGAGGACAGCTTGTCGAGATCGGGGTCACAACCCAGGTACGACGCGAGCAAGACCAAGCTCGCCGCGATGCGAGTTCGAATACGCGGAGGAGGTCGCGAAGCGATCACGCGGCGACGTTAGCAAAGATCAGGGATAGGTAGCGACCCAACTCAAGGACGAGCCGTTGAGCGGACGTGCGCCGGAGCTGCCAAAGATGTTGCTGGGTGGGCTCGTGTCGAAAGTGTCGTTGAACACGCCGTTCGAGACACTGACACTGTCGATGTAGACAACGGTCGCAGGCTGTTGGAACGTACTTCCGTAAGCGCTGCCGGCCTCGACTTCGATGCGAACGATGAACACTTTTGTAGGGTCGAAGGCGTTTTGCACTGCTGCAGGGACAGGTACTGCGACGTTGGTGAAGCCGCTCTTTATCGTGGAGAGCGCGACATCAGCGGTGGGGCTGTTAGCGCCGTTCGTCGAAGTGAAGAAGACGTGCAGGTTGCCACCGATGGCGCCTGGTGCGTACGCCTTGATGTTCAACGTGGCGCCGGACAAGCTGTACGGGCTGCCGGTGCCGGTATTTTGGCTGTTGTAGCGCTGACCGTCACCGATGTTTGCAAGTGGAACGGTGAGCACCATCACGCCCGTCGCGGTGGTGACGTTCCCGCCTCCTCCTGCGCCCGAGGTACCTGCGCTGCCGCCCGCCGCTGCGCCACCGCTGGTTCCACCTGCAGCACTTCCTGCGCCACCGCCGGAAGCGCCGCCTGCAGCTGCTCCGCCGCTGGTTCCACCGCTGCTCGGCGTGCCTCCCGACGAACCGCCGTTGCTGACAGTGCCGCCGCTGCCAGTGGTTCCGCCTGCCGAAGCGCCGCCTGCAGCTGCTCCGCCGGACGAAGTGCCGCCGGTCCCGGGATCGCCGCCCATGCCTGCGAAGCCAGCGTCGCCTCCGAAGCCGCCCGCCATCCCGCCTTGCGAGGAGCCGCCGCTGTTCGTCGATCCGCCGCTGTTCGTCGATCCGCCGCTGTTCGTCGATCCGCCGCTGTTCGTCGATCCGCCGCTGCTCGTCGATCCGCCGTTTGCTGAGCCCCCTTGCGAAGAGCCACCGTTCGCAGCGCCACCGTTTGTGCTGCCTCCGTTGCTCGCTCCGCCCATAGCTGCGCCGCCGTTGCTGTTGGCGCCGCCGTTCGCGTTCACACCGCCGTTACTGGTGTTGCCTCCGCGATTCGCATTCCCGCCAGTGCTTGCTTTCCCTCCGGTGCCCGGCATCGTTCCGGCGTCGTCGCCGCCGCAAGATGGAAGCAGCGTTCCCGCTGCAAGTAGAGCACTCAAGACAAGACCACTCGCGTGAAACCGATTCATCGATCCTCCTCATCCAATGCAATCAAGGGCGGCGTGTTTGGGCTCACCGCCGAGCACCGAACAGGATGTCGATTCAGGGTCGTGTCCGTCCACAAAATCTGGCGAATACGGCCGGATTTTTGCGCGCTTTTGTGTGCAGCTCGGAGACGTGTGTCGCCGTTTAATCCAGCGCAATTATCCACGGCGACGGTTGGGTGTGGGTGTCTCTCCGTGAGCGCACACATCCCCACGGGTGATGAGCTCGGGTTCGCACCGCGGTGACCACAAGAGCGCAAAGTGGAGTGTGTTTGACTGGTGATGATAACGTTGGCGGTCATGCACGAGCAGGACTCCCACCTGGCGGGCGACGCAGAAAGCTGCAGGTTTGGTGGGTGATGAACAGGTTCGGCGCAGCAGCGAACCCGACGTTCTCCGCTTGCGTGCTGCGTGTGTGAATCGTCGCTTTGCCGCGCGGCCCGCTTCTTCGCTTCAGTAAGGTTGCATGGTCGCGCACTCGAGGTTGTCGCCTGGAGTGGTGCCGAGCAGGCTGGCGAAGTGCTGGAAGAAGCGCACGCGATCTTTAACGCGATCGTCGCTCGGAAAGCCACACTCGAGGCCTCCGTTGATGATGTTGATCGTCATGCCGAAGCCCGGTTTTCGCCCGGCGGCGGTGTCTTCAGCGGTTGGCACCCAGATTCCGAGCAGCGCGTCGTGGGCAGAAGGCTTGGGCGCTTGTGGTGTCATCCAAAACCAGATTCCGGTCTTGAATGCGACTTCGCCGTTCGAGGTAACGACATCGGGGTTGGCTAGTAAGTCGACGCCGAGAACGCGGCCCATCTGCCCGTAGTTGTAATTCCACGAGAGCTGAATCGGACCGCGCCCGTGATAGGTCTTGCCGGAAGCGCACGGGAATTCACGGTTGGATGCGTCGCAGTACTGAGTGCAACCGCCGCTTTCACAGCCGACCTCTTGTGTGAAGTAGAGGCCCCAAGCTTCGGGACCGCCCGGCGCTGTGGGCCAACCGCCCGTCGTTTCGTGCCCAAAGTTTGCGAGCATGGCTGCTACTTCGCGACGGCGCTCCGCGAGGCTCCCGGTCGTTGCAAACGCTGGATACTGAGCCGCCGCAAGCAGCAACGAGTCGTAATCGTAGAGCGCGTTGCGATTGGGGAACATTTCTTCGTACTGGTTACGCGACAACACCTCGGCGAGACCACCATTGTTGGCACCGCCTTGCGTCGCCCCACCCTGCGCGCTCGTTCCAGCGGTGGAAGTGGCACCACCGTTCGAAGAGGACCCGCCTTTGGAAGTTGTTCCACCGGCGGAGGTCGCTCCGCCGTTCGCGCCGTCACCAGCGGCTCCCCCGTTTTCTACCGAGTCGGAGCTGCTTGTTGCGCATGCGCCGAGGAGCAGTGTCCCGAGAGCTGCGAGCCAGAAGGAAGTGTTTTGCATGATCAGCGCCGCGCGGAGAATGCGTTGAAGACGTCGTTTGCTCGCGATCCTGTGGACGGCTGTGCTTCATCGACCAACTTCTCGAAGCCGTGCACGCTGCACAAGAGCATGGTCGTTGTGCGCGCGCTGCGCACGCACTCCCACCGCGGTCAAACACAACGAGTGTTACGTCATGAGTCAGTGCCGTTGTCGGCATTCGATGTGAGCGCGTTGGTGGCGCTTCCCGACCGGGAGGCCGGTGTCAATCGCTTTGAGAACGCGGGCCGATTCGAAAAAACGACAGGGTTTGAAAATCGCTTCAACGCCAGCGCCGGTACCGTGTTCTAGAGGGACGAATGGCTTTTCCCCGCCTGGTGCAAGCTGCGGAAGCGCCGGAAGCGCTTGCCCACCGCAGCGATGACGAGCTGATGGAGCTCGCGCGTGCCGGGTTGCGCGAGGCGTTTTCCGTATTGGTAGAGCGCCACGCTGCACGCGTCGTGAACCTATGCTCGCGCTTCGTGAACGACGCGCAACTCGGTCGCGAGCTGGCGCAGGACAGCTGGGTTTTGGTTTGGCAGTCACGCGACAAGTACCGCGGGGATGGCGGTTTCGTCGCCTGGCTGGTCACGGTTGCGCGTAATCACTGCCGCAACGAGCTGCGCCGGCGCAAAACGGCTGCCGCTCACGAAGCACACTTGGTAGACGCTCCGCAGACGCCACGTCAGCTGGACAACTTGCTCGTGGAGGAACGGCGACGGCGAGTTCGGCGTGCGCTCGCGCAGCTAGCTTCACCGCTGCGCGAAGCGCTATTGCTGCGTTACGGGGAGGAGCTGCGCTACGATGAGATTGCGAGTGTGCTCGGTACACACGAGTCCACGCTGCGTTCACGCGTGCATCACGGGTTACGCGCGTTGAAACGAAAACTGGAGAGGGAGCCGTGAGCGAAAAACACTGCCCCATCGAGGCCGAGCTCGTCAGCTTCGTCGACGCGGATTTGTCTCCGGAGCAGCTCGAGCGCATCGAGCGACACCTCGGCATTTGCAGTGCTTGCCGAGACGCTGCAGCAGGACTCAAACAGCTGATTTCGGATGTCGCCGCGCCGCTACCGCAGCCGACGTTCGACGTCGCGCAGCATGTGGCTTCCGTGATGCAGCGCTTGGATTCGCCGCCGCGCGTCGAGTCGCGCGCAACCTGGCTAGCCTGGGCTGGCAGTTTGGCGGCCGCAGCCGCGGTGGTGCTGCTGCTATTTGCACGAGGGCCGAGCACGGAAACTCCACGAGGCCATTTCGAAGCGCGTGGTTCGGCGAGCGCCTCGCCGCTGTCGCGCGACGTCGGCATCGAGCTCTACACGCAGCAACAGAAGCTGATCCCGCTGGTTGAGAAGGCCAGCGTTCAGCAGAACACGGCGTTCACTGCCGGCCTGCGCAATGTCGGCACGCGCCCAGCGTACCTGCTGTTGTTCGCAGTAGACGCGCGCAGCGAAGTGCATTGGATTGCGCCAGAGTTTACGGATCCAAACAGCGATCCGGAGGCGACGCGCATCACACCGTCGGCGAGTGAACAGCTTTTGTCGCGCGCAGTGGTTTTCGACGATCTGGCTCCGGGCCCGCTGCGCGTGATGGTGCTGCTCAGCGCAAGTGCCCTTCGGGTTTCGGGGATTGAGAGCTTGCCGGCGCGCGAGCGCGAACTCGAAGCCTTGAAGCGGCGCTTTCCTAAGGCCGAAGTTCGAGAATTCCTGCTAAACGTTGCGCCCAATCCGACCCCATGAGTCGCGCGCTTCGGTCACTCTTGCTTGCGAGCCTGGTTGCACAGGCAGCTCTGGCGCGCGAAGCCCTTGCTGCTGACGAAGCGGGCGCGCCCGCGGCTCCGGTTACGACGGCAGCAGCGAACGAACCGCTGCGCTTTGCCGTAGTGGTCGGCAACAACAAGAGCCTGGGACGGCGCCGGCCGGAGCTGCGCTACGCGGACGATGATGCCGCCCGCTACTACGAGATCTTCCAGACTATCGCGCCGGGCCGCGTGACGTTGTTGGCGGAGTTCGATCGCGACACCGAGCGGCTGTTTTCAGACGCGAACGGCAAGGCAATTGGCCCGACACGCAAAAACCTGGAGCTGACTGGCCAGCGCGTGGCTGAGCAGGTTCGCGCCGCAACGGCCGCGGGTCGCGAGAGCGAGCTCTACTTCGTTTTTGCTGGGCACGGCGACGTGGCACAGGGCGAAGGCTTCATCGAGATGAGCGACGAACGCTTTCGTTCGCGCGATCTTTCGGCCTGGCTGAAGAGCATTCCGTTCACGCGCGCACACGTCATCCTGGACAGTTGCAATTCGTTTTTCATGCTGGGTGTGCGCAAGCCGGGTGGTCGCCACTTCGCGACTTCTGAAGACGCGGCACGTTCGCTGGCGGCGCGTTTGCCCAACGTCGGTGTGTTCTTGTCGACCAGCGCGGACGGCGAGGCTTTCGAGTGGTCGGAGATTCAATCCGGGATTTTCAGCCACGTCGTGCGTTCGGGCTTGTTGGGAGGGGCGGACGCCAACGGCGACGGCTCAGTGAGCTATTTGGAGCTAGCCGGCTTCGTGCACACCGCGACCGCCGACGTAAAGAACCCCAATATGCGCCCGCACGTGTTTGCGCGCGGACCAGGTGCACGCGACGACGTACCGATCGCGAATCTGCAAAGCATGACTGGCGTGCGGCGCTTTCAGCTCAGTGACAGCGCCGCGTTGCGCTTGCGTCTGCGCAACGCGGATGGCCTGCCGCTGATCGACGCGCACAGTGAACGCGCTGCCAAGCTGGAGCTCGCGTTGCCGGAAGCTTGGGCGCGCGGCTCGGTGGTGGAGCGTTCACGTCCGGAGAGCGGTTTGCCCGGTGTGCGCTACGGAGTGCCGGAGCAAGCCGAATTGGTGACGCTGGCTGCGCTCGAACCGCTCGAGGCGCGCAGCGCTGGCCGCGGTCCCGACGAGACGTTTCAAGCGCTGTTTCAGCGACCCTACGGCGCGGGCGCACTCGCCGAGTACCGGCGCATCGAGCAGCAAAGGCCACCCGCGGTGTTCGGCGTTTCGCGCGTCGACACGCAGCGCATGGCCTTGGTGTTAGACCAGATCGCTGCGACGGAGCGCGGCGCGCGCTTGAGCGGCGCGGTGGGGAGCATCGGCTTCGGGACGCTGGTTGCGGGCGCCGGCATCGGTGTGCTTCACGTCGACTCCGAGGCGAGCTCCGGCGAGAAAACCCAGGCGCGCGTACTCGGTGGTGTGCTGACCGGTTTCGGCGGGCTCTTGGTGCTGGGAAGCACGGGTGCGTTTTTCGGACTGTCGACTGGCGAAGAAGCCGCGCTCGAGTTCCGAACGACCATCCAGCAAGGCAAAGATCCGAGTCAGGCGTTTGCTCGAGCCGACGAACGCATTCGCGAGCTCATCAAGGCGCAGCGTGCCGAGCGTATCGCTGAAGTCGCGTTCGGCTCAGCCACGCTGGCGGTGTGCGCGACTGGGCTCACGCTTGGGGAAATCGCTGCAGAAGGCGGGGGCAACCGCATGGGACGGCGTCTCGGTTGGGGCACCGGCATCGTGGCGGGCGCGATGATGCTCGGTGACGCGCTGTTGGTCAAAACCAACGTCGACGCGCTCTCCAAGATTTGGCGCGACGATCCCAGTTTGAATCAGTATCAACCGTCGATCGTCGTCGGCCAGAACGGTGGATTCTTGAGCTTGAGCGGCGCGTTCTGAATTTTCGAGCACCGCGCGCGAAAGCTTCAACGCGCGAGAGAGCTCGCGTGTTCTCTCGGACGTGAAGCGGATCGCATCAGCGCGCTGGTTGTTGGTTTCATTCATGCTCACGACGCGAAGTCTCTTCGCGCAAGCTGCGCCTGACTCTACGCGTTCGGCGCCAGTGGAGGAGGAGAACGAAGACGAGCCGGAGTTCGAAGGCGTCGCCGAAGTCAAAGCTCCGCCGAGCGAGATGGCCAAGCGCGTGCTCGACGCGGAGCAGTTGACGACGCTGCCCGGAACGCGCGGCGATGCCATTCGCGCAGTGGAAGTACTGCCCGGCGTCGGTCGCACGCAGTTCGGCAGCAATCCGGGGCCGCCCCCTTTGCGCGGCAGCCCGCCCGGTGAAAGCGCGGTGTTCTTCGATGGAGCTGCGGTGCCGCTGCTCTATCACTTCGGTGGGCTCACTAGCGTCTTCAATTCACACTTGTTGGAGGATGTGACGCTGTACCCAGGCAACTTCGCTGCGCGCTACGGGCGTGTGGCGGGCGGCATCGTCGAAGCGCGCGTGCGCGACCCAAAGTCCGATCGGCTGCATCTGAAGCTCGAGCTCAGCGCTATCGATAGCTTCGCGCTGGCAGAAGGGCCGCTCGGCAAGAAAACGGCGCTAGCTGTGGCCGCGCGTCGCAGCAACGTCGACCTCTTCGTCGGCGCGCTCATCGACGACGACTCGACCGCGGTGATCGCAGCGCCGGTCTACTACGACTACCAAGCGATTCTTTCGCACCGCTTCAACGAGGCCAACAAGCTACGCCTGCTGGCCTACGGGAGTTACGACGCACTCGAGCTCCAGGTTGGCGAAGCTGCTGGCGACGATCCAGCGTTGCGCGGGCAATTCGGCTCGCGCGAATCGTTTCATCGCGTGCAGCTCGAACTCGATAGCAAACCAGCGGCGCTGGTTGAGCAGCGCTTGATGCTGGCGTTACTCAAATCGCCGGGTCGCGGTGGCTTTGGGCCGTTGAACTTCGAATACAATAGCTACGACATCAACGGGCGCGCTGATTGGACGGTCTTCGCGGCACCGTGGTTGCGCGCGGACGCCGGGTTCGACGTGACCATGTTGTACGCAACCTTCAAGTACGACGGACCGGGGATCCCCAGCATCGAAGGCGCGCCGAGCCGTGGTTCGCTGGCTGGTGAAGCTTCCATTCACGTCGATTCTTCGCTGTGGGTCGTGCGTCCCGCAGGGTATCTGCAGGCTTCCCTGCAGCCAACGCGAGCGCTTTCCTTCGTTCCGTCGCTGCGTGTGGACTACGCCAGCGACGTTCGCGCTTGGACCATCGATCCGCGTTTCAACGCGCGCTTTCAGGTCGCTGAGCGCACGGCGCTCAAAGCCGGCGCGGGTTCGTACTCGCAGCCGCCGTTTCTCGGTCAGGCCACGCGCGAGTTCGGCAACGTGAAGCTCAGGCCGTTCCGCACGTTGCAAGCCTCGCTGGGCGCCGAGCACGATGTGAACGAGCGGCTTCGCGTGGGCGCGGACGTGTTCTACAAGCGCTGGTTCGATAACGTCGTGGGCACACCGGGCGGCGCAGCTCCGGTGTTCGTCAACGACGGCACGGGGACCGCGTACGGCCTGGAAATGCTGCTGAACCTGGCGGTGAGTCAGCGCACGCGCCTGATTGCGGCGTACACCTTGTCGCGCAGTACGCGCCGCGACGCGCCAAACGCCGCGACACGGCTGTTCGATCGCGATCAAACGCACAATCTCTCGCTGGCGGGCAGCCTCGATCTGGGTCGCGGTTGGCAAGCAGCGGCGCGCTTTCGCTACGTGAGCGGCGATCCGTACAGCGTGGTGCGCGGCGCCGTGTACGACGCTTCCACGGATACCTACCGCCCGCTCTACGCCGAGCTCTATGGCGCGCGCAACCCGGCTTTTCATCAGCTCGACGTGCGAGTCGAGAAGACGTGGGCGCTCGGGCCGCTGGCGCTGACTGCGTACCTGGAGGTCATGAACGTTTACAACGCGCAAAACCAAGAACGGCGCCGTTACAGCTTCGACTACACACAATCAGCCCGCGTCACGGGCCTGCCGCTGTTCCCGAATCTCGGATTGCGAGGAGAGTTATGAGAATTTCACGTCTACGAGGCTGGCAGCTGGGGTTTGGCGCGCTCGCGTTGGTTGCTGTGGGCTGCGAAGATCCTTTGAAGCCGGGGCAACGCCTCGACGAGCCGCGCGTGTTGGGGGTTCGCGTGAGCAACTCGATGGATGGCGGCGCTCTGCTGATCCCCGGACAAGCTGCAGAGCTCGAAGTGCTCGTTGCAGCGCCGGAAGGACCCGTCGCGGCGCGGCTCGCTTACCGCATTTGCCGTGCCGCCGACTCGCAGCGCGACGTGCCGTACTGCGCCGAAAACGCGTTCGCACAAGGTGAACTCGAAGTGTCCGCGACACGGATTGCGTTCGATGTTCCAGCCGGTTTGGCGCCAGGTGCGCGCGTCGCCGTATTGGGCGTGGTGTGCATTGGGGGTGAGCCGCTGCTCGCCGAAGAGCCCCTGGATTTCCGTTGCTCGAACGCAGTGCCGCCACTGCGCTTGAGCTTCGATGCACAAGTCGCTGACGACTCGGGCTTCAACGCGAACCCGGATTTGAGTGAGTTGCAGGTCGAAATCGCAGGTCAATTGATTCCGCTGAGCGAGGCTTCTGTTGCGGCCAGCTGCGAGGATACGACGCCGGTGTTGCCGCCGAGCGCGAAGCTCGAATTGCGACTCGAAGTCGGTGCGAGAGCACGCGAAGCGGGCGAAGAGCTTCAACTCTCGCACTTCTCCACGCTGGGAGAGCTCGAGCGCCAATACAGCTTCATCAGCGCGGGAGCACCGACAGCGCTGAACATCGAATGGGACTCGCGCGGCGTGAGCGGCGCGGTGAAGCAGTACGTGGTCGTGCGTGACGGTCGCGGCGGCGTGAGCTGGGCGAGTTTTGGATTTTGCGTGCGCTGAAGCAGGAGCAAGCATGAACATCGAACGAACATTGCAGGGCTTGGTCGCGTTGGGTGCGACCTGGGTATTGTGGGTTTTGGTGGGGCTGAGCGTGCTAGGGCTCGCGGTGATTCTCGAGCGCCTAGTTTTCATGCTTCGGACTCGCGCGGACGTACATGAGCTCCGCATTCAGTTGAATCAGGCGTTGGAACGAGGTGAGCTTGCACGCATCGCGGAGGTGCTCGCTTCGCACGACAGCCTCGAAGCGCGCGTCGTGAACGCCGGGCTTGCGGCGCTGCGCGCGCCCGAAGCCCAGGAGCTGATGGCCGCCGAGGCGCAGCACCAGCGTTTGCGCGCCGAGCAGTACTTGGCGTTCTTGGGTACGCTGGGTAACAACGCGCCCTTCGTGGGACTGCTCGGCACGGTGCTTGGCATCGTGGGTGCTTTTCACCAACTCGACAGCGCGCGCGGGCAAGTCAGCAATGGGTTGATGAGTGCGATCGGCGAGGCGCTGGTCGCGACGGCGGTGGGCCTTTTGGTCGCGCTGCCGGCGGTGGCGTCCTACAACGCGTTTCAGCGCACGATTCAGGTGCGTTTGAGCCGTGCCGACGCACTCGGACGGGAGCTCATCGCGCACTTGCACACGCGGCGTTTTGAAAGCGACGACAGCGCGCCCGCAAGTGGCCCAAGCTTGGCGACGGGGCAGTGATGGCGATCAGCGAACAACGCCCAAACGAGCTGATTTCCGGCATCAACGTGACGCCGTTGGTCGACGTCGTGTTGGTGCTGCTCATCGTGTTGATGGTGACTGCGCATCAGGTGGCTTCGCGAGCGCTGCCCATGGATTTGCCCAAGGCAAGCACGGGTGAAAGTAGCGAGGCTCCCTTCGCCATCAGCATCGACCGCCACGGCAACATTCACTTCGATGGGCGAGCGCTTTCGAAAGACGAACTGCGCACGCGCTTGCGGTCAGTGGCGGCGAACTCGCAGCGCTCTGTGTTGATTGCTGCAGACGGCGGCGTTGAACATCGCGCGGTGGTTGCCGTCATCGACGTGCTGCGTGCCGAAGGCATCAGCAAGCTCGCCATCAACGTGGCGCCAGAAGACGTGAAGCCATGAGCCAACAGCGCGTGGGCTATGCGGCGCTGCTTGCAAGCCTCGGCGTTCACGTCGGCATCGCGCAGAGTCGGCCCGCGCGAGACATCCCGCAGCGTGTGAAGCGCGCGCCCGTCGAGCTCTCCATCACGCCAATCCAAGCGCCCGAGCCAAAACCGCAGCCGGCACTGCCGGCGCCACTTCCGCCGCCCGAGCAGTCCAAATCGAAGCCGCCGCCCAGGGTGAGCCAACCACGGATCCGTGAAACGCCAGCACCCGCGAGCCATGAGCCACCGCCGCCAGAACTAACGGGAAAGACGCTCGTTAGTGACCATGGCAGCGCGTGGTCCGCACCGGAGGGCAACGGAAACGCACGCGAGGGCACTGTGGCGAGTGCATCGACAGCGCGTACCCCTCCGGCACCGCTCGTTGCACCGGTTGCAGCTCGTGCGCCGGAACCCAGCGTGCAGCCGTTGAGCCAGCTCTCGCGCGTGCCGGCACCGCCTTCGCTCTCCGACTTGCTCGCGAAGAACTATCCGCCGCTCTACCGCAATCAGGGCCAAAGTGGCGAAGCCAAAGTGCGCGCGCTGATTGAGCCGAATGGTCGTGTGAGCCGAACCGAAGTCAAAGCCGAATCAGCTGCCGGATTTGGCGACGCCTGCCAAAAAGCGTTGCTACAAAGCCGCTGGACAGGCCCGCTCGGAAGCGATGGCAAACCAGTGGCTACCTGGATCACCTACCGCTGCAAGTTCCGAATCGATCGCTGAAGCAGTCGGGGGAGCGCTATTTGCGTGGCTCCCCGCTTCGAGGTTACGCCGCCTGGCTCACGCCTTGAGCGCCGTAAGCTCGCCGGGGTCCGTAATGCCAGCCTCGGGGACGTCGCTGTCCAGCGTGCCGAAGCTGGTGACGGCTTTGCCGTTTTGGCCGGTGCAGCCGAGAGCGTTCATGAGCGTGACGTAGAGCTTGTTGATGGGCACGTTGCCACCCGTCGAGCCGGTGTTGAGCGAAACTTGGCTCGCCCCTCCATCGGCGCAGCTAGCTTCGCTGTTCCCCGCTCCGATCGGAGCTCCATCGACGTTCACGGCGACGCCTTGCTTCAAGTAGCCGCCTGCGCTGCCTGCAATCACGATGGGCAGATTGTTTTGGTTCATCGCGTTCCCATCCGAGAACTCTTGGAGCCAAACGGTAGCGGTGTTGTCCAGCAGCGTGCCGTCGCCTTCGGGCAAGCCGTCCAGCAGCTGAAGAAGCTGCGCGTATTTGTTTGCGTACCAGCGGTCGATCTCCGCGAGCATCGCCAGCACGCCGGGAAGGCACGTGCCGCCAGCCGCAGCCGAACCGGTGCGGTGAGCGAGCGCGTCGTGGTCGTACTGGTGCTGGATGCCGTCCCACTTGAACATGGCGTAGCCAGGGAAGGTCAGCACCAGCGAGCGATTGGTGTCGCACAACATGCTGAGCGCCATGAGGCGCATCATCATCTCGCTGCCGACGGTGAAGGCGTTGGCCACGCTGGTGTCCTGGCTGGCTGCCTTCACACTGGTTGGATCGACGCCGAGGCGTGTCGCATCGCATGACGGGCCGGAGAGGCCGCGCTCGGTTTCGCGCAGCAAGGTGAGCCAGGCGTCGATGCGGCGCTTGTCGTTGCGGCTCATCTCGAAGCGCTGATAGACCTGCAAGTCATCGCGCACGGCGTCGAGCACGCTCTTTTTGCGCCGGCGGAGCCGTTCGGCTTCGGAGGTTGCTCCCATCAGGATGCCGCTCAAGTCGTCGAAAACGCGTTGCGGGCTCGAGATGGCCGGAAGTGGCGCTTTGGTGGCCGAGTACGAGAGCACGAACTTTACATTGTCGCTCGAGCTGGGACCCACGACGAGCGGGTTGCGAGCGCCAGGGTTGCGCTGCCACGCAATCGCGTGATCGAGTGAATGGGAAGTGGCGTAGTGGGACGTCGGGTCTAATAGCGAGCAGGTGAGCTTCGAGCCCATGGCCTGATCGTGCGGATCGATCGTCTGAGGATGGCCGTAGCCGTTCACGCCGCGCAGCCCACGTGGCACCAACAGTTTTCGAACGAAGGGCGTCAGCACTTCGAGCGTGGTTCCGGCGAGCGCGTTTGCGTCGAGCGGGCCGTGTTCGACCTTGGGGAACCAGCGATTCGTGAGGCAACCACAGGGTGAATGGAAGATCACGCTTCGGCGCGGTAGCGGCACCATTTGTGCGTTGGCACCACGCAGTGACGGCAAGAACGGCGCAGCGAGGACCAAGCCAGCGGCGCTTTTCAGGAAGAAACGACGCTTCACGGCGACACCTCCATGGTTCGCAGGCGGAACGCCTCGCTTTGTGTGATGTCGACCAACACATCCAGCACGCTGTAGCCGTCGCTGGCGAGCTTGAGGCTGAGCTGGTCAATGAGGCAGTCGTCGGTTGGCTGAGCGGCGCGCGCGTAGATCCACTCGACCCAGTGCCTGACGTATGTCTCGCGTGCACTAGATGAGTCCGCCAAACGCAGCATCAATTCGCGAGGGTCGCGCACGTCGACTTCAGCATCGTCGATCTGAACTCGCGCCACGGTGTCGATCGGCGCGCCCGTATCCGCTTCGGCGGTCTGCCATTGGCCGACGGCGTCGTAAGCTTCGAGGACGAAGCCGAACGGATCGGTCAAACGGTGACAGGCGGTGCAGACTGGGGCGGACGTTTCGGCCACGACGCGCTCACGATTCGTCGCGAAGCCCGGAGCAGCGGGGATCTGGACGCTGTCGACGGGATGCGGCGGAACTTCCGTGCCGAGCACTTGCCGCAGAATGAAGCCGCCGCGGTCGGCTGGGGAGGTGCGATCGGCGTACGAATTAGCGGAAAGGAAGCCGATCCGTGTCAGAAAGCCGGGTCGCTGGCTTTCGTCCAAAGTGACTTCTTCGAGCGCAGCGCCGAACTTCGACGCATCGAGGCCATAAAGGGGTGCGGTGGCGGCGTTCACGAAAGCGAGCGGGCTGTTGAGCAAATCCGTAAAGGTGCCGCGGCGCTCGAACACCAGCGTGTCGAAGAAGAGGTCGGCTTCCTCTCGCATAGCGTTCAGGGCTGTCGCGTCGAAGCCAGGAAAGCGCGCCGGATCCTTTGTGATGCCTGCCCAGGGTTGCGGCGTGTCCATTTCCATGTACGCGCGGTGAAACGCCGAGACCAATTCACGCGCCTTCGGATCCGCCAACATGCGCTCGGCTTGCGCACGAATCTGATCTTTGGCTACGAGCGCGCCGCTGTCGGCGGCGTTGCTCAATACCTCATCCGGCATGCTGCCCCATAGGGCGTAGGACAGACGGGACGCGACCTCGTAGCTGGAGAGTACGAAATGGCCGAGCCCGTCGTCGGCCTGCGAGACCTCGGCGCGCTGAAGGAACGAAGGGGACGCAAGAAACGTTTCCAGCAGCACTTCGGCGATTTCCGCGGGGGCACCGGTTGCGGTGATTTCGCCACGTTGCGCCACGATCTTTTCGAAGCGGGCGAGCTCGTACTCGCTGAGCGGCCTGCGGAATGCGCGCCGCCCGAAGCGGATGATGGTCTCACGTAAGCATGCGGCGCCGTCTCCAATCGGTGTGCATGCCATGAAGTTCGGGCGCAGCTTGGGATCGGCCATGACTTGCGCGGCGATGGCGGAAGCGAGGCTGAGATACGCCGCCCAGTCTTGCTCGTTCAGATCGCCGGGGTGATCGGGCGGCAATATGGCCGAAGGTGGCTTGGCTTCGAATGCGCTGAGCTGGGTGACGCCGAGCAGATCGCGAAGCGTGCGATCGTACTCTGCGCTGGTGAGCCGCGGAATTTGCGAGCTCGGAGTGATCCCGCAATCCGGCGGAGCTTCGCGCCCGCCAGCGCCTGTGCCGGAGTTTCCCGCGCCAGCGTTGTTTGCGCGACCACCGGCTGCACCACCGCGCGCAGTGTTCCCCGCCGCGCCGACGTGGCTGCCGCCATTCGTTGTATCAATGGGATCGCGCGTGGTCTTGCCGCACGCGAGCAGTGCGGCGCCTGTGAGCGCGGCGATTGCCCAGAGTGTCGGCGGGCTCCACGCGCTGGTTCGCCGCGTCGTCATCGAGATGCTCCCATATCCGTCCCCGTTTCACGTCGATGATAACCGTACTCGCGTGGTGTAGTGGGAAGAATTCGTAGGAGGTTAGTGCGCACTCGCGATGCAGAGTCGGCGAAGTTTTGAGTCGCAGGGAGAAGAGTGGCTCTCGAGGATTTAGGTGAACCGTTTGCGACGCGTGCGGATACGTCGTGGGCTTACGTGACGGGCCCCCGCGCGGCGAAGCCGCGTTTGGCGGCGCCCCTGCCGCGCGCAGCTCGCGAGCACGGCAGGCTTTGCGGCGCCGGAAGACGCGGGGGCACCTAAGAAGCCAGAATTAGGGCAAGGCGCTGGGCCACGCGATGGTTGTTACGCGAGTCCAGTAGTCGAGGGGATTGCGCGTGCCGGTGCGGAAGCTGGCGATCGCGTAAGAAAGGCGAATTGCGGTGTTGGAAGAGAGCAGCGTGACGTCGCCACAGAAGGCTTCGTGATCGGAGGGTGGGAGTTCGCAACGGCCGATGACGTAGGGAGACGACCAGGGACCGCTGACATTGAGGCCGCTGCGCACTTGAACTTCGTTGGAGAGCGGGCTCGTGTAAGCCGCGAGCCAGCGTGAGCGCGTGGCGTCGAAAAGGATGCTGGGTGAAAGGCCGCCTTCGAAGATGGGCACGGCGCGATCGACGTCGGGTGTCCAGCCTCCGCCGCCTTGCCAGTATTCGTAAGCGCTGAAGTCGGCGATGTGTTCGAGGGGCGCGCGCGCGAGGTAGACGTCGGCGGCGAGAAAGCGCACGGCGAGGCCACCGAAGGCGTAGACGTAGCCATCGACTACGGCGGCTGCGCTGCCGAAGTTGGGGCGATCGGCGGTCCACAACAGCGAGAGCGCTTCGAAGCTCATGCGCGCCGAGTTCCAACGAGCGATTCCGATGCCCGAGGCTGCGTTGAAAAAGCAGTAGCCGCTTGCGTTGACGGCGGCGAGCAGTTTGGCGGTGCTCACGCCGACCGCGCTGCCATCGAACAGGGTGTCGGTGGCGAGCGGAGTAGCGGATTCGAAGCAAGCTGAGTTGTGGCCGAGGAAAGCGCGATTGGGAGATTCGGTGACGAGCAGCGTGGTGCCGTTGGGTAAGGTTTGCGCGTCGAGGCGACCTTCGAGCGCGCTCACGTGATCGAGCAGCGGACGACAGCCGGCGAGTACTGGGGATTGGGGTTGGGTGGGGGACGTGCGGCGCTCGTCGACACCGATGTCGATGGCGCAAGCGCTGCACGCGGCCACAATGACGAAGGTGAGCTTACGGCGCATGCCAACGGATCCCTCCGCCAACGCGGATTTGGTTGCGGTTGACCAACAAGCCTTGACCATGGCCAGCTTCGAAGTCGAAGAATGGCGCGAGTTCTCCGGCGCGACCGGGAAAGCCGAGGCCGAGCAGGAGCCGGCCGAGCCAGAGCGACTTGGCGCTGTCGTCGTGCGGAGAGATCACGTCAGCGTAGAGGCTGGCGAAGGGCTGGATTTGGGTGCACGCGGTGAAGCGGGCGGCGAGCTCGAAATGGGTTTGGAGTTTCGCACCTTCGCGCAGTTGGTCGGCGACCACGTCGCTGGCTTCGCTGGCACCAATTAGGTCCGGGAAGGCATTGGTGAAGAGGCGCGCGCCGATGCGGGTGGTAACTTGGAAGTTTCGCGCGACGCGAGCGCGCAAGGCGACGTCGCTGCCGAAGTACCAGCCGCCAGCGCCGAAGGGTACGTCGTCGCTGCGATACGTGTCGGGTAGCACGTAGCCTTGCATTGCGAAGGTGGAGCGCCGACCGAAGCCTAGCGAGAGCTCGAGTAGTTTGTTCGCGCCCAGGGTGCGCCGCGACCACGATTCGAAGCTCCACGCAGCGCCGATGTCGAAGGCGAGCCGACCGAAGTCGGCGGGCAGTGCCCGCTTGGCGTCGGCGTCCTGCACAGCCACGAGCGCTTGCACTCCGACGCGCAGATTGGATTCACCGGCTAGCAGCAACAGCGCGCGATCGAAGCCGAGGCTCGCGCGAGCACGCGGGCCGAAACCGATGCTGCTCACAGGTGCATCGGGCGAGGCCGAGTCTGCAGTTGAAATGGCGTGGCTCGCGCCCGGCAACCATTCGGCTCGCGCGCTGTGAGTCGCGGCGAAACTCGTGAGCAGAGTAAAAAGCCAAAGCCTCATCGGTAAGTAATTTTCGCGAAGCGCGGGTAGTAGAGGAGCTCTTCGGGATCGGGCGGCGATGTTTCGAACGCGGAGGGCACGTAGGTAGCCACGAGATCGGCGCCGCACAGTTCGGGATGCGCCTTGCCGGCGTACACGAACGGATCGGGCGCAAAGGATTCGGGCGGGCGCAAGACGTCGCGTGGATCGCTCCACGGCCCTTCCAGCTTGGGCGCAGTGCGAACGGCTAGCGTAGTTGCGCCGAAACCCGAGGTTTGAGTGAACACGTAACGGCCGAGCGCTTCGGCGTAGTGCACGCTGAATTCCGGCGCGCCGATGTCGAACAAGGGCTCGCGATCACGCGCGTTGCCGTAGCCAGAGCCGTTCCACCAGCCTGGTTGAGTGAGATCACCGGCCAGCGCGCGTTCGGTTTCGAAGCGCGCCAGATAAATGGGGTGGTGATCGCCGCCGGGGCCGTAGACGTATAAGAAGTCGCCGTCGCGAATGACGGCGCCGCCGAGCTGCACGACGTCGTCCTCTTCGCGTTGCACTTCGCGGAGCTGCCAGCTATCGGGTTCGGCGTCGGGATTGTCGACGAGAAAAGCCGTCCAGCTGCCGGTTGCGAAGCCCCACATGCCTTCGCCTTGTTGGAAAACGCGACCGTAAAAGAGCAGCAATCGATTTTCAATGCGAATGCCGTGGCCGGGCCAAAACCAGAACTTGCCGTCTTCGGGTACGAAGCTTGCCGGCTTGTGTTCGAACTCGCGATAGTAGAAGCGTAGGAAGGCGCGTGTTGGATCACAGCCAGTCTGCAGGGCTAGGCTGTTGCGAACCATGTAAGAGTCGTCGCGACGGCGCGCGCTGGAAAGCGCGACGAAGGAGTCGCCGAACAACCACAACACGCGCCCACCGCCGAGATCGACCGTGTACGCGCCGTCGCCGCCGATCCAGCGTGGATCGTTCAAGAACAGCGAGTTCGCTTCGCGCCAGATTTCGCCGTGCAGCCCGGGGGCGGCATCGGAGCAGCCGAGCATGAACCCAATCAGCGCTAGCACCTGAACCCGCGTTGCCACCGCAGGCGAGCCTAGCAGTGGATGGGCACGGCGGATATTTGCCGCAGAAACTAGCGAAAATGCGCTCTTCTCGCGAGGCATTGAACGAACCGGTCGCACCCGGGCACGGACCAGTATGCAGCGGTTCACACATTGGATGGTGCCCCTTTCATTGACGGTTGCTGGCTTGGCACACGCCGAAGCTCCCCCGCTGGAGGCTAGCGACCCGAATGACTCCGGTGCTTCGACGCCTGCGAACGACAAGCACAGCGAGTGTGCAGCGCCGCAACGTAGGTTGGTGTTCGGCGCTGATTTTGCGCCGTACGTTGGCACGAGCAGCGTCGAGAGTGGTCGAACGGCAGTGCGAACTCTGTCGCTGAACTTGGTTGGTGGTTATTCGGGAGGTCTGCGCGGCTTCGAAGTGGGCAGCGTGTTGAACTTGGAAGCTGGCTGCGTCGAGGGCGCGCAGATCGCCGGTGTGTTGAACGCTTCCGAAGGTTCGATGCGCGGCTTTCAGGTGAGCGGCGCCGTCAATCTCACGCGCGGCAGCGTGCGTGGTGTGCAGGTGGCTGGCGCCGCCAACGTGACCGGGCCGGTGTCGGCGGCGTTGCAGGTTTCTGGCGCAGCGAACGTCGTAGACGGAGATGTGCGCGGCGTGCAGATCGCCGGTGCCACCAACGTGACCACGGGTTGGGTGCGCGGCTTGCAGCTGGCTGGCGCAGCAAACATTGCGACGACATCGATGAGCGGCGCGCAGATTGCGGGCGGCATGAACTTCGGTGCGGCAGATTTTTCCGGTTTGCAGCTCGCGCCCGTCAACTTCAGCTCGGGGCAAGTGAGTGGTGCGCAGATCGGCGTGGTCAACGTGGCTGAAAAGAGTGACTTCTCGCTAGGCGTCGTGAGCGTCAATACGCGTGGTCGCACGCAAGTGGAAGGCTGGACCGCGGTGGAGTCGGGTTTCTTCGCGGCGGCGCTGAAGCACGGCGGCAAGCACTGGTACGGCCTGTACGGTTTGGGCACGCGTGCGGCGGATCCCGAGCTCAACTTGGTTTTGGGCTTTGGTATGGACACGCCATTGAGCGACCGCTTCTATCTGGGTGGCGACGTGGTCGGCTACTGGGAGCCGCGTTTCAAAGAGAGCAGCGAGCACGCGAGCTTGATTCAGACGCGCGCGTATGTTGGGTTTCGCGTGCTGAAACCGCTCTCAGTGTACGCGGGCGGCTCGTACAACGTGTTTCTCGCGAGTCGGCACGCCGACAATTGGGCGCCCGATTATGCGCAGCGCGCGAATACGTCCGGCGAGCCCCATGTGCGTTACTGGCCGGGCGCGGTGGTCGGCTTGCGCCTGCTCTCGGAGTGACAAGTTTTGCCAGGCGAGTGACTGCTTGACGGTGCTCGGCGCGCGCAGCACGCTGTCGAGCGATGCGGTTCGAGCAGCTCGCCAACCTGTCACGCGACATTGCGAGCACGCGCTCGCGTATCAAGAAGGTGGAGCTGCTGGCGCTGTTTCTGCGCGCGTTGCCGCCGGAAGAAATCGAGCCCGCGGTCGCGCTGCTTTCCGGCGAGCCTCGTCAAGGCCGCATCGGTGTGGGCGGCGCGCTGCTGCATCGCTTGTTTTCGGCGCCGGCTTCGACGGTCGCGAGCGTGAGCGTGCAGGAGGTCGACGAAGTTTTGCAGCGCTTCGCGACGACGTCTGGTCGCGGTTCGGCGCGTGAGCGCGAGCTCTTGCTGGGTGCGCTGTTTTCGCGGCTGACGCAGCAGGAGCGCGAATTTTTGGCCGGGACTTTGGCGGGTGGCTTGCGTCAGGGCGCGCTCGAAGCAGTGATGTTGGATGGCGTGGCCAGCGCTGCGCAGGTGCCGATCGATACGTTGCGGCGAGCCCTGCTGTTCGCTGGCAGCGTGCAGGTCGTAGCGCGCGCAGCGCTCACCGGTGGTGCGCCCGAGCTCGCCAGCTTCTCGCTGTCGTTGTTTCAACCCTTGCGGCCGATGTTGGCGGACAGCGCGGCGACGTTGCGCGAGGCGTTGGACCACGCGCCGGCGGCTGCGGTCGAGTACAAGCTCGACGGCGCGCGCATTCAGGTTCACAAGCGCGGCAACGAAGTAGCAGTGTATTCACGCCAGGGTCAGGACGTTACCAGTCGCGTGCCCGAGCTCGTGGAAAGCGCCCGCGCGTTTCCGGCGAACGAACTGCTGCTCGATGGGGAAGCCATCGCCTACGCCGAGAATGGTCGGCCGTTGCCGTTTCAATCCACGATGCAGCGCTTCGGTCGTCAGAAGAACGTAGACCAAGTGCGCGCCGGTTTGCCGCTGTCGCAGGCGTACTTCGACTGCCTCTACAAAGACGGCGCCGTGCTGGTGGATCGCCCGAATTCAGAGCGTTTTGCGGCATTGCTCGAGAGCGTTGGCAGCGGATTGGTGGTGCCGCGTCACGTCGTCGAAAGCGAGAGCGACGCACAAGCATTCGTCGCCAGTGCGCTGGAAGCGGGCCACGAAGGCGTGTTGGTGAAGAGCTTGAATGCGCCGTACGACGCGGGACGGCGTGGCTCGAGCTGGCTGAAGCTGAAGCCAGTGCACACGTTGGATTTGGTGGTGCTGGCGGCGGAGTGGGGCAATGGTCGGCGCCAAGGTTTTCTCAGCAACATTCACCTGGGTGCGCGCGACCCGGTGGGTGGCGGCTTCGTGATGCTGGGCAAGACCTTCAAAGGCATGACCGACGCGATGCTGAGTTGGCAGACCAAGCGCTTCCAAGAGTTGGCCGCGGACCAGAGTGGACACGTCGTTCACCTGCGACCGGAACAAGTGGTGGAAGTGGCGTTCGACGGTGTGCAGGAGAGCTCGCAGTATCCGGGCGGGCTGTCCCTGCGTTTCGCGCGGGTGAAGAGCTATCGCGAAGACAAGCGCGCCGAAGAAGCGGACACGATCGGGCGGGTGCGAGAGATCTTCGAGCAAAGCCGGGGCACGGCTCGCGAAGACGCGGTCACGTAGCCGCGGCTCGCAGCAGCGGCGCGAGCTCTTCGAAGTACAAATCGAGGTACTCCGCGTAGATGGCGGAGGCATGTGGCGTAATGAATAAGTTGCGGGTGCGCCAGAGCTTCGATTCGGACGGAAGCGGTTCTGTCGCGACCACGTCGAGGAAGGCGCCTGCGATGTGGTCACTTTCGAGCGCCGCAACCAACGCGCCTTCGTCCACAGTGAGGCCTCGACCCAAGTTGTAGAAGTAGGCGCTCGGCTTCATGTGTGAGAAAGCGTTTGCGTCGAAGAAGCGCTCCGTGCTGGCGTCACCGGGAAGCAGCGAGACAACGTGATCGGCGAGCGGCAGCGCTTCTAGGAGCTCGCTCGCGGCGAACAAGCGCTCCACTCCCGCCCCTGGCCCTGAGCGCCGCAGACCGTGCACACGCATGCCGACGCTTTGCAACAACGCCGCGCAGTGCTGGCCAATGGCGCCGTAACCAACGAGCAAAGCTGTTTGCCCGCGCAGGCTGCGTGCGCCGAAGTACGCCGCGCGATCCCAGTCGCCGCGCGCTTGATGCTCGAGTGCCGCGCCAAAACGTCGGTTCATGAACAGCAGCATGCCGAGCAAGCTCTCGGCCATGATGCGGCCGTGAAAGCTGCCGTGATACGCGCCAACTCGGCTGCTGGGATCGGGAGCGATGTGTTCTCGCCCGGCGGAAGGTGTGAACACCGCGCTGAGCTCCGGCGCCAGCGTGTACCAATTCGCGTCGAACGACCACACAACTGCGGCGCGCGCGTGCGGCAGCGCTTTCAAGAATTCGGTTTCAGTTTCGGTTGGGCAAAGCTCGTGCGGAGCAATTGCCGTGGCGAGCCACGCGAGCTGCGCGGCGTTGGGCCGAAAGGCAGGCACCGCGTTGGGCAAATACAACGCGACGCGCATGTTCACGCTTCTCCCAGTGCATCGCGGATTGCGCGATCCATCACGTCGAGCGGCGCCGGGTGCTTGGTGTAGAGCTCGAATTGCGAGCGAGCCTGATGCAGCAGCATGCGCCCGCCGTGAATCGCGAGCTTGCCGCGCGCGCGGGCGCGCTCGATGAAAGCCGTCTTCACCGGCTTATAAACGATGTCCATCACGATGCGCGGGGCCTCGATGAAGGCGTCGACTCGCGGATCCAGCGCGATGTCTTGCATGCCGCCGGAAGAGGCGTTGATGAGGATTTCGGCGTCGGGGGGCGGCGTATCCAACGAGCCCACCTGGACGCCAGTGAACGCTTTGGTCAGCTCACCTTGGAGTGCTACGGCGCGTTCACGCGAGCGATTGACCAGCGTAACGTGAGCGCCTGCGTCCAACAGCGCGAACGCGATGGCGCGTGCAGCACCGCCGGCGCCGACTAGCACGACGCGCTTTCCCGAGAGCTGGGTGTGCTCTTCGAGTGCGCGGCGTGCGCCCAGGGCGTCGGTGTTGTAGCCAGTGAGAAAGCCGTCATCGTTAACGATGGTGTTCACGGCGCCGATGCGCTGTGCGAGCGGGTCGAGCGCGTTCAGCAACGGAATCACTTGCAGCTTGTAGGGCATCGATACGCCGAAGCCGCGGATGCCGAGCGCGCGCATGCCAGCCAGCGCATTGGGCAGGTCGGTGACTTTGAACGGAACGTAAACGTAGTCGAGACCCAGCGCGCGATACGCCGCGCCGTGCATGGTGGCGCCGAGTGAGGCGGGGTGGAGGGAAATCGATCCGCAAAGCACCGTGGGCATGCTGCGCCTTCTAGCGCAGACGCCCGGCGACGTCTCACAGCTCGCGCATCATCACCACGCTGAGCGGCTGAAAATCGAGCCCGATGTAGAACGAGCGGGCGGACTCGTTGCGTTGGAATACCGTGAGCTGGGCGCGTTTCAGGCCACGCGCTCGGCCCCACGAGAGCGCCGCTTCCAACAAGGCGCGACCGATGCCGCGTTGGCGCAGCGGGGCATGAACCACCAAGTCGCCCACCACCAGCAGCGGCTCTTGAATGAAAGCCGGCAGCGCGGGTGGGTTCTGAGATTTGCACCACACGAAGCCAACGATGCAGCCGTCGAGATCGGCAACCAGGCATGCTTCGCTCGAATCCGCGAAACGCAGCTCGAGCCACTCACGCGGGCGCGGCTCACCCTTGAAGCGCTGCAAGAGTGATGGCTCGAGATCGACGTGCGCTTCGTCGAGCTCCTTCAAGAGCGCCATCACGGGTTCGATCTCCGAGATGCGCGCGCTGCGAATGCTGAGCGGCACGCCGTTTATATGCCACGCCCGCCGAGGCCGCGGAGGCGTTCACCGCCGGCGTAGACGTTGAAATTGCCTTCCCGAGCAAAGCCGAGCAGCAACATTTTCGAACGCACGGCCGTTCCAACGGCGAGTGAGCTTGGCGCTGAAACGCTGACGAGCGCGCCGATGCCGGCGACCCAAGCTTTTTGGACAATTTCGAAACCTGCGCGTCCGCTGACGACGAGAGCCGCGCCATGCGCCGGTAAATCGCCGTCGAGCAAAAGACGGCCGACCACCTTGTCAACGGCGTTGTGGCGTCCAATGTCTTCGCGCAACGCGAGGAGTCCGCGCTCCGGATGTGCGACAGCGGCCGCGTGCAGCCCGCCCGTGTGTGAGAAATTGCGTTGCGCACCAGTCAGTGCGCCCGGCAAACCCGCGAGCCAGGCGCTATCGAATACTGTGCTTTGCGACAAAGGTTTGAGACGCGCGAGCAAGTCATCGATGGTCGAACGCCCGCACACGCCGCACGCCGCCGTGGCTAGCGAACGCCGCCGCGACGCTTCGTGTTCGTCCAAAAGCACTCCCGGCGCGAGCTGCACCGCGATCACGTTTTCGCCGAGGTCCGAGCCTTCGCGGCGACAGGGCGCAATGCTGACGACGTCGCGTGACGACGTGATGATGCCTTCCGCTAGCAAGAGCCCTGCTACAAGCTCGTGATCGGAGCCAGGCGTGCGCATGATGGTGGCCCAGCGCTCGTCGGCGATTCGAATCTCGAGTGGCTCCTCTACAGCGATGGCATCGTCGATAGTCTCGGAGCTGCCGCCGCGCACTCGCACGACCTCGCTCCGCGCGATGCCGGCCAAGGTGGTTCGATCGCTCGGAAAACTCATGCCAACGGCTCGATGCGCACGACGGTGTTGTAGTCGGGCTCACCCGAAGCAGGATCGTAGCGTCGCCCGACGAGCGCATTGCACTCGGGCCAATACGCCTGCACGTGACCGCGCCGGCAGGGCCCACTCTGCAGGCGCGCCTGCATTTCACCGTGTTCGGCCACGACACGCACGCTGGCACCTTCTTTCAAACCCAGCTTCTCCATGTCGCGTGCATCGACGAGCACACTGTCGCGCGCCGCTCCCCCCACCAACGGATCGCGCTTACCGTACGTCATCGAGTTGAATTGACGCCCGCGGCGGCTGGTGAGCACGAAGTGATCGAGCGGCACATCGATGCGTGGAATGCGCACACAGCTGAAGTGAGCTTTGCCGTCGCTGGTGGGAAAGCCATTCGCGCCCAGCACGGGCCCGCCCCACTGCACGGCGTCGCCTTCTTTTTTCAGTTTATCGATTCCGCGATAGAGCGGCATCAATGCCGCCATCTCGTTGCGAATCGCTTGCGTGTCCGGGTAGTTGAACAAGTCGGAGCGCGACGGCTGCAGACGTTTACCAATCAGCGCCGGAATTTCCCACTCGGGTTTGGCTTCGGCGATGCGCGGTCCTGGAATTTCTGGAGTGAAGCGGATGCGACGCTCCGTGGAGGTCGAAGTGCCGCCGGAGCGCTGCTCGTAGCGGGTCTGGGCTGGAAGCACGAGCACGGCTTCCTCGGCGGGCAGCAGCGTCGAACTATTGAGCACGATGTCCTGGTGCACACGCAGCTTCACTCGTTCGAGAGCGCGCCGGGCATGCTGCCGATCGGGCATCGTCTCCAGATGGTTGCCGCCGATCAGGTAAAGCACATCGAGCCCCTTCTCCCCGGCACGATCCAAGAGCGCGGCGGCGCGTAGTCCCGGTGTGCGCGGAATTGCGTGTTCCCAAGCTTTCTCGAAGCGTTCGATGTTTGCCGCATCGAGCGGCACACCGCCCGGCAGCTTGTCCGGATCGGCGCCGCACTCTGCCGACCCCTGTACTCCCGAATGCCCGCGGATCGGCATGATGCCAGTTTTGGCGCGCCCGATCATGCCGCGCGCGAGCGCGAAGTTGACCACCATCTTCACGTTGTCGACGCCGAACTCGTACTGCGTGAGACCCATCGAGTAGACGATCACCGCCGTGCGAGCGCGAGCGTAGAGCTGCGCCAAGCGCGTCAGCTCGGCTTGCTCGACTCCCGAGTCTTCCACGATTTCGCGCCAGCTAGTGTTGGCGAGCTGCTTGCGAAGCGCATCGGCGCCGCTGGTGTGTTCGGAAACGAAGCGTTCGTCCCAACCACCGATTTCATCCAACGCCTTCAGCACGCCGGAAAGGAACGCGATGTCCCCGCCAGGTCGCACGGCGTGAAACTCATCGGCGAGCTTGGTGCCGAACAACGCTGAATCGGGCAAGCTCGGGATCCAATAGCGTTCCAGGGCTGGTTCGCGAAACGGGTTCACCACAATCACACGCGTGCCGGCTTTTTTCGCGTGGTACAGGTACTTAGTTGATACTGGTTGGTTGTTGGGCAAGTTGCTGCCGATGATGAAGAGCAGATCGGCGCCGACCCAATCCGACAGCGAGAGCGTTGGCGCCGCGAAGCCGAGTGTCTCCTTCAGTCCAATCGTGGAAGCGGCGTGGCAGAGGCGCGCGCAGGTATCGACGTGTGGTGTGCCTGCGATGCGCGCGAGTTTTTGGGCGACGTAGTAAGTCTCGTTGGTGAGACCGCGGCTCGTGAGGAACACTCCGATGTCATCGGGTGTGCTGCTGCGCATGCCGTTCGCGATCATCTCCAGCGCTTCGTCCCAACTGATCTTGCTGAAGCCGTGTTCGCCGCGTCGTCGAATCAATGGGTAAGGAACGCGACCCAGCGCGTGGAGCTCTTCGTTGCTGAGTCGTTGGAGTGTGCTGCCGTCCGCGAGCGTCGCATCGGGGATTGGTCCCATCGTGTTGAGACGCAGCAGCTTCAAACGACTGAGGCAGAGATGAATGCCTGGCACCACGTCATCGCGCAGGCCTTTGGGCCCCAGCGAGCAGCCGTCGCACACGCCGTGCCTCAAGATCCGCAGCGCGTAGCCCCAGCGTCCCCTGTTTTCCCAAATCACCCGCAAAATCTCGCGGTAGTGCCGCGGCTTGTCGCGCCACAACAACCCAAACGGCACGAAGACTCGCAGCCAGGCGAGCCATTTCTGAACGAGAGCCTTCACCCGAGCAGCTTAGCCCTGCTGCTTACTGCAGCTCGGGTCAGCGAAGGCCCTCCTGCCAAAGCCGCACCGCGAAGGGATCCGGCCCGGCGGGCGGGATGGCGGTTCTGGTTGGAAAAGTTTGCGCAGCCGGTGTGAGCGCATGACAGCCGAGCCATGCCGTCGGCTATCGACGAACGGTTGCTCCGCCCAAGCGATCGGAATTGCGCAGCCATTTCAATTCTTTAGGCGCAGGGCGGGGGTTTGGCATACCAAATGCTTAAACGGAAAGCGCCGAGGCCACTACCTCGGCGCTTCCTTGCTTGTTCGACTTGAGGCCGCGGTACCGCGACCTGCTCTTGAGCTTGAGTTTCTTGTTGCTTCCTTAGCTCTTTTGCTTCGCTAGCTTTCTCTTCCTTCGATTACCTCCTTACCTTCAAGAGCGAGCAGAATTCGTCTCCAAAGCCCGATACCCAACCGGTTCGGGCTTTGGCGCTTTGTGGGGTTTTGAAGGCTCACTTGGGGGAACGTCGCGCTTCCGTATTCGATTCCCGCGCGTCGACGGCAAGCGGACCAAACACAGGTGCCGCGCGCGCGCCGGCATGACAGCCGTGACAGGCGCTGTCCGCATTGAGCTCGCGGCCGCGACCGTTGCCATCTAGCTCCCAGTATACCCACGCGTCGGCGCGACGCTCGAGCGCGAGAATCACATTTGGTGTGGCAGCGGTCTTCGCTCGCAGTCGCTCGACAATCAACGTGCCCACGTCGAAGCGTGAGTCGGTCGCGACCTGGCGATACGTTGCCTCCGCTTCGGGGTTGATGACGATCTCCGCGAAGTGGGATCCATCGAGGTGCTGCGAAAGCACGACGTCACTCTGCACGCGTGGGAACGATTGCGTGCGCTCGAACCAAGGCGGCGTTGGCGCGACGCGTTCGACGCGAGTGGAGTCGAGGTGCGATGTGCTCGCAGGCTGTGTCAGCGGTGCGCGCGGGTTTGCGGTTGCAGCGCAGGCGAGCAAGCCCGAGGACAACAGCAGTTTCAGTGCGATGCGCAGGCGCACATGGTACCACTCCAAGCGTGCGCCACGTAGCCCGCCCGGCGATCGCCGCGCTGTTCGCCTTCGCCGCTTGTGCTCGCCCGCCGGCAGCCACGAAAGCTAGTGCTCCGGTCGCGAAGCAGGTCACGCCACCAGCACGTTCCGAGCCGAGCAGTGCGCCAAGCGCGGTTGCCGAGGCGTCGCCCGACGCAGCGGAAGACGAAGCGAAGGCGGATTCCGAAGCACCGGCGTGGCTCGGCGTGGAGCTGGCGATGCGCTTGCCCGAAGACCCTGGTGTGTTGGTGCGCTCGGTCGTTCCCGGCTCACCTGCAGAGCGAGCGGGCGTGCTGGCGGGCGACGTGATCCTCAGCGTGGAGGGACAGAACGTTAGTCGTCCCTCCGAGCTCGTCGCAGAGATTGCGGGGCGCCGCGCCGGACAACGCGTCGCGCTCGGTGTGCTGCGCCATGGCGACAATCGTTTGTTCGCTGCCGTGCTGGAGGCCTTGCCGAACGAAGAGGCGTTGATGAAAAAGCGCTACCTCGATCAGGCAGCGCCAGGCCTCGGTGAGCTCGTGGTTGTGCAAGGCAACACCGACGCCAATCTGCGCACGCTGCGGGGTCGTGTGGTGGTGATCGAGTTTTGGGCGACGTGGTGCGCGCCGTGTCGGCTCACGGCGCCGCTGCTGAGCAACTGGAGCGATCGTCACGCCGCCGAGGGGCTCAGTGTGCTGGGCATCACCTCGGACCCTGCTCAAATCGCCGCCGACGGCGCGCGCCGCGCCAGCATGTCTTATAGCGTGTTCAGCGATACGTCTGGCGACACGGTGCGAACGTACCGAGCCTTCGCGCTACCGACGCTGTTCGTGCTCGACCGGCGCGGCGTGGTGCGCGACATCGTCGTGGGTTACTCGAGCGTGAGGCTCCGTCAAATAGATCAGCTCATCGGTCGTTTGCTCGCAGAGCGCTGAGCCGCAGCGAGCGCTCTCCGCTATTGACCTCATCGCGCCAGCCGTTACCGTTGATCACGATGGACGAACGCGAACTTCGGGAGTTGAACCAGCGCGCGGTGGCCGGCGGCGCCGAAAAGTATCATCAAAAGAACGCGGAGCAGGGCAAGCTCTTCGCGCGCGAACGCATTCAGCGCTTACTCGATGAAGGCAGCTTCGTGGAAGACGCGTTGCTCGCCAACTCAGAGGCTTCGGATTTGCCAGCAGACGGCGTGGTCACTGGTGTGGGACTCATCGCGGGGCGCAAGGTGGCCTTGATGGCCAACGACTCCACCGTGAAGGCTGGCTCCTGGGGTAAGCGCACCGTCGAAAAGATCCTGCGGGTGCAAGAGACCGCGGAGCGATTGGCGTGCCCGCTGCTCTACCTGGTGGATTCGGCGGGCGCGCGCATCACGGATCAAGTGGAGATGTTTCCCGGTCGACGCGGAGCCGGGCGCATCTTCTACAATCAAGTGCAGTTGAGCGGACGTGTTCCGCAGATTTGTTTGTTGTTTGGCCCGTCCGCGGCGGGCGGTGCCTACATCCCAGCGTTTTGCGACGTGGTGGTAATGGTGGATGGCAATGCCAGCATGTATCTCGGCTCGCCGCGCATGGCCGAGATGGTCATTGGTGAGAAGGTGACGCTCGAGGAAATGGGCGGCGCCAAAATGCACACTCAGATCTCCGGTTGCGGCGACGTGCTGGTGAAGAACGAGCAGGCCGCCATCGACTGGGCGCGCGCGTACTTGAGCTACATGCCGCAGAACTGCGACGGCGAAACCCCAAAGATCGCCGCGCGGGCGCCGCGAGCCGACGCGCCACGCATTGGTGAGGTGGTGATCGCCGACGAGAACAAGAGCTTCGACATGAAGCGCGTGATCGACGCGCTGGTCGACGCCGACAGCTTTCTGGAGGTGAAGGAGCGCTTCGCCAAAGAGCTGATCACCGGCTTCGCGCGCATCGATGGGCGCGTCGTGGGTGTGGTGGCCAACCAACCCAAACACCTGGGCGGCGTGCTGTTCGTCGATAGCGCCGACAAGGCTGCACGCTTCATCTGGCTGTGCGACGCGTTCCGCATTCCGCTCTTGTTTTTGGCGGACGTACCGGGCTTCATGATCGGCACGAAGGTCGAACGTCAGGGCATCATCCGGGCGGGTGCAAAGATGATTGCGGCGGTGAGCGAGGCAAACGTTCCGAAGATCAGCGTGATTGTGCGCAAGGCCTACGGCGCTGGCCTTTACGCCATGTGCGGCCCTGCCTTCGAGCCCGACGCATGCTTGGCGCTGCCGACAGCATCCATCGCGGTGATGGGCGCCCAGGCCGCGGTCAACGCCGTTTACTACAACCGAATTCAAGATACCGAGGCGGGCCCAGCGCGCGACGCTCTGGTTGCCGAGCTGCGCGAGCAATACCGGCGCGACGTGGATCTGCACAAGCTTGCGAGTGAGCTCGTGGTCGACGACGTTCTCTCCTTCGACGCGCTGCGAGACGCGCTCGTGCGGCGCTTTGCGCTCTACGCAGACAAAGTCGAGCGCCGCCCCCCCAAAAAACACTTGGTGCCGCCGATGTGAGCTGCCTTTCTCGCGCACAATCGAGCTAGACTGACGCATCCGTGCAGCCCGGCGCTCTCGTCGTGATTTGGACCTTGGCGTCCGACATTTCCACGCCGAGCACCAACGCAATGACCAGCGCGGCCAGCGAGGCGCTCGGCCCCGAGACGGAGCTTCGCGTAGAGCCCGCCCCCGATCCGGACGGAATGCGGCTCGCCGACGTCGGCAAAGCGAACGCCGTGGTGCGCCTCACCTGGGACGAGGCCGAGCATCGCCGGGCGCGCATCCTTTGCTACTTCCGGAAGTCGCAGCGCTGGGTCGATCGCGAAGTCGTGTTCGACGCTTCCGATCCAGAGCGAGAGCGCGGGCGCACGCTCGGGTTTCTGGTCGCGTCGATGCTCATCAATGCAAATTCGCCTGCAGGCGATTCGACCGAGCCGGATGAACCGCGGTCGCCTTCTCGCGAAGCACCACGTGACAACGCTGTCACGGAGAACGGCGCGCGTGCTCCCCAACAGTTACCCAGCACGACTTTGGTGGCTGCAGCGGAACTGGCGAGCGCTGGGGCCGCAACGGGCTACGGCTTTTGGTTGGGGGCGGAGCGCGCCATCTTCCGACAGGCTCTTTGGTTCGGCGGTTCCGCGCACGCGCGCTTCGGCTTCATCGACAAGGCCGAGGCAAACTCGCGACTCTTGGGTTTGGGCCTCCACTTGAACTGGGTCACGGTTCGTGCCGGTCCACTTTGGCTGGGCGCGCGAGTGGGCGGCTCGTTGGCTCAGCTGTCAGCAACCCGTTTGGTGGGAGACGCAACCGAAAGTCAGAACCGCGTCCTGCCCAGCGCGGAAATTTTGGCGCACACTGGCTATCGTTTCAGCGCCGGATCTGCCTTGTCCGCCCAGCTCGGGGGTGAATTTTTGTCTGGAGTTACCAGGATTTCAGTCGGCGAGAATGAAGTCGCCACCTGGCCTTGGGCCGCTTTGGTCGTTCGCGCAGGAATCGAATCAGCGTTCTAGCGTCTCGAAACTGTCTCCCGTAGGGTTCTATTCAAAGCCTGCTCGGCGGCACCGGTGGGCACTTAGACGAAGGCATGTCCAAGGAAGCGCGTTCCCGAGCCCTGCGCTTGATTCGCGGCGGAGCTCTGGTTGCTGAGGCCCCGCCCGAAGGGCAAGGGCCGATCAGCGATCGAGCAGCGCTTTCCGACCTGCAGATGGTGAGCGCCGTGCGAGACGGCAACGCCGCCGCGGCCGCGCTGTTCCACAATCGCCTGCGTCCGATCGTGGATCGCACCTTGGGGCGGCTGATTGGCACGCGCGACTCCGATTATGACGACCTGACGCAGCAAGCGTTGATTCAGCTGGTGCTCAGCGTCGATCGCTTTCGGGGTGAGTGCCCGCTCGATGCGTGGGCTTCGATTATCGTCGCGCGTGTCGCCTACAAGCACATTCGCAAGCGTCGCACGGAGCGAAAGCTGTTCGTGCTGGATCGCGGGGATGTTCCAGATGTGGTCGATCGCGCTGCCGCGGGGGCAGTGACCATTCGCAGCGCCATTCGCTGCGTCGAAAAGTATCTGCGCGGCATGGATGTCAACAAGGCGTGGACGTTCGTGCTGCACGACGTGCATGGCTACGACCTGGAAGAGGTCAGTGCCATCACGGGCGTCAGCCGTGCCGCGGCGCAAAGCCGCCTCGTGCGTGGCCGCAAAGCATTGCACGAGCGCATTGCCAAAGATCCGGAGCTGTCGTCACTGCTTTCGGACCTTGCTCATCGGGGGGATGCGTGAGCGACTATCCGTTCTCTCGTGTCAGCGCGCGCTTGCTCGCCGAAAGCGTGGAAGAGCCGCGCGCGCGCGGTATCGATCGCGATCAAGGGATTGCCATCGTTGCGCGTGCGATTGCCGAACGTTCGCGCAGGCGAGTTCGGGCGCGTGTGCTCGCCATCGGCGGCGGGCTTTCGGCGGCGGCTGCCATCGCGCTGGTCGCAGGTTTTCTCGGCGCGCGGCAGGCGACTCGCGGCGACGCTTCGGAGCTTGCCTGTAACGGCGCGCGTCCGTGCGGCGGTCCGACGTTACCCTCGATGCACGTGGGCTCGGTCAACGGCCAACCCTTTGCGCCCGGTCAGAGCGTGGCGGCGCGCGCGGGCGATTCGAATGTGATCGAGTTCGGCAAAGCTACGCAGCTTGCGCTGGATGCGAGTTCAGAGCTCGAGTACCGCCAGGGTGACTCGCTGCGCCGCTTCGGGCTCACGCGCGGCGCTGTGCACCTGCACGTCGGCAAGCTGGGGGCGGGTCAGCGCTTCATCGTCGAGACTCCGGACGCGGAAGTCGAAGTGCGCGGCACCGCCTTCCACGTCGTGCTCGATGATCCAAAGAGCGGCTGCGCGTCGCCGCGTACGAGCGTCGCCGTCGACGAAGGCGTGGTCGAAGTGCGCTTTCGCGGCAACAGCTACCGTCTGACGCCGGGCAAGCATTGGCCAGAGCGCTGCGAGCAAGCTGCGGCTCAACCGGCAGAGCCGACAGCGGCGGCCGTCGGGGCGCCCGGCAGTGTCGAAGCGCCCATCAATATGGACGCTGTGGACGATGTGGTGGAGGCTGTCCAGCCCGCGCCGCGCGCGGCGAAGCCTCCGCATCATCAGGTGACGAGTACAGCTGCCAAGCCCGCGCCTTCGGCAAATGAGCCGACGCCGCAAGCGGAGCCGCAGCATCGTGACAGCGTCGCCGAAAACGGCTCTGCGCTGTCCGAGCAGAATAACCTGTACGGAAAGGCCGTCGCAGCGCGCCGCGCAGGTCGCTTGGGTGAGGCGCTCTTTGCGTACGAGCAGCTGTTGCAGCGCTTCCCGCAGGGCGCCTTGGCTGAGAGTGCACGCGGTGAGCGTTTGCGGCTGCTGATTCGCGTGGATCCAGAGCGAGCCAAGCTCGAGGCCGCACGCTACTTGGCGCGCTACCCGCGCGGATTGGCGAGCACCGAAGCGCGCGCCTTGCTCGGCCAACCATGAAGCGCCTGCTGGGCAGCGCGTTGGTGTGCGCGGCGTTCGCCGGTTCTTCGTGTGACGGCCGCCTCGATTTCGAGTCCAATACTGGAGGCTCGGCGGGAACCGGGCAGTGGATTGACATCGCATCGTGGGGTGGCGCGGCAGCGGCGTTCATCACGTGCGTCGATCAATGCGGCAAGTATCGGCTGGCCTGCTCACCGCTCACCAATACGTGCGTCGAGTGCTGGGAGCGAGCGAGCTGCGATTTCGCCGTTCAAGACGATCGTCAGACGTGCTCTTACGATCTGCGTAACCGCTGTGTGCGCTGCGTAGAAGATTACCAGTGCCCGGATCGTTACGAGTGCACCGATGCACACGTTTGCGCTCCGCGTTGCGACGATGACCACGATTGCGAAAGCTTGGGTCCGAACGCCTGGTGCAATTCGCAGCGCGACATTTGCGAGCGTTGCCGCGAAGGGGACTGCGCCTCGACGCCCAACACGCCTTATTGCCGAGGCGCCGGGGTGGGCTGTGTGGCATGCCTGAACGATTCGCACTGTGCGAATTCGACGCGCAAGGTGTGCGATCCGGTCCTGAACGAGTGCGTCGAGTGCGCCGACTCGAGAAACTGCATGCCCGGCCAACAATGCGATCCACGCACGCACACCTGCCGCAGCAATCCGGTTCAGTGAGGGCTGACATCGCGCAGATCGGCTAAGCTGGGCGGCGTGCGTCGCCTTCGCTTGCTGAGTTGGTTCGCGCTGGCGAGCATGCCCAGCGTGGCGCGCGCCGACTTCGACTTCGCGCGTGTGAGAGAAGCGTTGCAGCGGCGGACCATTCCCGCGCAGCTCGCCAATGCGCGCGGCGAGCGTGTCGCCTTGGTGCTGGAGCGACGTGATGCCGACGCAACGTTGCCGGCCGGTGCGATCCCGATCGCGAACCGCTTCTACTCGTTGACACTCTCGCGCGAGCAAGCCGCGAGCGCCTTGCTAGAGCCCGGCTTCGTTGCGCACTGGGCGCCCGAACGACACCTGCTCCTCGATCGTGCGCTCGGATGGGCGCGAGTCCCGCAGTTTCGCGCTGCCGCGTCGGATGCGGCGAGCGGCAGCGGGCGCGGTGTCGTCATTGGCTTGGTGGATACGGGCATTGCGCTGGAGCACCCCGATTTCTTCGACGCACAGGGCCGCTCCCGTGTGCGCTGGCTGATCGATTTCACGCGGCCACCGGCGGGCTTGCCGGGAGGTGCAGCATTGGAGGCGGCGCTCGGATGCGCGGGGGAACGCGAGTGCGCCGTGTACTCCGCGACTGACTTGGCGACGCTGTTGAACAACGCCGTCGTCGGCGACGAGCCGCGCGACACCGTTGGTCACGGCACACACGTGGCATCGCTGGCCGCGAGCAACGGGCGCTCGTCACCAGAACGCACGTACGCAGGTGTAGCGCCCGAAGCCGACTTGGTGGTTGCGCGCGTCACCGACGGGCAGAGCGGTATTTCGGATCCGGTGATTTTGGATGCGGTCTCATTCGTTTTCGAACGCGCGCGTGAGCTGGGCGCACCGGCGGTCGTGAACCTGAGCTTGGGCAGCGACTTGGGCGCGCACGACGGTTCCTCCGCGCTCGAGCGAGCGTTGGCTTCTTTGGTGGGCGCAGATCAACCTGGTCGAGCCATCGTGGTCGCGGCGGGCAACAGCGGTGGGCTGTTTCGCGGCCTGCGCAACGACTACCCATCACCGCTCGGCGTGCACACGGAAGTGCACGTGCCGCGCGACTCCTCCACCACGGTGGCGTTGCTCACACCCCGGCGCGAAGCAGCGATCACCAAGGGTCGCATGACTGTCTGGATGGCATTTCAACCTGAAGACGAGCTTTCGATCAGCGTCGAACGCAGCGGTCGTCAGTTGGGAGCCACGGTCGAAAGCGGCTCGGCGGCGCAGCTCAGCGCGGGCGATCTCGAGGTGTTGGCGCTGAACGGAACCGGCGCAGCCGGCACGCAGGTGCTCGCACAGAATGCGGCCATCGTGCTCATCGACGGTGAGTGGAAGAGCGGCGAGACCTTCGGGTTGCGCTTCGAAGGACGTGGTACCGCTTCTTTATGGGTGGAGGGGGCCGGCGATGTGGATCCCGCCGTGAGCCCTGGCCCGCTGTTTCCGCTCGCTCAGAAGGACGGCACCATCAATGTCCCCGCGACGTCACCGGACCTGATTGCAGTGGGCGCCACCTTCAATCGCGGTGATTGGGTGGATGCCAAGGGCATACGCATCTCGAGGCCGATGAACGGTGCGCTGTCGGACTCTCCTGCCGACACCATCTCGTATTTCAGTTCTGGAGGACCGAATGCGATCGGCGGCATGAAGCCTGACATCGTCGCTCCGGGCACCAACGTGATCGGTGCGATGGCAGCGTTTGCCGATCCGCGCGTGAATCCAGGCAGCATGTTTTCGGGGGCGGGCGTGTGTGGCTCGGTTGGCGAATGTTTGGTGGTCGACGAATTTCACGCGCTCGCGACCGGTACGTCGATGGCGTCGCCGCTGGTGGCGGGTGTGGTAGCGCTGCTGCTGGAACGAGATCGCTCGCTGACGCAGCCGCAAATTCGCGCGTTGTTGCAGGCCGGCGCACGCAAACTCGAGGGTGCCGAATCCTTCGAGCCGCAAGTTGGCCCGGGCGCGCTGGATGCGCACGGTGCGCTGGAAGCATTGCTGCAGACCGCCGCGCACGAGCGTTTGCCCGGCAGCGGAAGCTGGCTGTCGCTTGCGGCAGCGTACGCGCATCCGGATCCAACCTGGCCGCTGCAAGGCTTGGCGGAGCTGCGCAACGACGCCGGTCAGCTCGCGGACGGCTTCGACGCGCGCCGCTTGAGCCTGGCGGTGGAGCGCGCGCTGGTGCTCGAGCCGTTGCAGCGTGTGGCGCCCGGCATGTATCGCTTCACTTTGGCGGCACCGGCGGGCAGCGGTGGCTCAAACTTGGAAGTGCGGTTGCGCTTCGACGGAATGACGATCACGAGCCGTACGTTGCCGATCGCAGTCGATCGCGGCGCGCTGGTTGGCCTAGCCGTGCCTCGCGCTGGCTGTGCTTTCGGCGCGAGCAAGCCTCGCGGGCTCGATTGGACGTTACTCGCGCTGCTCGCACTCGCAAATCGACTGCGTCGCCGCGGTCGCGCTTAGATGACACTCCAAACATCGGGCCGGCGGCCGTATCGGTCAAGTGCGACTTTGGCCACTATATCCCACTCTGCTTTGCCCCTGGCATTCGAGTGAGAACCGCTCCACGATCCCAACAACATGGCGGCCGAACGAATCCGAACCGCGGGAGTCATCGGCGCAGGCGTGATGGGCAGCGCCATTGCTGCTCATTTTGCAGGCGCTGGCATTCGCACGCACTTGCTCGACATCGTGCCTCCCAACCTCACACCGGAAGAGCGCACGCAAAAGAAGGCGCGTAACCGCTTCGCCGATGGCGGACTCGAGCGCGCGCTGAAAGCCAAGCCGGCGCTGTTCTTCGATCCAGAGCTTGCGCGCTTGGTGCAAACCGGCAACCTCGAAGACGACCTGGAACGACTACGCGAATGCGACTTGGTCATCGAAGCCGTAGTCGAGAACCTGGATCTGAAGCAGAAGCTATTCGCGAACATTCAGCCGTATCTGAACGGCAACGCGATTCTGGCTTCGAACACCAGCGGTCTCAGCGTGGCGGCGCTCTCCAGCGTGCTGCCCGAAGCGTTGCAGTCACGCTTCGTGATTTTGCACTTCTTCAATCCGGTGCGTTACATGCGCCTGTTGGAAGTGTCGCCGGGCCCGCACACGGATCCCGCGGTGTTGGCCCGCGCGGTCGCGTTCGGCGAGTTTTTGGGCAAGGGCATCGTTTACGCCAAGGACACACCCAACTTCGTCGCGAATCGCATCGGCGTGTACGCCATGTTGCTCACCTTGCACGCGATGCTCGACGCAGGGCTCAGCATCGAAGCCGTCGACAAGATTACGGGTCCGCCCATGGGTCGCCCCAAGAGCGCGGCGTTTGGCACGGCGGACTTGGTTGGCATCGATACGCTAGCCCACGTCGCGAAGAACTGTTTCGAATCGCTGCCCAACGACGAAGAGCGTCATGTCTTCGAGCTACCCGAGTTCGTGCGTGACCTCATCGCGAAGGGCCGGCTCGGACGCAAATCGGACGCTGGCTTCTACAAGAAGGTTGGTCCGGATCTGCTCGTGTACGACGTGAAGACGCACGAGTACCGCCAGCAAGAGAAGGTGCGCTTCGACTCGCTGGGAGCGATTCGCAACGAGTCCGATGTCGGCAAGCGCTTGAAGGCGCTGATCGCCGCTGACGACGCGGCAGGGCGCTTCGCCTGGAAGCTTCTATCGCGCACGCTAGTGTACAGCGCGCGCCGAGTCGGCGAAATCGCGGACGACATTCTCAATGTCGATCGTGCCATGCGCTGGGGCTTCAACTGGGACCTTGGTCCTTTCGAGGCTTGGGACGCGATTGGCGTGGCTGCTTCGGTCGAACGCATGAAGGCGGATGGGCTCGACGTGCCCGAGTGGGTCACGGCCATGCTCGCGTCGGGCCGCACTCGCTTCTACGGTGAAGATCCTGCGAAGCCGAGCTATTACGACTCGCGCACTAAGCAGCTCGAGCCGTTCCCCAGTGATCCACGTGAGATCAGCCTGGTCGCGCTGAAGGCAGATCCAAAGCGCGTGGTGAAGAAGAATTCTGGCGCGAGCTTGGTCGATCTAGGCGACGGCGTGCTCTGCGTCGAGTTCCACACCAAGCTCAACACGCTGGACGGCGACGTCATCGGCATGTTGGGTGAAGCGGTTAGCATCGCCGAAAGCAGCTTCGAGGCGATCGTGATCGGCAACCAGGGCGAGCATTTCTGTGCCGGAGCCAACCTGATGTTGATTGCGATGGCGGCGCAGCAGAAAGCTTGGCCGCAGATCGAGCAGATCGTGACCGCGATGCAGCAATCGCTGCTCGCGTTGCGCTACTCGCGCGTGCCGGTGGTGGCCGCGCCGTTCCAGTACACGCTGGGCGGCGGCGCTGAGGTCGCTTTGGCCGCCGACGCGCGCCAAGCTCACGCGGAAACGTACATGGGTTTGGTGGAGGTTGGCGTCGGCCTCGTGCCCGCCGGCGGTGGCACCGTGCGCATGTTGGAGCGCTACACGGCAGGCCTGGCACCTCTGGGCGCCGATTTGCTGCCGTTCGTGGGGCAAGCGTCGCTCAACATCGCGACAGCCAAGGTCGCGACCAGCGCCGAGGAAGCGCGCTCATTGCGCTACCTGTCAACGAGCGATGGCGTGTCGTTGAACTCTGCGCGGCTCCTGTACGAAGCCAAACAGCGAGCGCTCGGGCTCGCACGCGCCGGTTATCGCCCGCCGCTCGCGCCGCTACTTCCCGCTGCCGGTTTCGATGCCGCGCGCACGATCGGGGCGCGCATTTGGGGCATGGTCGAAGGCGGCTACGCAACCGAGCACGATGCGCTGATCGCCAACAAGGTCGCCTTCATCCTGTGCGGCGGCAAAGTCGCTGCTGGCACGCTGCTGCCGGAGCAACACTACCTAGACTTGGAGCGCGAAGCCTTCCTCTCACTCTGCGGTGAGGAGAAGACCATGCTCCGCATCCAACACATGCTCATGCAGGGCAAACCGCTGCGCAACTGAGAGAACCAACCATGGCATTTCCGCTCAATGTAGTAGTCGCTTCGGCGGTGCGTACGGCGGTCGGACGCAGCACCAAAGGCACGTTACGTCACACCCGACCGGATGATTTGGCGGCTGCGGCGATGGTCGCTGCCGTGGAGCGCGTCAAAGGCTTGCAGCCAGCCGCACTCGACGACGTGGTGCTCGGTTGTGCAATGCCCGAAGGCGAGCAGGGCCTGAACATCGCGCGCAACGCCGTGTTCCTGGCGCGCTTCCCCAATTCGGTACCCGGCGAGACCATCAATCGCTTTTGCTCGAGTGGTCTACAAGCGCTGGTTCATGGCGCCATGCAAATCCAAACCGGTCTTGCCGAGATTGTGCTGGCTGGCGGCGTCGAATCGATGTCGATGGTGCCGATGAGCGGCAACAAGGTGAGCCTCAACCCCAAGCTGATGGAGACCTATCCGGAGGCGTACATCGCGATGGGTCACACTGCCGAGCGTGTCGCCGCGCGCTTTTCGGTATCGCGCGCCGATCAAGACGCGTTTGCGGTGCTCTCACACGAGCGGGCGATTGCGGCCATCGCTGACGGCCGTTTCAAGGCGGAAGTCGTTCCAGTGCAAGCGCGGCTCTTCGAAGGCAGCGCTACGCAAGAGATCACCTTCGCCATAGATGAACTGCCGCGCGCTGGTACCACGTTGGATGTGCTCGCCAAACTGAAGCCCGCCTTCAAACAAGGCGGCAGCGTCACGGCAGGCAACAGCTCACCTTTGAGCGACGGCGCCGCGGCCGCGGTGTTGATGTCCGAAAAGCGCGCTGCGGAGTTGGGCGTGAGTAGCCTCGGTCGCTTGCGAGCCTACGCCGTCGCCGGGGTGGATCCGGACATCATGGGGATCGGCCCGGTGCCGGCAATTCAGAAGCTCTTGAAGCTGACCGGGCTCGACCTGCGCGACATCGATCTGTTCGAAATCAACGAGGCCTTCGCCGCACAGGCCGTCTACTGCCAACGCGAGCTCGGCATCCCGAGTGAGAAGTTGAACGTGAACGGCGGTGCCATCGCTCTCGGCCATCCGCTCGGTTGCACCGGTGCGAAGCTCACGGCGACGCTCCTTCACGAGCTCGGGCGTCGCAATGGTCGCTACGGCATCGTCTCGATGTGCATCGGTGGTGGAATGGGCGCAGCCGGGCTTTTCGAGCGTGATCGCTGAGTTCGGACAGAATCGTAACAGGCCGCGTGCCTGGTTTTGTTTCGACAGCGCTTCCTAAGCCCATTCGGCGCGGAAGCCGGCTGACTTTGGTGCGTAGAGCCGTGCGGTGATTGCCGAGCGACGCTAGAACGCCTGGCGCTCGACTAAGCTACATTCTGCTCGTTTTGGCACCCGGCGCTTCCATGACTTCACCACTACGCACGACCGACAAACTCGATACGCACCAGAAGGCCCTGGCGGTCAATTTGGACGCGCGCCGTTACGGAACCTTCGCCGAGATTGGCGCGGGACAAGAAGTAGTGCGCTGGTTCTTTCGTGTGGGCGGGGCGGCAGGCACCATCGCCAAGAGCATCTCGGCGTACGACATGGCCGTCAGCGACGCCATTTACGGTCGCACGCAGCGTTACGTTTGCCGGCAACGCCTCGAGAGCATGCTGGCATACGAGCACAAGCTGAACCTGGAGCGCCTGCGCGACGCGCGCGGCGACACCACCTCGTTTTTCGTCTTCGCCGACACGGTCGCCGCCAAGAGCTACAAGGGCACCAACGAATGTCACGGCTGGCTCGGCGTGCGCTTCCAAGCGCATCCTCGCGATCAGGATAGCCAGGTCATCATTCACGTGCGTCTGCTCGACAGCGAAATGGCGCTGCAGCAGGAGGCGCTCGGCGTCGTGGGCGTGAACCTGCTCTACGGCGCGTTCTTCATGCACCACGACCCGGATCGCCTACTGGAGTCGTTGCTCGACAATCTCACCACCGATCGCATCGAGATCGACATGGTCGAGTTTTCCGGCATCGAGTTCCGTCACGTCGACAACCGAGTGATGGCGCTCAAGCTCGTCCAGTTGGGGCTGTCCGGCGCCGCTATCTTCGACCCGAAGGGTGAGGTGCTGCAGCCTTCCGAGTTGTTGCGTAAGAACGCAGTATTGGTCGAGCGCGGCACATTCTTGCCGGTGACACGCGTGCACCTCGACATGCTTCATTCGGCGCACAAGAAGTTTTCGAAGCAAGGCGCGTCGAAGGACGAGCGCGTGATCGAGCTCATGGAGATCAACATGCGCAACCTGATCGAGAGTGGTCAGGGCGGCGTCGATTTGCGCGATTTTCTCGCGCGCGCGGACGTACTCGCGGCGGCGGGCAAGACCGTGATCATCTCCGACTACTTCGAGTACTACCGCCTGGCTGGTTACCTGCGTCGCTACACGCAGCGGCCGATCGCCCTGGTGCTCGGCGCTGGCAGCCTGGCGGCGTTGTTCGACGAGAAGTACTACACGAACCTCGACGGTGGCATCTTGGAGGCGTTTGGCCGCCTCTTCAAAAACGACACCAAGCTTTACGTTTACCCATCGCTCGACGCCACGCGCGAAAAGCTCATGACGGCTAGCAGCTTCGAACCACACCCGGAGCTCTCGCGTCTGTACGGTCATTTGCTCGACCGCGGCTGCATCGTCGAGCTCGACGAGTTCGATCGCGAGTGCCTTTCGATTTTTTCGACCGATGTGCTGCGCATGATTCGCAGCGGCGACGCGAGCTGGGAGCGTGCGGTGCCGCCCGAAGTGATTGACGTGATCAAGAAGGGCAGCTTCTTCGGGCACCGGCGCGCGCAGGATTGAGGGTCCCAACGCCGCTCACGAGCGCCGTGGTGCGCTCGTTTAGGGACTAGTGCTAGCTTTGTAAGCATGCATTCGCCGAAGGGCGCGCTGGGCGAACTGGCACTGCCCCTGCTGACTTCACTCGTCTGCGTGCTGGGGTGCTCCGGTAGACCGAGCGTGGTGAACCGGCCAACAGGGCCGCTCGATCTCGATGCGGCACGCGATTACGTGTTGGCTCTGGTCAATCGCGATCGGCACGACCACGGCCTGCCAGAGCTCGAGCGTGACAAGGTCGCAGAGCGCGCAGCGCAGGAGCACGCCGACGACATGGCGCGCTTCGGCTACACAGCGCATTGGGGTACCGACGGCTCCGTGCCGGAAGAGCGCTACACGTTGGCGGGCGGCGAGGACTTCGTTCAGGAGAATGCCGCCTGTTTCGGCGACGGCGTGAAGCGCGAGCTCGTGAAGGATCCGACTTTCACTGCCGAGCACTTGGAGAGGATTGAAGGAGCTTTCATGGCGGAGGTGCCACCGGCAGACGGGCATCGACGCAACATCTTGAAGGATACGCACACGAATCTCGGCATCGGTTTGGCGCAGCCGGCCGGCATTCCCGAGCCGTGCATGGCGCAAGAGTTCGTCGACGAGCGCGGCGACTACCAGTCGCTGCCGAAGAGCGCGCGCCGGGGCAGCATGGTGCGCGTCGCCGGTCGTGTCACGAAGCCGGTGGAGTTCGGTGGTGTTGGCATTTCGCGCATCGAGCCGCGCAAGCCGCGCAGCGCGAGCGATTTGAACCGCACGTCCACGTATCCGATTCCGGAGCCGTACATCTTGTTTTTCCCGAAGGGCTTTCGCACACCGAAGCCGGTGACGTTCGATGGCAAAGAGTTTTCCATCGATGTTCCACTCAACGCCGGGCGCGGTCGTTACGGCGTGAGCGTGTGGGGTCGCTATCCCGGCGCCGGCAATCAGCTAGTGATGGTGAGCTTGCGCACCATCGACGTGAAGTAGGCGCTACATGCGCGCGAGATAGACTGTTGCGCTGTGCGGCTCGAACGGCGCCACGTCCGGATCGAACGGATGCGCGAGATCGATGCCTTCCAAGTTCGTGCCGACGATCAACACGGCGCTCGCGCCATCGAGGTTTTGTAGGCGCGCGTCGACTTCGTGCCCGCGCTCTTGGAACGGCACGTCGATGCGCGTGACTTCCTCGCCCTTGGGTCCAACCTTCACGATTTGCCACTGAAAGCTGACCGGCGGCTCCCAATCGATGTGAACGCCGAGCGCGGCGCCGAGACCCACTTCGTCCATATCGAGCCAGACCACCACCGAACCCGTCGAGTCGAGGGCTGGATTTACGAGCACGCGGCGCGGCAAGCTCGAGAACTTCACGACCCAGTCCGTGCGCAGCTTCCCGAAGTTTCCGCTCCACGCCAGTGCCGGCAAATGCAGGCCATCGTCGCGCGCACCCACGAAAGCGCGCGCCACTGCAAAGTCGACCATCAATGCCGCAAAGCGATCTCTCTCCTCGGACAGCGAATGGCGCAGCACATCGAAAAGATCCGGCTCGTTGTCGTAGTCGATGCCCAGTTTGCGACCGGACGATACGGCGGTTCCAAACAGCGCCGCCGAGAGCTCACCCCACGGCCGCGAGCTGCGCGCGCTCTCGAGATATTCGAAAAACAGCGCCGACCCCTCGCTCTGCGACGACAGCTCACGCGACGCGATGGCGCGCTCGGGATGCGACTGCACTTCGTCGATGGCTTCTGCGTCGAGCGACGTTGGTTGTCCCACCAACCACCAAAGCCAGGTCGCAAAGGCGCGTCGTAAGTGTGGTGGCTCACTGGCGTCGAGGCGCAACGCGATGGCTTCTCCGATACAAAGCGTCGCGCTGCGTGCCAACAGCACGCCGTCAGCGAGCGGTAATTCACAAAACCCCGAACTCTCGCTGAATGCTCCGAGTGCCGGTACATCGCTCACAACTCGCAGCGATTCGTGCGCGGAGACTAGATAAGCATCGAGAGCATCGCTACCACCGAGACCGAGATCCGCCTTCGGCGCAGGCAGCCCAGCCGCGAGAACCACACTTTCATAAGCGTGTTCGAGTGCGGCCAGCGCCACACCGGCTTCGGCTTCTAGTTGTGCGGGCGCATGCACGCAGAGAGGACGGCGTAGCGAGCAGATTGCCCTGGCGGCGGCTGGTCTGGGTGCGCCACCTACCCGCGTACCAGTTGGCAAGCGCGGATCGAGCACCACGACTGGCCGGGGAATTTGCGTCGCACCCCCCAGAATCAGCGGCGGTTCTCGTCGCGGCATCGCCGCTACTGCCGTGAGTGATGCGAGCAGCGAAGCTAACAGAGTGGCGATCGCCGCGGCTCTCGGCACGGACTTCATGATGCGGCAGGCTCCCGAGATTTGACAGCTTTCACCGGCCCCGGCCTATACTGCGGCCTCGGACCGAATCGCTTGCGCATGGCAACGCTCCCCTTCGACCCCACGGCCGCCGTCCGCTTCGACCTCGCCCGCGGACAAATCGCGGTGCCTGATAGCGGCGAACGCGTTTTGATCCCGGCTGACGCACTGCTCACGCTGTGTGATGCCGCTGATGGCGAAGCGCGCAAGGACTTCGCGCGACGCCTCGGCACCGAAGTCGGGCGTCGCGCTGCTGAGCGCCTGGGTAGCGTCGACGGTGCCAGCGCCGAATCCGTGGTCGAGCATCTAGGCGGCGATTTGGCGCTGATGGGTCTCGGTTCTTTGGAGCTCGAGCGCTGGGGCAAGGCGCTCGTACTGGCGTTCACGGGTTCACCGTTCGGGGCGCGCGGCGACGAGCTGCTTGCGTCGACGTTGGAGGGAGCCATTCAGCGTGCCTTCGGGCGCGACGTAGGCGTTGCCAAGCTGTCGCGCGACGACGCCCGCGCACGTTTCATCGTGACCAGTCGAGCCGGAGCCGAACGTGTGAAGAACTCGATCGATGCCGGACGCCCTTGGGGTGAAGTGCTCACTGAGCTCGCCAACAATACAGGTGCCGCGTGACCGATACGCGACTTCAACGTCTCGAAGCGTTGCTCGCGCGAGTGCGCCGTCGCTCTGGAGAAGCGCGTGCGCGCACTGGTTCGGTCGAGGCTCAGCCCGCAGTTTCGGCGCCTGTCTCGGCGCCCGTTACAGCTCCGCGTGAAGCTCCCCCGCGTGAAGCTCCTCCGCGTGAAGCTATTGCCACCGCACCACCGCCGCCCGCGTCGTTGCGCGCGGCGCCGGCCCCGTCCGCGCCGCGCTCGCTTCCGGTGCAAGCTCCCGAATCCGGTTGGCCCGAAGCGCCGCCGCCCGAAGAGATCACCGCGGTTGGCGCGCGCGTATCGGAAACTTCGGTGCTCGAAGTGGTCGACAATCCACCGCTCGAGACGCTGGGTGAAGACGACTTGCTGGAGATCCCCTCGGATATGCTCGAGTCGGTGCCGCCCAGCGGGGGAGTGGAAGCGCGCGAGGAGGAGCCCCCGGCTTCGTCTCAGCGTCCCAAGGCCGCGCACCTCGATGATCTGGAGAGCGCTACCGCCGCGCTCACCAGCGAGGACGGCCGCGAGGTTCCGATCAAGACGCCGCCGCCGGAGTCAGGGCCGCAAGCTGCACCACCACCATCGCTTGGTGTGCCGCCGCCGGTCGACATGGATCAACTGCTCGAAGCGGACTTGATGCCGCCGCCCGTCGCGGCCAGCGCAGGGCCGCTCGCAACACCGTTCGATTCACTGGAGCAACCGTTCGGCTCACGACCGCCGCCCCCCGCTTCAGGCCCGACTGTCGAGCAGCTCGGGCAAACCATCGATCTAGAGGAAGCGCCCGGTCCGGAGCTGGAGCTCGATCGGCCGCTTGCACCGCCCACGCCGCCGCCGCCCGACGAACTCGAGGCGTCGTTGTCGGCACCGCAATCGGGTGGCCCGTACGCCGAAGTGTCGCTCGCCGCCGCACCCGCACTTCACACCATGCCTGCGGCGCGGGAAGGTTTGGTTACCGGCGACGTAGCTCCTAGTGCACCCACTTTGGCCGAGCTCGTGCAGAGACCGCCGCTTTCAAGCAGCGGTGTGATGAGCATCAGCGGCAGCGCCGTAAAGGCGGAGCCACGCACGTTCCTGCAATTGCTAGACGCCTCCATCGCGCTCGGCAGCTGAGCATTTCGCGACGCTCGTCCCTTCGACACGCACGGAATTTTCCATGGCAGAGACTTCGATGCGCAGATTTCGACTTTGTTCGCACGGCGTGGCGTCCGCGTTGGTGGCGGCCACCATCATGCTCGCGCTGCCGGAGACGGCGCATGCAGGGTCCGGCTCTCGTCTCGCGCTGGATCTCGACTACGCGAACGGCATCGACGAGCCGGCCGTAAATGGCGGTAAAGGTCTGGCGCTTCGCTACGGCTACAAGCTCGACCTGCTCGTGCTCGCCCTGACACCGGAGGTGGGTCTGGGTGGATACTGGTTTGGAGGCGAACAGACCGAGCCGCGTCTCCTCAACGGTTTCTTGGGTGGCAAGGTTTCTTTCGGCAAGGTGCTCGAGCCAGGTCTTTTCGCTCATGTCGGCTATGGAAGCTTCAAGGCTTTTGACGAAAGCCGCGGCGGAACCACGGTGGACGCGGGGATTTCACTCGACCTCACCATGGTTCCCTTCATCGACTTCGGGGTGCACGGCGCCTACAACGCGATGTTGATCAAAGATGCCGAAGCGTTCGACTGGTTCCGCGTGGGTGCACACGCCGCGCTTGCTTTCTGACGTTTAACAATCCCTGGGAGTAAGCGGCGCAGCTCGCCTGGCGAAAGCCATTGGCCTAGCAGGCGGCTCGTCGACTCGCGGGAAAGTCGGCGCAGCGCGGCCCGCAAAATGCTTTCCAGCTGGCGGCACTCTGCTGTGTGACAAATGTCGCCCCGAGCCGGCCCGCCTGATCACCCGCTACGACCTGCGGGTGATGAACGTTGGAAGGCGACCACGTGGTTTCTCGTTACGAGTGAGCGAAAGTCGCTCTAAGATGAATTCCGACGGCCGGCAGTTGGACCGAGCGTAAGCCCCCCAGCCGCGGTCTGCTGTCGGCCGTCTCTCCCCGACCTCCGCCCGCTGTTGGCGATACAGCAAGGTGGCACGAAGCTGTGGCGTGGTTGCAAGCGCCCGCGCCGCGATGCCACGCAACGAGTTGGCGAGGCTACGTCGTGGCAAGTATCGATGAGCGCGCGCTGCGCACGAATCGCATGCTGCTCGCGCGGGAACGACGTTCCCGCGCGGCTTGTGCTTCGGGTCGCGCGCGCCGTGTGCGGTGTGTCGCAATCGCACTCACGCAGAAGCGTTGCCAGACGTGCAACTGAGAGCGAGCGATGAAACGCATCAAAAAAACAATCGCGAATCCGATCGCGCGTGCTCGAACGAGCACCAGTGCCGCCAACTGAAGCTGCCAGTTGAACATTCGTTCGTACGACGAAAGCCTTCCGAGCCGATGACGCGTACCTCCACAGTTTTGTACGACGTACATACTGACGAGCTGCGCGAGAATGCGTGCTGCCGACGCTCCGACCCTGAATGCGAGCAAGGCTCATTCATCCAGCCACAGTGTGGCGGATATGATAACCCTCGGGCGTTATCGCTTTGCACATTCGTCCAAGCACGGTCACGACTGCCTCAGATCACAACATTCGCGCTTGCAGCGATATTGCAGGACGAGATTCAGCGAAAATCGCCGAATCTCGACCCCCCGGCCGGCCCGAGCACATATCGTATTAATTCAAGTACTTCGCGTTAGTTATCAGTGGGGTGAAATGGCATGTGCATCTGCATTCGATATTCACGCGTTGATTTCGAGAATTGAGTGGTAAAAGGGAACTCGCGATTGGCGCTTCGCGCGTATCGCGTGAGGGCGGGAGCGATATTCCCGTGAGTCTTACTACCTATCTCTTGGCAGCCATTGCCACGCTGCCGACGTTCCACGAGGACGTTGGCCCAGCGCTGGTATCGAAGAAGCAAGCACAGGCGCAGGTGATCGCGCAGGCGATCTCGGACGTAGCCGAATCGGCCGAAGGCTGGAATGGCTCCAAGCGCGAGCTGGCTACGTTACTCCTCACCGTGGCCTGGCATGAAACGCGCTTCTCCCTGCGAATTCACGCGGGTAATTGTAAACCCTACGAGTGCGATCGCGGGCGTGCCCGCAGTTTGTGGCAGCTGCACGCGCATGCATCGTTGCCGAAGGAGACCTGGGTCGGCTTGGCAGGTCTCGATGTCGACTCGACGCGCCGTGCAGCACGCGAAGCTGCGAAGGCGCTCACGCGCAGTCGAAACATGTGTTCGGGCCGCGCCTCCGGAGTCGAGCTCGTTGCGCAAACCTTGTCTGCATATGCAGGTCGCGGCTGTGCCCGGTTGCTACCGGACATCGACGCACGGGTTCGCACGTACAGGCGTTTGCTATTGATTCAGCCGAAGCGCACGTCGGCGTAGCGCTACTAGCTCTTCAGAGCGCGGTTAGCGACGTGGTGCCCGGCTCGAGGTATTCGACGGGCTCGTCACGCAGCCAGGTGCGCTGACGGCGGGCGAACACCCGCGTGACCCGCGTGATGCTCAGCGCGAGCTCAGCGCGATCGAGGCTTGGTTGTGCCAGCGCCTGACGGATCTGCTTGTAGCCCACTGCGCCCATCGCGCGGCTCTCAGCGTAGCCAGCAGCGCTGAGCGCAGCGACCTCTTCGATCCAACCAGCGCGTAGCATGTCGTTCACACGGTGTTCGATCAAGGCGTCGAGCTCGGGTTTGCTGCGTCGCACCCCGAGCAGGCGCGCCTGGTACTTCGCTTCGCGAAAGCCGTGAGCTGCATGCCACTGGCTGAGCGGCACGTTCGTGAGCTCGAAGACTTCCAGTGCTCGGCTGACGCGTACCAAATCGTTCGGCGCGAGGCGCTGCGCGGCTTCGGGGTCGACGCGTGCGAGCTCGGCGTGTAGCGCGGCGCGCCCGTCGCGCTCTGCGAGCTCACGATGTCGCGCGCGGATTTCCTCGGAAGCGGGAGGTGCTTCGGCCAAGCCGTAGATCAAGGCGCGCACCCACAAGAAGGTTCCGCCGCACACGATCGGCAGCTTGCCTCGCGAGCGAATGTCTTCGATGGACGCCGCCGCGAGTTCGGCCCAACGCGCAGCGTCCAAATTCTCGTTCGGAGCGGCGATATCGAGCAGATGATGGCGCACCCGTGCGCGTTCGGTCGGGCTGGGTTTGCCGCTGCCGATGTCGAAGCCGCGGTAAACCTGTACGCTGTCGGCGGTGACGATTTCGCCGCCGTGCGCTTCGGCGAGCTGCATCGCGAGCGCGGTTTTGCCCGACGCCGTTGGGCCCACCACCACGAGCAACTCTGGTTTGCCTGCGCTTGCTTGAGCCATGCGCGCACCGCTCAGCGGCGGCCGACCTTGCGCTCGAGCTCGGCCCAAGCGATGAACGTCACCACCGGGCGACCGTGCGGGCAATGCCCAGCGAAATCCGCGTCGTCGAGCGCGGTGAGCAGCGCGCTGACTTCGCTTTCGGCAAGCACGTCACCGGCGCGAATGCTTCCGTGACAAGCCATCGTGGCGAGCGCCAGATCGACGGCGTCGGAGAAAGCGCGCTCACCTTTGCGCGTTACCTCCGTGAGCAAGTCGCGCAGCATGCGCTCAGGACTCGCGCTGGCGAGCAGCTTCGGTACCGTGTGCACGCTCACCGACTCGGAACCGCGCACGCGCACGTCCATCCCGACTTCGGCGAACTCCTTGGCCCGCGCTTCGATGAGTTCGGCTTCCGCGGCCGTGACCTCGACCAGCGCGGGGAACAGCAGCGACTGCGACGGCACCGCGCGCGCTTGGTAGTCGCGGCGCAGGCGCGTGAAGGTGACGCGCTCGGCGGCTGCGTGCTGATCGAGCAGATAGATGCCTTCACTGCCCTCGCACAGAAGATACGTTTGCCGTAGTTGAGCCACGAAGCGTAGGCTGGCCCAGGTGGCATTTTCACTCGGCTGAATGCGCGCGCTGGAGGAGTCGCGAAACGCGAGCACAGCGGGTGGCGGCATCGGCGCGGGTGCGCTTTCGTGCGGCGTGTCCAGGCTCGGTGTCTCTGCGCCGGCTGCAGCTGGAACCGGCGCTTGCTTTGGCGTGAGCGCCAGTGCTTCGATCAGATCTGCGGCGCGGCTGCGCAGCTCCGGTTGTGGTGCACGGCGTTGTGCATCGACGAAGGTCACCGCCGGCCGGCGTGGCGGTGACGAGAAGGCGCCAGCCAGCGCACGCGACAAGATGCCGTACACCGCGTCGCCCACTGCGCGCGGATCCGCGAAGCGCACTTCGGCTTTTTGCGGATGCACGTTCACGTCGACGAGCTCGAATGGCAGCTCCAGGTAAACGGCCCCGCGCGGATAGCGGCCGCGCTCGAGCACGCTGCCGTAAGCATGTGCGATGGTTACGAACAGCGCCCGATCGCGCACCGGCCGCGAATTGACGAACAGCTTGAGGCCTCCCGCGCCGGTGCGCGCCGCTTCAGGCCGCGACAAATACGCTTCGACGCGCAGCGGTCCGCGTTCGCCGTTGCAGCTCGCCAGCAAGTCGTCTTCGAGCAGCTTCTTCACGCGCTCTTGGCGCGAACCGGTCCGCAACAACTCGCGCACTTGGCGACCGTCGCGCACCAAGGTGAAGGTGACATCTGGTCGCGCCAGCGCAGCGTTCTCGATGACCTCGGTGACGTGACCCGCTTCGGTGGCGCTCGAGCGCAGAAACTTTCGGCGCGCGGGCACATTGAAGAACAGGTCGTTCACCTCCACGCGTGTGCCAACGCTCATCCCCAGTGCGCGCAGCACGGGCGGCGCGCCCCCCTCCACCAAAACCTCGAGCCCCGCGTCGGAATCGCGCGGGCGAGTGCGCAAACTGAAGCGGCTGACCGAAGCAATGCTCGGCAACGCCTCACCGCGGAAGCCAAACGAACCCACGCGCAACAAATCCGCAGCCGCGCGCAGCTTGCTGGTGGCGTGACGCTCGATGCACAGCTTGGCGTCGGCTTCGTTCATGCCGAAACCGTCGTCGCTCACCGACAGCCGTGTGATGCCGCCGCCTTCGATTTCGACGTCGACACGCGTGGCCTCGGCGTCGAGGGAGTTCTCGAGCAGCTCCTTGATGACGCTGGCGGGCCGTTCGGCGACTTCACCCGCTGCGATCTGGCTGGCGAGCTCCGGCGCCAGCACACGGATCTTGCCAGCGGCGCTCGCACTCATCAGAGCAATCCCGCGCGCTCCGCCGCTTCGAGCAGCCCACCGCCAGCCCAGATGTCCGCTTTGAGGACATGTTTGGCGGCCGCCTTCACCTCTTCAGGAGCCTGCGCCATGGCGAACGAGCAGCCAGCGCGCGACAACATCGGCACATCATTGAACCAATCGCCGATGGTTACGATCTCTTCGATGGTGATGCCGTAGTGCGTCGCGAGCCATTCGATGGCCGTGCCCTTGTCGACACGCGCGGCGCGCACGATGAGGCCCCACACATCTTGGCTCTGGCGGTTGATGGGAAAGTAAACCGACTGCAGCCACTCGATGTGGTGTGCCTGCACGAAGTCGTGCACGCGCTCGACCTGCATCTTTTCGCCCAGGGCAACCAAAGCGGCGATGGGGCGCTCCTCGTCCCAGTGGTCGCGGTCCAGTACGCGGCCGAGCTGCTCGGTTTGATCCGACCAGGTCGTGACGTAGGGCAGGTAGTTTGCGCCCTCATCGTCGAAGTAGACGCGATCGCTCGAAAACACGAACGCCGCCGGGCCATGTTCTTCCAGCGCGTCGATCAGGCCATGCACGCTCGTCGCGGACAATGGAGCCGTCGCCAGTTCACGCCCGCTGGTGGCGTCGACGATGTGGCTACCGTCGATGCACGCGAGCGGCTCGCCCACGCAGAGCCGCTCGGCAACGAGGCGCGTGCCCGAGTACATGCGGCCCGTACACAACGTGACCGCGATGCCGCGCCGCTGCAGTTCGCGAATCGCCTGCGCGTCGCGCGGAGCTATCTCACCGCTCGACCCGAGCAGTGTGCCGTCGACGTCGGAGACGAAGGCGCGGTAGCTCAGCTCGAAGCGCTCGCTTGCTCGTCGCGCACCGGATAAACCGAGACGCGCTTCTTTTCTTTGCTGTCGTGCTCGTAGGCCACGGTGCCGTCGATCAGCGCGAAGAGCGTGTAATCACGGCCGACGCCGACGTTGCGACCTGGGTTGATGGTCTGCCCGACCTGGCGCACCAGAATGCCGCCGGCGCGCACGGCTTCACCGCCGAACACCTTCACGCCGCGATACTGCGCGTTCGAACCACGACCGTTGCGCGTAGAGCCGCCGCCTTTTTTATGTGCCATGGCTCAGCCTTTGACTCCCGTGATGCGCACCGACGTGAACGCCTGGCGATGACCTGCCTTGCGGCGAGAACGCTTGCGCTTCCGGAACTTGAACACGATGAGCTTGGGGCCACGGCCGTGTTCGACGATCTCGCCCTGAACTTCGGCACCCGCGACGGTCGGTTTGCCAACCTTCACCGACTCGCCCCCGAGCAGGAGCACGTCGCTGAACGTTACTTTCTCACCGGGGTTTCCAGCGAGTGTTGCCACCTGGACAACGTCGCCCTCGGCGACTCGATATTGCTTTCCGCCGGTGCGGATGACTGCGTAGGACATGGGAGTGGGGCGCGGAACCTAGTCCATGCCCCTCAGCTACGCAAGCTCGTAGGGACGCTATCCGAGCTCGTGAGTCAGCGCGCTTTTACCACCTGAACCAGCGTACAGTCGATGAGAAGCGCCTACTTTCACGCCTTGGCATAAAAAGGGCCACTCCGGAGGCCTGCCAGCTGAAGGCCAGGCGCCTGTGGACGCTACGGCTAACGACAGGATAGCGTTGCTGATGGTGAGGCGTTTTCAGCTGTCGGTCGGTGGTCTCGGGCTTTTGCTCGCGCTGTCGTGCCCGGAAGGCGTCGCTCACGCGCAAAACAAGCCCAAGCCTCGGCCGGCCAAAGTGGTGAAGGCGCCCGCCAAGCCGAAAAAGCCCGCAAAACCCGAAGCGGAGCCCACGGAAAAAGACGACGCGGCCAATACTACTGAGGCCGCTGCCGCTTCGAAGCCAGCGACGGAGTCGGAAGCCAAGCCGCGCGCGGCCGGCACGACGCAAACCGAGCCTGCCGCCGGCAAAGGTCCCGTTAAGGAGAAGGAGGGCCCGGAGGGCGTGAAGACTTATCAGTTCGGTGCGATCGAGGTGGAGGGCCGGCAGAAGTCGCCACAGCTCATCTACTTCTTGCGCCGTGTACGCGCCGAGTTCGACGCGGGCGCGCTCGGGCACCGCTCGTTTCTGGGCGAGTTGAAGGACACCCGCAACGATACGGCTTTTCGATGAGTAGACCCGCTCAGAATCCTATCGTGCTTCGCACTGCGGCCGCGTGGGGCACCACCGTCCTCGCGACGCGTGTGCTCGCATCGGGTCAGTCGCTTCGCATCGGCGAGACCGAAGATGCGGTAGTCGCGAAACCGGATGGCAGCGAAATCGCAGACTCACCCATTCGCGCCGTCGGCACGGGTTGGGAGCTCGACGCGCGTGGTGCGACGGGCGGCGAATTGCACCTGCGCGGCCGAGTCGAAAATCCGGCGCTGCTCGCGCGGAGCGGCGCGCCGATTCCGATCGTCGCCGGCGATTGGGGCTTGATTCAGTACGGCAGCTTTTCGGTTTTCTTCCAGTTCAGCGACGCCGCGCCCGTGATCGGCCGGCGCGGTCGCGTGAGTTGGCCGCTGTTCTTGTCGTTCGTGTTCTCGTGTTTGGCGGTCGGCGGTGGGCTTGCCTTAATCTGGGCAATCACGACGCCGCCGATGATCCCGAAGCCACTCGAGCTCACCAGTGACGCGGAGCTCGCGTTGCAGTTCAACATGAAGCCAGAAGACCTCGTGCAAGAACCCGAGGCAGGCAAGGAAGAAGACAAAGGTCAGGGCGTCAAAGATCCCGGCGCGAAGGATGTGAAGGAGCAAGGCGGCGGGAAGAAAATTCAAGGCGCCGAGGGCAAGCTCGGGCGCGACGCGAAAGCAGAGAAGACGGAGCAGACGGGCGAGCCGCGCGCCGGATTGGGCGGCATCGCAGAGGTGCTTTCGAGCGATGTCGGCGAAGAGGTGAAGAAGACACTCGGCACCATCAGCTCCGTTGCCGATGCGCTCGGCGGTTTGCGTTCGCAGAACATCGTGCTCGGTCAGGGCACGGGCTTCGCTTTGAAGGGTGGCGAACGCGGAGGCGGCGGAGTGGGGCCGGACGGCGTGCCCTTCGGTTCCGGAACGCTCGACACCGGTTGGGGACCTGGCAAAGGCGGCGGCTTTGGTAGCGGCAGCGGCGGACCGGGCGGACGAGGCCTGGGCGGCAATGGTCGCGGCGGAGTCGGCGAAGGCGATGGCAGCGGCGCGGGTGGTGAGCGCAAGTTGGCTGGCAAAGAGACGGCCAAACCGGGTCAGGGACTGGGACCCGAGCAGATTCGTCGCGTGGTGATGTCACGCATGGGAGCCTTTACGGCTTGCTACGAAATCGCGGCGGCGCGCGACCCGAGCCTCAAAGGCGGCGTTACGGTGAACTTCTCGATTAGCCCGGGTGGCTCCGTGAGCGCGGTGAGCGTATCGAACTCATCGCTTTCGAATCCGCGCGTCGAAGGCTGCATTACTCGGCAATTCGGTCGCCTGCAGTTTCCGGCTGCCGACAAGCCGACCAACGCCGCCTTCCCGTTTGTGTTTCGCCCTAGCAAAAAGTGAGTCGCGTTGGCTGGCACGCGCATCGCAAGTGTTGGCTCGTTGCTCATGAACAGCCGAGATTTCGTGGGAGTTTTGGCGTCGAACTTGGGGGTAACGTGCCCCGCGACGGGGCAGCTCGCCCCCAAGCGCAGTTTGCGCACTTTAGGCGCAGCGATCGCTTTTGCGACGCTCGCCGCCGGCTGCGGCAGCAAAGGCGGCAATAGGACTCTGCCGAGCGTGCAGCTCGCCATGGATCAGTCGCTAGCTCCCGTTTACGAAGACGGAGAGCTCGAGCTTTACGAGGTGCGCATCGGCACGCAGCTACCGATTCTCGCTCCGACGCCCGCCCAAGCCGCTGAGGTGGAGGCGCAACCGATGGAGCCCTACGGTCACATGCCGTGGGCCCGCCTCGGCCAAGTGCGACTGCAACTCAGCTGGACGCTGACGAACCTGGATGCAGAGCCGCACAACGTCGAAGTGCTCGTCGACCCGTGGAACGAGTTCGCCAAGTACTTTCCCGGTCTGCAGTTGATCGACGAAGACGAGGGCGCCTATCTGCCGAACCTGAGCGGCATCGATTACCTCTACGCGATGGAAGGCGCTGGCAGCGCAGGCTCGCGGCGCCACGGTGTGTATACCTTCGACGACCTCGACGAAATGGCGCGCGATTTCGCCACCGCGCTCGCGTTGCGCGCGGATCCGCCCACGAATCCGGACTCGATGGAGGATCCGACGTTGCGCTACGTCAATCACGCCTTCGCGTTTCAGAATCACTCGGATCGCGATCCGCTCGTGCAAAAGTGGGTACCGGCAGTGGTGCCCGCGCTCACTGGTTTCGATATCGCGTTGCGCACCTTCGAACCCGCCAAGGTCGCGATCGAAGTCGTCGCTGAAGTGGTCGACAACGGTGATGGCCGTGTGAAGACCGAAGGCAAGGGTGGAGCGCTGTTGGAAGCGCCGACGGAAGTCGTGACCTTCGGCTCCGTCGCGCCGTGATTGGCTCTGCGCGCGCCTACTTCGCTTCGCGTTGGATCTCTTCGATCAGCTTGTCCTGGTCGCGCTGACGTTGTTTGGCTTTCTCGACGGCCTTGCGCGCGTCGTCGATGATCGCACCGGGCGTGGCAAACGCTGCATCACTTTGCCCCGTCGTGCGTCGCAGCAGACCGAAGTATGCGCCCGCGCCCGCGATGACGATCGCTGCGACCACGAGCATGCCGAGTAGGCGACTCGAGCCGCGCCCGAAAAACGAGAGCAGCGCGGCCAGAGCGAGCGCGACACCGAAGCCCGTTGCGAACGATGGCCAATCCATACCCGCGACGACGCGAGAGATCACCGGGTACTGTGCAGGCGCTTCGAGCTCCACGCGTTCCGCGCGCGCGCGTTCCGAGTTTGGTACGTGATCGATCGAATCGACGATCACCACGCGCCCGTCGCTCGTGTGATAGCGATAAAATACATTGGGCGCTGAGCTCTGGCGTTGAGCGGCGCTTGCAGTCGGCTGCGCTGGTGCAGGGTTCGGTGTCGTCACGGGTGTCGAGATTCGCGATCGATGACGTCGCACATGATGCTACCGCTGTGCAAGGATTCAGCCTGATCTTAAGCGTTACAGCAGCCGGCCGCTCGCAATGTAAAGAGGAACGCGCCAGCCTTGTTTTAGTTGAATGACTCGGAGTTGGCGCTTGGTTTTTCGAAGCCATGGGCCGTAATCTCTCGGAGTTGCAAATTGGTGAAGCGTTCGGGCGCTACGAGCTATTGCTGCCGGTAGCTCGCGGCGGAATGTCGCGCGTGTGGGCTGCGCGTCTGCGCGGTACACGCGGTTTTCAGAAGCTCGTGGCGATCAAGACGCTCGTGGCGGAAGACGCGCAAATCGAGCGGCTCGAACCAATGTTGCTCGCGGAGGCGCAACTCGCCGCCCAGATTCACCACCCCAACGTCGCTCAGTATCTGGATCTGGGTGAGCGCGACGGCATGCTGTTCGTGGTGATGGAGTGGGTGGATGGCGAGTCGCTGACGCAAGTCATCAAGCGCGCGGCGGTGCGTGGAGGCATTCCGCTGGCGGTTTCCGCCCAAATCGTCGCGCAGGCGTGCAAGGGTTTGCACGGCGCGCACGAGCTCCGAGACGCGCGCGGTGACTCGCTGGGGTTGGTGCACTGCGATGTCTCTCCCCACAACCTGATGGTCAGCGTGACCGGTGCCGTAAAGGTCATCGACTTCGGCATCGCGAAGGCAGTGCGCGGCGCACCGATGGAATCTCGGGACGGCATGGTGGCGGGCAAGCTCGCGTTCATGGCGCCCGAGCAGGCGCGCGGTGAGCACGTCGATCGCCGCGCGGATATTTTCTCGCTCGGCATCATCTTGTACTTGCTCACCACGGGTCGGCATCCGTTCGGCTCGGGTACCGCGCAAGAGACGCTCGAACGCATTCTGCGGGCTTCGCCGGTGATTCCTCCGTGTGCTGCCGATCCACGCTACCCGCCGGCGCTCGAACGCGTCGTGATGCGTGCGCTGGAGCACGATCGCGAGAAGCGCTACGCGACGGCTGCCGAAATGCTGTACGAGCTCAGCGCGGCGATCGACCTGGCGCACGAGATCGAAGTTGGAGCTTTCATCGGCGAGCTATGCCGTGACACGTTGAGTGAGCGCCGACAACGCGTGAACGATGCCTTGGAGCTCGCTGCGCGCCGCGAAGAGCAAGCAGACGATGCGCCCGAAATCAGCCTGAGCATCGCGCCCGATCCCACCCCGTCCCCGCCGCCAGTCGAGCTGCCCGCGTTGCAAAACGTATCGACCACCGCGCCCGCCGCGGCCGACATCTATACGCCGGCTGCGCTGCCCGAGCCGCGGCGGAGTCGCAAAGGTTTGTGGGGAATGACTCTCATGGGTGCGCTGGTTGCGCTCGCCATGTTCGCTTACCGCGCCCAAGTGCTGCCCGAGCCGCTGCTCAGCGCGCGCGAGTCCGTGGTCAGCTTCGTCAACGCGCAGCTCGGAAACACGCAAGCGCCTGCGGCTGCGCCCAGCATCGAGTCGGTGCGGATTACGGAACCCGCGGAGAGCCCCAGCACAGCGCCCATCGACAGCGCTGCGCCGGTTGCTGCACCGCCTCCACCCAGCGAGTCGGCGAGCCCCCCAAAGCCGAAGCGCAAGAAGCCGCCGGGTGTAAAGAAGGCGCCGAGCGGGGAAGCCAAGATCATCGAGCACTACGGCATCTGAACGTCGCGCGGCAGCGCCGCGGCTTTTTGGCGAAGCCCCGCGTGCGCCATGTCAAAGCCGGCGGGACCGTGCTACGGCTCGGGCCTCATGAGCCGTATCTACCGTTCACTTCCTCCGGCGGGTACCCGCCTCGGCATCGCTTTCTCCGGTGGCCTGGACACGCGCTGCGCAGTCGCCTGGCTCACGCGCAACGGCATGAAGGTTTACGCCTACACGGCGGATCTGGCGCAGCCCGACGAGCGCGATTGCGGCGCGATCCCGGCGGTGGCTCTGCAGCACGGCGCGGTCGAAGCTCGGCTCATCGATTGTCGCGAAGCGCTGGTGCGCGAAGGCATCGTCGCGATTCAGTGCGGCGCGTTCCACCTCTCGAGCGGTGGCAAGAAGTACTTCAACACCACGCCGCTCGGTCGCGCCGTCACCACGACCGCCATCATTCGCGCCATGCGTGCGGATGACGTGCACGTCTTCGGCGACGGCAGCACACACAAGGGCAACGACATCCAGCGCTTCTATCGTTACGGCATTCTCACGAACCCCGAGCTCAAGATTTACAAGCCCTGGCTCGATCAAAAGTTCGTTGATGCGTTCGGCGGCCGCAAAGAGATGAGCGAGTACCTGAACGGCATCGGCTTGCCCTACAGCATGAGCGTCGAGAAGGCGTACAGCACCGACTCCAACGTGCTCGGCGCGACGCACGAAGCCAAAGACTTGGAGCAGCTCGACAAGGGCATGCGCATCGTCGAGCCGATCATGGGCGTCGCTCACTACCGCCCCGACGTCGCGGTGAAGACCGAAGAGGTCACGGTCGACTTCGCGGACGGCTTGCCCGTTGCCATCAACGGCCGTCGTTATGACTCACTCTTCCAGCTCTTCAGCGAAGCCAATCGCATCGGCGGCCGTCACGGCCTCGGCATGAGCGACCAGATCGAAAACCGCGTGATCGACGCGAAGAGCCGCGGCATCTACGAAGCGCCGGGGATGGCGCTGCTCCACATCGTTTGGGAGCGTTTGCTGTCGGCGGTCCACAACGAAAACACCCTCGATCTCTACTTCACACTCGGGCGTCGGCTCGGTCGCGTGTTGTACGAAGGCAAGTGGTTCGACCCCGAAGCCATGATGCTCAAAGACGCGCTCACCCGCTGGCTGGCGCCGAGCGTCTCTGGCTCGGTGACGTTGGAGCTCCGTCGCGGCGACGACTACTCCATTCTCGACACGAAGGCCGCTTACATGGCGTACGGCCCCGAAAAGCTGTCCATGGAGCGCGTCGAGGATCCGGCGTTCACCCCTGCAGATCGCATTGGTGCGCTCGAAATGCAGAACCTCAGCGTGCTCGACAACCGCGCCTTCTTGGCGCACCACTTGGACAGCATTGCGCGCCTCGGCAGCGGTGATGACGTGCTGCCCGAGCTGCTCGGCAAGAAGAGCTGAGTTTCGATGCTCGAGCGGTTCACCAGCGCTTTCGGCGCGCTCGTGATGCTCGGGCTGGCGTTCGCGCTGTGCCCCGCTGATCGGCGTCGCAGCGTGAACCTGCGCAGCGTGGGCGGCGGCGTTCTGCTGCTGTTGGGTCTCGGCCTGCTGGTGCTGAAGACACCGCTCACGCGGCTTTTTTCGTGGGCGAACACCGCGGTCGAGTTGTTGCTCGGCTTCACGCGCGACGGCGCGCGCTTCGTGTTCGGCAACTTGGTGACTGACCCGAAGACGTTCGGCTTCATCTTCGCGTTTCAGGTGCTGCCGACCATCCTGTTCTTCTCGGCGCTGATGAGCCTGCTCTATCACCTGCGTGTGATGCCGTGGATTATCGAGCGCGGCGGTCGGTTGCTTTCGCGCTCGCTCGGCGTGAGTGGCGCGGAAAGCTTCTCGACGGTGGCGGACGTGTTCGTGGGTCAGACCGAAGCGCCGCTGGTGATTCGGCCGTACCTCGCGCGCATGACCGCTTCGGAGATCAACGCGTGCATGGTCGCAGGTTACGCGACGACTGCGGGCGGTGTACTTGCTGCTTACGTCGCCATGCTCGGCCCTTCAGTGCCCGGTATTGCAGGGCACCTGATCGCTTCCAGCGTGATGAGTGCGCCGGCATCGCTGGTGATCGCCAAGTTGATGCTGCCGGAAATCGAGAACCCTGAAACCAGCAACGACGTGCGCATCGCGTTGCCGGAGAGCAACTCGAACGCGCTCGAAGCCATCGCCAGCGGCGCCATCGATGGTCTCAAGCTTGCGGCCAATGTGGCGGCGATGCTCATCGTGTTTCTCGCGTTTACGGCGCTCGCCGACGCGTTGTTGGCTGGTGCCGGTCGCATCATCGGTGTCGAGCTCGGCTTGCAACGCGTACTCGGTTTCGTGTTTTCACCGCTCGCCTGGCTGTTGGGTGTGCCGAGCGGCGACGTCTCGAAAATTGCTGGATTACTGGGCCAAAAGACGTTGTTCAACGAGTTCATCGCGTACTCGCGCATGGCTGAAATGCTGCACCAAGATCCAGCCTGGCTGAGCGAGCGCGGTCGTCTCGTCACGAGTTACGCTCTGTGTGGATTCGCGAATTTCGGCAGCATCGGCATTCAGATAGGTGGCTACAGTGCGCTCGCGCCCGAGCGTCGTGGAGACATTTCGCGGCTCGCGTTGCGCGCCATGTTCGGCGGCTTGCTCACGACGTGCTTGGTCGCGTGCGTCGCCGGCATATTCCTGTGAGCGTGCTCGCCGCGATGCGTCGCGTACATGCGCGTACGTTTTCGCGAGAGGAGGAGGGAAGCTCCTTCGCGCTGCGTGCTAGAATCCGAAGTGGACTCGGCGAGGAGCTTCGTTCGGCTCTGGTTGCTGCTGACAGCCGCGGTTCTCGGCTACGCCTGGATCGACTTTCGGCTCACGCCGCGCCTGCATGCGGAGACGCACTACTCGATGCGTCCCGATCTCTCGCAGCTGCCCGACTTGCTGCATTGGGGTGGCCGGCTGTTCCACCATCGCGAGCTCTATCTCTTGATCGGCAACGCCGTGGTGCTCGGAGGCATGGGCGCGCTGCTCGGTCGCGGCCTGGTGCGGTTCACGCGTCGCGCACGTGAGCGCTCGCGTGAGCCGGAAGTCAGCATCGTGCCCGGGCCGCCGCCTACCAGCGTGCCGCCTGCACCGCGTTGAGGGCTGGCGTGGTAGCCTGCGCCCATGACGCAAAAAGTGGGGCCCTTGGCGGTGCCCGAGCCGTGGGAGTTGGTTTCGCAGGGGTATGCAGAGGAAGCATCGCTCGTGATGCGCCCGTTTTCATCGCGTGCGATCGAGCTCCTCAGCCCAGCGCGTGACGCGCGCGTGGTCGACGTTGCCGCAGGGCCGGGCACGCTGAGCTTGGAAATCGCGCCACGTGTTGCCGAGGTCGACGCCGTCGACTTTGCGCCAGCCATGATCGCTTTGCTGGACGCAGCGCTCGCCGAGCGACGCATCAGCAACGTTCGTACGCGTGTGGCCGACGGTCAGGCTTTGCCCTTCGAGGATGGGCGCTTCGACGCCGGCTTCTCCATGTTCGGCTTGATGTTCTTTCCAGATCGAGCGCGCGGTTATGCCGAGCTGTTTCGCGTGCTGAAGCCGGGAGGGCGGGCGCTGGTGTCGAGCTGGGCGCCCATTGCGGAGTCGCCGCTGCTGAGCGCCATGTTCGGCGCTATTCGAGAGATCGACCCGAGCGTACCCGTACCGCAGCGTGACCCGAACGGCCTCGAGAACCCAGAGGTGCTGCAACGCGAGCTCGAGGCTGCAGGTTTCCGCGAAGTGCAGGTGGTTCCGGTCACGCACGCCGTCGACGTGACGGCCAACGCCGAGGAGTTTTGGGTGCGTATGACGCGTAGCAGCGCGCCCATCGTCCTGATGCGCAAGCGGCTCGGCGAGGCTGAATGGGAGAACGGGTCCAAGCGCGCGCTTGCATTCTTGGAGCGCTACTTGAAGGAGAATCCCAGCGCCCTGACGACCACGGCGTTGCTCGGTTACGGCTCGAAACCGCGAGGGTGACGCGCCTACAACCTCGGTTCTGACACTGCGAAAGCCGCGAGGCATTGCGGGAGCTGAGAGGGACAGCTAAACGGTCGTTCTCGCTCCGATTCCACGATGAACGATTCCGGATCCACTCAGCTTCCCGCGCGCCAGGTTCTCGTCACCGTCGGCACGCTGTGCAGTGTTTCCGCCGTTGGCACGACCGAAACGCATCGCGCCTTGGTTACCGGCGATCCGAATTTCATCGGGCTCGCCGCACTCGACGCAGGCCTCGTCGAAGTGGACGAAACCCGCAGCACGCCTTCGACGCCGGCCTTCGTCGTGGCCTCCGGCGAAGCATTGGGCATCGCCATCACCTTGGAGGAAATCGAAGCGCGCTGGGGCAAGCGGCTGCGCGAAGCGATCGGGATCCGCGCGCTGGGACGCGAGTACTTGGCGGACCATGTGCTTTCGGACATCGGCGCCCCGCTGCCGCACGACTTGGAGAGCGGCGGGCTCCGGCGGCTAGCGGGGCTCAGCTTCGCCGAAGTTCGGAACTCTGCCTTCGCCGACATGTTCGGATTGTTCGACGACGATCCACGTCTCGGCCCGAGCCTGCAGGCGCAGTTGTTTCTGTACGGCGGCCTTGGTGCGCTGGCCGCGTTGCCAGCGCCGCTCTCCAAGCTGCTTTCGCCGCAGCGCTTCCGAGTCGCCGCGGGTTGTGCATTTCCAGGTCTTGAAAGCTTGGACGCGACGCGCGTGGGCATGCAGCCGCGTCACGAGGCTTCGGGCGCGCCCATCGATCGGCTCGGTTATCGCTTGGCGGCGAGCCTCAGTACACACGGCCCGGCGCTGCTTTCGGCTTTGCTGAGCCCGGCGTTCAGCTTGAGCAAGGTGAAGCGCAACCCGGCGCTGCTCGAGGACTTGGTGGGCGCTGGAGGCTTGCGCCGTGTGCCGCAAGCGCCGCTCGTATCCAGTGCGGCGTGTGCGAGCGCGCTCGTGAGTTTGTGTGATATCGCGCCGCAACTCGTGGCGTCGCTGCCCGGCGGTCAATGGCCCGAGCTGGTGCTGCTCACAGCGGCCGACGCGGCGTTGAAGCCGGACGGTCGCGTGCTCGAAGGTTTTGGTACCGGAGGCGCGTTACTCAGCCGAGACCGCCTCGAGGCTTTCAATCGCGAGCGGCCCAGCGAGCGACAACGCTCGATTCGCGAGGCGCTGTGTCCCTTCGATGCCGACGCGCAGGGCACTGCGATTGGTCATGCAGGCTCTGGGGTGATCATCACCACCTTGGACTTCGCGTTGCGAAACTTCCTCGACGTGACCTCCGTGATCGTGGGTTTTGGTCAAAGCGGCGAGACCGGCGGCAAAGGGCACTTCGCGGGTGTGGGCTTCGGCGGCGAAAATGCGATGATCCACGCGCTGATGATGGCCTCGGAAGCCCACGGCTACGGCGTGGACGCTTTCCAGCACTTGGTTGCGCACGCGACCGGTACGCGTACCAATTCACGCACCGATCTGATCTCGGCGCATGAAGCGCTGCACGTGGCGAGCACGGCACAAGGCTTCTGCGGCCATCGGCCGCGGCTCACGGTGAGCGCGCCCAAAGCTCTCGGCGACGGTCACACCATGGGTGAGACCGGTTTGAAGGCGGTCGGCGAAGCGCTGCAATACGTGCTCGGGCGACCGGCAGTGGGCGTGCCGAACTTGCGTCAGATCGATGCGGAGCTTGCGGCGCTCAGCGAACGATTTCTTCTGTCGCCTGCGCCCGCCGTTGGCAGCGACGAGAGCGGCGCGTTGGTGTGCACGCAGGGCTTCGGCGGCTACAACGGCGCGGTGGCATTGCGTTCGGCGAATCCGGATGCACTGCGGCGTTACGCGGTCGACCCCGGCGTGCTCGCTCGGTACCTCGAGCGCTGGCCGGAGCTGCGCAAGCAACGTGAGCGGCGCGAAACCGAGCTACGCCGCACGCGCGGCTTCGTTCGCCGCCTAGCCGAAGAGCATTGTTGGCCAGCGCACGAACCGCGTTGAGCAGTGTCGAACGTTGAGCGGTGTCGAAGGCTACGGCCCGAGCTTGAGTAGCGGCTTGAAGTCGCGATCGAGCACGGTTTTACGGCTGTCGACGCTGGCGTTATCGATGGCGAGATCGCAGAGCCGACGCAGGTGATCGGAGAGCACCTCGGCGACGGCGTCTGACGTGTTGAAGCCAGAGCGCGCCTTGATGTAGGCCTTCAGCTTCGAAACGACGACCAGAATCTCGCGCTCGGCTTCGCCTGTTGCTTTCGGCGTGACGATGCGGCGTTCGGGAGTCTTGTCGCTCATGCTGGCCTCGTTGGCTCGCTCCGTACGGTTACGCTCGGCTTCCGCGTTGGCTGCTTGTTCGGCTTCCCACTCGGCTCGAGTGGGCGCGCGCGTCTCTTCGGCCCAAGCGTCGCGATGGCGAGCTTCGGGAACATGGGCGTCCCAGCAGGGCACGCTGCAGAAATACAGCGCCGTGCGCGGACGATTGCAGGTGGAGACGCTACAGCGGTAGTAGCGCTCGCCGAAGCCAATCGGCTTCTTGCACGTGCTGCAGATCCGAAAAGAGGCGGCGCCGGGGCGGTCCGCATTCGCGTCCGAGCTCTGCATCGCCCGGGAGTGTAGCTCCGAAGGCCGGCCGCTGGGAATCGCGAGAATGGCCGCCGTCCGGCCCGAGGCGCGCCTCCGCACGCAACTTGAGTTATAGCGGTGGCCATGGCCCACCCCGTAGCTCGGCTTTCCGAGCTGGTTTCCGCAGCGGTCGTGAAGAGTTTTGGCCCCGAGCACGCCAACGCGGATCCTGCCGTGCACCGCTCGTCGTTTGCCGACTATCAGGCCGACGTCGCGATGAAGCTTGCACGCAGCTTGAAGAAGCCGCCTATCGAGGTGGCGCGCAGCGTGGCCGAGGCGCTCGACGTTTCCGAGCTGTGTGAGGACGTGAAGGTGTCCCCTCCGGGTTTCGTGAACTTCACGTTGCGGCGCGAAGTGCTGGAGGCAGAGCTCGCGCAACTGCTTCGCGACGCGCGGGCTGGGGCGAGCAAGCTGGGAGAGAACGAGACCGTCGTCATCGACTACCCTTCGCCGAACGCCGCGAAGGAGATGCACGTTGGTCATCTGCGTTCGAGCGTGATCGGCGACTCGCTGACGCGCGTGTTCGAGTTCCTGGGCCAACGCGTGGTGCGCCAAAATCACATCGGGGATTGGGGCACGCCGTTCGGCATGCTGATCGAGCACTTGATCGATCTCGGTTCGGAAGAAGCGCGTTCGCAGCTGGCAGTGGGTGAGCTGAATGCGTTTTACAAGGCGGCGCGTGCCAAGTTCGATGCTGACGCGAACTTCGCGGAGCGCGCGCGCTTGCGCGTGGTGGCACTACAAGCGGGCGAGCCAGAAACGCTCGGCTTGTGGCAGAACCTGATCGATGCGTCGCTCAGCTACTTCCGCCAGATTTACACGAAGCTCGGCCTCACATTGAAGGACGAGGACGTGCGCGGAGAGAGCTTCTACAATCCGTTTCTCGCTGAAGTCGCTGGTGAGCTCGAGCAGCTCGGTGTGGCTCAAATCGACCAGGGTGCGTTGTGCGTCTTCTCGCCGGAATTCAAAGGGCGCGAGGGTGAGCCGCTGCCGCTCATCGTGCGCAAGCAAGACGGCGGCTTCGGTTATGCCGCCACGGATCTCGCGGCCATTCGGTATCGCACGCGCGTGCTCGGGGCGACTCGCATTTTGTACGTCGTGGGCTCACCCCAACAACAACACTTCGCCATGGTCTTTTCGGCGGCTCGCCGCGCGGGATATCTCGCCCAGCATGTACGAGCCGAACACGTCGCGTTCGGCTCCGTGTTGGGCTCCGATCGCAAGTTGTTGCGCACCCGCAGCGGCGACAGCCCACGCCTGCTGGAGCTCTTGAACGAGGCGGTCGAACGCATCGACGCCTTGATTCGCGAAAAGAACCCGGAGCTCGGCGATAGCGAGCGCGCTGAAGTCGCCGAGTCGGTCGGCGTGGGAGCGCTGAAATACGCGGATCTCTCGAGCGAACGCATCAAGGATTACATCTTCGATTGGAACCGGATGCTCGCTTTCGAGGGCAACACCGGGCCGTACCTGCACTACGCGCACGCCAGGCTCTGCTCGATTTTGCGCAAAGCCGTGAATGAGCACGGCGTGGAGCTCGCTGCTCAACTTCTGCGCGGAGACGTTCCACAAAACGCACGTGTGCGCATCGAGGACCCGCGTGAACGCGCTCTGACACTCGAGCTGCTCGACTTCCCCAGCGCTGTGGAAGCAGTCGCGAGTTCGCTGCAGCCGCATCGCCTGTGCACGTACTTGTATCAATTGGCGACGACGTACACGACGTTCCACGAAAACTGCCCGGTGTTGCGCGCCGACACGCCGGAGCAGCGCGACGCGCGGCTTCTGTTGTGCGCGGCTACACGTCGCGTCTTGGCTTTGGGACTCGGGCTGCTCGGCATGGGCGCGCCCGAGCGCATGTGAGGATGCGGATAATCTAAATGGTCTTCAGCTCACTCCTCTTCATCTTCGCCTTCTTACCGGCGTTTTTCGCGCTGTACTACCTGACGCCCGCCAAGCTGAAGAACGCCGTCGCGTTGATCGCGAGCGTGCTGTTCTACTCTTGGGGCGCAGCCAATGTGCTCGGCATTCTGGTCGTCGGCCTGGTCATCGACTACCTGCTGGCGCGCGCAATTCACCGCACCGAGCCCGACAGTGAACAGGCCATCAAGCGCCGCAAGATCCTGCTGGCAGTGTCGGTGGTGATCAACGTCGGCGCGCTGCTCTACTACAAGTACAGCAACTTCGCCGTCGCGCAGGTGAACCTGGTTTCGAAGTGGTTGGGCGGGCCGCAGCTGCATTGGGCGGAAGTGCTGCTGCCGGTCGGCATCTCCTTCTTCACGTTTCACAAGATTAGCTACGTCGTCGATGTGTATCGAAAGACGAGCCCGCCCACGAAGGACTTCGTCACCTTCGCGCTATACGTGCTGTTTTTCCCGCAGCTGATTGCCGGTCCCATCATCCGCTATCACGACGTCGCCGAGGCGCTGGCGTCGCGTCGGCACCGTCTCGAATCGATTTCGTACGGCGCGTTCCGTTTCTGCATGGGCCTCGCCAAGAAGGCCCTCGTGGCGAACCAACTGGCCATCACGGCGGATCTGGTGTTCGCGCAGAATCCGTCGTCGCTCTCGAGTTTCAACGCCTGGCTCGGTGTGCTTTGTTACACCTTCCAGATCTATCTGGATTTTTCGGGCTACTCCGACATGGCGCTCGGGCTCGGGCACATGGTGGGCATTCGCTTCAAAGAGAACTTCGACTGCCCCTATCGCTCGACGAGTGTCACCGAGTTCTGGCGGCGCTGGCACATCTCGCTTTCATCTTGGATGAAGGAGTACTTGTACGTGCCGCTAGGTGGCAACCGCGTGAGCCCGCGGCGCACGTACATCAATCTTTGGATCGTGTTTTTGATCTCGGGGTTGTGGCACGGCGCCAACTGGACCTTCGTGGTGTGGGGCGCGTACCACGGCAGCTTCCTAGTGATCGAAAAGCTGTTCGCGCTGCGTTGGACGCAGAAGCTGCCCAAGCTGGTGAGCGCCGCAATCACGTTTCTCATCGTGGTTGTTGGTTGGGTTTTCTTTCGCGCGCCGGGCCTCGACTACGCGGCGCGCCTGCTGGGTCGCATGAGCGGGCTCACTCAGTACGTTTTGGACAAGACATCGCTGCTACCAGCAGAAATCATGACGTATCGAGGTGCAACGGCGCTGGTGATTGCGATCATCATCTCGTTCTTGCCGCTCACCAACTTCGGAGCGCGCTTGGCCGAACGCTACGAGAACCCCGAGTCGACGCTGCCCGTCGCTTGTTTCCGTTATGCGACCGCGCTCGTGTGCATGGTGCTCTCCTGCGCGACGTTGGCCAACTCCGCATACAACCCCTTCATTTATTTCCGTTTCTGATCGATGCGCGCAGCGCGAATCGTCTTTCTGATCCTGTTCTTCGCGCTGAGCGCGCTCCCGCTCGCCGACAAGTTCTTGGGCTTCATTCCGCCGGTCGCTCTGGTCGGCGTCACCACGGCGCCCCCCGCGGTCGAAGCGAACCTGAAAACATATTGGAAGGGCGAGTTTCAGCCGGCGTTCGAAGCCAATTTCAATGAGGGCTTGGCGATACGCGGCTACTTCGTGCGCGCCGATAACGAACTGAATTTGCGCGCATTTAGCGCCTTGGGCCTCGACCCGCACGCTTCGCAAATCATCGGCAAGGACAACTACGTATTCGAGCGCGGCTACGTCGACGCTTTCAACCGCCACGACGAAGTGCCCAGCTCGGAAATGGAGCCCAAGGTCGAGCGACTCGCGCTATTGCAGCGCTACCTGGAGAGCCGCGGCGCCACGTTGCTGGTGGTGATCACACCGAGCAAGCCGCTGCTTTATCCCGAGTACTTACCCAAGCGCTACGTCTTCAAGGAGCGTCAGAACGTTCCCACCAACTACGAAAAGTTCGTGCCGCTGCTCGCGAAGCACGGCGTGCACTTCGTTGACGGCCAGGCGCTCCTCACCGAGCTGAAACCGAAGGTGCCGTTCACGTTGTTCAGTAGCTCCAGCACGCATTGGAACGACCCTGCAGCGTGCGAAGTTTCATCGGTGGCAATCGCAACCCTGGGCCAACAATTGGGACTCGAATTGCCGCGCTTGCGTTGCGCGCCGTATCTTCCCGACGAAAAGCATCAGCAGCGCGACATCGACATCTTGCAGGTGTGTAATCTGTGGTTCGAAGAGCGCCTGTACCAAACCGTATATCGCGCGCGCCCGCGGCTGATTCCGCGCCCTTCGGGCCCGATGCCGAGCTTACTCATGATCGGCGGCAGCTTCTCTTTCTACATCGCCGAGTACTTCCGCCTCTATCGGATGGACCACACCATCTACCGCTATTATTCCACGCGCCACGCACGGAGTCGCAAGACGGCGATCAATCGCGAGACACTCGATTGGGAACAAGAAGTGTTTTCCAAGAGCGCGGTGGTGATTGAAGTGAACGTCGAGGTCGTGCCCAAAGTTGGCTTTGGCTTTTTGGAAGACGCCGAGCGTGTGATTCGCGAACGCCAAGCACAAAATTGAACTAGTGCGACACGCGAGCTCGCTCCGCAGAAAGCCGTCCAGCGCGGCGGCGCTTCCGGATCGCACTCATTGGCACGGCATGACGCGCGCAATCTTGATCGAGGTGTTGTTGGCACCCGCTGCCGGATAAGCGACGCTCCCATCCGGATACGGCTTGAACGCCTGATAGCTGTGGTCGTTCACGGCGATGGTAAACGTCGATCCAATTGCTTCGGCGTTGGCACCGGCGTCGCGCACCTGCGCGGTCATCGACGTGCCTGAACCCCACGTGAGCAGCATCTTGCTCGTGCTGTAGGTGACTAGATGCGGGTGCTGAGAGCTGCCGGCGTTCGCGACGCTGGTATCGGGGCCGCTGTCCGTGAAGTGTTGGAGCCGAATCGTGCCGCCCTGGCTCCAAGCCGTCCAATAGCCAGGATTGGTGGAAAGCACCAAGTCGCCGCCGAACAACGTGCCGTCACAAGTGCCCGCCGCGATGGTGCGGTACGGGCTCGGACGTGCGATGCGGCAGTTATTGTCGGTTGCGCACACCATCACGAAGTGGTTCGTCCGCGGATCCCACACGATGCGCGAGGTCCAGGAGTGGCTGCAGCCGACCTCGAAGCTGTCGTGGCCGGTCAGGCGCTGCCCGCTTCCGCTAATCACCTGCATGCGGTCGCCTTCGTGAATATCGACGCAGCTGCCGTTGTTGACCGTAATCGCGACGCCGAAGTAAGCGCCGTAGTTCATGCCGTCGAATGCGAGGCGCCCATGGTGCTGGTACCACCAAATGAAGCGCGCACCGTTTTGATAGCCCGCCAACGACGAGCTCAAGTTCGTTACTTGGCTCTCCCAAACCACGCTGCCGTTGTTGTCGAAGCGCACCAAAACCATCTCGCGGCATGGGCTCGACTCACCGCCGCACAACATGCCATTGCCGCAGTTGTCGGTGCCGCCGTTGGTAGCTTCGCGCGTGACGAGCACCACTCCGCCGTTCGCGTCGGCGTGAATGTCCTGCAAGTCGATGGCTGGAATGCTGAATGGCGTGCCGACCAGCTTGTCGTCGCAATCGAGCTCGCCAATGTAAACCTTCTTGTCGGTACCGAGCCACGCAATGCGCGAGCCGCCCGACGGCAGCGCTGCGATCGCCATGGGCAACGGATCGGTATCGCCCTCGCGTCCGTAGCCGGTAACTGCGCTGCCGACGGTCAAGTCGGTCACACGTACTTCCGGCGCGGTGCAAGCGCCGACCGTTCTGCCGCAACTGCCGGCAGTTCCACCGATGCTCGCGCCGCCGTTCGCCGTTGTCGTTCCGCCGCTCGCTGTGGTGCCGCCACTAGAGGCCCCGCCCATGCCGCTCCGTCCGCCCGCCGCACTACCACCGGCAGCCTTACCACCGCTGCTCGCGCCGCCATTCGCACTGCTGGTGCCGCCGGATGAATTCGCGGTTCCGCCGCTCGCTGTCGCCGTGCCCCCGTTCGCGCTCGAGGTTCCACCCATTGCCGCGCCGCCATTCGCAGCGCCGCCGGAGCTCGTGCCCCCTTTCCCAAAATCGGGTGGCGTGACCTCTCCGCTACTGCACCCAATCCAGAGCGTTGCAGGTAACACCAACCAGATTGAAGACGCTTGCGACATTCGAAGCCTCCGGACCAGCCAGATTAAGCGTCCCTCGGGAAGCCCGAGGACACTGCGCGCTGCTCGATGAGTGACTCGAGCTCGGGCACTCAGTTCAACAATTCGCGCGTAGATCTCGCGCGAGGCTTCGAACAGCGCTTCAAAATTCGGTGTTTACTGACGCGCCTGCCGCTTGTGTGCGACGGGTACCACCTCGAGCCGCGCGCCGAGGGCAACGAGCTCGAGGCGCGCGCCGAGGGCAACGAGCTCGAGCCGCGCGCCGAGGGCAACGAGCTCGAGCCGTGCCGACGTCAGCGACGACGATGCTGCTCGATCCAGGCGATGACGTCTTCTTCCACCGGGCGACCCAGAAAACGCCCGAGCTCTTCGATGCCGGTGGGACTCGTGACGTTGACCTCGATCAGGCGCTCACCAATCAAGTCGAGCCCAACGAACCACAAGCCGTGTTCGCGCAACTTGGGCGCCACCGCCGCAATCAACGCTTGCTCGGTGGCACTGAGATCACACGCCTCGACGCGACCGCCGGCGTGAATGTTCGCGCGCACGTCGTCGGCACGCGGCACGCGCAGAATGGCTCCCAGTGGTGTTCCGTCGAGCAAGATCACCCGCTTGTCGCCCACGCGCACGGCCGGCTGATACTCCTGAACCAACGCGAGCTGCTTGCCCTCACGCGTCCAAATGTCGGCGAGCGAGCGGCTGTTGTTGTCGTCCACCGAAAGCACCACCACGCCGCTGCCGCCCGCGCCGTCGAGCGGCTTGAGCACCGCGCGTCCGCCCACCTCACTCACGAACTCCAAAATCTCTTGCGGGCTCGTGCTGACCAACGAGCGCGGCATGAACTCTGGGAAGTTGAACGCGAACAACTTCTCATTTGCATCGCGCACGCCACGCGGATCGTTCATCACCAGCACGCGATCGCTGACCAAATCGAGCTGCTGCGTCAAAAACAGGTACGCGCGATCGAACGGAGGATCCTTACGGATCAACACGGCATCCAACGCCCCCAGCTCCAGCCGTTCAGTGTGCTCGCCCACCAAGTACGGTGCCATCGTGTTCACCGACAGGCGCGTCGCGCGGGCGAACACGTCGCGTCCCCGATTCGTCACGTCCTCAGGCAAGCAGTGCCAGACCTCGTGACCACGCCGTGCCGCGCCGCGCATGAAAGCAAAACTGGTGTCTTTCCCGAAGGCCAGACCGTTGAACGGATCCATCACGAATAGGAGGCGCACGCTCGCAGCATACCAGCGGTGTCTGCTTCGTGTGGCGCGTCCACGTCCGATTTTTGCGTCGCGCCGTCTCCTCCCGGGTGTAAGAAATGGCGTGCGATTTTTGGCAACGACACCGGCTTGGGTTGCTCCCGCGGCGCTTGCTGTCGGTCTTTTTGCGCTCACGCCGAGCGCACGGACTGCCGAGCTTGCAGAGCGAGGCGCCGTGGCGACAGAGCACCCGCTTGCGACGCGAGCGGCACTCGAATTGTTCCGACAAGGTGGCAACGCAGTCGACGCAGCCATCGCAGCCGCGCTTACGGCGGGCGTCGTTGCCCCGAGCTCGAGTGGCCTCGGCGGTGGCGGCTTTGCGCTCGTCTTGCGAGCGAACGAAAAAGAACCCAGCGTTTTCGACTTCCGAGAGTGCGCACCGCGCGGAGTTTCGGCCGAAGCGCTCGAACGTCGACCGTTGCCCTTCGAACAACGCGGCCACCTCGTTGGTGTTCCCGGCGAACCCGCAGGCCTCTTCGAGCTCTCGCGTCGCTTCGGCAAGCGCCCTTGGGCAAACCTAGTCGCGCCTGCCATTCGCGCTGCACGTCAAGGCTTCGCGGTGGGTCCACATCTTGCGCGCTCGCTCTCGGGCGGCTCTGAGCTCGCGCGCGAAAAACCAATTGCGGCCTTATTTTTTGGGGGTGGGCGCGCTGCGCTCGAAGGAAGCACCGTAAAAAATCTGCCGCTCGCGCGAACCCTCAGTCGCGTGGCAGCCGAAGGGCCCAAAGCCATCTACACAGGCCCCATCGCGAGCGAGATCGTGCAAACCGCGCGCGCAGCCGGCAGCGCCATCGAACAACGCGACCTCGACGAATACACCGTGCGCGAACGCAAAGCACTGCACGCGACCTGGGCAGGCCACGAAATCTACACCATGCCGCCCCCCTCCGCTGGCGGCCTCCTCCTCGCCGAGACACTGGGCATGCTCTCGCGCGACGAACTCACCCGCCTCGGTTTTCAAAGCGGCGCCTACTACCACCTCATGGCCGAAGCCTTCCGCAGCGCACTCGCCGATCGCTTCCACAATGTCGGCGACCCCGACTTCGTCCAACTCGACACCACGCGCCTCCTCGCTCCCGAGCGACTCACGAAACGTCGCGCCGCCCTCGCCATCGATCGCACCCACACCTTGCCCCTCCTCGCCGCCGAGGAACACGGCACTCACCACATCTCCGTCGCCGATCCCAGCGGCATGGTCGTCGCCCTCACCACCACTGTAAACCGCTCCTTCGGCGCCAAACTCGTCACCAAAGACTCTGGCATCGTCCTCAACGACGAACTCGACGACTTCACTCTCGACCGCGACGCCAAAGCCCTCGGCATCGAAAAATCCCCCAACGCTCCACGCCCCGGTGCTCGCCCCGTCTCCAGCATGACCCCCACCATCGCACTCAAAGACGGCCGCCCCGTCCTCGCAATCGGCGGCTCCGGCGGCATGGCCATCTCCACCAACGTCACCCAACTCCTCATCGCCGCCCTCGCCTTCAACAAAACCCCCGAAGACCTCACCCGCGCCCAACGCTTCTACATCCCCCTCAAAGGCGACACGATCCTCCTCGAAACCCCCGCGACGCCCGCACTCCTCGAAGACCTCGCCTACCGCGGCGAACGCGCCAACAAAGCCTCCCCGTTCGCCACCGCCGTCCAAATCCTCTCTCGCCAAGGAGAACTCTGGCAAGCCGCCGCCGACCCGCGCAAACACGGCGCCGCCGCCGATTCCCGCGGGGAAACCAAGCCCACCGCAAAGGCGCAATGAGCGGGAGCAAGGCGGCGCGCGACGCCGCAGCACAATACAGCGCGATGCACCAACTGCGCCTCTTCTGCGGCACCATCTCCATCACAATCTTCGCCGCCGCCTGCAGCGCCACCGACAGCTGCCCCAACGCGCAGCCTGTTCGCATCATTGACACCGGCACCACCGACACCAACGAACTCCTCTACGAGTCCGCGCCATGGAACGGACCGCTCGAACCGTTTCCCGCAATGAGCGAGCTCATCTTCAAACATCACCTCGGTGTAACCCCGCAGATCATGCAGACTCATGTTTCATTCAGCCAAAACGGGACCGATGGATCCGGGCTCGCAGAAAACGCAGGTGATACGGGCGAAATGACCTGCGTGGACTCACAAGTGATCCGCGTACGCAATAACACGTGCGAAAACCACCTCTTCATTCGAGTGGTGGCGATGGCGACGCGCAGCGCATCCACCGAGTTGAAGTGCTCAGCGGAGTAGGATCAGGGAACTTCGCGCAGGCGCTTCGTGGCTTCCGAGACGGTTGCCCGCCTTGAGCCAGGCAGACCGATCAGCAGGAGCCTCTCTCTGCATCACAAGAAAGACTTCCGCCGCATCGGCGATGTCATTGCTGCTCTTGCGCTGCGCGAGTGATTTGTAGCGGATGCGCGCCATGGAACGCTCGCGATGCCCGCGAGCTCGACGCGAACTAGCTATCGCGCTGCGGATTCGGGCGTTTCTCCTTCGCGAAGCGCGCGTTCATGTGCTCAGCACGAACTGCGCCATCTGCCTTGCGCCTAGGTTTGCTTCAGCAGCAGCTCGTCGACTGCGCGCCCGTGAGCTTGGAAACAATGCCTCCCTGGTCGCCCAACGATTGTTGACATCAAAGAGTCGCTCGGGCTTAGTCGCAGCGTGGCTCAGGGATGCTCGGGGCGCTCGCGAAAGCTCGTAGCCGACACAGTCGCAGCTACGGCACTCTTGCTCGCAGTACTTCTCGCTCAGCGAAGCTCTGCCGAACCGACACCCGCCCTGGGCGTTTCGCGGAACGATCTATGCGCGGAGCCATTGGATCCCAAGTCGTTCCGTATAGCTCCGCCGAGAACTCAACAGTTTGAGCCGAGGAGTCTCCTGCCGGGCAAGTGGTCTGCTCGCTTGAAAAAGGAAGCGGAGATCACGCGCGCGTTCTGCGCGCCAGTGTATTCCGCAAGACTTGTTGGCGGTACTCGAACACTCGTTGGCTGTGAGGAGGACTCCCGAGATCGGAAGGAATCACTCGAAGAATCGGTGGCGCATGCGACTCGCTCTGGCTCGATCCCCGACGTGATAGGTGCGTCGGCGCCGCCCAGGCCCGTGGCACACGTGCAGTGGTACCTGAACGACTTCCACGAGGGCAGTTTCAGTCGCCCGGGCGCTGACGAGGTCGTAGCCGAATTCATTGGCGCAGGAGCGGACACCTACTTGCTCGAAAAACAAGCGGGTCACTTCAGGGTGAAGGCCTACGGCGAACGGATTTCGAACTGCAACGTCACTCGCGCGCCGACGAATCGAGACGTTTTGATCTGCACGCGCGCTCATCTGAGTGGTCACAGTGTGGGTCACTGGATTGAAGTCGTGGATTGGGACAAGAACCGGCCTGAGCCGACCCCGCTCTTCGGTTTCGACCGTGCGCAGAGGCCCAGCGTGTCTCTTTGCTAAGGCTTTCCGTTCTTTAGTGGCGACCTAGGACGCGTCGAGCTCGTGGATATCGACCAAGATGGCTTCAAGGACTTGCGAGTTAGCGTGCGCTACCACCATTTCTCGTCGGAACGTATCGCTCAGTACCAGTCCCTACCGATGTTCAAGCCCGCGTGCGCATGCGTGCTGGCGGGCATCGGCCGGGATCCGAGAGCGAGACCGAGGCGCGGCTGCTCGTGTCCTCCATTGGTCTTGCCGAAAGAGACTCGAGCCTGGCTCGTCTTTCTTGCGCGGCAGGCAGGTTTCGAACCCACCGAAAAGACGCGCGCAGTACTTCACGAAATTGGAGAATAGCTCGGACATGGAGGTCGCGTTGGCTCGCGCGTGGGCTCATACGCGCGGCACTGCCAACATATTGGGCACGAGCGAGGCCAACGCTCGACGTAGCAGCATTGCTGAATCGTATTGGCCGTCGTAACCAAGCTGTTCGAGGGCTCGCGTTGCTTCGCGCCGATCAAAGCCCATACCGCACAGCGCCGAGAGCACTCGCGCACGATGGTCGGTTTGCGCGTCGACGTCGACCTGTTCCGGGGCTGTCATCTGTCCGGCGCTTGGACTCAGCTTCGCGGCTGCCACTCGCTGTGCCTGCTGTGTCCGCCCACGTCGTCCTTCTTGCTTCTTCCGCTCGACATGCTTAGCGCTGAACGCCAACTCCGCAGTGTAGGAGTTATGAGGCGAGCACAGTAAGCAAAGGTTATCGACAGTGGGAGCGCCACCGCGAGCAAACGGCACCTTGTGCTCCAGCGTAATGAAGCGTCGCTCGCTGCAGCGCCGACCCTCCACGTCGATGAAGCTGCATTGCGCACCATCGCGCTGCCACACGGCCCGCGCCACTTCGACCGGAACATGCCGCGAGCCTTCTTTGAGCGGTCGACGTCTCCGCTGCGCGCCTGCTCCCAAACGCCGCTTCTCTTCGCGCTGAATGAGCTCGTCCACCGCCCGCTCCAAGACCGCTGCCAACTCGCCTCGCGGTATGGAATGACTGAGCAATTCCCGCGCGCGTTCGATCTTCGCGTAGAGCTCGCTCGACGCCGTGAATTGCACGAGAACAGTCGACGCCGACAGAGGCTTCACTTGCGCGACGCCGGTCATGGTCCTGTTGGTGGGCGTCACGCTCTCTTCCACGTCGGGCTGCGGGAAGCGCGCAGCGATGACGCGCTCGATCTCACGCCGCGATTTGCCGCGCGCTTCGGCCAACAGCGCCGCTGCATTTTCGCGAGTCATGTGCCGCGCCAGCAGAAAGAGTCCCGTTAGGTGAATGCACCCACGGCGAAGCTCTTCCAATACTTCGGGCACGTCCCGAGCCAGGCGCGCCACGCGCACCCGCTTGCCGGCCTGGTCTTCGGAATAGTCGAGCCGCTCGCGGCAGTACGCGCTCAAAGACGAACACGCCTGACCCAAGTACAACTTACGGCGATCGATTTCCATCAGGTGCTCGATCACGTCCGCGGTGGCACCGCGTTCGCAATTCGCCAACACGGGCATGCGTGCCAATAACTCGGCATTCGAGATTGAAGAGTCGAATTGCATAGCCTACTGAATACCATGCACATTTTTGAGCTCGCAGACGCCTCGCACCGCGCGCTTTGCGTCAGAAATGAGTTCGAAAGCGTTTCGCTCATCAATCCTTCGTCAGCACCGCAATGAGAGCGGGCGTGGGCAAACTTCTGGACGTTCAGCACCTCGTGCCTCAACCCATTCCTAGATCCGTCTACAAAAATCGTCATGGCGAGCACGAATTGCCGCGCGGCGGCTCGCGTGCGGAACGAAGAGTAGATGGCATGTGCGGTGAAGAGCGGATCGCGCACATGGAAGAGCGAATCGCGCGCACGTGGAAGAGCAGATCGCGCGCACGTGGAAGAGCAGATCGCGCGCACGTGGAAGAGCAGATCGCGCGCACGTGGAAGAGCGAATCGCGCGCACGTGGAAGAGCGAATCGCGCGCGTGGAAGAGCGAATCGCGCGCACGTGGAAGAGCAGATCGCGCGCACGTGGAAGAGCGAATCGCGCGCACGTGGAAGAGCGAATCGCGCGCACGTGGAAGAGCAGATCGCGCGCGTGGAAGAGCGAATCGCGCGGCGCGCAGAAGAGCGAATCGCGCGGGCGTAGAAGAGCAGATCGCGCGTCGCGCACGCATTGCGCAAGTTCCTGCGCAACGAATCGATATGAGAACGTGCAGAAGCACTCGATAAAATGCTTGACCTGATCGCGAGCATGCTTCATAAACGAATCATGGGTAGGCGACGTGTTCGCACGCCCGTTTTGCAACGTCATGCTGGTTTCTCGCTACCGATCAAGCTGCAGCCCCAAACGTGGGCTGGTCGTGAATTTCTCGCGGTTATCGAGGGATTTGCTCGCGCAGCTCGAAGGTGGCGAGCGGCATGTCCACAGGCGGAACTGAGGCTCCGAGTTTTCTTGGAGTTCGAAAGGCCGCCTCGGAGAACCCAGGCGGCCTTCGTCGTTTGTAGTTCAGTTATCGAGTTTGAATTCATAGCATTCGAGTTTGCGAAGTAAGTTTGCGGGTCGAATGCGCGGCGAATGCCGTGAGGAGTACATCGGTTCGAATCCATGCGCCTCCGCCGGCGGGCATGTGCTCGCCATTAACTTGGAGGCGCGCCCACCTCGGGGGCAATGACCTCTTCGCACTTTTGTCGCCGCATTTTTACGGTATGGCTCGGTAATTGAGTTTGTTGGCAGCGCAAGTTTGGCCACAGCGCGCGTGAGCTCGCGCGTCACTGGCATGCAGGCTCGGAAAGGAGATCGCAATGGCAAATAAGGCACTTTTCGCTTCGGCTTCCAATGCAGCAACGACTCGCTTCAAGAACGAAGCGGGAGGCCTCGCCTATGCGTTCTCGCCGGTTCACGCGCTCGCGCAGTACGCAGCGACGGGTACGTTCGGGCAAACCTTTTACGCAACGGAGGGTGAGCAGCTCGACCGCGTGCTCGAGTTGTGTCGAGCGGTGGATCCGTTGTTTGTGGCTAAGACTGCGGTGTACGCGCGTGAGCGCGGTCGCATGAAGGATATGCCGGCGTTTTTGGCGGCGTACTTGTCCGCGGTGGATGTGCGTTTGCTCGGGTTGGTGTTCGAGCGCGTGATCGATAACGGGAAGATGCTCAGAAATTTCGTGCAGATCGTGCGTTCCGGCGTGGTTGGCCGCAAGTCGTTTGGCAGCGCTCCGAAGCGCTTGGTGCGTACCTGGTTTGCGCGGCGTAGCTTGCAAACGTTGTTTCGTCAGTCGCTCGGTAACGATCCGTCGATGAAGGATGTCATCAAGATGGTGCGGCCTTCTCCGACGGTTGAGGGCGCGCCTGACGCACAACGCGAGGCACTTTACGGCTACTTGATCGGTAAGGACGTGGCGGTCGAGCGGCTGCCGGCGGAGGTGCAGAGCTTCGAGGCATTCAAGCGCGGCGCGGCGGAACTTCCCGACGTGCCGTTCGAGATGCTGACGGCGTTGCCGCTTTCGACTGCGCAGTGGAGCACCATGGCTGGCCGGATGACCTTCACGCAATTGCGTATGAACCTGAATACCTTGCTTCGGCACGCTGTGTTTCAGGACCCACGCATGGTCGAGTTCGTGGCCGCACGGCTCTCTGACGCAGACGCAATCCGTAAGGCGCGTGTGTTTCCGTACCAGCTTCTTTCGGCCTACATGGCCGCGAAGGGTGAACTGCCGAACGAGCTTGCGATCGCGCTGCAGCATGCTCTCGAAGTAGCGATCGAGAACGTGCCGAGCGTTGCGGGAAGGGTTTACGTCTGCCCAGACGTTTCGGGATCGATGCACAGCCCGGTCACCGGCTACCGCAAGGGGGCAACCTCGGCGGTTCGTTGTGTGGACGTGGCAGCGCTCGTGGCAGCGGCATTCCTGCGCCGTAACCAAACGGCAGAGGTAATTCCGTTCAGTGACGACGTGGTGCAGCTTCCGCGGCGTCTGAACCCGCTCGACTCCGTGATGACCAACGCGGAGTTTCTGGCGGGCTTGCCGAGCGGCGGTACGGCATGCAGCGCACCACTTCGGCACTTGAACGCACGCAAGGCTCGCGGTGAGCTGGTGATTTACATCTCGGACAACCAATCCTGGGTGGATTTCAACGGCAACGCCCGCTCGACGGCCATGGCTGAAGAGTGGGAGCGCTTTCGCCGCGTGAACCCAACAGCGAAGCTCGTGCTCATCGATGTTCAGCCGTACGGCTCGACTCAGGTGAGCGAGCGCGCCGACGTTCTCAACGTAGGAGGCTTCTCCGATTCGGTGTTCGAAGTGGTTTCGCTCTTTGCAAAGGGCGAGCTCACTGCCGAGCATTGGGTAGGGGAAGTAGAGAAGGTCACACTCGCGTGAGAAGCCGGATCGTCTTCGGGCGATCCGCGCTTCCGCGCATTAGATTCTGGGCCGGATGCCGCACGGGACTACATCACCCTTAAGTGAGAGCTTGATAAGCTCAACGTGCTTCGGCACGCACTGGTCTCTGCACTCTTGCCGGCCTTCTACTTCGGTCAACGGATGCCGCGTGGGACTACAATCAAGCAGCGCGTCGCGAGTTCGAATCTCGCCCACTTCGCGAAATCGAAGCGGTAGCTCAGTGGTAGAGCAGCTGAATTGTCTCCGCACCCACTTGCCGTTGTCCTCAACGCTCTCCAATCAACCCGAATGCCGGTTCCGTCTACACTAACGGTCCTAAGGTAGTGAAAGGCGTCTACAGCGAAAGCCAAGACGCCACAGCGATGGCGGGCAGCTGGAAACGGCTGACTGCGGGGCGAGCGGCGCCATTCCTTCACTGGAGTGCGCAAATGCGCCGGCCGTAATCGACGCGAGTCGAGTCGACGGGCCACCTTTTGTCGGGTCTGCTTGGAGCTAAGCTTTCAACAATCGAAGCGTACGCACATGTCACTCAAGTATTTTGCTCAGAAGATCGATCCCAATCATTACGTCTTGCCCAAGACCGGCATGATGAAGGTGGACGCGCACGCGTTCTTCTCCGAGCCGCTGTTCGACGCGAGCGAGGAATCGATGTGGCAGCAGCTCGCAGCAGCGGCGAGCTACGAAGGCGTCATTGGCGCGTATTTGATGCCGGACGCTCATTCTGGGTATGGCGTTCCGGTCGGCTGCGTGATTGTGACGGAAGATACGATCATCCAAGCGGGCTCCGGCTACGACATTTCCTGCGGCGTGCTCTACATGCGCGTTCCGAAGCTGCACGCGACGGATGTTGCTGATTGGGATCGCCGCGCAGCTTGGGTGGCTGAGGTCGAAGCGCGTGTTGCGACGGGTGTCGGTTCACATCGGCCCAAGTACATGCCGCGCTTTTCGCATAAGAAGGCCGGGGAGATCTTGCGTTACGGCGCCAAGGCCATCGGTGTGAGCGCGGAGCTCTGCGAACGGCAGTTCATCGAAGTCGATGAATCGGCTGATTTGACGCGCATCGAGCGCGCTTACGAGAAGGTGGTGCCGCAGCTCGGTTCGGTGGGTGGCGGCAACCATTTCATCGAAATGCAGGTCGACCGCGACTCGGGTGAAGTGTGGGTGATGATCCATTGCGGTTCGCGCGGCTACGGCTGGCAAACCGCAAATCACTTCTTCTACGAAGGCGCTGAGCTGCGCGGTTTGCCCAAGAACCGCCGTGAGGATTCGTGGCTGCGCATCGACGAGCCGCTCGGTCGCGAGTACTGGGCGCACCACAACAGCGCCGCAAACTTCGCTGTCGCGAACCGTCACATCATCGTGAACGGCGTGCAGCAAGCGCTGCGCGAAGTGTTCCACTGCGAGGGCGACGTCTACTACGAGATCTCGCATAACTTGGTGCAAGAGGAGACGTTGCTGTTGCCGGACGGCAGCACGCAGCGTGGCTTCGTGCATCGCAAGGGTGCGACGCGTGCGTTCCCGGCGGGTCACCCCGACCTCATCGGAACGGCTTGGGAGACGACGGGTCATCCCTGCCTCATCCCCGGTTCGATGTATCACGGCGCTGCGATCTTGTTCGCTCAGCCGGGTGCTGCGAAGTCAGGCTTCTCAGTGAACCATGGTTCGGGGCGTTTGCTCGCCCGTGGGGCTGCGAAACGTACACTCGAGGCGTCGCACGATCTCATCGATCGCGAAATGCGCGAGGTCGAACGCACGTTGGGTGGCGTTGCCATTCGTGGCATCGTCGGCAACACGGAGCGCACGCCGCTCGACGAGTGTGGCCACGTCTACAAGGATCTCGATGTGGTGCTCGCCGTGCTCGAAGCCGAAGGCATCGCGCGCGTCGCGCATCGTCTGTACCCAGTCGCGAACCTGAAGGGTATGGACTAGGGCACAGCGCTAGTGCAGCGCCGCGATGAGCTCGGCGGTTTCGGCGTCGTTCAGATCGGTTGCCATCGCGTAGCCGACGCCGCGGTGCTCGGTAGCTCCAATCGAGTAACCGCGGCGTGCGCCGACGTACACCGGTGCGTCGCCCACCAAACGGCGCTGCAAGTGGTTCTCGATTTGGAAGCGCGACGAGTCGAAAACGTAGAGCGTCACCGGGTGACCGGCGACCTTGTAACGGAGCGACGCGGCCCGCTGGTTGTGCATCGGCACCACGCTGGCGCCTTCCCAGCGAGCGCCGTACTGCGCGAGAATCGGCGGTTGCACCGGCACGCCCACTTCGCGCTCGAGCGAAGGCAACAGTGAGAGCGACGTCACCTCAGGACGGCCCTTCACGTGATGATCGATAATCTCTTCGAGCAGCTCGTCTACGCTCGCGTTCTGAGCGTAATGGTACTGACTCGAAGGCGATACCTTGTTCGCAGACGCGGCCCACACCAACGTCAGCGCAGCAGCAGCAGCCACCGGCAGAATCGTGCGCCACGACAACATGCGCGTGCGCTCGATTTGCTGCTCCAACATGCGTTCGCGCTCTTGCGTAGCGGCCATGGCGGACACCAAGCGAGCGCGGAAGGCGGCGCTCGGCTCCGAGCTCGGACGCACAGCACGCCGCAAGCTAATGCGCACGGCTCGACCGAGGCGCACGCGCTCGACGCAACGCGAGCACTCCTCCAAGTGCTGTTCGACCTCGACGACCTTCTCCGGCTGCAACTCGCCGTCGACGAAGGGCTCGAGCAAGGGAACGAAGCCACGGCAGCTCATGCGCGGGCTCCCTTCTTCTTGCGGAAGGACTCGATCTCCACGACCGATTCGCTGGCTGGCAGCGGCAGCTCGCCCACGCTTGCTTCCGGACCAACGATGCCGAGTGAGCGTGCGTGCTCGTAAAGCCGCGACTTCAACATGCGGCGGCCGCGATGCAGTCGGGACATCACCGTGCCGATCGGGCAACCCATGATGTCGGAGATTTCCTTGTACGAAAGATCTTCGACGTCGCTCAGAACTACTGCCAAGCGAAACTCCGTGGGGAGCTCATCGAGCGCCTTGCCGATCTCGGCTTCCAAAATCGGGCGCAGAGCTTGCGATTCGGGATCGCGCAGCGATTCCATTGTGGACGCGCTGATCCAACCGTCTGCTAGCGGATCTGCGTCGGGCCCGTCGAGCACGCTGCGCTCGAGGCCACCCCGGCGGTAGCGGTTGATGAACGTGTTGGTGAGGATCTTCAGCAACCAGGCGCGCAGGTTGGTTCCGGTTTCGAACTGACCTCGAGCCCGAATCGCCTTCAGTACGGCGTCTTGCACCAAATCCTCGGCCTCGGGCCCGTTTTTCATCAGGCGCGAGGCCACTGACAGGAGCGAAGGCAAGTGCTGCAGCACTTCCTGCTCGAACTGGTGGTTACTGAGCGGGCGGGGAGCCATCGTCGTCGGGTTACCGGTGCAACCGGTGCCCTGCTTTAGCTATTCCCGCCGGTTTCCGGGGGCTTTCCGCCACCCCGGTCGTCCAGCCGGCGCTCGATGCTATCTAGCCGTTCCGCAAGGCGTTTCACCTCGGTTTCGAGATCCCGAAAGGCGGCGAAGTTGGGCAACACCGTACGGATGCGCTCGTCGATGGCCGATTGCCACTGCTCGAGTGTGGCTCGTAGCCCCTTGTTCTCTTTGCCCTGCGACATGTCCTCGTCTCCCATGGGTTCCGACGGCGGGGCGATACTCGGATCGGCCTCGTCGCGGGGAATGAGCTTGCCGATGGGTCCCTCGCGCAGGTGCGTGAGAATTCGCTCGCCCCGATGGCGAATCAGCGCCTTCAAAGTGGTGAGCGGAATCGCGCGAGGCTTTTCGCGAAGCTCTTCCGAAATGATCAGAGCCAGCGTGACGTCGGTTTTGTCCTCTTTGGTTGCGTTGTCGATGATCTGGACGTCTTCGCCGTCTCGAATCATCTGCGCAATTTGAAGGAGCGTGACGTAGCTGCTGCCCTTCGTGTCGTAGAGCTTGCGGTTTGAGTACCGCTTGATGATGCGCCGCTGCGAGGGCGGCGCCTCGCTGTCGGTGCCTGCGTCGCCGTTCATCGTCGAAATCCTGTGGGGCTGCCTGCGTGCGTCGCGCGGTCGGTGAAAGCGTACTGTTTCATCGACAACGTCGAAGCTGACGAGCCGCCGACGAAGCGTCGGCAAGCACCCTTCAGTTCAGCAGCCCTTACGCAGAGCGTCAAGGGGACGCTCTGCCCCCTTATCCTACAGCCTCGTAGCCCGGCGTTCTCGTGGGTTCGGAACGATGGGACGGCTCCGGCCGGTGTGGAAGGGAACCTAGGCGGAGCGCTGCAGGGGGGCTTCCGCCGCGAGCGAGCGGTGGCCGTCGAGCTCGTACTCGGCGAGCTCGACGAGGAGCTCCATGAACTCCGGGAAGCTATCGCGGCGCATGCCGAGCTCGTTGATCCAGGCGATCACTTCGTATTCGCCGTTCTGGTCCTTCACGTTTGGGTTGAAGGCGAACAAGGTCATCGACTGCAAGTCGACGCCGAAGGGGATGATGTTCGTGAACTGCTGTCGCCGCGTCGGCGGAGCCAAGTGAGGCTCGGGCGTTTCGGCTGCAGCGAACGCCGCTTGCGCGAACTCGTCGTACTTACGATTGCCGAGGCACGCGGTGCCGAGCAGGCTGGCTCCATCGAAGCAACGCGGCCAACCATCGTGCTTCGCCAGAAATGCGCGATACGAAGGCGGCAGCGGCACGCCGAGGCGCGCTTCGGCGGCTTCGATCGCTTGCGCGGAAGCGCCTGGGTTCGGAACGAGTCCGAGATCGCGAAAAGGAGCGAGCCGCAGCACTTCGGTCTGCACGCTGCGCAATCGGTCCACCAAATTCTCGAGATCGGCCATGCTGCCTCCGTTCGCACCACGACCTAGATCAGAGCGCCACGAACGGCCCAATTCTCTGCGAACGCGCGGCGAGGCGTCTTTCTGGGCCGTTTCGGACAAGCGCGCGTATACGCAGCAATAAGGTGCGACGGCTTTCGGCGTTTGGCTTTCTCCTGCTGCTTTCGAGTTGTGGTCCGGGCGAGCGCGCGCCGCACCTGATCGAGCTCGCCGACGTTCAGCCACGTCATTTGGAGGTGGGAGATCGCATGCGTCTCACGGGCAGCGGCTTCCCCGAAGGGCGGCCGGCGAGTGTGACGTTACGCGGCGAAGTACGGCGCGCCGGTGAAGTGCCGCGCACCGACGTGGTCGTGAGCGCCGAGGCAGAGCAAGTTGCTCCGCATGCCTTGGAGCTGCCGATTGATGCGGAGCTAGCGGCCAAGTTGTGCGGCGGAGCGAGCGCACGTCACGGAACTTTTCGCGGTGACGTCGAAGTTTCGTTCTCGCCACAGAGCGCGAGCGGCCTGCCCGTGGTGGGGCGCCTCGACGGAGTCGTAATCGACTTCGTACCGGTGGAGCGCGACGAAGCCAGCGATGCCAAGCGCGCTTTGCGTGGTGATGGGGCTCGCTTCGCGCGGTTCTTGGGGATTACGCTGGGGGCCACGGCAGAAGGCCTGCAGCTCACGGCGGTCGAGCCGCACGGTCGCGCGGCGCGAGCCAACCTGGCTGTTGGCGACGTGATTCAAGAGCTCGATGGTATGGTCGTGCGCGGGGTCGCCGACTTCATTCCGCCGCCGAACGCCAAGAGCTCGCTAGTGGTGATGCGGCGCGGCTCCGAGCCGCTCGCGTTGCGCGTCGACTCGAGTGGCTTTCGCTACAGCTCGCCGGAGACGCTCGTGCCCGCGCTCGTCGTGTTCGGCGCGCTGTTCGCAACGTTCATGGCTTTGTGCTCTCCGCTCGGGCGTTGGCTAACACGCTTCGAGCGTCGTTTGAGTGAACGCCTACGGAGTGAGCCGAGCGCTGCCGGCGCGAAGCAAGCGCCGTCGGCGGCCCGCGCGTTCAAAGCGTTGCTCGGGCATCAATTGCCGGAGTCGTTTCTGCCATACCTGGCGCTGGTCGGTGCCTGCGCAGTGTTCTCGCTGCTGGCGTTGTCGCGCAGTGTGATTTGGACAGAGCTCGACGCTTTGTTATTACCGGCGGTCACGCTGTCGGGCTTGTGCGTGTGCGCCTTTCTGGCGGGCGATGCGGCACCGTGGTCCTTGCGAAGCGGACTCTTACGCGCAGTGTGCGTGCTGTTGTTCAACCTGCCGCTCGCGCTGTTCATCTTGGCAACGGCGTCGTGGGCGGGGAGCTTGCGCGTATCCGATGTGGTAGGCGCACAGGGACCGTGGCCGTGGCAGTGGGCCGTGTGCCAGAGCCCAGTGCTCGGCATGTTGGCGCTGATGTCGTTGCTATCGCGGGTTGCGAGCGTGCGTGCGAGCGCTGAGCTTTCTCGCTCGTTGCCCAACACGGCTCGTCAGCGTGCGCTGGAGCTCTCGGCCTGGGCTCACACGCTGTGCGTCACAGGGCTCTTGGCGTTGCTCGGGTTCGGTGGCGCCGCGCTCCCTTTTACTCACGTCTCGGCGTGGGCCATGGCGCTCGGTGTGGTCCTCACGTTGGGCAAGGCGTGCGGGCTGCTGTTGTTCGTTGCCGTGCTGCGTTGGATGTTCGGTTCGACTGACGTGGTCCAAAGCGCACGCGGCGCACTCCTGTTCCTGGTGCTCCCCAGCGGGCTCGCGTTGGCGGCAGGCGTTGTGTTCGCCGGTTTGGGGCGTGGGCCCACGTTTGGCACCGTGGCGCAGGCGCTCCCGGCGACGGCCTTCGTCACCCTGCTTGCGATTTCTGTCTGGCTCGGCTGGCGCGTCTTCCGGGGCGCCCGGACCCAAACCCCCGAGCTCAGAATTCAGTCCTGGTTGTAGCGTCGTTATTGGCTGGGTTTTTCCGCTGGAAACGTCCGAAAAGCGGCCTGACGGGCATCGCCGATCGAATCGACGCTGAGTGCGCTAAATACCGTCCGCCAGCGACCGTTTGGTGGGAAGCGGCCGTTTAGGCCCGCGTCTCTGCCATGAGAAAAGGAACCACCGCCCAGCAGATGGAGCCCCACAAGGACGAAGCCGGGGGTTCTCACCGTCGAGCTCACGATCGGTATTCGGTCGATCTCGATGTCAGCTTGGGTAGCGAGCACAACTTCTACTCGGGGTTCGCGGAGAACCTCTCCGTAGGCGGTGTGTTCGTTGCCACACACCAAGTGCGGCCCGTGGGTGAGAAGGTGGAAGTCTCGATTCATCTACCCGATGGCACCGAGGTGCGCGCGGTGGGTGAGGTGCGCTGGACGCGATTGTTCAACGCCGAGAGCGACATGCCACCCGGTATGGGGCTGCGCTTCACGGAGTTGAACAGCGGAGCCAACACCGCCATCGAGCGCTTCCTGCATCAGCGCGAGCCGCTCTTTTACGACGACGAATGAGGCGTGCCCGGTCAGGGCAGCAGCGTCACGTCGTCGAGCAAGATGTCGAACGGCTCGCTGGCGGTGAACACCCAAAATCCGATCGTTGCGAGCTTGCTGCGATCGAGGCGGAGTGATGCCGCGCCGCTAGTGGGGATGAGTTCGTCGAACGGCAGCGAGTAGTTCGTCCAGCTTTCGCTGACCGTCAGATCTTTGCGGAAGTGCATGGGATCCGTACCGTTGACGTTGGTCCCGTCGAGCACGTCGACGCTGAGGCTACGCACCGTCGAGATCGATTCGGCGCGAGCCCAGAAGCTTAGGCGCGTGTACGAACGGGCGTCGAGATAGGGTTGCCCCGGCAAATCTAGCCCGACGAAGCACCAGGTTGGGCAGGCGCTGCCGTACGCACGGAGGGCGTGTGCGTTGCCGCCTTCGCGCGCACCAAGGGAGCTGTAGTTGACGTTGAGGGACGACCCCGTGTCATTCGTCACGTACCACCAGCCTCCGCTGATGAGCGTTTGAGTGTCACCGTCCTCGAAGTTGTCGAGCAGCAGCGGGCTGGGTGAACCGCTGCCGCCCTGAGCCTGCGCGCCGCCGCTGTTCGCGCTACCACCGCTGGCGCTGCCACCGCTAGCGCTACCACCGCTAGCGCTGCCGCCCTGACCCTGTGTGCCGCCGCTGCCGAGCTCACGCGTGAAGGCGTCGAGCGCGCCGTTCGAGCAGGCGCACGCGAGGGCTAACACGAGCAGGGTTCGCTTCACGGCAGAACTCGAAGGTATCAAGGAACTCGAGCTCCGCAACGCGCCCCGCACAGAGCGACAAGCGCTTAGGAACCGCCGCAGAGTGCCCGCGTGGGGGGAGTCTCTTCCGAATTCACTTCGGAAGAGGGGGGCGGCGCGTGCCGCCCCCACAAACTAGAGCACGCCCGGCAGCTGAAGCACTAGGCCGAACGCGCCCCAGCCTAGCGGGCGTTCGAGCTTTGCGATTTCACTCCCGCTCACGCGCAACGCCGGCGCATTGGTCGCAAGGCTCGCATCGATGCGCGCAAACAAACCCACGTGCGGAGAAATCCACGCCGTAAATCCAACTCCGGCAGTGAGGAACGGAGCCGTGTGCTGTTCGTTATGTCCGACGAAGCCAGTCGCGGCGTGCCCCTCGACGCTGTAGAAGGCGAGCCCGCCTCCGAGCGAGAACCAAAGCTCGAACGGCTCGGGCAGCTCGAGCGAACAGCCGCCGCGCAACGCCGCGCTCAAGCGTCGCGTGTCGATGCTGCCGGCGTCCACGTGCAGCGTTGGACGATACAGAGTGCTCGTGAAAGCGGGACCGACGAAGCACGGAAAGCGACCGTAGTAAGTTGCGAGCTCACCGCCGACTCCGAGTGTACGCGAATCGAAATCGTAGAACGTGTTTGGTGCGATGAAGAAACTGACGGCGCCGTGGTTGCCTCGCGGTGCAAGCGCCGGACGCCGCGCTGGAGCCGGCGCAGGCGGCTTGACTGGAGGTGGCTCCGGTTTTGGCTCGGGCTTGGGTTCTACTTCCGGCTTTGGCTCGGCTTTCTTGAAGGCCAAAGTCACGGCGCGCAGCGCTTCTACCGCGCGCACCGCGACGACTTCGGCGGTGACCTCGGCAGCGCGCGCGTCGAGCTCTTGCACCACGGGAGTACGCGACAACGGACCGTAGGCGCGAATCCGAATCGTGCTGCCGTCGCGCACGATACTCAGCGCTCCCTCGACGCCGGCTTCCAACGTCGGCTCACTCGCGGTGCCGTGAAGCAGTCGAACGTCCGCCGCGAGGCCCACCGCGGAAAGCTCGCCGCGCACTCGGTTCAGTGCTTCATCAAGCACCGGATCGACGCCCTCTGCGACTTCGATCAACACGCGTGGCTCCGCGTACGACTCACTCGCGAGCGCTGTCACACCACACGCAAGGACGGCACTCGCGAGCGCCAGCAGAGGCCGGCACCGCGGGCGTCTCGCTTTCGCCATATCTCAGTCTTCGAGTATTGCCCGCGCCGTTTGCGCGTAAGCTCCCCGTGGGAAGCGCTTCATATACTCGCGCGCGACGTTCCGCGCCGCAAGAGTTCCCTCGAGCTTGTTCACCAGCGTGAGCTTTCGACCGAGCGCTTCGGACGAGTACACGTCGCTCGGCGCTTCGCTCAGGTAGGTGTTGAGCCAACGCAGCGCTTCGGCCCGCCGACCTTGCTGATCGTAGACGCGGCCCAGGAAGAACGCTGCCTGACGCGCTGGCTTCTGCCCGGCGAAGCGTTCGCGTAGCGCACTCCACGCGCTGACGGCGAGCGCGCCGTGCCCGGTATAGTTGGCGGCGTGCGCCAACGCGCTGAGATCTGCGCTGCCCCGTTCGCGCAAAACACGCTCGGCGCCGAGCGCTTCGGCGGACTTCACGACCTCTGAGAATTGGCCCTTTGCTACGAGCGCCGACCAAGCAGGCGTCGCGTCGGCGTGCGCCAGCGCAGGGGCGGAATTGGTGCGCGGCGAGTGCGGGGCCGTGACGCCCGGCTTCTCCACGGCGTGCACCTCGGCACCCGGCGCGACGCCATTTAGACTCGATCGCGGCGCTGCCGGTTCGAGGCTGGCAACCGCAGCGCGCGAGTCTGCCCCTCCGATGCGCAGGGTCTCGCCGGCGGAGACAGCGCGGTCGAGCCCATTGGGGCCAGTCACCTGCACGCGACCTTCCTGCATGGCCACGGAGAACAGCTGCTGCTCTGGTCGCCAAACTAGGTGGAACTTCGTCCCGACGACGCGTACTTCATACGGACCCGCGAGGAACCGATAGTCCGTGCTGCGCGCGTGCTTCACGTTCACGTCGAGATCGCCCTGCGCAAGCCGAGTGCGGGCCGCATGCTTGCCGGTAACCTCGATGGCAAGCGAGCTGTTCGGATGAACGCCAACCTGGCTGCCATCCGAAAAGTCGACGCTCGCGGTTTGGGTGCGCGCTTGAATCCAGCCGGCTGCGATCTCCGCCCCGCGCACCTGATACTCGAGCTCTGACGGGAGCAGCGCGAATGCGACGCCGGCAGCCAGTGCCGCAACAGCAGCCGCAGCGGGCACGGCTACACGGAAAGAGAAGCGTGAAGTCTCGAGGCCCTCGCGCTGCGCCATGCGCGCCTGAATCGCTTGCCAGGTGCGTGAGCGCTCCGCGGAGCCGCGCTTTTGAGCGTGCTCGTCAGCGAGCGCTCGAAACGCCGAGCTCACGTCGGCAGAAGACAGGTCACGCCGGCTAGGCACGGTTCGGCCTCCGATCTTGAATGTAGTCGGCCAAGAGTGCGTTGCGGCTCACGCGCTTCAAGACGTGCTCGTTCGCGCGCCGGACCCAACGTTTGGCGGTGGATTCGGAGACCTTCAGCGCGTCAGCGATCTCCGCCATGTGCATGCCTTCCAAGCTGTGCAGCACGAACGCCATGCGCGCGTTCACGCCGAGCTCGTCCAGAATGCGGCTCAACTGAATCAGCGCTGCCTTGGCTTTCGGATCATCGTGCCCGGGCTCCTGCTCGAGCTCGGGAATCAACCCGGACAACTTGAGGAGCAACTCGCGCCGCTTGCGTCGCCGCACTTCGCCGCGAATCGCATTCATGGTGATCGACACCAGGTAGCTGCGAATCGCGCTCTGCGCGCGAATGCGATGTGCGTTCTCGAAGAACTTGACGAAGACCTCACTCACGAGGTCCATCGTTTCAGCGTTGGGGCCCAAGCACTTCAGCACCAGGCCGTGCACCAAACCGTGAAACTGCTCGAACGCCTGGCGCTGCCAATCCGAGCCATGATTGGACAGGGAGGAATGCAGCTCCTCGCCCTCCAAGATGGGGCTCGCGTTCTTGGGTGAAACCAGGGTCGACACCGGCTACGCAGCTTAGCAGCTTTCTTTACGATGCGCGGTGAGAACGCGTTACGCAAACACACCTACTGGTTTCTTCATGGGCGCGCGAGGCATCGAGTCTGTTCGGGTGTTCCCCCTGGGGGCGCGAGCCGTGTTTGAAAATAAGACAGACAGCGCTAGCGTGCACGTAGCGCATGACACCCAGACCGAGACGCGCGCGTTTGTATTCGCACCGTTCGGCGCTGATGGCGTTTTTGCTGTTCGGCTGCCAAACGACTCCGCTCGACGTGCTCGAAATATCGGGCGCTGGTGGCAACGGCCAGACGTGTGCAAAAGCTCCGGCGCCGCTGGCTGGTTCCTACCGAATTCGCTCAGTTTCCAGCGGGAAATGCCTGGGTATTGGCACCAATATTACGGTTGGAAATCTGCCTGCGCGCCTTACCGCCATGGTCAACGATTGCAGCAACCAAGGCGAGATCTTTCAGCTGATTCCCGATGGTGGCTTCGGATCGTTTCAACTCAGAGCAACCAGTATCGACGACAACGTCGACATCGAGATGCTCGGCACTGATGACGGCACACGTGCGATCTACTTCGCGCCGAACGGTCTGAAGAATCAGCGCTTCACGTTTTCTCAACGTCGCGATGCAGTGTTCGCGTTGGTGCCAGCGCACGCGCCGCTCAGCTGCCTTGCCGACGTTCTACCGCAACCAGAGATCTATACGTGCAGGAGTGATCAGACCAATCAAGATTGGGAGCTCCTGCCAGCCAGTTGTGATTGAAGAAGCTTCAGTGCCTGCTGCGTAGGGCGAAATGTTGCGATGGGGTTTGGCGCGCTTGGCGAAGTGTTCGCTTCTGTCCGCCAGCATAGTGAGTAGCCGCACATGGCCATTTGGTTTCAGGTGTTGGCGCCTGAGCGCGAATGCGGCGAATTGAGCCAAAATGGTGGTTCTTCAGCGAGCGCGGGGGAGCGGGCCAAATTCCGCCGGCCGAGCTGACGGAAACCAGCTACTTTGCCTGAGGTGCGCCTTTTTTGACCCTCTGATTCGCCCCCTCGGCTCAGCAGATGTTGGCGGTAGCTCGCTCGCCAAACATGGACAAGCAAAGTTGCAAAGAGTTGCGCTCGGTGAGCGGCACCGCCGAATTTTTATCCCGCGGCGAGAATTCGTGCGCGCGGTTGTGCGGATCTCTCCAATGACTTGAGGTTACCGGCATGAAGCGCTTCGGCGTAGTTGCGCGATACTGGATTCTCGGCGGTCTGCTGTTGGCCTGTCAGGGAACGGTGAGCGGACCCGGAGGCGCTAATGGGAAGGGTGGGAGCGGTTCGGGAGCCGGGCGTGACAACGCGGGTTCGGGCAGCACTGGGATGCCTGGCGGCGGCGCCGGGAACACCTCCAACGCGAGCGGCGGTCTCGATACCGGTGGGCAACCGAACCCCACGCCGCCGTTCGAAGCAACCACGGCTGCTACTGCCGTGCGCAAAGTAAAAAACCTGATGGTTGGTTTGGCGCCGACCAGCGACGAAATCGCGAGCGTCACGAGCTCGGGCGCGGCGGGTCTGTCGCAGCTCATCTCGAAGTGGATGAGCGATCCCAGCTTCCAGCCGTTCTTTCGCGACAAGATGGTCGCGTTCTTTCGCAACGCGTTTCAGCAGACGGGCTTCGTGCCCACCGAAGACTTCAAGCACCAGCTTCTCGAAAACGGCGGCTTCGACTTTGGTCCGTTCGGCACGGGTGCGGTTGGCGACGACGTCTTTTATCGCCTGGTCCAAAACCTGGAGGACAGCTTCGCGCTCACCGCATGGCAGCTGGTGGTGGAGAACCGACCCTTCAGTGAGGTGCTCACTACGCGCCGCTTCATGATGACCACGGCGCTGAAGAGCTTGTATGTGCAGATCGAGATGCCCAACGATCAGCCGTTCGCGAGCTTCGGCAGTTCGAAGCCGCAGACGGTGGCGTGGAAGATCGATATGAGCGGGACCGACATTCCGCTATCTGAAACGCTGAACCCGAATAGCCCGAACTACATGGTGTTCGACGACGAAGCGCCCAGCGTTGCCAGTGGTTTCCGGGGCGGAGCGAGCTTCAATACCTGCCAGGGTACAGCAGGGCTCGTGAATTCCTACAGCGGCTACGCCAACCTATTTCAGCGCCTGATCGGTTTCACGCAGCGCTATCCGTTTGCGGCGTCGCCGCAGTGCTGGGAACACGCTTCGAAGCCATACTTCGAGGTCAGCGACACCACCGACTGGGGTTGGGTCGACATCTCCACGAAGACCAGCGCGGACACCTACCCGCAACCATACGATCTACCGACCTTGCGCACGTTGAAAGAGTTGAAGCTCGCGCTGCCCCGCGTCGGCTTTTTCTCCACGCCTGCGTACCTTGCGATCTGGAACACCAACGATAGCAACCAGCATCGCGTGACCGCGAACCAGACGTTGCTGGTAGCGCTGGGTCAGTCTTTCACGGGCGACGCCGTCATCGTTCCCGTGAGCACCAGCGGGCTCGACGCCAATCATTCGGTCGACGGCACCGAATGTTACGGCTGCCACAAGAGCCTCGACCCCATGCGCTCGTTCTGGGGTTCGCAGCTCGACTTCAACGATCGCAACGACTTTCCGCAGCGCGGCAACTTCATGGGCGGCGCAGCGAACCCACGACCGAGTAAGACGGGCGGTATTTTTGCGTTCGGGGACGTCAATGTCGACAAGAGCGGTGGCACTCTGCACGATCTCGGTGCGCTGTTGCTCACGGTGCACGACACAAGCGACGCGAGTCAGCCGATCACGCGGTTTGCGATGAGCATGACGCAGAAGCTGTGCTCCTTTGCGAACTCGGCGCCGTGTCTGGAGAGTGACACGGAGTTCCGTCGCGTGGCGCTCAGCTTCGAGAAGAGCAACTTCAACTTTCCGGTGCTGATCAAGGAGCTGTTTTCGTCGGCGCTCGTCACCGGTGCCAGCACCACCGCCACCTTCGAGAAAAACGGCATGACCGTGAGCATTTCGCGGCGCGACCAGTTCTGTCAGGCGCTCTCGAATCGCCTGGGGCGCCCGGATATTTGTTCGCAGCTCGTGCCGCTGCCGAGCTCGGCGCAAAAAAATACGCTCAATATCGCCAACAACATTCCTGCCGATGCGTTCGGGCGCGGTTCGGAGAACCTGGTGACGCCCAGCGATCCGACTTTGTTCTTCCGCGCGGCCAGCGAAATGCTGTGCGAGGACATCGCCGTGCAGGTGGTGGATGCGCCGAGCAACACGGTTTACTCGAGCAGCGATCTGACCAACGGCATCGCCGACATGGTGCAACGCATCATGGGGTATCCGCCTTCGGACCCGCGCTACAACGATGCCGTGCGGATTCTCACGGAGCACTACAACGCGGCCAAATCGGCGTCGGGCGGGACGGCTACGAAAGCCATGCAGTCAACCTTCGCAGCGGCGTGCCAGTCGCCGACGTCGCTTTCCTTCGGGCTCTAGGAGAGGAACATGATCAAGCGACGAGACGCAGTCACCGCCGCCCTCTTCGGCTCTGGTTTGCTCGGATTGCGAGCGTTGGCGACGGGCCTACCGGCTTGGTTTTTGGCCAATCCACGCCAAGCCACCGCTCAGGATTTGACTTGTGCGATAACCGCCAAAGACAAGTTGCAGTATTTGGTGGTTGCAGCCTCCAGCAACGGAGACCCTATCAACTGCAACTGCCCGGGCACTTATGAAGCGGCCTCGGCGGTGCACCCCGATCAAGCAACCGTGGCGCGCACCGACGTGAAGCTCGGCAGCAAGACTTACGGTGCCGCTCTGCCCTGGGCTTCGACCGAGTTCAGCGGTGCGCTCGCCGCGGCGACACTCTCACGCATCAACTTCTTCCACTATCGCACGGGGTCCGTGGTGCACGGCGATCAGCAAAAAGTGATGAAGATGATGGGCGGCACCAACCGCGGCGAGATGCTGATCTCGATTTACGCGAAGTACCTGGCGAGCTGCCTCGGTACCGTGCAGGCCGACCCAATTTCGGTGGGTGCTGGGCGCAATGCAACGGAGCTTTTGAGCTTTCAAGGGCGCCCGGCGGCCAACGTTTCGCCCACCAGCTTGAAAGCGATGTTGGGCGGCTCAACGAGCGGCACTGGCGGCGGTCGCAGCGGGGCGAGTGCGCTGAAATCGCTGCGCAGCCTGCGTGACCAGACGCTGGATCAGTTGAACGAGCTCGCCAAGCAAGACTCGACCAACGTGCAGAAGCAGTTCCTCGATGCCCTTGCATCGAGTCAGCGACAGGTGCGTCAGTTGGCGGAAGCGCTGGCGAGCACACTGAGCTCAATCACGGCAGACGATGTGAAAGGCCAAGCGCTCGCCGCGGCGGCGTTGATCTCCGCCAATGTGACGCCGGTGGTGTCGATGCACATTCCGTTCGGCGGCGACAATCATAGCGACCAAAATCTGCAAGCCGAAGCTGACCAACTCGTGACGGGTGTGCAAGGCATTCAGGCGCTGCTCGATGCGCTCACGAAGCTAGGTTTGCAAGACAAGGTGACGTTTGCGACGTTGAATGTGTTCGGCAGGAACCTTGATGGCATTTCGAAGGTGATGTCGAAATCGGGGCGTGACCATTACGCGAACCACGCTGTGGCAGTGCTGATCGGCAAGAACATTGCGCCCGGTGTGACCGGCGGTGTGATGCCAGGCGGCGGCGGTTCGACATTTGGCAGCCCTTCTTCTGCGCTCGGCGCGGCGGACATCGATTCGGCGACGGGCGCAGGCCAAGCGGGAGGCGACGTGCCTTCGGCGCAAACCTACGGTGCGCTGGCTCGCACGTTGGGGGCAGCGCTCGGGATTCCGGCATCCGCGATGGCAACCGAGCTCACCGCTTCCGCCGGCGGCAAAGTGATCAATTCGGCGCTGAACGGCGTGACGGGCTAGTCAGCGCGACGGCAGCTTCGGCTTCGAGCTCCGCGCGATGCGAGCGTTCTTCGGCGCCCAACGCAGCGACGGCTTCGAGCGCCCGATCCGCTATCGCTTGATGCGTCTTCGGCGTCGACGGGGCTTGCAGGAGATCGCTGAAGTCGACCGGTTTGCCGAACACGACCACGATCTTACGCCCAGTGCGCGCGAAGTTGCTCTTCACCTGCTCGGGTAGATCGTTCAACAAGCCGTTGATGAACACCGGGATCACTGGCACCTGCGCGTCGCGAATCACGCGCCCCACGCCGCGCTGCGCTGGCAGCAACGTGTAAGGGTCGTCGTCGCGTTTGCGGGTGCCCTCTGGATGCAGACCGGCAAACACACCTCCGCGCCGCAACAGCCAGGTGAGCTCGTCCAGGCCGGCGAGGTTCAGCACTGCCTTCGACCGCTCGCGAAAGATCGGCGGATACATGGCGAAGAAGCTCATTACGCCGTTCACGAACAACCCGAGTGGGCTCGTATAAAAGAAGTTCGCGCGCACCGGGAAGATGATGCGTTGTGGTAGCCCGCGTCGCACGAGCTCGCCGATCACCACGTAGAGGTCGAAGAAGCTTCTGTGGTTACACACCAATAAGAAACTTTGCTCGGGAGCGAGCGGCGGCAGGCGCTCCAAACCGTAGACGTGCCGCAAGTATTTGGTGCAGTGATGAATCCAACTCGAACCGATCGCGCGCTGACAAGCGCGGATGCAGTGATCGACGAGGCCGGGTTCAAAGGTCCAGCGCACGAAGCGCAGCAACCACAACTCGAGCTTGGAGAGCCGCTTTTGGCCGAGCGCAACCAAATCGGGCCGCTCACGCCCGCGTTCATTGGTTTGTTCGACTTCCGGCTCCGCTTCGCTCATGACTTGGCGTCGACGAAGAGTACGTCGAGATACCCCGGCGGCGGTAGCTTGCCTTCGATGCGCGCAGTGACTTCGCGGAATAGCTGCGCGCGATCGACGCCGTTTTCGACCGACAAGGTCAAGGTTAAGTGCGGCTCCAAATCGCGATCGGGGTTGAAGGTGCGCTCGAGTTTTTGCGTGACGACGCTGGGCGTCTCCGAGAGCCAGCTCTCCAGCGCGGAAATCAGCTCGGGCGGCGGCGGATCACCCGGTTCGGCAACGAGTGTGTTGGCTTGCTCCTCTTCCGGGATGTTGGCGACGTAGGCGAGCAACGGCACCGCGCGCCCGGCGAGAATGCTGGCGAGCTCGGAGCGCGTGAGGCAAAGCTCGCTGTCTGCACCTGCATCGAGCACGAGCCCGATGACGTCCTTGCCATCGATTACTTCGAGCGCCATTTCGAGCGCGATGCGCGCCGGAAACTCGCACACCTTCAAAGGCTCACCCGACGTTTGCCATCCGAGCGCATCGACGATTGGACCAATGGCTCCTGGCTGCGTGAACAGCGCCGAGAAGAGCTGGCCGTCGTCGTCAGGCAGCAAATGCGGAATCAAAGCCAACTGATGATCGAGCTCCATGCGCTCGCCTTCAGGCGCTTCTGGCACGTCCTCAGCGAGCGGAATCAGAAGCGTGGCGTCGTCCACCCCCGCGAGTAGCGCCTCGACGTCGCGCCGCAGTCCGCTCCGCGCCCTGTGTACGAGCTCGGTGAATGGCGACGGTTCCTGCGTAGAATCGGGGTCGATAGACACGTTCGCGGCCTAACACGAAGGCTCACTCGACGCACGGCGCTGGCTCTTCTACGCTGGTCGCTCCTCGATGCCAGCTCGCCGTACGTTCTACCCAGAAATTCAGCCCTATCGCAGCGGATACCTGCCCGTCGGAAGCGGGCACTCCGTGTACTTCGAAGAGTCGGGAAACCCGAACGGCAAGCCGGTGGTGTTCCTGCACGGTGGTCCTGGCGGCGGAACCAGTCCCAAGCAAAGGCGCTTCTTCGATCCGCAGCGCTACCGCATCGTGCTCTTCGATCAACGCGGCTGCGGCAAAAGCCGTCCTCACGCCTCGCTCGTGGACAACACTACTTGGCACCTGGTCGCGGATATCGAGCTCTTGCGTGAGCACCTGGGCATTCCGCGCTGGCAGGTGTTCGGCGGCTCTTGGGGCAGCACGCTCGCACTGGCTTACGCCGAGAAGCACCCAGACCGCGTTACGGAGCTAGTTCTGCGCGGGATTTTCTTGGTGCGGCGTTGGGAACTCGAATGGTTTTATCAAAGCGGGACGAGCCTTCTGTTTCCGGACGCTTGGGAAAAGTACGAAGCGTTGATTCCACCCGCAGAGCGAGACGACTTCATTGCCGCGTACCACCGGCGGCTGACGAGCCCTGATCCCGCCGTGCAGAAAGAAGCCGCTCGCATCTGGAGCGTTTGGGAAGCCAGCACCAGTCACCTGCTTCCCGACGAGGAGTACATTCGTAGCTGCGCGGGCGACGAATTCAGCCTGGCGTTTGCGCGCATCGAAAGTCACTATTTCGTGAACGGAGGCTTTCTCGCGCGCGAAAACCAGCTGATTGAAGACGTCGGCAAGATTCGACATTTGCCGGCTGTGGTCGTGCAAGGGCGCTACGACGTGGTTTGCCCGATGCAGAGCGCCTTCGAGTTGTGCAGGGCCTGGCCGGAAGCGCGTCTCGCGATTGTTCCCGACGCGGGCCACTCGGCGTACGAACCAGGCATCGTGCATGAGCTCGTCAGCGCCACGGACGCCTTCGCAGCGAGCGCGGAGTAGCGGCAGCGATGCGGATTCAGCGAGCTTTTCGCACCCTCAAGAAACTCTACGGCAAACGCGAGCGCAGGACCTACCTGGGCCGCACCCGCGCGCACCTCGAACTTCGCGATTTGAGTGAAAGTGAGCACGAGCTCTTGCACGACTCGCTCGTGCGAGCCTACGCGGAGCTCCCGAAGGTCCAGTGGATCGAGGTGCACCGCGAGCTTTCGCGTCTCGTCGTCACCTTCGAGGACAATGCTTACACTCTGGAAGAGCTGCTGCGGGTGCTCGAAACCGTCGAGCGCTCTCAAGGCGTGTCATCAGCTCCGTTCAGCGACGTGTTTTGGGAGCATCCGGGCGACGAAGAGACCAGCGAGCGCCTGGCTGCTGCCATGGTCGCTGATGCGGTGAGCGCCGCGGTGGGCTTCGGCCTGCGCTTCTCACCACTGCCGGCATCGCGTATTTCCGGCACTGTCGCCTCGATCTTGTCGATTGTGCAGACGTCGCCGCGCTTGCGGCGTCCGCTCGACGAGCGCTTCGGTCCGAATCGCGCCGATCTCGGCATGAGCATGGGTGCATCGCTGGCGTACGGCCTCGCGCAGCGGCCGGGCAGCGCCTTTGTGGAGCTCGTGCACAAGGCCTCTCAACTGAGTGCGGTGCGCGCGCGCAAACGTGTTTGGGAAGCGCGCGAGCCACTCCTCTTTCAGCAACGCCGGCCGCACCAAACATTTCGGCCAGTGGAGCCTCGCCCACGTCCGCTGCCGCGCGGACCCATCGAAGAGTATGCGGATCGCGCTTGGGTGGTTTCGCTCGGCGGTTTCGCCGTCAGCCTGCTCGCGACGCGCAGCGTGCAACGCGCCGTGGCGGCGCTGTTCGGCGGCTTGCCCAAACCGGCCAAGCATGGCCGCGACGCGTTCACGGCGCACCTCGAATCACAGCTCGCGGCGCGCGGCGTGCTCGTCGTCGACCGGCACGCACTACGTCGCCTCGATCGCATCGATTGCCTGGTGCTGGAAGGTGGTCTGGTTGCGCGTGACCGTTTCGAGGTGCGCAGTGTGCTGTGCGATGGCGACGTCGACGATCGCGATGCCCGGCGTTTGGTGCGCGAGCTGTTCGACGCCGCTCGACCCATCGCTCGCCACGAGGGCATGGGCTATGTGTTGGAGCCGCTCGGCTGCGCGACTTCGCTACCTTCCAACGAGCTGATGGCGCGCGCCGGCGAGCTCGGTAGTCAGGGCGGTCTCGTATTGGCGTTGTCGCGAGCGGGTCGTGTGCTCGCGCTCGCAGAGGTCGAGTGGATCGCGCAGACCGGCATCGAGGAGCTGATTGCGGCTGCGCATGACGCGCAGATGCGCGTGGTAATCGCCTCCAACGACGAAGCCGTGCTGCAAGGCTTCGCGGCGGACGACACGATTTCTGACGCTGAAGGCATGGAGCGCGGTGTGCGTCGCTTGCAGCGTGAAGGCCGCGGTGTGTGCGTCGTAGCTACCGCTTCGAACCCGGGCTTGGCCGCGGCCGATATCGGTGTTGGCCTTCATCGTGAAGGTGAAGCACCGCCCTGGGGCGCACATCTCTTGTGCCGGCACGATCTGTCCGACGTGCGCTTCTTGATTTTCGCGAGTATGACGGCGCGGCAGGTCGCCAAGCAGAGCGTGAACATCGCACTCGGCGCCGCCACGCTGGGCGCGTTGGTATCGGCCGGCGGCGTGCTGCCGCTGACGGCGCGCCGTGTGATTGCGGTGGTCAACGCTGCGTCCCTCGTTTCGATGGGGAACGGCATGCGTGGCGGGATCGCGCTGTCGCGTCGCGCTCTGCCGCCGCCGCGCGATCGTACGCCTTGGCACGCGCTGGAAGCGCGCGGTGTGCTGCACAAGCTCAAGACCTCCGACGCTGGTCTCAGCCGGCGTGACGCACTGGATCGCCGCCGCGCGCAGTTGCCGGCGCGCACCGCCGCCGGCGAGCTGATCGAAGCGGTCAGCGATGAGCTCTTCAATCCGCTGGCTCCGCTGCTGGCAGCCGGTGCTGGGCTTTCGGCTGCGGTTGGCTCCTTTGGTGACGCCACCATGGTCGGCGGCGTGGTGCTGCTGAATGCGCTGGTCGGCGGCGTACAGCGCTTCCGCACCGAGCGTGCGATTCGCGAGCTCGGCAAGGCATCTCAACGTCACGCGCTGGTGCGTCGCTCGGGCCAGCTAGTGCAAGTCGACGCTTCGGAGCTTTCGCGCGGCGACATCGTGCTGCTCTCGGTGGGCGACGTCGTTCCTGCCGACTGTCGTATTTTGGAAGCCGAGGGACTCGAGCTCGATTCGTCCAGCATGACGGGCGAATCATTGCCGGTGCGCAAGACGGCGCTGGCGTCGTTCTCTGCCGACGTCGCCGATCGCAGTTCGATGCTGTACGACGGCACCGTGATCGCCGCGGGGCGTGCACGCGCAGTGGTCGTGGCCGTGGGTGACGATACAGAGGCGCGCCGTGGCGCGGTCGCGCAGAAGAGTGATGCAAGTCGCGGCGGCGTCGAACGACGCTTGCGTTCGCTCATCGATTTGACGGGCCCCATCGCGCTCAGCGCGGGCGTCGGCTTGATCGGCTCGGGGTTGATGCGGCGCCGCAAGTTGGAGGAGCTCGTCGGCAGCGGCGTGAGCTTGGCGGTCGCTTCAGTTCCCGAAGGTCTGCCGCTGCTCGCGACGGCGGCGCAACTCGCGGCGGCGGGTCGGCTCACCAAGCAGGGCGCGCTGGTGCGCAACATTCGCAGCATCGAAGCGCTCGGCCGTGTCGACGTGATCTGCCTCGACAAGACAGGCACGCTCACTGAAGGTCGCATCGAGCTCGGGTTGGTGAGCGATGGCCAAGCCACGTTCAACGTGCACGATCTAGGCGCTCGTGAGCGACACATCCTCGGCGCGGCGCTGCGCGCGAGTGATCTGCTGGCGGCGGCGGCTTCGGATCCCACCGACGCCGCGCTGGTGAAGGCGGCGGCCGAAGTACAGGTGCAGAGCGACGAGGGCTGCCCGGGTTGGCAAAAGACGCGCGACTTGCCCTACGAGGCAGGGCGCGGCTTTGCGGCGAGCCAAGGTGGCAGCGGCGGCACGTCGCGTTTGAGCGTGAAGGGCGCTCCCGAAGTGGTTTTGCGCTTCGCTACGGATTGGCAACGCGACGGCGAGCGCGTTCCCATCGATGTGGCTACGGCAGCCGCGTTGCATCAGCACGCCAGCGATCTCGGTCGCGGCGGTTACCGCTTACTCGCCGTTGCCGAGCGCGAGCTCGCCGGGGGCGAAGACATCGATCCGCGTGCCCCGACGGGTCTCACCTTCCTTGGCTTCGTGGCGTTTCGCGATGCCGTGCGCAAGACGAGCAAGCGAGCCATCGAAGACCTAGCGCGCACGTCCGTGCGAGCCGTGATGGTCACCGGTGATCACCCGAGCACCGCGCGCGCTGTGGCAGAAGAAGTAGGGCTTTTGGCGGGGCGGGAGGTGCTCACCGGCGCCGAGCTCGCCGAGCTGCCCGATCCGGAGCTGGATCGCCGCATCGACAACATCGGTGTGTTCGCGCGTGTGACGCCGCCTCAAAAGGTGCGCGTCGTGCGCGCGCTGCAGCGCCGTGGTCGTGTGGTCGCGATGGTCGGCGACGGCGCCAACGACGCTCCGGCGATCCGTTTGGCCAACGTTGGAATTGCGATCGGCGAGCGCAGTACTTCGGCGGCGCAAGCAGCAGCTGACATCGTTCTCACCGACGAGCGCATCGAATCGCTGGCCCGCGCGATTTGGGAAGGGCGCGCGATGTGGGCCTCGGTGCGCGACGCCGTTTCGATTCTGGTGGGTGGAAATCTGGGAGAAATCGGCTTCACGTTGGGGGTCGGATTGCTCGATGGGCGCCCGCCGCTCAACGCGCGTCAGCTCTTGTTGGTGAACCTACTCACCGACGTGGCGCCGGCGATGGCCATCGCGTTGCGACCGCCGTCACCCGACTCGTTGCGCGCGCTCGCAAACGAAGGTCCGGAGCGTTCGTTGGGCCAGCCTCTGAACCGCGACATCGTTGCGCGCGCCGGCGTAACGGCATTGGGTGCGAGCACCGCCTGGATGATTGATCGGCTCACGTCGGGTCATACGCGCGCCGGCACCACCGGGTTGGTTGCGTTGGTCGGAACTCAGCTCGGCCAAACCTTGCTGTCCGGGCGCTTCAGCCAGTCGGTGGTCGCGACCAGCGTTGCTTCGGCGGTTGCCATGGCGGCCATCGTGCAGACTCCTGGCGTGAGCCACGCGTTCGGCTGTCGCCCGCTCGGTCCGGTGAGTTGGGCCACAGCGCTCGGTGCTTCGGCCGCTGCGACCGCGGCGACCAACTACTTCCCCGGCCTGATCGATTTGGCGATGAAGAAGCTGCGTCTCGACAAGCCGATGTTCGTCGAAGATCGCGATGCGCTGCCTTCGGAGTAGTGCTCCGAGGCGCAGCACTAGCGATATTGACGGCGTACTAGCCGCCGCAACCGCTCGCGCAGCGCTTGTGTGTCGAACGGCTTCTCGAGCAGCGGATTTTTGATCTTCGCTAGAAATTCATGGCTCTGCGGAATCAATGTGCCGCCGGTCATGAAGATCATGCGCTCTTCCGTGCCGGGGTAAGCGATGCGGACTGCGTCGTACAAATCGATGCCCGTCATGCCCGGCATCGCCACATCGCACACGATGGCGTCGAACGCTACTTGTGACATGAGCTGAAGAGCTTCCGCCGCGCTGGTCGCGAGCTGAACGTCGTGCTCGCCTTGCAGGACCAGGCGCAAGGTACTGCCCACGGCGATCTCGTCATCGACGACCAGGATGCGCCCGCGGGGACCTTGCGCCGGCTCTTCACCATCGAGGCGGCTCGGGTCACTCTCCGCGCTGTGTACCGAGGCTGGGAGCTCGACGCGGAACGTCGCACCGTGGCCCTCCACGCTGGTCACGCTGATGGTGCCGTTGTGACTCGCGATGATGCTGCGGCAGATGGGCAAACCCAGACCGGTGCCGACGCCAACTGGTTTTGTCGAGAAAAATGGCTCGAAAATCCGCGAAATGATCGCATCTGCGATGCCTTCGCCGGTGTCCTCGATTTCGACCCACACCCGTTCCCCGGCGTGACGAGTTCGCACGCGAATCTCGTTGCGTGAAGGGTCGCCAGTGGGAATTGCTTGCGCGGCGTTCAGCAGCAAGTTGAGGAAGACCTGTTCCAGGCGGTTGGCGTTGCCTTCCACCGGTGGTGCGTCACTGTAGTCGCGCACGACGCGCGCACGTTGACTCAAGGTGTTGCCGGCGATGTTCACCGCCGCTTCCAGCACGTCGCGTAAATCGACTGGGCCGCGCGCGCTGTCGTCGCCTCGCGCAAAGGTACGCAAATCACGCACGATGGTCGCGACGCGTTCGGCGCCGTGACAGGCGTCGCGTACGCGAATCATCAAATCCTCCAAGCGCTCCGGCTCGGAGGCGAGGCGCGGCAGCTCGCGCCGCAGGTACTCCAAATTCAAGAGCACGTAGGCGAGTGGATTGTTGATCTCGTGTGCGACGCCCGCAGACAAGACTCCTAACGCAGTCAGGCGCTCTGCTTCTGCCAGGCGGCGCTGAATCGCCTTGCGCTCGGTCACGTCGCGCGCGAATGCCAACACGTTGCGTTCCCCGCCGATTTCGATGGGAATCGCCGAGATTTCGACCACCAGCTCTTCACCTTCCAATGAGCGCGAGCGGTACTCCGCGGCGTCGCGGTAGGGCTTACCCGTCTCGAGTAGCTGCCGGATCCGCTGCCCGGCTATCGCCGCGTCATCCGGATGCAAAAGCTCGGTGATCATCCGTCCCTCGGCGCTCTCCGAATTTGCGACGCCGAGCATGCGCGCAGCGCGCGGATTCAGAAAGCGAATGCGTGGACCATTCAAGATCGCGACGCCGTCGGGTGCTCCCTCCACCACCAAACGAAATCGCTCTTCGGATTCCTGGAGCGCGGTGATCGCGCGCCAACGCTCGCTAGCATCGCTAAAGAATGCGATGAACGCACGGCGTGAATCGATCTCGATGTCACTGAGCGCGACCTCCACCGGCACACGTTTGCCCTGCTTGGTAATGATTACCGCTTCAGACTGACTGGTCGCAGGGTTCTGAGTCCAGGGCGCATTCACACCGCGCTCCTGCGGTACGTATTCGGGTGCCAGGAGCTCCCACGGGCCCATGCGTAAGACCTCTTCGGCGCTGTAGCCCAAGAGATCCGAAGCATATTGATTCAACAGCAGTACTTCCGGCGGATCTCGATCGGCGAAAATCAACGCCAGCCCAAGCTTGCTGCGATCCGCGGCGACTCGCAGCGCTTCGAACAAAGCGCCTCCCCCGAGTCGCTCGAGCTTGGACGACGACAGAGACATCCGAGAGAGTCAGATTACACCGACTCTCGTGCAGCGCGTATGAGATACGCGCAATCATCGCGGGCGATGCTTGCCCCGCTTGCGCGGGGTGCACTATCCCTAGTTCGTGGCTGGGGCTGCGCCCCAGACCCCAGCGTCCGCTGCGAGTGCAGCGCTCAGGAAGGTTGATCCTATCTCACATGCGCTGCACTAGCTTTCGCGCGCGTCATCAAATTTGGCCATGGCCGCGTGTGTGTGCGAGGTCCTCATGCATGGCGAAGACACTGCGCGTCCTGGCTGGAATGTTTTTGCTTCCGGCCTGCTCAATCTTGCCGGGTGCCCAAAGCGGCGCCGCTCGCCCTGCAAGCGCTTCTCGGCCTCCCGAACCCGAGGTCGTCGTGTTGGAGGAAGCACTGCCGTCCTCTGGATTGCCCGAGGAGCCGCAGGCACAACCGCGCAGAGTCGGGGATCTAGTGGTGCACCGCTTCAGCGGAGCCTACCGCAAAAACCCGCTGGTTTTGACTGAGCGAGTCGTCGACAAGCACGGCAACGATTGGGTCGTCGATCTGACGCTGGAAGAAGGCGTCAAGGTTTCACGGTTGCGTGTGCGCATGGACAACGAGGGCCGAGTCAGCAGCGTTTCGCGCATGGATGGCGGTCGCGAGCGGCCGGCGTCTCTCGACGACTACGGCGCGCTCGTCGAAAAGACCTTGCTCGCGGCTGACGTGAACGAAGGTCTGCTCGGCGCCGAACGCAGCACGTGTTTGCTCGGTGCGCGTGAGCTCGACTGTGAAACGAAGAGCTACAAAGTTTGGCTCGCCGAAAAGCCGGCGACCATGCGCGTGATCACGAGCCCGGAGCTTCCCGGACAAGACGTGGGCGGCGAAATCACCTCCCACGATGGTCGACTGCTGTATCGCTCCGAGCTGGTTTCGTTCGAGCGTGGCAAGGACGATGCGTCGGTCGCTGCGCGCTGATTCAGCCGACTAGTGTCAGCCAGTCCGGATGCTTTTCGTCGCGGCCCGTAACTGCGCGCAGGTAAGCGCGTTGAAACAGGGCTCCCAACGTGTTCTTCCCGGTGGCGAACTGCGCGCCGTCGAGCTCGCGCACGGGCGTGACCTCCGCGGCGGTTCCCGTCAAGAACACCTCGTCGGCGCGCACCAGCTCTTCCCGCGTGAAGCTGCGAATCTGCACGGGCACCGAGTTTTCGCGAGCGATCGCCAGCACGCAGTCGCGTGTGATTCCGGGCACGATCGAGGAGCTCTCGTCGTTGGTGATCAACGTACCGCCCTTCACGAAGAACACGTTGTGCCCGGTCGCACATGCAACGCTGCCGTCTTGCGTCAGCAAAATGGCGTCGTCGAAGCCGCGATCCATCGCTTCGTGGGCTGCCAGCACGCTGTTCGCGTAGTGACCACTCGCTTTGGCCATCGTGGGCAGCACGCTGTGGTGCGGCCGGCGCCAGCTCGAAATCATCACCCGGATGCCGTTGCGCAGCGCGTCCGGCCCTAAAAATGTGCCGAGCTCGCGCACGGCGATGAAGGCGTGCACGGAGCATTCGCGCTTGGGCTTGAGATCGATCGGCCCGGAGCCGAAGTAGGCGAGTGGCCGCAGGTAGCCGTTTTGAATGCCGTTGCGGCGCGTGACCTCGATGGCGCCGCGCGCGAGCGCTTCCACATCGAAGGGCACCTTCATGCCGTAGATGCGCGCCGAGAGCAGCATGCGCTCCAGGTGATCGCGCAGACGCACCAACTGCGGACCGCGCGCCGTCGGATAACAACGAATGCCTTCGAACACCGCCGTGCCGTAGTGCAGTGCGTTGGCGTAATAGTGCACGTTCGGCGCGCCCGATTCGCGAATCTCACCGTCCCACCAAATCCACTGCGAGAGCTTTTGCCCGCGCGGGCGCGACGCGGTCAGCGTGTCGTCCTCAGGCATTCCGTGAAAGTTGGGCCACTCGGTGGGGATGTCGGTCATAGCTCCCTGCTTTCCGACCAGTATAGGCAGAGAGTTCGGCGCGTCGAAGCGCGCAATTTTGTAAAAGCCACCGCACCGCTTCGCACGCGGGTGCCCCAAATGACCCGCAAGGAAGTGCTATGGTCCGCCGCGATCGCGCCTCGCAGCGCGGCGGAAAGGCATGTTCTCTTCACGCTCGGGAAGCAGTACGGAGCTCAACGCGCTGACCCGCGAGCTCGTCCGGTTGGAACGCGCCTCAGTTTCGGTTTTGGATTTGACCCAATCGAATCCCACGCGGGCCGGCATTCGCTATGACGAAGCTCGCATTTTGGCGGCGCTCGCCCAGCCAGCGGCACTTTCGTACCGTCCCCATCCCCTTGGTCTACTGTCGGCTCGCGAAGCCGTGTCCGCGCTCGCCGCCGAGCAAGGTTTGAAGGTTGGGCCCGAGCGTGTGGTGATGACCGCCAGCACGAGTGAGGCGTATGCCGCCTTGTTCAAGCTTTTGTGCGATCCCGGTGACGAGGTTCTGATTCCGGCGCCGAGCTATCCGCTGTTCGAGCACCTGGCTCGCTTCGAAGGCGTGCACACCGTAACGTATCCGCTCGGCTTCGATACCGGCTGGTTCGTCGACGTCGACGCGATTGCCGCACGCGTTGGGCCCCGCACTCGCGCTGTCGTTCTGGTGAGCCCCAATAACCCCACCGGGAACTACCTCACGCGGCCGGAGCTGGCGCGCCTGTCCGAGCTCGGCTTGCCGCTGATCTGCGACGAAGTGTTCGCGAGCTTTCCGATTGCGCCGCCGAACGATTGCGTTTGCAGCGTGAGCGAGTCCGACCAGGTGCTTAGCTTCGCCCTCTCGGGATTGTCCAAGCTGGCTGCGCTGCCGCAGATGAAGGTTGCCTGGACTACCGTTACGGGTCCCACGGCGCTCGTGAACGAAGCTCTGGCGCGCCTCGAATTGATTCTCGACGCATACTTGTCGCCGAGCACGCCGTCGTTGGAGGCATTGCCGGCGCTGCTGGCGAGCCGTCACGTCGCTGCAGACATGCTCCGGGCACGACTTTGCCGCAACGCGGCGCTGCTGCGCGAGCGCGTGGCGAGCAGCGCCGTCAGCGTGCTGCCGATTCAAGGCGGCTGGTACGCAGTGCTGAGGCTACCGGCTACCGAGCGCGAGGAGGAGTGGGTGCTCGGGCTGCTCGAACACGAACACGTGTTGGTGCAGCCCGGCTACTTCTACGACTTCGAGCGCGAGCCGTACGTAGTCGTGAGCTTACTCACCGAAGAAGCGGCGCTCGACCGAGGCATCGAGCGCCTACTTCACTACGTGCAGCGGAGGTGCTGAGTCAGCGCGCGCGACGGCGCGCAACTACGACTGCACCCATCAGTAGCAGGGCTGCAATCCCAGCGCCGGGATCGGAGCCGCTCGCTTCGAGGCGGCAACCACAACCACCGGGCTTCTTCTTGATCGTCTCGTCATCGACGCCGTTGCCCGAGTCGCTGTCTTCGGACTTGGAAGAGGAGCCGCTGTCTTCCGAAGCGGACGCCTTCTCGCCGGGCTCGTCGGACTTCGCAGGTTCGTCCTTCTTCTCTTCGCTCTTGGCCTCGTCCTTCTTCTCACCGCCCTCGGCGTCTTCTTTCTTCTTTTTCTTTTTTTCGCCGCTGAACACCATGGCGCGGCGATCGATGATCTCGTTTTCGCCCTTGAATTGCAGCGTCTGCGCGGCGCCAACGGTCTGGCCGTTGCGCCCGTCGCGAATGGTCACCTTGTACTCACCTGCTTCGTAGCCGTGCGCGCGCGTGACCTTGAAGCTGAAGCGCGTGCGGCTCTCGATCTTGCCGCTCCCGGAGTCCAAGAAGCCAACGTCGACGCTTTCGATCAACGCTTGCCGGTTCTCGAGCGGCACCGTGCGTTCCACCAGCTTGTCGCCGTCCATCATGGCGCGCTCGTAGTAGGCGATCGGCTGGAACTCGAACTTCATCGGCACGTGCGCGACATCAGGCGGGCGCGGAAGGTAAATTGCGACCTCCACGCGCCAAGAGCCGCCTTCACGCTCTTGCAGAGTCTTGCTCTTCCACTCGATGCGACCGGCCGCCGAGGCGACTTGTGAGACCAAGAGGGCGCACAGGGTTAACAGCGAGACCCAAAGTGCGCGGAAACGACCCGAAACGACAAGGCTTGTCAACGAAACCTCCGGCGGGCGACGCTATCACCGCCGAGCGCGCTTCGTCGACTCAGCTCGACTCGTTGCCTTCATCCAGCCACGTCGGAGCTGGAATTGTGTCGTGGCGCTCGAAGTCGATTTCGCCCGATTCAGTGCGCTCTGGCCCTGGCTTGGCCGCGCTGCGCTGGTTCGTCCGAGCACGACGCCTCGGCGGCTGTCCGCCAGGTGCCTCGTTCGGAATCGACGTTGCCGCAGAATCAGGTTTGGTCGCGTTCATGGGTCCCTCGGGCTGCGTAATCCTCACGCGCGCAGCGCCGCCCTTTCGCCGTTGGCGAATACCACAAATGCGGTCGCGCCGCGCTAGCGATTGCGTTACTCGCTGGTTGCGTCAGCGGTAATCACTTGTGATGTTGGCGGCTTAGACGAGCGATTCTGCAGTGCGCCATCAAGCTTGGATTTGGATGGTCTCGCAAACGAACAACGTGGCGCCCTGCGGACCTGCCACCAGCTCGGCGTCGTTGCACAAGGGCTCACCGGGCTCCAGCGTGGCGCGCACTCCATCGACGCTGCCTTGAGTTAGCCAAGCCAAGCGCGGCGTGCTGGATGGGAGAAACTTTGCGCACGGCTCCAAGCTCAACAGTGACAGCGTCGCCTCGTGCGTTTCCAACACCAGGTCGACGCGGCCGCTCGGTGTGGCGCGGCGTGTGACCGGAAAGCTCGCGCGCTCACGCACCACGCTCACTGCGCCGGCAGCGGTGGCGCGCCCGCGCAGCGCTTCTGGCTTTTCGAGGCGGAGTTCGACCGACTGCAACATCGGGTGCGCCGCGAACAACATGGCCGAGAGCTCCTCCGCGGCCATCTCCATCAAGCGGTACTCGCGAAAGCGCAGCATGTTTTGAAGCTCGTCCGCGACGCGCGCGTAGTCGATGGTTCGCGTGATGCGGCCGGAGCGACCGGCGGGAGCTAGATCGACGCCGAGCGAGACGTCGAGCCGGACGCGTTGTGGACGTTTGCGTTCGGGCGGACGCACGCCAACGATACACTCGAGTTCGAGGCTTCGCAGGTGAATGCGATCGCGCGTGCTTGCCATCTCAGTGCGTGATGCTCGGTCGCGGCTCGAGCTCGGTGATGATCAGCGGCCAGCGTAAACGATCGCGTTGCCAGTTGTCGCTGCCTTCCGGTCGCGTATCGACGCAGAGCTCGTAGTTACCGACCACGGGAGGTAACGGCAAGCCCATCGTGCGCGTGCGATAACGCGGCGTTGATGCACGATGCGAGAAAGCGTCCGTTACCGTCTCGAGCCCGGTGGTTGCAACCAAGCTGAAACGCATTTCGAAACGCCGGTTGGTTTCTTCCGGCGCGAGCTCGAAATAGGCGTGCACCTCGAGTGGCAGCACAGTGCCCGGCGTGGGCGGCTGCTCCTTCGGAAAATTGAGCTGCTCGACCAAATTGAACAAGGTGACGTTGTTCGAATAGCGGTCGAGGCTCGAGCCACCAGACACGGCGAGGAGATAGCACTTCGGCATCGCGCGCTTCGCGGATAACAGAGCGCGGCTGGCCGCGCAATCAGCGGACGAAATTGGGCAGCGCCGAGCCGGTTGCGAGCTCCACCACGGTCGCGCTGCTGAGGCAGAACAGGGTGATCGAGAGAGCGCGCGCCACGAGTTGTGCACGCGCCGCGCCGGCGAGGCCGAAGTTCACCAAGCTACGGGCGAGCCCAGCCGCCAGGTGCACGCACAGCGCACCGAGACCGAGCAAGTGCACAATCGCCACGATCGGAATGCCCCATTCGGTCGCTGACAAACCCGCCGCCAGCGCGTTCGCGACGTCAGCGGGTGAACGTTCACCGCGCAGGTGCGGCCGCCGCAGCCAATAGCTGTGGTACGCGAGGAAGGCCAGCAACGCGATGCCGCTCGCTCGCAAGAGCAGCGTGCGGTTGCGCTCGAGCCCGCTGGCTGCGATCGGGCGTGGCGTGAGCCAGGCGCCGTACAGTGCGTGAAATCCGAGCGGCAGCCAAACCAAAACGATTTCCAGCGCGAGCTCGAAGCCGCTACCAGAGCCCGCTCCGAATTCCGTCGCTCCGAACAGCGCTCGCAAGTAGCTGCCCAGGTGAACCAGCACATAGACGCCGAGTGGAACCACGGAGGTTAGTTCGAACCACTTGCGGAGCACGCGTTCTTCTATCACGTTCGCCCGCGTGACGCTTTCGCTCGAGCTTCCCACGCAGCGCGCGACCGAGGCGCTCGCCAATTGCCTCGCACCGCTGCTCGCGCCGGGCGACCTCGTGATTCTGAGCGGAGCGCTCGGTGCGGGCAAAACCTTCTTCGCGCGTGCTCTCTGCGCAGCGCTCGGCGTCGACGCTCGCCGGGTCACGAGCCCAACGTTCTCTCTCGTGCACGAGTTCAAAGGGCGTTTACCGATCGCACACGCCGACTTGTATCGTTTGGCAGGAGAGGCGGAGCTCGAGCCGCTCGGTTTAGCGGACATGCGCGACGACGGCCGCGCGCTGATCGTAGAGTGGGGCGAGCCGTTCGTCGCCGCGCTCGGTGGTGACGCGCTGCTCGTCAGCCTGAGTTTGTCGCCACGCCGGGCGGCGATTTCGGCGAGCGGTGAGCGCTCCCGCACGCTGCTCGACGGCCTCGCTCGAGCCGTGGCGCTCGACGGCTCGCTTGGGTCGCGATAAAAGTCGAGCGTGGCTGCCGTCGAGGAAAGCACGCCGCCCGCGGAACCCGGAGCCTTGCAGCTCTTGGCGGCGCCGTTCATCAAGCTCCTCGAGCAGATCGGCGCCACGTTGGATCTCACTGCGCGCAGCGTGACGTGGCTGTTTCGGCCACCGTATCGCTTCAGCTTGTTCATCCAAGCCATGGACTTCGTCGGCGTGCAGTCGATTTTCATCGTGTCGCTGACGGGCGTGTTCAGCGGCATGGTGCTGGCGCTGCAGACCACACATAGCTTGAGGCAGTTCGGCGCCGAAGGCATCGTCGGGTCGCTGGTTGCCATCTCGCTGACGCGCGAAATAAGCCCAGTGTTCGCGGCGCTGATGGTCACCGCGCGGGCGGGTAGCGCGATGGCAGCGGAGCTCGGCAACATGCGCGTCACCGAGCAAATCGACGCGCTCGTGACCATGGGCGTGAGTCCGGCGCAGTACCTGCTCACGCCGCGTTTGTTGGCGGCCACGCTGATGCTGCCGCTCTTGTGTGTGCTCTACACTTGCGTGGGCATGCTGGGCGCCTACGTCGTCGCCGTGCAATGGCTCGGCGTCGATCCGGGTGTGTTCGTGAACAACATCGAAAAGTATCTCGTTCCCAAAGATTTCTGGATGGGCGAGATCAAAGCCTTCGTGTTCGGCTTCTTGGTTTCGGCCATCTCGTGCGCGCAGGGCTTCAACGCTTCCGGCGGTGCGAAGGGCGTGGGCGAAGCGACTACGCGCGCAGTGGTTCAAAGTGCGGTGGCCATCCTGGTTGCCAATTACGTGCTTACCAGCTGGCTCACCGACGTGTGAGTCGCGCGACCAACGCGCGCTACTTGCGCTCGACGCCTTCGCCTGGCAGGCGCCCGAACGTCTTCTTCGCCAGCGTGATCAAGTGGGAGCAGGCACCTGGCCCGAGATCGGCTTGCTCTTCCGGATCTCGCTCGATGTCGTAGCAACGCCAGCCTGGGTCCCACGAGCGCGCTTCCAGCTTGAGCGAGCCGTGCATGTAACCCCAATTCTCGAAGGCGCAGCTCCACACACCAGCGCAGTTCGTCATCGGCAGTGGAGCGCGGGTGAGCTCGCTGCGTAGCAAGCTGTGACCTGGCATCCTTTCGCGGTACTCGGTAATTCCCGGATCCGCTGCCACACCCATTAGATCGAGCACGGTAGGCGCCACGTCGACGTGGAACACGTAGGCGTCGCGCTTTTCCCGCAGCGCCCGCTCTTCGCTTTCGGTCAAGGTGCCGGGCGGCGCGTCGATCCAAGCGGGCACGTGAATCTCTTCGTCGAACACGCTGAAGGTGTGGCCCATCTGCCCGTGCTCGCGGAACGCCTCGCCGTGGTCGCTGGTGTAAACGATCACGCTGCGCTCGCCGGCAGGGCTCTCGCGCAACGCACGCAAGAACTCTGCAACATGGCGATCCTGTTGGTAGACCGAGTTCTGATAGTAGTTCTTGAAAGCGCGGTTCTCGTCCGGACCTTTGCTGGTGCTCCACGGCTCGAACGGCATCGGTCCGGTCGGATCGATGTAGTAGGGGTAGTGCACGTTGGAAAGCTGCACCACCGCCAGAAACGGCTCGTGCAGCCCACTGATCTCTTTCTTGATGTGCGCCGCCAGAAATCCTTCCGGCGCGCCCATGTCCAGATCAGCGGTGGGATCGAGATCGGTCGCGCTCACGAACTTGGAAACGCCCAAGTTTTTGACCCACAGCCGCGCGTTACCGAACATCATATTCTGGCTGGTCCAGAACGCCGTGTCGTAGCCGGCTGCGCGCGCGTAGTCGAAAATCAGCGGCCAAGTGTGCAGCACTTCACGCGACTCGGTGGGCAGCACGCCGGTCCACAACACCGCCAGCGAGACCGCCGTGCACGAGTCCAGCGAGCGCATGTTCGTAAAGGGAAAGCGCCGCGGAAATAGCTGATTGGTGCTCTCGGTTTTGAGGCAATTCGGCGCGTATTCGATGCATACGCTGTCGGCGCGCACACTCTCCAGAATCACCAGCACCACGTTGCGCTTGGGTGCATCGGGACGACGCGTGAGCGCAGGGACTGGTAGTGACGCGCGCGCTCGCGGTCGCAGTTGATGCGACTGCTCCGTCATGCCGAGCTGCGTTCGCAGCAAGCCGCCGACGGCGTTCAGGTAGAGCACGTCGGGCGTGGAAGCTTGCGTGTGACGGTGCTGAGTGGGAATGAAGAAGCTGCCGAGCAGGAAGAGCGGCGCCGCCACGCCCGCGATCAACGCAGGCCGCCGCCGCGGACGAATCCAACGCCGCGCGGCCCACAACAGCGCGATCGAGAGCGCGAACGGCGGCAGCTTGGCGCGCAGGTAATTACCGATGTCCGCGAACAGCTGATTGAGAACACTGTCCTTGAAGTTGGATGCGAACACCGACACATCCACGTTCAGATAAGCGTTGTATTGGCCGAAAAAGTAGGTCTGCCCGCCAACCGCGAAGGTGAGCGCGATGACGAACAACACCGCGCTCAGCCAGCGCAGGGTGCCTCGGCGGCGCGACGCAGCGTAGACCAGGCTGGCCCACACCAAACCACCCTCCGCGATGGCGGCTACGTAGGTGAGCACATAAGTGCCTTCCAAGGTACGCAAGCGCTCGCCGCGTCGCAGCACGTCCAGCCCAATCACGAGCAGGGAAGGTGCGAGCAGGAGCAACCCCACGACGAGCCTGCGCATCACGCGAGCGCGCTGGTGCGTCGGAGCGGCATGGCGGGTGACTGCCGCGGGTGCGGAGGAGGCCGTTTCGGACAATAGGCGGGAGTTTACTCACTAAACTCCGCCTGCAAAGAGGAGAGTGGGACTTCCGTGCCGGACTCAAGCTGGGACGGCAAACGCCGTATTGGCTTTCACATGCGGCGTCTCGCCTTTGCTCTGCTCTTCGTGTCCACACTCGCGGGCTGTAACCGCGGCGCGCAAGCGACTGCCGAGGCGCGCCCGGCGCGCCCCAAGCCCGCCGCTAAACCTGCCGAGAAGGCCGCCAAGCCCAAGCCTGTGGCGGAAACCAGCGAGCACAGCGAAGGACCACGCAAGTTCGTGGTGCCGTTCGCGTGGGAAGCATCGCGCGACGAGCCGCTCGCACAAGCGCGCTCGTACCTCAAAGAGATTTTGAACGACAACCGTGTGTACATGGAGCACGGTCCCAAGTTTTTCGCTTCTTTCGCCGACGGTCAGAAGCCGCGTGCAACCGTGGTGAGCTGCGCCGATTCGCGCGTGCACACTCCGGCGTTCGATACGACGCCCGAGAACGACGATTTCATGGTGCGCAATATCGGCAACCAGATTGAAAACGGGCTCGGCTCCATCGAGTACGGGGTCGCGCACCTCGAAACACCTGTCTTGATGATTCTGGGGCATACCGGTTGCGGCGCGGTCAAGGCCGCGATGGGCGACATCTCCTCGCAGAGCGAACCGGTGCGCCGCGAACTCGAGAAGCTGCACGTGTCCAAACCCAAAGCGGGCGACCCGAAGAGCGACGCGGCTTGGTCCGAAGCTGTCGTCGAGAACGTGCGCGCTCAAGTGGCGCACGCGCTGACGCACTTCGGCGCGCGCGTCTCCGAAGGCAAGCTCACGGTGGTGGGTGCGGTCTACGACTTCCGCAACGATCTCGGTAAAGGCTCCGGCAAGATCACCATCGTCGACGTCAACGGCAACGCCGAGCCCGCCCGCATGGAGGCTTTCGTGGAAGCCATCGAATCCGAAGGTGCGCTGCGCAAGAAAGACAAAGACGCGCGTGGCAAGAAGCGCGAAACGGGTTTGCCTGCCGGAGCCGAGATCATCAGTCCCGAGCTACAACGAGCGATTGAGCGGGCCAATGAAATCAGCGGTGGCAAAGCCGCGCCACCAGCACAGAAGCCCACAGCCGCCACCGCTCCCGCTGCGCCGCCCCACGCTCACTGACAGGGCCGCCTTCGCTGCGGTGAGAGCAAGCCGCTGCCAATAGCGCGCCGCTGAGCCGGGTCAAGCAAGTGCGCGCTTTTGTCCGAGGCAAAATGACCTCGATCAAAGGTCGGCGTGTTTAGCTAATTTTAGTTTGTAAGGAGCCGCACGAATCCTGAGCCCTGTGTGGCGGTATGACGCATCTTCAGTGCGTTGATCACTCTCGAACTCGGCATTGGCGTAACGACCAATTCGGGACAAGCTCCAGGATTGCCATGATGACTTCCTTCAAGACTTGGTCGGTGGTTTTGGCAGTGGGCTCTGCGTTCGTAGCGGCGTGTAGCGCTGGAGTGGACGCTACTTCCCGCAATAACGGTGGAGGGTCTGCGTCCGGCGGCTCCGGGACCACTCCGATTGGTATGGGCGGAGGCATCAATGTCGGTACGCCCGGCATGGTGGACCCCAACGACAAGCGCGATCTCGAGGTGCGCAAGAAGGTTTGCGACGCCAACAACACCAACTGTACCTGCCTTCGTCTCGCCTTGCTCGGCACGCTTCAATCTGCTGCTGCCGACACGGACACTCAGCCCTTCATCAATTGGTTGAATGGCAACAGCGATGGGACCGCCACCGTCACGATGGTCAGCACCAAGCCGACCTTGAACGCGGACTTCCTCGCCAAGTACGACATCCTCGTCGTCGCCAACGTGAGCGGTTGGAGCTTCGGCGCGGACGAGAAGGCGGCCGTAGAGAAGTGGGTGCGCGAGAAGGGCGGCGGCATCATCACACTGACTGGCTTCGTCAGCACCGATGCAGAGCCCGCGGCGAGCGGCCAGTTGATCGAGTTCGCTGGCTTCAAGTACCAGCCGCCGCAAACTGCTCCCGCGAGCGGCGAGGCCGTACCCGTCTATTACAAGGGCGGCACGGTGGACCTCAAGAAGTGCCTGCACTGGTCCCAAAGCACGACTTCGCACATCACCTCACCCATCAAGTTCACGCCGCAAACAGGCGCACTCTCCAAGCTGACGCTGAACCTCGACTACGTCGGCGCCTTCATCGGCTGGTCCGTGTCGCCTCCTGGTGGCGCGACCATCCTTGCCAAGGATCCGGTGACCAATAACACCATGGCCGCCGCTTACGAGGTCGACGGCAAGGGCCGCATCTTCGCGTTCGGCGACGAGTGGGTCATCTTCGCAAATCAGTGGGTGCCCCGGGGCAACCCCGACAACCAGCAGATGGACCAGTACAACCCGTGCTGGCACGCCGCCGACGCGAACGGGCCTGCGTTCTTCCACTCCGTGCAGTCGCTGTATCAAACCAAGCAGTTCTGGTTCAACGCGATCAACTGGGTGGCGCCGCCAAACGAGTGCAACTTCACGGTCAAGGATCCCGACGTCGTCGTGAAGTGAGCGACCGCGCTCAGCGCATGCTGGCACTCAGCTCAGCGCCAGCATGCGTTCGATCGGAACCTTGGCGCGCAAACGCAGCTCTTCGGGCATCATGAGCTCCGGCGAGAGGTCGCGCAGCGCCAAATACACCTTCTCAGGCGTGTTCAGGCGCATGAATGGGCACTCGTTGCACGCGCAGTTCGCCTCGGGCGGTGCGGGGATGAGCACCTTGTCGGGCGCTACCTTCTGCATTTGATGCAAAATGCCCGGCTCCGTTACGACCACGAACTCTTGGGCTGGGTCGCTCTGCACGAATTTCAGGAGCGCTGCCGTCGAGCCGATGAAGTGCGCACGATCGAGCAGCGCCTCTTCGCACTCGGGATGCGCAATCACTTTGGCGTCGGGGTGCTCGTGGAGGATGCCTTCCAGTTTTCGCAAGCTGAAGGTCTCGTGCACGATGCAGCTGCCCTGCCACAAAACCATGTCGCGCCCGGTCTTCTTGATCAGATAGCGGCCCAGGTTCTTGTCGGGAGCAAATAGGATCTGTTTGTCCGCTGGTACGGCGCGCACAATCTTCTCGGCGTTGCTCGAGGTGCAGATGTAGTCGCTCTCTGCCTTCACGGCGGCGCTGCAGTTGATGTAGCTGATCACCACCGAACCTGGGTAACGCGCTTTCCAGGCCTTGAAGCGATCCACCGGGCAGCCGTCGGCGAGCGAGCAGCCGGCTTTGAAGTCCGGCACGAGCACCTTGCGCGTCGGGTTCAGGATCTTTGCGGTCTCCGCCATGAAGTGCACGCCAGCGAACACGATCACATCCGCCTGCGTGCGCTGCGCTGCCTGCGCGAGCTGTAGCGAGTCGCCGATGAAATCGGCCAAATCCTGAATTTCGCTCTCTTGATAGTAGTGAGCCAGCAGCACGGCGTTGCGCTCACGCTTCAAACGCCGAATCTCTTCGTCGAGATCCAGCGTGGCGAGATCGGACGTAGGGCTGACGGCGAGCGAAACCATGCGCGCTATTTAGCGCCGCGCGAGTCGATCCGCCATCCCTTGCCGAATCACTCCTTTGGAGTGGTGTCCACCTTGGGCACTGCCGAGGCGAAGCGCGCGGCGAAGGTTTCGGGTGGCTCGGAGCGACTGAGATCGAGCTCGAAGTCGGGCACTGCCGTGCTGGCCAGCTTGCTCAGAAACTCGCGCACCTCGCGGCGCGCAAGCCCCAACGTTTCGAGCCCAGCTTCGTCCAGGCGTTCGCCGTTGCGCGCGCTCAAGCTCGAGCCTTCGAGGCTGACCAGACGTCGAATTGCGTCGAGCTCCATACGGCTCAGCCGCGCACCGCACACATCGTAGTCGATCCACGCCTCGTAGCTGAGCGGCGCGATGCGCTTGAGCATGCCGGCCATCACGCGGCCAAACTCTTGGATTTCCCACTGCGCGTGGGAGTCGACGCGCAGCCTCAAGAAGTGAAGCAAGTTGTGAAGATCGATCTTCCAATACCACTGAGTGTACGTGGAGAGTGGCAAGTCGATGCGTGCGAGCTCGCGCGCCATTTGCTCGCCAACCATCCACTCGTAGGTCTCGCGGCTCTGACGTCGAATCTCGTTCCAGCGTCGCACAGCGGCTTCGTGCACTTCGCTGGCTACGGCGCTGCCACTTCGGCCTTGATTGTTGGTTGCGCTCTGCGTCTGCAGCTGCTCGGCGGTCGGCGTGTAGAACAGCATGGGCATCAGCGAGTAGCGGCCCGAGTATTCGTTGACGTTGGCGGTGCGATGGCGAATCCACTGCCGCGCAATGAACATCGGCATGCAGCAGTGGAACTTCAGCTCGACCATCTCGCTGGGCGTCGTGTGCAAATGGCGACGCAAGTAACGAAGCAAGCCGCGTGTCACGCTGGTCTTGCGCGTGCCATAGCCGTAGCTCACACGCGCGGCGCGTTCGATGCACTCGTCCGTGCCCATGTAGTCGACCAAGGCGACGAAGCCGTGATCCAAAACAGGGAAGTAACGCCCGAGCAGCTCTTCGGCTCCAGCGGATGTGGGTCGTTTGGTTTCGCTCATCGGTCCTCGAGGAGCCCGGGGTGTACCACTTTCCGCGCCTCGGCCGCTTGGCCCAGTGCTTGCCATCGTGATCGTTAAAGAATCGGCTGACAGATGCTAGCCCTGCGCCGTGTTGCGCGTTGTCAAAACCCGCTACGCTGGGCAGGCTCGAATGCAAGCTCTTGCGAGGTCCGGCAGCAGGAACCTGCGCGCCCTGCTGTTCGCCGCCTTGGCGCTCTCTTTGCGAACGCAGCCGGCGGCCGCGCGCGCTCGACTGCTCTCGCCGTTCGAAGGTCCAGAAGTGAACACACTGGGCGTCGAAGCGGACGGCACGCGTCGCACCGTGGCGCATGGCCTGCGCGCGCTGGTGCACCCCGACGGCTCCATCGAGATGGCCGAAGAAGCGTTTCCATTGGCTCGCCCGGTGCAGCTAGTGGAGTTGCCGCGACGCTTCGGTCACGGCTTCTTGTTTGCAATGTCCGGTTCGGGGCGCGCGTCGCTCTGGTTGGCGAAGAGCTTCACCGACAAGCTGGTTCCGTTTGCGGCGCTCGACTTCGAGATCGAGCGCGTCGTGCCCGGCTTCGATCGGCTTTACCTGCAAGCGCGGCGTAGCGGCGACTGGATCGCGCTCGACGCCGAAAACGGTGCTGGCAGCGAACGCGGGAGTCTGCCGCCCTCACCGACGTACGGCACGATGGCGTTTGCAGACGCCTGGTTCGGCGCTGTCGAGCTGCCGATCCAAGGTGTGGTGGCAAGCTTCGATGCGGGCGGGAGTTGGCATGCGCTGCCGCGCCAATACAAGCTGGTCGGCGAAGACGGCGGTGAGATTGTTTTGGCGGCTCCTGACGGTCGCAAGAAACTCGCGCCCGACGGCACACTGCGCGCCATCGAACAGAGCCAGAACGAGCCGAACGCCACGATGCGCCGCGCGGGCAACGAAGGCCCGGCGGGAGCGAATCCACTGGCGACGGCGGTGCTGCGCGGCATCGCAGATTCAGCGAACACGGCGTTGGTTTTGTATCGCGGCGCACTCACGCGCGTGCAGCTCTCCAATGGTCACGTGCTCGAGTCGCGCGCGCGATTGGTCGCGCCTTCCGCCAACTGCTCGGCCCTGTCGCTCGGCAAGGGGATTGGGTTCGTCTGTCAGGAGCCGCACGGCAAAACCCAAATCCATGCCTTCAAAGCGCCGTTGTCACTCGAGCTGGTGGAGAGTTTCGAGGGACCGCGCGCCGTGCTGGCGAGTGGCAACGGAGGCCTCGTGCTGCGCGGCGCTTGTGGTTCGTCGCGCGCCGACGCTGCGCGACCCGATGTCTTGTGTGTGCGCACACCTAACGGCGCTCACTTCGAAGTTGCAGGCAAGCGTGAACCCGGCGAGCGCGTACTGGCTTTGCGCGACGGCAGCGCGGCGGTGATTGTTCCGCCGCAGCGCGACAAGCCCGGCATGCTGCTGCGCGTTCAACCAAACGGTGCAGAGAGCGCCCGCCCGTTGGTGCTCGACGACGGCGAAGAAGGCGTGCGTGCGTTGGTCGGAAAAGGCTTCTGGTCGGATGCGTGGGTCGAGAACGACAAAGGCGAGCTCTCGGGTTGGGTGATCGGGCAGAGCGGCTTTGTCGGCGTGCGCATCGCGAACGACGGTCACATGCGAGCGGGCGTGCTGCGCCGGCGCGTCGAGCGGGCACTGTTCTCGGGGGAGCGCGCGCTCGTCGTTGCGGCGGCGGGGATCGCCGAACAGAGCGTCGACGGCGGGCGTACCTATACCGACGTGGATTTGCCTCCCGAGCTCACCTTGGAAGCGCCGAAAATTCAGGCGCTGGGACCAGGGCTCGAGCAGGGTTGTTCTGCGCTCGGCTGCGCATTTGCGGGTTGGTTGCGCGTGGGTTGGGATGGACCCAGTGGTGGCAAGCCGCTGGCCGTGGCTGCATTGCCGAAGCCGACTTCGTTGCCTCAGCCAGGTGGTGGTCGCTGGTTATTGCGCTGCGCTCCGACGGGCGAGGTTTCAGCACCCGCGTTGCCCGGCGCGAACGCCACGGGAAACACCGAAGGCCAAAGCGCCCCATGGCTGCCGCTTTGGGAACAGGCTGCTCCGCAGCGTCCGCGAGACTCGCTGGCTTTCGATACGGGAGCCGATGCCGAACTGCGCGCGTACATCTGGGCGCCGCGTGGCGCCGACTTCGGCAAAGCTGGTCGCTTTTCGATCGCGGCGCTCGACGTGCACCGCGTACGCGACGGCGTCTGGCGCACATTGGTGGGTCCGAGTCCGTGGTCAGATCCCGCCCAAGTGTCGGAGATCTTCGGTTACGAAGGATCAGTGTCGTCGGCTTGGCACATCAATCTCGATCCTTCCGGTCGCTCCGGCATCTTGAGCGTGAGCGCGCGCGGCAATACCGAGCTCTTCGCGGTGGCCGAGAATCGCGGTGTCGTCTCGCTCCTGAACGCGTCGCGATCGGGAGTTGGCGCGTTGGCTTCCGCCGTCGAAATGGAGAGTGGCTTTTATGTCGCGGCCCAGGAAGAGCCGCGGAGCTTGCGAGTGTTCGCGCTGGAAGGGAACGACGCCCGCCTGCTGGGGCAGTATGCCGATTTGCCACAGGGTCGTGGCGTTGTGCCGCTACTCGTGCGAAGCACGCGTCGGGATGCTCTCGCCATCTGGACGCGCGGGCCCGGATGGTACGTTTTTCCCCTCGATTTGCGGAATGGTGCGGTGGGGCGCGCCATCGAGATCAGCGCGCGCGAGCTGTCACGTCTGCCACGCTCGTGCGAACCCGACGAGGACGGCTACTTGCTGGAAGGACCCGTTGGAGTCGAGCCCTATGCGGAGTTCGTCGATGGCGCAGAGAAAGTGGTCGCGAGTAGCTTCGTTGGGCGCTTCATCGTGAGCGAGCGCGGTGTGTGCGTGGCGTCGCTCGCCGCCCGCGCGGACGATCCGATGGATCGCAAATTGTCACCCCGAACGAAATCGAGTGCTCGAGCCGAGAGCCTGCGCGTGCCTCTCGTGGTAAGCGATCGCTCCGAGCGCGGTCGGCGTTGGGGCTTTCGCTGCGGAAGCTGAGCGCATCCTGCGAGGCATGTAACGTTCGTGCGCGTGTAAAGCACGACGCATCACCCCTGGGGATGTTCTAAGCGTACGCGACGGCACGACGGGGAAAGTTCGGTTGCTTTTTGGAATAGCGACTGCTACGAATGAATGGTCCGCGTGGAGCGAGGCTGTCCCCCCCCCGGCCCCTTCACGCGGACGCTTATTCTGCGCTGGATTCGAGCCTCTTGTAGGCGCGATCATTGCGCGATGAAGATCGTTGCGTTCAGCTCTTGGCGAGCTTCTTGGCCATGATTTCGCCGAGCTCTTGAGCGCGGCGCGTCGCGGCTTCGACGGCGTCGATCAACGTGCGGCGCAGGCCCCCGGATTCGAGCGTGTGCAAACCAGCGATGGCAGTGCCGCCGGGGCTCGTGACCATGTCCTTCAAGCGACCCGGGTGCTCTCCCGTATCGAGCAAAAGTTTGGCTGAGCCGAACACCGTTTGGGCAGCGAGCAGCAGCGCCGTGTCGCGGTGCAATCCGACTTTCACGCCCCCGTCGGCCAGCGCTTCGATCATTAGCATCACGTAGGCGGGTCCGCTCCCAGACAGGCCCGTAACTGCGTCGATCAAGCTTTCGTCCAACACCACCGAGCGCCCGGTCGCGTCGAACAACGAGCGCGTCGCCACGATGTCGGCTTCGGTAGCGCGCGAACCCGGCGCGATTCCGGTTGCGCCCGCGAGTGCAATGGCAGCCGTGTTCGGCATGGCTCGTACGACGCGCACGCTTTCCGGCAAGCGCGCCTCCAGCGCGCGGATCGGAACGCCCGCCGCGATCGAAACCACCAACGTGCCTGGCCGAAACTGTGAGCCGAGAGCATCGAGCACGCGGTCGATCACCTGCGGCTTCACCGCGATCACGACCAGGTTGGCCCACTCGATGAGCTCCTTGTTCTCGAGATGGGTGGTAATTCCGTATTCGGCTTCGAGCTCGGCGAGCCGCTCTTCGCGCACGTCGCTCGCACGAATTTGCTCTGGTGCCACGCGCTGGCTGGCCAGCATTCCACGGATGAGTGCGGCGGCCATGTTGCCGGCGCCGAGCATGCCAATCTTGGTGGTCTCCATGGTTCGTCTTTCGTCCGGCGCCAGCGGAGCGCCAGTGAGGTGAGGCAATTTTCGAGACCGCGCTGCACTAGCCGGGCGGCGCTCCGGGTGGAAGGGTCAAGCTCAGCCGAACAGGCCTTTTAGCTTTTCCATGAAGCTTGCGCTCTGCGGCTGCACGTCGTCGCCGAGCTCGTGCCCCAGCTCGATCAAGAGCTGCCGCGCACGCTCGCTGAGTGTGGACGGAACCTCGATCGTCACTTCCACCAGCTGATCGCCGTGGCCGCTGCGCACGCGATGCGCGATGCCTTTGCCGCGTAGCCGCAGCACGTTGCCCACCTGAGTTGCAGGCGGCACTCGCAGGCGAACGTTACCGTCCAAAGTTGGTACTTCGACCTCGCCGCCCAACGCCGCCTGGCTATACGAAATCGGAATCTTGCAGACGATATCGTCGCCGACGCGCCGGAAGAATGGATGCGGCGCCACTTCCACGACCAACTCGAGATCTCCCGCTGGGCGATCCGCCCGCATGCGGTTGCCGGCGCCGTCGACTGACTGCACGCTGCCTGCTTCAATGCCGGCGGGGATCTGCACTTCCAAGCGCCGCGTCGCCTTGCCGAGCCCGCTGCCCTGGCAGCCGTGGCACGGTGAAGTCGGAATCTTGCCGCTGCCACGACAGCGCGAGCAGGCTCGCTCGACCGCAATTGGAAAGAGCGCTTGCTGAAAGCGCACCTTGCCGCGGCCGCCGCACGAGGCGCAGGTCTCACTGCGCGAGCCGGGCTCACCTCCGCCGCCATGACAGCGCACGCACAAGTCCACGCGCTCGTAGGTGATCTCCTTTTCGCAACCGTGCGCGGCTTCCTCGAACGAAAGCTGGAGCGTCTTTCGGATCGAACCTTTGTCGCCGTTCTTGAAGCCGAAGGCACCCAACAGGTCCCCGAACAGATCCTCGATGCCGGCGAAATCGGTGGCGGGCATGCCGCCAGGGCGGAACGCCGAGTCGCCGAAGCGATCGTAAGCAGCGCGCTTCTGAGGGTCGCTCAGGATTTGATACGCCTGATTGATATCCTTGAAGCGTTGCGCGGCTCCGTTATCACCGGGGTTCTTGTCCGGGTGATGCTGAGCGGCGAGCTTGCGGAAGGCGGCCTTGAGCTCCGCTTCGCTGGCGGAGCGGTCCACACCGAGCACTTCGTAGGGATCGCGCACGTTTCCGGGGTGCATAGCACCGGAAGGGTGGCCCTGGCCGAGCGATTTCGGCGCGGGCGCTCGGGCCGGGCGGGCTGCGGGGCAAAAAGCAGCGGCAATCGCGCGTTCGAGCCGTGCTCGCAACGCATTTCCGAAATTTCGCCGTCACCGGCTAGAATCACTGCCACCGGGCAATGGACGACGAACGACGCCGTGCACCAAGGGCTCCGATCGAGCTCAAAATCGAATACAGGCGCCTCAACACGTTCTTCGCCGACTACACGAAGAACATCTCGCGGGGTGGCACCTTCATCGGTACGGAGAAGCCGCTCGCCGTTGGGACGGAGTTCGTCTTCGCCTTGGGAGTGCCCGGCATGCCCGAGCCATTGAAGTTACGCGGCAAGGTGATCTGGGTGACGCCGCCGCACGAAGCGACGAAAGCCAATCCCGCGGGCATGGGCATCGAGTTTCAGTATGACGCTGCAGAGCGCTTGGAGAAAGAGGCCAGCGTCGAGCGACTGATGTTGTCGGAGCTCGGCGAGCACCTCACCACGCGTCTACTCGGCCGCAAACCGCAGGTTTGAATCAGGGGATCGCAACGTTCGCGGGCGGCGTGTACTTGCGCGGCGTCGCCAACAGATCGCGCGCGATGCCGACCTCCATCAGATCGATGGCTGGGCTGCCCGCGACGGCGCGGAGTTGATTCGAAGCGTCTGACTTGCCGGCAACGTGATCGCTCATGGCGATGTAGAACGCTGCCTCGGTGCGCTCGGAGGCGTCGCGCGCCGCCGCGAGCAGATCGGCGTTGGAGATGCGTCGGCGTGCCCAGGCGCGCAGCTTCGCGGGCCAGCGCGAGGAATCGTCGATGCTGGCGTAGGCTTCTTCCACGGTGCCGTCGCTCGGCGCGTTGAACTTGCGCTCCAGGAGCTGCAACCACAGCGCTACGTACACGATTTCGTCCGAGCCCAGGCTAGCTTCCAGCGCACGTTGTGCGGCCGCCCGCGCGCCGGCGAGATCACTGCGTGTGAGCGCTCGCCGAGCCGCGTCGAGCACGGTGGCTGCGAGCTGACGCGTATCGCCGCTAGCCGCGTCGTACGCGCGCTGCGTAGCGCGCCGAATCGCCGCCTGATCGCCATATTGCTCGAGCACGCGCGCCAGCAAGCGTTCGACTCGCGCTTGGCTCGGCCCTGGCTGCCCGAGCTTCTCGGCGTCGACGCTGCGCACCAGAGCTTCGTCCAAGGCGTGCGCTGCCATGTCGCCGCGACCCGCGTCGCGCAACACTTCGAACTTCTGGAACAGCGCCTCGGCTTCGGCGAGTGGATCGTTGTTGCGCCGCGAGATTTCAATCGAGCCGTCCAGCGCTTGCAGAGCGGCGTCAGGGTTTTTGCGCTGGCGCTGAATGGAGGCGATCATGTTCAACACCTCCACGCTCGGTTCGCTCTGGCGTGCGCGCTCCAACAGGGCGAGCGCGCGGTCGAGCTCGGTGTGACGCGCTTCGATCGCGGCCATTACATAACGAACGCGCGCGGAGCTCGGAGAAATCTTGTTGCTGAACGAGCGTCCCTCGCTGAGCTCGAGGAGCTTTTCGGCGGCTGCGAAGGTGCGGCGTGCGCCATTGAGTTGCCCGGTTGCACCTTCCGCAACGATGGCGTTGTGCACCACGCTGAGCGCGACGCCGAGCTCTTGCGCCGAAGAGCCACGGTTCAGCGAATTCGCCAACACCACGCTCGCTACCTCGGCCATCCCGCGATTTACGAGCTGCGTGGCGATGGGCAGCGCGCCGCGCAGGGTAGCTGGCTCGGCGCGATACAGCTCGAGCGCGACACCCCAAGCTGCGCCGGTCATCAACTCCGGATCGAAGTACGATTCGCTCGCGTCGGCTTGCGCGGCGAAAACGCGATACAACTTTGCCCACGCGTCCGGATCGCGCTCATCGGCGGTGCGCTCGAGATCATCGCGCAGCTCCGGCGACAGCAGGCGCTGCAAGTCGGCGTGATCGATTGCGCTGATCGCGCCGCGCGGATCGCCGTGGCGCAGATACAGCGCCGTCAACGTAATGGGTCCATCGCGCAAGCCACGATACGCCTCCAGCGCCTCGTCGCGATCCACATTGGTTCGCACCGGCTGCTCGTTGGCGTTGAACTCCAGCGCCCGGCGAATCCAGGTGACCACCGCGTCGCGGGCTCCAGTCAGCGCTTCGTCCGTCGATTCGATTAGCGCGCGCTGCACCGCGACACGCGCACTGATGCCGGCGGCTTGCACGGGACCTCCGCCTTGCGTCGAACGCGAAAACTCTTCGATCGCGCGCAGGTGCGCTTCCACTTCCGTGCGCGCGGGCGACGTCGGCAGCACGCTCGCCAGCATGGTGTAGAGCGCGACCGAATACCCTTCACGGCCCAGGCGCGCGACTTCAGCCGCCGCGGAGCTCAGCGCGCGCTCTCCGCCGTGCAGCAGTTCCGCCCGGTGCTCGCCGGCGCGCACCAACAGAAATGCGCCGATCAAAGCGCGCAAGCCAGCGTCCTTGCCTCCGTATTGGAAGCGCCCCGCGGAGCGCGCGAGCTGATGGCGAACGACTCCTACGAGCTTGCTCATGCGCTCGCGGCTGGTGTCACCATCCAACAACAGCTGGTAGGTGCGCTCGCCGAAGTCCTGCTCGCCCACGGGCAGGGCTTGCACGGGTCCGTTCACCAGTGCTGCGTCGGGCTTCGCCGGATGAGGACGGGGCCCGCTGGCGCAGCCGATGTTCGCGCCCAACGCCAGCGTCAGGAGCTCCAGTGCAAACAGCGAATGCAGGCGCCGCGGACGCATTGCCGTCAGTTTACACCGCGTAGCTCGTGACTCCACAAGCCGAGCCGCGTGGCGCGATTGTTCGGCTGCTTCGGTTCACAGCGCCACATCGACGCGCAGGTGCGCGCCATACATTCCCGCCTCGGCCAGGCGTCCGCCGAGGGGCACGAGGAACCCCAGGGAGGGCCTGATCTTGCCGAAACGCATGCCTACCCGTGGCTCGCCCACGAACTGGAACGGCGAAGGCGGCGTCGCGTCGGATTCGAACTCTTGCGGCTCGATGATGTTTGCGACCATCCACACGTCGGCGCCGGCCCAGAACTTCTCGCTGAACGAGTACGACAAACCGACATCGGTCACGCTGCGCATGGCGACGCCGTTGTTCACGAGTCCAGAGTTCGGGCTTCCGTAATAGTTGGCGTTGAGCACGTCGCCGGCAATGCGCACACCTGCCACGAACTTGGTCGCAGCGTGCAGCTCGAGGCTGCGCCCTTCGTGGCGAATGCCGACTCCCAAGATCACCGGGACACGCTTCGGCCAGAACAGTTCGCCATCACGCCAGCCGCGCGAGCTGTCGATGATCATGTTGGTGCGATTCTCGTTGTCGCCCGTGCTGACATCGGGATCGCCGCCCGCCGTAGGAATGCCCACGCCGAACAACACTGGCAGCGACGTGAGCGGGGAAAGGTAGTGCCGGTACTCACCCAGCACTTCGATCGCGCCGAGCGCGAAATGGGTCTTCTTGCCGCTTGGCGTGTCGATCGCGGAGGTGCCCACCGGTAGGCGAAAGCCCAGCGTGAACGTGCGCGACAGATCGAAGTTGCCGCCGAGGATTAGCGAGCCCGAGATCGAATCGCGCAGTTGGTTGTCTTTGCCGCCATCACTCGTGGCGCGGTTCGGACCTGGCTTGGGAGAATTTCCAAAGCCAACCACGATGTCCGCAAACAACAACTTCTTGTCGCGCGGGCGAGCTTTGACGGCTTGCTCGACCTCTTCGGTCTCCTTCTCCTTCTCGGCGAGTGAACCAGTGGCACCTTTGGGAGCGTACGGACCCGAATCGCTCTTTTCGGTTTTGGCGGGATCGGCCCCCGTGGTCTCCATACTGGCGCCGGCCGCTTCGGCCTTCTTGTCCTTCTTGTTTTTCTTGCCGCCTTTATCGGCGGCCAGCGCGTTCGAGCTCAGAAGGGTCGAGATCAGCGCCAAAGCCACGCACCATCGCATCCGTCGCTCCATGAGGGGAAAAGGGAGATTGTCGGGGAGATTGTCGGCGACTTAGTCGGCTGCTGGCCGCTAAGCGGGGCGAGACGTTACCACGCGAGGTTCCGTCCGCGGTAATCTACCGGGAGCGACGATGTCCGAGCCGTCCGACCGCCCGACGCCACACCGCCTTGCGGACTTCGAGATCGTGCGACGCTTGGGCGCAGGCGGGATGGCCGAGGTGTTTCTCGGTAAGAAACGCGGCGCAGAGGACACGTTCAAGCTTCTCGTTTTGAAGCGTGTTTTGCCTGCGTACGGCAACTCACGGCGTTTCCGCACGATGTTCGCAGAAGAGGCGCAGCTCGCAACGCGCCTCAATCATCCCAACATCGTACAGGTCTACGACTTCCAAGATTACGGCGAAGAGGGTCAGCTCCTCAGTATGGAGTACGTGGAGGGGCCCGATCTCAGGCGCTTGATGAAAGCTGTGCAAGCGCGCGGGCAACGGATTCCGCCGTATGTGGCGGCTTACATTGTCGCCGAAGTGGCAAAAGGCCTTCATTACGCGCACGAGCGCAAAGACGAAGCGGGCGCGCCACTCGACATCGTGCATCGCGATGTCTCACCGCAGAACATCCTTTTGAGTTACGACGGCGCTGTCAAAATCGCTGATTTCGGCATCGCGTCCGCGAATCTATTTCGCGAAGAGCCCGGCGTTCTCAAAGGCAAGACTGCGTATATGTCGCCGGAGCAGGCGCGTGGAGAGCGCGTTACCCGGCGCACCGACATCTACTCGCTCGGTGTCGTCTTTCACGAATTGTTGTCTGGGCGCCCGCTGCACGGCGAGGCTGAAGGGCAAGACTTGCTCGAGGCAGTGCGCGCCGGTCAAGTCGAGCCGCCGAGCACTTTCGTGCGCGAATTGCCGCCCGAGCTCGAAGAAATCGTGATGCGTGCGTTGGCGCGCGATCCGGCGCAGCGCTTTCAAACCGCGCGCGAAATGGCCGCCGGCATCAGCCGCGCCTTGATTCAGCGCCAAGAGCTGGTCGACTCGCACGTGCTCGAGGTCGTGATCGCGCAGCTCATCACGCGTGAACACACGTCGCCGGGTCCCGCGCGTGGCTCGGAAGTGCTGGGCGACAGCTTGTATGGCCCAGACTCGATCGGCGGCAATCAATCGGTCGCGGTTTCGGGTGTGGAAGCGCCGCCCGAAGAAGGACAAGACGAGCAAACCGGGCCCGGCCGTCCCACTCGGGAGGCGTTGCGTGAACGCGCCGGTCGCGAAGTGCGTCACGTCGCGGTGGTGAAGCTGCGCTTGCATGGGGTCGACGAACTGGTGGCTACAGCCGGCGCTGCTCAGGCGACTCGCGTGCTCGATCAGCTTCGCAATACGTTGGCGGAGGCGGCGTTTCGTCGCGGCGCGCACTTGGCTTGGGAGGTGCCGCGCAGCGTGGCTGGGGGAGCGCTGGAGACGAGCCTGAGCGCGCGTGCGGTGGTGGGCCTCACTGCCAATCCGTCGCGCGCACCGTCAGACGCGATCTGGCTCGCCATCGACGTGCACGAAGTCATCCGTGGTTCGTCCGAAGATTTGCCGGTGCGCCTTCAGGCCAGCATCGGCATCGTGCGCGGTATCGCTTCGGGGCGTCGCGACAAGGCGGGACACTTGGTGAGCCACGAGCTGCACGAGCCCGCCGATTACTTGGCGGACATGTTGGGCGACCAAGCGCCGCCCGGTGTGTCGTGGGTGGCGGGCGGTTTGTATCGCTTGGTGCGGCGCGACTTCGTGTGGGGCGATGCACCAACTGTGCGCATCACCGCGGCGAGCGATCGCAACCTGCCAGAGAACATGCGCATCTACTCCTTGCTGCGTCCACACACGCGCGAGGAGAAGCTGCTCGAAATGGCGGCGCTGCCGAGCGACTTGATCGGTCGCGACGCCGAGCTCGCGGACTTGCACGCTGCCTATTACGGCGTGGTCGGCAACGAGCAGGCCATAGGGCTCACCGGGGCGCGCGTCATCTACGGCGAGATGGGCATCGGCAAGAGCGCCCTGCTTTCTGCTTTCTTGAATGAGCTGCCGCCCGACGCACACGTGTTGCGCGTCGAGTGTTCGCCCGTGATGAGCGAGATTCCGTTCGCGACAGTTGCCGAATGGGTGCGCGAGCTCACCGAAACACACGTCGACCAACCGATGGATCAGGCGCGTGTACTCGTGGAAGCGGCGCTCGGCGAATACATCGCAGAAGAGGAAGGCCCGGAGGTCGTCGAGTGCATGGCCGAGCTCGCCACGGGGCGCGTGCGCGTTGCAGCCGACGAAGCGGACGTGGTGCGCAGCCGCCAATTGGTGGCGCAAGGGCTCAGTCATTTCTTCGCGCGCGCGACGGGCGAAGCGCCGCTAGTCGTGGTGATGGACGGTCTACAATGGGCCGATCGTCAGAGCCTCGAGCTCGTCTGTGAGTTCGTGCGCAGGCAAGAAGCGCTGCCGGTTTTGATCCTGCTCGCCACGCGGCCCGACGATCGTGTGCTGTCGCACATCGAAGGCTTGGTGCGTGTCGAGCTGAAGGGCCTCGCTCCCGAGCAGCAGATTCGCTTGCTGCAAGCGCGCCTGGGCGTGAACGACGGTGTGGCCCAGGTATGCGCCGAGCTCGTGCCGCGTGCTGCCGGCAATCCCTTCTTCCTGCTGGAGATGGTGGACACGTTGCTCGAGCGCGGCTTGCTCGAGATTCGTGAAGGCGCCGAAGGACGCCAAGAGATCGTGCAAATCGAGCGCAGCGGGGACGTCGCCTTGATGCTCCCTTCCACGCTGGAGCAGCTAATCGCCGATCGTCTCAACGAGCTTCCGCCCGAGGAGCACGCCGTGATCGATTGGTTGGCGGTGGCGGGTGGTCCGCTCTCGATTCGCGATCTGGATGCGACTAGCGGCTTCGAAAACGAAGAGTTCGTGATGCGGCTGTGTGCACGCGGGCTCTGCGATTTGAAGGCCGAGCTCGTCGACGTGCGGCATCCGCTCAGTCGCGACGTGGCGTACCGTGCGCTCGAGAGACGCCGGCGTGTGCGCATGCACCGCGCGCTGGGTGAGCACCTGTCGAAAACGCCGCTCGGCAAAGGGCTCACCGCCGCCGTGGTTGCGCGCCACTTCGCGCGCGGCAACGCCAAGAGCGAAGCTGCGGTGTACTACTTGGAAGCCGCCAACGCTGCGCGCGCCAGCTACCAAACGCCGCTCGCCAAGCGCTACTACCGCCGCACCTTGAGTCTCCTGCCCGAAGACGACCTGCGCCTGCTCGATGTGCACGAGGCCATGCAAGCGATTTGTCGCAATCAGGGTCGCTGGCGTGAGCGTCGCATGCATCTTTCGAAGCTGCGCAAGCTGTCGCGCCTGAGCAAAAAGGCCTTCTGGGTTTCGACGGCGCTGCTCTCCACCGCTCAGTTCGAGCTCGATTCTGCGCGTCTCGCCAAAGCCCTATTTTCCGCACAGCGCGCCGAGCAGGTCGCGGAAAAGGCCGAGAGCCCGCTGCTCTTGATTCAGGCGCGCATGGTAATTGCCGAGATTCTCCACGATATTGGCGACATGCAGGGCGCGCTCGCGGCCGCCGATCGCGCTAGCAAAACTGGAACCGAAGACACGGTGCCCGCGCGCCTTCGCGCCGAAGTGCTGCGCCTGCGCGGTACCTTGTTACGCCGTGTGGGCCGCGTGCACGAAGCCATCGAAGCACAAGCCGAAGCCGTCGCGGTGTTTCGCCAAGCTGGCGCCAGACGCTTGGAAGCACGCGCCAAGAACTCGCTCGCCTACGGCTTGTTGGTTTTAGGCCGCTTCGAGGACGGCATTGCACTCGCACTCGACGCGATTCGCATCGATCTCTCGATTGGCGGGCGTTTCCAAATTGCAAAAACGCTGAACACCATCGGCGAGTGCTACGCGAGCCTCGGCGATTTCGACCGCGGGCTCGCTTACATGCGCCGCGCGCGCGACGCGCACGAACGCTACGGCGATCAGGATTCGCGCGCCGACACCCTGTTGTCGTTGGCAGAAATCCTGATCGAAATCGGCGATGCCGCCGCGGCGGAACCACTGGTCGGCGATGCCGGCGCGCTCACCGCCGTGACGGGCAGCACCTACGATTCGGTGCACGAGAAAATCCTGCGCGCCGTGCTAGCGCGCATCGCCGGCGATCCGGCGCGTGCAGTGCTCCACGCTTTCGACGCGCGCCAAGCCGCCGAAGCGCAGGCCTACGTCGCGTTCCACTTTTACGCCATGGCCATCGAAGCTTGCGCGCGCGTGGAAATGGGTGAACAGCACACGGGCATTCTCCTCGCCACCACCGCTATGGGCGCGATCGAGACCTTGCAGGGCTCCGAATACGGCTTGCACACGCGCACCTTGTGCTGGGAAGCGCTCAGCAAAGCCGGCTCACCTCAAGCCGAAGAAGCACGCCGTCGCGCAGCTGACTACGTCGGGCGGCTCATCTCCCACATTCGCGACAGCGCGTTCCACGAAACCTTCCGCAAACGCCGCATGGTGCGTGAAGTCTTGAGCCACACGCCGCGCGCGCCCTTGCCAACTCCACAAGGCCTTTCGCCCTAGGCCCCGCGTGGAAGTACGGGAGTCTCGAGTGCGCCGAGAGCGCAGCGAACCCTAGATTTCGGCGAACGGCAGCACCCCTTGCAGCGACGGCCGAGCACGCTCCAAAACTGCGAGCGCGGCCTCCACGTGAGCATCTTCCAGTCCATCGAGCACGTGCACGAAATGCTCGCCGAAACCTACGCCCGCGTCGATGTCATCATCGAGCACCACGAAGTTCGGAAGCGACTCGAACTGCGCCAGGTAATGTCGAATCTCCATGTGCCGTGGATGCCCCAGCAGACGCACCGTCTCGTCCGCCAACGCGCCCTGGAATCCCTTCGCGCGCAGACTCCGTTGCGTGCGCTCCAGGCCGAACACCATTCGCCAAGTGGAAGCCAAAATCACCCGCGCTCCAGAGACTTCCACCAAACGATTGAGCCGTGCGACGCGCGTGGCATCGATATGAACACTCGCATCGAACCCATTTTCGGCTGCACTGACACTAGCGCTGCGCTCGGCCAAGAACGCGCCGGAGTTGAGGACGCCATCGATATCGAGAAAAAGCAGGCGGTCCATCCTCTTAGTATCGCAGCCCACCGCCAAATCGGCGCGTTTTTCTACCCACCTTCACGGGCGCAACACCTGTGTCAGCATTGCGTCTCAAACTGAATGACTCTCGCGTCGGTCGTGCCGAATCACGCCACCCTACAGTGAGTCGACGTCTCACGGGAGTGTGCCCGAGCGTGCACCCTCCGCCCCGCACAACGCCGACAGCACTCGCGTACGAGCCTCCAATCGAACGACGCCTCCCCTGATCCTGGTCGGCCATCGACTCTGCACCTCCCATGAAAACCGCGGCGCGCCTGAAACCGCAGCGCGGGTGGCGCGCGCGGCGCACGTTCCGAGCACGTGGTCGCCGAATCCTAGCCAACCCCCCGCGTCGCGATCCGCACCCCGCATCGCGATCCGCGTTTGCTGTTCACGCGCGAGGCACTGCGCTCGTATCGGGTACCAGCTGGCCCAATGCGCGACGCAGCAGCAGCGCTGCATCTTGCCAGCTGTCGTCATCAACCTCCTCTAGCGCTCGCGCCGCCTCACGCCGACCAAACCCCATTCCGCACAACGCTGAGAGCACGCGCATACGATGCGAGCCTTGCGCGCCGACCTCAGCCTGCTCTGGGCCCGAGATCGGTTTTGCACGTGACATCCGTTTGGCAGCCATCATCAGGCCAGCATCTGTCATCGGTTTTGCACGTGACGACCGTTTGGCAGCCATCATCAGGCCAGCATCTGTCATCGGTTTTGCGCCCGGCGTCGGCTCCGCAGTTGCCATCGCTTTGGCAACCGACATTGCCTTCGCAGCTGGCTTCACTCTCATGCGTACTGTTGGCTCTGGCTGTCGTACCTGCTTACGCCGGCTCTCTTGCTGCTTTCCCTCGATGTGTTCCGCGCCGAACGCCTGCTCCGCGGTGTACGAATTATGAGGCGAGCAGAGTAGACACAGATTCTCCAGAGTGGGAGCGCCACCCCGAGCAAACGGCAGTTTGTGTTCGATGGTGATGAACCTTCGTTCGCTACAACGCCGGCCTTCCGAATCGATGAAACTACATTGGGCACCATCTCGCTCCCACACGGCGCGCGCCACTTCCACGGGAACATGCCGCGACCCTTCTTTGAGAGGCCGGCGCTTCCGCGGCACACCCGCTCCCAACCGACGCTTCTCTTCCCGCTGAATCAACTCCTCCACTGCCCGCTCCAAGACAGCTGCCAGCTCGCCTCCCGGAATCGAATGACTGAGCAATTCCCGTGCGCGCTCGATCTTTGCGTAAAGCTCGCTCGAAGCAGTGAATTGCACCAGAACCGTTGACGCCGAAAGCGGCTTCAGCCGCGCGGCACCTGTCGCGGTACCGGTCGGCGTGGCGCTTTCTTCTACATTGGGCCGCGGGAAGTGTGCCGCGAGTAGGCGCTCGATTTGGCGTCGCGATTTGCCACGCGCTTCTCCAAGGAGTTCGTCCGCATTCTCACGAGTCACGTGCGGAGCCAACAAAAACAGCCCCGTTAGGTGAATGCGCCCGCCGCGAAGGTCATCCAACACCTGCGGCACGTCCCGAGCCAGCCGCGCCACCCGCACCCGCTTGCTCGCCTCGTCCTCGGAATAATCGAGACGCTCGCGACAGTACGCGCTCAACGAGGAACACGCCTGACACAAGTACAACTTGCGGCGATCGATCTCCATCAAGTGCTCGATCACATCCGCCATGCCACCGCGTTCGCAACTTGCCAACACGGGCATACGTGCCAACAATTCAGCATTCGAGAGTGAACGATCGAATTGCATACACTACTGAATACCACGCAGATTTTCGACCTCGCAGGAGCCCCAAAGCCCGCGTTTCCGCGCCGCAAATGACTTCGAAAGTGTTTTGCTCATCGCTGGTTCCGTAACGCAGACGTGAGAGCCCGTCGCGGTCAAGATTTCATGCATCCAGCACGTTCCCGTTCTGCCGGTTTGGAACGCGGTCAACAAAAATCGACGCGACGAGCAGGATTTCGCGCCAACGCACGCGCACACGCATGCACGTACGAAGAAGCAGGTGCGGCGCTGCGTGAATCGGCGCGATCACGCGGATGAATCGGTGCGATGCACGCGGAATGAATCGGCGCGATCACGCGGAGTGAATCAGTGCGATGTAACGGGCAAGTCGGCGGCGGACGTTGCACGCGGGGCAGCCGGCGCACGGTGCGTTGGACGAATCCAGCGCGATGCACGCGAACGAATCAGTGCGCTCACGCGAAATGAATCGGCGCGCTCACACGAAATGAATCGGCGCGCTCGCGCAGGTGAATCAGCGCACCAGGCGCGAGGAGAACATCGCGCCTCGCGCCTGGCAGCGCGTTCGCATTCTCGCGAATCGTGTGCGGACGCAAGAGAACCTTCCCGCCAGGTGAACGCGTCCGCCGAGGAGTTCATCCGACAATTGGGCACGTACCGAGCCAGCTGCAGCACGCCACGCGCGACCAAAGATGCTTGCGGGGAGCTAGCGTGCTCGGGACGTGCGCGCCGCTCGCGGCGGGGGCCCAACCAACCCAAAAAATGCCTGCGAAGGGCCGAGCCGGATCGCGGGGGGACGGGATGGATCGGGGTGTGTGCGGTGGGAGTCGGGCGCGTTCTTAGCTGCTCGGTGGCATGGCCGAGCTCTCGGGTCGCGAATCACAGTGCGCACGGCTCAGGAGTTGCCAGTCGCGGCTTGGGAGTTGCCAGGCACGGCTGCCAGGCGCGGCTTGGGAGTGCCAGCCGCGGCTTGGCAGTTGCAGGGGAGTGGGGTGCTGTCGAAAAACTTGGCCGCGGCGGGGATGCAGGGTTAGGCGGTTTGTATGCTTCGGCGTTGTGAGATTTGCGAGGCGAGCGGCGAGGTGAACGCGGCTCCGGGCAAGCTGCGGCGTCTGTTGGTGGGCGATCGGATTGTGGCGTTGTGTATGCGGCACGCGGAAGCTGCGGAGGCGTTCGACGCGGCGACGATCGAGCAGTTGCGTGCGTTGTTTACGGAGGAGGGCGGGCGGCGTTCGTTGTTGGATCGGCGATCCCCGCTGGACCGGCGCGTGTTTCCGGCTCGCCCGGAAGGTCGTCGGGGCGGCGCCGGGCGGCGCACTACGGACGAGCGTTCGTCGGGCTAACGTCGGTTCGCGATAGACGAAGCTACCGGTTCCGGTTCCAGCGGCACGCCGGGGGCGACGGGCGAAGTTGGCGGCGGGCGAAGTTAGCGGCGGGCGAAGTTGGCGACGGGCGAAGTTAGCGACGGGCGAAGTTAGCGGCGGGCGAAGTTAGCGGCAGACGAAGGCGATGTCGTCGACGGAGATGTCGTAGTCGGCGCCCTTTTGGTTGACTTGGAATTGGACGCCGTAGATTTGGGAGGGGTCGATGTGTGAGGGGCGTGGCGCACCCCAACCTTCCATTTGTCGCATTTTGGAGAAGGGGAGGACGTAGCGAGTCCAGTCAGGGCTGAGATCGAGGTCGAAGCCGAAGTCGTTGAAGCATTCGCTGCAACGTTTGCCCGCGGGATCGGTTTGGACGTCGGGGACTTTGACGCGGAGTTTGGCGGTGGAGCCTTGCGCGTGTTTGGCGAAGAAGGTGATGCCGGCGTAGCGCGAGGCGTCGTACTCGCCTTTGGGATCGACGAAGTTGAAGGCCATGGCCGCGTATACGGTTTCGCCGGTGCCGATTTTGCCTTTCACGTTGGCGGCGTAGCGGGAGCCGTTGGCGCCGCCTTCCTGCATGGTGAAGGTGCCGCCCTGATCTCCGGCAGTGGGGGTGACGGTCGAGCCGGCTTTGTCGACGAAGGTGTACCAGTAGCCGCCACGCTCGCCGACGGTTGCGAGTTGGTTGTTGTTGTCCTCGGCGTCGTCGATGAGGCCGTTCGCGTCGCAGGTTTTCAAGCTGTCTTCGGTTGCTTGTGGGTTGGCTTCACCCGGTTTGCCCTGTGGCGGCGGCGCGATGCAGGCGTTGGCTGTGAATGCGAGCGCGATGGACGCAATGGTGGCGAACGAATGCGTGGATGACATGTTGCGGTTTCCTCGATGGCTCAGAACCAGATGATGCCGGCGATTTGAAATGCGTCCGCGTCCGCACCGAGGCGCGCGGCTCCGACTTGATTGTTGAAGGGGTATTGAGTGGTGCGCGCTTTGTCACCATAGGTGTAGTGCGAGTACTGCAGCAGCACCTGTTCGTGCGAAACGAAGTTGGAGCGCAATACGATGCGCGGTGAGATCACCGAGAAGGATTGTTCGGCGTCGTCTAGGTTGGGTTGCACGTTATCGTAACGAGCTCCGACGCCGAGCCACGAGAGCGGCACGTAGGTGAGATCGGCGCCGAATTTGAGGCGCGCGTGGTTTGCTTCGGGATTGGTAGCGCCGGAGACGTTGTTGTACATGCCGTAAATCGAGGCGACGAGATCTGGACCTTGTCCCCAGAATGGTTGCGGCGCGTACAGTGCTTGCGCGAAGCTGAATACGTATTGAAACAGCACGCTGTCGATGCTGCCGGTGGCGCGCTCGACGGTGCCAGGGTTGCCGAAGTAGTTGTCGTGGAGTTGCAGTCCGTTGAAGGAGTGCAGCACTTCCACCGCGTCACCGAGGTAGTCGGCGTTGCGCGCGTTCAAGCGCGAGTAGCCGATGTAGCCATCTCCGAGCGGGCCGCCCAACAGTTTGACGTCGCCGCCGAAGATTTTGATGTACGGGCTGGCTTCGCTCGAGGGGCGCCCGCCGAAAGCGCGCCCCAGAAACGCGCCGGCGCGTTCGTTGTCGTTGGCGAACACGTTGATGTAGTGCGCGCCGAGCAAGAGTTTGCCGCCGATTACGCCGCCCAAATGCGCGTGGTGAACGAAGGCGGCTTCTTGCGGAACTTCGCCGGGATACGGGTTCCAGCTGAGGTTGTCGCGTGGCCCCGTGGAGGCGCCGAAGAACGGAATTGGCTCGAGTTTTCCGCCGAAACCGTGCTCCAGCATCAAGGTGACGGAGGGCAGATCGTATTCGAAACGCAAGGTTTCACCAACGACGTGCGTGCGCCCGAATAGGTAGGTTTCGTATTTGCCCGCGTCGTAGCGGCCTGCAGCGCCGTAGCGATTGGTGAAGCCGCCCGCAATCAGCGTGAGTCGGCTGCGCGAGTCGAAGAGCTCCGGAAAGTTGATGGTGACGAAGGCTTGGTTGATGCCAAGATTCGACTCGAGCTTGCGATAGCCGGAGTCGGTCAAGTTGTAGGAAGCGAGCTGGACGGTGCCTTTCACACGCGCGTTGCCGTAGTGAAAGTTGAGCTCTGTCCAGGGGCCGACTTGGCTATTCGTGTAGCGCCAGTCGACGTAGTTCGCGTCGGGCACGAGCGGCGGTGAACGCAGTTGCGTCGCAGTGCTGCCGTTTGGGTCGGGCGTGGTGGGTTTGCCCCAAGAGAAGCGCAACGGCGCGCGAAAGTAGCCGGTGGCGCTGAACTTCGGTTCGTCGCTCACGACGGGTTCGTTGGCTGATTTGGTAGGAGCCAACACCAAGCCGCCCATTTGAGGCGCATCTGGCGCCAGCGAGAGGGATGGAGCAGCAGGCTTCGCTGGAGCGGCGTCGCTGGCTTTTTGCTTTTCGGCGTTTGCGTCGGCGCTGGCCGCGAGCGTGTCCGCCGCGCGCGCTGGCGCCACGAACGAGAGTTGCGCGAGCACGAGCGACGCGCAGAGGCACGGTTTGAACAAAGCCCTGCCGGGCTTGCCGGTGGACAGCAAGTTACACCTCGAGCGAGATTGGAGAGGCCTGCGCGGCGCGCCGAGACGCGTGCGCTAGGCAGACGGATCGTTACGCAGCGCTCGGATCGACGGAATTGCCCGCAGCTCTCGGCGTTGCTCGCTCGTAGTTATGTGGCACCCCTGCGCCGCCGATCGGAAATTCGTCGGCCTCGTATGCGGCGCTTTGCTAGCAGGCGCTCAGCGGGCGTTCGCAAGCTCGCTTTGAAGCTCGCCCAGCGTCTTCCCGTCGCCGCGCTGCTCCGCGAGCGTGATGCCGGCCTCGAGCCAGCCGCGAGCTTCGCTTTGGCGACCCGCTTCGACCAACATTTGGCCAGCCATCAAGTACATGGGCAGGTAGCTGGCGTCCTTCGTTCGCAGGCGCTCGAAAGTTCTGAGCGCGTCGTCGATGCGACCTTCCTTCCGGTACTCCATGGCGAGCCCGTAAAACGCGAAGGCATCGGCGGAATCAGCGCTGGTCAGCTTTTCGAGCATCAAGAGGCGCTTGTTCATGGGACGCGAGACTCGTATCACAACGAGGCACGCCATGCTCGCCGGCCGCCCAAAGGCTTGCGCGGCGGCGGTGTCCATCAAAGCGATGCCAGCTTTCGCTAGCGCCCTGGTTCGAGCCGCCCTGCTTTGCGTCAGTTTGGCGTCGGGCTGCGCCAGCGCTGAAGGGCCGGTCAATCGCGCTGAAGGGCCGCGCCGACCCATCTACAAACCTGGACAGAGTTTGGATGCGCGCCTGTGCGCCTGCCGCGAGTGCTTCGACCGGGCGTGTTGCGACGGCGAGCCGAGCTCCAGCGAAAGCGCCAGTGAGACCGAGCTAGGCATTGCGGTGAGTGCGTGCGGCCGCTGTGTGCGACGCACTTGGACGGTTCGCGGTGCTACCAGTTGCGCAACGCACGCGCCGGATACCTGTTGCCCTGACTCGTTGAGCGAGTGAGTGCGCGCCGGCGCGAGCGGCGTTTTGAAATCCCCCCTCTAGTTGTTTTACAGTGCCTCGACGCTCACCAGCATTTCATTGACGAACGATGTGCGCGGACGCGCGAGCAGGACTCGTACGCGGCCAGTCGCCACGCGGATGCGCGCGATGTAAGAGCTCGCGGGCAGCGCATCCAACGGATCGTCGATGAACCTCACTTCGTAGGTCGAACTCGTTGCCGATTCGGAGCGCGTTTCGTAACCGCTCTCTTTGGAATTCGATGTTTGGGCTTGGGCGGGCTGCGAAAAGCCCAGCATGGCCGCAGACAAAATGAGGGAAGACGCGAAGATTTCGAGTTTCATGCGAGGTGCCTCCCCGCATTCGACTCGACACTGCGCTCGAGCTTGGGACGCGCGCAGCTCTTACTCAAAACAGCGTTCCGCCGCTGCCGCCGGCTTCAGAGCCTGCCGCGCCGCCGTCCGAGCCGCCGCTGCCAGCCGCTGCGTCGCTGCCGCCAGCGCCCCCGCTCGTGCCCGGCGCTCCCGCCGCGCCGCCCGCGCCGCCTGCTCCACCGAGCCCGCTATCGCCCACGCAGTTGCCGCTCGGTTCGCAGCCCCAGATCAGGCGCCCCGAGAGGTACAGCGTGATCTTTTCGTTGGGGCGCCGCTGTGTGTTGGCGGGGTTGAACGAAAAGTCGTTGTTTTGGTTGAAGGTGCCGCCATCAATCTGCAGCTGAAACTCACTCAGGTTCAGATCGGAGCCTTGCGCGATGCTGTTGCCGGCAAAGCTGATCTCGACGTGGCTGTCCGCGCCGGCCTCGACGTAGGCAAACGACTCGCCGCTGATGTTGGCGCCCATGTAGTAGCTGTGCAGGCCGGGCATGGCGACTTCGCTCGTCATCCAGTAGCGCAGCTTGACTGCTGCCATCGGCAGCGGATCTGGCGCGCGGTTCTCGATGAAGAGGCGCATGAAGATGCGATTGGTGGTGCCGTCGGTGACATCGCTCTGGTGGTAAACGATGACGTTCGCGCGCTCCAACACGTCGTCGTTCACGCCGCCCGCGCCGATCGATGCGCCTCCACTGCCAAAGCTGGCTCCGCCGCTCTGCGCTCCGCCGGAGCCGAATACCGGTGAACCCCCGCTAGGCGCGCTGCTGGTGCCGCCGGCCGTGCTCGACAAGGTTCCGCCCGAAGCGGTTGCGCCACCTTTGCTCGCGCTAGCTCCGCCGCGGCCGCCGCCGCCCGCACTCGAGTTGCGCGGCAACTCTTCGCTATTCGCGCAGGCGAGCGCAGCGTGCACCCCAATCACCAAACCAAAAAAGCCGTAAGTAAGTTTCATTCCGAAAACGTTGCTCAGTCGAACTCGAGATACTCAGACTTAATACGTTTTTTGCCAATGCGCTCGAAGCGAGCCACCACAATGGGTGATTCGCCGGGCTCAATCGACTCGACGATGCCGCGTCCGAAAGTCTTGTGTCGCACACGCGCTCCCGGGCGCACCACGATTTCGACACCATCGTGCGTGAAGCTCGCCGGTTCGTCACGCTCCACGACGCGCGTGCCGGGCGCAAGCGACGGGCGTTCACTGTTGCGCTCGCGGCTTCGCGTGTATTCGGAGTAACCACGGTAGGAGGATGAGCCGCCGCGATAACCGCTGTTGCCACCGTAATTGTTGTACCCGCCGCCGTAGTTACCGTAACTACCGCCGTAGCTCCCCTGCCCGAAACGCGAGACCGGGCTCGTGACGATGCCCTCGCGTGACACCACGCCGTCCGGCAAGTCGTCGAGGAAGCGCGACACGGTGAGGTAATGTGTGCGCCCGAACAGCTGTCGCGTGCTCACGTGCGTAATTACCAAGCGCTTGCGCGCGCGCGTGATCGCGACGTAAGCCAAACGCCGCTCTTCGTCGAGCTCCTCTTCCGACTCGCCGTGCGTTTGGTCCACGCCCTTGTACGGGAAAATCGACTCCTCCATACCCGTCAGGAACACGCTGTCGAACTCGAGGCCCTTCGCGCCGTGCACGGTCATCAAGCTCACCAACTTGGTGTCTTGCATGGTGTCCACGCTGGCGATCAAAGAGACACGCTCGAGGTAGCTCTGGATGCTGACTTCCTCGCCGCGCGCTTCGGCCTCTTCCTCGTAGTCTTGAATCGCGCCGACGAGCTCTTCCAAGTTACCGAGCCGCGCGTCGGCCTCGGCGGTGTCCTCTGCGCGCAGCACCTTCTCGTAGCCACTCTGCTCCAGTGTTGAGCGCGCGAGGTCCGAAGGCGATACATTGGCGGCGTCGCGCATCAAGCCGGTGACCAGCTCGTTGAACGCCGTGAGCTTCTTCTTTGCGGCTTGCCCGAGCTCTTCACCCTTCAAGAGCTGCAACAGCGCATCGTACGCGCTGCTCGTGTTTTCGGCTGCGACAGCCATGATCTTGTCGACGGTTTTGTCGCCGATGCCGCGCGCGGGAACGTTGATGATGCGCAACAGATCGGTGTCGCTGCGCGGGTTCGAGATGAAGCGCAGATACGCGAGCAGGTCCTTCACCTCGGCGCGATCGAAGAACTTCATTCCGCCGATGATCTGGTACGGAATGTTCAGACCGCGTAGCGCCTCTTCCAGCGCACGCGACTGCGCGTGCACGCGGTAGAACACGGCGACTTGCTCTGCCGACGTGCCACGCGAGAGCTCAGCGCGAATCGAGCCTGCGACGAAGCTCGCCTCTTCGCGCTCGTCGCTCAAAGCGCGCACGCGCACGGGGTCGCCCGCGTTGGCGTCCGTCCACAACACCTTGGGGACGCGATCACGCGCCGGCGAGATCACGCCCAGCGCGGCTTCTACGATATTCTTGCTGGAGCGGTAGTTCTGCTCGAGCTTGACCACGCGCGCGTCGGGAAAGTCGCGCCGAAAGTTCCTGATCAGCCGCACGTCGGCGCCGCGCCAACGATAAATCGACTGATCGTCGTCGCCCACCACACACAGGTTGTTGGTGCGCCGGCTGAGGGCGTGCACCAAGCGGTACTGGATCAAATTCGTGTCCTGAAACTCATCCACCAGCACGTAGTTGAAGCGACCGCGCAGCTCTTCGCCGTCCACGCTGTCGCTCTCGGCGATGCGCGTGACGTGGGAGAGCAGGTCGTCGAAGTCGACGGCGTCGCAGCGCAACAAAGCGGCCTGGTACGCCTTGTAGATGCCAGCCACCGTGCTGTCGAGGCGCGTGCCGCGCGCGGCGGCTTCGGGATCATTGCCCTCACGCTTTTCGCGGCTGACGAGCGACAGCATCTGCTTCGGCGGGTACGCCTGATCGCTCAGGCTCATGTCCTTGAGCACGCGCGCCATCAACGCCTTCTGGTCGGCGTCGTCGTAAATGACGTAATTTTTGCTGAGCCCGACCGCAGCGTGGTGCCGGCGCAGCAGGCGCGCGCACACCGAATGGAAGGTGCCGACCCACAAATCTCGCGTAATTTCAGGACCAGCGAGGCGCTCGATGCGCTCTCGCATCTCGCCGGCCGCCTTGTTCGTGAACGTCACCGCCAGAATTCGGTACGGCGGCACGCCCTCGCTAGCGAGCAGGTTCGCAATGCGATAGGTGATGGTGCGCGTCTTACCGCTACCGGCGCCCGCAAACACGATCATCGGGCCCGTCACGTGGGAGACGGCTTCGCGTTGCGGCTCGTTGAGCTCGGACATCCTCCTCGGCGTATGACATCGGACGACTCTCGGCAACGTGCGGCTCGCGTGAGCAGCGAGCTTTTCGAGCAGTCGGCCGGAACTCCAGCGTTTGCGGACCCTGCACCGACGCGAGTGAGCTCGGTTTCGTGGGTCGTCACGCTGCCCGCCGCGCCGAGCGCGCTGCCACCCAGCTGCGCGTGCTGCGGCGCGCCGTCACTGCGCCAGCTCGCGCTTGGTCGCGCGTCGCGTCGCTGGCTCGTCTCGTATTGTGAAGCCTGCGCGTCGCACGTATCGCGCGAAGCTACCCGAGCGCTAGCGATGCGGCTTGCATCGGCCATCGTTGGGCTTGCCATCTGCTTCGCACTGCCAGTGTTTCTGCCCTGGTGGTCGAAGCCGATGTGCAGCGCGATGACGCTCTTCGCGTCCGCGTTACCTTTCGTGCGCGCGCTGTTTCCGGCGCGCACCTCCGCTCCGCACACCGCGTCCGGGCGCGCTGTCGAGCTCTTGCCATCGGGAGCACTCGCGTGCACGCGTGAAGTGTACGCTCGTGAGATCGCCGCGCGCGCTGGCGTTGGCTGCCAAGAGCGTCCGCGGTCGCGCGCAGCCTCGCCATTCGACCTCGCACTCCTGCTCTTGCCGGCGCTGGTGCTGAGTCCGCTTTCGCATTCCTACCAACATCCCGGTGTGCGCGTCTTGAACCTGGCGGATCTCCCCGGCGACTTCTTCGTCGATGGCAAGCGCCTGGCGCGTGTGGAGCCCTCGAGTGGAGAAAGCCCCTTTGCGGGCGTCGAGCTCAACGTGCCTTCTGGCACACGCACGTTCCTGCTGCGAGATCTGGAGGGGAAAGTGATCGACAGTACGGTCGTCGACGTTCGCGCTGGCGCACACCATCTGTACGCGCCTGCCTCGGACGAGACCTGCTTTTGGTTGGAGACGCGCGGCTATGGACGTGCTGCCACTAAGACCAGCTATGAACCCTTGTTCGGCCAAGATCGTTTCTGGGTAATTCCAGAAGACGTGCGCGGTTGGTTTTTGCCTGGCTCCGAAGCGACGCCGAGCACGCGCGCCACGGGAGGCAGCGCCCGGGTCTTGCGACAGGCTGCCTGCGTGGACGCTCCTTTCGCGCACTGAGCCCGGTTGGCAAGGCGCAACGAGTGGTTATACTGGCGCGCGTGTCGGACGAAACCGTAGCCAGCGATCCCAAGGACCCCACGACAGACGGCTCTGAAGCCGCCGCCACGGACGAAGCTCCCGCGGCAGCGCCCGTCGATCCGCTCGAGGAGGCGCGCGCGGAAGCGGTGCGCCTGCGCGACCAGCTGCTGCGTACGGCTGCTGATTTCGACAACTACAAAAAGCGCGCGCGCCGCGAAACGCAGGAAGCCGAACGCCGCGTGCGTGAAGACTTCTTGCGCGATTTGCTGCCGGTTTTCGACAACCTCGAGCGGGCTGCGCAGCACGCCGGCACTGCGACGGATGTGAAATCTTTGGCTGACGGCATCGGCATGGTGATGCGGATGTTCATCGACACGCTCGGCAAGCTCGGCGTGGAGCGCGTCAACGCGGTTGGCCAAGCCTTCGATCCCGCTTTGCACGAAGCCGTGCAGCAGATGGAGACCACCGAGCATCCGCCCGGCGCCGTCGCTGCCGAAGTTCAGGCCGGCTATCGCATGGGCGACAGGCTCGTGCGCCCCGCGATGGTGGTCGTTGCAAAACCGCCTCCGTCGTGAGCGCTGTGCGCGTTTCGACGCGGTGAGTGCATGGGCGTGAGTGGGTGACGCGCGTCTAGAACGTGCGAAAAGGTGCGTCGCCTCGGCCACCGGCCCAGCACGGGTTGGCAAATTCGCCCAGGTTTTAGGGCGCTCGAAGGAGTATCCTGCTCTCGATGGGGAAAATCATCGGCATCGATCTCGGCACCACCAACTCCTGCGTGTCGGTGTTGGAAGGGACGAACGCCCAGGGTCTCCCCGATGTGAAGGTGATCGCGAACAGCGAGGGCGCGCGCACGACACCATCGGTGGTCGCAATCACTGCCAAGGGTGAGCGCCTGGTTGGTCAAGTCGCCAAACGTCAGGCCACGACCAATCCGGAACATACCATCTACGCCGTCAAACGTTTGATGGGGCAGAAGTTCGATTCGAAAGCGGTCGAGCACCAGCAGCGCTCATCGCCCTATCGCATCACGCGCCATGAAAATGGCGACGCCTGGGTGATGGTGCAGGGCAAGCAGCTCTCGCCGCCGGAGGTGTCGAGCTACGTGCTCACCGCCATGAAGCAGATCGCCGAAGCTTACTTGGGTGAGCCGGTGACTGAGGCCGTGATCACTGTGCCCGCTTACTTCGACGACGCGCAACGGCAGGCTACCAAAGACGCAGGACGCATCGCCGGCCTCGAAGTGAAGCGCATCTTGAACGAGCCGACCGCGGCGGCGCTCGCTTACGGGCTCGACAAGAAGGAGCACCAGATCATCGCCGTGTACGATCTGGGCGGTGGCACCTTCGATATTTCGATTTTGGAGATGCAAAAGGGCGTCTTCAGCGTGCGCGCGACGGGTGGCGATACACATTTGGGCGGCGAAGACTTCGACGCGCTGATTATCGACAAGCTGGCAGAAGAGTTTCTGGCGGAGCACAAGATCGACCTGCGCAAGGACCGCATGTCGCTGCAGCGCTTGCGGGAAGCCGCCGAGAAGGCCAAGCACGAGCTCTCTTCGTCGCTCGAAACCGAAGTGAACGTGCCCTTCATCACCTCGGGACCGAGCGGCCCCATGCACTTGCAGCGAACGCTGAAGCGCAGTGAGCTCGAGATCCTGTGCGCGCCGTTGATCGATCGCACGTTGCTGGCTTGCAGGGCCGTACTGAACGACGCCAAGCTCAGCGTCGACAAGATTGGCGCCGTGGTTTTGGTGGGGGGGATGACGCGCATGCCCGCAGTGCAGCGCGCCGTGAAAGAGCTGTTCGCCAAAGATCCGAACAAAGGCGTAAACCCCGATGAGGTCGTGTCGGTGGGCGCTGCCGTGCAAGCAGGCGCGCTCAGCGGTGAGATCGACGAAGTGCTGTTGCTCGACGTGACGCCGCTCTCGATCGGTGTAGAAACGGGCGGCGGCGTGTTCACGCGCCTCATCCCGCGCAACACCACGGTTCCCACCGAGCGTAGTGAGACTTTCACCACCAGCGTCGACAATCAGCCGTTCGTGCCCGTGCACGTGCTGCAGGGCGAGCGCGAAATGGCCGCCGACAACCGCAGCCTCGCGCATTTCGAGCTGACCGGCATTCCTCCCGCGCCGCGCGGTGTGCCCAAGATTCAGGTCACGTTTCGCATCGACGCAAACGGCATCCTCTCGGTGGAAGCCAAAGATCTCGGTACTGGCCGCACTCAAGCCATGAGCGTCACGCCCACCAGCGGCTTGACCACGGGCGAAATCGATCGGCTCGTGCAAGAAGGCGACAAGTACAAAGAGTCGGACGCGTTGCGCCGCGATCTCGCCGAAATGCGCAACCAAGCCGAGACGCTGATTTACACCACCGAGCAAGCGCTCGAGGGTTACGCCGACCTACTCGCGCCGGAACAGCTCGACCAAGTGCGCGGCGAAGTCGTCACCTTGAAGAAGATGCTCGAGACTGGTGCCAGCCTCGACACTCTGCGCACTGCGTACTCCCAGCTCGAAAGCGCGACGTTCCAACTCGCCGAATCGATGTACGGCGCGAGCTGAATCACACTACTTGCTGGCGGTCTGTTGTGCGACCGGCGCAGGGCCCGCGGCTGGGCGGGACTTCGTGACGCGTGCTTTGGCCATCACGGGTGGCAGCGGCGCCGGTTGGTCTGGGTGAGATTCAGGTAGCGCACCGACGGCCATGGCGATGTGGAGAGCGATGGCGTCGACGACTTCGCTCGCGCCGGCACCCAGTGCGCGGCCGTAGGCGAAATCGGCGCGCGAGCGTGACTCGAGGTCTTCGCTCGCGAGTTCGACGCCGTCGCGTGTCAGGCGCCAGTTGCCGCGCGCGAGCGCCGCCCAACCGGGTCCACCACTCGCGGGAGGAAGTGCGTCGAGGCCGAGCTCGAGCGTGAGAACGTAGTCGCCCGGCGCGGGTTCGTCGTGCCTGCCAACGGAAAGAACGCGCGGGAAGCTCGGCCACAAGCTGCGTTCGAGGGCGGTAGCGACGGCGGTGTCGAGCTCGGCGAAGCAGAGTTTGCGGTTGCCGGTAGGTTCGACGCAGGAGGTTGGGCTGACGCCGGGCACCAGGTTGACCCATAGCGGCGCCGAGTGCCTGACCATGGGATCCGGCGGCGGCGGCAACGCGGCTCCCTGCACGAGGGCCGTGTGCGAGGAGAAGGTGGAGCAGCCGTTGATGAGGCCCGTGAGGAGAATCAGGCCAAAAAGGCGCGAGAAGGTGGGTGACAACATGGCGGCGAAACGATAGCGAACAACACCCGAATCACGCCAAATTCCGGCGGAAAGCGTAAAGCGCGTTACCGAACTCATGACCACCCGTGGGAGTCAGCAGAATCTTGGGCAGACTCAAAAAGCTGCGTTATGCTGAAAGGCGTGACGACCTTGCGGCACATTCATCGCTACATGAACGATCGTCGGCGGGTGGTACTCGCTGACGGGCGCGTCGCGAAGATCGTGCGCGTCGACACGGTGTTTCCGGCGAATGATACGACGGTGACGGTGTGGACCGACTCGGGATCGGGTCCGGGCGTCACCAAGGTGCGCCTCGACGACGTGGTTGGTCTCGCCGCGGAGACGTTGGCGCCGCCTGCTCGTTGAAGCGCGCTCGCAGCGCTGCCGCAACTGAGAGCTCACGGCGCCGTGCCGAGACACGGCGCCGCACAACGTGCCTTCAGTCTTCCGACGCGGCCAGCTTCTGTTCGATGGCTTCGAGGTGCGCGTTGACTTGCGGGTCGCGCTGCCGGAGCGCTTCGACGCGACGCACGGCGCTCATCACGGTGGTGTGGTCGCGGTTGCCGAAGGCGCGACCCAGTTCCGGGAAGCTGCACTTGAGGCGTTGACGGCACAGGTACATCGCTACCTGGCGTGCGAAGGCGACGCTCTTGTGGCGATCCTTGCTGAGCAGCTCGGAGTTCGACAGGCGGAAGTGACTGCACACCGCGCGCTGAATGTCCTCCACGCTCACCATGTCCGGGCGGCGCGGCGCCACCATGGCGAGCTCGCTCTCGGCGAACTCTTCGTCGATGGCACGACCGGTGAGCGAAGACTTGGCTGCCAGGCGAATCAACGCGCCTTCGAGCTCGCGCACGTTGCTTTGCACGTTTTGCGCGAGGAGCTCGGCGACCTCGTCGGAGAGCTCGATGCCCTCGATTTGAGCCTTTTTCTTGACGATCGCGACGCGCGTTTCGAGCTGCGGCACCTGAATGTCGGCGACGAGCCCAGAGGTGAAACGCGAGACCAAACGTTCTGGCATGCGCTGCAGCTGCTGCGGATACTTGTCGCTGGTCACAACGATCGGGTGGTCGGCGTCGCGTAGTGCGTTGAACGTATGGAAGAACTCTTCCTGCGTTTGCTCGCGGCCCGCCAAGAACTGAATGTCATCGACGAGCAGCAGGTCGCACTCGGCCCGGTAGCGCGTGCGGAACTCGTCCATGCGGTGGTGCTGCAGCGCTTCGATGAAATCGTTGGTGAACCGCTCGGCGGAGACGTACACGATGCGGGCGGCCGGTCGCTCTTCGAGGACCTTGTGCGCGATGGCGTGCATCAAGTGTGTCTTGCCGAGGCCGGTGCCGCCCGCGATGAAGAGCGGGTTGTAACGCGGACCACCGCCGCCCGCCGACGCGAACGCTGCTGCGTAGGCGAGTGCGTTCGACGGACCCACTACGAAGTTCGCGAAGGTGTGCTTCTGGTTGAGCGCAGCAGCCAAGGTTGCCCGCGAATACGTCACGCTCGCGGACGGACGCTCACTGCGGCGTGGCACGGCCGAGGACACCGGTGGAGCTTCGCTCGCGCGTGGCTTGGCCGACACGCTGCGACCCTCACACACCGGACGCTCGAGCTGTGGCTCGACACGCCAGCGTACGCGCAGCCCGGCGTTGGCTTCCTCACCGAGCTTGCGCTCGAGATTTGCCAGCAAATCCGGCAGGAAATGCGCAACTACCCAGTCGCGCACCCATTCGTCGCGCGCGGACAGCGAGAGCACGCCTTGTTCGAGGCCATCGAACTGGACACTCGAAAACCACTGCTCAAACGAGGCTGGCGAGCGCCGACGCGTTTCGTCGACTGCGTCTTTCCAGGACCGCTCGGCATGCTCGCTGGCGGGGACTACGCTCACTTTTGAACCTGAGGAGGGGAGCTCGAAAGTATTGCTGATCACGGAGGTCTCGCGGAAGAATTTCCCCATTTTGTCCACAGGCCTGTGGACTAGCTGGGCGGGTCAACCGGTTACTCACAATTCGGGTCGGCCCGCGGGGCAGGCTGTCCCATGTTTGGTCAACTTCGGAGTGCGAAGCTTGGTTAGAAAATTGTCCGACCGTGCTCGGACTCAACCCGCTGTTTGAAAGCTAGTCATCGACCCTCGCTTACGCGCGCTTTCCACGGCCGGGCGGTCGAACCGAGATTGTGCTTGGTGCGACCGTCGCGGCGAAGGGGCAGCTAGCATCGCCCTCGTCCAAAGTTCAAACAAAAGATTTCCGACACGCAGCGGCCGCTCAAATGACGCGGGATCGTCGACGCGCAACAAACCTGCGTGCGCAGGTTTTCGAGCGAGCGCTTCGCGCGCGGTCAGTAACTTCGCAAAGTCGAAAGAGATTTGTTCGCGCTCGCACTCGGTGCGATCCAGTCTGGCATCAACTTCCGCGATTTGTGGCGTCAAGAGTCCCCGATGAAAGCGTGCGCTGACCGAACGGCCACTCTGGTTTCGTGCAAGATGAACACTCTTGTGGATGATTCTCGCGTGATGCGATTCCGCTTGTCGACATTTGTGTGATCGCGACGGGGAATGCAATGCGCGCTCAAAATCTTGACGAGCGTGCTCAGCTTCATCGTTCGTCACGCGCGGGCGACATGTCGGAATGTTGCAGCACAGAAATGTTGGCCGCCCTATCTCGGGAGCGCTAGAGGCGGGTTCTCGCATCAATGGGCTCTCGCGTTCGCACCCTGAAGAGGCAGCGCATCGCCTCGACAGGCGTGGCGTTGGCGTGTCTGTCGGCAGCGTTGGCGACGTTCGCTCCGCGTGCGGCGCATGCCGACAGCAGCGAGCTCGATCCCGCCATTGGATACAACTACGGCGAGATCGAGACGGCGCGCACTGCTGCCACAGGCGGGGCGCAGCGCGCGCTTTCTACTTCCATCGGCGCGTTGTTCGTGAACCCAGCGAACGTTGCGCGCGAGCGCGTCTATCACATCGGAGCTTTCGCCCAACTGTGGCCGGAAGCGCGCCGACAAAGTTATGGAGCCGCAGCGGCAGACGCGGTGAGCTCGGGTTCACATCTCGCAGCGGGCGCCGGCATCACCTACAATTTTCAAGATACCGACGGCATCGACAGGCGTTGGACGGACGCGCGCCTCGCGCTGGCGTACCCCGTCTCCAACCAACTCTATTTCGGTCTTGGCGGGCGCTATCTGTGGCTGAGCCAAAATGGTCTCGGGCCACTCGGCATCAGCAGCGTTTCGAGCGGCCTGGGTGGCGAACAGATCGTGCGAAATTTCTCGTTCGACGCCGGCGCCACATTCAAGCCAGTGCAGGAGCTGGCCTTGTCGGTGGTGGGCTCGAATTTGACCAACCCCGGGAACGGATTTTTTCCTACCAGCTTGGGCGGCGGCATCGGTTTCGGCAACAAACGCGTCGCTGTCGAGGGCGATGTGCTCGCCGACTTCACGACGTGGGAAGAGACGCGCCTGCGCGCGATGGCCGGCATCGAATTGTTACTCGCCGATCACTACGCTCTGCGCGGCGGATACCGCTACGATCAAGGGCCGGGCAGCCACGCTCTCGCGCTCGGCGCGGCGTACATCGATCGCATGTTCATTCTGGATGCGGCGGTTCGTCACGCATTCTCGGGCGGCAGGTCCACGGCGGTGGTGATTGGCTTCACGTATCACCTGGAGTCCGCCGGGCTCACGCCGGGCATGGGCGAGACGTTTTAGTTCTACAGCGAGCTCGTCACTAGCTTCTGCAAGAGCTCGACGCCGCGGGCGAGCTGCTTCGCGTCGAGCTCGAAGCTCGGCGGCGTTTCGAGGTGTGCGCGCAGCTCCGCGATGGCGCGTGGGTTGCGAAACCAGTCCTCGTCGTGGCGATCGGTCAGCTCTGCGTTGTGGACCAGGGCGAGCAGGAATCCGACGAGCTCGACCTCGGCGTGCTCACGCGTGAAGAGCACGCCTGCGTAAGTGGGTGCTAGCTCGAAACCGAGGCTTGCGTGGGTGAGCTCGACAAAGGCTTCACGCAGGGTGCTTGTGCCGCGCGGTTCCTGCTCGGCGAGCAACGCGCGCAGCGCCAACGTGCGCGCGGAGAGCAACAGCACTCGCCCTGAGCTGCGTTCGTGGTCGCGCAAGCGGGCTCGCGCCACCGAAAGGCGTCGCTCCGCGAACGTGCGCTGCAGGGGCAACAAGCCGAACAGCGCCGCAAACACGCTTTCGCGGCGCGCTCTCGGATCGTGATGCAATACGAAGGGTCGCCGCATTCCCGCGGCCGCCGCGTGTAGCGCCGCACCCAGTGCGGAAAAGCCGCGCATCAAGCTAGAGCTGCCGAGCAGCGCGGGTAAACCAACGAGCTCCGGCTCGAGGCCGTGCAGCCACGCGCTGTCGCCCAAAAGCTCCATCAAGTTGCGTGCAGTGAGCCGCGTCGGGTATTCACCGACTGCGTCGCGACCGAGCGCAAGCGACAGCCAGTCCGCGAGCGAGCGCGCTCCGAACGCCGACGCAGCGTCGCGCGTGACAGTCAGCAGTGTGTTGGCTGCGTCACGCAGCTCGGTGCTCGGCGGCGGCTGCACGCTGCGAGTCAGCGCTGTGCGTGCACGCGTCTCCCATAGCTCGAAGCGCGCTGATTGCAGCGCGCCCGCGTGGCGTTCGAGTGCGCCTAACCACGCTGCGCTGAGCGCTGGATCCTTGAGCGCCGCGTGCAGCAGCTGCGCGATGCTGGCGCGGACCTGCGCGGGCGCTTCGATGGGGTGAGCTTCGCGATAGAATGCGTGGGCGACGCGACGTTCCGCTTCGATGCAAGCGTGGCGTTGCACCAACTCTTCGGCCCATTGCAACAGCGGTTTGGCGAGCGGGTCGCGTTCCGTCAACGACGTGAGCTCCGCCAGCGGTTCGGCATCGAGTTCGCGAGGGCGCAGCTCGAAGGCGTGCTCGACGGCGTCACTCGTGCGCAGCGCTGCGCGAAAGCGGGTAGACAGCCGAGCGTAGCGCTCGAGTGTGCGATCGAGCTTGAGCGGGTCGATGGGGAGCATCGGTTCTCGAGCTTTACATCGGTTTCTGATGCGAGGCTCGCGGCTATGGCATCGGCGAGTTGCGTCTTCGGTCGAGGTCCGCCAGGTTTTCTGAATCCGATGCGCCGCCTGCCCGTGATTCAGACGCCAGCCAGCGAGGACGCGCCCGCGCTCGAGCGCAGCGGCTCCGCCTGGCTGCTGATCGGCGCGGCCTTCACGGTGGTCAGCTTCTTGCCGCTGTCGTTAGTGGCGCTCTGGCTCGGCGGGCGGATGGCGCGCGCCTTCGCGGCTTCGCAAAGCGCGGCGTTGCTGTGGGCGGCCGCGCCAGTGGTGTTGGCTTACGCGATCGCGGCCGGCGGAGCCGGAGTGATGATTGGGCGTTTCGGTTTGCGTGCAGGGCGCGCCATCGCCGCAGGGGCGGGTGCGCTCGCCGGTACCTGTCTGGTTTTGTTCTCGCTCTGGAAGGGCCAGAGCAGCTGGCCTCTCGCACTCGGCGCCGCCTGCGTCTTCATCGGAGGCGGCGCAGTCTTCACGCTGCTCGGCGCGCGCATCGGTAAGAAGCGCCGCCCTCGGCTCTAAGGGCTCTAGCTCGCGGCCGAGAGCGTTGCCTTGAGCTTGGGATCGCGCTTCGCGAGATTTACGTACAACCAAATAAAGGCGGTGAACAACAACACCGTCTCGTTCTGGAAGTGGCGTTCCAAGTCAGGCTCCAGCGCCGACCAATAGCCGGCGACGCACATCACTAAGAGCGGCGCAGCGACCTGATGCAGCGGCACCGCCAACGCTTCGAACTTCGGCTCCTCCTCGTCGGGATCGCGTTCGGCGAGCTTGGCCTTCTTCGGCACGACCACGCTGCCGAGTAGCGCCAACAGGAACACCAGGTGCGAGTAGTAGTTCGAGGGATTCCAGATCACGAGCGCGAGCGGCAGGCCGATCAACATGGCCTGATGCAACGGACGCCGCCGGCCCAGCATGAAAATACTGACGACGGCGATGATGATGGCACCCACGTGAATCAAGCGGCGCGCCTGCAGCACACGGCCGGCGTTACCATCCGCGCCAGCAACCAGCGCGCGTAGGCTGACCTCGTTCACTCCCACGTCGCGATTCAAGAGCGTGACCTTGTCCCACCAGTTGCCCCATACGTGGAAACCGTAGAGCAACCCAGTGAACAAGAACGCAAACAGCATCGTTCCGATTGCACCCGCCAACACACGCACCGTTTCCGGATGAGCGGCGTACACTTCCTTGGGCGTCGGTAGCTTCTTCTCGGTCTGCCAGTACTCGATCAACCACCAGATCCCAGGGATCGAAACGCCGAGCAGCGCGGCACCGGGAAACGCGCGAATCATGGCGGCTAGAGCCAAGCAAGCGCCACCCAGCGCCCAGCGTTGAGCTTTGAGTGCGCACGCACCAAAGCCAAGGAACACGAGCCAGTCGTGCCGCAACGTGGCGCCGCTCCAGTTCGTGCCGAACATATAGAGATCGTTGGCGCCAAACACAGTCATGGCGATCAGCATCGGCCACAGCCCGAATGTCTTCCACATTGCTGCTGCCATGAGCAGCAGGAGCACGCCGTCCGCCAAGCCCGCCCAAGTGAGTAAGCTCTCACCGGCTGGCGCGCTGCCCAACATCAGGCGCGCGAAAAAGACCCACACTGGCGTCGCGTTGGCGCCGTGATCGGTGAGCGTACCGATGAACTCCGGCCCCATCACTTCCTCGAAGTAGAGCATGTCCTTTCTGAGCTCTGCCCAACGCTCCGGCGTGAAACGCTTCTTGATGTCTTGGACCTGCTGTGTGATGTCGCCAACGCGCCGCACCTTGTGATCGGAGAGGCCGCGCACTTCGACGTGCGACATCGATTCCAGCGAGCCGTTGCGCTGGTCTTCTGCGTAGGCCATCACGCTGGCGAGGTACACGCCGTCGTACTGCAGCTCTTTGAAGTACTTGGCGAACGGCTGGTACACACGCATGTCGTACGTGTGCACGAACTCGGGTCGGTTCTCTTTGTGGTTCCAGAACTGCGGGCGGCCCAGGTTGTAGAAGGACGCGAAGGCCAGCACGGCGCTGGTCGCCAACGCAGCCGTCACGACGTGACGATGCGCAGGGAAGCGTTTGGCGGCGATGGCCCGCCGCAGCACCGCGAGCAGCGCGATGGCTCCAGAGATGGCGCGCACGTAAGCGACTTCACGATTCGCGAGCGGCCACGCCGAGTCCGCAGCGTCGTAGGCGAGACCACCCGCCACGAGCACCAGCCCGGCGCCCAGCGCGAGCACCAAGGTCGCGGAAGAGGCATGCGTTGCGAACAGCCACACAGCGAACGCCGCTCCGAGGTAAAGCAAACAAGTGCGCACGCGCGACGCCTGGCTTTCACCGGAAACGCGACCGAGCGCGGGCGGGTTTTTCGGCTTCTCCGAGAATACTTGGAGTTCGGTGACCGAATAGGCGCGATCACCACCGCGCGCCGTCAAACGCAGGTAGCGACCTTTGCCATCGAGCGTGTCGTTCCAGCGCTCGCGTAAACCTGGCTCACTGCGTGGCCCGGCATTCCACAACGGGCTGAACGTCTTGCCGTCTTCGGAGATCGCGAGCAGGTACTCGTCGTTGTTGTCGCCCTGCACGTAGGCTGCGACGATTGGTTTGCTTGAGCCGAGGTCGAACTCGACGAAAGCGCGATCCGACTCCAACACGGCAGCAGCCGTCGAGTTCCAGTCGTCGCCTTCGTGTGCACGCGCGCCGTCGGTCAGCACCTTTACGTTCGACACGCCTTGCGAGCGCAACGGTGCACGCCCCGCGAGCAGGTTGCCCTCGGCGCGCGACGGTAGAGCAAACGTCGTGATCAAGGTCGCCGCCCACACCATGACTAGGGCCAGCATTCTTCTGCGCAGGGATTCGACAGCCGCTCTCATCGCGTCACACATCCTCCACCGCGGGCCCTCGGGCCGACGCGGCGGCGACACTCTAGCCCAGAGCAACCCCTGTTCGAGGGGTTTCACGCTTTGTTAGGCGCGTTCGGGCGTCGAATCGTCGCTCGGCGGTGTGCTCGGCTGGCTTTCGAGCTCGGCGAGGCGCCGACGGAGCGCTGCCAGCTCGCGTTCGTGGTCGTTGACCAGCGATGCGATGAACGCGTCGTGCTCCTCTACCAAAAACTTTCGCTCGCGCGCGGCATCGCGACCCGTCTCGTCCACGAGCCGCTCCAGGCGTTGGATGCGCCGCTCGAGCGTGCCCCGCTCCGCGCCTTCGCCGTCAACCATCGAGCAAAGCTCTTCGAGCTCACGCACGAGAGCGGCGTTGGCATCGCGCACCGAATTGATGCTGGCGCTGAGAAACTTGGCGGTTCGCAGCAAATCCGAAAGCGTGGCTTCGTTGCGAGCGCTGGCAGAAAGTGCTGCTTCGATGCGCGCGGCGAGCACTGCCGGCGAAGGTCGCGCTCCGGACTCTGCGGATGCGTGGCGTTCTGGAGCTACCACGGGTTCTGCAGCGATCACGGGAAGCGCATCGCTGACGTTCTCGTTCGCTTCTCGATCATCAGGCGCTTCGGCGACGAGCTCAGCTTCAGTCACTGCTTCGAAATCACCGGTATCAATCAGCGCGGCGCTGGAGCTCGCCATCCGTTCACCTTCCTGAGATCTCGTGTCGGACCTGTATGATTTAGTCCACATTCGCGGCGCGCGGCAGGCAAGCTTCACTCTGCCGGGAGGATTCTGGTCGCGTCGCACCGAAACGGTGACGAAACTGTGCGGTCGGGGGCGTTCCGCCGGAGGCTTCGGCGCTCAATCGCTCAAATCGCTCAGTCGTTGATTGGCCGGCTCTTCAATTCTTCGAGCTCACCGGGAGCGAACGTGAAGCGCTTGGTCGGACCATCGCCAGCCACCTCGTTCAATTGCGAGAGCAGTTCGCCAGCGACGAGCGAGCCCGCGCTGCGCGCCTTCACCAGGTACGCGACGGCAGTGCCGAACGAAACCAGTGCTTGCCGATCGCTCCCCGCGCGAAGCGCGCTCGCGCAGTGATCCAATAGCCGCGCCACCTCACTGCGCCACGAGGCTTTGTCCATTCGATAAAGATAGCAGGGCGCGCGGCTCGCGTTTGCCAGTTTCGGAGCGCAACCGCGCTGGGTAAACGTCGGAAGGTGTCGCAGGTACTGGCCGGCTTCGCGACACGTGTGCTGTTTGGCGATCTCGACGAGAACGCCCTGAAATTCGGGCGGTATTGCGGCGCGCCGGCGGCGCAGTCAGCGTGGCGATGGCAAAAATCATGAGCGGGCGCGGCTTGGCTTTTCGGATTCGAGTGGGCGTGCTCTTGGCGGTACTCGCTGGCGTGCTCGTGTACGCCTGGCGAGACGTTCAGGGCCGCCGCGAGCGCACTGCGTTTCAGCGCACGCTCAAAGTTGCGCTCGTGATCGTGGAGGCTCAGCCCGTCGAACCGACGGCGCTCGCCCAGCTCAAGCTGCGTGTTCGTGAGCTCGAGCATCGCCTGACATCCGAGTTTCGCCGCTATCGTCCGCACGGACCGCAGCCGTTTGCGTTCGTGGTGTTCGGCCCAGTTCCGCAAAGCGTGCCGCCGCCGGCGCGTGAAGATTCGAGTGCTGTTGGTTTGGCTCGCCGCGCTTGGGAGCTCATGCAGTTCACGCGTGAGGTCGATGCGCGCGCACGGGTACCAACTCGCGGCTTCGATACGCGCCTGTACGTGGTGGTGCGGCCGCCGGCCAGTGGCGCGCGTGCATTCGTCGAAGGTGCGAGCGAACAAGGTGGTCGTGTCGGCGTAGCGCTGGTCGAGCTCGACGACGAGATGGCAGACTTTGCGCTCTTCGTTGCGGCCCACGAGCTCTTTCACACGCTGGGCGCAACGGATAAGTACGATGCGAGCGGTCGCACACGCATTCCCGACGGCCTCGCGGAACCCGACTTGGTGCCCCAGCTGCCACAGCGCTTCGCGGAGCTGATGGCGGAAAATCGTCCGCTGGATGCGGTGCAGGAGGTTCCACCGAGCTCACTCGCCGAGCTTGCGGTGGGGCCGCGCACAGCGGCCGAAGTCGGATGGCGCTGATCTACGCGAAAAGCCAGCCAGAAGTGGATCAGAGTGGGCTCGGAGGCTACCTTTGCGGCATGAGTCGGGTCGACGACGAACTCGCCAAAGCCATAGCTGACTCCGAGGCTCAAGCCTCGGCCGAAGATGCTGCGCCGGTCACGCGCGCGGCTCCACTCACTCCCGGCTCACCCAAGCGGAACCTGGCCTTGTTGGCAGCGCTGCTCGTGATGGGCGGCGGCATCCTGGTCCTGGTGATGACCAGCTTCGAGAACGCAGCGGTGTACTCGCGCGGCGTCGACGTGCTGGTGAAGGAGAAGGACAAGCTGATGGGGCGCAACGTGCGCGTGGAAGGCTCGTTGGTGAAAGGCTCGCTGAAGCGCCGCGACCAACCGTGCGAGTACCGCTTCGACTTGTCGAAGGGCGGCGTTACCGTGCCGGTGCGTTACGCACAGTGCATCGTGCCCGACACCTTCCGCGACATGCCCGGAATGGATGTGACCGTCACCGCCGAAGGCACTCTGGCGCAGAACGGCAGCTTCGAGGCGACGCACATCATGGCGAAGTGCCCGTCGAAGTACGAAATGCGTGATCGCGCCGGGCGCGGTGAGCAAGCGCCGCATAGCGGCATGGCCCCTTCTGTCGCGAACTGAGCCGATCGAAACATGTGGGATCGTTTTTTACGCGCTTGTCGGCGTGAACCCGTCGATGCGACTCCGGTTTGGTTCATGCGCCAAGCCGGCCGCTACATGGAAGAGTACCGCGCGATCCGCAAGCGCCACAGCTTGCTCGAGATCTGCAAGCAGCCGGAGCTCGCGTGTGAGGTCACGTTGCAGCCGGTGCGCGCGCACGGCGTGGACGCCGCGATTCTCTTCGCGGACATCTTGTTGCCGCTCGCTCCGATGGGAGCGCCGTTCGAATTCGCTGCCGGCGAAGGCCCAGTGTTTTCGCACCCGCTGCGCACGCGCGCCGACATCGAGGCGCTACGCCCGCTCGATCCCGAAGAGGGCCTCGGCTACGTGCTGCAAGCGATTCGGCTGATCCGGCGCGAACTCGACGGCAAGACGCCGCTGATTGGCTTCGCTGGCGCGCCCTTCACGTTGGCAAGCTACCTGATCGAAGGTGGCAAGAGCTCGCACTACGCTCTCACCAAGCGCCTGATGTATCGCGAGCCCGAAGTGTGGCACCTCTTGATGCAGAAGCTCTCGGAGATGCTGCGCGTGTACCTGCGCGCGCAGGTCGCCGCCGGCGCGCAAGCCGTGCAGCTCTTCGATTCGTGGGTGGGCTCGCTTTCACCCAGCGACTACCGCGCCTTCATTCAGCCTCATGTGCGCTCGATTTTGAAAGATGTCGAGACCACAGGTGTACCGGTGATTCACTTCGGCACCGACACGGCCATGCTGCTCGAGCTGCAGCGCGACGCGGGCGGCACGGTAATCGGCGTGGACTTTCGCACGCCGCTCGACAACGCCATTCAGCGCCTAGGTGATTCGGTGGCGGTGCAAGGCAACCTCGATCCACTTTTGCTCGACGCGCCTCAGCCGCTTCTAACTCGCCGCATCGACGAAATCCTCGCCTGTGTCGGCTCGCGGAACGGGCACATCTTCAACCTCGGTCACGGCATCCTGCCGGAGACGTCGCCGGAGGCCGTGAAGTTCGTTGTCGACTACGTTCACGAGCGCTCGGCTCGCTGACCGGGCGCCCGGCCCCCGCAAAGCGCGCGTGCGCCGTTGATTTGAGAACGAGACTGGCTAAGCTCTCGCGCCTTTCCCGCGTCGTCTAAAGGCAGGACAAGGGACTTTGAATCCCTGAATCGTGGTTCGAATCCATGCGCGGGAACCACATGAAGCGCGGCGGCTCCAAGCTGCCGCACAGGTGGGAGAACTGCATCTCTGTGCTGGTTCGGGAACTTTCGCGCGCGCGCTGCTGTCGCTCAGAAAGAGTAGCTGCTCGGCGGCTTGCTCGCGCAAGATCACCACTCGTACTCATCGTGGCAACAGCTGAGCAGAGTCAGGACATTTCGCGCGAGGGCTCGTGATCGAGTTCGACGACGCCGCCGAACGCCGCTTCATCGAGCGGCTGCAAGAGCGCGACGAGCGTGCGTTCATCGAGCTCGTTCAGCTCTACCAAGTGCGCGTGTACAAACTGGTGCTGCGCATGCTCGGGCGACGCGACGAAGCCGAAGACATGGCGCAGGAAGTCTTCGTGCAGGTCTTCAAAGCCGTGGGCACGTTCCGCGGTGACTCGCGGCTCAGCACCTGGATATACCGAATTGCGGTCAACCTTTGCAAAAATAGACTGAAGTACCTCACGCGGCGTCGCAACGATGCGCAGGACGACTTCGAAGCGAGCGAAGACAGGAGCGAGCACGCGGGCGCGCCCGGTGTCACGAGCTCGGAGCTTTCGCGGCCCGATCAGCTGGTCGAGGGCTACCAAATGGAGCGCATCGTCGAGACCGCGATCTCGCAGATGGAGCCTGATTTTCGCGAAATCCTGGTGCTGCGTGACATCGAAGATCTCAGCTACGAGGAGCTTTCCGAGATTACCGGCTTGCCCGACGGCACCGTAAAAAGCCGGCTGCATCGCGCGCGCGCCATGCTCAAAGCTGCGATCGAGCGTAAAATGGGAGACAAAGCCGGATGAGCCAGCAGAGCGACGACGAGGCGCGCCCGAGTTCGCCGGAGCTCGACGCGAAAAGCGAGCAAACAGTGCGCGAGTTGCTGCGCGGTGCGTTGACGGAGCCGCAGGCAGTGCCCGACCTCACTGAAGGAGTTCAGCAGAAGATTCGCGTGCGTAGCGGCGGCAAGTTTTATGCCGATGGTTGGAGCACAGTGCGGCATCCGCCGCTGAACACATACTTGATCAGCAGCTTGCTCATGCTGTTCGTGCTGTGCATCGTCTATGCGCTGCTCGCACCATTGTCGGGTGCTCCCGAGCGCGCCAAGCCGGTGGCGCCCGTGCAAGTGCTACCCAACAAGTAGCTAGCAGCGCTCTCGTTTCGCCCTCAAAAACGATTGTTACTTCTCGGGTCAGACACTAGCGTGCGCGCTGTGTTGAAAACTCGAACTCTCCACGACAATTGGCTATTTTCAGCGAAGAGCTGGCTCGCTGCGCCCGGTGGTTGGTACGGATACAGCAAGCTCGAGTGGCTGCGCGCGAGCGTGCCTGGTCACGTGCACCTCGATTTGCTGGCGAACGTTGTGATCGCCGATCCATACGAAAATCTGCAAGAGCTCGGCTCGCGCTGGGTCGACGAAGAGGACTGGGTTTACAAGACGGAGTTCGAGTTCACACCCGACGCCGGTCTGCCTCGTGTGAAGCTCTGCTGTGCTGGTCTCGACACCGTTGCGACTTTGTATCTGAACGGCAAGCAAATCGGCGCGCACGACAACATGTTCGTCGACTGCGCGTTCGACGTCGGCGGCGCGCTGGTTGCAGGTAAGAACGAGCTCGAGATCCATTTCGAAGCGGCGCTGCGCGTTGGTTCACAGCGCCGGCACCAATACTTCGAACGTGAAGGGCTGCCCCTCGACACCGTGCACTTCGATGAACGCGCCTTCGTGCGCAAAGCGCAGTACATGTTTGGTTGGGATTGGGGCCCGCGGCTCGTCTCTGCAGGGATCTGGGGCAAACTCGAATTGGTTCAGTACCAAGCACGCTTCGAGCACGTGCACGTCTCGCAGCGGCATTTGCCGGACGGCAGTGTGGAGCTCCGTTTCGCGTCGGAGTTCGAAGGGCAGGGCCAAGCCGTTCACTTCATCGAAGGCGTGCCGGGCAGTTTCCGCGATGGTGAGAGCGTGCGCATCGAAAAACCCGAGCTTTGGTGGCCGCGTGGCTTCGGCAAGCAGCACTTGTATCGCGTGACCAGCTTATTGGTGCCGAATGCGACTGCGCCGCGCGCAGAGCTCGAAAGCGCCGCTTTGGATCGCCGCGAGACGCGCGTCGGTCTGCGGCGCGTGGCGATTGTGCAGAAAGCCGACAGCTTCGGTGAGTCGTTTGAATTCGAATGGAACGGCCTGCGCGTGTACTGCGTGGGCGCCAATTGGATCCCCGACTCGTGTTTTCCGGCCAGCGTCACGCGCGAGCAGGTGCGCGCGCAGATTGAGCGTGCTGTTGGCCTCAACATGAACATGCTGCGCATCTGGGGTGGCGGCGTTTACGAGAGTGAAGACTTTTATGACGCGTGCGACGAGCTGGGCGTTTTGGTTTGGCAAGACTTCCCGTACGCGTGCAGCTTCTATCCGGATGGCCCGGAAGCGCAGGAAGTGGCGCGCCAAGAAGCCAGCGCTGCGGTGAAGCGCCTGCGCAATCGTGCGAGCCTCGCGATCTGGTGTGGCAATAACGAGAACCTCACCATGTTCCAAGACAAGTGGACGGATGCGAGCAAGCATCCGCCGCGCTACTACGGCGGAAATCTCTACGACGGCGTCTTGCCCGAAGTCGTGAAGCAGCTCGACCCGGAGCACCCCTACATTCCAAGCTCTCCCTTCGGCGGTGAGCGCGCCAACGGCGGTGGCGTCGGCGATCAGCACTACTGGGACGTTTGGCACGGCCGCGGCGATTGGAAGTACTACGAAGACTCGACGGCGCGCTTCTGCTCGGAGTTCGGCTTTGCAGCGGCGCCAGGGCGGCGTGCGCTCGGCCGCATGGCGAGCGGTGAAAAGTCGCCGCTCGATCTGGAGGTGCGCGACGCGCGCGCGCGTTGGCACGACAAGACCAGGAAGGGCTACGAAACCTTCATTCAATACGTGGAGCTTCACTATCCCGTGTCGCGCACGTTGGAAGACTGGCTCTACTACTCACAGCTCAACCAGCGCGACGCGCTTCGGCACGGCATCGAGCATTTCCGACGCTCCGAGTTTTGCAAAGGTTCGCTCATCTGGCAGCTCAATGATTGCTGGCCGGTGCAAAGCTGGGCCGTGATCGATTCGGAGTTCACGCTGAAGGCGGCCGCTTTCGAGCTCGAGCGTCTTTACGCACCAGCGCTGATCAGCCTCGAAAAGCTCGATGGGCGCGTGCGTGTGTGGGCGGTGCTCGACAACGCTGCTGCGCCGCTCAAAACCGAGCTCAAGCTCGAAGCGCGCTCGTTGCTCGACGGTCGTGCCCTGGTCGAACAGCGCGTGCCGCTCGAGCTCAAAGTTGGTGAGCGTCGTGTCGTGGCCGAGCTCGACAGTTCCAGATTCGAGGCAGCTTCGACGGTGGTCGTGGCCGAGCTCGAAGGGCGCACCACCTTCCGCTTGCTCGAGGAGCCCAAGAACTCACGTTTCGGCAACGCCAAGCTTTCCGTTGCTGTAGAAGGCACAGAGCTCGTGGTGCACAGCGACTTGCCCGTGGTGGATCTCTACGTGTGGGATGAAGCGGGGGAGCTCGCGCTGTCGCACAACTTCATCACGTTGAACGCCGGCGCGACGCGGCGCATCGCGCTACGCGGCACGCCGAAAAAACTCGCGGCGCGCAGCCTGGCTGGGCGCCACGCGCTTTAACGTCACTCCACCCAGCGCGCCAGCACGCAGGTGATGTTATCGGGACCGCCGTTTTCGTTGGCGGTCTCGATCAGGCGCTGCGTTGCGTTGGGTAGGTCGCGCGAGCCGAGCACGATTTCGAGCATGCGCTCGTCGGTAACGGGACCGCACAGGCCGTCGCTGCACAGCAACATCACGTCACCAGCGCGCGGCGCCTCGAAGCGCGTGTCCACCTTCACGGTGTCTTTCATACCGAGAGCGCGCACGATCACGTTCTTGTGAGGGAAGTTCGCGATCTCCTCGTCCGTGAGGCGCTTCATCTTCTTGTAGTCGTTGAGCAAGCTGTGATCTTCCGTCAGCTGCTCGATGCGCCGCTCACGAATGCGGTACACGCGGCTGTCGCCCACGTGCGCGATGTACACGCCGTCTTCCACAGCGAACAGGGCCACGAGCGTCGTGCCCATGCCACGCTGCTTGGCGTTGCGCTGCGCCTGCTCGTAAATGCGCAGGTTGCACAGCTTGATGCCGGTGATCAGCCGGTTCTCTTCGTAGCCGCGCGAGCGGTCCATCTTGTAGGGCCAGGTCCGCTCCGGGTCGTCCGACGTCGACGCGAAGAACTCCTGCAGTGTGTCGACCGCCATCTTGGAAGCGATCTCGCCAGAGGCGTGACCACCCATTCCGTCAGCGACGACGTAGAGTCCGTACTCCGCCATGATGGCGAAGTTGTCCTCGTTGTGACTGCGCTTGCGGCCTACATCAGTTTGGCCGGCAACTTCGATCCTGAGAGGCCGGTTCATCTTGGTGCGGCAAGCGCCGGATCTACATCCTCGCCGCCGCTCATCTAGTTGTCAATTCTAGTATAAACACCTGGTCGGCCCGTCGGTCTCGGTGTGTGCGATCGGGACGCGAGCCGGCTCGCATTTCTTGCTACTTCGACTGCTGCGGAGCGGGCGCGGGAGCAGTTGGAGTTTTCGGAACGGGTGCGGGAGCGACGGGAGCTTTTGGTGCGGCGGGCGGCGTCGCAGCGGATGGAGCGCTTGGCGCCGCTGGCGGTTTTGCTGAAGCGGGTGCGACGGGTGCGCTGGGAGCCGTCGGCACGGGTTGAGTCGGCGCACCCAAGCGCACCGACGCCGTGCGGTAAGAGCCTTTGCTGAAGATGAGTAGGTCGAGCTTCTCGTTGGGAGCGTAGCGGGCGAGCACAGCGCGCAGCCCGTCTTCGGTGACTACGGGACTTCCAGCCACGGCGACCAGCACGTCCGCCGCTTCCGGATTTTCGTTTGCGATGAGGCCCAACGCCGCCGCCGGACTCTGCGCTTCTACGGAAGTGATCGAGAGCCCGCGCACCACGCCGGTATCTGCGGCGCGCCCTGCGATGCCAAGGCGCGGCAACTGAAAGCCGGACGATGCCGGTCGCGTGCGCAAGAAAGCGCGCACCTCACTCACTGGCAACGCAACTGGCGCCGCAGTGCAACCAGTACTCCCCGTGGCACAGCCGCTCACGATGATCGCCGCTGCATCACCGCGCTCGTCGATCAGTGGCCCACCGAGCTCATTGGGCTTCGGCGACGTCGCGAGCTTCAGCACCGGGTGCCCGTTCACTTCGGACATGCCCTGGGTCGTTTGCGCTATGGCATTCAAAGTGCGATTCGCCGCCAAGCTGAAGCTCGTCAGCTTGGCGGAGCCTTGTGGCATGGGCCCTTCCGCCGCCTTCAAGCCATTCTGATTGCGCGCCGTCTTCGGCACCAGCAGCGCCAAATCGCGCGAGGCATCGCTGTGCCCAATGCGCACCTGCTCCAGCGCGCCGCTTGCGTAGCGCACCAACAACTGCCCCGGCGTGATTCGCGACATCGCCGTGAGCACGCGACCATCGCCGTTCAGAACGATACCCAGCGCTGCGACACGCCCAGCTTGCTCCACTAGCACCACGCCGCTCTTATCGGGCGCGGGCGTCGCTGCAGCCGGTGCGCTCGCCGACGCCACCGCGGGAGCAGCAGGAGCAGCGGGTGCGGGAGCGGGGGCGGGGGTAGCTGCGCGCGCCGGTGTTGGCGTCGGCGTTGCTGCTGCCGGCGCGGCGGGTGCGGACGGTGGGGAGGCGGGCGCGGCCTTGGTTTGGGCGTGAGCGACCGCCGACATCGACGCGACGGCACACACAGCGACTCGAAGCCAGACAGGAGCGGACATCGCCCGCCAGTTTACACCCACTCTGCCGCAAACGCCCGAGCGCCGCGCGCCGCCCTTTCGCGAACGCAACTACCCGGCTGGTTTTACGAGCTCATCCACGCCGCCCGCGCGTGCAACCAGCACCGCGTCGGCGCGCCCGCAGAACAAGCCCGTCTCCACCACGCCCGGGATCGTCTTCAACGCCACGTCGAGCGCGTGCGGCGTCTCGACCGGTCCCGCCGCGAGATCGTACACGTAGTTGCCGGAGTCCGTGCGAAAAGGCTTGCCTGCGGTTTGCCGCAACGTCGCGCGCCCGTAGGCACCGATCAAATGCGCCGTCTCGTGGTGCGCGAACGGCAACACCTCGATCGGAATTGCCCAGCGCTCGCCCAGCTTCTCACTCAGCTTGCTCTCGTCCACGATGATCACGTTGCTACGCGACGCGTAGTTCACGATCTTCTCGCGCGTGTGTGCGCCGCCGCCCCCCTTGATCAAATCCAAGTTTTTGCTGACCTCGTCAGCACCATCCACACAAATCAAAACATCCCAGGGACCATCGTCGTCCAACAACGGAATGCCGAGCGAGCTTGCCAGCTTGCGACTCTGCTCACTGGTTGGCACCCCCACATACTCCTTACCAGCGCGCACCAGCTCGGCCACACCTTCGATGAAGTAACGTACGGTCGACCCCGTGCCGAGCCCGATGATTCCCGCTGGCGGTAACTTGGCGAGGGCAGCTTCAGCCGCCGCGCGCTTCACGCGGTCCTGATTCATGTGACCGGGCCCTTAAATCAAGCTCTCCGTCCCGGCAACGAGAACCACCGCCCTTCCGCGGACCCCCCGCCTGCGCTCGGCGCTTTTCCCCGAAAACCCGACCTTTTCCCCAAAAACCCGACATGGCAAAGTGATGCGATGGCCCGGCTGATTGCCGCGACGTGCCCCAAGTGCGGGGCCGGCGTGCGACTCGATCCCGACAAATCCTTCGTCACCTGCTCCTACTGCGGCGTCAGCTCGTTCGTCGAGACACCCAAGCGCCGCGCCACCGAACAAATCCAACAAGCGCAGCCGGTCATCCACATCGAGCGCATACCGCGCAGTCTGGGTTGCTTTCCCGCGCTCATCACCGTCGTCATCATCCTGATCGCGATCGGTGCCTTCTCTGGGCAACTCCTCGGCAACCTTTCCCTCCTCGGTGGACGTGGTCTTGGGATTAGTAGTGGAAAGCCCTTCACGTTACCGATCTCACTACCCAGCGGCGTCAGTTTCGTCCCCACGCCCGTCGTCGAGGAGGACATCTTCAAAGACCCCACTATCGTCAAACGTCGCTTCGAAGAGCGCCTCGGCAAACCGGTCATGGTCAAGGAGCTCGTCCTCTATCCAACCTACGCCATTGCCGAAGCTCAGGATCCCAAAGCCAAACACCACCTCGATCGCTACGTCTATCGCAACGCCACGCTCGGTGATCCCGATCCCGTTCGCCTCTCCGGTAGCGAGCGTGACGTTGACCGCCTCGTCTTCTCGCTAGACAAAATCGCGTTCGACAAACTCCCCGCCATCATCCAAGCCGCGCCCGTCACCGACCTCCCCTTGGAAGAAGCCAAAGTCACTCACGTCATCATCACCCGCGACGTCTTCTCCAAACAAACTCCTGTCTTTCGCATCTACGTCAGCGGCCCGCGCGATAGCGGCTACGTCGAATACGATGCTAACGGTAAACGCGGCCGCGTCGTGCGGTGACACCAGGTGCGATGCTCGGAAGCGATACTCCCGGTTGATGCGACCGCCGCTGCGGGAATCAACCTGCGTTGGGCGGTACGCCGGCAATTGGATCCGGTGAGACCCGCTTTAGGATCGCGTACCCGAGCTCTGGCCTGCTAACGATGGTTGCGTAGTTCTTTTCGAAGCGTCGCCGCCAGCGGTGACGCCGGTCGATGCCAGTCTTGACCAGAAGTACGAAGTCCGGCTGCGTTGCCGGATCACCGTAGGTCATTTGCATCATTCGGCGAATGTATTGAGGCTCGAAGGCCCACACCAGCCAGTGGGTGAAGGTCCGCGGGCGCATGCGAGTAGCTAGGTAGCCGACGGAGAAACTATCGAAGATGGCCAGCGTCTTGCCTGGCTCTTCGACGCGTTTGAGATCCTCATCGACTGCAACCAGAAGGGCCGCTTGTTGTGCGCCCGTCAATGCACCACGAAAAGGCCCCGCGCTGACGCGTGTATCATTGTCACGCACCTTCTGCTGTTCGCTGTAGGCCAGGTCGCGAAGATTGTGCAGTTGCGCGATGAGAGCGGCGGCGCAAAAGCCGTAGACGCAAAGCGTCGTGTAAGGCTCGCGCGGGGAAGTGTACGAGAGCTCTTCACTGAGCTTCGCCAAGCTGACGACACCGGCCACGAGCGTTGGCAACGTGCCGAGATACGCAACGGCGAGCCCGTTGGCACTCGTCAGCGCAATGGTGATCATCGAGACCACGCCCGGAAGCCACAACAAAGCCAACACCAGCCGGCGTTCACGAAAGCTTCGCGCGGCCAATGAGCAAGCTGGCGCAAGCAACGGGAGTAACGTCTGGAATGTCGCCGGATGGGTAGTCAGCGTCGCCTTCAGACCGGAGAAGTACAGCGCAAGAAACGTTAGCGGCGTGATCGCTGCCAGTGCAGGCGCGCTCCGCGGAACGCTTGCAAGCAGGGCCGGCAACGTAACGAATAGCGCCGCGAAACCTAGCCATTGCCAGCGCTGCGCGAGCAAAGCGTCTCGATAGTTTTCTACTTTCTCGAGTAGCGTGTGGCGCGCGTAGCCGATCCCCTCGGCGAACTCCAGAGCTCGCTGCAGCCCGCCCGGTGCGATCCAGAGGATGAACGCAACCGCGGCGACGATGCATCCCAATACTCCCAGGCCAAGCCCAATGAGCGCTCGCTTGAACTCCTCACGGGGCAGACGTTGGTGTAGCCGCCATACCAACAACGGAACGTGGAGGAGAAAAGCCAGCAGCAGCGTTGGGTAGCTAAAGATGGCTGTGCCGAAGAAAACGCTGGCGAGGAAGAGATTGCGCCCGGGTCTTTCGAAGAACGCGAGCGCGCTCAGTAGCACTCCACACAAAAAACCAAACGCTCCGAAGGTGTTGTAACTCAGAGCAAGCAGGTTGTAATACGTGAATGAGAGGATGAGAGCTGCGCACCAACATCCCAGAGCGCGACCTGCGACCTGAGCTACGAAGCGGTACGTTAGGTACGAGCAAAAGCCGGCGTACACGACGTACAGCCAGCGATTGAAAAGGATGATGCCGTCTGTTCCGTGCAGCCAGACGTAGACGCTGTAGAGCGGCATCAACAGGATGGCTGCGTTCTGATGGATGGCCAGCTCGTCGAGGTACGGCTTGTTGCCAAGTAGAAACCCGTACGTCATTGCGCTGTAGAAGGGTTCGTCGGTACCGCCGGTGCCCACCGGCACGCGCAGGATCAGCACCAGCCCCGCGATTAGCCAAGCCACGATTGCAACGACCAGTGCAGGGGAAGCTCTCAGTGACTGCAATTGGGCGAGGGCGACTCTCATCGAAGGTTTTTCCGGCGCCAAGTCTAGGCTCTCGACCGTGATCTCACGAGGGTACCATTGCCAGGCAAGCTTCTTGATGGAAGAAGCTAGCCATGCCGGAGCTACCGGAAGTCGAAGTCACGCGTCGTCAAATCGAAAAGGTGTTGCTCGGCCGCCGCGTGCGGCGCGTGGATACGACGCCTCCGAGCTACTTCTTTTTGACGCGCCCGGCGGAGTTGAAGACGCGACTCGTGGGTCGGCGCTTCGTAGCGCTCGAACGAATCGGTAAGTATCTGCTGGCAACGCTCGACGATGGGTCTCGCCTGTTGCTTCACCTGGGTATGACGGGACAGCTGTTCGCCGCGGGTTCGAGCAGTCCACGGCTGCTGTCGGCACGCACGCGACGCACGTTGAACGAGGGGGCGCAGGCTAGCTTCGAACCGGATTTGCACACGCACCTAGTGTTGCATCTCAGCGGAAGCGGGCCCGCGATTTACTTTCGCGACGTGCGCAAGTTTGGGAAGGTCGCCTGGATTGCACCGGGGAAAGAGCATCCTCGTCTAAACGAGCTTGGTCCAGACGCGCTGATCGCGAGTGGTAGCGACTTGTTCCTGGCGACGCGTTCGCGCGGTACTCCCATCAAAAGCACGTTGCTCGATCAGGGTGTGCTAGCTGGCGTCGGCAACATTTACGCTGACGAGGCGCTATTTCTCGCTCGCGTGCATCCGCTGCGTGCGGCGCGCAGCCTCACGCGCCCAGAGTGCGATGCGATCATGGCAGCCGTGAAGCGCGTGATGAAGCGTTCTATCAAGACCGGCGGCTCGAGCATCAGCGACTACGTGCGCCCCGATGGATCCGACGGCGGCTATCAAAGCGAGCGGCGCGTCTATGCGCGCACCGGCGAGCCCTGCAAACGCTGTCGCACGCCGATCGAACGCATCGTCGTGGGGCAGCGCTCGACGCACTTTTGCCCGCAATGCCAGCGCTGAGGCCGTTGGCCAGGCAGTCGCTCGGGTGTGGCGGCGCCAGGAGGACAATGCTACCCGCCTCGCATGGCTAGCGCTGCAGAAACGTTGGAAGGCGAGCAGCCTTTGGAGAGCAACCCCTGGGGTAAGCCGCCGCGCGATTTGCCGCGCTGGGTGGACGCAGCGATTGCCACGCCTGCCAATGTGACCATCGAGGTGCTGAACCTGGCGAACAAGTCCGATCGCAAGCGGTTTCTGGACGTGGCCGACAATGTGATGGCGGACGATCCGAATTACATTTCGCCGCTGCGCATGGAGCGCATGCGTTTTTTGGATACGGCCAACAATGCGTCGCTCGCATCGCTCGACATTCATGCGCTGCTGGCTGTGCGCGGGGGTAAACCGGTTGGGCGCATCACCGCGCACGTCGATCGGGCTTACAACGAGTATCACGGCGAAAAGGTGGGCTGGTTCGGCTTCTTCGACGCCATCGACGATCGCGGTATTGCGCACGCGCTGCTGGACCGCGCGGTGCGCTGGGTGAAGGCCGCCGGCATGACGCAAGTATTGGGTCCCAACAATTTCACTACCAATCACCAAGTGGGAATGTTGGTCGAAAACTTTTCGCGGCCCGCCGTCGTGGAGATGACCTACAACCCGAGCTACTACGAGCGCTTGGTGACCAGCTATGGCTTCGGCAAAGCCAAAGATCTGCTCGCCTACTGGGTGGACGTGAGCAAAGGGCTCGATGACCCGAAAATCAAGCGTTTTTACGACGTGAGTCAGAAGGCGCAGAAGCGCTTCGGGCTCCGCGTTCGCGGCGCGCGCATGCAAGATTTCCACGACGAAGTCGCGCGCTTGTTCCGGCTCTACAACGAGACTTGGCAGAAAAACTGGGGCTTCGTTCCCGTTGGCGAAGCCGAGTTCAAGAACATCGCCAAGGATCTGAAGCAGGTGGTGGTGCCTGAGCTCGTGTTGATCGTGGAAGACAAGGCGGGCACGCCGGTCGCCTTTTCGGTGACGCTGCCGAACATCAACGAGATTATGCCTAAAAATGGCCGGCTGCTTCCGTTCGCGTGGTGGCGCTTGCTGACGGGCATGAAGCGCATCAAAACGGCGCGCTTGTTCACGCTAGGGGTGATGCCGGCGCATCGTCGCCACGGCGTGGAAGCGATGTTGTGCATCGAGACGGCGTTGCGCGCGAAGCAGCTCGGATACTCGAGTGGGGAGATTGGCTGGACGTTGGAGGACAACATCCTCATCAACCGTGCGGTTGAATCATTTGGCGGCGTGCTCGACCGGCGTTATCGAATTTTTGGCCTGGAGTTGTGAGAGGCTCGCGGACAGCGCGCATGGAGCGGCATGTGCGGTAGCGGATTTTCGATGCGCGCTGGCGAGACGGGTTACAAGCGCGTCGCGAGCGTATAGGCTGCCGCCCTAGTGAATTGCTCTAGCGTTCGCCCTGCGCGGGTTGTGTGGCTTCTGTGGTTCGTCCTGGCAACTGGTTGCGCCAGTTCCGATAAAAGCAGCACACCGACGTTTTGCGATGTGTTGCCGATTTTGCAGAAGAAGTGTCAGCGTTGTCACCAGCAGCCAACGCAGCACAGTGCGCCTTTTCCCTTGCTCACGTACGCGGATACGCAGGCTTCGGCGGCGACTCCGGATAAACCGAATCGCAAGCGTTACGAGCAGATGCGGACGGCAGTCGAAACGGACGTGATGCCCGACCAAAGCCAGGAGCTAGATCCGCCAGTGAGTGCCTTGACCTGTGAGGAGAAGGCAACTTTGCTGGCTTGGCTGCGTGCGGGCGCTCCCCCCGAGGCTGGTGGCGCGAATGAGTGTGAAGGTAGGACGCCCGAGCTCTCGAGCTGCCCCTGAGCGGCTTTCGCGGAAGGCTTGGCGGCGCTGTCCCCCATGCGATACTAACGCTCTTTGATGCAAGAACTGCCGATTGAGGAAGGGCAGCTCGTAGCAGGCAAGTACCGCATCGAGCGTGTCATCGGCTCGGGCGCCATGGGCGTCGTCGTCGCGGCCTGGCACGTGGAGCTCGCGCAGCGCGTTGCAGTGAAGTTCGTGCGGCCGGAGGCGATGGGAGTGCGCGATGCGGAGGAGCGCTTTCGTCGTGAAGCGCGCGCCGCAGCCCGCATTCGCAGCGAGCACGTTGGGCGTGTGATGGACGTCGGCACCATCGACGGCGGCATTCCCTATATGGTGATGGAGTTTCTCGAAGGTCAGGATCTGGCTGACGAGATGCTTCGTCGAGGGCCGCTGCCAGTGCCCGAAGCGGTGAGCTATGTGTTGGAAGCCATCGAGGCTCTGGCCGAAGCGCACACCGCAGGCATCGTGCATCGCGATTTGAAGCCGGCGAATCTGTTTCTTGCGCGGCGCGCAGACGGTACACGCATCGTGAAGATTTTGGATTTCGGCGTGTCGAAAGCGACGGGCACGCGTCCGGGCGACATGGCGCTCACGCAGCACGCGGCGATGATTGGTTCGCCGCTGTACATGTCGCCCGAGCAGATGCGCTCGGCGCGCGACGTCGATGCGCGACGTCCGGCTCCGCGCGACGAACTGCCCGATTTCGGCGGACGCCGCTGAGCGCGGGTGGTGGCCGCGCGGCGGCTGAGATAAAAGGCGGCTAGCACTTCGGGGCCTCTTCACTCACTGCATGATTGTGCCGAAAGCTCTCGCGCGCGTGTTGCGCATCCTTCCCGTGTTGGTCGTGCCGCTCGGATGCGAGCTCGTGGCGGACATCGAGTCGCGCACGTTGGGAGAGACGAGTGAGTGCAAGCAGTATTGCGACGCGATGATGCAGACCTGCGTTGGTGAGCACCAGGCGTACGCTTCGCGAGAGGTGTGTGGGGCGGTTTGCCGCCATCTCGATAAAGGAGACGTCGAAGCTAGCGGCAACACACTAGCCTGTCGCAGCAAACGCGTGCTCACCATCAGCGCGGGTGAGGAGCCGACCGTGTGCGAAGTGGCCGGCCCGGGCAGCGGCAGCCCCTGCACGACCCAGTGCCAGGCTTATTGCGAGCTCTTGGTGAGCGCCTGCCCCGATCGCGTTCGTAAACTCGGGCTGAGCGTGGGGGAGTGCGTGCGCCAGTGCGCTGCGTTGAAGCCGTCGCCAGACTTCGCGAGTTCTGAGGACTTCACGAAAGGCGATACACTCGGCTGCCGCCTGTATCATCTGACCGCCGCGACGCTGCTGCCAGAGCCGCACTGCGACCACGCTTTGATCATTCCCAAAGTGCCGAGCGAACCCTGCCTCGAGCCCGCGGAGGAAGCACCGAAGTGCGAGGACTACTGCCGCATTCTAGACGTGGCGTGTCGCGGTGACGACGCGGTTTACGAAAACGTCGCTCAGTGTCGAGCGGCCTGCAAAGCCTTCGAAGCCGCTGGCAAACTTGGCACCAACGCCGACTCGAACGGCAGCACCGATGTCGTCACGCCGGACAACACCATCGGTTGCCGCAAGTTCCACGCTTACAGCGCGCTCGGCGATCCCAAGCTGCATTGCCATCACGCAGCGCCCACGGCCGACGGCTATTGCGGCGACGAGGACCAAGCCATCTGCGAGTCGTATTGCCTGCTAGTGAAGCGCGCCTGCGCGACCGACTACGCTGCCAAGTACGCGAGCGACGCTGAGTGCGAGTCGGCGTGCCGCGCGCTGGCAGGCTCCACCGAAAAGAGCGCCGAGGAAGAGGGTCTCGAATATTCGATCGCGACGGGCGAGCGCGGCGGAGCCACGGCGGCCTGCGTTACGTTCCACGCCGTACGCGCGCTCAGCGATCCCAATGAGTGCGCGAGCGCGCTCGGCGCCGCACCCTGCGCGAACTGACGCCTTTTCGCCACATTCGCCTGGCCCGGGCGCGTGCTATTTAGGGCCTCATGACGCGTGTTGCCCTGGTGTCGCTCTGCTCACTCGTGTTCGCGCTGGCTGCTTGCGAAAGGAAGCCCGCGCCCGTCGAACCAGCGCTTCACGCTGCGGTGCCTGCCAGCGCGCAAGCCACGACCTCGTTGCTTGCGCCGGGCGCGCCGTTGCCCGACCTGGAGGGTGTTTCGCAAACCGGCGAGCGCGTGAACTTGAAGAGCCTGCAAGGCAAGCCGGTGGTCGTTTACTTTTACCCGAAGGACGACACGCCAGGCTGCACGGTGGAAGCGCAGGAGATCCGCGATGCGTGGCAGGAGCTTTCTGGGAGCGGTGCCGTCGTGGTTGGTGTTTCGGTGGACGACGCGGCTTCGCATCGCGCCTTCGCCGAGAAACACGCGCTTCCTTTCTTGCTGGTGGCTGACCAAGATTTGCGATGGGCGCAAGCTTTTGGAGTACCGCTGAAGAATGGGCGCACGTCGCGCGTGAGCTTCGTGTTCGGCCGCGATGGCAAGCTCAGCAAGGTGTTTCCAGCGGTCAAACCCCAGGGGCACGCGCGTGAACTCGGGGACGCGCTGCACGCTCTCGGCGCATGATTTACGGAGTGGCCTGACGCGGGCTGTTGCGACGGACAGCGTAGAAGAAGTCACGCCGAGCGCGCTTGCGAATGTACTCGTCTTCGGAGAACTCGAAGCCGCTCGCTAGCGCCACGGCTTTGCGTTTTTGACCCGGCGCATCCGCTTCGTACAGCACGAACTTGGGATACGACCAATTCACATCCATCTGCGCGACGTCCACCGCACCCGCGTGGCGCATCGCATCGGCCAACGCTCGTGCGCTGGTGTGATTCGTGATGGATACGTAGAGAATTTCTCGATCGGCGCTGAGTCCTACGGCTGAACGGCGAATCACTGTGTCGCCGTCCAAGGTGGCGCCCCATTTCAAGCCGCTGCCCGCCGTGAGGCCCGGGTGAATCTTTCCAGCCTCGTACATGCACTGCGGCGCTTGCCGGTACCAAACCATGTCCGCTTCGCCGGCAGCCAGCTTGCTCCAGCTAGCGATGCGCATGGTCCCGTCTTTGTAGAGCGCCAACGTGCACGCGCTCGGCTTCGGGTGCACCAGCACGATGCCGTCCACCTTCATGCCGTAGCCCCCGTGCTCGGTCATGAAGCCGCCATTGAATGCGGCCAGCACGGTCTCGTGGTGCTCGTCGGGAATGCGCGCGCGACGCTCGTACACGGTTTTCGGATCGTCCGCTTTGGGCTCTTGGCTGCCGGCCACGACGTACACGTCGACTCGACGTAGATCGATCGCCACCACGAACGCTTCGCTCCACGAGCGTCCCGCGTCGGGATGCAACAATGTTTTGTAAAGAAAAGGTTCCTCTTGGGGGTAACGCGAGTCCACGATGGGAACCCACACTCCGTCCCCCGGAGCGGACCACTGTTTCAGCGCGGGACCAGGATCCTTGGGGCGAAAGCGCAGCACCGGCGCGTCCTTTACCGGCTGCGGCGCTGGTTCCGCTTCGGCTTTCGCTGCAGACTGCGTCGGCGGGACCGACCAGTACGTCTTCGGAGCCTCATGCCGGCGCGTCAGGCGATTTACCCGATCTTCAACCGCGTACGTGAAATCTTCGAGCTTTGCGACGGCGTCGACTCCGATGATGGAGCGCAACGTGTTGGCAACGAGCGGCCCCATCCAATCGTAGCGATGCAGGGCTACCCACAACGCGGCTGCCGCGCCGCACAAGGTCGCGAGCGTGATGAGAGCAACGCGCCAAAACTTGCGTCGCGCGGGGACTCGCTTGGAGGCTCGCGAGCGACGGGGGGCCGCGCTGATGCTCTGGCTCATCCGGGTCGTCGTCCTAAGCCGGACTTCTCGCACCCTGGCGGCGCTGACGCAAGCTGTCGATCAGCGGCGAAGACGCACGGGCCCATCGCCCGGAGCGCTCGGCTGCGCTATAAAGGATCGTCGCACGGAATATCGCGATGTTGACCGAGCGTACCATGAGTCGCCAGTTGACCCACACCCTTGGTCCAGGAGTCATCTCGGCTCCGCGTGCTCCTTCGGCTGTCGCCTGGAAGAGCGTCGTTCCCGTTTTGGCCGCAGCCGACGAACTGGCGGCGTGCGCCGATACCGACGAAATGTTGCGCAGGGCTGTCGAGCTCGCGCGTGAGCGCATCGGGCTCGAGCGCGTCGGTCTCTACATTCGCGACCCGTCCGCTCCGCGGCTCGTCATGCGTGGCACGTGGGGCACGGGCGTGCGCGGCGAAGTCACTGATGAGCACTCGCTCTACTACGAGTGTGATCCTGCTGAGTACGAACGCCTGCGCCAGATTCAGGGAAGCGGCGCGCTGTGGCAATACTATCAGCACGTCGCGTTGGTTTCCGAGGACGCGGCGCGCAGCTCCGTCGTCGGTCACGGCTGGTTAGCGGCAACGCCACTCGTGGCCGCGCGCGAGCTCGTGGGCGTGCTCTACAACGACACGGCGATCACGCACGCGCCGTTCGATGAAGGCAAGCAAGCGCTCACGGCGGTGTTCTGCAGCTTGCTCGCGGGGTTGTTCTTGGCGCGGCGGCCACGCTTCACGTGGAGCTCTCCGGCTTCGGCGAGCAAGCGCACGCCGGTGGTGCAGCGAGCGGTATTTGCTCTACACCAGAACCCACGCGCCAGCGGTGAGAGCATCGCGCGAGAGCTCTCGATCAGTCCGGGTTATCTCGGTCGTTCGTTCAAGGCCGAGATGGGTGTGTCGCTGGTGGAGTACCGCAACCGTCTGCGCATCGAGCGTTTTTTCAGCTCGATCGACCGCGGCAAGAGCAACCTGCTCGGCGCCGCGCTGGAGGCTGGTTTTGGCAGCTACACCCATTTTCACCGCGTGTATCGCAAGTTCGTCGGTGCCACCCCGCGCGACCATTTGACCACGCGACCGCTTCCCAAGCCCAGTCGTTTGGCTGAAGGCTCGCATCGTTCGTCGCGCAACGAACCCGAATGAGGGCGACCGCCCCACGAGCCGGGTGAAACGGATCGGCTTCTCGACTAAGAAGCCAATATGCCGCGTCGCCTTCGAACCGCGCCCTCGGCGCTCTTCGTGGTGATGGGCATCGAGATTTGCGGCGCTCCGGCGTTGGCTCAGACGAACGCCGCTGAACGTGCTGCGAGCGAAGCAGCTGCCGAGGCCAGCGCAGCGGCGGCGCAGAGCGCGGAGGCACGGGCGTTGGCAGCGCTGGTCGGGCGCAACCTGGCGCGCATCGACGTGGTCTACGATCCGCCAGTTTGGGCCGCGCCGGTCAGTCTCGGTAGTGTCCGCGTTGGACAAACGTTCACGCCGGAGGTGGCGCGCCGGGCGCTCGACGAGCTGGCTGACAGCGGTCGCTTTAGTGAGTTGCGCGCCGAGGTCGAGCCGCTCGGCGATGGGGTTTTGCTGCGGCTGCGCGTGGTGGCGCGCCGTACCTTGGCGAACGTGCGTTTGTCTGGGGTGAGCGACGCCGACGAGCTGCTGCGCACTGCGGGTTTGCGCGTTGGCGGCGAAGTCAGTGCGCGCGAGCTGCCCGAGCTCGGCAAGAAGCTGGAGCGAGCGTTGGCGCGGCGCGGCTATCCGCAAGCTCGCGTGACCGTCGAAGCGCTCGAAACGGACGATCCGATGGGCATCGTGCTCACGTTCGAGGCGGCGCGCGGCGAGCCAGCCCGCATCGCCGAACGGCGCTTCTTCGCTTGGCCGGATCCGAACGCGCCCGGGCTCGCACGAGTGCTCGCAAGCTACGGCGTCGCGCTGGGTGATCGCGCCGACAGCGACGCCATCGACGCGGCCAGCCACGCGCTGGAAGAGCGCTTGAAGCGAGCAGGCTTTTTCGATGCGCGCGTGGAGCAAGAGGTGACTCCCGCGAACGGCGGCGTGCGCCTGGACGTGAAGGTTTACGCGGGCTCGCTGCGCGAACTTCGCATCACTGGCAATCGTCGTTTCGACAGCTCCGAGATCGAAGCGGCGCTCGAGCTCGACGAAACCACGGATCGTTCGGCGGCGGCGTTGGCCCAACGTGTGCGCGAGTTCTACCAAGTGCGCGGCTTCCTCGACGTCGCGGTGGAGACGCGCGAGACCGGCGTGCAGGACGCGCCGTTGCGGCGACTCTCGATCCAGATTCACGAAGGCGAACCGGTGCGCGTGGTCGCGCGCGAATTTCCCTGCTTGGGTGGGGAGCGACGTCCGGATGACGTGGGCAGCGAAATCGATAGCTTCCTTTCGGAGCTGCCCGGCGGCACCTTGGTCGACGCCGTCGATCCCGCTGAAGTCGACGCACTCTTCGGACCGAAGAGTGGCACCGGGACACGCCCGAAGCCGATCAAGCTCAATCCGTGGTCGGTCTACAGCGTCGACGTTTACGAGCGTGCCATCGAGCACCTGCGCGATCTGTTTCGCTCCGAAGGTTATTTGTCGGCCAGCGTGGGGCCAGCACTGCCCGAGCGGCGTCGCTGCGATCCACGTTCGCCGCCCGGCGCTTGCATTCCCATTGGGCCGCGTGTGCGACCTCCGATCGCCTGCCGTTACGACGGCATCGGCTTACCTCAAGAAGAGCCAGAGCTAATTTCCAATGCTTGTGTTGCCGATCTGGCGCGCGGCGTGCGCTGCGAACCCGAGATGGTGCTCAGCATTCCGATCAAGCTCGGGCCACGCAGCTTCATCCAAGCCATTCAGATCGATGGCAACCTGAGCTTGTCGGATGAAGATCTGCTCGGCACCGCCGAGCTCAAGGTCGGCGCCCCGGTCTCGCAGGTCGAAATCGAGCGGGCGCGGCGGCGATTGCTGGATCGCTACGCAGAGGAAGGCTTTGCCTTCGCCGAAATCGAGGCGAGCCTCGAGTTCTCGCCGGATCATCGCCAAGCGCGCGTGGTGTTCAGCGTCAGCGAGCGCAAGCGCGTCACGGTGTCGCGCATTGCCGTGAACGGGGCTCACCTCACCAGCGAGAGCTTGATTCGGCGGCGCATCGCGCTGGAGGTTGGGCAGCTCTATCGTCGTAGCTTGGTGCGCAAGACCGAAGAGCGCTTGGCCACGCTGGGTGTGTTCTCCAGCGTATCCGTCGGCCTCGAGGATCCGTACGTTCCTGCTAGCGAAAAGGTGGTCATCGTCAACGTGCAGGAGAAGCTGCCGCAGTCGGTGGACAGCCGCCTCGGCTTCAGTACGGGCGAGGGCTTCCGCGCTTTCTTCGAATACGGCCACAACAACCTGGGTGGTCAAGCCATTGGTTTCACGCTGCACGTGCAAGGCGGCTTTCTACCGACGCCGCTGATCTTCGAAGCCGACGTGCGCCGCAAGTACGAGCCGCTCAGTTTGCTAGAGCGCCTCGAGCGCCGAAACACGGTGACCTTGAACTTCCCGGAGATCGGTCTGGGGCCGCTGTTTCGCCTCAGCGTGCAGGGCATCGACGTGCGTCACAACGCGCGTGACTACGCGCTGCGCAAAGACGCCGGCATCGTCACGCTGTTCTTCACGCCGCGGCGCGGCTTGTCGTTTCAGCTCGGCGGTTCGCTCGAAGGAAACAACGCCACGATTTTTGGCAGCGGTTCCGTCAGCGAGTACGTGCGCACACATCCTGGCCTGAGCCGCGTTTTTCGCGTACCCGAGAGCCCTACCTTCGTCATCGCGCAGCGTGTCGGCGCGACTTGGGATCGTCGCGACAAGCCGCTCGACGCAACTTCGGGCACGTTGTTCTCCTTCGACGTCGAGCACGCCTCCGCCCGTCCGCTGGAGTCGACGCGCGAAAAGGCGCCGACGTACTCGCCCAACGTGAACCCCTGGCTGATCTCGCGCGAACCGGATCCGTTCGCCGCCGTGGAAGCCAACTTCTTGCGCTTCTCGAGCCGTGTGGCGGGTTACCTACGGTTGAACAAGCGCGGTCTGGCGCTGGCCGCGAGTTTCCGCTGGGGGCTCAATCGCCAGCTGACTTCAACGTCGCGCACCTATCCCGACCGTCTGTTTTTCATGGGCGGCGTCGATACCTTGCGTGGCTTTTTGCAAGACTCGCTGGTGCCGGAGGACGTTGCGCAACGCCTGCTCGATCCTCGCAGCTCCTTCACGATCGACCAGGTTGCGATTCGCGGTGGTGACGCCTTCGTGAACCCGCGCCTGGAGCTCCGCATTCCGCTCACCGAAACAGTGCAAACCGCGCTGTTCACCGACGCGGGCAACCTATGGACCAGCCAAGACCTGCCGACGTTCGCCGATCTGTTCAGGTTGCGTTACGCAGTCGGCAGCGGCATTCGCATCGGCACGCCGGTAGGTCCGCTCACATTCGACTACGGCTTCAATGTCGAGCGTGTGCTCGACGCCATCGACAACAGCCGCAAGCGCCAACGAACTTGGGAAGATCCAGGCGCGTTTCATTTCAGCATCGGCCTTTACTGAGCGGGCACGTGTAGGCGCGGGGCGTCGAGGCTGCGCTGCGCGCTCACGTGAGCGAAAGGGCAGGTTCGGGCGCGGACATTTGGCTCTAAAGCATCGACCGCGAGTCGCCGTTCGTACATCGGGCGCATGCACGAACGCGCGACTTTACCGAGCCCTCGGCAATCCGAGCCAGCTGCACAAAGCGGGCGGGTCGATTCGCTCGTTGCCGCTGAAATCGATGTCGTATTTCAGCCGATTGTCGATCTCAGCACGGGTTGGCCGATGGCATTCGAGGCGCTCACTCGCTGTCGGCGTCCCGATTTCGAGAGCCCGTTGGTGCTGTTCGAGCACGCCGAGCGTGAAGGCTCCATTGGCAAGCTCGGCCGCCTCGTGCGGCAGGTTGCCTTCGAGCGCTGCGAAAACGCGCCGTTGTTCGTCAACGTTCACCCTCGCGAGCTCGACGAAGGTTGGCTGGTGCGTCCCGACGACCCAATCTTTTTCCACGATCGTCCTGTGTACTTGGAGATCACCGAGTCCGCTGCGTTCAACTACTTCGAGTTGTGCGTCAACGTGCTGCGCGAGATTGGCGCGCGCGGCGGCGTGCATTTGGTGGTCGACGATCTGGGCGCCGGTTACTCGAATCTGAAACGGGTCGTCGATCTCGAACCCAAAATCGTAAAGCTCGACATCGCGCTCGTGCGCGGCATCGAGAAGAACCGCCGGCAGCAGGTGTTGGTGCGGCAGGTGGTTACGTTGTGCCAAGAGCTCGGTGCCGAAGTGGTTGCCGAGGGCATCGAAACCCTGGAAGAGTTGAAGGCGGTGCGCGACACCGGCGCTCACTATGGTCAGGGCTACCTGTTCGCGCGGCCGGGGCATCCAGCGCCGCCCTCGCTCTGGCCGTTGGAGCGCGGTGCCGACCCGCGCGGTGGTCGCTTGGCGATCGAGCGCTCTAGCGGCAAGTACCCGTTGTAGGCGCAGCACGCGTTCCGTTCGAGCCGTCCGAGCTGTAGGTCATTTTTCATACGATTTCACCCGGTGCGAGGCCCTCGTGTAAGCTCGGCTGGTGAGGTCGAGGGCGACAACCAGAAGCTTGCCGGCATTCGGCGTCGCCGTTGCGACTGCGTGTTTCGCCGCGCGCGCTGCGGCCCAAGTGCCACCAAGCTCCAGCACCTCCGCGAAGACGCCGGCCGCCGCATCGAGCACTGACGCAGACGCTGCCGCGCAGCTGCTCCTGGCCGAGACGTTGTACCGCGAGGGCAGGCGCCTGCTCGCCGAGCAACGTTACGACGAAGCCATTGCCAAGCTGTCCGAGAGCTACCGCATCGATCCGGGTGTTGGCACATTGCTCGCGCTCGCGGTCTGCCACGAGGCGCAGGGCCGTTACGCGACGGCGTGGGTGGAGTTCAGCGACGCAATGCGAGCGGCGCAGCGCGACAAGCGAGAAGACAGAGTGCAACTCGCGCGTGAGCATCTGGCGCAAATCGAGCCGAAGCTTTCCCGGTTGACGATCGCGATCGCCCCTCAAGAAGAACAAGGCACACTCGAATTGCGCCTCGATGGCGTGCGCCTGGGTGTGGCAGCGCAGGGCGTCGCCGTCCCAATCGATCCCGGGCTTCATCGCGTCGAAGCCAGCGCCCCGGGCAAAGTCCCGTTCTCGCAGGAGGTTACGATCGGCGCGAACGCCGACCAACGCGTAGTCGTCATTCCCGTGCTGGCCCGGCTGCCGCCGCCTGCGAGTTCACCGCCTCCGCCAGTCGCCGTGCGGCCTCCCGTCGAAGGCCAACGAGACCAGATTTCGCGGCCCATCCCGACCTCTGTGTATATCGCTGGGGTGACTACGTTTGCGCTACTCGGCGCGGCGATTGGCACCGGCGTGGCGTACACCGAAGCCAACGATACCTGTTTGCACGACAAGACGCGCTGCGATGCTGCCGAGCGCGTCGGCTGGCTCAACATTGGGCTGAGCGCGGCAACGGCGGTCGGCGCTGGTGTCACCGTGTACCTCTACTTGACGCGCCCGAGCGTCAGCGCTCAGAGCTCGAGCCTCGCTCTTTGGAGTGACCGCACGTTGCTCGGCTTGCGCTACCGCGCGCAGTTCTAGCGTCGCTGATCGAACGGATCCGAAGGTGGCGTCGGTGGCGCTGAAGAGCTCGATGGAGCCGCGGAAGGCGCATGCGCTACGGACGGCTTGGCCGAGCGCTGCACCGCGGTGACACGCCGCTGGGGTTCATTGGAGCTCGCGCTCGCTGCGGGCGCTGCGGGCGCTGCGGGCGCAAGTTCCTGGGGCTGCGCTGCTCCCAACGAAGTCACCGCCGGAGCGGCTTTTTCGGTTGGTTCGCGTGGAGCCGCGCTGGTTACGACACCGGCTGGATTGGCGGGCAGCGAAGCGCTGGCGCTGGGCGTTTCGCTGGAAGCCCACGGACGCAGCGCACCGACGAGGTACATGAAGCCGCCGAAAGCGATCACGATAGCCAGTGCACCGAAGCGAGCGACGCGCGAGCGCGCCTCCGTGGTGATGCTGGACGGCCGTGGTTGCGGCGCTGTGCGCGACTCGAGCCCGTAAGGTGAGTCGCGCGCCGACTCCAACGTGGCTGGGATGGCTTGCGGCGTCATCGGATACGGGCTCGTCGGCTGATCGGGGCTGGACGAACTCGACTTGGATGCGCGCACGATGCCTTCGATGCGGCCAACCAGGGGCCGCGATTCGGGCCCGGCGAACGGCTCTAAAGCGTGCGCTAGCGCCGCCACGCTGGGGTAACGCCGCAGCGGATCCTTTTCCAGGCAGCGCTGCACCACTGCGTTCAGCTCGCTCGGAACGTCAGGATAGAAGCTCGAAAGTGGGCGCGCCGGATCGGACACGACACTCGCCAAAATTGCCATCGGCGTTTCCCCGCCGAAGGGTCGCTCCCCGCAGATGAGCTCGTGCAAAATCACACCGAGCGCCCAGATGTCGCTGCGCGCATCGATCGCCCGCGGTGTGCGCACCTGCTCTGGCGACATGTAGTGAGGTGAGCCGAGCAAATGCTGACTCGCCGTGAGGCTCTCGGTTGCGTTGGGATCGGCGCCCTGAAAGTCCACCATGGCTTTCGAGATGCCAAAGTCCAACACCTTGATCAGCGGTGAACCATCTGCCCGCTGCGTAAGGAACAGATTGGACGGCTTCAGGTCGCGATGAACGATGCCGTGGCTATGCGCTTCGGCGAGCGCCTCACAGGCTTGCAGCACGTAGCTGACCGCTTCGGTGGCGGGCAGCGCGTGACGATCCTCCAGCTCGACCGCCAGGTCGCGTCCGGATAGATACTCCATCACCATGTAAGGCGTGCCGTCTTCGTGCGTGGCAACGTCGAGCACGCGCGCGACGTGCTCACCAGTGATACGCGCGAGCGAACGAGCTTCGCGCAAGAAGCGTGTCACCGCCTCAGGGTGGCGCGACAGTTGCGGGGTCATGAACTTGACCGCAACTCGACGCCCGAGCTGCTCGTGAAAGGCGGCGAACACGTAGCCCATACCGCCTTTACCGAGCAGATGCTCGATGCGGTACTTCTGAGCAAGGACGTCGCCGGTCTCGATCACCTTACTTCGGATATATCACACCGCCTACGTGGCGCGGCGGGGCGGAACCCGCCTTTCATGCGCGCCGCGACTAATGCAGCGCGCACGAAAGCGTTTCACGACGCGTGAGCACTTTTCCAGGGTACGCGTCGACTCACCTGGTTGCAGCCAGCGAGTGCGGATCGCAGCCTCAGAAGTTACCGCAATGGCTGATCGGCAAGCCCGGCAAGCTCGCGTCGATCAGCACTTCGACGTAGAGGCCGTCGAAGTCGTCCCAACGCCAACACTGCTCACCTGCGCGGTTCACGTGACCGTAAACATCGCCGGGTGGCCCGTGATACTGCGCCATCGGGTGCTGGTAGCCGGCGAAGGTGAATGGCGGATCGGGGTTGAGCCAATAGGTGGCGTCGCCATCGACGCGGTTGTTCGACGCGGCCAGCACGAAGCCAGGAAAGCCGGCGGCGCACTGCGCTGCACACACCGCAGCGTCGGTGCATTTCACGCTGGGGTCGACGCTGACGGTGTACGTTGCGCTCGTTTTCGGAGGCACGATGATGTCGGCGAGCTTTTGATCTTCCCTCAGCGCCGGATCTTTTTCGAGTTGCTCGTGCACTGAGGTCAGCACGCACTTGCGACGCTCTTCCTTGCTCGGATAGCGATTGCAGTCCTTTGGCGCGACTGGCAGACGCGGCTGCATCTGCGCCAACTGAAGCGCCGTCAGGTTCTGTTTCGGATCCGTATCACTCATCTTGGGATTGCCGATGACCTCAGTCTTTTGCCAGGTCGGGCAAGTGGTGATGCCGGTGCGCTCGAATAGCTTGGCCCAACGTGTCCAACGGCCACCAACGCACTCGTGAATTCCGGGCAGGTCGGGCAAGCGCTGAAACGCGAGCAGTTGAGTGAGGAGTGCATAGTCTGCCGCGGCCTGAGCTGCGTCCGTGCTCGCTGCCGGTGCTGGTCCGGCTTGAGCTGCGCTCGTTGCGGGCGGCACCGAACCCGCCGGTGTCGGAGCCGCTTTGGCAACGGCGCCAGCGGCCGGAGTGGGTGCAGCGGCAGACGCTGCAACAGGAGCCGGTGCGATGGCTGCGTTGGCAGCTTTCGACTGTGTCGCGCCCGGGATGCACGAAGTGAAAGTCGGCACCAGCTCCCCCTTGTCGTCCACCTTGAACGAATTCGGACCGATGGTGCCTTGGCAATCAATGGTGGCGGCGGCGATCGCTGCGGTCAGCGGCTCGTAACGCCAACACATTGGCTGGGGTGGCGCCCCCGTCTGCGTCGTTTTCTCGTGGTGGCAACAGCCACTCACTCCGAACAAACTCACAAGGCTCACAGCCTTCCATGGGAAATGTCGTGCCATCGACGTGCATCCACTTTCTGGAGTTACTCGCGGATACTAGACCCGTGTGAACGAGGAGCATAGTCAACTATTCGCGTCCTCGCGCGGGTCGAGCCCCGTTTGCTTGCGTTACTTGGAAGGCTACCCTAGCCGAGCTCGCGTTCGAGAGGAAACTACGCGCGCCGAAACCTCTCTTTTGACTATGGTGTCCGCCAACAAGCTCGCGTTCGTTTTGGTCATGCTCGCGGCGTCCGCGAACGCGTGCGGCGACGCCGTGGAATCGCCGCGTGGCGGCGCAGCCGGTGGAACACTCGGGCAAGGCGGGAAGACGCAAAATGAAGCTGGAATGGCAGGCAACGACCTCTCTCCGGGGGGTGAAGCCGGGCAAGCTTCCTGGACTGGCGCGGGTGGTGCGGCAGGCCACATGGGAGGCGGCTTCGCGGGTGCAGCCGGAAGCAACGGAGGCAGCTTCGGCGTCGCCGGCAGCGCGGGCGATTCAGCGAACGCTGGCAGCGCTGGGTTATCTGGTGCTGCGTCAGCTGGTGCTGCCGGCGCTGGCGACGTCAATGCGCCGATTCTCTGCGCGCGCCTGGAAACGCCGCAAGTCTCTTCCGATCGCGTGGCCTACGCGCATCTGGCGGCCGTTGCTAACGATTGCCGCGTGAGCGGTCTTTTGAATGCGTTGACGCCAGCTACGTTGCCAGCCGCACTCAATCGGCTGAACACCTTCAATATGCAGCTCTGGGGCTGCCTTGCCGACGAACCCAGCGAATTTGAGCTCGACTTTGGTGCGTCCGAACTGAGCTTGGCTGAAGCCGAGCTTCTCATTGGCCTGTATTTGGATCAGGCGACTAATTATCTGCAGCTGGGAGCGCGTGAACGAAAGCGCCTGAGTGACAAGCTGTACGTATTGGCCGCCGGTGCCATCACGCACCCAACACAGGATTGGCTGCACTCGAAGTGCGGAGTGGCTGGCCAAGGTGGCGGCGGCGGCGTGAGTGGCGTGGGTGGTGGCAGCTCAGGCGGTGGCAGCTCAGGCGGTGGCAGCTCAGGCGGTACCGCGGGGGGCAGCACGAGTTCTGGCGGCACCGTCAGCGGAGTGGAGGGAGGCAACGCCGGAGCGAGCGGCGCGAGCGGCAGCGCTGCTATCCTCAGCGCCGGAGTCGAAGGAGGACCGCTATGAGGACACGAGCTGGGCTTGCATTCGCGACGTTTGCGTCCAGCTGCATGCTCTTCGATCCATTGAACCGTCCGGATGATTTCGCGCGGGGCGGTTCGAGCGGCGCAATCAGTGGTGGCAGCGCGGGCGCTGGCGTGGGCGGAGCAAATGGCGGCGCGGCAGGCAAGGTCGCAGCTGGCGGCGTCGTGAGCGCAGGCGGCTCGAGCGGCGGAACCTCGTCGGTGCAAGCTGGTGCCGGCGGAAGTGGCGATGTCGGCAACCAAGCTGGCGCCGGCGGGGATGGTGGAGTTCCGCTGCCCTGCACGAGCAACACGGAATGCAACAGCGATCCGGAGCTACCGCAGTATTGCCAGCTGCCTGAGCGGCGTTGTGTTCCGCTCGGCTCTTCCTCCTGTCGCGTAGTTGGCGATCCGAGCCATCCACGCGCTATCTTTTTTGGGGCGTTCGCTCCCTTCGACTCTTCCGACGAGTCGCGCACGATTCGCGACACGTATCAGCTCGCCTTCGATGAATTCATGATCTTGCAGGGGCTCCCGCCAGCGAATGCGCGGCGCCCGCTCGTCATGGTGCTGTGCGACAGCGGCAGCGGTCCGGCGGTCATCGATGCCGCCGTGAAGCACCTGACGCGCGACGTGCGTGTACCAGCGATCCTCGCGGCACTGCCGAGCGCGGATCTGCAGCGCAACTTCGAAAGCGACTACGGCGCCGACACCTTCTACTTGAGCCCACAAAAGGTCTCCGAGGAGCTCGCCACCTCCGACAGCCAGGGCATGGTGTGGAACCTGCTCGGTCGTTCACGCGATCTAAAAGGCATCTATGCCGCCCTCGTGCGCCAGTTCGAAGCCTACGTCAGGACGCTACAGCAAGATCTGGCTGGCACGCCACTTCGCGTCGCAGCGGTAACTCAGCTCGCCGACGCCGATGGCAACGAACTATCTCAAGCCGTGCTCGGAGCGCTGACGTTCAATCCCGAAAACCTGACCTTCGAGGAGAACAGACAGCAAGGCAACGCGCTCCTGATCGATATCGCAAACCAACAAATCATCGACGAGTTGGTCGCCTTCAAGCCCCATTTGGTGATTTCGTTCGCCAAGGAGCCATTTACTGCGATCAACGGGATTGCCCACCAGCTCGAACAGCGGTTGGTCAGTCGTCCCCACTACCTTCTGTCACCGTGGAACTCGGGTGACGAAGCCGATTTGCGCGAGATCTTTTTGCGCAACAAGCAGGCGGGCCGCACGAACTCACAGCAGCGCTTCTTCGGTATCGATGGCCCTTCGGCCCTCGACGCTGGCTCGCGCGATGCCAAGAACGAGTACACGAGTCGCTTGCTCAGCCTGCACTCGGCAGACAAAACCAACTTCGAGAACTTCTATGACGCGTTTTACTACCTCGTCTACGCGATGTTTGCCGGCGGCTCTCCCATTACGGGACCTGGCACTGCGGCGGGCATGACGCGCTTGTATCAAGGCAGCGATGTCTTCTACGTCGGTCGCAACGACATGAGCACCATCTTCACGACGCTTCAGGATGGTCGCAATCGCATTTACTTGAAGGGAGCGCTGGGTGATCCCACTTTCGACTCCACTGGCGGCCGAGTCGACACGGGCAGCGTGTACTGCTTCGATAACCTGCCTACGCCCACGCTGCGGCCGAACGTGTTTGGCTACAACGTGACCACGGACATGTTGTACGAAACGACCCCCTCACCGCCCTGCCTGAGCGGTCTCCTAACGCCGTAGCTTGCCCAAGTTGTGACGAGGGGGCTCGGGGTTCACTCACAAATGAGCACAGAATTCTGGCCGGTCTTGCGGGTGCAGGCGCTCGTGCCGGAGCACGCGCAGCGGCCGTCGACGCAAATGTTGGTGTTCACGACGCTGGTGCAGTCGGAGTTGAGCCAACACTCGCAGCGGCCAGTCGCGACATTGCAATGTGGAGGTTTGGTGGTGCCACCGCACGCGGCGTCGGTCTTGCAGAGATCACAAAGGCCGGTGACCGAGTTGCACGTCGTGTTTGGATTCGCGCAATCCTGCGGACCCTGGCAGGGCGTGACGCACGAGTTCACGCGGCACTTCATGCTCTGATCGGCGCACACTGAGACGTCCCCGCCGCCGCCGAAATGCGGCCATTGCACCACGACTTGCTCGCCAGTGCAGGTCGAGCCGTTTGGCACGGTGGCGCAGCGGCCCGCACCCTTTACGTCCACGCAGGTTTGAGTCGACGCGCAGCCAGCATCGTTGGTGCACGCCGTGGCCCACGCAGAGCCTTGTGGCACGCAGTCGTTATCTACGTCGCAGACATGAAACTCGCAGCGCTTGGTGGTTGGGTTGCAAATGCGCCCGTTGGAAACGGACGTTTTGAAGCAATCGCTGTCGATGTTGCACTGCTCGGCGCAGAAACGTGGCTCGCCTTCACCACCGCTGCCGCCGGCGCCGCCTTCACCACCGCCGCCGCTGCCGCCCGCGCCGCCGGCACCTCCGCTAGTGCTTCCGCCACTCGTAGTCGAAGTGCCCCCGCTCGAGCTCGAAGTGCCGCCCGTAGACAGGCCGCCGCTGCCACCTGCGGAGCTCGTGTTTCCGCCGCTCCCGAGTGTGCCGCCGCTGCCAGGAGCACCACCGTTTCCGGGAGTGCCTCCACTCGTGTCTGCCCCGGCGTTCCCCATCCCACCCGACATGCCCGCAGAGCCTGCATCCAAAGCGCCGGCTTCACCCGCGGAGCTCGTGTTTCCGCCGTTGCTCGCACCACCGCGTGACGTGGTGCCGCCCGCAGCCTTGCCGCCCGTGCCTGCGGTTTTTCCGCCCGTGCCGGCAGTTTTCCCCCCGGTGCCGCTAGATTTGCCGGCCGCGCCCGCGCTGCCGCCCGTGTTCGCGTCGTCGTCGTCGTCACCTCCACAACCGCCGGGCAGTGCAACCAACAAGGCATAGACGACGAAGGGCAAAGCTTTACGCGCGTTCATGGGGCCTCTCTCGTATCGACCGAGCGGAGAGCACCTTACGCAATCGCGCCGTCGTGGGGAAGAGTACTGTTTACAGCCTTCCCCACTCGGGGTGTTCCTGCGCGATGTTTGCTTTCAGCGAGACGCCTTGACCAAGGCGGGCGGATCGAGCTGTTCGGCCCGCGCGAGCAGCGTAATGAAACCGGCACGATATTGACCCTTGTCCGCGCCGCGCGCGCCTTCCGCCAGCTTGCGTGACAGGGCATAGCTAGCTGCGCCACGGTGCTCCGACTTGCGCAAGAGCATGCCAAAGTCCGCGACGGCGCTTGCGAAACGGAAGTTATCGCTCGTTTGCGCCAAGGGCCGCACGTCGCCTTGCACCACCAGCTTGCTCAACAGACTCACGTCGGTTCGAGGGCGCTTGTAACGCAGCTTGATGGTTGCGAGCTCGTTGCTGAGCGCGGCGTTGTCGCTCGTCGTCTGTTGGTACTTGAGTGCGTCCACGCTCGCATGATTGGAAGGCGCGCCCGGCGGAATGATTTCGTAGAGCGCCGTTACGCTGTGTCCTGCTCCGATATCGCCGGCGTCCTTTTTGTCGTTATTGAAGTCTTCAGCCGCGAGCGCGCGATTTTCGTAACCGATCAACCGATACGAGGCGACGCGCGAAGGGTTCCATTCGACCTGGATCTTCACGTCTTTCGCAATCGTTACCAGCGTGGAGCCGCCTTGCTCGACTAGCACCTTGCGCGCTTCGGCGCGCGAGTCGATGTAAGCGTAGTTTCCGTTGCCGTGATCCGCGAGCTTTTCCAGGGTCGCGTCTTTGTAGTTGCCCATCCCAAAACCGAGCACGCTGAGCGAAACGCCTTTCTGGCGCTTTTGCTCGATCAAGCGCACCAGATCGCCCTCGCTGCTGACGCCCACATTGAAATCTCCGTCGGTGGCCAGCACGACGCGATTCACGCCGCGTGGATCGAAGGCGCGTTCAGCGAGCGCGTACGCTGCGTTGATGCCGTCGGCGCCGTTGGTTCCGCCGCCGGCTTCCAACCGATCCAGCGCGCCGAGAATGCGCTGTTTGTCGTTGGCTGCCGTCGGCTCCAGCACGACACCGCTCGCGCCCGCGTAGACGACGAGCGAAACGCGATCCTTGGCATCGAGTGTGTTCACCAGCTCGCGCAGCGCGTACTTCAGCAGCGGCAGCTTGTTCGGTTCGTTCATCGAGCCCGACACGTCCACCAAGAAAACCAGGTTGCGCGGCGGCAGCGCTTGCGCTGGTATGCGCTTGCCCTGCAGGCCAACCAACAACAACTGATGCTGCGGATTCCACGGCGCGCTCGAAAGCTCGGTCGTCACCGAGAACGGTTCGTCGCCCTTTGGATCGGGGTAGTCGTAGCTGAAGTAGTTGATTAGCTCTTCGACGCGCACCGCGTCCGGTGGCGGCAAGCTGCCTTGATCCAGAAAACGCCGCACATTCGAGTAAGAGGCGGTGTCGACATCCACCGAAAACGTTGAGAGCGGCGCCGTGCGCGGCGAAAGGAACTGATTGTCGACGATTCGCGAATACGCTTCGGTGTTGAAGTTCGAAGGAGCAGCGGCAGGCGGCGGTGCCAGCGGCGCGCCACCAGTTGCGATGGCAGCCTTCTTCGGCGCTTGAGAAGCGCTTGCTCGCAACCCCTTCGGAGCGGGACGAGCCACCGCGGGTGGCGGCGGTGCCGCGGCGCTGTCCTCCGAGATCTCTACTTTCGCCTTTTCTTCGCGCGGAGCTTCTGCAGCGGCCGCCTCGGGCACAGCGACGGCCGACTCGTCAGCCGTGTAGGTGGAAGAGGTGGCATATGCCGCTCGCGGAGCCTCGCGAGCAGCTGGGCTCGTTTCCTTCCGTGAGCACGCGAGTGCAAAAACTACCCAAGACCCAACCATCAACCAACGCGATCGGCGCATCGAAACCTCACCTTGTGGACTGCCCAACGAACGCGGCTCGGATTGGCGGCTTACACAAGCGAATGAAGTTTTCGCGAAAACGCTGTCGTGCGAGTGAAATCGCGAGGTTGGCGAGCCGGACTGCCCCGTCGAGCTGTCGGCGATCGGCGCGGTGTCGTCGTAAAGCAGTCTCAGATCAACGTGCGACAACGCGCAGGCGAGCGCCCTCGATTGCGCGAGTTGCTATCAGCGTGAAGTCGTTCCGCGCGATTGGGCCTAGCGGAATCACCGAAGAGCCGAAGTCGACGAGCGGCGCCAGCTCGATCCCATCGAGCGAGATTCTGTATAAGAGCGGCTTGCCGCTGGACCGATCCACGAAATCGATGACTTGGTCATTGAGAGACGGGCGCACGTAGCTCGGATCGGTTTCGATGGCGCGAATCTTCTGATCTTCACTGGCTAGAGCGCCGACACGCGTCACGTAGAGGTTGAAGGCGCTGAACTTTGGTTCGGGGTGAACTGCGGCCCAATCGAGATAAGCGAGAGTTCCATCATCGCTGAGCATTGGGAACGCTTGCTTTCCGCTGCGCGGGCGCGGCACTACGTCACCTCCTGCTCGCGCGCGAACGATAATGTCGGACACGGAGCTCACTTCGTCGAAGTAGCCGCGAGGATCTTCGGAGAAGTCGGTCGCCGCAACTTGGCTTGACGAGATGGCGGGAAATCGTTGTTGGCCAGGGCCCGCGAAGATCTCGCTGAGCACGCCCGTTCCGACGTCGTAGAGCAGGACGTCGCTGTCCGCTCCGGCACCAGGCGCTTTGAATGCGGTGAAGACGACGGCGCCGTTGGCGGCCGCAGGTTCGCCCGCGTGGTCGAATGCGCCGCTCAGCGTGATCGCGCCTGTTTCCGTCCAGACGCGCACCACGGGCTTGCTCTCTTGTGACACTTCCCACGCGAGCGTATCGCCTTTCAACGTCGGCCTTCGCGGACGGCTCGCACCGGGCTCGAGTTCCAGCTCCTCGTTGTTTTCCAGGTTGCGCAACCTGAGCGAAGCGTCCTCCGCAACGTACACGAGCCGGCAGCCGTCGATGGCGTAGCTTGGATAGCCAAATTCATCCCACGCCGACGTCAGCCGAAGCCCGCTGGCGTCGATCGCGCAGCCGGTATTGGGCGCCCCGCCAGTGTTGGCGCCGGAGGTGTCCGCAGCCTCTCCGCCGTTGCCGCCATTCGCTGCACCTCCCCCAGCCGCGGGAGTGCCGCCGCCGGTTGCGAGCATCGATCCCCCTCCGCTTGCCTTGCCGCCAGAGGTTTGTTGCCCTGCCGTGCTCGACGAATTGCCGCCGCCTGAACTGGCGCCGCCCAACGCATTCGCCGTTCCGCCGTTGGCGCCAGACGCGGGTGAGTCATCGTCACAAGCGATGGCACTTGCGCTGACTAGCAATAAGGAAACCACTAGTCGATTAAGCACCGTTCTTCTCCCGGGAGCGAAGGCCGAGACGCAGCATACGCTTCTTTAGCCCATGTCGAGTCAAACCGAGAGCGCGCGCAGCTTGGCTGATGTTCCCGTTACAGCGCGAGAGCGCCAACGTGACTTCGTCGCGCTCGGAGAGAGCATCGGGTACTCGAGGTGCGCTCCGCTCGATTCTTTCGGGAGCGCTACGGCGCAGCGCGCGCGGGAGATCTTCGAGTTCGATGCGCCGCGCCCCGAGCGCGAGTAGTCGCTCGATCACGTGAGATAGCTCGCGCACGTTGCCGGGCCACTCGTAGGCGGTCAGCGCCGCGAGCGCGCCATCGCTGATTTCGCTGTGCGTACTAGCGCGCTCGAGGAACGCCTTGGCGAGGAGAGGCACGTCTTCCGGACGCTCGCGCAGCGGCGGAATGTGAATTTCGAGCACGTTGATGCGAAACAAGAGGTCGCGTCGAAATTGACCAGTCGCGACGGCTTGCTCCAGATCGCGGTTCGTCGCAAGTACGATGCGCGCGGTGCTGGCGAGCTCCTTGTCCGAGCCCACGGAGCGATAGCGCCCGCTCTCGAGCAGACGCAACAACGTCGCTTGGCGAGCCAGGGAGAGTTCGCCGATTTCGTCGAGCAGCAGCGTGCCGCCTTCGGCTTCTGCGATGAGACCAGGACGCGCCCGATCGGCGCCGGTGAACGCGCCGCGGCTGTGACCGAAGAGCTCGGCCTCGAACAGGCTATCGGCGATCGCGGCACAATTGACGGCGACGAACGGCCGTGATCGCCGCGCTCCGTGATCGTGAAGGGCACGCGCAAAGAGCTCCTTGCCGGTTCCGGTCTCGCCGCGGATCAATACGGGCAAGCCGCTGTCGACGGCCGCGTCGAGGCGCTGCAAGGCGGGTTCGAGCGCGGGGCTCCTGCCAATGATGTCAGGAAACGCTCGGCGAGCGCTTCGGAGTGGCAAGCGGGTCGCGACCTCGTCGTACGGGTTCGTGACCTGGGAGCTCAGCGGTGCGGGCGAGTCCTTCGCCTCGAGGCGCAGCGCGAGCCCAGCGAGGAGAGCCCAACGCTCGAGTTCGTTCGAGCTGAGCTGGTCGAATTGTGCGCTACGGAAGCGATGCTCGAGCACGATCGCAACGTGGCGTCCCGAGCCGAGCGGCGCGCGAGACGCAACTCGGGAGCCCCCGCAGATCTCGCGCTGATAAAACCAGGAATCGTGGGTGGACAGCGTCGCTGCGAGCTCCTCGGTCACGCGCGCCTCGACGCTCGAAAGTGGAAAGCCATCGAGGTCGGTACCCCAGGCCTTCGAAACCGACCCGGTCGCATCGAGCAGCACCAAAAGTGCACGCTCCGCGTTGGTGCGAGCCACGGCCAGGCGGCAAAGCGCTAGCAACATACTTTCGGCCTCTCCGCTCGAGACGAGCTCTCGTAGCCAGCGCCACTCGGCTTCCGAATCGTCCCGATGCACGCGTTCAGGATAGCTCGGCTTGTGCTCGTGGCCTCTCGGTCGTGCACGGCGCAGCAGTTCGCGCGCGCCCTGCTCCAGATCTGAAAGGGCGGCCTGACGCGAAATTCGCAGCGCTCTCGCGGCCAGGCGCGCGGCGCGGCGTGGTGCGGCAGGTAGCTCGAGGAGCGCGGCTTCGGCGCGAATCAAAACAATTCGACCTTGCTGCGCGCTGTCCGCCGGGGTGAGCTTGGGCTCGAGCTCATCGACGACGGCGAGCGCGCTCTTCGCGTCGCTGCGCAATAGCGCCACTCGCGCCGCGAGCAGACGCAGGTCGCTTTGAACGAGCGCGGGTGCGGACTTGGCAAGCTCGTTCGCCTGCGCGAGCCAGTGCTCGGCGCGCGCTGCCTGTTTGCGTTCCACCTCGAGCTCGCAGCGGGCTGAAAGCGACCAGGCTTCCCCAACGGGCTGTCCGAGAGAACGCGCCAGGGCGACAGCTTCGTCGAGTGCGACCTCCGCTTCCTCGTACGAGCCGAGCTTCGTGGCGGTCAGCCCCAAGTTCAAAAGGCAGGCGCGGACTCCAGCGAGATCGCCGAGCTCCCGTTTGGCGGCGATGGCACCTTCGAAGTGGCGCTTGGCCTCGGCGAGTCGCCCCGCGTAGAGCTCGACCACGCCTCGATTGTGTTCGAGACGTGCGAGCTCCTCGCGATCGGGAGCGTCTGGTTCATGGCAGCCGTTGAGCAGGCCTTCCGCTGCAGAAAGCTCGGCCTGCGCGGATCGCCAGTCTGCGCGATAAAGGTGGATGGCGCCTGCGCTCGCGCGAACGAGAGCTTCCGAAACGCGCGAGCCCGACGCCGACGCGGCTCGCAGTGCGCGCCCGATGAGGCGCTCCGCCGCCGCGTGATCACCGCGACGAGCGCTGCTCTCCGCGCGTCGTCTCAGCACGAGTGGCTCGATGCTTGGATCGGCGTGGACCGCTTGCTCCAGCCATTCGATGAGATGGAGGTGGTCCGCCTGACGCCCGGTATCGCGAACCAGCCGTTCGAGGCGCAAGAGCAGCTTGGTTTCGCGCTGCTCCGAAGCGGTCAACAACGCGCCGAGCGCTGCCATCTCGACGCTCGGCATCGAGCAGCGTTGGGCTTGCTCGATCGCGCGGAGAAGAGCCCTTTCTCGCAGAGGTTGTGGGGGCAACGCGTCCGCGACGCGTATCAACTGTTGGGCGCTCGACCCGGGGTAGGCGAGCAGAGCCTCGGCGAGTGCTGCGACTCGACTCTTCGCGCCATCGAACACCTCGCGCAGGATCTCGTCCGCGAGGGCGCGCACCGAAAGTACGTAGATCGTGCCGCGTGGGGTGAGGCGGCGCGCGAGCAGTCCGACGTCCAACGCTTGCGTCAGCGACACGGGAGCTTGCGCGGACTTCCAGGTCAAAAATGTGCGCAGGACGGCTTCAGGCAGCTCGGCGTTACTCAGCGCCACGGCGAAGACGACCTCAGCCGCCTCGAGCGACAGCGTCTCGAGGCGCTCGACAGCCATCGCTTTCGTTACGGGCGCGCCGCCCAGCGCGGCCGCGAGCCAGCCGGGATTGCCTTGGCTCGCCCGCACCGCCATGTCGACCTCGACTTCGGAGCCTCTGCCGAGCGAGCGCCCAAGCTCCGTAATGCTTGGTTCAGAAAGCGGCGAAAGCTCGAGCGTGGTGGCGCGCGAGGGTACACGCCGGCCTGCGACGACGACATCGAGCGCGGGGGTGCGTTCTCGGCAACGGAACGCTTCGACCGCAGCCGCGAGTTCGGCTGGCGCCTCGTCGAGACCATCGATCAAGAGCAGGGCGCGGCGACCATCCGACTCCCTAAAGAGGTCGGGCGCATGCCCCTTCAAGAAGCCGATTACGCTGCCGACTTCGGCTTCGCTCGTGTGCGGAAACGAGAGTAGGCGAGCTTGCCGACCGGCGAGCACCGCATCGACCCAGAGCTCCCGCAACAGATGCGACTTTCCGATTCCGCTCGGCCCGCACACGTACGTGACACCGCGCCGCTCGCCGCTCGCGAGCGACCGCAGCTCTTGTTCTCGTCCGAGCGTCCCGAAGTAGCGACGGTGTCCGCTGCCGTTCGGCACGGCGCGACCGACACGCGCGATCACCTCACGCGCGTCGCGGGGCCGATCCTTGGGATCCGACGCAACGAGCGCCTGCATGAGCTCCGCGATGCGCGGGTCCAACCAGGGTAGCTGGGCTCGAATGCCTCGCTGGCCAGGCTGAGGCGGCGTGCCAGTTGCGGCCTTGAACAAGGTAGCGCCGAGAGCGTAAAGGTCACTCGCAACGCTTGCACTCGAGCCCGCGGGGCGTTCCGGAGCCAGATAACCCGGCGTGCCGCCCGCCAATGCCGCGCTCGCTTGTGCGACAGCCGAACCGAGATCGAGCAAGACCACGTCGCCCGCCGGCGTGACTTTGACGTGCGCCGGTTTGACGTCGCCGTGCACGAAACCTGCGTCGTGCAGCGCGGCGAGTGCTTGCGCAGTTCTCGCCGCGAGTCGCGCAAGGCCCTCCGATCGCGCTGCTTCCGGAAGGCGCTGAACCTCCGCATCGATCGCAACCCCCGCGACGAAGTCTTCGACTAGAAAGGGACGTCCAGTCGCTTCGTCGACCGCGAGGTCACGGACCCGGACGAGGCCTGGCAGGTCGAGTCGGGCGAGAAGACGAAACTCGGATCGCCAGCTTGCATCGTCCAAGTCGGAGCGAAAGTACACCTTTGCGACGAGGGCTCGCTCCGGATCTTCGCGGTCGACCACTCGCAACACGATGCCCTGGCTGCCACGGCCGAGCTCTTCACCCGAACGATATCGGCTATGGCACAGCAGGTAGGGATCGGTTGAGGAAGGCGCGGCCACTCGGGTCTCCGGATTATTCTGTGTTCTCGTTCCGAACTACTCGGTTGGACTGCTGCGGCTCACGGTAACCGCGATCTCTCCGAGCAAAGCCTTTCCCGCCGCGCTCGGTGCTTGCTCGAGCGCCCGCCTCAAGCGTGGCTCCGCGAAGCGCCCAAGCTTCGAAAAGTGCGCTCGCATGGCGGTTTCGTCGGTGCTGTTTAGAGCTGCGACGTCGACGCTCTCGAGCTCGGGCGTGAGGACCTCGGCGCGCATCACCATCACGCGCACGAGCGCCGCCGGCTTTGGCGTGATCTGGAGAGGAATCGTTTCATCTGTCCAGGTGCTCGGCGCGAAGTAGAGGACGCGAATACCGGGCGTCTTGAACCATTGCGTTTTCCAAGTGTTCACCATCGCCACCGCTTCGTCGTGAAAGAGTGCCTGCGCCTCGAGCGCTCGCGTCATCGCGTCGGCGAGCGCGGTCTCGTAATCGCCCAGCGGCGAAAGTTCTGATTCGTTGGGAACGGTGAGCTCACGCTTTGCGCCTGCGCCGACTCCCTGATTGAACTCCGTGAACGCGCCGGAGTCGCCCTTCACGTGAACTACGAAAGCGCTCGGCACAGCGACGCCGCTCGCGTTCTCGAGCACGACGCGTTGTCCTTGAGCATCGATGGGAAGTGCTCGAATGGTAACGGGAGGAATCGCGTTGGACAGGCCGCGATAGAAGAGGAACCGCTCGCTCTCTCCATTCGGGAATTTCACGGCGTTCGCGTTGACGTCTCGCGCGTAGCTCCACGTGTACTGGTCCTTCGGCGCGATGGGCAGCGTCGGAGCGGCTTCACCGGGCGCGAGAACTCGGAAGCGGCCCCAGTCGAGCCAACCGTTTCGACGGAAGCGATTCTCGCACAGCAGCGTAGGCATCAGTATGTTCGGATCCATCGCCGGATCTTGGGGCTTGGATGTTGCCAAGAGTGGCTGCTCCCACAAGATCTGCGGCCGGAAATCGAGCACACCGGGATACCATTGAGTCAGAATCCCCGTCGGGAAGTCCACTCGAACGCTCACGTCGAGTGGCTCTTTCGAGTAGAAGTAGAGAATCGGCGTCTCCATCTTCGTCGTGACCTTCATGCTCAGCGGCTCGGCCACGGCGGCGCGCAAGCGATCGTAGACGAATGCAGGCAGGTCCTCCTCCTCGTGTTGCAACCCGAGCTCGAGCGTTCCGTCGGAGGCGCTCACCACGGTGTTCGTGCCCCACTCGTGCACGACCAAACCATCCGGGAGCGGCATGGGCGCGCCGCCAGCATTCGCGCCCATGCCGCTGATTCCGCTTGGTTCGCCGCCAGTGCTCGCGTTCCCTCCGCTCACACTCGTGTTAATCGTGCTCGTGCTGCTTCCGCCGCCCGCGTCGGCTCCGCCGTTCGCCCGACTGATCTCGCTCCGCCCATCGGCGGGTTCTTTGTTGCTGACGCTTCCACCGCTTGCGAGCGCGCTATCGCCGGCTGACGAGCGTCCGCCCTCGGAAACGCCGCCCCCAAAACCCTCAGAAAACCCGCCGCTCGGCGTCAGTCCTCCGCAGCCGCCCGCCATCGCCAGCACCCCAAAAAAGCTCGCTCGAAATCGAATGGTTGCCATCGGTGGTCACTGGAGCAAGGTCAATGCCACGGCTAAATACAGCGCGAAAGCCACTGGCTTTACCAGGGCAATGGTAACTGAGTTACCACACGCGAGATTTCGCGCGGCGGCGAGCAAATTTCGATCGGTAGTCCCGCCCAGCGACATATTGCGGGCATGGAGGAGCCGGTTGCTGGAGCGTTGGGGAGGTGCCTGTCGAGGGTGGCAGTCGCGGCGCTGCTCTCGGTACCGGCGCTGGCTTGCACGAGTGAGGAGAAGGCGTCCAAGGAGCCGCTCGCTCAGCAAGATCTGAGTTGTCCAGCAGAGGAAATCGCCCCCACGCCGTTACGGCGTCTCACACGTTTCGAGTACGCAAACAGCGTTCGTGACGTGTTCGGCATCGACGTGCCGACCGAAGATCTGTTTCCGCGCGACGAGCAGGCGCTCGGCTTCGATAACCAGGCGGGCACGTTGAGCCTCACGGATTTGCACGTGCAGGGCTACCTGGATGCAGCGGACGTCGTGAGCAACTGGCTGAACCAGAATGCCTCACGACTTCAGGCTGTTGCTGGCTGTGAGCTCAGCGGTTCGGAGTGCGCGCGCACTTTGGTGAGTCGCGTTGGCCAAAAGCTCGTTCGGCGTGCGCTTTCTGAGGCGGAGATCGATTCGCTGCTGGAGCTTTACGGCGACGACTTTGGCGAGGCCGGCTTTCGCGAAGGCGCGTCGCGGGTCGTGTCGGTGTTGTTACAGCATCCGGAGTTCGTGTACCGCGTCGAACGCGATGTCGACGCCAATTCAGCGGCTCGCGTTTTGGCGTCTCCGTGGGTGCTGGCTTCACGACTTTCATTTTTGGTTTGGGGGGCAGGGCCTGACGAAACGTTGCTCGCTGCAGCAGCGAATGGCGCGCTCGTCACGCGAGTCGACGTGGAGCGCGAAGCGCGACGCTTACTCGCGGATCCGCGGGCTCGCCGCGGCGTGTTGCATTTCTACATTCAGTGGCTCGATCTGAGCAGCTTCGACGAAGTGGAAAAGGATCCGCGTCTGTTCAAATTTTGGGACGAGTCGTTGCGGACGGATATGCAGAGCGAGACGGCGCGCTTTCTGGAAGCGGTGTTGTGGGAAGACGACGGGCGCTTCGAAACGCTGCTGACCGCGCCGTACACTTTTGCGAACGCGGCACTCGCGGATTTTTATGGGTTGCCCCTCACCAACACCAGTTCGGAGCTGCTGAAGACGCCGCTGCCGGATGCGCGCCAACGCAGCGGTCTGCTCACGCAGGCTTCGATTCTCTCGCGGCAAGCCAAAGCCAATCAGAGCGATCCGATTCATCGCGGCAAGTTCATTCGTGAGCGCTTCTTTTGTGCGCCGCCGCCACCCCCGCCACCCGACTTGGTGGTGACACCGCCCAAGCTCGATCCGCGTAAGACCACGCGCGAGCGTTTCGCGGAGCACCGCGCGAGCCAGGCTTGTGCTGGTTGCCACGATCTCTTGGATCCGGTTGGCTTTCTGTTCGAGCACTACGACGCCGTGGGCCGCTTTCGCGAGACGGAGGCCGACGCGCCGATCGACGCGAGCGGGTTCTTGAAAGCGACGGACGTGGCCGGCGCCATCGACGGCGTGCCGCAGCTCGCGTCGGAGCTAGCCAAAAGCAAGCAGGTGCGAAGCTGCCTCATCGAGCAATGGTTCCACTACGCCTTCGCGCGCGGCGAGAGCACGCTGGACGCCTGCACGTTGAGTAAACTCGAGGAAGCATTCGAGCGTAGCAACGGCAACTTAGTGGAGCTTTTGGTTGCGCTCACTCAAACCGATCCATTTCTGTACGTGTCGCCCGCGCCCGAACCAGAGCAGGAGCAAGAGCCATGACGACGCGCAGGACTTTTCCGTCGCTCGGTCGTTCACGACGTGACGCGCTGCGAACCTTGTTGAGCGCGGCCATCGGCTTGCCGTGGCTCGAAACGTTTGCACCGAGCAGCGCCGCCGCGCAGCCGCTCGTGAACAAGCGTTTCGTCGTGATGTTCTCTGCGAACGGAACGATTCGAAACAGCTGGCTGCCAGCGGGTAGTGAGACGACGTTTTCGCTCTCGCCAATTCTGGCGCCGCTCGCGCAGCATCAATCCGACTTGGTAGTGATCGCGGGCGTCGATCAGCAAGGCGCTGGTGGCGATGGGCATCAGAACGGCATGGGCGGCATGCTCACGGGCGCGCCGCTCCTTGCCGGGCGCTTCGCAGGCGTGGGGGCACCTCCCGCAGGTTGGGCTGATGGGCCTTCCGTCGATCAACGCGTCGCGAGTGTGATTAGCCAAGGCTCACCCTTCCAATCTCTGGAGCTCGCCGTGCAGGCCGGCGCCGCCGACAACTGGGGTCGCATGATCTATCGCGGACGAAATCGCCCGCTGCCGCCCCGCGAAGATCCCGTGAAGGTGTTCGACGATGTGTTCGCGGCAGCCACTCTCGATCCCGCCGAACGTGAGCGCAGGCGAGCCCGTCGCCAATCCATTCTCGACAAGGTGACACACCAGTTGGGTGAGCTCTCTCAACGTGTTGCGGCCGCCGACAAGCAGCGCCTCGACGCGCACCTCACGAACCTACGTACGCTCGAAGCTCGCCTCGACTCCCAGGCGAGCGCGCTGGCAGCCTGTGACCTGCCGGTGCGCCCTAGCGCAGGCCTTGGCGGCAACGATGCATTTCCCAGCATCGGAGCGGCGATGATCGATCTCTTGGTGGTGGCCCTGGCATGCGGGCAAACCAAAGTGGCGTCGTTACAGTGGTCGCGCTCGGTTTCCAACGTGCGCTTCACCTGGCTCGGCATCGACGACGAGCATCATGGCTTGTCCCATGCAGCCGACAACGACACGACGGCGCAGCAAAAGCTCACGTTGATTAACCGTTGGTACGCGGAGCGCTACGCGGAGCTCATTACCAAACTGAAGAGCTACCCCGAGGGCACCGGCACGCTGTTCGATAACTGCTTGTTGCTCTGGTGCAACGAGCTCGGTACCGGCAACACACACAGCCGCGAGAACGCGCCGTATGTCTTGGCAGGCAGCGCGGGCGGCGCACTGACAACGGGGCGCTTTCTAAACTTCGAAGGCACGATGCCGCACAACAATCTGCTGCTCTCTATTTTGCGGCTCATGGGCCTTGCGGATACGAGTTTCGGCAAACGAGAGTGGTGCACTGGCTTACTGCCCGGACTCATCTAATCAACGAAAGGCGCTTCGAATGGCAGGATTGGCTTTTACTCGCGAGCACGCGCTTGCGGCTTTCATCGGGCTCACGGCAGTCGTGCTCGCTGCTTGCTCTGGTAACACCAGCGCGGACGCCAACAATGGCGGTACGGGCGGCGTCGGAGGGCTCGGCGGTATGGGAGGTTTGGGCAGTGGCGGCGGTCTGTCACAAGCAGTGTGCGACCAGGCCGCGGCGTTTGCTCCCATCAATCCCACCGCCTTGTTGGACGATATGGAGGATGGCAACGGCTTGATCGCGCAGGTCGCCGACCGCAGTGGGAGTTGGTGGATTTCCACGGACGGAACTGCGGGCACGATTCAGCCAGCCGCGGACCAGGCTCCGACTCCAGAGACAATCGTGGGTGGGCGTTGTGAAAGCAAAAAGGCGGTGCGCGTCACCGGTCAGGGCTTCACCGGTTGGGGAGCCGTGCTGAGCGCGGGCATGGCCTACTCCACACATCCAGAGCCGTCGGACTTGAGCGGTTTCACGGGCCTGATGTTTTGGGCGCGCATCGGTGAGCAAAACACGAGCAGTATCCGGGTGCAGTTTCAAGACTCACACACGGAGCCGAATGGCGGCGAGTGCGTCGACGAGCCGGGCAATCCCGAGGCTTGTTACGACGGCTTCGGCACCGAGGTGATCCCCATCAGCACGCGCTGGCAGCTCTACAAGATCAAGTTCGCCGAGATGAAGCAGCGTGGCTTCGGCCATCGCGGCGAAGCGCTCGACACCGCGCACATTTACGACGTCGAGTTCAACTTGGATCCCAACTCCGTCATCGACTTGTGGGTCGACGACCTCTGGTTTTTCGAATAGCCGGCAAAAGGCGTCTGCAGCGAGCAGCTGCCACTCTCCTCAGAACTGCGCTAGCGTCGCGTTATGGCGAAGGTGTCGGACGAGTGGAAGGTGCGGCCGCATGGACCGATTGAAAAGCTGACCGAGCGACTATGGCGCATCGAAGGCACCCTGCCTGGTATGAGCTTGCGCCGAGTGATGACAGTCGCGCGGCGCGAGGATGGTCGGCTCGTCATTCACAGCGGAATCGCGCTGAACGAAGCCGACATGAAGGAGCTCGAGGCCTGGGGCCCGCCGAGCTTCCTGCTGGTTCCGAACGCGGTGCACCGCCTCGATGCGCCAGCCTACAAGAAGCGATTCCCGGGCATCACGCTGCTTACGCCGCGCGGATCGCGCAAGAAGGTGGAAGCCCTGGTGCCCGTCGACGGCACATACGAGGACTTTCCTCCGGATCCGTACATTGAGCTGCATCGCTTGGCGGGAGTCGGCGACTTCGAAGGCATGATGCTGGTGCGATCGAGCGACGGCGTGACCGTTGTCTTGAACGATGCGGTGATGAACATGGACCCCAAGGCGGATTTGCTCGGTTACCTGTTCACGACCGTGTTGGGATCCGCACCTGGGCCACGTGTTTCGCGCCTGGCCAAGTTGGTGTTGGTCAAGGATCGAGCCGCGCTACGCGCTGATCTCGAGCGGCTGGCAGCGCTTCCGGATCTCGCGCGTCTCATCGTGGCTCACGAGAAGGTTGCCAACGGAAAAGCGGCTGCTTCGGAAGCGCTGCGTCAGGCGGCAACCTACCTGTAAGAGCAGGCTGAGTTCGCGCGCGCTTGCGTTCGAGCCGGGCCACGCGGCCGATGTGCCTGCCGCGACGCCTTTCGTCGGCAAACCCCCTCGACGTTCCCAAGAAGGACCGTAGATTCTCGGCCACTATGCCCGCGGCCCCGCCAGCAGCCGGCAGCATCAAGACCGGCCTCTGGCCGCAGTTTACGCGCCACGCACCCCGTTACGTTGCCGGGCTGGTGTTACTCGCCGTCTATCAAGGCGCGCAGTACACGTTCGATACCAGCCTGCGTAGCGCCATCAACGCCGCCATCGGCCATCAGCGCGACACGGCCATGCGGCTCGGCATCGTGCTGGTTGCGGTGGCGTGCTTGGGCCTCGTCGCTCGCGTGCTGTCGCGCATGGCGATCTTCAACGCAGGCCGCGTCGCAGAGTACGAGCTGCGGCGCGCCTTGGCGGAGCGCTTGCTCGTCTTGGGGCAGTCGTTTTTTCGGCGCATGAGCACCGGCGAAATCATGAGCCGTGTCACCAACGACCTCGGTCAGGTGCGCCTGCTGTTGGGCTTCGGTGTGCTCAACGTGATCAACACCTTGTTCGCGTTCACGAGCGCCTTGTGCGTGTTGATCCCGATTTCGTTGAAGCTGACGTTCGCAGCGATGGCCCCGCTGCCGGTACTGCTCTACGTGACACGGCGCTTTTCGCACCAGTTCTACACGCGCACTCGCGACAATCAGGACAGCCTGGGCCGCATGAGCTCACGCGTGCAAGCGAGCATCGCCGGTGTGCGCGTCGTGCGCAGCTTCGGCCTCGAGGAGCGCGAGATTGCGGATTTCGAGCGTGACAATCAAGACTACTTGGATCGCAGCTTGAAGCTCGCTTATCTGCGCGGCTCGTTCGGGCTCGTGCTGCAAGCCACCATCGCCGTCGGCATCTTGGTGGTCTTCTGGTACGGCGGCTACCTGGTGATCGAAAAAGAGCTCGATCCTGGTGGTTTTTTGGCTTTTCAGCGTGCTTTGAGCCGGCTCACCTGGCCGCTGATCTCACTCGGTTTCGTGGTCAGCTTGGTGCAGCGCGGGCGCGCTTCGTACTCGCGTTTGGAAGATGTCTTCAAGAGCGAGCCTGACGTCAGCGATGGTCCGTTGCCAGCACCGGCTCACGTCACGGGGCACCTTCATGTGAAGGATTTGTCGTTCGCGTACGGTGAGCGCAAAGTGCTCGAGAACGTGAGCTTCGATCTCGCTCCGGGCGCGTCGCTCGCGATCGTAGGGCGAACCGGTAGCGGGAAGTCGACGTTGGCGCTGTTGCTGTCGCGCTTACTACCGACGCCGCGCGGTAGCGTGCTGCTCGATGGAACCGACGTCTGCGATTTGCCGCTCGCCAGCGTGCGTGGCGCCATCGGCTATGCGCAGCAAAGCGCGTTCTTGTTCTCGACCACTGCGGGGCGAAACATCGGCTTCCCATTGGACGATCCGGACAGCCCCGAGGCGCTCGAGCGCATCCGCAAAGCGGCGGACGACGCCCGTATCTTAGAGGAGGTGTTGGCGCTGCCGGACGGGCTCGACACCGTCGTGGGCGAGCGCGGCGTACAGCTCTCTGGCGGGCAGAAGCAACGCATCGCGCTGGCGGCTGCGTTCGTGTCAAAACCGAGCATTTTGGTGTTGGATGATCCGCTCAGCGCCGTCGACGCGCGCACCGAGCGAGGCATTCTGGACGCAATCGAGCGGCAGAGCGCCATGCGTTCGGTGGTGCTGATCACACATCGCGTTGCCGCCGCGCGCTTGTGCGACCGCATTTTGGTGCTCGACGAAGGTCGTGTGGTCGAGGCCGGCACGCACGAAGAGCTGTGTAGCCGCGGCGGCTTGTACGCGGCCTTCGCCGAGGAGCAACGCATCGAGAGCGAGCTCGAGCGCCTGGGCCAAGAGGATCTACCGGCGGAAGCGGTGGCGTCATGAGCGCGCGCGTCTCCTCCAGGCCGGCGCCGAACGCCGCGCGCCAGCGCACCGAGAAGATCCTGCAGGCGTTCCACGAAGAGGAGCGCTTCGGGCGCGCCTACGATCTCGAGCTGCTAAAGCGCATGTGGCCGTTCTTGCGCCCACATGGTTGGCTTTTGTTGCTGGCGCTGGGTGTGGTGATCGTCACTACGGCGAGCTCGTTGCTTCGACCGATCGTGATGCAGCGCGTGATCGACAACGGCGTGATGCGCGACAACGTGCAGGCGCTCATGCACGGCGGCTTGCTGCTCGCCGCCATCATGGTGGGTGAGCAGGCGCTGTCGTTCATTCAGTTGTACGCGACCCAAGTTGCCGGCGCGCGCGCGATGACCGATCTGCGCCGCCACGTCTTCGTGTTCTTGCATCGCCTGCGGCTCGGTTTCTTCGATAACCAGCTGGTAGGTCGCTTGGTGTCGCGCGTCACCAACGACATCGACGCGATCCTGGACTTGTTTGGTTCCGGCGCGTTGCTGGCGCTCGGCTCGTTGTTGAAGCTGGTCGGCATCGTCGCGCTGATGGTCAAGCTCGATTGGAAGCTCGCGCTGGTGGCGTTCGCCGGTACTCCGCCAGTGATGCTGCTGGTGGTGCTGCTGCGCAGGCGCATGCGTGAAGCATTTCGCGACATTCGCGCCAAGACCTCGCGCATGAACGCGACCATGAACGAGCACGTCACGGGCATGACCGTGATTCAGGCCTACAGCCGTCAGGAGTCCGCCGCGCGCGAGTTCGATGTGAGCAACGTCGGCTATCGCGAGGCGAACCTCCGCTCGATCTTGTGGGATGCACTGCAAGACGCGGCCATCGATACGGTCTCGGCGGTGTGCCTCGCTTCAATCGTGGTGTCGCTCGGTTACCGCCCAGTGAGCTTCGGTACGGTGGTGGCGTTCTCTGCCTATGTCGTGCAGTTCTTCGAGCCGATCACGGCGCTGGCCGGCCTGTATACGCAACTGCAAAGCGCGATGGCCGGCGCCGAACGCGTCTTCAAGCTGCTCGACACGGACGCGCCGGACTGTCCGCCGCGCGCAGCCAACCCAGCTGGGAACCGCGAGCTTTCGGTGGCGTTCGAAGACGTGTCCTTCTCCTACAAGCCCAACGTGCCGGTGCTGGAGCACGTGAGCTTTTCGGTGCGGCGCGGTGAGAAGATCGCGCTGGTTGGGCCGACTGGCAGCGGCAAGACCACGGTGACCGCGCTGTTGCTCCGTCTTTACGATGCGACCGGCGGCACCATTCGCGTCGACGGCGACGACGTGAGTGGGCTGACCCGCGAGGCGCTACGTGAGCGCTTCGCGGTGGTGCCGCAAGACGTGGTGCTGTTCCCCGGTACCGTCGCGACCAACATCGCGGCCAGTGAGACTCCCGATCGCGAACGTGTCAGCGAAGTGCTGAAGCGCATCGGTGCGTACGATTTGTTCGAGCGGCGTCCCAATGGCATCGACGCGGTGGTCGACGAGCGCGGCGCAAACTTCTCCGCTGGCGAACGTCAGCTGATCGCCTTCGCTCGTGCGTTGTATCGCGACGCGCCCACGCTGATTTTGGACGAAGCAACCGCCAGCATCGACAGCGACACCGAATCGCGTCTGCAACATGCGCTCGAGGAGTTGATGCGCGGCCGCACAGCGATCATCATCGCGCATCGGCTCAGCACCGTGCGCGCCGCCGATCGCATCGTGGTGTTGCAGAAAGGGCACATTGTGGAGCAGGGCCGGCACGAGGAGCTGCTCGCTCAGGGTGGGCTCTACGCGCGTCTGCACGATTTGCAGTTTTCACGGCCCTCCGAGGCGCCGCCCGAAGCCTGCGCGAGCTGAAGCTTGCGGGCCCTAGGCGGCGTCAGAGCATTCAGAAGATTCACGCTAGGCTCGACGGCGAAACTGGTGGATGCGTTACCGTCTTCGTCTTGAGCGGCACGCTTCCACGCCGCTTGATGATGACCTCGGCCACGACAGCGTTGATCAACCAAGACAAGGTCATCAGGAGATCTCGCGTCAGGCCCCCAGATTGCCCCGAGGCGAGCATCCACGGCAAGAGGACCAAGACCTGCGTGCCCGCGCCCTGCCCGAGAGCATAGGCGCGGATCATGAACGCCTCGTGGCGCGCGACGTCGCGCTGCAGAATGCTGCGCCACGCGATGATGATGCACGCCACCATCGCGACGGCCACAGCAGTGCGAACCCCGTAGAGCAGCGGCCCCTGCATGCTCGTTGGGATTGCGTAAAACGCCGTCATCCACAGACCGCTTGCTCCCGCCAGGAGACCACACACCGCAAGCACCCTCCCCATGCGACGATGCAAACCGGGCCAGCGGAGTCGAAAACCGCGCGAGAATTGAAATGCTCCTAGTATGCAAAAAAGGGTGGCGCCGAAGATGTGAATCACCACGGGTACGGGCGCGTGCAAGAACCTGGCGTTCTCGAGCGAGACCGGACCCTTGTTGGACAAGCTCATGAGGCGCGCGACACCGCCGAACGTCGGAACGATACTCAGTAAGACCAGCGCTGCCGGAAGCTTGAGGTCCGCTTTCGTAAGTTGGCGAGTCCTCGAATTCGAATTTTTCATTTCAATGCTCGTGTGTCCGTTCGTCAATGGCCAGTGGAGACGAACGAGGCCGTCCCCTGCGCCGCGATGAAGAGCCCGACACCGAACACCGTGTGCGTAATCAGGCTTTTCAAACTGTTGAACACTGGCGTCCGCGTTTTCGAAGACGCGATGCCCGCACCGAGCGCGGGCTGAAGCACGAACCAGGGCGCTAGAACCGTGACGACTCCGATGAGTAGAGCGGGAAGCAGAGTTGGCACTCGCGCCCACTCCAAGCCGAACGACAGCAGCAGGAGGCCAGCGAAGCTGATGCCAATGGCATAGTGTGCACACCAACCGATCAGTCGCTCACCGCGAACCGGTGCCGTGCGCGCGATGCTTTCGTGACGCCAGCGCCCCCGTGGGATGTATGCAATCCAGCGCCCGAGAAGCGCGAAATCGAGAGACGCAACGCCAAATCGCCTCAAGACAGCGGCCCAGACGTCCATCGTGATCGTGGCGCCGCCCCCGATGAGAATGCTGCGCACAATGAATTCAGAAGTGTTGTCCATGATTCACCTCGATTGACGCTGCACACCCCTAGAAATTCAGAGACACGGCCGAGCCGAACGATGGGAACTCGAACGCCGAACGCTCGATTCGCTGAAGCGTACCTTCCACTCCGAGACCGAAGCTCTCGCTGAAGCGGAACACGATGCCGAGTCGCGACATCGTCGCGATACCTGAATCTTCGATCTTCGGCAGCCAGCCGTAGCCCATGCCGAAGGACACGTACGGTTCGACTGGCCCCACCGGCACCACCAAGCGCAGCGTCGGCATCGCCGTGATTCCGAAGAGATTCTTCGCGTAGTACCCGCCGACGCGCAGCCCTGCACTCAAACGCACTGCGCCGCGGTCAAGCGTGTACTTCAGCTCGGGATCGACGCCGCCGCCAAGACGCTCGTCATCACGCGGCGTCAACAATACCGGCGTGAAGTTCAGGCTCCAGCCGGAGTACTTCCCTTCCGCCAGTGTGCGAGCTGGCTGTTGGGAATTGCTTTCCGCTCCGGGAGCACCGCTCACAGAAGCGTCGTTCCAGCGCGTGTCGAGCGCAGCGACCGAGGCAGACGAGGTGTTGTCCGCGGCGGCTGCCACTGCCGGAATCAGCGCCAGCGCCAGACTCGCCGTGGACGCGTAGCGAGCGAGGTTTGCGATCGAATTGAAGGTGGTTCGGGTTTTCATGATGGTTTCCTTTATTGGTGGTTGTTCTCGTCCGCCTCGCTGTCGAAGCGGTTGAAGTCACAGCTGACGGTCAGCACCGGCCGACTCGCGGAGCGCACGAGGTGTTCCGCGACGGAACCCAGCTCGACGCGCGGACCACCGCAGCCGTAGCGACCGATCACGATCAGGCTTGCGCCCACTTCAGCTGCCAGGTTGTCGAGCTTCTCCCACGGCCTACCGCTGCGCAGGACTGCCGTGATCTCGACACCGCGGTTGCGATGCTTCGCAACCACCGCGGCCAACGTCTGGCTGCAGCGTCGCAAGCGCTGCTCGTCGGCTTCGTTGACGCTGAGCTCGCAGACGTGCAGAAGCGTGATCCCCGTGCGCGCGGCTGCGGCCAGTCCAATGGCCATCTCGAGGGCCTGTTCCGCGCACTCGCTGAAGTCGGTGCCGGTGACGAGCGGTCGAAGCGTTTGCATGGGAAACACCATGCCGACAGCGCTCGTCCACTGCTGTTGGATCGGCGTTGGATCTGAGCCGGGGCGTCCAATCCGTGTTGGATCGTGGCGCTGGCCTCGCAGGCTGCTCCGGGCTAGAACGCCCCCGGTTCATGCTAGTTTTCCCGCCATTTCGCTTGGACAGCGAACAGGAGCGGCTGTGGAAGGGCGACAAACAACTCGTCCTGCGCCGAAAGCCGTTCGCCATCCTGCGCTACCTCGCACAGCATCCGAGAAAGCTCGTCACGCCGGACGAACTCCTCGCTCACGTCTGGCGTGGCGCGGTGGTTAGTGACAGCGCGCTGCGCAGCCACCTGCACGAGCTGAGACAAGTGCTCGGAGAAGGCGTGATCGAAACAGTGATCGGACGGGGTTATCGCTTCGTCGCCGAGCTGAGCGACGCCGCCCCTGTGCCGAATCCGCCCGCAACTACCGAAGTCGATCCACTCGTCGTCGGGCGCGATGCGGAGCTCGAGATCCTGCGCCGGGCGTTCGATCGAGCGCGTGCAGGTCAGCGGCAGGTGTGCTTCGTCACCGGAAAAGCGGGCATTGGCAAGTCCACGCTGGTGCGCACGTTCCTCGCCGGTTTGGATCCGCACAGCGTCACGCTGGCACGTGGAGCTTGCTTCGAGCAGCACGGCACTCCGGAACCCTACCTCGCCATCATCGAAGCGGTCAGCGCGCTGGCGCGTTCGCCGGGTGGAGCGCAAGCGCTGGCGGTGCTCATCCGGCACGCCCCGACGTTCGTTGCGCAGGTCCCGCAGCTGGTCAGTGACGAGCAACTCGTCGAGGTCGCGCGACGCGCGGCGGGCAGCAGCGAATCGAGGCAGCTTCGAGAGCTCAGCGAAGCTTTCGAAGCCATGTGCTCGCTGCGCCCGCTCGTGCTCGTACTCGAAGACCTGCAGTGGTCCGACGTCGCTACCATCGATCTGTTGTCTCGCCTGGGCCAGCGTGAAGAACGCGCGAAGCTGCTCGTCATCACCACCGCACGACACGCGGAGCTGCAGAGCCCCGAACACCCTCTCAACCCAGTCGTGCGCTCGCTGGTCGCACGCAGCGGTGCGCTCTCCATTCAAGTCCCCAAGTTCGGTGTCGTGTCGGTGCAAAGCTTCATCGATCGGCGCTTTGCGGGGCACGACTTTCCGCCGGAGCTGACCGAACTGGTCGCCAAGATCACCGGTGGCACGCCGCTGTTCTTGGTGTCCTTGCTCGACGAGCTCGCCGGTCGCGGAATGTTGGTCGAGCGCGATGGCCACTGGAGGCTAGCGGTCTCTATCGACGAAGTTCAAGCGCACCGCCCAGCCAGCATCAAGCAGCTGATCGACATGCAGCTCGATCGCTTGCCAGCTGAAGCACAGCGTGTGCTCGAGGCGGCCGCCATCGTCGGCAGCGAGTTCTCGACCAACCTCGTGGCAGCGGCGCTCGAGCTCTCGGTCGAGCACGTCGACGACGTCTGTGACTCGCTCGTGCGAAAGTCCCAGTTCATTCACGCGGAACCCGAGGCTCGCTACGGCGTCAACCACGCGCTCGTGCAGGAGGTCTGTGTCGAGCGCAGTAGTCCGGCGCGGCGTCAGCGCTGGCACCGGCTCGTTGCAGAAGCGCTCGAGCGCGACCCGCGAGCCGCGGAGCTCTCGCACCTGCTCGCCAAGCATTTCGACGCTGCGGGTGATGCCGAACGCGCAGTGCCTGCCTATGCAACGGCCGCACGCCAGGCCGCGCGGCGTTACGCAACCTCCGACGCCATCGCGCTCTGCGCAGGTGCGCTCGATCTCGTTCCTCGCATGGCTCCCGGCCGTGAGCGCGATCTAGTCGAGCTGCAAATACTCGAGACGATGTGCGATCAGGTGAGCTCGAATTCGTTCAAAGCGACCTTCGCCGGCCGAGAGCCGCTCTCGATTTACGCGCGCGCCATCGAAATTGCTCGCTCGCTCGGCGACAGCGCGAGGGTGTACGCGGCGGTGACGCGACTGTGCAACTATCACATGATTATCGCGCACTATGCTCGCGCAGCGGAGCTGACCCCGGAGCTCGAGCAAATCGAACAGACGCATGAGCTAAATCCCACGCTGCTCCACGCCGGCATCTTCGCCCGCGCATACGTCGCTTTCTTCACTGGTGATTTGAATACAGCGACGCGTCTGCTCGAGAGGCTCGCTCCGTTGGAGCACGAAGACTCGGTCTTTCACGGAAATCTCGCTGGCAGAACTCTCGCGCTCGGCCATCTCGCTTGCGTGCGCTGGGTCGTGGGCGAACCCGAGCGCGCGCTCGAGGAAGCGCTTGCCGCGTTGGCTCTGGCAGAAAACCTGAAGGTTCCCGTGCTCCTTGCACTGGCACACGTCGTCCGTGCTCGGCTCCGCTACTTGCGTCGCGATCCCTTGCCCGTCGTGGAGGAAGAGGCTCTCCACGCCGTGCGCGCCGCTGCTTCGGATCACGGGCTCCTCACGGAGGCCAACGCCTTCGCGCTCTTGGCTGAAGCGCAGCGTGCTCCTCTCGCGCTCCCCGCCATCGAACCGTTGCTCAACGCACTCAGACAGCGGCTGACCGAGGTCGCCACCTGCTCCACTCTCGTCGCCTTGGTGGCGATCGACGTACTCCGGATCTCCGGCCACGCCGAGCAGGCGCGCGTCCTCAGCGACGAGATTATCGCGTTTGCGATGGCGCATCAGGAGAATGTGTATTTGCCCGAACTTCTACGGGTTCGCGCTGAGCAACGGGAGAACGCCGATCCTGAGGCAGCGGAGCGAGGCTATCGCGAGGCTACCGAGCTCGCGCGGCGACTGGGCGCACGGAGCCTCGAGGAGCGAGCCATGGATAGCTTGGCTGCCCTCACCGCGCGCTCGAGGAGGTAGGCACGCTTGGGCCAGGGCCGGCCGCCGGCCGCTACTTTAGAAGAGCCAACCGGCGCGAACGTTCAACGTGGGAATCGGCACACGCCCGACTCGCTCGAGTGTGTCGCGCACTTTGGCTTCTTCCTCGCGAAACGGTGGTAGCTGCCGCAGTTCCGCCGGCTTCACGTCGCTCTCGAACTCCACCTTGCTAGAAGCGACCGGGATCTGCGCGCCGACGTCTACGCCGAGAGTGAATCCGAAGTCGAAGAGGTGCAGATAGCCGAGCTGCGGTGTCAACACCATCGAGCGCACGAGCCCGCGGCTCTGATAAGTGATCGCATTCGGAAGCGCGTAACCTTCCGGCACCACTCCGGGCGGGATCGAGTACTGAGTCAGGTCGACGCTGCCTTGCAGAGTGCCGCGCACTTGCTCGTAGCCGATGCCCGTGCCCAAAAAGAAGCCGCCGCCAAACGGGTAGATGCGCCCATAGATGTCGTACTCGCGGTACACCAGCGTGGCCTCGCCGTAATACGCGAGCCGCATGGTGGGAATGATGCCCACGTTGAAGCCGGCACCAACGTACGGAGTGATTTTGGAGGTGGCACCGAAGCTCAGCATGTTCGGTAAGCCGACGCCCACGAGAGGGCCGATGCGAACCGGGCCGAAGGGCCCTGAACCGGCGCCACTGCCGCTCGAACTGCTCGCGTTCGCCGAGGTTGCCTCAGCAAGAGCCGGGCGCGCCGTGAAAAGCGAGAGAATCGCTACCGCGAGGCACGAAACGGGCGCGCGCGTGCTGAGTAGGGCTTGCATGGTTCTGTCTCGCAGGCCCGATAAGCAAACTCCGTGCAACCCGCCGGCTCACGCCTCGCGTTCCGCTCCGGGCGGGACCCTGGCGCCGATGTTCGGAAAGATCGGCTGCTCGTGAAAGCATGATAGCCTCGCCGCTGCTTTTTTGACTCAGCCACACGACCATTGCCTCGTCATAGCTCTCGCCCTTTGGAGATATCTCGGATGAGCTTTCGCCACACTGCCTTGCGTGCGCGCCTCGTGCTCGCGTTGATGAGCGCCGTAGCCGTCCACGCTGTCCCGCTGGTTGCCAGCGCCGAAGACAAGCTAGAAGCCGCCAAGGCGGAAGCGCGCGAGCGCTTCGATCGCGGATTGAAGCTATTCAACCAGCTCGACAACGAAGGCGCTTTGGCCGAGTTCACACGTGCCTACGAACTCGTGCCGCACGCGATCGTGCTCTACAATATTGCGCTCGTGCACGTGGCGATGTCGCACCCCGTGCAGGCCAAGGATGCGTTCGACAAACTGTGGGCAGCGCCGGCTGGGCTCGATCCGGTCAAGCTCGAGCGTGTGCGCATCGAGCGCGAGCAGCAAGCGGCGCTGATCGCCGAGGTCGAGATCGCAACCAGTGTGAACGGCGCGCTCGTCGAGGTGGACGGTGTGGAGGCGGGAAAAACTCCCCTTACTGCTCCGCTGCGGCTGTCGAGCGGCAGTCACATCATCGGTGTCGTCGGCTCCGGCTACGTGCCGCTCCGCAAACAAGTCTCGCTGGCGGGTAACACCAAGACCAAGCTCGATTTCGAGCTCGTGCCAGCGGACGCAGTGCTCGCGCACATCGAAGTACGCACCCGCATTCCGAAGCTAGAAATCTCGCTCGATGGACAATTCGTGGGTCTCACGCCGTTGCCCGCGTCGCTCGCGATCGTGCCGGGCGCACACCGCATCGAGTCGAAGCGCGCCGGTTACCGCACGATCTCGCAGAGCATCGAAGTGGGAGCGGGCAGCACCGGTGCCATCGACATCAACCCCGAAGTGGATCCCACGGCGCTTTCCGGCTCTGGGGGTCAGCTGGAGCTCGTGATCAGCGAATCCAACGCGGTGGTGTTCATCGATGGGGAGTCACGCGGCCCGTACCAGAGCCCGCTGATTTTGCCGCAGGGCGAACACCTGCTGCGTGTCGAGCGCGCCGACTTCTTTCCCGTCGAGCGCAAAGTCAACGTGCCGGTGCGGAGCCGTACCACGGTGGTGGTGGAGCTCGAACCGACTCCCGAGAAGCGCGCACGCTATCGCAGCGCGGCGGTCACACGCCGCACCTGGGGCATCGTGGCCACCGTTACAGGTGCGCTCATCGCTGGCGGCGGCGGCGGTTACCTGATTTGGAACAAGGGCAAGAAGGACGATCGCAAAGAAGAGTTCGATGCGATCACGGCAGACTTCAGCTCCGGGCGCCGTTGCGATCCGATGGGAATTCAGGAGCCGACCTGCGCCGCCGAGCTTCAGGTAGCGCTAGATAATCTCGACAATGCTCGCAAGCGCGACGTGTACGGCGTGGTTGGTCTTATCGCGGGCGGCGCCGTGCTCGGGACCGGGCTCGTGCTGTTGATTGGCAACGACGACCCGAATCGTTACGAACCGAAGCCGGAAAGCGATGTGTTCAGTAACTTGCGTGTGACGCCGAGCGCATGGTTCACGCCCGCATCGAGCGGCGTTGGTCTGGTTGGAAGCTTCTAGCTGCACCGCGCGCGGAAAACGCGGCTACGCCGCGCGCGGAAGAGCGCTTTCGAGCTTCGGGGCTCAGAACTCGACGGGATAGCCGCCGTCCTTCGGAGTTTTGCCGTCGATACGCACGACCTTTACGTCCGGCTTGATTTCGTTGACGCGCACGTAGCCAATGCCGCCGTCCAGGCGCACGACCACACGTTGGACGAGATCGGCTGCTTCGAGCGCCTTTGGCGGGCCCGATTGGCCGCGGATTTTTCGATCGATCCAGTAGCGGCTGACGGACTCTGGGTTCATGCCGAGCACGGCTTGATCGAAGCGCACGCGATTGTCCGTCGAGGGCGCGAGATTGAGCGGGACCAGGCGTTTGCCGGCGACGTTGACCATCTCACCCTTGTAGAGACGCTTGAGATCGTAGAACGAGATGTCGTTCACAGGGCTGTCTTTGGCAACGACCAGCGCGAAACGAACCTTCTCGCCCGCGCTGAGGGCTGGGCTCGCGCTCGCTGTGGCGACGAGAGCGAGGGTGCCGAGCGTCCAAGTGATGAATGAGCGTTGCGTTCTCATCAGAAGCTCCATGCAGCTTGGAGGTCCAAGAGGTGTAGTCCGTCCATCTCATCCTCAGGGAACCAGGAGTGGGTGTACTGCGCTTTGAGCACCACGCGAGCGGTCGGTCGCGCGTTGATGCCGCCCCAGATGGCAGCTGCGGAATGACTGAAGCTGTGAATGCCCGGATCATAATACTCGCCGCCGATCCAGGGCATGATTCCGAGGAAGGACGTGCGATAGCCGGTGAGCCCGTACACGCCGAACCTACGATGGTCCGGGGTGAACCCGGGTGGCCCGGCGAAGGCCTGGAATATCGGGCGGTGGCCTTCCGGATAGGCAACATCGCTACTAATCACTTCACTCTGGAACAAGAAGTTGCCCCATTCCCACTTGGCGTCGGCGGCCAGGCTGAGTTCGTCATAGCGCGCAGCCACGACATTTCTCGTGCCAAAGACGCCGTTCACGAACGTAAACTCGGAGCGAGCATCCGTGTACTTGCCCCGATAGCCCGAAGTTCCGATGGTGAACGTGCCAAAGTCGGTGTCGCGCTTGTAGAAGAGCCTCCAACCAATACCCTTATTGTGGTCAAGGTCTTGGTACGTGTCGATGGGGCCGCGTCCGTTCGAGAGCGTGAGGTGATAGCCGAGCTGCGAAGGACCGAAGCCGAGCGAGCCATACGTTTCGATACCCGTTTGGCGTTCGGGAAGCAGCGCTTCGCCGACGATATACGGCCGACGGACACCGATGATCACAGGTGAGCCGTGGTCGACATTCCAGATGCCGTATGGCGTGAGCCATTGGCCGAGACGCACCGTGAGCAGCGGGTGAAAAGTGTGTTCGAGCCACGCACGTTCGATCACGACGCCGCCCCATTTCACAGGGCGATTGAGATCGGTGTAGTCGCCTGTGGTGGTGTCCGTACGACTCACCTCACCGGTGCTGCCGATGGTCGTATTGCCGTTGGGCAAATACATGAAGCGAACTTCGGCGAGTGAGCGCCAATCGCTGCCCAAATCCGCCGCAGCGTACAGATTCAACTTGCCCACGGCGAAGCTCGAGTAATCGGAGAAGAAGCTCTGCTTGCCAACCGGTGTGCTGTACGTGAAATCGGCGAAGCCGTAGAGGTTGAGTTTGAATTCACTGCTCGAGTCGGAGCTTCCGCCGCCGGATTGAAGGTCGGCTTGGATAGCCGCCGCTTCGGCATCGGCCGCCGCGGCACTAGTCCCATCCGGCGCGGCTGTGCCAGCAGCCGGTGCACTCTCGGGAGTCGCGGCAGGAGGTGCCGTTGCGGCTGCGGGAGCTGCGGCAGCGGCGTTTGGGGGTGCAGCTTCGGCAACGGCTGTGTCCGGCGAGCTCTCGGAAGGAGCTCGTGCATTCACAGGAGCAGGCGGGGTATCGAGCGCTTGCGCGTGAGCGACAGAAGTGCCGGCGGTGAGCGCCAAGACCAGCGCAGAACCGAGACGAGGCCGGCGCACGGCAGAACGGGGCTTTTTCATTGCGCCACCTTCGGGAGGCAAAGAGGAATCGGCATGCCGAACGCCGAAAGATCGGTGCAGGCCCAACCTTCGAAGCAGTTGTCGGGCATCAGGGTGCAATTCGCGACCAGGCAAGAATGCGATTGGAACGTGTCACAGAAGGTCGCCTCGCCGCCGGCGCAGTCGTCCGGTGAAGCGCAGCTCTTGCCGAGGCCGACCGGTGGCCTCTTGCAGTAGCTCGGCGACGCGCTGGTGTCGCAGGCATATCCGTTTTGGCAATCGGCCGAGCTGGCACACCCCGTGTTGGTGCAGTAGCCGCTCTGGCTGGACCCGAGTTGGCAGTGGCTGTAAGTCGCATCGGCACACTCTTGATTGCTGCTGCACTCGGCTCCGAGCGCAGCGGGCGCTGGTTCGCAAGAGCCGCTCTCGAGTGAACGAGTGAACCCGGCCACGCAAACGCACGCACCGTTTCCGGGCATTTCGTTTGCGCCGCACGGAACGCATCCCGCTGGGGTGTACGCGGCGCTCGGCTCGCACACGCAGCGGTCGTTATCGCTATCGAACTTCTGGTGGGGACCGCAGCGATCGTCGGCGTCGAAGGTACAGGCACCCATCGCCAGGCCGACCAGCGCGGTCAACGACGCAACACGCCATTTCGGCTTGCGCGCGCTTCTCGGTACGAAAGGATTCATCGTGATTGGTTCCTCGAGCGACTCGCGTCAATCGACACGAGTGGCACTCTCCGGCAATCAGGACGACGCTTCCGACATCGCGCTTAAGATGCTGGAGCGACGGAATTCGTTTTTGTGTCACACGATTGCCAGATTCCGAGTCCATTCGCAGCCGCAGCGAATGTGGGACTGCGGAATACGCAATCGCACGGAGTGATGTTCACCCGCGTAGGTGCGATCGTTCCCGAACGCTAGCAGGTGCTACGCGAGCCGGCTGCTTTCGGGTTGGCTCGGAGCGAGTCGCTGCTGAACGCGCTGAAATTCGCGACCGAGTTCGGCGCACAGCTCAGCGCGATTGGGCGGATTTTGTTCGAGCTGAGCCGCCACGCTCGCCATACGCGGCACACCCGCTGCGAGGCAGCCGCCCTTCAAACGGTGTGCCGCCTTCTTGAGTTCGGCCGGGTCGTTGGCCTGAATGGCTTTTTCTACCGCGTCGATATCACCCGGCACAGTGCGGAGGAATATCCGCACCACGGTTTGACTACGGTGCACGGACGGATCCAATGCCGAGATTTTTTCGGCCTCGTGCGGTTCGGCTCTAGTCTCGGGCTGCGTTCCGCTGACAGCTTGCGTGGTGCTGGATTCGCCCGGCCACCAACGCTCGAGTGTCTCAGCCAGCACCTTTTGGCTCACGGGCTTCGAAATGTAGTCATCCATACCCGCGGCGAGCACCTTCGCGCGCTCTTCGGCGAGCGCGTGCGCGGTCACGGCGATGATTGGCAAGCGGCGACTGCCTGCTTCGCGCCTTCTAATTTCGGCGGCCGCTTGATAGCCGTCGAGCACGGGCATTTGGCAGTCCATCAGCACCAAGGGGTACTCGCGCTTCTCGAGAGCCGACAGGCTCTCTTGCCCGTTTTGCGCGATATCTGCGGTGTAGCCCAGCTCGCGCAGGATTTCGAGCATCACTTCTTGGTTGATGGGGTTGTCTTCGACCACCAGAATGTGACGTTGTTCGCGCAGTTCCAGCCGCGCCTGCACGGGGGTTTTCTTGCTGCTATTGAGGGGCGGGCGGCTGTTCAGAACGCGCGTAATCGAACTTGCCAATTCCGCCGCGCGCACCGGCTTCTGCATGAACGCATCCACGAACTTGCGGGAGTCGGCTGGCAGCGTGTCTTCGTTTTGTGAAGTCAACAAGATTACAGGAATGCGCGGGCCAGCGGTTTGCGCGCGGCGTGAAAGACTCAAGCCGTCCACCTCGGGCATGTTCATGTCCGTGATCATGAGGCCGAAGGTGTCGTTTTCTTCGCGCGCTTTTGCGATGGCGGCGAGAGCACTCTCGGCGCTGTCCGCGCTCACGTGCGAAAAGCCCCAACCGGTGAGCATCTCTTCCAGCACGAAACGGTTGGTTGGGTTGTCGTCCACGATCAAGGTGCGTACGTGAGAGACCGGCGCGAGCGGGACGCTGATGCTGCCTTCTGCCTCGACCAGCGGGAGCACGACCGAGAAGGTGCTGCCAGCGCCGGGAGTGCTCTCGAGTTGAACTTCGCCGCCCATCAAATCGACGAGCTGTTTGCAGATGGCGAGTCCAAGGCCGGTGCCGCCGTGCTTGCGCGTCAGCGAGCCGTCTACTTGCGAGAACGCCGCGAACAGGCGAGATTGAGCTTCCGGCGAAATGCCAATGCCAGTGTCACTGACTTCGAAGCGCACACGCGGAGTCACGCTCGAAGCCTCGAGCTTTGCCTTCAGCACGACTTGGCCCTTGTCGGTGAACTTGATCGCGTTGCCCACCAAGTTCGAGAGCACCTGCTTCAAACGATCGCGGTCCGCTCGAATGTAGAGCGGTAGCGCTCGATCGGCGTGACAAGCCAGCTCGAGGCGCTTCATGTGCGCGCGAGCTGCAAAGAGCTCCGCGACTTCTTCGATTACGTCGCGCACGCAAGTGGGTTCTGGCCGCAGCTCGAGCTTGCCGGCCTCCATCTTGGAAAAATCCAAAATGTCGTTGAGCACCGTCATCAAGCCATTGGCGGATACCTGCAGAGTTTCTGCATAGCGCCGCTGTTTGGGGTTGAGCTCTGTACCGTGCAAGAGCTCGATCATGCCGAGCACGCCGTTCATGGGCGTGCGGATTTCATGGCTCATGTTGGCCAAGAACTCGCTCTTCAAGCGCGCCGCTTCGAGCGCCGCCGCGGTGGTCTTTTCGAGTCGCTTGAAGGCGCTCTCGGTGATGCGCAACACGGGATCAATGTAGAAGTTCACGAACCCGAGCGAAATCAGAACGGCAATCACGCCACCAATTGACGCGCCCAGCAAGATGTCGTGCTCGAGTTTGCTGCCTGCTCGCAGGCGCGCGGTGGAAGCCACTACCGCGACGCGCCCGATGGACGCGCCCTCGATGCGCGCCTCGGCCCAAGAGACGTATGCGTTCTCGCTCTTTGCGAGGGCGCGCGCGGGCGCCCTGAAGAGACGCTCGACGGGTTGAGGCGGCGTTCCATGCGTGGCGATCAGCTTGCCATTCGCGTCGGTTGCTACGATCGCGAGAATATCGGAGTCACCGGCGTAGGCTTCGAACTCCTGGTGTACGCGCGCTGCATCCTCCAACAAGATTCCCACATCCGCCGCCGCGGCCAGCTCCACCGCGCCGCGCCGCGCCTTCCACTCCAGGTCCGCTTGAATCGATGGATTCAGGCGTCGGAAGATGTGCGACACCAACACGAATACGAGAGCAGTGAGTGCGACAATCACTGCCACGGTGAACAACGTAAACGCCGCTTTGATGCGAAAGCCGGATATCAAAGCAGCTTGAGGAAGCTCGACAGGGCGGCCGCCTTCGGGCAAATTCTCCACGGAGCGTCACAACGGCAGACGCTGGAGTTGACTTAATGCATTGCGGACCTTCTAAAGCGACGTGTCCCGATGGCCGTTACTGGCTCGCGGGGCCTGGAGTTCAAAAGCGACCATGCAATTGACTGATCAGCTTGATTCCTGGGGCGATCTCACGCGGAGCGTGGCGGCTTGAACATCAAGCGCACCAACTCCTCGAGCAAGGTCGCGGCTCTTCCGCTGGTACTCATCGTCGATGACAGCGAAGTCGCGCGCGCGGTCGTGCAAGAGACCTTGCAGGCTGCAGGTTTTCGCGTGATCGCGCTAGAAAGCGCGTTCGGCTTCACCAAGGTAGTGCGGGAGCACGAGCCCGCGCTGATCCTGGTCGATGTCGGACTTGCGTCGATGAACGGCACCAAGTTGGTTCAGCTCGGCCGACAATATGCCCCTAGTCACACACGGATCGTACTCTATTCGGGTCGCGACGAAGCGTCTCTAGCGCGCGACGCGCGGGAGAGTGGCGCCAACGGCTTCATTCACAAGCGCACCACCGATCAGGCGCTGGTGCGTGCCGTGTATAGCTTTCTCGCGTAGTGGCAGGCTCGAAGTAACCGTCGGGTATTATCTGCGCCGAGCTCAAGCCCCCAGTGGGCGGGCGAGCTTGCTTCTTGCGGCTGGGAGTGCCGCGCGCCGAAACGCGCGTTCCGAGTGTGCCTCGCGGAAACGCTCTGAGTGAAATTGCGCTCGCGACGTTGCAACGTGTCGCGCGGGAAAATTGTGAGATCGTTTATTCTTCTTCGCGCACAGCGAAGACCGCCGCACTGCGCGAAACCGAGCGGGATTGCGGGGGAAACGCGGGCACGCTCCAAAACTACGAGCGCCATGGCCGTTGTGGCGAAGTAACGATGCGTGTTATGCGGGTGGGTCAATTATTGGAGGTTCCTTCATGCCGCGTACGCGACGTCTTCGGCCCGCTCGAGTTCTCGTAATCACTGCGCTCTCGGGTCTAACTGCTTGGGCGTGTGGTGATAGCGATAAGGAGAAGATTCAGGCCGTCGGCCTCTCGCAAGGCTGCAACCTGAACTCCGAGTGCATCAACCCGTTGGTTTGCACGTTTGCTCGTTGCCACGCCGAATGTGCGAAGGACCGCGACTGCCCGGGTGAGCAACGTTGCGTAAAGGGCACCGACGGTTCCGTGTGCCAGTTGCCGGTCGAAACCGACTGCACGAAGAGCACCACGGTTTGCAAGGGAACGCAGACCTGCGGCATCGATGGCGAGTGCCGTGACACATGCACGAAGGATACGGATTGCACCACCGGTCAGGTGTGTGCACCGAGCGGTGAGTGCGCGAGCACGGAAGCGACCAAGGACAAGCTCGACCCCAATGGCAACATCGTTCCGGATCCGTTCGTCGATCCCGATCCGAGCAGCAGCGGCGGTAGCGGTGGCGGCGGCAACGTCGGCAAGGGTGGCTCGACGGGCAAGGGCGGCACGGTATCGACGACGGGTGGCGCGGACAACGGCGGCGCCGGCGGCGAAGTGCCGATGTCGAGTGGCGGCAAAGCTACGACGGGCGGCAAGACGGGCGCGGGCGGCACGGCGCCCGGAAGCGGCGGAATCACCGGTACGGCGGGTGACATCGGGCAAACCGCGGGCGCCGGTGGTGAAGGCGGCAGCGGGCCGTTCCAATGCCCGGCTGGCAAAGCGGATTGTGATCCGACCAATCCTTACGACTGTGAAACCTACCTGACGTTGCCGACCAGCTGCGGCGCGTGCGACGTGGGCTGCATGTCAGTGCACGGCACTTCCGTGTGCGACGCCACCACGATGACGTGCAAGGTCACCGGTGCTTGTCAGACCGGCTATGCCGACTGCAACAGCAGCGGCAACGACGGTTGCGAAGTGACGCTCGCCACGGATGCGAAGAACTGCGGCCAATGCGGCCGGGACTGCGGCGGCGGCACCTGCAACAGCGGGCAGTGCGGCGCAGCGATCGTGTTCGACCCGACGGGTGCCACGTCGCTCAGCTACAGCTACTACGGCCCGGCGATGCTCACGGGCGCGAGTGGCACGACGCTGGTGAAGGCGAACACGAGCCTTGGTTCCGCGACGGAAATTCGCGTCGCCAACCTGCCGACGACGCCTGCCACCATCAAGGGCACGCCGCTGGTCACGTTGAGCGGCGTGTACATTCAGGGAATGCACGCCGACGCCAACAACGTGTACTACGCGCAGTCCGGCAGCCCGAATTCGACGATCCTGTGGAAGCCGCTGACCGGTATGGAGACGACCGCGCCGAAGACGGCGGTCACCATGCCGGACACGTACCCCGCGAAGATCATCACCAGTAACGCGACGGCGTTTTACATGGTGAACAACTACAACGTCATCCTCTCCGCCACGAAGACGCTCACCGGCTCTGGCAGCACGGCGAGCGCGCTCGCTGGGATTACGTCGCGTTCAACCGTGAGTGAGCTGGTCGTGGCTGGCGCGTACCTCTACTGGTTGGAGTCTCCCAACGTCGTTTACGCCTACTCGCTTCTGAACGGCGGTGCGCCGGTTGCGGTCGATTCGACCACGCAGAGCGGTTACTCGTCGTATCAGAGCCTCACGACGGACGGCCTCCACGTGTACTGGACGACGATTAACGGCGCGAGCAGCAAGGTGCGTCGCATTTCGGCCTCGGTTACGCCGTCGACTGCAGCGGTGGAGGACGTGGCGATCGGCATTGCGCAGCCGAGCAACGGCATCGCCGTCGATGCAAACTACGTTTACTACTACTACAGCTCCGCAACGGTCTGGCGCGTACCCAAGGACGGCAGCCTCACGCCGAGCTTGGTCGGCAACGTGAACGGCGCGCCTTACTTCTACAACCTGTTCGCGGTGGATTCCGGCTACGTTTACGGCGCCGGCAACGCCGGTCAGATCGTGCGCGTGGCAAAGGCGCCGAGCGCGGGCTGACCAGCGCGATGACTCGCGGCGCGCGTTCCGACGCGCGCCGCGAGTCGCTTTGCGATGTGCCGAGGCGTGAGCGGCGAACGCTGCGAATGTGCTTTCTACCTCAGACGGGAGAGGGGCTCGCCGCGTGCGCAGTGGCCGGCGACAAGGCGCCCGCGAGCGAGGCCGTTCACAAAGCAGTGCGCGCCGGGCGCGGCCCTGGACCCGAACGGCGCCGGTCGAGGCAGGCCAGACATCTTTAAGAGCTGCTCGGTCGCGCTCTTTACGGCGTTGGCGCCCAATCAACCGTGCGGCTCGGGATGAGTCTACGGCGTTGGCGCCCAATCAACCGCGCGGCTTGGGATGAGTTTACGGCGTTGGCGCCCAATCAACCGCGCGGCTTGGGATGAGGCCAGGGCGTTGGGGCCCAAGCAAATTTCGCGCGGTTTGGGATAGGACTTTGGTTACGCCGGGCCGGAAGGGGCGAGCGCTGGAACCGTGGTATCCTGCCCAGGTTAGCGCGCCATGGAGAGTCAGAATCGCTTCGCCGTCGGCAATATCCTCGCGGGGAAGTTGCGCATCGTGCGGCCGCTGGGGGTTGGCGGGATGGGCGCGGTGTTCGAGGTGGAGCACGAGCTGACTCGGCATCGGCGGGCGCTGAAGTTGTTGCACCCGCAGATGGCGGGGATTCCGAGCGTGGTGGAGCGTTTTTTGCGGGAGGCGTCGGCGGCGGGGCGCATCGGCAATCCGCACATCGTGGAGACGTTCGATGCGGGGCGGCTGGAGACGGGCGAGCCCTACATCGTGATGGAGCTTCTGTCGGGCAAGACGCTGGCAGAGATTTTGGAGCAGCGCGGGCCGCTGCCGATCGACGCGGCTTGCGATATTTTGATTCAGGCTTGCGATGCCGTGAGCGCCGCGCACGCCGCGGGGATCGTGCATCGCGATTTGAAGCCCGAGAATTTGTTTCTGTGCGGGCCGAATTTGTCGTTCGTGAAGATTTTGGATTTCGGCGTGTCGAAGTTCGACTCGGCAACGACGGGCGTGGACGGCCTGACGTTGGAAGGTTCGCCGATTGGAACGCCGTATTACATGTCACCCGAGCAGGTGCGCGGCGAGAAGACGATTGATGCACGCGCGGATGTGTATGCGTTGGGTGTGTTGTTCTACGAGTGTTTGACGGGGCGCAAGCCGTTCGTGGCCGAGACGCTGCCGCACTTGGCGGTTTTGATTTATCAGGGCAAGTACGCGACGCCGAGTCAGGTGCGCAGCGGTTTGCCGCCTGCGGCGGACATTGTCGTGTCGCGCGCGATGGCGAGCGATCGCAGTGAGCGCTACGCGACGGCAGCGGAGTTGGCAGCGGCGGTGTCGAGCTTGCGGGCTTCGTTGGCGCCGGGGGCGATGCAGCAGACGCAGGTGCTGCTGGAATCGAATGCTCCGCCTCCGCCGCCGCGACCAGCGCCGGCGTTGACTCCGGCGGTATTTACGGGGCCACCTTCGGAGTCGTTCAAGCCGAAGTCGCGCGCGAAGTGGTGGGCGGTTGCAGCGGCGCTGGGAGTGGCTGGGATCGGGGTTGCCGGCGCGCGTTGGTTGCGACCTGAACCCGAGCCTGCGCCGACACCCACGGCGGACGTGGCGTTGCAGACGGCTGGATCACCTCCGGCAGTGAATTCGCCCGCGGCGCCGAGCTCGGAGCCGGAAGTGGCGCCAGTGCCCGTGCGTTCTGCGGCGCCGCAGCCGCGTGTGGCGGAGGCAGTGAGAGCAGCGCCGAATGCGCCGGTCCCGGTCATGAGCGCTCCGGCTCCAGCGGTGAGTGCAAATCTGGCGGCGGCGCCGAGCGCGGCGGCTAGCGTTGCGCCCACGCCGCGCACGCGGGCGAGTTCTTACGGCTTGTCGCAGGACAATCCGTTTCGCTGAGCGCGTCGGTTCGCTGAGCGCTTCAGTACGGATCGGTGCCGTCGAGTACGCGATCGTGCTTCAAGAGCACGCGCATCGCCTCGCGTTGTTCGATTGAGAGGCCGCCTTGGCGCCCGAGCTGGTAGGCGCGCAAGCGGCGCTCGAGCTGGCGTAGCTGTTCGGTGTCGCTGTCATCGAAAGCTGCGTTGAACGGCAGCGCACGCCAATTGGGGTCCTGACACATTTTCTGCGCGCGCAGCAGAGTTTCGTTTTGAAGGAGTAGCTTGTCGATGCGCGCCTGAGCACGGTGATCGCTGATTTGCACGTGGGTGCGCTGCTCGAGCAGACTCAGTCGCTGTTCGAGAGCTTCGACGCGCTCGTGTTCGAGCTGCGCGCGCGCTCGCGCAAGGGCGAGCTGTTCTTGTAAGCCGGTATCACCCGTGTTTTGGCCGGCGCAGCCGCCGAGGAAGAGGGTCGTGAGAAGCGCGGTGAACCAGGTCGGAGCATGTGGGCTGATGCGTGCCAAGACGGAGTTCCTCACCCTGCTAAGTTAGCAGCTCTTACCAGGCGGCCAGTCCCAAGCTGACACGTTCTTGAAACAAAGTGTCTCGAAACGGATCTCGACACGGATTCACGTGAGGAGCACGCGCTATGTTTGCGCTCCTGCTTTGCAGGCAGATTGGGCTTTTTTGGTGCCATGAGCTAGGTGAGCATCGAAATTGCTAGATTGGCGAAACACGCCTATCGAACCCTCGGAATTTTGCCGCTGTCCCAAACGGATAAGTGCGAGACACGGACTTTTCCCATTAAACCGCGCAACCTTCGTCCGTTTCGTTGCGGAGCGAGATGCCCCGCGTGAGCCCTGATCGCAATCGCCCCAAAGCCAGAGCTGGACTTCACGTGCTGGTCGTCGACGATGACGCGAACGTGCTGCGCGATACGAGCACACGGCTCGCCGCGGAAGGCCATCGCGTGAGCGTGTTCTCGCGAGCTGCCGGGGTTCGCCAGCTGGTGCGTGTGCTCAAGCCAGAGGTGCTGCTGATCGACGTGCTGATGCCGGATCTGAACAAGCGCGCGCTGCTCGAGTTGTTGGCAGCCTGCCGGCGCAGCGAAGAGAAGCCGATCGTGATTTTGCACTCGCGCCTGGCGGTGCGGATGTTGAAGACGTTGGTGAACGTCGGTAACGCCGCCGGCATCATTCAGAAGACCAACAGCGAGCTCGAGTTCATGCTCGCCTTCAACACGATTGTGGAACGGGCACGCGCGCCGCATGCCAGATTTCTGAGTGCGGAGAACGCGACCAGCGGCACACACCGCATCCCGACGATTCCCGACGAAGACGTCGAAGAATTGCGGACCGGTAGCACGCGCTGAATCAGCTGAGCTCGGCGGTGCGCGTGATCTCACCCATGCGCCCGTTGCTGTAGTCTTCGAACGCTTGAATGACCTCGTCGCGTGTGTTCATCACGAACGGACCGTAGCGCGCTACGGGCTCATTCAGCGGGACACCAGCGAGCAGTAGCAAGCGGCCAGCGCCGGGAGCGCCGCGCAGGCGCAACACGTCGCCTGGGCCGAACACTGCCAGTTGGCCGCGCTCGAGGCGAGCTCCGCTGTCGCCTACGCGCGCCGTGCCTTCGAACACGTACGCGAGAGCGTTGTAATCGCTGCCGATTGGCAGGCTAACGTCTGCGGCTTCGGCGAGGCTCCAGTCTTGGTAGACGATCGGCGTGTGCGTTCCGATCGCAGCTCGCATGCCGAGCGCTTCGCCGGCCACGATTCGCACGCTGGCGTGCCCGTCAGCGCTAGTGGCCGTTGGGATCTGCTCGGCTTTCAGCTCTTGGTAGCGTGGCCGCACCATCTTCGAGCGCGCCGGCAGATTCACCCAAATTTGAAAGCCGTGGGTACGCCCGCCGAGCTCGATTATCTTTTTCGAAGGCATCTCGCGGTGCACGATGCCTGCGCCGGCAGTCATCCATTGCACGTCTCCGGGGCCCATGGTGCCGCGATGGCCAGCCGAGTCTTGGTGCTCGAACTCACCAGCGAGTGTATACGTGACGGTCTCGAAGCCGCGGTGCGGATGGTCGGGCGCGCCCACGGCTTCGTAGGGTTTGTAGTCGACTGGGCCGAGCTCATCGAGGAGCAGAAACGGGTCGACCAACGCAAGTCCGGCGGTAGGCAGCGGGCGCCTCACGACGAAGCCGCCACCCTCGGTTTGTTCATGCGCGGTCACGATGCGTACTGGTTCGCGAGTGACTTGGGTCATGGCAATCAACCCAATATGTGTCCGCTTCTGGCGTTGGCTAGACCCGGCGCGGGTCGCGAAACATGCCGGAAAACTACGGCGTGCGCGCGACGTTCACGAACAGCTCGTCGACGTTCGGCTTTTCGCTGATGAGCTTGATCTCGACGAGTTGCGTCGCGAGCGCGTCCCAACGAGCGCGTTGCATGCTGCCGAGCCCGTGTTGCTTGGTATCGGCGGTTTCGATCAACGGCTTTTGAGCTTCTGCCGAGGCGCGCAGCGACTCCGCATCCATCGATTTGTTGAGCTCACCGAGCTTCGCGTTGGTAGCTGTCGGATCTCGCAGGTAGCTCTGCCAGCCTTCGGCGCTGGCCAGCACGAAGGAGCGCACTAGCTCGGGCTGCTTGTTCAGGAGTTCACGCCTGGTGATGACGACGGTTGCGTATGGGTTGAAACCCGTGTCTGCGATCAAGAACACTTGCGGATCGCCGCCCTGGCGCTTCGCCGCGAGCGGTTCGCTAGTGACGAAGCATTGCTGCGCGAACTCTGGATCAGCGAGGAAGCGCGCGACGCCGCCGTCGTAGGGAACGATTTTGGCGCCTTGCCAGGAGAACTTCTGCTTCAGGTAGCTGGCGTAGGCAACGCCGGTTTCGATTGCCAAGGTACCGCTTTGAAACGCTTGCTCGAGGCGCGTGAGCTTGCGCGCCGCGTGCACCATGATGCCTTGAGGAAAGGTTTGGTAGGTGGCGAAGACGGCGACCACGTCGGCGCCGCGTGCACGGCCAGTGACGACTTCATCGCCGCCGACGGTGCCGAAATCGGCGCGCCCTGTGGCCACCATTTGCAACACCGGGACTCCGGCGCCACCGCCTAGAATCTCCACATCGAGCCCGCGCTTCTTATAGCTGCCTTCGTCGCGCGCCGCGTAAAAGCCGCCGAACTCTGGCTCGGGCACCCAATTCAGGGCGAGCTTGAGTTTGTGGACGCTGCTCGCGTCGGCGCGCGGTGTGTCAGTGGCGCTTTGCTTCTTCGAGCAACCGAGCCCCAGCGCTGCCAACAGAAGTAGTGATAAGCCCCTACGCGAGAGTGTGAACACACTCGGTTTCTAGCCAGAAGCCCGCAAGCGCCGCAAGAGCGCGCGTGCGATCGCGCTCACGAGTGCGAACAAAGCGAGCCCGAGCAACGAAGACAGCAGCACGGCGCCGAAGAGCAGATCCGTGCGTAACTGCCGGTAGGCCGCAAGGATGGTGATACCGAGGCCGGCGCTGCCCTCCGAGAAGCCCGCCACGAATTCACCAACGATGGCGCCAATCACGGAGAGCCCGGAGGCGACGCGCCAGCCGGTGGTCATGCTCGGCACCGCCGACGGCAAGCGCAGCTTGAACAAGAGCTGCGGTGTGCTCGCGCCGTACAGCCGGAACATGTCGAACAAGCGTGGGTCGATGCTCTTCAAGCCCGACAAGCTGTTCGCCACGACCGGGAACACCGAGACGATGAAGGCCGAGACTGCCACGGCACGAAGCCCGGCGCCGAACCAGAGCACCAACAGGGGGGCGATCGCCACGATCGGCACCGTTTGCAGGAAGATCGTGTACGGATACAAGCCGCGCTCCAAAGCGCGCGACAACGCGAGGCCGAGCCCTGCCAGGGTGCCGAACACGAGGCTGAGTGCGAAGCCGGAGATCGCGCCCAACGCGGTGGTGAACAACGAGCTTAGCAGCAGCGTGTGTTCGTTCCATAAACTCGCGAGCACGGCGCTCGGCGGCGGCACCAGAAACGCTGGGATCTGCAAGAGGCGCACGCCAACTTCCCACAACGACACCGCCACCACGAAGGTTGCGGTGGGAGGCAGGACTCGTTCAAACGCGGACTTCATCGAGCGATCCATCGCGTTCGAGCGCCTGATAGAGCAGCGCGGTTTGTTGCACGAAGCCGAGCTCAGTTCTGAGGTGCGCGGGTCGCTCGACTGGGAGCTCCACGCGATGGTCGAGCACGACTTGGGCGGGACGGCGTGAGAAGACCAGCGCTCGCTCAGCCAGGAACACGGCTTCAGCGAGTGAGTGCGTGACGAACAGCACGGTCATGCCGTGCGTTTTCCACAAGGCGCGTAGCCGCTCCTCTAGGCGTTGACGGCTGAGCTCGTCGAGCGCAGCGAACGGCTCGTCGAGCAGCAGCAGCTCCGGCTCGGTCACCAGAGCGCGTGCGATGGAGACGCGCATGCGCATACCACCCGAGAGCTGATCCGGATAACGATCGAGCGCATCGCCGAGTTCGACGTCGACGAGCGGCGCCTCGGCGCGACGGCGTGCTTCGCGCGGGTCGAGTCCCAAGAGCTCGAGCGGGAGCGCCACGTTTTCGAGCGCTGTGCGCCATGGCAAGAGGTGCGCGTCTTGGAACACGAAAGCCGTGCTCGCGCGCCCCTGACTTCGAGCCTGTGTACGGTGCTGAACCTGAATTTTTCCGCGCGTGGGCGTATCGAGGCCAGCAATCAGGCGCAGCAGGGTGGACTTCCCCGAGCCCGATGGCCCCACCAACGCCACGAACGAGCCCGGCGCGATTTCGAGCTCGATTGCTTGGAGCACCGGCGTCGCACCGAACTCATGGTCGAGATCCCGAATGACGATTCGACTGGCTATGACTGAGCTCCGCGCGACTTGGGCACGGCCCTTTCATATCACGCCTGCCCCAGCCGCCGCTTTGTGCGGGACGCCGACCGCTGTGGTGCGGGCTGGCCGGTTCGTCTATAAAATCTCGGCATGCGGCAAAGCTCCCGTGTTCTGGTGCTCGCGTGCGTGTGCTTGGCTTGTGGCGGTAAGCACAAATCCGCCAAGCATTCGGGAGAGAAAGAGGAGCACCTCTCGGAAGGTACGCGCTGCATCGAAGAGGCGCGCACGCCGCGCAAGCCGCCGATCGACGCACCCGAGCGCATGGACGTTGGGCAGATTTTGGTGCGTCACGCAGGTGTGCGTGATGCGAAAGGTGCCACCCGCACACGCGAAGAAGCGTGTCTGCGCGCCGCCGAAGCGCGACAGAAATTGTTGTCCGGCTCCGACTGGGACTCCGTATTCAAAGAGTACTCCGACTCGCAAGGTGCAACGCAAGGCGTGCTCTACGACGTGACGCAAGGCAGCTTGGAGCCGGCCTTCGCCGACGCAGCGTTCTCGTTGCAGGTCGACGAGCTCAGCTATCCCGTCGAGACCAAGCGCGGCTTTCACATCATCTGGCGCAGGAAGTAGCTGGCGCGAAGTTCACGCCGCTTCCACCACACCGGGCAAGCTCTTGATTCATGCTGTTCGATCTCTCATCGTGTGTGCAGGCAGACAGCGAGCCACTAAAGCCGTCCATCGTGAAGTAGCGAGTATCGCCTGAGGCGCGCCTGCGCGATAAGGCATTCCGAGCGGCATTTTTGCGCGCACTTTCAAGGCGCGGAGGCGAATGCTATCAACCGCGTGGCATGCGCCTTCGCTCCTTGCTCTGGCTGCTGGTCCTCGTGGCCATGGCTTTGTGCGGCAGCGCGCAGGCAGAGACGCTGCAGGCTCCGGTCGGTGGGCGCTCCATTTCGATTGGCACTGCGCGCGTCGCTTGCGGCGTGCCTGAAGGCGGTTGGGTGCTGGATCCCACCGGGCGTCTATTGCGACCTCCGGTGCAGAATGCGGCCATCGGCAAGGTCGTCGAGTTGAAGATCGCGGCGACTCTAGCCGGCTGCGCCGAGAGCACGAGCTCGTTGAAGTTGGTGGCAACAGGGCCTTGGCCGAGCTTCGACGCCAACAGCGTGGTGTTTTCGCCGGATCAGAACCTGGTCGAGGCGCGTGGCCGGCGCCTGCGCGGCGTAGGTATTGCTTGGCGGAGCGATACGGCTAGCGGCATGGATACTTGCCTTGCGCCGAAGCTCGAGGCGAACGCCGAGCGCTGCCAGTGGACTCTGGGGCGCGGTCTGTCTGCCGATCCTGACGCCGCGACGTTGGTGTGGGTGCCCCCCGGCGGGCGCGTTGGAGCCGACGTGGTTTCGTTCGACGCAGACGGGCAGCGTGCGGACGCCAGCAACTTCGCGCTGTCGCCGGCGCGCGTGGTGGTGAACACATTGCTCGCGCCCGATGCGTCGGTGGACCTTTCCAGCGGACGCGGTGAGGTCCCACTATTTCACGCGGAGGTGATCGAGAGCGCGGACTGCGCCCCAGCTCGCTGCGAGGTGAAGGCTGGAAAGCTGCTCGTGCGCGGGATTTCGAGCGACGCCAACTCTGTGGACGTGCGTTTCAGCTTGCGGCCGAAGGTGATGCTGGCTCGCAAGGATGGTAGCGACGCCAAACTCACGGCGCACCTCGCCGTGCTGCATTGCCCTATGTCTGTGGTTTCCGGGCCACCGCTGCGAGCCGTGGATGGCACCCGCATCGTCGTGCGCATCGAGCCGCGCTGCGCGCGCGATTTGCCAGCGCTGGCTTTCGACATCGACGACGATCCGGCTACGGTGATCGCGAGCGAAGCCGACACCAGCGGCACCTACGTACTGCTCGACGCCGGCCGCATCGAAAAGCGAGCCATCGAAATCACGGCGCGCCATGCGCAGGGGGACGACGACGTGATCGCCATCGCTCACGCCGATACGCGCCCGCCGCCGCAGGTGCGCGCGTCGCTCGAAATCCCCGGCCACAAGAACCTCGACTTCATCCCCAACAATCGCCCGGCGCGGGTTCATGCTGCTCCCGTCCCGGCTCCGGCGCGCTTGGTCGTGGCACCGATCGAAGGTGTATATCGCCTGCGTCCCGGCTTCGAAGATTCGATCCAGGGTGAGCCGGACGCTGCCGGTCTCGTCGCGCTGCGCTTCGCGTATCGGGTGCCGTCGCTGCCGGGCACGCTCGCGCTCGCCGATCTCGCGTACCTCAGCGATCCTCTTCAGAGGAGCGTGCGCGAAGCCAACATTCCAGCGCCGGTTGCCGATACTGCATTCGGTCCGCGCCCGTTGGTCGAATTTATTTGTGGGCCAACGTTGAGCGGCACCCGCGTACTTCCCGGCCAAACTGCTCACTTGCCCTTTGGCATGCGCGACGACTGTCGCGTCATCTTCCATCGCGAGCGTTTGTCGCCCGAGTACGGCACTCAAAAGCTCACCTTGAACATCGAGGTGCTGAACGCCGACGGCATCGCGCGCCCAGCCGGCGCGGTGCAACAAGTGCTCACCTTGCGCCCCGGTAGTCATCCGGTTTACGCGTGGATTCACGGCGTATCGGGTCAGTTCGATCGCGTCATCGTGCGGCTGTCACACGCGGCGGACGAAGCCCACTACGTAGGTGCTTCCGAAATCGATACCGGCGCACCGGCGCTCAAGTGGGCTGCAGTGTTCGGGCGTGGCCATGCACGGTTGTACGCCACGAGCGCGATTCCGACGGGTCTGTACCGCTTCGGCGATCCCGATCACAGCGGCGTACTGCGGCTGAACTTCGGCATCGTTTCACGTCTCACCTGGCTCGACTCCGAAGGTCGCGAAGGCTTCCTGGGGCTAGAAGCTGGCATCATGGCGTTCGGGCTGAGCAAAGACACCGGTCCGACGGGCGCCCCGCTGACTGAAATTGGCATCGTGACCGGGCTCGGCGTGGCGGTTCCCGTGGCGAATCGCTCCTCCCCGACACAGGCTTCCATCAATTTGCACGGCTGGTTGGAGCAAAACATCACCAATACGGGGTCTGGCCGCTTCGCTTTCATCTTCGGCCCCAGCATCTCCATCGGCAACGTCGGGGCAAACCTGTAGCGTTTGCCGGCACCAGAAATGCTCGGAACATGAGCAAATCTGAGCGCACCATCCGGGTGCTTCGGCGTTGCTGTGGCTGCCAGCGTACCGAGTGGAACGCCTGCATCCTCGCCGGTTTTGCTTCCGGGGAGCTGATTTACTTCCGAAATGCTCGTTACTCCCCGGAGATAGTGCTGCGGGCGGGCTTCTCTCCGATGATAAGCTCGAAGCTTGATGTCCGCTGAGCGCAATCGGCTGGGCGTTGGATGGCTCCTGCTGTGCGCTGGGTTCGCGTCCAACGGCTGCAGTAGTCAGATCGACGACGGAACGGGACCCAGTTTGCAATCGGGTGCGGTGGTGATCTCGGAGATCATGTACCACCCGGCCGACGAGCAAACCGATGACGAGCTGCACGAGTTCATCGAGATCGCCAATCGCTCGGATGCCGAGGTCGACGTCTCTGGATGGAAGCTGAAAGACAACAACGCGGGACTCGCCTTCACGTTTCCGGCCGGCACCAAACTAGCAGCGGGCGCGTACCTGGCGGTAGCTCGCGATCGCGCCGCGCTGGCGTTGGCGTGGGGCGGCGACGCAAGCCAGTTGATCGGCGACTACACTGGCGGGCTCGACAACGGGGGTGAGACCGTCATCCTCAGCAATGCAAGTGGCAAGCTGGTTGACAGCGTCACCTATGACGACGCTTTTCCGTGGCCAATTGCAGCAGATGAACTCGGCGTAGGGGAGGACTGGCTGCCCGCTGCCGATCGCCCCATGAGCAAGCACCGCTTCAAGGGTCGCTCGCTCGAACGCATCGATCTCAATGCGCCATCGAACGATCCCGCGAGCTGGGAAGCTTCGGCGCTCGACGGTGCCACACCGGGGCGCGCGAACGGCGTCGCAGGCAGCGTGTTCCCCACGCCGATTTCCTTCAGTTGGGGGCCTGCCAATGGCAGTGGCCACCTGATTGGGCCGAACGATAGCGTCAAGCTCAGCTTCGAGTTTTCGACTGGGGACGTGCCGCGCGCGGAGCTGCGCTACTTCGTGGACGACATCACGCGCAGTGATGAAACGACGCAAACGGCGCCGCTCAGCGCGGAAAGCACCAGTCGTTACAGCCTGACGTTGCCGCCGAGTCCGGAGGGCTCGCTGGTGCGCTACCAAGTGTGGGCAGAGCGCGCTGGCAACATGGTGCAAGTGTTCCCGCGCGCGAGTGATCCAATTCGACATCGCAGTTACTTCGTCACACCCAACGTGGCGAGCTCTTCGCGCGTGTACCATTTGTTCATCACGCCGGAAGACTGGGGCAAACTCGAGTCGTCGCTCTCCGGTAGCGATGTGAGAAACTGCGCGCCGAGCGCCGAGTGGAACGCAAACTACCCGGCTACGTTCGTATTCCAGGGTGAGCCTTACGATGTGGTCGCTTCGTACTCGGGCAGCCGCTATCAGCGCCCGAACGGCTTACCCATCGTGTCGTGGTCGTATCCAGGGCCGCGCACCACCAGCCAAGGTAGCCTCGAAGCGCTCAGTTGGAAGATCAAGTTCCCGCGCTCGCAGCGCTTCGATGACCAACGTGCCATCAAGCTGAACAAGATGCGGCAGGGCTTTCCTGGCGTAAATTCGCTGGTCGAGAGCCAGCTTTTGACCAACGCCGGGCTCTTCTCGTATCGCGTGCGCTTCGCACGGCTCCACATCAATGGCGGCTATTACCACTATGTCGCCGAGATGGAGGACATCAACCAAGACATGGTGGAGCGCCTGTCCCCCAAGGGCACCACCATCGGCGATCTGTTCAAGGACGATGGCACGACCGACGACTCCGGCTTGCTCTTTCGCGGTGACTTTGCGCCGCCCAGCGGTGGCCGCAGTTGCTCGAACGTCTCGGTGAACGATCGCTACGCGGCGACCTACCCACGCGTGAACTACGAGCACCGCGGCCCGGCGCTGATCATCGATTTGATTAACGCACTCGACCGGGCGGTTGCCTCAGGCATCGTTTCCGAGGCCGTCAAAGCCTATTTCAACCAATACTGGGACGTCGAGGCGCTGCTCAAGACCTTTGCCATTCGCAACTGGTGCGGCGTGTGGGACGACACGTTTCACAACGTTTTTCCGTACCGGCGTGCTGACGGAAAATGGATCCTGATTCAGCAAGATTTCGAGTGGGACTTCGGTCTCGGCAGCCTGGGCGAGCAACCTGGCCTGTCCCCGTTTCGCGCCGACGAGACTTTTTACATCGGCGCCTATCAAGGCAGCACCATCGGCCAGACGTGCGAGCTTTCGTCGGTCGGCTCGCGCTGCAATAACCTCGGCTTCTCGCGCTTGAAGAACGCGTTCATTCAAAACTTCAGGAACGAGTTCGACGCAACACTGCGCAATCTGTCCAAGACCGTGCTCGAGCCCGGCGCGGTTTCATCCCTCATCGATCAAGCCGCAGCGCAGTTCAATCAAGCCGACTGGAACGCGGCGCCAGCGAGCAAAACCTTCTGTGGCTCCGGTGGGACCCAGATGTGTAACTTCTCGGCCCAGGTCGACGCGATGAAGAAGTGGGCGACGGATCGCAACGCCGCTTTGGTGCAGCGCCTCGGAAGGTGATTGGGGCTCAATCGGAAGCGCGCTCGCCGGCTCCCAACACCAAGCTCGCCGTCGTATCGACCACGCCGTTTCGTTCGAAGCATCTGAGTCGAGCCGCCACCTCGGTGTCGAGCTCTGCTCGCGCTTCTGCACTCAACGCCGCGAGCGCGCGTTGCAAGCGCGGACCCGCCAAGTCGTTGAACATTTCCCACATGTCTTCCGGCGCGCCCGCAAACGGCCATGGCACGCTGTGCGACTCTTCCACGACGCACGTGAAGCCCGCTTGGCGTAGTGCTTCTGCAAGGCTTCCGGCCTGCTGGAAGCGAAATGGATTCACATCGTTGGCCACTGACGGCTCCTCACTCAAAAGCGCGTTCTTCAAGACACCCAGCGTGCTCGCGAACAATGCCTGGTCCGCATCCCCCCAGACTACGTACGCTGCGCGACCGCCAGGCTTCAAAACACGCCGAGCCTCCGCCAATGCGCGAGCGGGATCTGGGCAGAGCATCAAGCCCAGGCGACAAGTGACGATATCGAAGCTCGCCGCCTCGAACGGCAGGCTCTCCATGTCTGCTGTTTGGAAAGCGATCCACGTTAGTCCTTCATCAGCGGCAGCGCGTTCGACGAACTCGCCTGCGCCGGCGACCAAATCGCTGGCCATCACTTCACCTTGCGGACCTACAGAGCGCGCTAGCGCCAACGTGGGTTCACCGATTCCACACGCCAAGTCGAGCACGCGCATACCCGGCTTTGGATCGGCGAGAGTCAGCAAGCTTCGCGTAGCCTCGGCGCTCTGTGCCCGCAGCTGGTGTTCCCACTTTCGCAAGGCATGCGCGACAACGGGCCACTCGTCTCGGAAAACCTGCTTGATGTTCACGCACACAGAACGCGCTTGGAGCGCCGACGTGACCGAATCAGAGCCGAAAGCAGCACCGAAAAAATCCGTTGGGTTTGCGGTGCATTTCCGGCACGCGTCGAGAACAGGTCAAAAAATACCACGCTCGTCGGCTCATTTTGCGGCCGATCGAAATCACACACGCAAGCGCGCGAGGACATTGGTCGCGTTCGCGATCATGCTGCTATATTCGCTGCGCGCCCGCCGCGTGGCTTCGGTCGTGCGGCGGAAAAATCGAGACGATAACGCGGAGGCCTGCATGCGTTCGTTGATGGTCAGGATGCACGTGTTCGCAATCAGCGGAGGACTACAATTTCTCGCCTGCGCTAGCGATTCGGGGACCGAGACTCCATTCAGTCGCGGGGGTTCTGGCGGCGGCTCCTTCAGCAACGGCGGGAGCGGCAACGCGAGCGGTGGCACCACGAGTTACGGCGGCTTCAACGCGAGCGGCGGCAGCACGAGCAACGGTGGCAGTCCTGGCAGCGGTGGCAGCAGCAGCGGTGGCACTACTAGCAACGGTGGCACTGCGGCCGGGAAGGGCGGCGGCATCAACTTTGGCATGGGCGGCGCGATGATCGGCAGCGGCGGCGCTTTCAACACCGGCACGCGCACGAGCACTGGAACCGGCACGGGCACGCGTACGAGCTCGGGCACTGGAACCGGCACTGGCACGCGCACCAGCACGGGTTTTGGTACGTTCACGTTTACGGGCACCGGCACCGGCACGCGCACTTCCACAGGAACGGGCACCGGAACGGGAAGCGGCACTGGTACGGGCACACGCACCGCAACAAGCACCGGAACGGGAACCGGTACTGGCACTGGTTTCGGCACGGGTACGGGGACCGCATCGCGCACGTCTACCGGCACCGCCACCAGCACGGGTACTGGGACCGGCTTCGGCACGTTCACGTTCACGGGGACTGGCACCGGCACGCGCACGTCGACATCGACCAGCACGAACTAGTGCTACGGCAGCTTCTTGAAGTAGTAAGTCGTGCTCACCAGACCACCTTGCGGCATCAGCGCATATTCGGGAATGTCGCCAACGCGCTGCCAACCCAGCCGTTCGTAGAGGCGTGACGCATCTCCGCCGGTCACCGCGTCCAAAACCAAGAGCGTACGACCACACTCTTGCGCGGTGGCTTCAGCTGTTCGCATTAGCGCGGCTCCCACGCCCTGCCGTCGGGCTCGTCGGTGCACCAACATCTTGGCTAGGTCGGCGCGATGTGGCTGATTCTCCGGCAAGTCGAGGATGAGCTGCACAGTTCCACAAATTCCCTGGGCGTCTTTTGCGACGAGGAGAGCGCGCTCGCCTGCAGCCACTCCGCGAGCAACGCGCTCCCAAAAGCTGCGCGCCCGTTCGCGCGAGAAGGGCAGCATGAAGCTCACCGAAGCACCGCCCTCTACGCAGTCGATCAACACGTCGTTGAGCTCTTCCAGCTGCTCTGCGTCGACTGTTCGGAGGCGCTCAATCGCCCAGCGCGTCATCGTCCGCTCCTTGCTTGCGAGGCCAGCACGACCGCATATCGCGCCGCTTTGCGCGTCGGGTTGTGAAACATCGTCGGCTCGTCGAGCTGCATCGCCAGGCAGTCGCCCGTCTCTAGCCGGTATCGCTCGCTTCCCACCGTGACATCCATGTTTCCCTCCAAAATCCAAACTTGCTGATGCACCCGTACGTCGCGGACGCCATTCTCGAACGCGACGCGAGCACCTGCTGGAAAACGTACTTCTACGATCTGCAGCGCTGCCTCCCCAGCCGCGCTCGGGGGCGACACGTTGCGACGCACATAGCCGGACGCTGGATCCCGCCACGTGGATTGCTGTTCGCGCCGCAGCAACGGGCCGCGTGGCGCCGTTTCCTCTTGAGCCACGGCTTCGAAGAGCGCGGCCAGCGTGATCCCGAATCCTGACGCCAGCTTGTCCAGCACCGTCGCGGTGGGACTGCTCTCTCCGCGCTCAATCACGGACAACATCGAGCGACTGACCCCGCTGCGCTTTGCCAGCGCTTCCAACGAGTACCCGCGCTCGGCTCTGAGCTGCCGCACGCGCTCTGCGATTCGCCGGCTGAGCTCGCTGTCATCATCCACCATAAAGGAATATGTATCCGATATATAGGAATACGGCAAAGTTTTGGAAGGCGACCGCCGATAGACCGCGGTTTTCGCGATGTTCGTGGTCGAACGCTCAGCGCGAATGCGGAGCAGATCTGATGGCGAGCACCGCCACGCGCTGAAGAGGTCAATTATCGCGATTCGCGGATTTGTTTTGGTGATCAGAAAAACTCTGAGTCGCGTCCACGTATCGAGGCCGTTAGTATGCAGCACCTGCGACGCGTGAAGTCGTGCTGCGCGTTCGCAAGCGAGGGAGCAACGATGTCGAAAACTTCTCGAAGGGAAGCACACGTCGACGTGCGCGTGGCCGTGCGGTTCGGTTGTGTCGCGGTTCTGGTGGCATGCAGTCCAGGCGAGCGGCCGACGAATCGGGTGGTGCCGCTGGGAGTGCAGCGCCAAGCCTTGCTTCAGTCTGCGTCGTTTCAGCGCGGTGTGTTGCCGTCCAGTTCGTACGTCGCGACGCGTGACGCGATGATTCAGGAATCTGCACCCACCGCGAACTTCGGTGCCAGCGCGACGTGCACGGCAAACGGCGACGAACGCAATGGTCTCGACAACTCCTGCCTTTTCCATTGGGATGTGAGCGCCATTCCCGTCGGAAGCACAGTGACGGCCGCGAGCATTTCCCTGCGCGTCACCAAAGGAAGCAACAACGTCTACGACCTATACGAGCTCGTCAGAAATTGGAGCGAATCGGGCGTTACGTGGACGCTTTCGCAGCCCGGCGTGCCGTGGGGTGTAGCAGGCGCCTTAGCACCGAGTGATCGTGGGAGTCGCGTTGGTTCGCTGAGCGGGAATACCAACACCACCCAAACCATTGCACTCAACGCTGCGGGAATCGCACGAGTCCAGGCTTGGGTGAATGATCCGAGCAGCAATGCCGGATTGATCCTGGCGCACGCGACCAACACGAAACCCATTACGGTCGCGACCGGCGAGAACACCACTGCAACGAATCGCCCCAGGCTCAACGTTGAATACGATTCGGGCTCGGGTGGTTCCGGTGCTGGAGGCAGCGGCAGCGGTGGGGCCAGCGCGGGTGGCGGCTCAGGCGGCGCTCAAACGAGCGGCGGCAGTCCCGGTACCGGTGGAACGCCGGGCGAGGGTGGCGCGACGAGCAGCGGCGGAAGCGCTGGTGCGGGCGGGACCGGTGGATCGGGGGGTACGACTGTGCCCGATCTGTTAGTTGCATTCATTGGGGATCAAGGCGCCAATGGCAACTCGGACGCGGTCTTGAACTTGATCAAGGCGGAAGGCGCAGCCGCGGTAGTTCACAACGGCGACTTCGACTATGCCGACAACCCAACTGCTTGGGACGACCGCATCAACCGCATCCTCGGAGCCAATTTTCCGTACTTTGCGGTGATCGGAAATCATGACGCGCTGGCTTGGAACGGCCCTAGCGGTTACGCCGCGAAGATTGCTGCGCGCACTGCACGAGTGCCAGACATGAATTGCGCGGGCGAGCTCGGGGTAAAGGCCACCTGCAACTTCCGCGGTTTGTATCTGGTCGAGTCGTGCGTAGGAGTGACTGAATGGAATGCCACACGTTGTGCCAAGGACGCATCCGAACAGGTCGACTTCATTCGTAACGCGCTGACGAACGACGACTCTGTCTGGTCAGTGTGCAACTGGCACAAGAACCAGAACGACATGCAGGTGGGAACCAAGACCGACGAAGTCGGCTGGAATGCGTATCGCGAGTGCATGAATCACGGCGGCTTCATCGCTACCGGCCACGAGCATTCATTCTCGCGCACGCGCACGTTGACCGATCTCGGCAACCGCTCCACCGGTCACGGTGCGACGGCTCCCTTCGACATCGTTCAGGTCGCGCCGGGGCACACGTTCGTGTTCACGTCGGGCCTGGCTGGGCAGAGCGTTCGACCATTCGACACGTTGACCCACAACGACGACACCTGGTGGGCTTCTTACTATACGAGCGATCGCTGGTACCAAAATGGCGTGTTGCGCTCGGGTGTGGGCACTCACGGCGCGCTCTTCATTCGCTTTCACGTCGGCGGTGATCCACGTCGCGCCAACGGATACTTCAAAGACGTGAATGGGCGCATCGCGGACCAATTCACGATCGAGGCGCGCTGAACGAGCGTCAGCGGGCACGCGGCTTGGGGGCTGTACGGCGAGAGTAGAAGTACGCGCCGAGGAGCGCGAGGACTCCAGCAATGCCTACGAAGAAGGAGATCGGCGCCGAGTGCACGACCTGAGGTTGGTTTGGGTTTTTCGAGATGCACCAGACTTCGCCCCAGCCAGCATGGCCAACCCGTGTTTGGCACTTCTTTTGGTAGCCGGCGCGGCCGAGGCGATCGCTGCACGCGCGCGGAGCAGCCTGCGACGCCGGGCAGAGCTCGCATTCAGTGAACATTTCTTGGTAGTTCGCGACGCTGCAAGGCTCGATGAAGCCGTGATCTTCGTAGGCCTGAGGCCGAGTGACTTCGGCTTCGGTCTGGGCGCTCGCTTGTGCTGGCGCGAGCCACGTAACGGCACAGACGAAGCCAAGCAGCCAGCCTGCGCTGTCGCGCCGAAGGAGGGGGCAATTGATCCGCACGAGGCGCGAGCTTGCCGGCCCGTGCCAGCGCCGTCAACCAGGGCGCCGCTGAGGTTCTAGTTTGCGGCGGCGTCCAGCGCGCGCGGCGGCGTGGAGCGACGCGGCAGAGGCGGGCGGCTGCTGCGCTGATCCGATGCGCTGGGAAGGTAGTGTTTGCGCGCGAGTGAAGCGTAGTAGCCGTCGGCGCGCATGAGCTCCTCGTGAGTGCCGCTTTCACAGATGGAGCCGTCGCGCAGAACGAGGATGCGATCTGCGGACATGATCGTAGACAAGCGATGCGCGATCACGAACGTGGTGCGCCCTCGCGTGAGGCGCGCCAAGGCCTCTTGCACCTTCTCTTCGTTTTCGGCGTCGAGCGCTGAGGTGGCTTCGTCGAGCACGAGGATGGGTGCATCCTTCAACAAGGCGCGGGCGATGGCGATACGCTGACGTTCGCCGCCGGACAGCTTGCAGCCGCGCTCGCCCACCGGCGTATCGTAGCCGTTGGGCAAGTTGATGATGTAGTCGTGAATGTTGGCTGCGCGCGCGGCGGCTTCGATTTCGGCCATGCTGGCGTTGGGTCGGCCGAACGCGATGTTGTCGCGCACGCTGTCGCTGAAAAGCATGCCTTCCTGCAACACGACACCAATTTGCGAGCGCAGCGAACGCTGTTTCAGCTCGCAAACGTCGTGGCCGTCCAGAAGAATCGCTCCCGAGGTGGGCGCGTACAAGCGCTGCAGCAGCGCCATCAACGTCGACTTGCCGGCGCCGCTCGGCCCTACCAGCGCGATGACGCTGCCGGGCCGCGCGTGGAAGTTGATGTGCTTGAGCAACAGCTTGTCCCGGCGATAGCCGAAGCTGACGTCTTTGAACTCGACCTCGCCCCGCAGTGTCTCGACGTCGCGTGCGTTGGGTGCATCGCCGAGCGAGACCTGCGCTTCGAGAATCGAAAGCACCGATTCGGCCGAAACGGTCGCGCGCCGGAGCGCCTGGTACATGCCGGTCAGTGCCTGAACGGGCTGGAACACGCCGGACAGGTACGCCAAAAACGCGACCAGCGTACCGACGCCGATCTCACCCTTCATGATGAGCACGCCACCAATCGCCAATGACAGAATGCGCGCAAGCGTAATGATGCCGTTGCGAATCGCATTGAAGCGCGAGTCGGTGCGTACGCCGCCCAACACCACCTGGTTGGCGTCGCTCACGCCGCCGAGGAAGCGACGCTTCTCGCGCTCCTCCATCACGAAGCTCTTCACGACGACGATGCCGCTCAGCACCTCGTTGAAACGCGAGAAGATGCGCGTCCAGCGCTGCATCAAGTTGCTTTCACGCCGAGTCTGCTCGCGCGCCGCGAAGGCGCCCACCAGCGCTGGTAGCGGTGCAAACAGCAGCACCAAGAGCGACAGACGCGGGTCGACGCGGAACATCACTACCACCGACACCGATAGGTAAACCAGGGCCGGAAACACTTGCACCGCGAACTCGCTGAAGGCAGCGGTGACGCCGGTCATACCACGTTCGATTTTGGTCATGGTAGCGCCGACCGGGTTGTCGCGGTGATAGTCGAGCGGCAACAGATGCAAGCGATCGATCATGGCTTGCAGCAAGCTGAACGAGATGCCGAGCCGCGCGCGCCAGAACACGCGGTCCTGCATCAGAGCGCAGAGCTCGCGCGCGCACAGGATGCCGACCAACAAGGCGAACGGCAGCCACACCTCGGCAAAAGCGTGCTTGCTGAGAAAGCGATCGAATAGGAGCTTGAGGCTGAGAGGCTCCAGCGCAGAGAGCGAAGCGGAACTCGCTCCCAACAGCGCTACACGAAGCAAGTCACCAGCTTGTTCTCGGCAGAATGGGGCGAGCTTGCGAACGGAGATCCACAGCGGACGCGGCGTGATTTCTTCGGACATCGAAGTCAGTCGTCCCCTGCTACGGCGCCGCCACGCGTGGCGTTAAGGCACCGGATCGGCGACAATCGGCGACACCAGAGCCAGAGATAGCTATGGAGCGTGGGCAACGTGGGATACGCTGTTCAACGTGGCGCACGTCGTCCGACTCGCGTTTGCATTGCTTTCGTTCGCGCTGTGCCTGAGTGGCTGCGAAACGCGCGCAGCCAGAGCGCCCGGTGCTGACGCTGCGACTTCCCTGCGTACGGTAGCGATCGGTCTGTGTGAGGACTATCCGGAAGAGAGTCGATCGTTGGCTGAGGTTCGGCGTGATTTTGCGGTGCTCAAGGCTGCCGGGCTCGACCTGCTGCGCGTCTCGATCGGTTGGGACGAAGTCGAGCCGCAAAAGGATCGATACGACTTTGCGTTTTGGGATCAGTTCGTCGACATTGCAGTCAAAGAGCACAAGATTCGATTGCTGCCATATGTTGCGTACACGCCGCGCTGGAACTCTGACGGAGCGCCCGAAGATTTCTGGAAAACGCCTCCTCGCGACGCGCGTGAGTTCGGCGAGTTGATGCGTTTACTGAGTGAACGCTACCGCGGTCGCGTTCACTCTTGGGAACTTTGGAACGAACCCGACAACCGTGACTACTGGCTGGGTTCGAGCGCGGAGTACGCGACGTTGCTCGAGGTGGGCTCGCTCGGTGTGCGCAGCGGCGACGCTGGAGCGCAAGTAGTGTTCGGAGGCCTCGCAGGAGGCGTCGAGTTCCTGCGCCAACTCTTCGACGAGCATCGAGCGGCGGAGCGCGTCGATGTCGTGAATTTGCACAGCTACTACGAAACGTGGAACGAAAACCCCGTCGAAACCATTCCCGAGTACGTGGATGAGGTCACGGCCATCGTGAAGCGTCACGGCGGGCGACAAACCTTGTGGATGGCGGAGTTCGGCTACAGCGACTTCTTGCCCGACAATCAGCGCAAGGCGCACTTCGGCTACGAGCACTCGCTCGAGTTTCAAGCTGTGATGCTGGTACGCGCGTTGGCGCTCGCGCTCTCGAAGCCGGAACTCAGCTTGCTCGCCTGGTACGAATTGAAAGATGCCCGAGCCTCGGACGCCGTGATCGGCGACGCCCACAATCGGCACCTGGGCGTGACCTTCGCAGACTATCGACCCAAGCCGGCCTTCGACGCGCTAGTCTTCATGAATCGCCTGGTGGCGCCGGGCTTTCGCTCGGTCGACTCGGAGCTCACGGTGGCAGCCAAAGCGAATTCAGCGCTCGTGTGGCGAGCCTTCTTGAGCGCGCGCCGCAGCGTCGTTTTCACCGCTTGGCTGCAAACCCATCCAAAGCCCGCCGCCGCCGGACATGGTTCGGAGCCGAACGACGCACGTCGTGAACGCGTGCGAGTCAGACTGCCCTACAAGGCGAGGGGACCTGCTCGCGCTTACGACGCACGCGGCCGGCCACGCGACGCGTCAGTGTCTCTACGTAGATTCGGCCACGCAACGGAGCTCAGCTTCGAGCTCGCTGCGGGCGACGTGTCCGTCGTGGAGCTGCCAGTGAAGCTCCCCGAGTGAGGGCGTCAGCACGCGTTATGCGAGCTCAGCGAGGCGCGGATCATCGAGTGCACGTCGAACCGCGCGACTGAGAGACTCTTTCGTATACGGTTTACGCAGCCAGGCGTCTTCGTGGCGCTCGCCACGTCGATCGGCCTGCGGAGGAGCGTAGCCGGTTACGATCAGCGCGCGTTGCTCCGGTCGTGTCGCGCGAATGCGTTCGAGCGTCGCCAGCCCGTCGAGGCCGGGCATCATCATGTCGACGATGACGAGATCGAATTCGGGCGGCGGCTGACCGGCGCTCAACAGCGATAGCCCAGCTTCGCCGGACGGCGCAGTCACCACCGAGTAGCCCAGGTGTTCGAGCACACGTCGTGCGGTGCGCAGTTGCACCGGCTCGTCGTCGATCACCAGGATGCGTTCGGAGCCTTGCATGGCCGGCAGTGGCCGCGAGCTCACGCGAACGTCGGAGTTGGGCTGTAGTGGGAAGTACAAAGAGAACGTCGAACCTCGGCCGAGCTTGCTCTCGATGCCGATGAACCCCTGTGAGTCCTTCGCGATGCGGTGCACGATGGCGAGCCCGAGCCCGCGTCCGCCGCGTTGCTCGTTCGCTTGCTTCGACGTGAAGAACGGCTCCAAAATCCGGTTCAGGTTTTCGGGGGCGATGCCGGCCCCGGTGTCTTCCACTTCGATCACGGCGTAGTGACCGGGGTCGATGGTTTCGACGCCGACGCGTGGCTCGCTCACCACGGCTACGCTTGCGCGCACGCTGATCCGACCGGCGCCTTGGATAGCGTCTACGGCGTTGATGACTAGGTTGGAGATCGCGCGCACCAAATAGGGCTTCGACGCCCGCACCACCAACGGTTGGTCACCGGCGATCACACAAATCGTGATGCGCGGGCTGCGGTCACCCAGCGCGATCAAACCGCGCGACTCGCTGGCGAGCAAACGATTCAAATCCAACGTCTCTTTGGGCGCGCTGCGCTGCTGGCCCAGCGTCAGCAGGTCTTGAATCGTGTCCGCAGCACGCAAGCCAGCGAGACGCAACGTGTCCAAATCTTCGAAGACGCGCTCGGGAACCTGCGCGCCGTCGCTGTGTTGCAAGTCGTGCGAAATCGTTTCCGGCAAGCCGACGAGTGGACCGAGCACGTTGTTCAAATCGTGCGCAACGCCGCCCGCGATCAAGCCGAGCGAGCGCAGGCGTTCCGCGGTCACGCGCTTTTCCTCTTCGGCGAGGGCATTCAAGCGCGCCTGCTTCAGAATGTCTTCGTGCAGGCGCATGGTGCGGATGGCGCTGCCGATTTGTTCACGCAATACGGCGTAGAGCTCGTGGCTCTTGGGCAGCTCGAGCACCGCGACACCCAAGTTCTGCCATTCGAAGGTGAGCGGAACGACTGCCAGCGAGCAACGCGATCGCGTAGTCAGCGCGCCGGGCGGCATCAAAATGCGCGATGGATACGGTTCTTCGCCGAGCGCTACGGGTTGGCCATCCACCACGCACACGAGGGGTACCAACGAGTCGAGGCTGTCACGAACGTACACGCCGATGTATGCGTTTCGGATCGACAAGCTCGGCAGCAACGCGGCCAGGCAATTGCGCAAAGTAGGCAGGTCGAAGGAACTCGCGGACAGTCGATCCCAGTTGGCGCGCAGCCGCTCGGTCAAATCTTCGTCGTGCAGGCGCCGCTGTTCCTCGCGACGGTGCATGGCCTGCCCCACATCTGCCAGCACGCGCCGTACGGAACCTTCGAGCTCGGGCGTTACGTGGCTGTCTGGCAGACCTTCGCGTAAACGAATGATGATCTGCTGCAACTCGTGAAGCGGTGCGTCGTCGGCGGTGACCTGCTCGAACAATGCCCGCACCGCTTGCTGCAACGTGCCCGCGCGCCCGTTGCGCTCGAACTCGACGGCTTGGCATAGCGCACACGCCCAGTGCTCGCGCAAATTCCGGTCGTGGAACAGCGTGCCGAGCGACTCCGCCACGCGGCTTTCCAAGGTATCCGGGCAGCTCACGCTGACGCTGGTCGCGACAGCAGCGTTCGATTCTTCGCCGCAGCCGCACGACTCACGCCAAATCGGCTCGGTATCCAACGTCGTCAGATCGACGCTGGAATTCCCTTCCCAAGCGCGCACTACGCGAGCCACCGCCATCGTACCTAGTTCTACGATCGGCTGCCGGATCGTCGTCACGCTCGGCTCGCTGGCACGCGAGCTTGGCGCGTCGTCGAACCCGCCCACGATGATGTCCTGAGGGCAGCGCAAGCCGGCAGACTCGAGCACTCCCATGGCGCCCACAGCCATGTCGTCATTGGCGGCGATCAAGGCGTCGAAGTTCACCTGCTTGCGCAAGAACTCGCGCGCCGCAGCGGCTCCCTCGGCAAACGAAAAATCGGCGTGGATGACGGATTGGACGGGCAGCGACAATCCGAGATCCGCTAACGCTGCGCGCGTCGCGAGCAGGCGCTCATCGGATTCTTCATGACCTGGAGGCCCTGCAATGTAGACGAAGCGCCGCGCGCCATGCGTTTCGACGAAATGGCGGGCAAGTTTGGCAGAGCCTCCTCCATTGTCCACGACTACGCTCGACACCGTCGGGCAACGCTGCCCAATCGCGCACGTGGGCACGACGCGTCGATGATCGATCAGCGCCAGCACCTCCTCGACCGACAGTGCCGCTGCGATACAACCTGCCGCGACGATGATGCCGTCCACGCGGCTCAGCGACACCATCTCGTAGACACGCGCCTGCGCTGCCCCCCAAGATCGCCAATCGCTACGTCCAGCGTACACCCACAGATCGATGTCGCGCTCCACGCAGGCTTGCTCCACCCCTTGTCGCAACAAGCCCTGATAATCCGAACGCATGCCAGCGTTGTTGGTCAATAGAGCAATGACTTTCCGGCGCGGCATCGGTCGGCTGAGTTCTAGTGCAATATCCTAACGCTTCGGTCCAGTGCGCGAAGCGCAAAGCAATCCACTCACACACGCACACTCACGACACCCGTTGGAGAATGGCGCGATTCGCCGTGTGGCGAAGAAACTCCAAACCCAAGGGTTCACACCCGCGCCTACCTCGGACACACATGCACGCAGGCGTGAATGCACCGCCGTGCGCGAGTGCGGTCCCTCTACGGCTCGGTTGCGGCCGATTCGAAGCTCTCGTGATCCGGCGGCAGGCTGACGCCGACGCAGCCTTTGCCAGCACTCTTCGCGAACTGTTTGGCTGCGTTGGCGCGGGCAACGATTTCTCGATCCGTGAGGAAGCACTCCGGATCCACGACGCACAAACCCACGCTGATGCTGAGCCGCAGGCCGCGCACGAACTCGCGTTGGTTCACGCGCACCAGCAGATCCGCGAGCAGAGCCAAGCAGAGCTCACGGTTCGCGTTGGGCAACAGCAGCAAGTATTCGTCACCGCCGAAACGATAGGCGTGACCGCGAGCAAATGCCCAGCCTTCGAGGACTTCCATGAAACGAGGCAGCACGCGAATGTCGACGTCTGCCTCACCGAACTTTGAGTTCACGGCTTTGAAGTCGTCGATGTCGGCGTAGGCAACGCCGAGACTCGCTTCACGCAGACCGCAGCGACGCCGGTAATACGCGAGGTCGTCGAGCGCTAGCGCTGGCGCTTCCAAGATGTGAAACTTCTCGTCGTAGCTTCTGGGTGCGAGCGCTGGGCCGCCGGCACCAGCGCGCTCGGCGAAGTGAATCGACAGGTAATCGGTGATGCGTGGGACTCGCGCGGGAGCCACCTCGGCGATCCACGAGAGTTTCAACAGCTCCTGATAGGGGACCAGCGCGCGTCGCAACGTTTTCACCACGTCGGGGTGAATCACTTTCGAAAGAGGATCTTCCATCGCCGCGGCCGTGCTGCGCCGCCCGTCCACGAGCACGCGGTGGATCAGCGGGGCGTGTGCTGGGTGCACGCGCACGCGCGATCCCTTCATTTCGAGCTGGCGTATCAGCACGGTGAGCTCGTTGCGCAGCTCACGCACGTGTGGCGGTTCGACGCCGCCGAGCTCGCGCCGCAGCACCTCGGCGACCTTCTGCTCGAATCCTTCCTGGAAGGATTGCGCACAGTTTCGCAAGAACCCCGCCTCACCCCGCTTTAGTTCAGGCATCGCACACTCACCCGCACTTATTCCTCGACGCCGTCGAGCAAAGCCACCTGTTTCCCTGACAAGTGCAGACCTGACCGGGATCGAAGACGTTGCAACTCATGCCGTCTGGACAACCCACGATGCTGCAATCGAGATCGGAGGTTCTACCGCAGCCGGGCGCCGCGCAGATGTTGCCGAAGCAGCAGTTGGGGTCGTTCGGGCAATTCGGTAGGCAAGCGCGGCCCGCGTAGCAAACTTGATCGGATGGGCACGGCCCGTTGGGCCCCGCACACTGGCTCTGCGGAACGCACCAAAAACAACCGTTGCGCGGCACGGCGGTTTGCCACGGTGGGCAAACTGGCGAAGGCGGTGGTGGAGGCGGCGTGCAGCGACGACAGTGCCCATCGGTGCACCAGAACGCTGGCGGGCACGAGCTGTCAAACGTGCAGTCGCAGTCGTCGCACACTTCGGTGAGCACCAACGTGCTCACGGGTGCCGCGCAGCTCGCTTGCCAGTGACAGCAGCCACGTGCGCTTCCGGTGCACATGAACGGCCCCCGACAGGCATCCCCTGTAGTTCCGCGCGCCAGTGCTTCGAAGCAGCTCGCCTGGCTCCATCCGGCGTTGGAGCCTTGCCCGCCCAAAGCCGAGCTAGCGCCCCCCGACGAGGCGCCGCCCATCGCGAATTGACCTGAAATTCCGGCATTTCCCCCATTGGAATCGAGCGAACCAAGGATTTGTTGCTCACTAACGCAGTGCGTCAGCGCGATTCCCAGGAAAATTCCAGCGAGAAGCGGCGCTCGCCGCCCGCGCCGGGGTGCATTTTCAGCGAGCCGTTTTCGGAAGGCGATGGTTCCTAGCTAGCAGGAGCACAGGTGGCCTTCCAGTTGCTAGGAGCCGAAACCCCGAGTGAAGGGCCGAACGCGCGCTCATCCCGCAGCGTGTCCAAATCGGGCTCGGCGAACAAGTCACGCTCGCAGTTGCGGCTCATCGATGGGTGTGAGCCCGAACCAGCCGCGCCGAGCCAGAGCGAAGTTGCAGCCAGCGTCGCGCCCTGTGTCGACGACTCCATGAGTGAAGCGACATTAGCGAGACCCGTGAGCGAGCCTCCGCCCAGCGGCGTGCGCCCGCTGACCCGGCGGCGCTCCCGAGCAGCAGCGGAGTCGTTGACCGACGAGGACGTGATCGCCGCAGTGCGAAGCGGCGATCAACGAGTCGCGCGCTTGTTGCACGAGCGGCTCTTGGGTGTCGTCGATCTCACGCTGTATCGCGTATTTGGCCGGCGCGAAGCGGATCACGATGATCTGATCCAGGCGGTGTTCGAGCAGATCGTGCGCACGTTGGCTTTGAACTCCTATGCACGTGGCTGCAATCTGCGCACCTGGGCAGCCACGCTGGCGAGCCACGTGGCGTTCACCGCGTTGCGCTCGCGTCGTCGTGAGCGGCGCGTTTTCGATCGTGCCGTCGTAGTCGATCTGACGTTGCACCTGCGCTCGATCGACGGAGAAGCGGCTGCAGCTGCGCGCTACGATCTCCAGCACTTGCGCCGGCACCTCATCGCCATGAATCCCGCTCGGGCAGAGGTGCTGTTCTTGCACGACGTGCAGGGCGAAAAGTTGAACGAGGTTGCCAAGGTCATGCGCATCAGCACGGCTGCGGCGACTTCCCGCCTCGTGCGAGCGCGGCGTGAGCTGTCACAGCGTCTTGATTTGGAACGCGCGCGCGAACAGCGCACGCTGGCGCTGCGCGCGGGCCGCCGATGAAGCTTTTCGACGCGAGCGAAGTTCTTTGCTATTCCTCGAGGATCACAAAACCAGCGAACCGCGATCCTGCAGGTTAGTGCGTGGCGACTCCCTTCCCCTCCCGTCAGCGCAACATCGCCTTGGGCGAGGCGGTAAAGTCCGCTCCGGTTGCGCTCACCCCCAGCGTGCCCGACGCGGAGTTGGTGCGCCGCGCGCGCACGGGTGATGCCTGGGCGGAAGAGGCCATCTATCGCCGCTATGTCGGGCTGATTTTGGGAACCTCGCGGCGGCTCTTGGCCGATAACAGCGACGCGGAAGACGTTGCGCAAGAGACGTTCGCGGCCGCGTTCGCTGCCTGGTCGCAACTGCGAGAGCCGGATCGGCTGCGGCATTGGCTACTGCAAATCGCAATCAGCAAGGTGCACCGCCGCTTTCGGCGTCGGAAGCTGTTGCGCGCGCTCGGCTTCGACGAGGGCGGCTACGACGCCACACTAGACGCTTTGGCTCGCTCCGACTGCCCGCAAGAGGTACGGATGGAGCTTTCGTTGTTGTCGAAAGCGCTCGACAAGTTGTCGGCGAATGATCGAGTCGCCTGGATGCTGCGACACGTCGAGGGGCTTTCGCTGGAAGAGGTTGCGCTGGAATGTGGCTGTTCGCTGGCGGCAGCGAAACGGCGCATTGCCTCGGCCGCTGAGCGAATCGCACGTTTCGCAGGAAAGAGGCAGCCATGAAGTCGCTGCAAGAACCCATTCGCGAAGTGTTGCAGGATGGTGTGAGTGAAGAGGCCATTCAGCGCGTATGGAAAGGCGTCCAACGGCGGCGCTCCAGCGCTGGGCTGGCTCGCTTCTGGGAGCGCGCATGGAACACACCGCGTGGACCGCGCGCGGCGTTCGCCTTCGTGTTGGTTGCGCTCTCGCTCGTGGTGGGCGTGGTTTGGTTCGCGCGAACCAACCTCTTGCAAGGTGGGCCGTTACGGGAAGCTAACGGCAACGTACCGAATTCGCTCGGCACCGACTCCGCCAGCACGACCTGGTTGGCAGATGGTTCACGCATCGATTTGAGCCCTGGTGCCGCGCTGGAGGTTCTCGACAATGATGCGGGCTCGTTCGTGTGCGTTTTGCGTCGCGGGCGTGGCACCTTCGAGGTGAAGCCGGGCGGGCCACGTCGCTGGCGTGTGGAAGCGGGCGCACTGCGCGTGGAAGTGATCGGCACACGCTTCACTGTAGATCGCGGCAAGTCGCGCGTGAGTGTGGAGGTCGATCACGGCACGGTGTTGGTGCGCGGCGAACGCGTGCCGGACGGCGTGCAGAAGCTCACGGCCGGCTCGCGCTTGCTGATCGAAGTTCCGGATCCTGCTCGTGCGTCGGCGAGCACGGCCCCGGCCAGCAGTGTTGCAGCTGCTTCGCTGCCGGCTCCGGTTACCCCGGCCGGCGGGAGCTCCGCTGGTAGCGCGAGCGAGCCCCTCGCGGCGACGTCACCGGGGCAGCCTGTCAATGTGGATTTGTTGCAGCTCGCGGACGAGCAGCGCCGTCACGGCAACGTCAAAGGCGCGATCGCGACCTTGCGAGCCGCAGCGAGCGCTGGCAGCGATTCGTCACGCCGTGCGATTGCCGCGTTCACACTCGGCAAGCTGCTGCTCGAGAACGCCGGGCGTCCCGGCGAAGCGGCTCAGGCGTTCCGTTCCTGTTTGCGCATGTCGCCTCCGGCCGCCGTTGCCGAAGATGCGTCGGCGCGCTTGGTCGAGGCGCTGGCGCGAAGTGGCAACGTCGAAGCTGCGCTGCGCAGCGCGCGCGACTACGAGCGTCGCTATCCGAGTGGGCGTCGCTTGGCGGACGTGCGGCGGTGGACCAAGCAAGACTAGCCCGACGGGGAACGGCGCTTTCGCTCTGCGCGTTTGCGTCGGCACCGTGGTTAGTAGACACGGCTCACGCGGCGGGCAGCAATGCGACGGGTACACACGTTGCCCTCGCAACGGCGAGAGCAAGCCCCGAAAAGAGTGAGCCCATCCTCGTTGCGTTTAGCGACTGCGACAGCGAGCCACTCGGAAAGCAAGCCTTCCTCAAGGTGCTCGCGCTCGAACTCGGTCGCGGCCCAGTGCGCGAAAGCAGCGGAGAGGCTGCGAGCATCAGCGTGAGCTATCGATGCGACGGCGTCGCTCGCGTGCACATCAGCATGACCCCGGATGTCGAACGCGAGCTACGCGTCGACGACGTCGGATCGCGAGAACGCGCACGTGCTCTGGCTCTCGCCATTGCTGAGCTCGCGCGCGGTGGAGAACCAGCCGCGAGTCAGGCTACCAGCGCGGCTCCGAACAACGAGAGTGCTAACGAAAGCACTCGAGCGACCGAGAAGCCGTCCGCCGCCAGCGACGCAGGTGGAACCAACAAAGCGCCAACGAAGCCCGACAAGGCGTCCAGCGACTCTGCAGCGAAGGCCTCGCGCGAATCGCATAGCGCGAAATCTCAACCGGCCGATGCCGAAACCACCAACCTCGAAAGTGCGGCGGGCCCCGTGAGCACGCCTTCCCGCGCGAGCGACAGCGTAGCGGCGTTGGTTGCCGGAGCGCTGCGCGTCAATCTGCAGATCCCGGCTGTCTACTACGGCGCCGCACTGGCACTCGATTACCAGCGCTTTCGCCTGCAGCTCGAAGGTCTCGCCGGTTACGCCAGCGTGCCGCGCGGATCGATCACGAGCGGTTTGGCCTCGCTGCGACTCGCCTACGGCATTCCGCTGATTGGACTGGGTGGTGTGCAAACGGGCGTAGCACCGAGTGTCGCTGCGGGTGTGAACTGGGCGCTCGGGAGCTCCGATGTGCCCAACACACTCGTGCGGCGCGTGGTGCAACCCTACGCCGACGCGCGCTTGGCGCTGTGGGCCACCTCGAAAAATCGTTCGCGCTTCACACCGTTGCTCGAGCTCTATGCAGGTCGTGCCGCGGGCATCGTTGCGAACGCTGAAGGCATCGATACGCTCGCGACGGGCGGTTGGTTCAGCGGCGTCGAACTCGGCTTGTGGCTCTAACGTTCGCGCTCGCGAAGAAAGCGCCTTGACAGAAAACCGCGCTGCTGTCAGAAAGGTGCTCCGCGGCGCCAAGCCGCGAGAAGGGAGATGATGCTGATGTTCGAACAAACCACTCGTCGTGCATACCGTGTCATCGTCTTCCGCAGCACGTCGTACTGACCAGCACTGCTCATCTTCGTGAGCGCTGGCACGTGTTCGTCGGCTGCTAGCTAACTTCGATTTTCCGCATTTTCACGGGAAATCACGCCGATGTTCGCTCGCCGTGTGCGAGCGGCGTCCGTCTTCGAGCAGCGTTCCAGCTGCTTCTGATTGGGTTTGCTCCCAAGCGTTGTCACCGCGCCCTCGCGGCGCGTTGGAGTGGTGTGCCCCATGGGCAATCGATCCGAGTCCAAGTCTGGCTCGAGTGCACGACAGCGCTCGCGGCGAGGTAGCGGTATGCGTGTGCCACGTCTCGAGTCCTTGTTCTGCGACGAGCTGCGTTTCCTGTTCGACAATGAAATCAACGATGCGCGCCTGAGCGGCGTCCGCATCACGCGCGTCGACCTTTCGCCCGACGCGGCGAGAGTTCGCGTTTGGTTCCTGTGTAGCGAATCGCCTTCCGAGCTCGCGTCCTCCGAAACGAGCTCTCTTTGCGAGCCGCGCAGGTTGGCCGACGTGCAGAGCGCGCTTCGTCACGCCAGCGGCTTTTTGCGCAGCCGTTTGGCGGAAGCTTTACCGTTGAAGCGCGCGCCCGAGCTCAGCTTTCGCTGCGATCTGGCGTTCGCCGCGCAATCCGAGGATTCAATATGAGTACGAGCCTGATCAATGGAGCCCGTGTTCCAATTCGGCTGTGGGCGCGTCCGCATGAAGTCGAGCCGGATGCGTTGAAGCAACTCAAGGCAGTCGCCGCGCTGCCTTGGGTCGCTCATCACGTCGCGGTGATGCCCGACGTGCACGTCGGCAAAGGCGCAACCGTCGGCTCGGTGATCGCGTTGCGCGGAGCTGTCTGCCCGGCTGCAGTCGGCGTCGACATCGGCTGCGGGATGGCGGCGCTCGAAACCAACCTGAGCGCACGCAGGCTACCCGACGATCTGCGCGGCTTGCGTCTCGCCATCGAAGCCAGCATCCCCGTTGGCCGCGAACAACACCGACGCGCTGCTTGGGAGGAAGCTAGCGAAGGCTTGCAGCAGCGCTCCAGGGAATTGCTAAACCGAATGCCCGAGCTCGCGCCCGTTGCGCAGCGCAGCGCCGGGCGCGCCAGCCAGCAGCTTGCGACGCTTGGTGGTGGCAACCACTTCATCGAAGTGTGTTTGGACACCGAACAGCGCGTTTGGCTGCTGCTTCATTCCGGCAGCCGTTTCATTGGTGCGGCCTTGGCAGAGCACCACATGGAAGTGGCGCGCCGTCTCGACCACAACCAAGCCCTCGCTGATCCCGACCTCGCCGCGTTCCTTGCCGGGACGCGTGTATTCGACGCTTATCGGCGCGACCTCGCTTGGGCACAAGACTACGCGGCGCTGAACCGCGAGCTGATGTTGAATCGCCTCCAGCTTCTACTGCGCGCCTGGTTTCCGGACATCGAATTCTTGCGCCACATCAGTTGCCACCACAACTACGTGGCTGAGGAGTTTCATTTCGGCGAACAGCTCCTCATCACACGTAAGGGCGCCATCCGCGCGGGCGCGGGCGAACTCGGCATCATCCCCGGATCCATGGGCGATAAATCGTTCATCGTACGCGGGTTGGGCAATCCGCTAGCCTTCGCCTCTGCATCTCACGGAGCCGGTCGCCGCATGAGCCGCGGGCAAGCGCGCCGCGCCTACGGCGTGAAGGATTTGATGCGTCAAACCGCCGGGGTGGAGTGCCGCAAAGACCCCGGCGTCATCGACGAAGCGCCCAAAGCGTACAAGAACATCGAGCGCGTGATGCAAGCACAGGCCGATCTCGTCGAGATTGTGAGCGAGCTTAAGCAGGTAATTTGTGTGAAAGGTTGAGCTCTGAATGCGCTACGCTCGCCCAATGCAGGGAAGCGAGGAGGTAGTCAGCGCAGGCGGCGAAATCTCAAGCGGCAGCCCGCCCGTGCGCCCGCCTTGGTATCGGAACTCAACCCTCTACATCTTCTTCGGCATCCTGCTCGGCGTCGTGTTGGGCGGCTTTCTGCCGAGCGATGCATATCCGGGCGCCTACAACTTCTTCAGGTTCCTATCCAAGGCGTTCATCTCCCTCATCAAGGGCCTCATCATCCCGCTCTTGTTTTCGACCATCGTAGTTGGCATCGCACAAACGGGCGATCTCAGGGCCGTTGGTCGCATTGGTGGCAAGGCGCTCCTTTACTTCGAAATCGTCACCACCATCGCACTCGGCATCGGCCTCTTGGTCGCCAACGTACTGCGCCCTGGGGACAAGTTGCCGCTCGATCTCACCGGCCACACCGTCGCGTTGGCCAAGCCTCAGAGCGGTTGGGACGTCGCACTGCACCTATTCCCATCCAACCTGTTCGAGCACGCCGCTAAAGGTGACATTCTCCCCATCGTCATCTTCGCGACGTTGTTCGGCGTCAGCCTCACGCGCATTGGGCCCGCCGGCAAGCAGCTACTCTCCGTATTCGAGATCGTCGCGCAGACCATGTTCAAGTACACCGATCTGGTCATGCGCCTCACGCCGCTCGGCGTCTTCGGAGCCATGGCCTACAACGTCTCGCACATGGCGGCCGGCCACGAAGTCGACGGCGTCCTCGTCAAAGGCTGGCCCGCCGTGTTCCTGCTCATAAAAAACTACGCGCTCCTCGTCGGCAGCCTCTACTTCGCGCTCCTCCTGCTATTCGCCTTCGTCTTCGTCCCCATCATGTTCGTGTGCGGCATTCAAATCCGCCGCTTTCTGCGCTCCCTACGCGACCCCGCGCTCACCGCATTCTCCACCGCCTCGAGCGAAGCCGCTCTCCCCAAACTCCTCGAAGAAGTCGTCGCCTTTGGAGTGCCCCGCCGCGTCGCAAGCTTCGTAATCCCCACCGGCTACTCCTTCAACCTCGACGGCTCCACTCTCTACCTCGTCCTCGCGTCACTCACCATCGCCCAGGCCGCCAAAATCGAAATGACCATCGCGCAACAACTCGCCATGGTCTTCACCTTCATGCTCACCTCCAAAGGCGTCGCGGGCGTACCGCGCGCCACCCTCGTCATCATCGCAGCCACTTGCCAAAGCTTCGGCCTCCCCGGTGAAGCCGGCGTCGCCATGATCCTCGCCGTCGACGAACTCATGGACATGGCGCGCACCACCATCAACGTCATCGGCAACGGCCTCGCCTCCGCCGTCATCGCACGCTGGGAAGGCGTCCTCCAAACTCCGCGCGAGCCCGCTTTGCAACCCGCCGATTAGAGCTCTCCCAGAACGAAGCAGTCCTGTCACCCGACTTGAAATTGGGCGCAAACATCGAAACGAGCGCGACCCCTGCGCGCTGAAAGCGTCGTGCCTACTCCAACATGCGCCGAACGGGTCCAGGGCCGCGCCCGGCGCCCTCTGTTTGTTTACAGCTCGTCGCGCGAACATCGAACCCACGTGAGCGCTCCCACGTGGGTTCGAAACATTGCACCGACCGCAACTCGAGACGTGCGGTCTACAAGCCCTGGTGAGCCGAATTACTTGGTTGCGACGGCGCCGATGGGCTTCGTGAGAGTGAGCTCCGCGAGGCGGTCTTCGAGTTTGACGCGTTCGGCCAGAATTTGTCCGTCGAAGTCAGCCATTTGAATGGTGAGCTTTTGTAGACGTTGGCTAATTTCGTCCATCTTCTGCGCCAGGTTGCGGCTCAATACTTGAGCTTGGGGGACTTTGCGTAGGGAGACGAGTTGTGTGTTGAGCTCGTCGATGCGTTCGCGATAGGTGTCGGCTTGTAGGGATGCGGTTTGGCGGCGCTCTTCGAGCTCGCTCATGGCGCGGTGCATTTCGACGACCTGCTCCAGGCGAGTGCGAGTATCGGCGTCGATGCGTGCGGTTGCCGCTTTGAGGTAGAGTTTGAGGTCTCCGACGCCACCGGCGCTGCGGATGTCGACGGTCTTTTGGATGGGCGTGGACTCTTCGATGCGCAAGTTGGTGCTGCCGTTGGCGCGCACCTTCACGGGGATGAGGTAGCTGTCGCGAAACTTTTCGACGCCTTGGGCAGGTTTCTCCAGGCGGTACCCGGGAGTGACGGCGTGGCGTACGTACACGGTGGCGTCGGTTTGACCACGGTTGACCAACGTGAGCTCGGTGCCGCGAATGCTACGCGCTTCGGTGGTGAGAACACCGCGCTGCACGGTGAGTAGGCGATCGATCTCCTCGCGGCCATCGTCTTTGGTTTCGACGAGTAGCCTTTTGTCGAGCGAGAAGGGAACGAAGGCGCGGCTCTTCGGCTGAATGGCATCGGCCAGGCCTTCTCCGAGGAACTGGCCGTCGGCGTAAACGGTGACCGGCCCTGGATCGAGCGTGTGCTCGCTGGGATTGTGGAATTCGACTGCGCGGAAGGCAAAGCGCTTGGAGCCGCGCGCGGACAGCGGATCGTAGAAGTAGACGGGCTCTGCTTTTACGTCAGCGCTGAGTACGTTGACCATCGCGCTGTGGTTCTTTTCGACGTTGAGCGGCACCTCGGTCAAAAAGTAGGCGTCGCCGAGGGGTTCATCGCCTCCAGTGGCCGCAGGCTGCGTCGGTGCGTTGCTTTCGGGGGCGACTGCCATGACGCGCGCGACGTCGTTCGAGGTTTGCCCCGTCGCGACGACTTCAATTTGGTCGACGGGGACGCCATTCTTGATCAAACCGTCGCGTACCACGTTGGCGTTTGCGAGCGATGCGGAACGCCGATCCTTGTCGTCGGGTCGCGCGTAACCCTCGACGCGAATCTTTTGGCGCGTGCCGCGAGCGCGTTCGGCGACGGCCCTCAGCCCATCGTCGCTGCCCGCGGCGCTGCTCGGCACGGCGCTCTCCTCCAAAGGGGCCTCCAGATGCGCAGCCTTGCCCATCACCGCTGCCGGCACGCCGCCGCTATATCGACGGGACGCCGCGGCTACGCGGTGCGAAGCAGTTGGCGCGGGTGCACCAGCGGCAGCGGGAGCAATCGGCCGCTTCACCGTGCCCAGCATTTGAACTTCCTTACTTGCAACTTGATACGGCGAACCACCCGTTGGCGGCGCTACACCCAGCTGCGTCTCGTCGCTCAACGTGGCGCGATCCACGAAATGCACACTGCGCAAATCGTACTTGAACGAAAGCGCCGACGTCGAACCTACTCCCACCGCTACGTGCTTCCAGTCCTCGCCCGACACATTGTGAACCACCGCCCAGGCCTCCAGCCGCGCGGGCTTCGTTCCGTGCAGCTCCAGACGGTAACTCGGCTTCCACGAAGGGCTCTCCGTAACGTACGTGATCTTCAGATCGTGCACGCCTTGCTTCGGCAGCTCGAGCTGAATGGTGACTTCATCCGCCTGGTCGTCGAGGGTCGGAAACGAAATCGGCACCAGCTTTCCCGTTTTCACGTTCAGCACCGTCAACGACTTCAAAAAGTCATCCAACCGCTGCCCCGGCACATCCAGCTTCAACTCATTGCCGTGTACCGTCGCCCGCCGCTCGAAATACGCAACACCGTTCCGATACACCACCACGCGCCCGAGCGATGCTTCCGTCTTGATCGGCGGCGTCACCGCGTGCGCCGATGCGCAACCTCCTGCAAGAGCGGCCAACAGCAAGAGAAAACTGGAACGGCTGACTCCAATCATGACGGTACTCCCTAAACACCTAGTCGCTGGCTTCTACTGCTACGCTCGGAGAGCCGCGGCTCTTCCGGGCACAGCGACCCAACGTAGAACTGTCCGCCACCTTACGCTGTAAAATCCATTTTACAGATTCCGAGCCGCTTACCAGGCCGCGCCGGTACCGCGCACCCCCGCACACCTGCTCTGAATCTCACCCATCGGCCTGCGCGTTGTGCCTACCCATCTCCGAGACGGAAATCATATCGGCCTTTTCAAGATCCGTCCTGATGCTCCCGTGCGCGACGTGCGCCGTTTCGACTGTGGACGCCCCTTTTCGGCGACGTAGAGGGTTGCCCGGCCGCCGGGATTTGCCTTTTGTGTCGAAGTTGGTGCGCAAGTGAGCTGCGGCTTGGCGCCCCACCCAAAAAAGAACCGACCATGCGCGATGCGAAGCTGGGGTGCGCACAGAGGATGCTTCGCTGGGCGCAGAGGGATGCTAGCGTGCGCGATTGGAGGTCACCGTGATTGCAGCGTTGCTGGGCGTGCCGTTCGGAATCTTGCTGTGGTTCTTGCTCCGTTATGGCGTGGGCGGTTTCTACGTGGTGAGCCCGAACGAGCGCGCGGTGTTGACGACGTTTGGGCGCGCACAGCGCTTGGGGCAGGGGACGACGTTGGAAGATCCAATCTCCGCTTCGTTGAAGCCAGAGGAGCGCGAACGTTACGTGTATCCGTTGGTGCGAGCGATCGGGCCAGGCTTCTATTGGAAGTTGCCGTGGCAGAGTGTGCACAAGGTTTCGGTGGCGACGCAGACGGCGTCGATCGCGTACGATCCAGAGGTCGCTGCGGCGAATCACAGCGGGCAGATGTTGGAGGCGGTGACGAAGGATCAGTTGAACATTGGTCTGACGGGGCAGCTGCGTTTCACGATTTCTGAGCGGAATTTGTATGCGTATTTGTTTGGGGTGCGAAATCCGATTGCACACGTGATGGGTTATTTCATTTCGGTGTTGCGCGATCGGATCGCGAATTTCGAGGCGCCGAATGCGCGGGGAATGGCGGCGCACGCGGCCGCCTCGCAGACACTAGGAGGCTTGGGGCCTGAGGCTTCTGGAGCGATGACGGCAGCGGGGTTGGGGCCGAGCGCGCCGGGTGCAGCGAGTGCCGCGGTTGCGATGGGTGCGACGGCCGGGGTCGGTGCGACGGGCGCGGCGAGCGCGGCGAGTGCGGCGGGTGCGACGGGCGCGGCGGGGAATCCAGACTTGGTGGCGGCGCAGGCGATTTCAATCAACGATTTGCGGAAGCATTTGCGCGATTTGAATGAGCGCATGAATGTGGAGTGTGTGTCGGCGGCGGCGCGTTACGGGATCGCGTTGGATGCGGCGCTGATTACAGGGATCGATTCGCCACTCGAGGTGGAGTCGGCGCTGGCGGCGATCAATACGGCGTACAATCAGGTTTCGAGCGAGGTGAGTTTGGCGCAGGCGGCCGCCGATCAGAAGATTGTGCAGTCGCGGCGCGCGGTGGAGATCGAGACGTTGAATGCGCAGGCCGAGGTGGAGCCGCTGACGGCTTTGGCGGAGCAGTTGCGCGCGCTGAAGCAGGCTGGGCCAGGCGTGTTGAGCGCGTATATTCGCAATGCGAAGTTGGTGTTGTTCAAGCGCACGAAGCAGCTGGTGCTGTCACGGGAGGGGATCTGATGGAATTCTTCGTGAGTGTGCTGGTGACAGCAGCGTTGTGTTTCGTGGGTGTGCCAATTGCGTTGTGGTTGGCGCGTGTGTTTTGCCTGTATGTGATCGTGCTCGAGCGGCAGGCGGTGGTGTTCGAGCTCTTCGGCAAGGTGCGCGCGGTGATTTCGGAGCCAGGGTTGTCGTCGCCGTGGTTCCACATGGGGCCTCTGGCGGTGCTGGTGCCGGTGTTCGGCAAGAGGCGGGTGGTGGATTTGCGGCTAGGGCAGACGTATCTGCGCAGCCAGGCGGTGAACTCGGAGGAGGGCGCACCGATGGGAATCGGCGTTTGGTACGAGATGTTCGTGAGCGATCCGCTTTCGTACTTGTACAAAAATACGGATCCGCACGGTTCGCTGTTGGCGAACGTGTCGAACGCGACGGTGCGTTGTTTGAGCAACATGAAGCTCGAGCGCATGTTCGAGGAGCGGCACTCGATGAGTCGCAGCGTACGCGAAGAGGTTTCGCCGCATTCACAGGAATGGGGCTACCGCATTGGCAGCGTGTACATCCGCAAGGTGCACTTCCGCGATCCCGGTATGGTGCGGCAGATCGAGCAGAAGGTGGTGAATCGTTTGCGGCAGGTGACGGCGGCAATTCAACAGGATGGGAACAATCGGGTGAACGTGATTCACTCGGCGGCTGAGCGCGAAGCGGCGATCGAGTTTGCCCGCGCCGCGGCGACGCGTCCCCGCATCGTGGGAGAGGCCATCGCGACGATCGCACGCGATCCAGAGATTTGTGGGGCACTCTTCGACCTGTTGGAGACACAGCAGTTGTCGCAGGCGGATTCACTCACCATTGGGCTAATTCCCAAAAACGCGGAGATGCTGACGGCGCTGATGGCAGCACGCGGGCGCTGAACGAGCTGAGAAGGCGCCAACGCTGTTGATGTCGGCACGCGGGCACTGACGATCTTCGCGCGACGGCGTCGCACCGGCATCGCGACCACGAAATGTGGGTGCTGCATAGTCATTTTATTCCAGCGACAAGCTGAGTCCTTGTTGAGTACAGTCGAGAGTGGAAAATCAAGGTTGGATGAGGAGGCAGCATGGGCCAGCACATTCAGATCGGCGCAGACGGCTACTATCACCCTGCTACGGAGGAGGAGTTGGTGGAGCTCGTGAAATGGGCCCACGAAAAGAAGCTGCAGCTACGCGTGCGCGGCGCACGGCACACGTACCCGGCGGCGGCGATCGATACCGATCACGGGCCTGGTGGACTGCCGCGTGAGATCAGCGTGCAACTCGATCATTATCGAGACCTCGAGTGGGTGGATCGCGCGCGCGGCATCGTGCGAGCGCAGGGCGGCTGTCACTTGGCGCTGGATCCCTACGATCCGCAATCGACGCTCGAGAACAGCTTGCTGTACCAGCTCGACGCGGCGGGCTTCGCGCTGGACACGCTGGGCGGCATTACACATCAGACGGTGGCTGGCTTCTTGTCCACCGGCTCTTCAGGGGGCACCACTAAGTGGCACATCGGCGAGAACGTGCTGGAGATTCGCTTGATTGATGGCACCGGCAAAGTCTGGCAGCTGTCGCGTGAACAGAACGCGGATTTGTTCAACGCGGCAGGTGTTTCCGTCGGGCTCTTGGGCGTGATTTCGAGCATCACGTTTCAAGGCGTGCCGAAGTTCAACATCAAGGGGCACGAAGCGATCACCACGTACGCCGACTGTGCGGTGGATTTGTTCGGGCCCGGTAGCGCAGCCAAGCCGAGCTTGGAGCAATGGCTCGGCAGCATCGACTACGGGCGCATCTTGTGGTGGCCGCAAAAGGGACTCGAACGCGTGTCGCTCTGGCAAGCCGAGCGCATTCCGAGCACACCCGATTTCGAGCCGAAGCCTTTCGAACCGCTCGGCTCCGACTCGGAAATGACCGAAGCGCTCGGCGGCGTGCTGCTCACCATCATTGGTAACTTGGATGATCTCGGCAGTGTGCCGCAGAAGCTTGCGCCGGTGTTCGACAAGCTAGACGACAATCTCGACCGCGATCTGCGAAAGCTCGGTTGGAACGAGATGGTGACGGATCTGCTCGCAAAGGTCATCATCGGAATTCTGGAAGCGGGTGCCGATGGAGTGCTGAACTTCCCAGGTATCGACTTCGTTGGCAGTCAACTGAAGGAGCACCTGCCGCAGCTGATTCCCGATTTGTACGCCGCATTCGTGCCACTCGATCGCGACGCGCGTGGAGGCAAGCCGCAAACCTTTCAAGACTATGGTTGGCGCGGCATTCCCATGGACAACGGCGTGGATGATGAGCTTTTGCCGAGCTGGTTCAGCGAGATTTGGGTGCCGCTAGCCAAGGTGCGGCAAATGGTGAATCTGTTGAAAGATCACTTCGAGCGCGGTGGGTTGGAGGCGACAGGCACTTATTCGTTCGAGATTTACGCCAGCAAACGCACGCCGTTTTGGATGAGCCCGTCGTATGGCGAGAGCGATATCGCGCGCGTGGATTGTTTGTGGTTCGGGCGCAACGGTGGAGATCCGGTCGCGTTTTATGAGCAATTTTGGGAGCTGCTGAAGCCGCTGGGCTTCCGTCTGCATTGGGGCAAGTACCTGCCGAACGATCCGTTGCCGGGCAAGCGCTGGGCCAAGTACTTTTCGGAGCAATGGCCGCGCTGGCACGACTTCATGCGGGTGCGAAAAGAGCTCGACCCAAACAGCATCTTTTTGACTCGCTATTGGCGCGAGCATCTAGGGCTCGAGGACGCCTGAGCGCCATGCAGTTCGGACGAGTGAGGCGTGCACTAACGTCGGTGCTGTTGCCGGCGCTGCTCGGCGGTTGCGCCGGCGAACGCGTGGTCGTGATGGAACCGCGCGCCGCGGCCGTTCCAGCCAGCGCCAAGTTGCGAGCTGCGGCGCGCGAAGTCGACATCACGCCACCAGTTGGCGCGCCGCTGTTCGGTTATTCATGGGGCGCGGCTTCGGCCAGCAAAGGTTATTGGACGCGTTTGAAGGCGCGCGTCATCGCGCTCGAAGATGGCCGCGGTGAGCGCTTCGTGTTGGTGCAAGCCGACTTGGGTGCGATCAGCGGATTGCTCCAGCGCTCGGTCGCCGCGCGCACCGCCGAAATTGGGATCTCCGCAGATCGTTTGCTGATCGCGGCGACGCACACGCACGCGGGGCCGGGCGGCTATTTCGGGCAGCGCTTCTTCAACTTCTTCGGTGCCGGCAAACCTGGTTACGATCCGCGCGTGCTCGAGCACTTGGTTTCCAAGCTGAGCCAGGGAATTCGCGACGCATTTGCGGAGCTGGCGCCTGCCGCGCTGGCGGCAACGAGCATCGACGTGCTCGGCGTGAGCCGCAATCGCAGCAAAGAAGCGCGCTGGAACGACTTCGCGTGTCCGTGCTTGGCCGATGCCGAGGCGGATGTGGACACCAAGCTTCGCCTGTTGCGCATCGATCGGGTCGACGCGACCGACTCCACCGACTCCACGCCGCTCGCAGCGCTGTTCGTGTTCGGCGTGCACGGCACCAGCATCGCCGAGACCAACGATCTCTATCACGGCGATCTACACGCGGTCGCCTCGCGCGTGCTCGCGTGGAAGGTACACGCATCGCATCCACAAGCTCCTCCGCTCGTGGCAGCCTTCATGAACGGCACCGAAGGCGACGTGTCGCCGGCTTACTCGCAGCAGGGACCCGACGAAGCGATTCGACTCGGCAGCACCATCGGCGAAGGCGCATATCGAGCATTCCGCAGCTTGGATGGGCAGCTCGAACGCAACGTGGATATATCGCACGCGTACCGCGAGATCGTGATGCCCGGCACGCAAACCAGCTCGGGCGCGGTGTGCGGCTCTGCCGAGATCGGTATTCCCACGATTGCCGGCGCGGAAGACGGGCGCTCGTTCCTATACGGCGGCCTGAATATTTTCGAAGGCTCGCGACGCAGCGAGCCGCTTGGTTGCCAAGGCTACAAGCTCGGCGCATTCGGCGTGCTGCAAGGCTACGTGGTGCCGCAGGCGCACGCGCCGGGGCAGTCGCTCTTTCATTTCTTCGAGGGCAATTCGGATCCTGGCAGCTTTCCGCGAATTGCGCCGTTCAGCGTGGTGCGTTTCGGGCGAGCGTTGGTGTTGGCCACGATTCCCGGCGAGCCCACCACCGAAATCGGCCGCCGCGTTCGGACGCGGCTCGAGCGCGCCTTGCAACCGGCGGGTCGCACCGCGCCGACTCCGCTGATTGGTGTCGTGGGGCTCGCCAACGAGTACCTCTACTACTTCACCACGCCGGGCGAGTTTCGCGCGCAGCACTATGAAGGTGGCTCTACGCTGTATGGGCCACTTCAGGGCCTCGCGAGTGAGGAGCAACTAGAAGCCGCGGCGCTCGCTTTGGATACGCCGAGCGCACAGCGTTACTACGGGCAGCGCACTTTCACACCCGGTGACAGCAAGCACTTTTGGGCCGCGCCGGGCGCGTGTCGCAGCAACGATTGGCGTGCGCTCGGGACACATGTGCAACGCGCTGCGGACGGTCGCATTCAGCGCGTGCGCTTCGAGTTCGTCGGGCTCGCCAACGGAGAGGACTGCGGTGGTTATCCCGCGGTGCGCGTCGCCTGTGGCGGCGCTCCACTGATTGGTCCCGAAGGCGCGGTCGAAGACGACGAAGGTTACCGCTTCGAGTTGCGCCGCGAGAGCCATTGGTCCGCGAGTTGGCGTCCGCCTGCCGGTTTGCCAAAGATTTCGCGGTGCCGCATCGAGGTGTCGCGCCACTCCGCGCCTGCGCTGCAATCCGAGGAGTTCGAGCTGTGAAGCGAGCGAATTGGTTCACGCGAATCGCGTTGCTGCTCGGCTCGGCGGTGCTGAGCGGCTGCCCCACGGGTTATCGCTTCGTGCCCGTTCCCGGCGAGCCCAGCTTGGTCACGGCCGACCTCGATAACCAGCTCGCGCGTCTCGCCAACGAAGCCGAAACGCGCTGCGCCGACGGCTTGCGGCCGCTGATTCACTGCGAGCGCGACCCTACTTTGTGCACCACCAATCTGCTCGAGCATCGCGTGGAGTCGTGCGAGAAGTTGCGACCGCTACTCTCGTTCGTGCACTTGAGTGACGCTCAGCTGAAAGAGGAGTTGGTGTCACTCGACGGTCCGCTGAGCACAGAGAGCTACGACCACATTCAATCATCGTTTGCGCGAAACCGAGAGCTCGAGCAACAAGATTTTGCGGTGCTGCTCGCCACCGTGCTCTCCATCAACCAACTGGCGCGCTCGCCCGAAGCGCAAGCTGCACCCGGTCGGAACTGCGCGCGCCCGCTGCCGCCCCGCTTCACGTTGCACACCGGCGACGCCATCGATGCGGGCATGTTCTCGGAGCTGTTCGAATTTTTAGGCGTGACGGCGCGGCTCGAAATGCCATTTTACAACGCCGTAGGCAATCACGATAACTTGTTCTTCGGAGCGTTTCCCAAGGCACGCATGCAGGGCCTCGATGTGACGTTTCCGTTTGCGCCGATTGGCACTACGCAGCGCTTCATCGCTGCGCACAATCAAGAGGCGTACCTCTACGACATTTCGATTCCGCACGTGCCGCTCAGCAGCAACGAAATGACGGAGCGTGGCTCTGCACCAGCCGGGCTCCCCGACGCTCCGGCGTTGGCCACGAGCTTCTATCACGGCTTCGATCTCGCGTGCGGGAAGCGTCGCAATGGCGCGCGCATCTGTGCGGAGGCGCGCGGCTACTACGGGCTCGACGTGCCGTTGCCGGTGAGCGCCAGCGGCAAGCCGCGCACGCTGCGCATTCTCGTCTTGAACACTGCCGAGGTGGGTCCCGAAGAAGTCATCGAAGGTGTTGCGCGCCACTCCGACGCTGAGATGCGCGAAGATCAATACTTGTGGCTCGAGCAGGAGCTCGCCGCACCTCGTCGCGAGCAAACGCTGTTTCTCGTGGCAGGGCATCATTCGCTCGATTCATTCGTGCCGCTTCAGCGAGACTGGCTCAAAAAGCTGCTGGTCGACGCCAACAACGTGCTCGCCTACGTCGACGGCCACACGCACGCAGGTGCGATTCACCCCTACGAACGCCGCGGTCGGGCGCCGCTCTGGGAAATCACGGCGGGATCGACCCTGATTTATCCGCAGCTGGCTCAGCTGGTCGAGCTCCTGGAAGACAACGCCGCGCCGGCGAACTTGTACCTGCGCGTGCGCTCCTTTCGCCAGCAACTCAGCGATGCGCCCTGCGCGCAAGGTAAAGCTTGCGTCGAGCTGGCTGCGCGCGCGCGGGTTGGTCGCCTGGGTGCCTACGCCGATCGAGGCCACGATCGCGATTTTCGCGAAGAGGCGCCGAGCGTGGAGAGCCAAAATGGCCTGCTCCCACTGGGAGTTCCCTGACTTCGAACCGATGGTGCAAGAGTGGACGAACAAGAACTCCGTGATTGCCTGCTGGCAGCGTTCGAACCGTTCGTGCGCGGTTTCTGCAAGGAAGCCGATGTCGCGAGCCTCGCGATCGAGGTGCACGACGATCGCATCGACGCGGACGTAACGCTTTCGGCTGACGATTTTCAAAACATTGCAGGTGATGTGCTCGTCGCCTCGGCGCTGAAGCAAGCCTTCAGCGCGCTCTGCCGCGCGAACGATCTCACGCGGGGCGCAAGCCTTGCGTTCAAAAAGCGCTGAGGCGTGCGCGGCCGACTTGCGGCGTCGGCCAGTGCATCGAAGCAGCGCGTTGGCGGCGCGACTGGGCTCGCCCGAGGCTTGAGCGAACGGGCAGCGCGTTGGCGGCGCGACTGGCTCACCGAAGCTCGAGCGAACGGGCCGTGCGTGATGGTTTGATGACCGCAGTGGCGCGAATGCATGCCAGCTCGGCGAATTCGCTGCGCACGCAGGGCTTCTCGCGCTCGTTACAGCAACGTCGCTTAGATCTTGTTTGCTAACGCGCGTGAAAGGCGCGAGCAGTAGGCGCCGCCACGGGGAATCGAATGATGCCGATGAATTCACGCGCTCGCGTTGGGTCGCGCTCAGGTGCGCTTTCAGGTTTGTTCATGCTGCTCGCACTCGCCGGTTGCTCCGGGAGTGCTGCCGAGTTCGAAGCCGGACACACGCGCGCTGCACTCCTGCAAGACGCGCCGGTCGTGATAAGCCAAATCTACGGCGGTGGCGGCAATAACCTGGCGCCGTTCAAAAACGATTTCGTCGAGCTGTTCAATCGTAGTCAGAACAGTGTCTCGCTTGCAGGCTGGTCGCTCCAGTATGCGAGCGCGACGGGTACTGGAACGTTCGCCAGCAATCCAGTTACCGTTTTGAGCGGCACGCTGGCTTCCGGTCAGCGCCTGCTGGTTCAAATGGCAGCGGGCGCGGGAACGGCACCGGCGCTGCCGACTCCGGACGTAGTTGGCAGCGTGAACATGAGTGCAACCGGCGGCAAGATCGTGTTGGTAAACAGCGTCACGCCGCTCACTTGCAACGGTCCGAATGGTACTCCCTGCTCGGCCGCGCAAGAAGGCAGCATCGTCGATCTGGTTGGTTGGGACGGAGCGAACTACTTCGAGACCGCGGCTGCGCCAGCGACCAGCAACACGATGGCAGTGTTGCGCAAGAACAACGGTTGCGACGATACCAACAACAATGCGGCCGATTTCGTGCTTGGCCCGCCCGATCCAGGTAACAGCGCATCGCCGTTTACAGCGTGCGATGGCGCCACACCGCCGCGCGTGGTGAACACCGTACCGGCAAACGGCGCGCAAGCCGTGGCTACGGACGCGAGCTTGACGATCGCCTTCAGCGAACCGGTCACTACCTCCGAGAGCTGGTTCTCGCTCGCGTGCAGCAACTCCGGTACCCATGCAGCGGATGTCAGCGGCGGACCGACGAGCTTCGCGCTCACGCCGAGCCAGCCGTTTACTTTGGGAGACGCTTGTACGCTGAGTGTCAGCGCGGCCGCAGTTCACGATGTCGATGCGGGCCTGCCCATGGCCGCCGATTTTCAGTTCTCGTTCAACGTGCTGGCTCCGCTGACTGCCATTCACGCCATTCAAGGTGCAAGCCACCTTTCCGCGTTGGCGGGTGCGAGCGTACGAACCAGCGGAGTGGTTACGGCCGTGCGCTCGAATGGCTACTACCTTCAGGATCTGTCACCCGACGCCGATCCAGCCACTTCCGAGGGCATTTTTGTGTTCACCAGCACGGCTCCAGTTGTTCAGCCCGGTGACACGCTCGAGGTCAGCGGCACCGTCAGCGAGTTTCGTCCCGGCTGTGGCAACAACTGCACGCCGAGCAGCAGTGGTTACAACAACCTTTCGATCACCGAAATCGTGCAGCCGACTTCAGTCCTGCTCTCGGCAGGCAACCCACTGCCGGCGCCGGTAGTCATCGGGAACGGCGGTCGCGTTCCGCCGAATGCAATCATCGAAAATGACACGAGCGGCAGCGTCGAGTTGCCGGGGAACCTGTTCGACCCGAGCGAGGACGGCATCGACTTCTACGAAAGCCTCGAGGGTATGCGCGTCCAACTCAACGATGCGCTGGTGGTGGGTCCCACGCGGAGCTTCAGCGCAACCTCCAGAGAGACCTATGTGGTCGGCGATCTCGGTGCCAACGCCAGCCTGCGCACGCCGCGCGGCGGGGTCGTGATCAACGCGAGCGACAAGAACCCTGAGCGACTGATTCTCGGCAACAGTCAGCCGGCCTTGCCGGACGCCAACGTGGGCGACACGTTTCCTGGCGCGATCGTGGGTGTGCTGGACTACGACTTCGGCAACTACCGGCTGCTCGCTAGCCAAGCGTTGCCCGCGCTGAGCTCCAATGGAATCGCGCGGGAAAGCTTGGTTCTGGCGCCTGCGGGGGCTTCCGATCTGAACATCGCGGCGTTCAACGTCGAGAACCTCGACCCGGGCGATCCACCCAGCAAGTTCAGCGAACTCGCGCAAATCATCGTTACCAATCTGCGCGCCCCCGATATTCTTGCTCTCGAGGAAGTGCAGGACAACAACGGCGCGACCGATAGCGGTGTAGTCGACGCCAGTGTCACGTTCAACCAACTGATTCAAGGAATCCAGAGCGCGGGCGGGCCAGCATACCAGTTCCGCAGCATCGATCCGGTCAACGATCAAGACGGCGGCGAGCCCGGTGGAAATATTCGCGTCGGCTTCTTGTTCCGAACCGATCGCGGTCTAGCCTTCGTCGATCGCCCAGGCGCGACGTCGCTCACACCCAACGCCGTCATCACGAGTGCAGCCAAGCCGAGCTTGGCGTATAGCCCAGGTCGTATCGATCCCACCAACGGTGCGTTCTCCAACAGTCGCAAGCCGCTGGCGGCAGAGTTCACCTTCAACGGCGAAACTCTGTTCGTGGTCGCGAACCACTTCAATTCCAAAGGTGGTGACCAGCCGCTGTTCGGGCGGTTTCAGCCGCCGACGTTGAACTCCGAAACTCAGCGTTTGGCTCAGGCGCAAGTGGTAGCGGCCTTCGTTGGCCAAATTCTGAGCGCCGACGCGCACGCGAACGTGATCGTGCTCGGCGATCTCAACGATTTCGAGTTCTCTCCGCCGCTGGCAGTTCTGAAGAATGCAGGCCTTACTCCGCTCATCGAAACGCTTCCACCCAGCGAGCGCTACACATACGTCTTCGAAGGCAACTCACAGGCCCTCGACCATGTGATGGTCAGCTCGCACGCGCTGGCGCGCAGCAGTGGCTTCGATATCGTGCACGTCAACTCCGAGTTTGCGGCGCAGGCGAGCGATCACGATCCCGGTGTCGCGCGCCTATCGCTCGACGGAATTGCGCCCACTCTCACGGGCCCGGGTGACTTGGTCGTGCCCGCCACCAGCGCAAACGGAGCCATCGTCGATTTCGTGGTCACCGCCAGCGACAATGTCGACACATCACCGTCCATCATCTGCACGAAGCCGTCAGGTGCGCTGTTCCCGCTCGGTACCACGCTGGTTAGCTGCTCTGCTAACGATGCTCATGGCAACACGGCACAAATCAGCTTCAGCGTGCGCGTCGAAGTCTCGACCGAGCCCGGCGCGGCGCTCTTCCGTCAGCCCATCAACAACGACGGTAGCTCAGTGTTCAAGCTCGGTCGCACCATTCCGGTCAAGTTTGGCCTAACCGGCGCGAGCGCGGGCATCACCAATCTGGTCGCGCGCCTCTACGTCACCAAGGTGAGCGACCAGATCGAAGCAACCTACGTCGAACCCGATCCGCGCGTTGCCGTAGCCGACTCCGGAGGCCTCTTTCGCTACGACCCGACGAGCCAGCAGTACATCTATAATCTCGCAACCTGCCCGCCAGCCTTCAGTCAGGGCACTTGGGAGTTGCGGGTCGATCTAGGAGACGGCGTGCTACATGGCGTGCGCATTTCTCTGCGGCGCTGAGCCTCCCGCCCGTTTGCCATGCGATTCGGCGCGCTTGGGCGTGCGGGCTTTGGCGCGTGCCAGATTGGGGCCGGTGCCGGATTGGACCGATGCCGGCTTGGGCCGGGTTGAACGTGCTACTCTCGCGGGTTGATGAGTCGTTTGGCCCGGGTGGGCATGGTTGTCTTGGCGCTGTGCGTTAGCGCGTGCGCTGGTGAGTTCCGGCAGCCGCGTTCGGGTTGGCTCGAAGTGCAGACGCCGCACTTTTCGGTGAAGACGAGCCTGCCGCGCGGGGAAGCGCTGAAAACGGCAGCGTATCTCGAGCAGACACGCGCCGCGATGCTGCAAGCCGCGTGGAATTCCGACGGGCCACCGGGGCGCATCGAAGCGATCGTGTTCGCGCGCAGTACGGTGTTTTCTCGGTTCGTCGCGAGCTACGTCAGCGGCGAAAACTACGGTGTGCCGGGGTACGAACGCATCATCGTATTCGCGCCCGAATCCATCGATTGGTCATCGAGCGTCGCCGCGCACGAGCTCGCTCACCAGTTGAGCAGCTGGTACATGCCCGTGCAGCCTTCCTGGTTGGCGGAAGGGCTCGCATCATTTCTCACGACAGTTCGCGTGGACAAGCGACAAAGCACCGCGTACGTCGGCGCGCCCGAGCGGCGTTTGACTGAAGAGTTGGAAAGCAACCCGGATTTCGACACGGCAAGCCTGTTCGCCTATGACTCGCCGCGCGCGGGCGGAGTTAGCAAGATCAACGGGTTCTATTCACAAGCATGGCTTCTGGTGCGCTACCTCATCGAGGAGCACCCGCGAGAGTTCGTAAACTTCCAGCGTAGCCTCGCAACGAGCCTCGATTGGCGACAGGCGTTTGCGCTCAGCATGCCGCCCCACCTGCGCGATCCGGTGAGCCTCGACCGTCTGCTCGCGGCATATTGGGCTGACCGCGATCATTGGATCTTCGCTGCGCGCAAGCAAATTGGGCTCGAAGCTTTCGAATCCGAGGTGCGGCCGCTCTCCTCGGCGGCTGTTCATGGGCTCTACTCGTGGCTGTTGTTCTATCAAGGGGAAGCAGCTGAGCGCGAGGCAGACGAAGCGCTACGCCTCGATCCACATGAACTCACCGCATTGCGCACCAAGCTCTATCGCGCACCCACCATGCCAGAACGCGCTGCCATCGCTCGCGTTGCCGTCGCGGCTCACCCGCAATCTGTCGACGCTTGGCTGATGATGATGGATGCCAGCACCGACGACCGCGAGATTACCGCAGCTCTCGAACGCGCGCAGCGCATTGATGTACTCAATCCACGCGTGCAAGCCAAGCTCGGCTTACGTTACATGCACGCGAACAAACCGACGCTGGCATTGCCCTACCTTCGTTCCGCTCTACATCGGCTCGCACCCACGCACGAACTCGTGAAGGCTTACCGAACGGCGCTTGCCGCCAATCCGTGACGCATCGCGAAGCGAAGAGCGCCGCGGACTCAGCGTAGATTCTTCAATTTGAGCTCTACAGCTGCGAGCTCGATGCCGTTTAGACGCACGAGCTTATTCTTGCCGGTTTGGCCCGAAGCAATCTGCACCTGGCTGCGTGACACACCGAAGAAGCTCGCGAGCGTGCGCACCAGCTCGGCATTCGCTTCCCCATCCACGGGCGGCGCCGCAACCGCGACTTCGAGCGCACCTTCACGTTCTCCGAGCACACGGCTCTTCGAAGCGCGCGGCTTCACGCGCAGCGTAACGTAAACACCGTCGGCACGTTGGCTCGTAAGCACCCGCCGAGGTTACGCCAAGGCTAGCTCTCGGCGGGCTTCTTACTTCGTTGCTCGTCGAGTATTAACCGACCTTGCAACCGCCCTGGCCGCGGCACAGGTTCAGTCCCTTGCAAGCGTGCTGATCCGTCTTGCAGCCGCCCTGGCCCTTGCAAGCGTTCTGGCCTTTACACGCATGGTGCTCGGTCGAAGCGTGGCTTGTGGTACTCGGATCTTCGGCAGGCTTTTGAGACGAACAGGCCAGAGCTCCAGCCATGATTCCGGCTGCGGCCGCAGCGACCAGCGCATACTTCGTTTGCATCGTTATCTCCTCCGTTAGTACGGTCAGCTTCGGTACGGAGGGACGAGGACCCGGTTACATGCGGCTGCGTGTCCGCTCGCACTCGGCCAGCGGGCGTTACGACACAGCCCGGATCGGTGACGCGTGTGGGTCGCATGTGGGACGCATGGGTGGTGAAGCTGGAAGTCGAGCGCAAGTGCGCGAATACGCCGAATTTTCGGTGAGGCGCCAACAGCTGCTCTTGCGTAGAGAAATACGCTTTGCAGGGGGTTTTGGCGTGGCACGCCGGCTGCAGAAGCCAAGTCGGAGCTTGAACGGTCATGGTCTCGCGCGTCACGTCTTCTCATCATTCTTCCTTCCCGCTGCGTCTCGTGCCGGCTCACGAGGCACTTGCGGTTATTGGAGGGTGGGCAGCTCCCGTGCTGCCGACGACGCCGCGCTCCCGCTGGCTGATCGGGCTCGCAGCGTTTGGTATGGCCAGCGTCATCGCGACTTGGCTTGCGATTCGTCACGTACCTTGGTTCGGGCCGCTCGTCGCCGACAACCTGCGAACGCTTCTTGGCAGTGAAAACGTCACCACGTTGGAAGAGGCAGTCGCCTCGGTCGAAGATCGCGTTCACTCTGCCGTCAGCGATGGTCGTGCACGTGGCTTGAGCGAAGCTACACCTACCGAGTTGCTGACCAGCGACGCAACGCCCGCAGCGGTGTTGCCAGCAGTCACACGCCCGCGCGACGTCGGTGCGCTCCACGCTTCAACGCAGAGCGCCGAAGACGGCAAGTGGCAACCTGTGCGCGTGCGTGGCAGCGAGGCGTCCGTTCTGCACCGGACAATTGTCCACCCGGACGCCGAGCGCGCGTACGCCGAACTCTTCGTTTTCGCGCTCGACCTGTCCCAGGTGAAAGTCCAAGCCGTTGCCGGCAGCATCGAGCCGCGCAATCCCGACGCATCCACCAACGTCGCTCGCTCAGGTGCAGTCTCCCGTCTCGGCATCGTCCCCAACGACGATCGCCCCCGCTTGATTGCGGCCTTCAACGGTGGCTTCAAAGCCGAGCACGGCCAATTCGGCATGATGGTTGACGGCCAAGAAATTCTCGCTCCCAAGCAACGCTCCTGCACCTTTGCCGCGCGCAACGACGGCTCCCTCACCATCGCCACCTGGACTGCCCTCGTCGGCAACGCTCCCGACCTCTCCTGGTGGCGCCAAACCCCCGGCTGCATGATCGAAAAAGGCGTACTCCACCCAGGCCTCCGTTCAGCCGACTCCACCAACTGGGGCGCGACCTTGGAAGGCAAGACCGTCATTCGTCGCTCCGCTGTTGGCCTCTCCGAAGACGGCAAAACCCTCTTCGTTGGCATCAGCAACTCCACCACTGCGCGCGCCCTGGCCCTCGGCATGCAACACGCCGGCGCGCGCGACGTCGCCCAGCTCGACGTCAACTTCTCCTTCCCCCGCTTCCTCCTCTACCGTGACACCGACGCCGGCGCCTTGAACGCCATCGGCGCCGTCCGCGGCCTCCTCTACGAGAAAGACGAATACCTCGGCCGCGCCTCCACCAGAGACTTCTTCTACGTCACCCTCCGCTAAGCCACCGATTCGCCGAGCTTCAAATCGTCACGCGAGTCGGGCGGCGGTGGGTAAACGGGCTGCGGAGACAGGCGCGCGAGTCGGGCGGCAGTGGTTGAACGCCTCGGAGAGCATGCGCGCGAGTCGGGCGGCAGTGGGTGAACGGGTTTGCGGAGAGGCGCGCGAGTCTGGCGGCAGTGGTGAACGGGCTGCGGAGAGAGGTGGCGGGGTTCAAATCGTCACGCGAGTCGGGCGGCAGTGGTTGAACGGGGAGAGCATGCGCGCGAGTCTGGCGGCAGTGGTTGAACGCCTGGGACGGCCTGCGCGCGAGTCGGGCGGCGGTGGGTGAACGGGCTGCGGAGAGCATGCGCGCGAGTCTGGCGGCAGTGGTGAACGGGCTGCGGAGAGAGGCGCGCGAGTCGGGCGGCGGTGGGTGAACGCCTGGGAGGGCCTGCGCGCGAGTCGGGCGGCGATGGGTGAACGGGCTGCGGAGAGCATGCGCGCGAGTCTGGCGGCAGTGGTGAACGGGCTGCGGAGAGCATGCGCGCGAGTCTGGCGGCAGTGGTGACCGGGCTGCGGAGAGAGGTGGCGGGGTTCAAATCGTCCCGCGAGTCGGGCGGCAGTGGTTGAACGCCTGGGAGGGCCTGCGCGCGAGTCGGGCGGCGGTGGTGAACGGGCTGCGGAGAGAGGTGGCGGGGTTCAAATCGTCACGCGAGTCGGGCGGCAGTGGTT
>JBMOMJ010000017.1:0-168411 GCA_049324695.1 Myxococcota bacterium
GCGCCGATCGAGCTCAGCGACTCCGTTTCAGCGCCGCACAGCCTAGACGACTCCGTTTCAGCGCCGCACAGGCCAGGCGACTCCGTTTCAGCGCCGCACAGCCTAGACGGCTCCGTTTCAGCGCCGCACAGCCTAGACGGCTCCGTTTCAGCGCCGCTCGGACTGAGCGGCTTCGAGGGCGCGTCCGGCGGAGCCGCCACCTTCGAGGACGAGGTTGAGTTCGGCGCCGACGAGGATGAAGAGGCACATGAGCCAGAGCCAAACGAGGGTGATGGCGACGGCTGCGAGTCCTCCGTAGTAGAGGGCGAAGCCAGCGACGCGGGTGGCGTAGAAGGTGAATCCGAGAGACGCGAGTGCGCAGAGGACGGAGCCGAGGAGGGCACCGGGGAATATTCTGCGTCGCTGGAAGCTGGGGCGATGTACCGCTACGCGCATGAACAGCGCGAGCAGGAGGACCACGAGAAGGTGCAAGAGCGATAGGCCGAGCGCGTAGCGGGTCCAGGCGGCAACACGCGCTCCGGCGATTGCCTCAAGGGTTGCGATGGGGCCGCCGACGATCCAGAGGGTGAAGGCGCTGCCGGCGCCGAAGACGACGATGCCCGCAAGGACACAGGCCATCGCGATGAGGCGGCGGGTGTACCACGGTCGGGGACGTGCGCCGCCTCGCGCTTCGAGTAAGGCCATGCACGTGGCGGCAGCGGAGGAGCTCAGCCAGAGTGAGCCGATCAAGCCGAGGGGCGCGATGGCTGTCGGTGAGAATTGAGAGAGTTGTTCTTCCGCAATGGCGCGAACTGCAGCTGGGCTGGTGTCGAGCAGGAGGCTGACGGCGGTGGCGGCGCTGGCTGCGCGAAGTAAGTGACCGAAGACCCAACCCGCAAGGGCGAGTAGCGGGATCGCGGCGAGAAAGAGATCGAAGGCCATGGCGCTGGCCGCGCGGAGGACGTCGCCTTCGAGCGCTCCATCGAGGACGTCGAGCGAGACGCGTCCGCGGTGGCTGGTGCCGAGCAAGGCGTGAGCACGATCGGCGAGCTGCGGAGGCAGGGCCGAGAGTGACATGCGCTGTCGCTCGGAGACGGGCGCGTCGGGTTCTTGCATCAAAGGCCTGGCAGAATACTGTGAATCATCGCATATCTTCGCGCGTGAACGTCTTTCAGCAAACGCTCGAAATCGGTACGCGCGGCCGCGGGTTCTCCAACGTCACCCAAAAAGTCGCCGAGATCGTCGAGCAAAGCTCAATCCGTCGCGGCATTTGTTCGGTTTTCGTTCAGCACACGTCGGCGAGCCTCGTGATTCAGGAGAACGCCGACCCGCGGGTGCTGACCGACTTGGCCGATTTCATGGCGGATCTCGTTCCGGAAAGCCGAGATTGGGAGCACGACGACGAGGGGCCAGACGATATGCCCGCGCATGCCCGCTCGGCGCTCACTCGCACGAGTGAGACAGTGCCCGTGGTGGGAGGTCGGCTGGCGTTGGGAACCTGGCAGGCTCTGTACCTATGGGAGCACCGGGCGCGACCACACCGGCGAACGTTGGTCGTCACGGTGGTTGGCGACTAGGGCGGGCGGAGCGGTGAAAACGAGCTAGAGTCGGCGCGGCCCGATGTTCGATCTCAGGAAGTCCACGCCGCCGGAATGGCTCGCTACCGTCTTTTCGGATTTTGACGCTTTTTTGCTCGATCACGCCGCGTGTGAGCGGAAGGCATCGGCGACGGGGATGTCATTCGTGGTGCGCTACCCCGATAAGACGCCGTTGATCGAGCCGATGATTGAGTTCGCGCGTGAAGAGCTCGAACATTTTCACATCGTGTACAAGCTGGTAGCCGAGCGCGGGTTGACGTTGGTAGACGACTACAAGGATCCCTACGTGAACGCGCTACGCGGGCAGTGTCGCAGTCAGAGCGAAGCGTTGTTGCTGGATCGCTTGATCGTGTCGGGGATCGTTGAAGCGCGCGGTTGTGAGCGGCTGTTCATGGTGGCTTCGGCGCTCGAAGGTCGCGACGCGCGGCTCGCTGCCATCTATCTCGATTTGGCGCGCGCGGAGTCGCGTCATCACGGGTTGTTCTTTCGTTTGGCGCGGCAGATCTTCAGTGAGGGCGAGGTGGTGGAGCGAGCCTCGCAGCTGCTCGACTTCGAAGCCCAGCTGGTGGAACGTTTGCCTCACCGCGCCGCGGTGCACTGATCGGCGACATGAGCGTTTCGGCCGGCGTCCGTAAGTACCTGGCGCGCTGGGCCGAGCCGGAGGCGAACCAGCTTCCTGCGATTCCCGGCCGTTTTTTTTCGGCGTTGGTGGTGCCAGCTTTTGCGGAGTCGCCCGCGCTGCTCGACGGCTTTCGCAGAGCGGGGCGTGCGGCTCGTGGTCGAATGTTGGTGGTGTTGGTGGTGAACACGCCGAGCAACGCGAGCGCCGAGCAACGCGAACAGAACGCGGCGCTGCTTGCGGAGCTGCGATCTCGCGCTCAGAAGGCTCGCGCTCAAACGGGCCATGCGTTCATGTTTTTCGCCGAGGAGCCCGAGTTCAGCCTGCTGGTGATCGATCGGGCGAGCGAAGGGCGCGAGATACAGCCGAAGCTCGGTGTCGGACACGCGCGTAAGCTCGGTGCGGATTGTGTAGTGGCGCTAGCCGCGGCGGATGCACTCGAATTGCCTTTCGTTTTTTCGAGCGACGCCGACGCGAGTCTGCCACCTGATTACTTCGAGCGCGCCGAGGTGGCAGCAGGAGACGCCGCGGCTTTGCTCTACCCGTTCGAGCACGTTCAACTCGACGCCGGGGCCGACGTTTTCGAGGCGACGCGCTCGTACGAGCTTTCGATCCGTTATCACGTGCTCGGGCTCGCTGCGGCGGGTTCGCCCTACGCGTATCACAGCATTGGCAGTACGTTGGCTGCCCGCGTTGAGTCGTACGCGGCGGTGCGCGGGTTTCCCAAGCGCGCCGCCGGCGAAGATTTCTATCTCTTGGATAAGCTCGGCAAGATCGGAGCGATTCGCCGGTTGCCGGGAGCGCCGATTGGAATTCGCGCGCGTCGTTCGTTGCGGGTGCCTTTTGGTACTGGTCCGCGCGTCGAGCGCGTGCTGCAAGGCGACAACATCAGCGTGGACCATCCGAATTGCTATGCGGCTCTGGCCCGCTTGCTGCGCGCGCTCGATCAATTCGCGGTCGAGCGCGACGACGGGGTATTCACGCAAGCGTTCGCTGATTGGAGCGAAATCGAGGCAGCCGGTGCAAGTGCTGCGCTAGAAAGCAGCGGCGTAGCGCAAGCGGCACGCGCGGCGGCGAACGAAGTGGGCGGAGGGGATCTACGCCGGCGCTTGCATACCTGGTTCGATGCTCTGCGCAGCCTGCGTTTCCTCCATGCCTTGGGTGAACGAACCTTTCCCGAACTTGCCTATCGCGAAGCGCTGGCGCTCGCACCTTTCGCGCGCATTGCGAGTGACCTCCCGCTCGAGGCAGCCGTGAGCGAGGCTATCCGTCTCGAAGCGACCCTGCCACAGGATGCTGGACCGGCCCTCGTTCGGCTCACACCGGCCCGTCGCTCGTAAACGAGCTGAAACGGCATGCTTTGCAGCAGGGCCCTGAACTGTCGCTCGTAATGGGCCTGAACCGGCCCCTTCGCTGGAAACGCGACGTCGCGGCAGGGCTCTGATATCTCTTGCGTAGCGCGCCCCGCGCCTCGACCCGAACCCTGCATGAACGACGACGCGCCGAACACTCGCAAACGTTGGGGAGTGCCGATCGCCGTGCTGTCTTCGGCGGCGCTCGTAATCTTTTGGGGCTTCTACGCGCTCGACTACCTGCTGTCGCGCGTGCCGCTTGAACCGCCGAGAGGGCCGGTCGAGCACTATCTGCGCTTCGATCCAACGAGCATCACCGACGCGGTTAGCTCCTTGGCGGGCATGATGGCGGCGGTGTTCGGCATCGTGGTCACGGTGATCAGCATCATCGTGCAGCTGTCCGCCAATCGTTACGCCGGCGTGGCGCGCATGTTCCTCCGTGATCGGCTGAACCTCGCGATCATGGGCTTCTATGTGATCGCTTGCGTGTGCGGCATTTGGCTCAGCGTGTCGATTCATCACGATTTCGTGCCGCGCGCGACGTTGCTGGGCATGTTGTGCGCGACCTCGGCCGGACTGGTGCTCATGGCGCCGTACTTCGGCTACGTGTTCTGGTTCGTCGAGCCGATGAACATCGTCGCGCGTATTCGCAAAGAAGCGGTCGCCATCGCCGCGCGTGGTTCGCAAAGCACCGGCGCCGCCGAGCTCGTGCGCGCGCAGGCTCGCACCTTGAGCGGTATGGAAGAGCTCACGGACATCACCAGCAACTCGATTTCGGGCAAAGACAAGATTATCGCCAGCGGCGCCGTCGATGCACTAAAGGACTTCGCGCTGGACTACATTTCACGCAAGTCGCGCGCGGTACCCAGCTGGTTTCAAATCGGGGCTGCGATTCGCCAAAACCCCGATTTCGTCGCGATGGATCCCGAATCCCTCTCCGACCTCGAGCAGCGCCGTACCTGGGTCGAGTGGAAGGTGATGCGACAGTACCTCGGTATCTACAACGAGGCACTCGCCAGCATGCGCGACATCAATTACCTGGTCGCGATCGACACTCGTTACATCGGCGAAGCGGCTGCAGCTTCGGGCGACACCGAACTCGTACTGCTCACCTTTCGCTTCCTCAACTCGTACCTGCGTTCCACGCTCAACGCTCGCGACGTGCGCACCGCCTACAACGTGCTGAACCAGTACCGCCTGCTCATCGAAGCCATGATCAAGGCACAACGTCACGAAGACGCGATCGAGGGCGTGCGGCACCTGCTCTATTACGGCAGCGTCAGCTTCGACATGAAGCTCACCTTCGTCACTGAAACCGTTGCGTACGATGTCTCCAGTCTGTGCCAAGCCGCGCACGACGCGCGCTCCACCACAGAAGAAGCCATGCTCGGCCTCTTCCTCGAGCTAGACCGCCCTCTGCGCGTCAGCAGCCAAGAAGGCGCACTCTTGGGCGTTCGCAAAGCGCAAGTGAAGCTCGCAGCCTACTACCTCACCCAAAATCAAGAGCGCAAAGCTCGCCTAATCGCCGACGACATGGCGAACGAACCGCGCGAACGCCTGCGCTCCATTCGACGTGCCCTCGAGCGCGTGAACACCAAAGATTTCTGGGAAATCATCGATCGAGGCCGCAACTTCGAGTACATGCCGCCGCCCCAACGAGCCATGCTAAAGCCCTTTTTCGCGTGGCTCGGCGTCGAGGAGTGAGACGGAGTCGGCGCGCACAACGAGCCGCTCGGCACAGTCAGCCGCTCGACACAATGAGCCGCTCGACACAATGAGCCGCTCGGCAGAATGAGCCGCTCGGCGCGAGAGTGAACCGGGGGTCGCTCAGCGCCCGACTTGGCGCGCCCACATTTCCATCAAGTTGCGAACCACCGGTCCCGGCGGCGCTTCGACCACACTGCCCAGGTCAGTGCGCACGCCAAACGCCTGCGCGCGTTGGAATGGGCTATCCGCGTTTTCGCCGAGCACGTTCACCTCGGGATTCGCGGGGCGAAAGCCGAGCGCAAGCGCGCGCTGTTGCTCCGGTTTCTCACGCAAGAAAGCGATGAGTGTTTGCGCCGCGGCACGTTGGCCGGCCGTAACCCAATCTCCTTGCAACACGGCGATGGGATGGCTCGACCACATCGTCTGCGACGGATAGAAAACGCGCAAATTGCCCCAGCGTCCCTGCGCATTCGGAATGTGTTGGATGGCTAAGTTCTCGTAGGTAACCACCACGTCGTACTTGGAGGGACCGTACAGCACCATCTCTTCCATGAAGGTGCCGCTCGAGTCGCCGAACTTGGTGACGCCGCGCTCGAGGCCCTTCACGAAAGTTTGAAACTTCTCGTCGATGACATCCTTGATTTCGAGCCCAGCGCGCTTCTTCTGAAACTCGTAGGCCATCAAAATCAAGGCTTGTAGGCCGGAGTTGCTGCGCGTTGGGTTCGTATGACCGAGCTTCACGAAACCCCAATCGGGTTTGCCGCCGACGCCGGGCCAGCCTTTCGGGCTGTCGACCGCGGCGTGCAGGCGCTTGAAGGTGAGCTCTTGCTGATTCGTGCTGATCACGCGGGCGCGATCTTCCCAGGCGACTAGCACTAGTGGGGTGAGCACTAGTGGTACGGCTTTGGCAGCGCCATCGGTCGCCACCAGATCGCTACCGTACTTCTGACGCCAATCGGAGGTGAGCAGGTTCAATGCCACGTCGTCCGCAGGGCTGATCAATGTGGGGCGCGCATTTTGATCGAGCATGGCCTGAACCATGTCGAGGCTCCCCTTCTCCGCGACATCCACAGTGATTTCGGGGTGTGCTTTGGCAAAACGAGACAGGGCCTCGACCAGCCACGTCTTTTTCTCGCTGCCATACATGAAGCTGATGCGCGTCGTTTGCGCGGCGGGCGTTGGGGGTGCGTTCGGCGCGTTCGGCGCGTTGGCAGCACCTGGGTGCGCGCCTGAGGCAGATGGCTCTGCGGTCGCAGTGGGCGCTGACGCTCCAGGCTTCCAAAAGACGAAGCCGAGCGCAAACACTACCGCTAAGGCGAACATTGCCAAAACGACGAGCTTGCCCTTCGATGTCCCTCCCTCGCTCATGAGCGCAACTCCTGCAATGTCTCTTCGTAGGTGGATTCGAGCAGCTCGACATCGCTGGTCATGGTTCGCAGGTTGTCCTCTAGTGATTCGTTGACAGAAATCGCTTCGCTCAAATCGCTCGCATCGAGCTTGACCAACTTGGCTGAAAGCCCGTCGAGCGACGCTTCGATCAGGTGAAGTTGCGCGTGAATGCGATCGCGCAGGCCTTCGAGTTGGCGGTACGTTTCGAGCTCCTTGCTCTTGGCGTCCGCGGCCTGCAGAAAGCCGTCGCGCGCCGGGACGTCGCGCGTGCGCTCTGCGCAATCTTGCAGCCGTTTCACCTCGGCCTCGAGCTGCCCTGCAGTCGCGCTCGCCAGGTGGCGGTTGATCGCTTCGGCGCGCCGTGCGGCGCGGCCTGCCACCAAAACCAGCTGTTGAGAGCGCTTGAGCCCTTCATCCAGATTCTTGCGCAGTGCCTCGCCGCTACTTTCGAAGATACTTCGGCAGCGCTGGAAGGCGTGCAAAATGCCCTGGTATTGCTCGCGAATCGCCGGATCGAGCAGACTCGAAGCAGCCAAAAGCGGCATATCGTCGTCGGTCGCGATGCGCAGCCGCTCATTGCTCGCACGAACGAACTTTGGATCGATGACGTCGAGGCCGATCATCGCCAGATAGGCGAGCAAGCCCAAGCTCAGCGTTACCGCTGGCAAAGTGGCTCCTCCGATATCGAAGGCGCGCGTCAGCACGGCCAGACCAACGCCGGCACTCGCCACGCCCAAGTGCAATTTGCGCGTCGCCGACGCAAGCAGCGCGTGCTTGAGAGGGGCCCAACGCCGTTCAGCCATGCTTCATCTTCGATACAGTCTGCACTGGTTGATGCGTCAAAAGAAAGCAGCCAAATCGCGATACACCTGACGAATCGACGTCACGTCACCTTTGAAGGTTGCCCCGCCCGCAGCTTCGGCCAAATCCTCCAGAATTCGGGTGTCCGCGCCGGCGCCGTAGGCAATGGTGAAGAGCCGAATCGGCGGCTCGGTCGCTTCGACGGGTAGCTTCAAACGCTCCTTCAGCTGCCCCAAGCCAAGCTTGCTGTGCTCGTCCTTGCCATCGCTCAACACCACGATCGCGAAAATGCGGTTTGGATTCTGCTTGGCTGTTTCGGCTAGCGCCCCGTGCGCTTTGGCGATCGCGTCGTAGAGGGCCGTGCCGCCTTGAGCAAAGGTGTCTGCCACACGTTGCTTCAACTGTTCGCGGCCATCGCCGACGGGCACTGGCGCGTTCGGTTCCGGCACCTTGTCGTTGAACATCAGGACCGATACGCGATCGCGTTCATTCAACTGTTGCATGAAGTCCGTGGCGCCTTGCTTGGCCAGCTTGAGTGGGTCGCCCGCCATCGATCCCGATCGATCGAACACGAACGAAATGTCCACCGTCTTCTTCACCGACTCCCACAAGCGTAGGGCTGCGTCGACCACCTCGGCCGACGGCACCTCGAGCAAAGTCTGTGGTTCTTTGGGGTTCACGCCATGAGCGGCGTCGAGCGGCGCTGCCAGTGCAATCTTCGGATCCGCAGGTCGAAAACCGAAGTTCGTCATCGCGCGTGTTTGCTCTTCCGCGCTCAGCAAGAAGTCGCGAAACAGCTGCGCTCCCGCGCGATGCGCCTCCGTGCTCCACGGTGCGTCGAGCACGTAGAACGGATTATCGATCCAAAACGTGCCTTCCTTCGGGTACACGCAGACGACGTCGAATTCGCGACTCTGAAACTCCGGGCGCGCGTACGATTCTACGACCAGGTTTTCGTAGAGCACTGCCGCGCTCAAGAAAGAGGGGCCGCGCGACAACATCTTGTCAGCGAAAAATCCCGTCGATTTGCCGTAGTGCACCACGGCTTGCTCGATACTCTCGAGATAAGGCTTGAGCTTCGGACTTTGCAGCGCAGAAAGTTCGAGTCCGCGCGTCTTTCCTAGTGCGGCATACGCTTCGGCGAGCACCGAGAGCGTGCCAGAATTGCTGAACGCGGGGTGCGTGTGACCAAACTTGAAAGCACCCCATTCGGGATGTCCGCGCCGACTCCAACCTTCAGGATCTTTGGACAGCGCGAGCACTTCGGCCCAACCAATTGGTTTGTCGGGATAACCAAGTGCTTGCGCCATCGGCTTCCACATCGCCAGCACGACCGGACTCAACGCAAGCGACTTACCCTCCTGCGCCAGGTCCTTGCCGCCACCGATCGCTCCTTGGCGTGCCGTCCACGCCCGGTTCAAGTTCTCGCGATACATGCTGCTCGCCGGAGCCCAGGCATGCGGCTTCGTCGTTCCATCGACGAGATCTTCCACCGCTGCGCCGCTTCCGACGGCTTGCCCATCGATGCGCACTACCTCGCCGCTCGGCAGCTTCTGCGCCGACTCATTGAAGCGCTTGATCGCATCCGAAAGCCAACTCTTCTTCTCACTGCCGTACGCAAACGACACCGCGACTGTCGGTACCTTCGCTTGCGCCTCTCCACGCGACTCGCCGCGAGCCTGCGTGCGCACGATCTCCGCCTCCGGCTTACTAGCGCCTGAGGGTGCCTGGCGCTTACACGCAATGAAGACCGTCAGCAGCAGCAACATGCTGACGATACGAGCGAACCAACCTGCAAACGCCCGCACCTTGCACCCGCGAAGCGTCGTCCTCTCCTGCACCATGACGCGCGATGGTAATGCGAGGCAGCAACACCCCCAACAGCTCGCAACACCGCCACATAACATAGCGAATTCACTAGTGAATTAGACACAGCCCTCCAGGTGCTCCAGCCATTCGGCGTTCTGCAACGAGCAAAAGACTTCAGCATTCCGAAACGCGCGACTTCCGGCTGCACGGCGCCACCTTCCAAAGCTGGCGAGCTCGAAGCTGGCATGTCACCGTCCCGAGCTCATGACGCGCACTTCCCTATCTTCCGGTCTACCCTCGTTTGGCTTTATTGCGGTCCTGGCTTCGGGCCTCGCAGTTCTCGCCTGCAGCTCGTCATCGTCCAATTCGGGCGGTAACGGCGGCTCCAACACCGGCAACGGCGGCATGTCCGCACAAGGTGGCGCGAACAACTCTTCCGGCGGCACCTCGCAATCCGGCGGCGCTCAATCAGGCGGCTCGGCGAACGGCGGTGCAGCAAACGGTGGCAGCGCGAATGGTGGCGCAGCGAACGGTGGCGCAACCAGTGGCGGTACGAGCTCCGGTGGGTCCAGTAACGGAGGCAGCACTTCCGGCGGCAACACTTCGGCAGGTGGCTCGAGCAACGGTGGCAGCACCTCGGGCGGATCGAGCAATGGTGGGAGCAGCTCAGGTGGAGGGTCGGCTCAGGGCGGCTCGGCGGGCAGCAATGGCAGCGGCTTCCTATCCGAAAACTTCGAGTCCGGTACTGTTGGGATGCAGCCCGCGGGTTGGGACAACTTCATCGGCTACGTGAAGAACAACACGAACCCGTCAGGCGACCTGTTGGCGCTCGTGGATTCCACGCGGGCGCACAGCGGCACCAAGTCCGTGCACTTTCACGCCAAGAGCAACCAAGCGTTCTTGATGAAGGCGCTGCCCGCCAACACCAACAAGCTCTACGTTCGCGCTTGGTTCTACATGACGCGCCAACTCGGCCAAAACCCCGGCGCGAATCACGAAACGCTGATCGGCATCAACAAGGACAAGGACAACGAAATTCGCTTCGGCGAGATCAAAGGCGCGATCGGCACCAACGAAGTGCCCACAGACAACATCTCGCCGAAAATGGACCTCTGGGGCAAAGGCCCGGTAATTGCTGCCAACAAGTGGGTGTGCATCGAGGTTGCCTTCATTGGCGACCAGCCGCAGCACGAGCTTCACGCCTGGGCCGATGGCACCGAGGTGCACTCGATCACGATGGGCGATCAGTGGCAAAACGGCGTGATGCCAGCGACGTGGCTGAGCGGTAAGTTCGTCAACGTCATCTTGGGCTGGCAAAGCTTCAGCAACGCCGAAAATGACGTTTGGATGGACGACTTGGTGCTGAGCACGAGCCGCATCAACTGCAACTGAGTTCGATCGGGGTAGCGGCTCGTCGAAGCACATCGCGCGGTTTCGGCGAGCCGCTCGAACCATGCAATCGCGCTGAGCCTGGCGTGCTTTTCGCGTTGGAACGGCTCCCTCTCTACAACTTGCCCTTCGGCATACGTCCCGCTTCGAATTCCAGGCGCTGAATCAGCTCGAACGGGTCGTCGAATAAAGTTCCGTCGCGCTGACAGGAGCGGAACAAGTCGCAGATGAAGCCCATGCGGTCGTGGAGGATCACCCAGTTGGCCGCAGCACTGCCCTCGGTGCTCTCTATGTTCGGATCGTACGATTTGACGAGTTCGAGCAGCGCGAGATCGACGAGCGGATCCAAGACTTCGGGGAATGGACGCTGACCACGCTGCGGAATGTCTTCGCCGAGCGCCAGCGAGGCGCCACGCGGCAGCGCCAATCGCATGAAGAAGCGGGTGGCGACGCGCTCCCACACCTCGGCCAAATGATTGTGAAAGTTCTGGACACGGTGGCGAAACAAGAGGTCGAGCAATGGTTTCAGGAGTGAAGGCAAGCCGGTCTTGAACTGCGAGTACACGCGGTCGGAAATCGGCGCATCGATGCCGCCCTGGATGTTGGCTTGCAGGCGCGTCTGCTCGTGCAAACCGATGAGCAGGTTGCCGTGTAGCGTAAATTCCGCGCGCACCTTCGGATCGTTCGAGCACGACGCTTCGAAGTAGTAGGTAAAGGCGCTTTTCAGCAAGTCTTGCCCGCCGTCTGCGACAGAACCGGGACGTAGTATCGAGAGGAAGCTCGCCAAGTTTTCGGGAGTGCGATCGGCGTGATCGCGAAATGCGAACACGAAGCGCGCGAAAAGAGGAGTGAGCTCGGCAAACACCTTCAGGTTGCCCTCTGCGATCTGGTGGCTCACCTCCGCAACGATGGCGCGGATCAAATCGAAGGTTTCGATATCGACGCTGAGCCAACGCATGCCCAGGATCGGCCGCGTGAGCCGTGCGAGCGCTGCTTCGAAGCGCTCTTCTTCTTCGAGTAGCTCCTGCACCTCTCGCGGCACCTCTTCGCCACGAATCGATTCGCCGGCCGTCTTGGACGCCCAGGTGGCAAAAGTCGACCAGTTGGCGTCACTCGGCCCGAGCACCCGCGTCAGCGCGCGCGACAGATCGGCATAGCGCTGGGTTATCAGCAGGTTTCTGAGCGGGGCGTCAGCGATGCGCGTGATGCGCTCGAGGTCGGAAAGCGTCCACTCGAGGCCGCGCTCGAACATTTCGTGCTCGCGTGCGGCGGTGCTCCGCTCGTCCAAACCGGCCACACTCCGTTCGGTCGTCCCTCCAACGATTCCCTGGATCATCCCCCCAATATATCCGGTGAATTGCTCGGCCCGCAGCCATCAGATAGAGTTTCCGGACCGTGCCCGAAGTCGACTCAAGTCCCGACGTGACGGCCGTCGTCGGACCCGCGAGTCAGCTCGACGCCCAGGCGTTTCCGCTCCTTGGCACCCAGCTCTCAGCGGGGCAACTCCTCGCAGAGCGCTTCGAAGTTCGCGCCCTCGCGGGTGTAGGTGGAATGGGGGCGGTGTACCGAGCCTGGGACCGCGTTACGAATTCAACCGTCGCGCTCAAGATTCTTTCCGGCCAATCTGCCGATGAAGAGCGCTTCCTGCGCGAGGCTCGAGTGCTGTCGACGCTCGAGCACCCGTCGATCGTACGCTACGTGGCGCACGGGCTCTGCGGCGACGGAACGCCCTACTTGGCCATGGAGTGGCTGGATGGGACTGATCTGGCCACGCGCATCCTTCGACATCCGCTCACGTTGCGCGAGAGCGTCAGCCTCATGGAGCGCGTCGCGAGCGCACTCGGCCTCGCACATTCGCGTGGCATCGTTCATCGCGACCTCAGCCCGCGCAACTTGTTCCTGGTGCATGGCAGCGTCACGGACGTGCGTGTGCTCGATTTTGGCATCGCCATGCTCGGCAGTCTGGCGACGCGCATTACCGTGACCGGCAGCGCGATCGGCACGCCGGGTTACATGGCGCCCGAGCAAGCGCAAGGAGCCAGCCTGATCACGCCGGCTGCGGACGTGTTCGCCCTGGGCTGCGTGCTATTCGAGTGCATATCCGGGCGGCGCGCGTTTGCAGGGCGCACCTTGATGGAGCTGCTCGCCAAGATCTTGGTGGACGACGTGCCGCATCTGAGCGCGCTCGGCGTGCGGGTTCCTCCCGAGCTCGATCGCTTGGTCGCCAGCATGCTGGAAAAGCGCGCCGAAGCTCGCCCGCGCGACGGCAACGCGGTGGCTGAAGCTTTGCGTGAGCTCTCTGCCCTGGAGGATGCACGTCCCGAACCCGGACAGAGCGTGCGCGCATCGCTGACCGCGGTCGAGCAGCGCGTAGTATCGGTGATTCTGGCGAGCGATCCAGCGGCCAACGCCGAAGGCGAAGGCGAGGTGGTCGAAGCCATTGGTGAAGTGGTGGCGCCGTTTGGCGCGCGTGTGGAGCCGCTCGCGAATGGTTGCGTCGTCGTAACGGTCGGCGCGCGTTCTGGGCCTGACGGTGGTCGCGCCAACGCAACCGATCGCGTCGTGCAAGCGGCGCGCTGCGCGCTCGCCATGCGGCAGCGCTTTCCACGCTTGCCCTTGGCCCTCGGCACGGGGCGCAGCATAGTTTCCGGGCGTTGGCCCGCCGGGCAGGCCATCGAGCGCGCATCGAGCTTCCTGCACACGCAGACGGACGCTGAAGCCGGACCTAGCTCGGGCGTTGCACCCATCTTCGTCGATGATGTGACCGCAGGCTTGCTAGACGCACGCTTCGACGTGCGAGGCGACCAGCGCGGGTTGATGCTGCGAGGCCTGCGCGACGCGCTGGAGCCGGTGCGCACATTGCTTGGCAAGCCGACACCCATGGTCGGTCGCAACCGCGAGCTCTTGACCTTGGAGGCCACTTACGAAGAGTGCGCCTCCGAATCGGTCGCACGCGTGGTGCTCCTGTCGTGCCCCGCGGGCTTCGGCAAGTCGCGGCTCGCAGAAGAGTTCTTGAAGAAGCTGCGTCTCGCCGATGCGCCGCCGGAAATCTGGCGCGCGCAGGCCGATCCGTTGAGCAAAGGTTCGCCCTTCGCGCTCATCGCGCAGACGATTCGGCACGCCTCGGGAATTCTCGAAGGTGAAGACGTAGCCGTGCGTCGGCAAAAGCTGCGCGCGCGGGTGGCACGCAACGTGGGGGAAGCCGAGGTCGGGCGCATCAGCGAGTTCATGGGGGAGCTGATCGGTGCGCCGTTCCCGGACGAAAACAGCCCGCAGTTGCGCGCGGCGCGCAACGACGCGGTGCTGCTCGGCGATCAGATGCTGCGCGCCTTCGAGGACTGGCTGCAAGCCGAAAGCGAGCAGAGCCCGCTCATGCTGGTGCTCGACGATCTGCACTGGGGTGACTTGCCCAGCGTGCGTTTCATCGACTCCGCTTTGCGCAAGCTCGCCGAGCGCCCGCTGATGGTCGTTGCCATGGCGCGGCCCGAAGTGCACGAGCTGTTTCCAAACCTGTGGTCGCGTCGCGGTATGCTCGAACTGCGCTTGCCCGAGCTCAGCCGCAAAGCAGCCGAAACGCTGGCGCGGCAAGTGCTCGCTGCGAACGCTTCCGAAACCGTGATCGAGCGCATCGTGGCGCGTGCTGGCGGCAACGCGCTTTGGCTGGAAGAGCTCTTGCGCGCGGAGGTGGAAGGCCGCGGCCACGAAACCTCCGACACAGTAATGGTGTTGGCACAGGCGCGCCTCGAAGCTCTCGATTCCGATGCGAGGCTGGTGCTGCGCGCGGCCAGCGTGTTCGGGCAACGCTTTTCCGCCGGCGGCGTGCGGGCGCTCACGAGCCAGGTGGTGCTCGAGCTCGAGCCGGTGTTGTCTCACCTGGTGGAGCGCGAAATCATCGTGGCGCGCGCGATTCGCGGTGGCTCTGCACAGCGTGAGTACGAGTTCCGCAACGCGCTCTTTCGCGAAGCGGCTTACGCGACTTTGACTGACGAAGACCGCGAGCTCGGGCATTTACTCGCCGCGGCTTGGCTCAAGGAGACCGGCGATGTGGACGCGCTCGTACTAGCCGAGCACTTCGAGCGCGCTGGTCGTCCTGAGAGTGCCGTGGAGTGGTATCTGCGCTCCGGTCAGCAAGCGCTGGAAGGCTCCGATTTGGAAGCGGCCGTTCTCCGGGCCCAGCGTGGCATCGACAGTGGCGCTTCGCGCGAACAGCGCGGCCTACTCCGCTTGCTACAGGCCGAAGCCTGCAAGTGGCAGGGCAAAAACGCCGACGGCCAGCGCTTCGCGTTGGAGGCCATCGACTGCCTGGTGCCAGAGAGTCCCGCCTGGTGCGCTGCTGTGGGCGAAGCGGCGGCTGCCAGCGGCAAGCTCGGCGATCTCGAGCGTTGTGCTCCGCTCAGTCAGGCGTTGCTCGATGCGCGTGCCACTCCCCCCAATGCCTGCGCCTTGCTCACGGCAATGAGTCGCAGCGCGACCCAGCTGGTGCTCGCGGGCGCATCCGATCTCGCCTCACGTCTGCTCGGGCGCGTAGAAACAACGCTCCAGAGCATCGACTGCGATCCCGCCACCTTGGGTTGGGTCTTCGAAGCGCGCGCCGTCAGCGCAGGCACCGGTCGCGATCCCAGCGCACGAGTCAGCCTCGCCGAAGAAGCTGCGCGCAAGTTCACCCTTGCGGGCGATCTGCGCAACGCTTGCTTGCAAGAGACTAGCCTCGGCTTTGCATGTGTCGAAACCGGCGCCAACGCGCAAGCCGAGCAAGCACTCACATCCGCGCTCGCGCTGGGAGAACGCCTCGGCCTATCCAACTCGATCCCCATCGCCCGCGCCCACCTCGGCCGCGCGCTGGCCCGCCGCGGCGAAACGCAACGCGCGCGTAGCCTACTCGAACAAGCAGTGCAAGCCTTCGACGAGCAGGGCAACCAGCGTCTCGGCGGCATGGCACGCTGCTACTTGTCGCAGGTACTGCTCGAGGTACACGAGTACGAGCCCGCGCGCCGCGCAGCGCGTGAAGCCGTGCTCATGCTCGAAAGCATTCCCGCATTCCGGCGGTCGTCGCTCGCCGCGTTGGCTGCCGTATCGCTTGCACGCGGAGCGCTCGAAGACGCGCGCGAGAGCTCCGAAGCCGCGGTCTCCGGCCTCGGTCGCCACGACGAGGTGAGCTTCGGAGAGTCACTGGTTCGGCTCGTGTACGCGGAGACCCTGCACGGCTGCGGCGAGATCGAAGCCGCGCGCACTGCCCTCCGAATCGCACACGACCGCTTGATGGAGCGGGCAGGGCGCATCGCCGATCCGGAGCGTCGCCGGGCCTTCCTCGAAGGCGTGCCGGAGAATGCTCGTACCCTCGCGTTAATAGCCGAGTGGAAGCCCTGAAACCCTCGACGCGGCGTGACCACTAGATGCACGATGTGCCCTCGGCGCGCCGCGAATCCTCGACGCGCCAGGCCCGTGGGCTAAAGTAGAAAGGCTTTCCGGCGCCGTTCGTCGCCGCCTTGTTCGACCATGACCAAACCGGCTTTTCGCTCCCTGCGCGGGCTCATTCTGGGCATAGCCGGAGTCGTACTGGCGCAAGCATGCAGTTCGTCGGCCGACATACCCCATGGCCGCGCTGGCTTCGGCGGCATGACATCGAACTCGGGCACCGGCGGTGTCAGCGTCATCATGCCGGACGGCGGTCCACCTCCGCTCGAAGGTGGCGCATCGGGCATCAGCCCATTGTGCGGCGTCGGTTTCAGCGGTTGCGATCCCGATCACGTCCTCTCCTGCGCGAATTACGTGGCCAACAGCAGCAAGCTCGAACTCGGCCAGAGTGGCGCAGGCGGCGCTGCGGGCAATGCCGGAGGCGGCGCAGGCGGCGAATCAGGATCCACCACGCGACCTTCCGGTGATGCGGCAGCCGGTGGTGGTGCAGGCGGATCTGCCGGAGCAACCTCATCAGCAGGAGCGGGCGGCACTGGAGGTGCCGGAATGCCGGACTACGCGTGTCGCGTCACTCGCATCGACAACAACACGCCACTCTCCGTGTGTGCGCCCAGCGGCGACGGAGGCATCGACGCGCCCTGTTTCTCCGGCTCCGACTGCACTGCGGGTCTCGCATGCGCTCGCTACCGCAACGTCGCACGTTGCCGCCCCTACTGCTGTCACGGCGACGATGCCTGCAGCCCTGGTACCTACTGCACCGAGCAACCCCTCGTCGACGACTCCATCCCCAGCACCGTCAGCTCACTGCTCGTCCCAGTCTGCGCGCCCGCCGACAGCTGCGATCTCGAAGAACCATTCCCATGCCCCACCGATCGCGTCTGCCAATGCCCGAGCGGAAAAGCCTGCTTGGTGGTGCGCAACGACGGCACCACCACCTGCGAAACACCAGGCATGGGCGAACTGGGCGACACTTGCCCCTGTAAGTACGGCTACGTTTGCTCCCGGGCAACCGGAGTCGGTGTGTGCCAGCAGCTGTGCTCAATCTCTAACGAAAGCAGCTTGCCACGCTGCACGGGCGGAGGCCGTTGCCAGGTCTCGTCGGAGCTCCCCGCGGGATTCGGTGTGTGTGTGGGAGGTTGAGAAAATCCGAGCGCTCACTTCACGATGGGCGCATCCGCCGTCTTGCAACCAAACAGCACGTCGACGCGCGCGTTGGAGCCACCCGCCTCGATTTGCATGCACGTCTGGGGACACGCACGGATCTTGGTGGGATTGCTAGGATTGTCGTAAAACCAGCCGTCCTCGTATTGGGCACATTCAGCGCCACTAGGAACCCTCCCGAGATCGGTCGCGAAACCAGCGGAACTGATGTAGCGGATATTCACGTTGTTGGGGTCGAGTACCTGCCCTGTGGGGGCGCTGGGCATCGTCCATTCGCAACTGGTACCGCCGCTCATGAGCGTCGAGCCACTGCTTGCGACGCAGGAGCCCACCGCTTCGCATCCGAAAGCGACGTCGACCCTTCCGCCAGTTTGATTTTGAATCTCGCTGCACGTGCTGGGGCACGCCAAAATCTTGGTGGGGTTCAGGTTATTGTCGAAATACCAACCTCCGCTGGTTGAGCACTGAGCACTCGTGTGGACACGCTGAAGCAGCGTACTCCCACTGGCGTTGCTGCGGCGCACGTCGACCAGATTGCCCGAGAACGTCTGCCCAGGCGGCACGGCGGGGAACCCCCACTCGCAGGCGATTTGACTGCTGCTGGTCGTGATGATCTTTTCTGCCAGCCGGTTGAAGACGGGTTGAAAGTCCTGCAAGCACAGATCTCCGCCGACACCCTGCGTGCTCGCCACGAGGTCTTGATAAACTTCGCCGATCGCTGCGGCCTGCTCGCATTCGGTAAAGCAATACACCCCATTGAAGGTGAACTTCGCGAACAAGGCCGGATCGAGAGCTCGGAGGTTCTGCGTAAAGCTGCCTGCCGAATTATTGGGGCGGTCGGTTGCGTCGTCATCGGTAACTACAACGAAAGACTTCGAGGCATTTGCGCGCAAGTATTGACGCCACGTGTCGAACGAATCGATGAGGACGTTGAGAGCATCGTTGCTGCCCACTGTCTCCGTGACGTGAACGTAGTCCGGTAGCTTGCTGTCGTTGGGGCAGCTGCCGGAGCCGAGCGGAGCGTCGATGCAGATCGCGTTCGATGCTCCGATGACGATGACCCGCGCGTCCACACCGCTCGCGACGATTTGCTGCGAAAAAGCGTTCATATTGCTGCGCACGAACGCGATCTCCTGATCCATGCTCTTGGAGCTATCGATCGCGAAGATGATGTCGGCGGGTTGGATCGTGGTGGTGTCCATCGCGGAAACCGTGGTTGCAGCACAGTCTTGCGTCACCATTCGTCCGCCGGCTGCGTTGGAGCTCACGCTCCCGCCGCTGCCCCCCGCTGAGCTGCCTCCGTTGGAAGAACCGGCGAAATGGATGCCTTGTCCTCCGAGCGATGTGTTCGAAGAGCCCGCGATGCCACCAGACGCCTTAGTGGACGCTCCACCCGAGGCTCCACCGCCACCGAACGGAAGCAGCGTTTGCTCCGAGCCGCCGCCGCAAGCCGCCGCGGCGAAAAGCGCAGACGTGACAACGAGCCAGTGTGACTGGGCGTGAATCATGAACGGCCTCCAGGTACACGAGCAGCAAACACACGGACTTCGTGATTGGTGGAGGGCACACCGGTGCCGTCTCACGGATCGATGTCGTTCCGAAGCACGACTGACTGGCCCGTAGCGTTTGCGCTCGAAGAGTTGCGTTGGGTAGGTGCATGCCTACCCAACGCTCCAGGCAGTATTTTAGCGGTGCCCGATGATTTTTTTGAGCCCAGGCAGCCCGCGCCCGGAACATGCTGCGGGGACGGGGTGACGCGAGTCGGCTCCATTTTGCGTGGTCGTGCGAGTGGTTCGTTCTCGTCGTCGAGGAACGCCTGCCCACAGTGCTTGCGCTAAGTTCCGACAGTGGTCACTCCCTTGCCCAGCCTGGCTTCCATTGACTTGAACTTACTGGTGGCGCTCGATGCACTGCTCCAGACCGAGAGTGTAACTCTGGCAGCTCGGCGCTTGGCGTTGAGCCAGCCGGCGGTGAGTCACGCGCTCGGGCGCTTGCGTGAGTTACTCGGGGACGAACTGCTGTCGAGGGAGGGGCGCTCGCTGCGGCGGACGGCGCTCGCGCAGCAGTTGGCTCCGGCGGTGGCGCGCGTACTCGCAGACATCGAGAACGTAGTGTTTGCGCGGCGCAAATTTGATCCAGCCACGACACGGCGAACATTTCGCATCGCGGCGAACGATTACTGCGGCGCGATCTTGCTGCCCTCAGTCATCGAACAGATCCGGCGTGAGGCACCGGGAGCCGCGCTCGAGGTGCATGCGGAAGAGGGCACAGGGCCGCTCGCTGAGCTTGGGCGAGGCGAGCTGGATCTAGTGCTTGGCACATACCCGGAGCTACCGCCTGTGATTCGCCACCGCAGCTTGTTTTTCGACGACTTCGTGTGCGTTTTGCGCCGGCAGCATCCAACGCGCGGGCGGCTGAGCCTGAAGCATTACGCGTCACTCGAACACCTGCTGGTCGCGAGTCCCGGATATGGTCCCGGAGTCGTCGACCATCTCTTGGCCAAGCATGGACTGCAGCGGAAGGTGGCAGCACGGGTGCCACATTTCCTGGTCGCGCCAGCCGTGGTGCGGCGGAGCGACCTCATCGCAACGCTACCGCGCCGGGTGGTAGAGCAGTTCGGGGGATCGGGGCTGCGGATCGTCTCGCCACCGCTGCACATCGACGCATTTCCGGTGCAACTGATTTGGCACGGAAGCAGATCGCACGACGCAGGCGCCGCGTGGCTGCGCGGCTTGATCGAGGAAGTAGCTCGCCAGCGCTGAATACGACTGGTTCGACCACGCACCATTCGTCGCGTGCATAGATGCATCAGGAGGTTCGATTGGTCACCTCCGGAGCGGTCCTTACATTCCACGCATGACCAACAACATCACGATTGCTCGAGTCGGCGGCACGAGCATGAACGTCAACTCATATTTAGTGGAATCGAAGGATTCGCTGGTCGTCGTGGACGGCATGCTCACGCTGCACGACGCGCAGGCTGTTCGAAGGCACATCGATGAACGGCAGAAACCGCTCAGAGGCTTGATTGTGACTCACGCACATCCCGATCACTACGCGGGAGCAGCCGAGATTCTGCAGGGGCAGCCGAACGTACCGATCCTCGCGACCGAGCCGGTGGCGAAAATGATCGAGCGCGACGACGCCACGAAGGATCGCATCATCGCGCCCATGATCGGCGCTGAATGGCCACAGCAACGGCGCTTTCCCAATCGAATCGTGAGCGACCGCGTCGAGCTCGGCGATCTCGTCTTCGCAGTGCGCGATCTGGGACCTGGCGAGTCGCCAGCGGATAGCTTGTGGAGCCTGAACGAGCGAACGTTGTTCGTTGGTGATCTCGTCTACAATGGTATGCACGCTTACCTCGCCGACGGTTTTCACCAAGAATGGCTAGCCACGCTCGACAAGCTGGAGCGCGAGCTCGACCCGGCGGTCACGCTGTACGTTGGCCACGGCGAGCCGACGGGCAAAGCGGCCATCGCAGCGCAGAAGGAGTACATCTTGCGGTTCCTCGATGCTGTTCGACGTCACCGGCAGAGCGCCCCCGACGCGCGACGCAGCGCAGTGCTCCGCGAGATGCGCGAGTACCTGCCGAGTGAGGACCTGCTGTTCCTCATGGATCTGAGCATTACGCCCGTCGCCGAGCAGATGAACGCAAGCGATTGAGCGAGCTGGGGTTCGAACGCTCAGCGAAGTCACTGAACGACGGCGCGGCCGTTCTCAGCCGTGAGGCGGCCGCGCCGGACAACGCAGGGGCCGAGCGTTTCGCGAAGCTGCAAGGCGCACCTTCGACGTTGGCGTTCGCGACCGCCTACAAGCTTCAAGCCGCTCGCCGAAACGGCGCGATGAGCTGGGCCCAAAAGCCTGCGGGCGGCGTGTAGTTTTCGATTCCGACGGCCGCCGGACCATCCGCGCGCGGTGGACGGAAGGTACCGAACAGCACGTCGAACAGCATGGTGAAAGTGCCGAAGTTGGCGTCACTCTCGACGGGTTCGCTCGAATGATGCGCGCGGTGCACTGCCGGTGTGCACACGAGCCAGCTCAGCCAGCGCGGAGTGCGCATGCGCATGTTGGCGTGCTCGAGTATACCGAACGCTCCGCTGAGGCTCGCGATCCAGATTAGAACGTGTTCGGGCGCGCGCAGCAACACGAGCGGTGCAAACACCAGCAGCGAGCCGGGACCAATGTCCACGAAGTGAAATCGCCCGGCGCGCATCAAGTTGAGCCGTTCACCTTGGTGGTGCAGGGCATGAAAGCGCCACAGCCAAGCGTTGCGATGTGAGAGGCGGTGCTGCCAGTAACTGACGCCTTCACCCAGCACGCCGGCGAACACGATTTGCAAAGCGAGCGGCCAGGTGCTGGGCCACAACCGGGGAGCATTGCTGGCGTTGAGCAGGTACTCGAGGCCTGCACAGCCAGCGAGGGCGATGGCGTAGCCAAGATGGTAGTTGATTAGGAAATGAGCCAGCTCGACCCGGAAAGGTTGATCGAGGGGGCGATATGCGAGGCGCTCGGGGCGTAGCCGCTCGAGTACGGCTGCTGCCAGCGCAGTCGGAGCAACGGCCACGCTGGTAACCAAGAAGATCGGCAGTTCCAGCGAAAAGGCGAGCCCAGTCGCGCCCACCACGAAGGCCAAAAAGGCCACGGGCGTAGCGTAGTCGAGCAAATCCTCCGCGAATGCCATGGCGCAATTGTAGCCGACCGCGTCGGCGCTCGTGTTCGCAATTTAGCAGAACGGCTATACCGGCTGCACTGCAGCACGTAGACGCAGAGTGAGGACGCTCGCGACCACGATGCACAGAACCCCTGCCCAACTCAACAGATCCGGTACTTTGCGGAACAACAGCCAATCGAAGGCCGCCGCAAAAATCACGGCGGTATACATGAAGGGCCCCACGCGCACGGCGGGCGCCAATGAGTACGCACGCGTCATGAAGAGCTGGCCGAACACCGCGCAGAGACCGAGCGCCAGGAGCAAGGGCCATAACGGCAGCGCGGGCGTTACCCACTGGTACAACGCCGGCGGCGTGGCGATCAGCGTCGAAAAGAAGCCGAAGTAGAACACGATGCGCCGCACCGGCTCCGAGCGAGTCAGATTGCGCACGCCAACTTGCGCCACCGCAGACAACAACGCCGAAAGCGCCCCCACCAGCGCCGCAGGCTGAAACACCGAGGCGCCCGGCTTCAGAATCAGACACAAGCCGAAGGCGCCCAGCAAGAGCCCACGCCAGATCCCAGGAGGAGTTGCTTCGCCGAGCCACACGCGCTCGACCAGCGGCACGAACAACGGCAGCGAGTAGTTCAGCAGCAGCGCCTCCGCCAAACCGAGCCGCGAGATGGCGAAAAAGAAGCAGTACATCGAAGCGATGCCTGCCACCGCGCGCAGCACGTGTTCACCGAGCCGCTGGGTGCGAAAGCCCGGCCGCGAACGCCCGAACAACCAGGGCAGCAACCACAAGACGCCGATCAAGTTGCGCAGGAACACTACCATCGTGTTCGGCAGCTCACGCGCCGCAAGCTTCACGCACGCGCTCATTGCCGCGAACACGAGTGCCGCCGCGACCATGCTGGCCGCTCCCCTCCCCAGATCGTCGTTGGCTCTACTTGGCACGCGCGAACTGTCGCCGCCGTATCAGCGCAGCGGCAGGTTGCGCACGACGAAGTTGTCGGCCCCATCGTAAGCGCGAATGCTCACCAACGCGGGCCCTGCGGGCAGGATCTGCGAGAGGTCTACGTCGATGGCTTCACGCTGCTCGTCGAAGATGCCATCGCTTGCGGAAAGCGGACGCCACTCATCGCTGCCTGCAACGCTGACTTCGACGCGCTGGACCGGTCCAACGCCATCAATCACCGTCGCCTGCAAGCGGCGGCCCACGAATTTCAAGCCTTCGACGATGGGCGGCGTGTTGTCGACCAGCACCACACCGCTTTCCATCTGATCACTGGTAACGCGATCGGCGGGGTTCGAGAGCTCGTCGGTTGCCACGACTTTCAGCTTGTAGCGGCCCTCCGGCAAATCCGACGTGTCCCAGCTGTAGTTCTCTTTCGAAACGCGCTCGTTTGGCTTCGTGAGATCGTACCAGGTGTTGGAGCCAACCATGCGGTACTTCAAACGGTAACGCAGCTCATCCTTGTCGGGATTGTCCACCTTCCAGATGATGTTGAGCGTTGCGTCCGGCTTACGCTGCACAGGTCCGCCCGATGACTTCAGGCCATCCTCGGAAGAGCCGCGCTCGCCCGCATTCTTGGCTGTGATCTCGGTGACCACGGCGCGCAAATTGTCGGTAACGAACGAAACATCGAGATCGGTGAGGACTGCCTTCGGATCTTTGGCGAAGCGTGCCCGCACCTGGAAGTAGCGCGCCGGCGGGCTCTCTACCTTGCCCGGATTCTCGAGCTCTTTGCTCCACGCGCTCCAGGTTTCGTCGGGCTCGCGCGTGTTACCGCTGCGCGTAGAGAGAGACAGTGTTCCGGTCGCTTCCCAGTCCATGCGCCCGAAACGTGCGCGAATGCCGGCGTCGAGCACCTTGCTGGTCCAAATCGCGTCGGGTCCGCCCACACCTTTGATGGGGTGCACCACGGCCGGATCGCTGCCCACAACGAACGCTTGTTTGCCGCCAATGGCGAGGGCGGTGACTTGGCGCTCGTCCACGTCGGCGACCAACACCGAGTTGTGGCTTTGGTCGACGCTATAAACGCGCCCTTCGACGCCCGTGCCTACGTAGGGACGGCCGTCTTCTCCCAAGCTGAGGCTGGTGTAGTGCTCGTCAGAGTCGTCGAGCAACTGGTCGGGGCGACCATCGGGCGAAAAGCGGTAGAGCGTACCTTTGCCTTTCGCGGGGCTCGCGGGCGAAACTGGGCCTGCCGGTGCGGAATCGGAGCTGCGCGGCTGGCGACCGGGAAGCTGCGAGCCGGGTTTGATCTCATTGGCGATGGCGTACACGTCGCCGCTCTTGGCGATTGCGATGGCGCGCACTTCGGTGCGCCCGAAGTCGTAAATGACGCTGGCGCGACCCGGCGCGGTAACCCGATACAGCTTAGCCTTATCGCTGGCACCCGCGTAAACGCTGCCGTCGGGTGCAACAGCGACGCTCATCAGCTGTTGCTCTTCGGCGTCGAAGAACACTTGCGCATCACCGTTTTGCGTGATGCGGAAGAGTTTGCCTTCGGGCCCGGTCGCTGCGTACAGCGCTTGCGCCTTGGCGTCGTACGCGAGCTGCCAAACGTGCTCGGCACCTTTGAGGCGCGTGAACTCGCTGAGCTTGCCGCGATCGAGTTTGAAAATGCGACCCTCCGGCAAGGTGCCCACGAGCACAGCGCCGCCGAAGCCTTCGACCAGCGACGTGGCTGCCAGCGCTTTCGTCTCCGCCACGACGCTGCTCGTGCCCTGCACCAGCTTCATCAGCTTGCCTTCGTTGCCGGTGGCAAGCAGGAGTGACCCATCCGCCTGCGGCAGCGCCGCCCAGATGGTAGCCGCGTTCGCAACTGGCGACGCGCTCAGAGTGAGCCCTGCACGCACGCCACCAGCGGAATCGACGGCGACGCCTTTCAAGTCACCGCCTTTGAAGTCGGCGCCCTTATCGAGCAGGAAATGGCGCGTGCCCACGGCGTGAGCACCGGAAGCAACCACGAACGCGGAGAGCGCGAGCGACAGCGCGCCCAAGCGGCGCAGCGGCGCATGACTCAAAGTGCCTTTCACTTGCATCGAGACCCCGTCCATTCTTCAGCGCAGCACCGGCCGCACCGTCACGCTGAGCTTGTCGCGCCCAACCATGAACTCCGACAACGGAAAAACCTTGCGTACAACCGTTTGAAATGCGTCCGGCCCCACCGAACTCGCCGTTGGTCGCAGCGCATCGAGCGCGCCGGGGGGCAGGTTCTTGGCAACGCGACCTTTGAAGCTCACGGCCGCGTTGCCCGACGAGAACACCACCACCACGGAACGCGGCGGATAGGTGGGATTCTCTAGATTGCGAATCAACTCAGCGAGATTGTCCGGCGCGGCGCCTTCGCGATCTTCCATGTAGCCGGGCAACACTTCGATATTCACGTTCTGCCCAGCCAACGTGCGCGGCACGTCCACCGACAGCACACGCGTGACCTCTGGGCCCGAGTAAGGAGCCAACGTCAGGCGAATGCGCACCGGCTCACCCGCGTCGACCTCGGAGTCGATCAGATCGACACCACGCAAGCGCAACATCTCGCGCGCGAAGCTCAGCGAAATCTCCGTGCTCACGCTTTCGATCGCAGCGGGGTGCCAGGGGTTGTTGAGGATGCCGCCGACGGCACGTACCAGGTTCGACCGGCTGAGCTCCCCCGCGTCTGGCGTTCCGCCGATGGCGACGCCGTAGTCGTCCAACGTAATCTGACCGTAGCCTTTGATTTTGAGGATGCTCTTCGCGGTCCACGTGACGTCTTGGTGCTCGGAAGCTACGGCTTGCAAGGCGCTGCCGAGCGCAACCGCCGTGAATGAGGGCGACAAGAAGCGCTCGTGAGCTACCTCGAAGTTCCAGTTTGCGCTGGCGAGGCCCGGGAGACCGCGAATCTTGAGGCTGACGGGGATGACCGGCGCCTTCAGCGACTGCGACACGACGATCGACGCCATGCGATCGTCCACCAGAGTGCCCATTTCGCGCACCGGCATGCCGATCTTGAAGCTTCGCTGATCACTCGCCAAAAACCACAGCACTTTGCCAATTGCTGTGGGCAGCGCCGTGACGCCCGATTCCATCATGGGGTGCCCGAACGCCACCAAGCGATCGCCTTCCACGCGCGTGACCGTGCCGAGACCCATCGCGCTCATGTCGCCACGCACGAGTTGCACGCCAATCGCGCCACCATCGACGAAGCGCGTGGGCGCGTTCGGATCGGGAGCACCAGCTCCGCCGGCTTGCAACGGTTCGAGCCCGAGCGGTTGCAACAGATTGCGCGCCAGGTTCATGCCGCCTGAGGTCATGCCCGAAACCAACAACGGCGTTTGCACCGGCGAGAGCGCGCTCTGCACGTTGGGTGCATGAATACCCTGACTCGCAATTTCGGCAGCGTGCTCCCGCAAGTCGTAGCGCTTGCCTTGAAAGCGCGAACCGCCGAAAGCCCAGCGCTCACCGCTCGGCTGCACGTTGTGTCCGAGCTTGTTGGAGTCGCCCCTCGCAGCGCGCGGGCGCGGCAACGTGGCCAGCTTGAAGCCGTAGATCTCCGGCGGCAGCGGGCGCACCAGATCATCCAGCATGTTGCGAATCGGCGTGACGCCGGCGACCGGCTCGGCGCCGAACGTCCAACCGTAGGCGTACGCACCGATCATTTTGTTGTCGATATAGATCGGGCTACCGCTCATGCCCGCGACAACTTTGGCTACTTCGAGTCGCGGGTGCTTCGTCTTGATCAGAATCAGATCCTGACGTGGACGAAAGTTCGTGAGCACGTCGATGACTTCGATGTCGAAGCGCTCTGGGTTGGTGCCGGAAAACACGGTGAGGCCGTAGCCCTTCATGCCGGGCTTGATGTCCTTCACCGGCATGATGTCCGGACGCGACGTGATGCCGTCCGCGTGCGCTCGGCGAAGTCCCAACGGCAAGGGCAGAAGCAACCCAGCGAGTGACAACGCGACCAGCAGCGACGAGAAACGCACGGTTCGCCGAGTGTAGCCAACCGTCGAGAGCTACGCGACCCCCGCCCCGGAACCAGCCGCGAGGCCGGCGCGCCGCACCCCAGCGCTCATTGTAAGCTGCACGCGCTTGGACCTCATCGGCATGCTGCTGCTCTCGGGCGCTTTCGGCGCCTTGATTACCGCGCATGTCGTGCTGGTCGCGGGCCTCGCCACCCGTCCCCCGCGTTGGCGTGCACTGCTCGCGTTATGTGTGCCGCCGCTCGCGCCTTACTGGGGCTTCGAAGCGCGGCGTTATGCCTGGAGCGCGGTGTGGATCGCGGCCGCCGTCATCTACGCAACGAGCGTGATCGCCGCCGCATTCTGAGGCCGCTACTTTCGTACCGGTCGCGTGTCGGTGAGCGGCTCGAGCTGCGCAAAACCCTCTGCCACGAAGCGATCGCGCACTTTGCGAGCAAGCTCCGGGGTAGTGCGCGACGGAACCGCAACCGCCGAGATCAAACACGTCTTCGGGTACAGCGAGTAGGCCGCCCACGCCGCGGAAAATTCCGGTCGCGCAAAGCCGAGGCTCAGCCGCCCATCCACGGCGAGACTTATCATCGGCTTGTCGCGAAAGCGCGCGTGATGTGGGTGAAAGGGGTCGAAGTCGACGTCGAAACTCTGGATCTGAGGTCTGCCCCAGGCGTCGAAGTGTTTGAGACAATCCTCGCTGCTGGGTGCTTCCTCCGGCACTTCCTGCGAAAAGATCACCACCATCGCGTGGTGGTTTTTGCCGTAGCGAAAGCCAAGGAAGTGCTCGACGCCCCAGTACCGCACGCGCTTCCAGTTACCCGCGTCTGGCAACGCCACAACCAGCTGACCATCCTTATCGCCGTGCTTGCCCCAAGGCTCGGAGAGCAACCGCTCGAGCGCCGCGGCGTGTGGATCGGCGGCATCGCCCCCGGGGTGCGCGAGCGTGACCGTCATTGGTGTTGGCGGAACACCGGGTGGTTTGCTCGGCGGCGCAGCTGCCCCACCGCACGCGACGAGGGCCAAAGAAAGCAGGAGCCAAGCACGCATGTGTCTTGTCCGTTATACGGAGCGGCTCGCGAAAGTATGGCATCACAGCGTGCAGTTGCCGCCTAGCCGCTAATTTCCCGGCGGTTTCACGTGTTTGGCACAATTTGCATGGCGGCGGCGCGATGTGCGCACACCTGCGCATGCGCGCAACTCAACACGTTGGGCAGACGCAGCTCAGGTTGGTTTCGGTCGCCGAACCGCATTGCAGCGGCGAAAGACAGGCACTCATGCACTGACAATTGGGCTTGCCGTTGCAAGCGGGCGGCACCGACACGCAGTGATACACCGGACCAGCCTGAAGTTGATCGGTGACGCACACGAGCCCAGCGGCTTCACAGTCCTTGCACGAAGTCACTTGAGAGCACTCGCCGACTGGAATGCACGGGCCCCAGCAACCGTTATCGATGCTCGGCACTTTGCCAGCCGCGCATGTTGGCGGCTCCGCCTCGCACATCGCCCGATTCGTGTTGCAGCTCCGGGAGAAGACGCAGCGCCCAGCGATACATGCGACGTCGTCGGCTGTAATGCCGATCGCAGCGCACGCGCTCTGAATGCAAGCGAGATTGCACGTCGCGGTGAGCTCACCAGTACCAACAGAGAGGCATGCGCAGCAGTCGTTTTGCAAACGGCAGTCGCTTGCGGATTTGCACACGCCGCCACCACTTACGTTGCCGCCCTGGCCAACTGCGCCTCCTGAAGCTGGAGCTCCGCCGCTCGCGACACCACCGCTGCCCAGCGTGCCGCCCTTGCCTGCGGCGCCGCCTGTCGCAGTGCCACCGCTGCCCGACTTGCCGGCTGCTCCTGCGGCTCCGCCTTTTCCACCGCTGCCGACGACAGTTCCGCCGCTACCTCCGCTGCCGCGTCCGCCGGCACCGGGACTTCCCGCTGCGACGTTGCCACCGGCACCAGGTGCGCCGCCTCTTCCGCCTAACCCTGCGCTCCTGCCACCTTGCGCGCCGCTCGTACCGCCGAAGCCGCTCACGCTGCCACCCGGTCCTGTACCGGCATCGGACGTACCGCCGCGACCCGCGCTGCTTCCACCCTGTGAGGATTGGCCGGCACTGCCCCCAGCGCCGCCCGCCTGGGGACCCGTAAAGGCCGAGCCGCCGCACGCCGCGGCGACGAGCGCACACAGCGAAAACAGCGCGCCGCCGCGAAGTGCCGTCATGAGATTCAAATCTCGTACGTCCCCATCTTGATCGCCGAAATGTCGTGCACTCCGAGGCCGAGATCAGCCGCGCTGCGAATGTACTTCGGTTCGCGCCCGGCGTCTTTCAAACTGGTCAAGCCACGCGCCTTGCGTTCGTCTTCGACCACCTTCCAACCAATGGTGTCCATCGCAACCGGATCCGTCGCGACGTACACGGCGCCGTGGGGCACACGCGTCTTCGGGTTCTTGTCGAGTGGCCCCTGGTCGTAGGTGATCTTGAATGCGTCGGTGATGTGCAAACGCACACGGCTCTTCAAGATGGGGTGATTGTAGAGCACGGCTATCTGCGGGTTCGCGTTGCCCGCGTGATGCTTGTGGGGATTGTTGATATTGCCGTGCGTCATGTTCTTCAGCGTGCCGGTGTAGCCGCAAATCGAATGATCCTTGATCTGGGTCATGTCGATGACGGCCGTGGCTTGCGTGAAGATGCGGCAATACTTGGTGCCAATGCCCTGAAACACTTTGATCTCGGGCATGGTGTGATCTTTGTTGTTGTGTGTGCCGGTCTTCACGCCAGCCGGCAACTTCCACTCGCGCACGTTGACGCGTGTACCTGCCAAGAAGTTCGGGAACTGCTCGTAAACGGTGATCTTGTCCGCGGGCACACCCACCGCCAACACCGCTTCGACGACTGGCAGAATCAGCTCGAAGTTCGTGGCCATGGTGTAGCCAGTCTGCCCGGCGATGCCGTTTACCTTGATGGCCACCACGTCGTCCTTGTGAATGAAGCGCTTCATGGCTTCGTTCACGTTGGAGGCGCCGGTAAACTCCATCATGGCTTTTTCGAGCAGGCGGCGCGCCACGTCAGCCTTCGGCCAGAGCTGGTTCGGCTGCATGAACGAGGCGAAGTCACCCTTCGCGCTCACCTTCGTGATCTTCCCCGGCGAGCTGAGCGGAGTGAACCCGGCTGGCGGCTTCGCGATCAGGGAATCGATCGATTTCGCCGCCTCGGCCGGTTGCGTTGCAAGCCCAGCTGCCGCCGAGGCGAGTGCCGCCGCTCCCTGAGCGAGCTTGCGACGAGACAGCGGAGCGGACGCCGGATGGGACATGCGAAAAGCCTCCTTAGGTCTTTCGGGCTAACACGCCGCGCGCAGCCGAGCAACGGACGTTGCGGCGACTTCCGGCGCACACACGGGGATTGGTAGCGATTTCGAGGGCGGCTCGCGCCTCTCACTCAAAACATCTTGAGCGACTGAAACAGCTTCAGACAGCCTGCGCCGATGCCCGCCGAGGCAGGAATGGTGAGCACCCACGCCCACACGATGTTGCTCGCAAGCCCCCAACGAATACCGCGAACGCGCGTGGTGGAACCTACACCGACGATGGCACCCGTGATGGTGTGCGTCGTGGAAACAGGGATCTTCAGGTAAGTCGCTCCGAACAAGGTGAGCGCTCCCGAAAGCTCCGCGCAGAAAGCGCTGTGTGTGCGCAGCTTGGTAAGCTTCGAGCCCAGCGTCTTGATGATACGCCAGCCGCCCATGGCGGTACCTGCCGCCATTGCCGTGTAACAAGAGACGGCGATCCAAGTGGGCCCCGTTGCTGCGTCCTTGTCGATGTAGCCGCCAGCGATCAACACCGCCAGGATGATACCCATCGTCTTCTGCGCGTCGTTGCCACCGTGACCAATCGAGTAGGCCGCCGCCGAAGCCAAGCGCACGTAGCGGAATACGCGCTTCACTTTCAACGGCCGCCAATCACGAAGCAGCCAAGATACGGCGACCAGTAGCAAGCCACCAAGAAGAAAACCCAAGACGGGGGAGATCACGATGAACTCGGCCGCCAGCGCGAGCTTCGGCAGGTTCAAGACTTGAAGTCCGCCGTAAGCGAAACCCGCGCCCGAGAAGCCGCCCATGATTGCGTGCGATGAACTCGATGGCAGCGCGAGCCACCACGTGAGCAGGTTCCAAACGATCGCGCCAATCAGCCCCGACAACACTACCCACACGAAGGCCGGGTCGGCTGCATTCACGTGCACCAAGCTTGAAACCGTCTTGGCCACGCCTTGGTGGAACACGAAGAGCGCTACGAAGTTGAAAAACGCTGCCCACCACACCGCGCGCCGCGGCGAGAGCAGCCGGGTCGAAACGATCGTGGCGATGGAGTTGGCCGCGTCGTGAAAGCCATTGATTACGTCGAACGCCAGCGCGACGACGATGGTGAAGAGCACTACGCCCGCGACATCCATCGACGTTCAAACTTGCTCGAGAACCAGGCCTTCGATGATGTTCGCCACGTCTTCGCAGCGATCGGCAGCACTTTCCAGCGCTTCGTAGATTTCTTTCCACTTGATGATCGTGATGGGGTTCTTTTCCTCGTCGAACAGCCGAGCCACTGCGCGGCGCAGGATCGTGTCGGCTTCGTTCTCGAGCCGGTTGATGTCCACGCATTTCTTGAGAATGACCTGGGGATCTTTCAAGTTGCGCAAGCCCTTGCAGGCTTCCAGCACGTCGCGCACGGCACGTAGCAAGACATCGGCCAGGTCCTGCACCTCGGGCGTCATCTCGCGCAATTTGTAAAGCGCGATGCGCTCGGAGGCGGCTTCGATGAAGTCCATCACGTCGTCCATCCGCGTGATCAAGCGATGAATTTGATCGGGGTCGATGGGCGTGATCAGCGTCTTGTGCAGCGCTTCCACGCAACGGTGTGTGATGACGTCGGTCTCGTGCTCGATTTCCTTGATGCGCCCAGCCTTCGCATCGATGTTCACGCTGCTGCTGACCAGCGAAACGAACTCCTGCGCGCCGTCCACCGTGAGCGCGGCGTGCTGCTCGATGAAATCAAAGAACGAGGTTTCTTTGGGCAGCAGGCGACCGAACATGTTGCGCCTGTATCACGCGGCTCCTGGGTCGTGTCATGGTATCGTCACAATGGTGTTGCTCACCTGGCAACCGAATCAGGCATGGGTAGCGCTTCACACTGACCGTACCGCATAAAACAGTAATCCTCTCGTGTACTTCCCCGCTGTCATCGCCAGCTCGAGCGGCGTTTCTTCCCTGGCCAGCAGCTCCGCCGACGGAGGCATCCAGCTCCTCTCGTGGGTAACAGGCGCCGCCGTATCAGCGCTGGTCACCTGGCTTTTGGTGTTGCGCCCCGCCACGCGCCGCATCGAGCTCTTGCAGCGACGTGGTCGCGAACTCGCTGACAGTCACACGCAAGCCGTCGACGATCTCAAACGCGAACGCGATTTGATGGGCAGCATCCTCGAAACGATGAGCGAGGGGGTGCTGCTGCTCGATGCGCGTAGCCAAGTCGTGTTGGTGAATCCGTCGCTGCGCTCGACTTTGCTGCTGCCGAAGGAGGTGGTCGGCAAGTCGCTGCTCGAAACCTTGCGCCGCGCCGATCTGGCCGACTTGGTCGCGCGCGCGCGCAGTAGTGGCGAGCCCGTTGCCGGCGAAATTTCCGTCGAAGGCTTGAAGCCACGCCGGCTGTCCGTGCGCGTGAACCCGATGCAGACGCCGCCGGGAGCATTGCTGGTAGTGTTCTTCGACGTGACCGAGATTCGCCGGCTCGAGTCCCTGCGTCGAGACTTCGTGGCCAACGTCTCGCACGAGCTACGCACTCCCGTGGCCGCCATCTGTTCAGCCACCGAAACGTTGATGACCGGCGCGCTCGACGACCCGGGCGCGGCCAAGAGCTTCGTCGGCATCATCGAGCGCAATAGCCTCCGCATGCGCCGCCTCGTAGAAGACTTGCTCGATCTCTCGCGCATCGAGTCCAAAGAGTACAAACTCGACCGCAAAGAGCTCGAGCTCCAGAGCGTGGTCGAGCGCTGCCTCTCACTTTTGCGCGACAAGGCCAAACAAGGCCGCATCCGCACTGACCTGGAGATGCCAAAGGAGCTCCCGCCAGTGTTCGCGGACGCACGCGCTCTGGAGCAAGTGTTGGTCAACTTGGTCGAAAACTCGATCAAGTATTGTCCGCCCGGTTCGCGCGTTGTCGTGCGCGCGGCGATCGAAAACGAACGCTTGGTGCGCTGCACCGTGCAGGACAGCGGGCCCGGCATTGCCGAAGTCGACCTGCCGCGCCTGTTCGAGCGCTTCTATCGTGTCGACGCTGGTCGCTCGCGCGACATGGGCGGCACCGGGCTCGGCCTTTCGATCGTTAAGCACCTAGTGGAAGCGATGGGGGGAAGCGTCGGAGTCGAGAGCCGTATCGGCTTCGGCTCGTCTTTCTGGTTCACGGTACCCATCGTAGCCGACGAGCCGCCGCCCAGCCTCGAGCCGTGAAGCGGACCAGCGCGGCTTCGAGCTGAACACGCGCCCAGCGACGCAACACACGCTCTGCCAGTCAGCGCCAGCGGCGAGCGACCACGCGAACGCACGATTCGTAGGCACACACGCGCGGCACGCAGCTCGCAGTTCATCTGCCTGCGCGAGCACACGAGCTCGCGGAAAGAGGATCAGATGGACAACAGCAAAATGAAAGTCGCGTACGTCATCGTCAACCGCAACGGCAAGAAGTTCTGGAATCGCGTGGGTGCAGCCTTCGTGAACGGTGACGGCTCCATCAACGTCAAGCTCGAAGCCGTACCCGTCAGCGGTGAAATTCAAATTCGCGACTACGTCCCTCGCGAAGACCAGGCTCTGCAGCGCAGCGGCAACGGACACGGGCATGGGCACACGCACGTCGAAGAGGACGTGCTCTCCGAGTTGGCTTGAGGTGGAGGCAACATGGCCCTCGTCGAACGACATTCCGAACTTCATGCGCGGGACGGCTCGCTCGAGGGCCGTGCTGGCTCCAACGTTTCCCACGCTCCGCAAACAACGCACACTCCGGCGCTTGCAGCAGGGCACGCGCAAGCGCCGGAGCCGCGCTATCAGCCGCAACAGCAGCCTGACGCACTCGAGTCACGTCCGCAGCAACTCGAACCGCGCTCGCTACTCGAGCGAGCACAGCGACATCCACTCGCCAGATTGGGCTTACGCGCGGGGGGCATCGCGCTCTTGATGCTCGGCCTCGGCGGCATCGGCGCGTTATCGATGAAGCGCGGGCTCGGCGCGCCCAAGCTCGCCTTGGCGGAAGGCAATCACTCCACACCTGCTTCGAGCAGCTGGATCGCCGCGCAAGCCTCCCTGGCCGGCAGCGTACCCGATGACAATCCAGCGCCGGCTGCCTCCAACGCTCCGGCGCCTCCGGCGCGCTCGCCAGGCCTCACCGAAGACGGCCGCGTAATTCTCAATCGCGCCAGCATCGAGGATCTCCGTCACCTGCCTGGTGTCGGTCAGAAGCGCGCCGAAGCCATCCTCGCGCTTCGCCAAAAGCTCGGCAAGTTCAAGCGCCCGAGCGATCTCTTGCGCATCCGCGGCATTGGTCCACGGCGCCTCAAGCAACTGATGCCGAAGCTTCTCGTCGATCCACCCGCGGAGTCCGCTGCACCCGCCGCGAGCGCCGCTTCCAGCGCGCGCGCTTTGCCAACTGCGAGCGCTTCGCCCATCCCCAGTGCATCACCTCCGGCAACCTCGGCACCTGCGACAAGCGCGGCGCGTGCCGTCAGTACCGCAATGGCGAAGCCATGACAACCGTCACGTCGACGGCGGCGTCACTCGCCACGGTCCGCGAGCGCCGGCGCAAACTTCGACGCTCGGCGCTAATTTTTCGCGCCCGTCGCGCTGCATCTCGGCTCAATTCGCCTGGGTCGGCGGGCGATCCGCTTGGCGTGAAAGCTGCTTCGACCCGCCGTCGAGGAGAAGTCGATGTCAGTGTCCTTAAGAACCGTCGCAGAAATCATGAGGCAGCCGGTCGTCGAGATCGAACCGGAAACGCGAGTCGGTCGCGTGATGCAACTTGCAGCAGAAATGAGAATTCATCACTTTCCAATCGTGCGAGACGGTGCCCTGCTCGGCGTCGTTTGCACCTGCGATCTCGCGCACGCACGGCCCGAAACTGGTGTGCTGCAACTGGCGCGCCGAAGCGTCGCCACCATCGCGCCCAATCGCCCGGCGCGTGACGCTGCGCAGCTTCTGCACGACCGCGGCGTCGGCTCCGTCGTCGTGACGCGGGGCACAAGCATTTGCGGCATTCTCACGCGCCAAGATCTCGTCGAGGACAACGCTGAATTCGCTCACCTGCTCGAGTCAGAGCACTGCGACGTCTGCAAGAAGCAAAAGCACCTGCGGCGCACATCGAACGGCGGCTACTTGTGCGCAGCATGCGAAGAGCGCGCCCAAGAGCGCAGGTGGATGGGAGTGGGCGCAAGCGACTGAACGGCGCCGCGCGAGCCACGCAGCCACGCCTGAATTCACATCCGCTGCACCGCAACTCTTTCGCGCGCAAGCAAAGTGCGCTCAGGGGTTCGGATACTCTGCGAAGTTGCCGGTCAGCATCAGCATGTTGAGCGCTGTCCAGCTGAGGTTGTAGTAACGGCTGCGCGCTAGGAGTTGGCCGGTCTTGACCAGGGCGTAGGCGTCGTCGACGAAGCTTTGGTAAGTCGCGTCGTGCATGGCGCCGACAGCGGCACAACCAACAAAGACGGCGGATTGAGGTCCGCCACTCACCGAGTCGGGATCGGGATGGGGTTTGCCGTCGAGGTCGTAGCCGTCGACGATGTTGGCGGCACCGACGCCCGCGAAGAAGGAGCTGACCTTGGCGAGATAGGTTTTGGCGCGCGCTTCGCCGTTGAAGCAGTAGTCGAGGCCAATGCGGTACGGCATACGCGCCGAGTCGTATTGGTAGTTGGTGGCGCTGCCGGATGGTGGAGACTTGGGCATGCCGTCGGCGCCGCACCACGCGGGTACGAGGCCGTTGGTTGCGTTCTTACTGGTCGCGTTGAGGCTCTTTTCGAGGATGGTATAGCCGGTTGCGATCACGCGATTCCAGTCGTCGGTCTTGCCGGTGACTGCGCCGAAAATGCGGTATTGGTTCGGCGCAAAGTACGATGGGTTGAAGAGCGGGTTGCCGCCCCAGTTGTCACCCGGGAGGAGCATGTCGGCTTGGTTGTGATCGACTTCGGTGCGCCAGATGCGGTCGATTTGGGCTTTGGCGAGCTCGATATAGGGCATGTTCAACGTGCCCTGGCCGCCCCATTGACGATGCGCCATGACGAGCGCCCAAGCGATGTCTTCGTCTGCGTCCGTGGCGGCGCCCGAGCCGAGGACCTGAGTGCCCGCGGCGTTGATGTACCAGTGCATCAAGCCGTTGGAGTCGAGCCAGAGTTGTGAGTACTTCCACAGCTCGTCGAAGGTGCGCTGATCTGCCATGGCCACAGCGAGCAACATGCCGTACGCAATGCCTTCGGAGACGGTGGAGTTCACTTCGGCGTGCGGCGAGTTCGGGCGCTTGACACGCAGGTGTCCGCCGGCGCCATCGCTGGTGAGGATCTCGGTCTTCCAAGTGTCGTAGGCGCGCTGGGCGTCGGCAGCGCTCGCGCTCTTCGGGTAAGTGCAACGCGAGGAACGCAGGTTGGCCGGAAAGGGATACCGAGCGCCGGTGGTATTGCCGCCGCTCCCTGTCGAGCCGGCCGCGCCGCCCGCCGATTGCGCACCACCACTGGAGTTGGCGCCACCAGTTGCGTTCGAGCCGCCCGCGTTCGAGCCGCCGGAGTTCGAAGCCGTGCCACCGTTCGAAGTTGCCGCGCCACCACTTGCGGTTGCACCGCCTTTTGCGCTGGCTCCGCCGCTCGAGCTGATGCCGCCGCTGGCGCCCCCAGCCGCATTGTTTTGCTGCCCGCCGTTGGCTTGTGCGCCGCCGTTGCCAGAGCTGGTCGATCCGCCCGAAGCGGCGCTTTCCTCGCCGGAGTGCCCGCACGCCACGACGAGCGCGGCGAGAGCGAAAGCAACCGAGTACGAATGGCCCAAGAGAAATGTAACCCGCACGGTGTGTTCGCCAGTGTGACTCCAGGCGAGCGGGGAGCGCCAGCACAGTCGACACTCGACGCGCGCGCCTCCTCCGCTCAGAGCGCAGGAATCAAGTCAGACGATACAAACCGTGCTGTCGGATGTACTCGAGCGCGGCGGCGGGGACGATCTCGGCGAGCTCGCGTGCAGCAATCGCGTCGTCCCGCTTGGCACAGAGCTCACGGACGTGCGTCGACGAGATCGGCGGGAGAGCAAAACCTGAGTTCCCGTCGCGTGCATGCCCTTCGCGGCCCACCACGAACAGCGGGGCCAGGCGCGTGATTTGATCGAACGCGTGCCACTTGGCAGCGTCGGCTAAGATATCGGTGCCGATTATCAAGCGTAGCTCCGCGCCAGGGTTCTCGCGCGCAATGGCTTCGAGCGTGGATAAGGTGCGGCTCGGCACGGGCAGGGTCGATTCGACACGCGACACCTCGACGCGCGACAGGTGGCGGAAAGCGAGCTCGCACAGCCGCACGCGATCTTCGAACGGTGCCAAGGCCTTGTTGAAGGCGTGCGCGAATACCGGAACAACCAGCACGCGATCGAAGTCGCCGACTGCCAGCGCGTAGGCGGCCGCCAGCACGTGCGCGACGTGAGGAGGATCGAAGCTGCCGCCGTAGACGCCAATACGCATGAGGCAGAGTGTGCTCACTTGGCTCCCGGCGAGCAACGGCGTTCGACGTTTGGAGCTTTCGCGGCGACCGCGGTTGCTACTACCTTCGAGCTGGATGACCCTGCGCACGCGCCCTATCCAGAAGCCGGTCGAGTTTCTGCATGATGGCGAGCTTCTGACGGCCGAGGCTGGTGAGCCGCTGGCATTCAGCCTGATAGCCGAAGAGAGGTTGCTGTTGGCGCGCAGTCCGAAGTTGCATCGTCCACGCGGGCCCTATTGTTTACGCGCAGCGTGTGACGGCTGCCTAGTGCGCGTCGATGGCGTGCCGAACGTGATGGCGTGTCAGCGACAGGTGCTGGGCGGCGAAACGGTCGAAACGCAAAACGTAGTCGGCTCCCGCAATGTGGACCTGCTGGCCGCGACGGACTTCATGTTCCCGCACGGCATCGATCATCATCGTTTGTTCGCTGGCGTGCGTGGGGTTTCGGGGGTGGTGCAACGCATGGCGCGGCGCATCGCCGGGCTCGGCCGTTTGCCGGACGCGCCGGTCGAAGTCGAGCCCAGCAGCGCGCGCGATGTGGATGTTTTGGTGGTGGGGGGAGGAGCGAGCGGCCTCGAGCTGGCAACGAAGCTCGGTGCGCGCGCTGTCGTGGTCGACGAAGCTCGAAGCTTCGGCGGAGCAGCGAGGTTGCTGGCACCGGAGCGGGCAGAAGCGCTGCTCGCTGCGGCGCGTTCGAGTGGCGCGGAGCTACTCGATGAGACCTGCGCGCTGGGTGTGTTCGGGACCAAACCGTTCGGCGTGTTGGTGCGTGCGGGGCACGGCGTGACGTGGGTACGCGCGCGCGCACTGGTGTTGGCCAATGGAGGTCACGATGCGTCGCCGCCGTTCGGCAACGGAGACTTGCCGGGCGTGTTCAGCGCACGCGCTGGCCTCGAGCTGCTGCAGGCTGGCGTGTCGCCGGGTCGGCGCGTGGCAGTCGTGGGACGAGGCGATTTCGCTGAGCGCGCCGCAAAAAATTTGGGGCAGGCGTTGTGCCTTCGTCTCGAATCGAGCGATGACGTGAGCGCGGCTCACGGTGCACTGCAGGTGACGCAACTCGCAACTCGTTCCGGAAAAACGCGCGTGGACGCGGTCTTGTTCGACGCCGTCGAGGCGCCTGCGTTCGAACTGGCGGTGCAGGCAGGCGGCGCGACGCACTTCGAACCTTCCCTCGGCTATGTGCTCGATCGCGACGACGATGGGGCGGTGAGCGAGGGTGTGTTCGCAGTAGGTCGACTGGCTACACGAACTGATGGCGCGCGACCGAACATCGCCCGCGTTGCTGCGCGCATCTTGTCAGCGCTCAATGAGTGAGCCGAACAAGCCCAGCCCGCCGGCGATGAACACGACGTCGAACACGCCGAGCAGGCGGAAGTAGTCGCCGAGCTCGCTGAGCGCCGCTCCTGCAAACAATTCACGTGTGGCAGCCACCGCGCACAACAAGGTCGGCGTGAGCAACGGAAACAGCACCACCGCCAGCAACAGATCGCGCGCTTGCGTGCGCACCGTCATGGCTCCGAACAGCGTTCCGGACGCTGACAAGCCCGGGACCGTCGCGAGCGCGATGCACAAGAGCCCGGGACCCACCTGGACCAGATCGAGCGAAAACAAGAGTGCGGCGATCGGAATCACCAACAAACAGATGGCGAGCAAGAAGCCGAGCACCCCAAGCGCCTTGCCGGCGAAAATCGCGCTGCGCGCCAGCGGTAACAGCAAGAGCCCTTCGAGCGCTCCCTCATCGCGTTCACGCTGCCAGGTTTTGCCGAGCGCGAGCACCGCGGAAAAGCTCAACGACACCCAAATCACCCCGGCTCCGACCAGGCGCTGGCTGCCCGGACCGCCGTAGAACGCCAGCGACGAGAGCACTACGATCAACAGTCCGAAAAACCCGGACGTGACCACCACTTCGCCAGTCGAAAGCTCGATGGCGATATCCTTACGCAGCACGCTGAGGGCTTGAAGAAGCCAGCCGGGGCGCCCTCGGGCGGGCTCTTGCCGCATCAGCGCCGCAGCGTCGGACGACATCCTGCGCGAAGTCTACGATGCTTTGCGTGCCCCGCGCGAGTGCGCAATGATGCCGCCGGGAACGACGATGCCTGACTTTCGCGTGGAACACACCTTCAACTGCAGCGAAGAAACCTTCTGGTCGAAGATCTTTTTCGACCAGGAATACAACCGCCGTCTCTTTCTCGAGCGCCTGAAGTTCGCGGGCTGGAAAGAGACCAAACACGAGGAGCACGAAGGCAAAGTCCAACGTGTGGTGGAGGCGATTCCACCCATCGGCGAGCTACCCAGCGCGCTCAAATCGATCGTCGGCGAGGGCGCCGGCTACGAAGAGCGCGGGACGCTCGATCGTGCCAGCAAGCGCTACACCGCCGAGGTCACGCCGAATCGCTTGGCGGACAAGATCAGCGTGCGCATCGAGCTCTCCACGGTCGCCGACGGCCCGAACCGTTGCAAACGCATCGCCAAAGGCAGCGTGAACGTGAAGATCTTCGGCGTCGGCGGGCTGCTCGAGAAGAAGATGATCGGCGATCTGGAGAAGAGCTACTCCAAGAGCGCCGAGTTCACGAACGAGTTCGTGACTGAAAAAGGCCTGAGCTGAGCGCTCGCCAAAAACGAGAACGGCAGCTCTCAACGCTGCCGTTCTTCGGTGCCGTACCCCTTGCGGGCCCGGCGGGGCTCAGCTCTTCTTGGCGGCCGCTTTTTTGGCGGGCGCCTTCTTCGCCGGTGCCGCGGCTTTCTTGGCGGCAGGCTTCTCCGCCGGAGCTGCCTTAGCGGCTGCCTTCTTGGCGGGCGCTTTCTTCGTCGCGGTGGCCTTGCTCTGCTTCTTGCTGAGCGCGCCATGCGTATCGAGCAGGCGGGGCAGCGGGTAGCCTTCCAAGCGCGTCTTGTAGCCGTTGTCCTTCGAGCGCTTGGACAGCTCCAGGATGGCGTCGATCAGCTTGGCACGGCTGCCGAAACGACTCTTCGCATCCGTGAGCTGGGCCTGGAGGCGCAACAGCTTCTGGTTCGAGATGCGGGCGAAGCCCTTGGTGGAGTTGACGCGGTCGAGCCACAGATCCGCGGTGGCAAGCTTCTGAACGGCCTCGACGAGCTTCTCCTTGGACTGGAACTGCTCTTTGACGGCGCTAACGGGAGACTTTTTCATCGTTCGACTCCGGGCCGCTCTCGGAAGGGGGCCACTCGAAGGCCGGCCTTCTAGCAACGTGCGCGGGACGTCGCAACTGGAATGGCAGGCGCCTGCCGCAAAAACGAGCCAAGCTGCCCGGAAGCGCGCCGGCGCTTTCGGTCGCTGGCCGCTGGAACGAGCCCGAACGCAGCCGCTGGCTGTGGGGTGACTCAGAGGGCGCAGCGTGGTACGCGCCGGGGCCAATGAAGCCCTTGGATTGCGCTGGCTTGGTTGCCCGCCTGCTCCACTCGGAGGCTCCGTGAAGCCCCGTCTTCGTTTTGCCCCCTCCCCCAGCGGCTACCTACACATCGGAGGCGCTCGCACCGCGCTCTTCAACTGGCTGTGGGCGAGAAGCCAAGGCGGCACCTTCGTCCTGCGTGTCGAGGACACGGATCAGGAGCGCAGCAGCCTCGACAGCGTGCGCGCCATCCTCGATGCCATGCGCTGGCTCGGCCTCGACTGGGACGAAGGGCCCGAGAAGGGCGGCCCGTACGAGTCGTACTTCCAGAGCGAACGCAAGGCGCTGTATCGCGAATCGGTCGAGCGCCTCATCCGCGAGGGCAAGGCCTATCGCTGCTATTGCACCAAAGAAGAGCTCGACCGCGCGCGCGAAGAGCTCAAGCAGAAGAATCCCAAAGCCGCCTTCGTGTATCCGGGCACCTGTCGTGAGCGCCACGACCAACCCAATTTGCCTCACGTCGTACGCTTCAAGACCCCGCGCGAGGGCAGCACTGATTTCGTGGACAAGGTGTTCGGCGCCATCAGTACGCCGAACAGCGCTCAGCAAGACTTCGTACTCGTCCGCACCGACGGCTACCCACTCTACAATCTCGCCGCGGTCGTCGACGACCACGCCATGGACATCACGTTGGTTGCGCGCGGCCGCGATCACATCGGCAACACGCCCCAACAGGTGCTCCTCTATCAGGCGTTCGGCTGGACCCCGCCTGAGTTCGCCCACTTGCCGATGATGTTGAACTCCAAGGGCGAGAAACTGAGCAAACGGCACGCTTCGGTCTCGGTTCAGGACTACAGAGAGCGCGGCTTCTCAGCCATGGGCGTGCTCAACTACTTGGTGCGCTTCGGCTGGTCCTACGGTGACCAGGAGATTTTCAGCCGCAGCGAGCTCGTGCGCCTGTTCGACTGGGAGCGCGTCAACAAGAGCGACGGCAAGTTCGACGAGAAGAAGTTCGCCGACGTAGCGTTCGAGCACCTGAAGCAACCGGAGCTGACTTCGCTCGATGAGTACATCGAGTGGGTCAAGCCGTTCCTCGCCGTGCGCGGCATCCAGGACCCGGCGGACGCCACGCTGCGCTCGGCCATCCCTGGCATTCGTGAACGCGCGCGTACCTTGGCCGACGCCGCCGTGGACCTCGACTTCTACTTCCGCGAGCCCCCGGAGTTCGACGAGAAGGCTCAGAAGAAGTTTTTGACGCCGGAAAGCGCGCCGCGCCTCGCCGCACTGAAGCAGGCGCTGGGCTCCGTGGAGAGCTGGACCGCGGAGGCCCTCGAAGCCGCCGGCAAGCGCTACGCCGAGGCCGAAGGCATCGAATTGAAACACTTTGCGCAAGCCGCCCGCGTGGCACTCACCGGGCGCAGCGCAAGCCCGCCGCTTTTCGACGTGATGGTCGTGCTCGGCCGCGAGAGGACTCTGCAGCGCTTGGCGCGCGGGGTCGAACTGACCGGTAGCTGAGTTCGCGCGAATGCTCGCTTCCATCGGCACTCTCGGGGACTGGGTGGGTCGCATGGCTCCGCGCTCGGCGCCGGGTGGTCCGCCGGAGCTGCCGCTGACCCGGCTCGGCGAGGCGTCTTGGTGGGCGAGCTTGCTCAGTTATCCGCCCCTGAAGGCGCTGCTGCCGATCCCGATTTTGGCGGCGCTGGTGCCACTCGTGTGGTGGTTTTTCCACAAGACGTGGGAGGAGCTCGATCGCGAGGCGACGCTCGAGCGGGCGCGTTCGAGTGAGGTCGACTACCGTCCGGCGGCGTGCCTGCTCATCACGGCCGTGGTGCTCACCATGCAGGAGTACTACGGCGGGCGCTCCTTCTACGATCAGGTGATCCGCCCGAGCCTCGAGTCGATGAACTTCGGTCCGGTCGGGCGCGTGCGCTTGACCCGCTACGACGAGTTGTTCGGATACCTGTGGTGGTCCTCGGCGCGCATCATCGGCTACGTGCTGGTGCCGCTACCGCTGTGGAAGCTGCTCTTTCCAAAGGACAGCTTGCTCGATATGGGCCTGCGCGTGCGCGGCTTCATGAGCCACGTGTGGATCTACGGGCTCTGCCTGGCCGTGGTGATGCCGCTCTTGGTGGTGGTCGCGTACCAACCCGACTTCGGCTCGTACTACCCGTTCTATAAGCAAGCCTCGCGCAGCTACATGGACTTCGCCGCGTGGGAGGTCATGTACTTCCTGCAGTTCTTTGCGCTGGAGCTGTTCTTTCGCGGCTGGATGTTGGGAGCGATGCGACACTCGCTCGGCTCCTCCGCCATCTTCGCCATGGCCCTGCCCTACTGCATGATCCACTACGGCAAGCCGTACCTCGAGGCGAACGGCGCGATCGTGGCGGGCGTGGTGTTGGGCTCGCTCTCGATGCGAACACGCAGCATTTACGCGGGCTTTTTGGTGCACATCACCGTAGCCGTCTCGATGGACGTCTTGTCGCTGTTTCGGCGCGGCGCGCTGCCTACGGTTCTGTGGCCATAGTCCTCGAGCGCCCACGGCGTTCGGAAGCAGTTCACCTGAGCAGTGGGGCGCGAGGCGCGTGTGAGTGTGTGGGGGAGGCGGAGCGCGTCACCCGAAAGCCACGCATCGAAGCCCGGGTGTACCGTCGCGAGATTCGCACTCGCGGGCGACGGATCGTCCGGGTGTCTCCGGCGAAGTCAGCTATATTCGGCGCGAACCAAGATCATGAACGGCGCCAAACTCTCTGCGACTTCTCTGGACGCGGCCCTCGACGTGTCGCGACGCACCTCCTCCATCGAAAAGCAAAACGGTAGCAGCGACTGGAGCCTCGAGCGCGCAGCGCAGCGTTACCAGATTCAAGGTTGGGGAGCTCCGTACTACCACGTGAACTCGCGCGGGCAGATCGACGTAACGCCCGATCCCGAGCGCGGGCAGAGCATCAACCTGTACGACCTCGCCGAGGAGCTTCGCGCACGTGGGTTGAGCTTGCCACTTTTGATTCGTTTCCCCGACGTCGTGGGGCATCGCATCAAGCGCATCAACGAGTCGTTCGCCAAAGCCATCGCCGAGTACGAGTACCAGGGCACCTACCGCGGCGTGTTCCCGGTGAAGGTGAACCAGCAGCGTCATCTGGTGGAAGAGATCGTCGAGGTCGGCCGCAAGTGGAACTTCGGTCTCGAAGCAGGTTCCAAGCCGGAGCTTCTGATCGCGCTCGCCTGCATGAGCGACGTCGGCGGTTTGATCATCTGCAACGGCTACAAAGACCGGCAGTACATCGAGACCGCGCTGCTCGCGCAGAAGTTCGACAAGACCGTTATCGTCGTACTCGAGCGCTTGGAAGAGCTCGACCTCGTGTTCCGCGCTTCGGAGAAGCTCGGCATCAAGCCGCTCCTCGGCGTGCGGGCCAAGCTCACCGCGCGCGGCGTGGGCCGCTGGGCAGATTCGGCGGGTGATCGCGCGAAGTTCGGCTTGAACTCATCCGAGATCATCGAAGTCGTCGATCGCCTAACCGAGCGCAACATGCTCGACTCGTTGCAGCTCTTGCATTTTCACATCGGCAGTCAGATCTCCAGCATCATCCCGATCAAGAACGCGATGCAGGAAGCGTCGAACATCTACGTCGAGCTCGCCAAGATGGGCTGCAAGATGGGCTACCTCGACGTGGGCGGCGGGCTCGCTGTCGACTACGACGGTTCCAAGACCGACTTTCACGCTTCCAAAAATTACCAGCTCGACGAGTACGCGGCCGACGTCGTCGCGCACATTCAAGCGGCGTGCGCCAAGGCGGACGTGCCGGTGCCCACCATCGTGAGCGAGAGCGGTCGCGCGATTGCGGCACACCACTCGGTGTTGGTGTTCGAGGTCGTGGGGCGCAACGAAGTTCGCTTCGCGGAGCCGACGGAGCCCAAGCCCGAAGCGCATCGCCTGTTGAAGGAGCTCTACGAGACGTACAAAGGCATTCAGCCGAAGAACGTGCAGGAGAGCTACCACGACGCGAGCCAAGCCAAAGAGGAAGGCCAGAGCCTCTTCAAGTATGGCTACTTCACCTTGCGCGAGCGCTCACAGGTCGAGCGGTTGTATTGGAATTGCTGCGAGAAAATCCAACAAACCCTGCGCCGTTTGAACTTCGTACCGGAGGAGCTCAAGCACCTCGATCGCACGCTCAGCGCCATCTACTACTGCAACTTCTCGCTGTTCCAGTCGGCGCCGGACATCTGGGCCATCGACCATTTGTTCCCCATCATGCCGATCCATCGGTTGGAGGAGGAGCCCACCGTGTCCGCGACGCTCGCGGATCTCACTTGCGACAGTGACGGCATGATCGACCGCTTCATCGACGTCGAAGACGTACGAAGCTCACTCGACGTGCACACGCTGAAGGAGCGGGAGTCGTACTACCTCGGTATGTTCCTGAACGGCGCCTACCAGGAGATTCTGGGCGACCTTCACAACCTGTTCGGCGACACTCATGCCGTGCACGTCGCTCTCACAGAGGATGGCGGCTACCACGTGCGCCACGTCATCAAGGGCGACAGCGTGTCGGAGGTGCTGCGTTACGTCGAGTACCAACCGGACAGCATGGTCGACGCAGTGCGCCGCCAAGCCGAGCGCGCCGTGAGCGCCGGGCGTCTCACCAATGACCAGCTGCGCACTCTCATGCGCCACTATGAAGATTCGCTGCGCTCGTACACGTACCTGACCGGCGAAGACGACTGACGCTACAACTTGATGAAGCGCTTCACTCGACTCACCAGCGGAGCCGTGAAGCTCAAGCCGCGCTGAACGATGGCCGCGACGCACGCCGAATCCGCGCTGACCTGCAACGCGTGCTCGGACCCCGCGGCCATGCGCTGCACTTCGCCAGGCTTCACTAAAAGCCCGTTCGAATCGGTGTAGCTGCCTTCGAGCACCATCACCTCTTCATCGCCGGTATGGCGGTGGGTAGGAAAACGAACACCCGGATCGAAACGCAGTAGGCGAGCGCGTCCATCCTCCAGCGCCGGGCCGCCCGTGAGCGTCAGGAAGCGAATGCCCGGCCAGACGAGATGCCAGCTCACGCGAGCGGATTCCGCTAACGCTGTTTCGACGCGGTCCTCCGAGAGATCCCAAAGCGCTCCGAGTCGCCCAAAAAACGGTGCGTAACGCAGGGGTACCGCCGTCACACTCTGTAGTAGGCGCTGCTTACCGGCTGGCAGGGAGTGCGGTGACATCAAGTCGAGCAGCGCCTGTTCAACGAGCTCGTCGAGGAGCTCGCTCTCCGATTCGGGAGGGCGTCGCGAATCCTCGGGCTTCGTCATGATTCATTTACGCCCGGCGCGAGCGCTTGGATTTCCGAGAGATGACGCGGTGTAAGGCGCAGCTAGGGCGACATCGTCGCTAACTGTTCAGGTCCGTTGGCCAATTGTTTCACTCCGAAACGTCGGGAACAAACCTTACGGGAGCGCCGTTTTTTACGTTGCCCAGCCGGTTACTCGCTACGATGGCGAGACCTCCTTTCTCCAATGCCTCCCCTCCAACGCATGTCCTTCCCCCGTCCCCACGGAAGGTCTCGCGGAGCAGCCGGCTGGGCTCTAGCCTCTGCAGCCGCTGTGTTCTGCGCGCTCGCCACGAGCAGCTCGGCCTCGGCTGATATCTATCGCACCGTTGGGCCAGACGGCGTCATCAGCTTCAGCAGCGCGCGAAAGCCCGGAGCGAGCCTTTACGCTCGAACCGAGTCGAAGCCGGAGCCGCGCATGCCCCGCGATTCCTCGCCGGAGCGCTATACGCGCTACGACCAACACATCCGCGAGGCAGCGGCGCTCTACCAAATCCCGGTGGAGCTCGTGCGCGCCGTGATCAAAGTCGAGAGCGATTTCGACCCGCGTGCGCTCTCGCCCGCCAATGCACGCGGCCTGATGCAGCTCATCCCCGAGACCGCGGAGCGCATGATGGTGCGCGACATCTACGATCCGCGCGAAAACATCTTCGGCGGTACGCGTTTTCTGCGTGTACTGGCCAACACCTTCAATGGCGATATCGTGCTGACCCTGGCGAGCTACAACGCCGGCGAAGGCGCGGTCATGCGTTACGGCGGCGTCCCACCGTACCCCGAGACGCAAGACTACGTGGCGAGGGTCCTCTCCTACTATCGCCAATACCGCAACGGGCGCTGAGCCGGCCGAGGCACCAGCCGCCGGTGCTGGCTCGAAATGAGTCGGTCGCGCTCCTGCGATCTTTTTTCGAAAAGGTTTGTCGATTCCCCAGGGCAGCGTTCGACTGATGGCCAGGAGGTCATCGACCATGCAGTACCTGCTTCTGATTTACGAAAACGAACAGCGCTGGAGCAACCTTTCCCCGCAAGAAGTCGGCGCCGAAATGGGACAATACGAGGCGTTCGGGAAGGAGTTCGAGAAGGCCATTCGGGGCGGCCAAGCGCTCCAACCCACTTCCACGGCCACGACCGTGCGCGTTCGCAACGGCAAGCGCAGCTCCACGGACGGTCCCTTTGCCGAAACCAAGGAGCAGCTCGGTGGTTACTATGTGGTCGAAGCGGCTGATCTCGATGCGGCGGTTGCCATCGCCGAAAAGATCCCAGGGGCTCGCTACGGCTGCGTCGAAGTACGCCCTGTCATGACGTTCGACTGAAGTTCTGGGCGCGCCGTGGATTACTCCGCGGCGCGCTGCCTCTCTGCGGTTAGCGGCTCTTCTCGTTCGAACTCGTGTAGTTGTCGAGCGCACGAGCGAGCTCCTCGCGCACCCGTTCGACTAGCTCTGGGGGAGAAACGACACGCGCGCGGTGTCCCCACTCCAAAACCCAGCTGAGTACGGGATTGAGGTTGCCCACCGTCATGCTCAACCGCACACCGCCACCCGCGATGCTCGAAAGCTTCTGAGTCGCGTGCACGCGGCGCATACGTACGTACTCCGCTGCCGCCGCGTCGAACTCGACCACCACACGCTGTGGTGCAGCGCCCTTCCAAATTCCGAACTCGCCTTGAAAGTACTCGTCGATATCGAAATCGGCAGGGAGCTCGAAACGCTCGTTGGTCGCACACTCGGTGTCGCGCATGCGGTCGAGCAAGAAGGTGCGCACCTCTCCGCGTGCAACATGAAACCCCACGCAATATATCGAGTCTCGGTGCAAAACGAGTGCGTAAGGGTGAATCGTAATGCGTTCGTCTGCAGCGCGACCGATGCTTTTGTAACTCAATGTAAGCGGACGCAGATCCGAGACAGCTTGAAACAGGTCATCTAGCTCTTCGGTTTTCTCCGCGTAGTTCTTGGGCGCGTGCGGCAAATACAAAAAGCGTTGCTCGAGGCGTGCGTCAGCGAGACCGGCGTTTGGGCCGCGCCCCGGGCGTTGTGCGAAGGTGAGCAACTTGCCGACGGCCAGATCGATCTCTTCGAACAACGCGGAGCCGCGCATCGGCTCGAATAGGCGCCGGGCAGCGAGCAACGCGTAGGCTTGCGTGCGTCGCAGCTCGACTTTGCGCGGCATTTCGCTAGTGCGCACACGCCACAAGAGCGCACCGCCACCGCGCGTAGGAGTCGATTCCAGATCGTACTCACGCTCGATCTCGCCGATGTAACGGCGCATCGTGCGCACGGTCACTCCCAGCGCGTCAGCCAGCTCGTAAAGTGAGAGCCCGCGCGGGTGCCGCTCCAACAGCTCGCGCAAACGATCGAGCCGACGGTGTTGTGTGAATTTGCCGCTGGGTCGGCCGCGTCCTTTTTCGCTCACGGCACGCTCCCGTCGCGGGCAACGAAGTTTAACAAATTTGAGCCAGTTTGCTGAATCACGCGCGCCGTGCGTGCTTGGTTAATCAAGCGCGCCAATCGAGCACAACGGAAAACTGCCGTGCGCACCGAAAAGCAAGAAATCTGCCTCACCGGATGACGTTAAAGCAACTAATCGGTAACTTTAACTACCCGTCGCATTACCAGTGTGCGACGTCGGGAGGCGCGGCCCATGAACCAAACGACCATCGCTACAGCCATTGTCGCCTCCACCGTGCTCTTTGGCTGCGGGTCATCGAGCGGCGGCGACGGAATCCAGATCGGCAACGGCCAAGGCGGCAGTTCAATCACTGTTGGCTCTGGGGGCGCCGGTGTTGGCCTCGGAAGCGGCGGTTCCGACGGCTCATCCGGCAACGGCAACCAGGTTTTCGACGGCGGGCAGGTACCCGTCACCAAGGCGCAGGTAGATTCAATCAAGGGTCAGGCATGCGCCGGTCCGTCGGTCGAGGGTGAAACACTTCCGGCGGTGCTCCAGTTGGTCGTCGACGTCAGCAGCTCGATGAACCAGCGCCCTCAGGGCAGCAATCGAACGAAATGGGAGATCACGCGCGATGCGCTGATCAGCGCCATCCCGGGGCCCGCCAACGCCACCGGCGGTTTGAGCCCCTCGCTCGCCGTGGGCTTGCTGTTCTATCCAAACCGCGCAGTGACGGTGAGCACGACCATGCAGGGCACGGACGCCTGCGTGAACACCAGCGCGCTGATCCCCGCAGCCGCTCTCGGTGATGCGAATGGCGCACAGCGCACGGCGATCCGCAACGCGTTCCAGCAGGTGCAGCTGCAGTCGAGCACGCCGACGCACGACGCCTACAAGTACGCTTTCGAGAACAGCGTTCAAACCACGAATCTGCCGGGACGCCGTTTCATGCTTCTCATTACCGACGGCAGCCCCACGCTGTCGCTCGGCTGCATGAACCCGAGCGGCATGCTGAGCGATGTGGATCCGGAGCCGATCGTCGGCGAAGTGATGCGCACGGCAGCCGCACAGGTGACGAGCTTCTTCATCGGCTCGCCCGGCAGCGAAATGAATCGCAACTGGCTCTCGCGTGCCGCGCAAATCGGCGGCACCGCAACGCCAAACTGCAGCCCTGACGGGCCCAATTACTGTCACCTCGACATGACCACCGCATCGGACTTCGGCGCGGCGTTGAAAGCGGGGCTGGACGCGATCGTCGGGGTGGTCACTCCATGCACGTACACCGTGCCAACGCCGACCAGCGGCACCATCGATCCCAAGAAGATCAATGTGATTTTGACGTCCGGTGGCAATAGCACCCTGATCGTGCGCGACGACGTGGGCGAGTGCACGCAGGGTTGGCAGCTCACTCCGGATAACGAGATCATGCTGTGCAAGGACACCTGCGATCAGGCGCGTTCCGCCGGCATGGTCGTGGACGTGTTGTTCGGTTGCGAGAGCTTGCAGAACCCACCGAAGTGAGGTGCGTAGCCGTCAGGCGCTCGCGCTGAGCGGCGCCGCCTCGGTCACGGAGCTCGAGCGCAAGGAATCGAGCTCCCCGATGCGTTCGGCTACATATTGCTGACCATCGATCGCGCGTACCCCGAGCTCAGGTTCGCGGCGATGGTAATTGCCATCGCGGTCCATCTCGTAAACGCGCGAGTTGTCGCGCTCGAGCGGCAGAATGACTTCGGCGCGGATGCGCTCCAGCAATCGCACATCCTCCACCGGGAACAACGCCTCCACGCGGCGATCCAGGTTTCGCGGCATCCAGTCGGCGCTGGACAGAAAAACTTCTTCTTCACCGCGCGGGCCGAACGCGTACACACGCTCATGCTCGAGAAACCGACCAACCAATGAGTACACGCGAATGCGCTCGGAGACGCCGGGCAGCTGCGGACGCAAGCAACAGATGCCGCGCACCATCAAATCGATGCTCACGCCGGCTTGTGACGCGCGATATAGCGCGCGGATGGTCTCGGCGTCGACCAGCGCGTTCAGCTTGGCAAAGATGCGCGACGGAGCGCCGCGTTCGGCGCGCTCACGCTGCGCCTCGATTTTGGCGAGCAGCGCCGCGCGCAAACTGCGTGGAGCGAGCGCGAGCTTGCGGTAGGCGGCACCCTTCGAAAAGCCGGACAGCGCGTTGAACAGCTCCGCGACGTCATCGCCGAGATCCGCGTCGCTGCTCAAGAGCCCCAAATCGGTGTAGAGCCGCGCCGTGCTCGCGTTGTAGTTGCCGGTAGAAAGGTGGACGTAACGGCGCAAGCCGGTTTGCTCACGCCGCACCACGAGTAGCGCCTTGGCGTGCGTCTTCAATCCCGGCGCGCCGTAGAAGACGTGAGCGCCGGCGCGCTCGAGTGCACGCGCCCACACGATGTTGGCGGCTTCGTCGAAGCGCGCCTTGAGCTCCACCGAAACCGCGACCTGTTTGCCGTTTTCGGCCGCGCGCACCAGCGCTCGCACGGCTTCCGAGTTGGCTCCGGCGCGATACAAAGTCATCTTGATCGCGAGCACGTTGGGGTCGTCGGCGGCCGCGTTCAACAAGTCGAGTACCGGCGCGAACGCGTCGTAGGGGTGGTGCAGTAAAATGTCGCGCTCGGCGATGCATGCGAAGGGGTCATTGCGCTCACTCCAACCGCGGGGCACTCGCTGCCGCAGCGGCGCATCGTGCAAATCCTTGCGACCGAAGTGGGCTAGCCCGAACAAACCGGTAAACCCCAACGGACCCGGGCTCTCGTAGAGGTCGTCTGCCTCGAGCTCGAGCTTCTCCAGCAACAACGCGCGAATTCGTTCGGGCACGGCGTGAACCACTTCCAAACGTACCGCGGCACCGAAACGTCGCCGCCGCACTTCGCGATCGACGAGCGCGAGCAGATCGGCCGCCTCCTCCTCGAAAATTTCCAGATCCATGTCGCGCGTCACGCGGAACGGCCAGCAGCCGACGATGCGCATGCCGGGAAACAGCGACTCCAAATTGGCTGCGATGAGGTCCTCCAGCAGCAACAGCTCTCGCGGAGCTTTGTCGAACTCGCCGCCAGCACCGGTCGGGTCCGCCTCGATCAACACGAAGCGCCCCAGGCTCTCGGGAACCTTCACGCGCGCGAAGCGCCGTTCGAGCGTCAGAGGATCTTCGGCTTCCACCGCGAGCGACAGTGATAAGTTCGACAGAAACGGGAACGGGTGCAGTGGATCGACCGCCAGCGGCGTCAGAACGGGAAATACTTCGCGCCGAAAGTACTCGCGCGCCCAACGCGTCGCGCGCTCCGACAGCGCATCGAAGCGCCGCACACAAATGCCCTCGGCTTCGAGCGCCGGCAGCAGTGTTTCGGCCCATAGCCGCGCGGCCCGCTCCGAAAGCTCGAGCACCACGCGGCGAATCTGGGCGATCTGTTCTTGAACCGAAAGCCCATCGCTAGCGGTGGACTGTACGTTTGCCGCGAGCTGATCGTGCAACCCCGAGACGCGAATCATGAAGAACTCGTCCAGGTTCGAGCCGAAGATCGAAAGGAACTTGGTGCGCTCGAGCAGAGGCCAACCTTCGTCGAAGGCCTGATCCAAAACGCGCGCATTGAACGCGAGCCATGAAAGCTCGCGATTCAAAAACAGATCGGTATCGTGCAACTTCGCGTGCGTGGTAACACTCGTCGCAGACATCGCGCGAGACATCTAGCAAAACAGAGTCCACTCACCACTCACTCACTCCGCCATCTTCCTGAGTGACAAAAGTCGTACGACGTTGCGGTGGGGGCCGACCGGGTGCGTGACACATTGTGAAGCCCACGTGACGATTTGGTGTCTCGCCCCTGTGCGGCGTGACGGACGCCGACGAATCGCGTAGTCCATGGGGCGAAGCCCGTACAACAGCTGTGTCGGGTCACAACCAGAAGCACAACATGATGCATCGTCTCGATCGACGCTCCTTGGGTCTGTCCATCGCCAGCTTGACCTTCGCCCTGTGGGCCCCTGGCTGCGCCAAGAAAACCGAGCCGGCCGCGGAAAAAGCCGGCGCTCCGGTGGCTTCGGTGCAGGCTGCAGCACCCGAGACAGTGACTTTGCAAGGCTCGGGCGCGAGCTTTCCGGCACCGGTTTATTCGCGTTGGTTCCGCGAGTTCAGCAACAAAAATCCCAATATCCGCGTCAACTATCAGGCGACCGGCAGCGGCGCCGGCATCAAAGCGTTCATCGCCGGGCAGACCGATTTCGGCGCCAGCGATGCAGCCATGACGGACGAGGAGATTCAGCAGGCGCAGGGCAATGTGGTGCTTCTGCCGATGACGGCTGGTCACATCGTGCTCGCCTACAACCTCGAGGGCGTAAAGGGACTCAAGCTTTCGCGCGAAGCATACGCTGGGATCTTCCTCGGCGAGATCAAGAAGTGGAACGATCCAAAGATTGCAAAGGCCAACCCCGGCGTGAAGCTGCCGGCCCAAGACATCACGCCGGTGAATCGCTCCGATGGCAGCGGCACCACCTTCGTATTCACGCAGCACCTCTCCGCCATCAGCGAGAAGTGGAAGTCGGGCCCAGGCACCGGCAAGTCGGTGAACTTCCCTGCCAAGAACGCAGTTGGCGGCGCAAAGAACGACGGCGTCGCGGCGCTGATTCAGCGTACGCCGGGCGCGATTGGTTACATCGAGTACGTGTTTGCGGCCACGAGCAATCAGCCGACCGCCGAGCTCGAAAACAAAGCCGGTAAGTTCGTCGCTCCCGAGCTGAAAGCCGCCACGGCGTCGCTCGCCGCTATCGAGTTGCCTGCGGACATGCGCGCCTGGGCTCCCGATCCCGCGGGCGACGAGGCTTACCCGATCGTTACTTACACCTGGATTTTGGCCAAGAAGAAGTACGAAGACAAGGCCAAGTCCGCTGCCGTGAAGACCCTACTCAAGTGGTGTCTCAGCGAAGGGCAGACTCTGTCCGAGAGCCTGCACTACATCCCCCTGCCGCAACCCGTCGCCAGCAAGGTGACGCTCGCGGTCGATACCATCGAGTAATTCACTCGAGCATGCAGGAACGTCGTGGGCAATCTCCAACCCAGCGAACCCTCGAAGGCCAAACCGATGCTCCGCATCGCGCGGCCGCCGAGCGGTTTTCAGAAGGGGTTCGACGTTACGTTCAAGGTGGTTGCCCACGTGTTCGGTGCGCTCGTCGCAGTCCTGCTCCTGCTCGTCGTGGCGGAGGTTTTGCGTCACGGTCGCGGCGCGATGGCCGAGTACGGCCTCGGGTTCCTTTCCACTTCGGTGTGGGACGCGAACCGAAAGGAGTTCGGCGTCCTGCCGCAGATCGTGGGCACGCTTTACACTTCGGCGCTAGCGCTCGTCGTTGGAGGCGTGTTCGGCATCACCGTCGCGCTGGTGCTGAGTCAACGCTTCCTGCCGCGAAAGGGCGAGCTCGTGATGAAGAACGTCGTCGAGCTGCTCGCAGCGATTCCCAGTGTCGTTTACGGTCTGTGGGGGATTTTCGTGTTGGTGCCCGCGCTGCGACCAATCGCGAACTTTCTGAATGACGAGTTCCCGAATTTTCCGCTGTTCTCGACGCGCCTGAGCGGCCCTGGGATTTTGCCCGCCGCGGTGGTGTTGTCCGTCATGATTCTACCGACGGTCACCGCCATTTCCCGCGAGGCGATGGCCGCCGTTCCGCCACGTCTGGCAGCCGCCGCGTATGGGCTCGGTGCTACCCGCTGGGAAGTGATCTTCAAGGTCACTTTGCCGACGGCGTCCGGCGGAATTTTCGGCGCGTTGGTCTTGGGTTTGGGGCGTGCACTGGGTGAAACGATGGCGCTCGCGATGTTGGTGGGGAACACCAACTCCTTCGGCTGGTCGCTGTTTTCGCCCGGCACCACTTTGGCCGCCCTGCTCGCGAACCATTTCCCGGAAGCGGGCGCGCTGGAAGTCTCGGCGCTGATGTACGCGGCGGCCGTACTTCTACTCATCACACTCAGCGTGAACGTGCTCGGCTCAGCCATCATGCTGCGCGCCACCTCTGGGCTGAAAGGGCTCACTTGAGTGGCTGACGCGGTGACACGAAGTGGACCTGTTCCAGCGGCGGGCACAGCCAAATCGCTGCGCTTCTCGCTGTCGAAGCCGCGCACGCTGCTCGATCGCGCGTTGACGCTGCTCGCGTTCGCGTTGAGCGCCCTCGCCTTGTTCCCGCTTTTCTCCGTGCTCTACATGCTGCTGGTGCGTGGTGGAGCCATGCTCAGCACGGAGCTCTTTACGGAGCTCGTGCCCGGTGCCGGAATGGAAGGCGGCGGTATCGGCAACGCCATCCTAGGTACCTTGGTGGTGGTCGCGCTGGCGAGTGCGATGAGCTTACCGCTCGGATTCTTGGCGGCGATTTATCTCGCGGAGTATGGCGGCGACAGCAAGCTTGCAGTCGGCGTGCGCTTCGCGGGCAAAGTGCTCACGGGCATGCCGTCCATCCTGGCGGGCGTGTTCGCTTACGCCGCGGTGGTCGTGACGATGGGATCGTTCAGCGCGCTCGCCGGCGGGGTCGCCATGGGCGTGTTGATGGTGCCCACCGTAATGCTCACTGCCGAGCAGGCGCTGCGCAGCGTGCCTTCTCGAATGAAGTTGGCTGCGCTCGGAATGGGAGCGACGCGCGCGCAGATGGTGTGGCGTGTGCTCGTACCCACCGCAATTCCAGGCATTTTGACCGGAGTGATGCTGGCGCTGGCGAGAGCCATGGGCGAAACGGCGCCGCTGCTATTCACCGCGCTGTTCAGCGACTACTGGTTCGAAGGCAACCTCAAGGCGCCGATCGCGTCGCTGGCGGTGCTGATTTACAACTTCTCGGGCAGCCCCTTCGCACCGTTGGTGAAGCTGGCTTGGGCCGCGTCGCTAGTGCTCGTGGTGCTGGTCCTGGTGCTGAACGTAATCGCCCAAGTGCTGCTGCGCCGGCCCGAGGAACATTGATGCGAGCGAGGCAATCATGACGATTCAAGGAGTTTCTCGAATGAGCGCCGAAGCACCCAGCCAAGCCTTCGAGCCCATGGGTGGCGCACTGCGAACCCGCTCGGATGTGGACTACCCGCAGAACGATTGCATCATGGATTGCCGCATCAAGCGGCTCTACTACGGCAATTTCCTGGCGGTGCGCGACGCCGACATTCCGATTGTCCCGAACCAGATCACGGCTTTCATCGGGCCTTCGGGCTGCGGCAAGAGCACCGTATTGCGCAGCCTGAATCGCATGAACGATTTCGTGCCGGGTTTCCGCTTCGAAGGTTCGGTGCATTTCCACGGGCAGGACATTTACGCGCGCCACATCGATCCCGTCGCCGTGCGGCGCTCCATCGGCATGGTGTTCCAGCAGCCGAACCCGTTTGCGATGAGCATCTACAAGAACGTCGCTTTTGGGCTGCGCCTGAACGGCTTCAAGGGCAACTACGACGAGCGCGTCGAGAACGCTTTGCGCGGCGCCGCGCTGTGGGACGAAGTCAAAGACAAGCTGCACACCAGCGGCTTGTCGCTATCCGGCGGGCAGCAACAACGCTTGTGCATCGCTCGCGCGATCGCGGTGGAACCCGATCTGCTGCTGATGGACGAGCCGTGCTCCGCGCTAGACCCGATCGCAACACGTCGCATCGAGGAGTTGATGCTGGAGCTCCGCGAGAAGTACACGATCGCGATCGTCACGCACAACTTGCAGCAAGCGCAGCGCGTCGCCGATCGCACGGCGTTCTTGTTCGTGGACACCAGTGCCGGCGGCCGCACTGGTTACCTCATCGAGTACCGGCGCACGGCGGAGCTGTTCGAGGACCCGCGCGAAGAGCGCACGCGTGCGTACATCCGCGGCGAGTTCAGCTAGTGCACTGGTCCCGGAAGTAACAATCGTTTCTTCTGGGACCCTGGCTTCGCCAGGCGCCGCTTCGCGGCGGGAGCACTAGCCCCGTTTGTCGGGAGCGCAGCTCCCGCCCCACCGAAGTGAATTCGGCGGGGCCCCACCCTCCGGTTTTGGGGCCCCAACCCCAAAACGATATTGCTTTTGAGACGCAGTGTTACATTAGTCGATTACCATTTCTTCGAGGAGCAGGCGGCGTTTGATGCTGATTAGACGCCCGATGTCTGCGGAGAAGCGATCGGGATCTTTGGTGTAGCTCAAGTGGCGACTCCGGTGAATCAAGTCGATCAGGACATCGCTGAGCTCCTCGCCGCTGACGCGCCCGGCGCTCAAGCGCTCGATGTCACCGAACGGCCAAGCTTCACTGAGCCCGCGCCGTAAGCGCTCCTCGCTTTCGATGAGCTGCTCCCAAGGCGTGTGATAGCCGCGGTTCGCAACCGGTGCGCTGAACAGCAGCAAGATCATCGAGACCGCCAAGAACATGTAATCGGTGACTTTGTCGCGCGGCGAGTGCACTGGCGCGTATGAGTCGAGATCGATCCCCTTCAGTTGGCCGCGGCGGCTCATCATCAAGTTGCCATTCTTGAGATCGTTGATGGCGTACCCAATGCGGTGCACGTCTTCGAGCCAGAGCAGCACGCTGGTGAGCAGGTCGAGCACCGTCACTGTCGACAGCGTGTGCTGGAACGGCAACGTCATGCGCTGGCGGCGCCACAGCTCGCTGCCGCGTGAACTGACGGCGCGCTCGTACTCCTCAGAGCCTTCGCGGTCACTTTGGCGCGCCCGCGGCGGCCGCGTCACGCTTGCGTGCTCGTTGCCCGTAACGCCCACCAAGTTGTCGAGCGTGTCTCCGTCGATCAGCTGTAGCACGTGATACGTGTAACGTTGCCCTTTCAACTTGCCCGTGTCGTACAGCCGAATGATGTGCAACGCGCGAGCCAGGTGACGCCCCACGGCCATCGCCGCTTCTGCCTCCAAAATGGCTCGCTTCTTCTTGCCGACGATGCGATCGACTTTGAGCGCAACACGCGCTGGGTAATTGGGACTGTTGTCGTTGAGCGCTTCGTAGACGCGCCCGAATTCGCCCATCCCCACCTGGCGCAGCAAGGTAAAGCCCAAATCGCGAAATGGGTCCGCCACGGTCTTCCAAGCGTCGAGATCATCGCGATCCAAAATGCCGAAGCGGCCCACCTGCGGGCGCTCGCTAAACACTTTGCGGCCTTTGCGCTCGAACGACATCGGCTGCATCACAGGTGCGATGCCAGGCATGGCTCCGGCCAAGCTGAGCCTCAGATATAGCGAATCCAAGTACTCGCGCGCGGCCATCTCGGCATCTTCGACGTAGTGGCCGTACGGCTCCGCACGCAGCATGAATCCAAGCCGATTCAGCAGGCGAAAGTACGGGTGCCGTTCAGCCAGCTTATCGCGCGCGATACCGCTGCTCGCGCTCACCATCGATTCATAGACGGCGCCCGCAGCCCCCGCTTGCAACTCGCCTGCCTTGCGGCCGTCGTATAGCACGTTCAGCGCGATGTACGTCATCTTGGCGAACACACGCACCTTCTCGGCGAATCGATCGCGCGGCGACTCCGGATAGGCGAGCTCGGAGACCACCAACGAAATCAGCGGCCAAGCGAAACCGAGGCGTTGCTCCCCCGAGCTATCGCCGTGTGACTCGAGCGCCTCGCGCACATAACGCGTCAAGCGCGAATGCAACACCAGCCTGACCTCCGTGACCTCCTCTTCGCGGTCACTCTCGCGCGTGCCGTCGCTCGGCACGTCCGGGCTCAGGCGCAACGTGGTGGGCAAGCGCGGCGCTTTCCCCTCGAACAGCAGCTGATTCAGCGCGCGCGCGACGTGGGACTTGTCTTCCACCCGCTTGCTCAGGCGGCGGAAGCTACTGTTCAGGATCTCAGCGAGCCAGCGGCTATCTTCATTCTCGGGCTCGAACACCAGCAAACGGAGCTCGGCCTGCACGTGCACTCGCACCACCATGTTGGGCTCGCAGCGGTGCTCCGCGCCCAGGCTGAGGTAGCGCACCCATTCGGGTAAATCTCCGCTGAACACCGTTACGGATGATTCGGTACGCAGGCCGCGCGCCGCGGCGGATTCGACGCTGGGAACTGCATCGGGATTTGGAGGCGGCCGCCAGTTCCACGAATCCAAGGCGGCGAGCAGAGCCTGGTTTGCCGCGTCTCGTTTGCTCACGCCGGGTCCTCTAATGTAATACCTTGCCGCGCATGCCGAGTGCGGTCGAGCTGATTCTGAAAAAACGAAACGGCGCTGAGCTCAGCCCAGAAGAGATCGGCGAGCTCATCCGCGGCCTGCTCTCTGGAGACATCGCCGACTATCAGCTCAGCGCGTTTTTGATGGCGACGTACTTTCAGGGCATGACGCCGCGCGAGACCGTGGCGCTCACGCAAGCCATGCTCGACTCCGGCAAGACTCTGCGGCTCTCGAGCGTGAAGCGCCCCAAGGTGGACAAGCACTCGACGGGAGGCGTAGGTGACAAAATCAGCATTCCCCTGGCGCCGCTCGTCGCCGCGTGTGGCGTCGCCGTGCCGATGGTCTCTGGCCGCGGGTTGGGTCACACCGGCGGCACGCTAGACAAGCTCGAGGCGATCCCCGGCTTCGACGTCAATCTTTCGGCGGCGCGCTTCGAGCGCATAGTGCGCGAGGTGGGCACGGCCATGATCGGTCAAACTGCGGAAATCGCGCCCGCGGATCGTCGCTTGTACGCCCTTCGCGACGTGACCGGCACCGTCGAGTCCGTCCCGCTCATCGTGGCCAGCATCTTGTCCAAGAAGCTCGCCGAAGGCATCGATGGGTTGGTCCTCGACGTGAAGGCGGGACGGGGTGCTTTCATGAAAGATCATAAGGCGGCGCGAGCGCTGGCGAGCGCTCTGGTTGGCGTGGGCCAGCGCGCCGGCAAACACGTGGTCGCACTGGTTACGGACATGTCCGCACCAATTGGCCTCAGCATTGGAAATGCGCTCGAGATGCGCGAATCTATCGCTATTCTGCGCAACCAGGGGCCGCCCGACACACGCGAGCTCACGCTGGCCTTGGGAGCCGAAATGCTGCGCACCGCCGAGCTCGAAAACTCTGAGCGCGCAGCTCGCACGAAGCTCGAGCGCGCCCTGGCTGACGGCTCGGCGTTCGAGTGCTTCTGTCGCATGGTACGGGCCCAGCGTGGCGACGTGCGCGCCGTCGAAGATCCCGAGCGCCTACCCCGCGCGAAGTTCAAATTGGCGGTGCTGGCGCCGAGAACCGGCGTGATCACGCGCATCGACGCGTTGGAGCTAGGGCTCGCATCAGTGGAGCTCGGCGCGGGTCGCGCGCGCGCTGAAGATTCGGTGGATCCCGCTGCGGGCATCGAGCTCGCCGCCACGCTGGGCAGCCGTGTGGAACGAGGCGAACCGCTAGCGCTGTTACACGCTCGCAGCCGCGCGCGGCTCCAAGCCGTCGAGCGCCGCGTAGCCAGTGCATTCGAAGTGGGTCGGCGGGCGAAACCGCAGTCATCGCGCGTTCTCGAGCGCATCACGCGGGCTCACACATGAAAGGCCAAAGCGTGGCATTCGATCTCACGCGCTTCTTGCGCGAGCAGGCTCGGGCGATTGACGCCGAATACAAGACACAAAGCTTACCGAGCGGCCAAGCGGCGCTCGTGTTGATCACGGCGGCGCTCGCGCTGGTGCTACCCAAGTACTTCGGCAGCCCGGAAGCTTTCAATCGCATGGAGTGGGCGCAACAGCTGTTCGCACCGCTGCCCTACCCCGAGCTGCACCCCCACCTCTATTGGTCGGCGTTCAAGCTGGTTCACTACGGCATTCTGCCGTTCATCTGCTTGCACTTCGTGCTGAAGAGCGACCTGCGTTCACACGGCGTCCGCTTCATTTGGGAGCCCAGAGTGTGGCTCCTCTACGCCGGCATGCTACTCATCGTGCTGCCGCTCACGTACGCGGCTGCAGGCAGCGATTCATTCCTGCGCACCTACCCGAAGTACGCGGGGGCCGGAAATTCGCTGGGCGAGCTCTTGTGTTGGGAGCTCGCCTACTCTTTCCAGTTCTTGATGCTGGAGTTCTTCTTTCGTGGCTTTTTGACGTTCGCACTGGCGCGCTACATCGGCTCACTCGCCGTCTTCGTGATGGTGGTTCCGTACGCGATGATCCACCTGAGCAAGCCCTTCGCGGAGTGCCTGGGCTCGATCATTGCCGGCAGCGTGCTCGGCACCGTCGCCTTGCGCACGGGCTCGATCTACGGCGGCGTCGTGGTTCATTGCGTGGTGGCCTGGGGCATGGACCTATTCGCCCTCGCGGCCAAAGGGCGGCTAACACAGCTATTCGAATAACGGCGCCGGCATTCTCGTTTCAGTGAATGCGCTGGCCTGGCTTCGCTCCGCTGTCCGGCGACAATACGAACACTTCGCTACCGCCGGGGCCCGAAGCGACCACCATGCCTTCGCTGAGACCGAACTTCATCTGCCGCGGCGCTAAGTTGGCAACCACCACGATCAAGCGCCCGATCAGCGCCTCTGGAGCGTAGGCGGCTTTGATGCCAGCGAAGATCGTGCGCGTGGTGTCACCGCCCAGGCTCACCGTGAGCTTGAGGAGCTTCTTCGCTTCCGGTACGTGCTCTGCGTTGATCACCCGCGCCACGCGCAAGTCGACCTTCTGAAAATCCTCGATGCTGCATTCGGCAGCCAGCGGCTCCGCGGCGAGCGCAGCACCGTCATCGCGCGGAACTTCCGTGGTTGCGGCGGGCGCAGCAGCTGAAGCCTCGCTGGCGGTGGGGGGAGCGGCCTCGCGACTTTGTTCGATCACTGATTTCACCTTGGTTGGGTCGACGCGTTGCATGAGATGAGAAAACGGCGCAATGCCGGTGCCGACTAGCGGCGTGGCAGCGTCGTTCCAATTCGTAAAGCGAGTATTGAGCAAGCGCTCGCTATCACTGGCGAGCTTCGGCAAGACGGGCGCGAGATAGATCACGATTTGGCGGTACAGGTTCAAAATGATGCTGCACACCGCCTGCAGCTCTGCCGCACGTGCCGGATCCTTCTTGAGCTTCCATGGCTCGACGCGATCCACGTATTCGTTGGCGCGATCGGCCAGCGCCATGATGAGGCGCATGGCGCGCGCGTAATCGCAGCTCTCATAAGCCTCCGCGATTTCGGCGCCGCGACTCTTGCCTTCCGCAAACAAACCGCCGTCATCTGGGTAGCTCGCGGCGAGGCCCGTGCTTTCGACGAAGCGCGCCGTGCGACTGGCAAGGTTCACCACCTTGCCAACCAAATCGGAGTTCACCTTGCTCACGAACTCATCGATCTGAATGTCCAGATCTTCCACACGCGAGCTCAGCTTGCTTGCGTAGTAGTAACGCAGCCAAGCCGGGTCGAGCTCCTTCAGGTACGTGCTGGCGTGAATGAACGTGCCCTTCGACTTGGACATCTTCTCGCCATCCACCGTGAGAAAGCCGTGCACCTGCACGCGCGTCGGCAGCTTGTAGTTCGCCGCCTTGAGCATCGCGGGCCAAAACAGCGCGTGGAAGTAGGTGATGTCCTTGCCGATGAAGTGATAGATCTCGACGTCATCGGCGCGCCACCACTCGTCGAGCGGTTGCCCGCGTCGATCACACCACTGCTTGGTCGAACCCAAGTAGCCGATGGGCGCGTCGAACCAGACGTACCAAAAGTTGCCGGGCTCGTCGGGGATTTCGAAGCCGAAATACGGCGCCGGCCGCGATACGTCCCAGTCACGCAACTCGAGCTTTTCCACGCGCGCGGGTTCACCGTCTTTGCCCTCGACTTCGCGCTCCAGAAACTGGCCCTTCAAGTAGTTCGAGATTTCCGGCTGCAGGTGCCCCGGATCGGTCACAAAGCCCGCCAGGAAGTCGTGGAAGGGCTCGATTTGAATGAACCAGTGCTTCGCGTCACGCAGCTCGGGCCGTGTGCCCGTCAACGTGCTGACCGGATCGACCAGCTCACTGGCGAGATAGGTGCTGCCGCATTTGTCGCAGGAGTCACCGTACTGGTCAGGCGAGCCGCAGCGCGGGCAAGTCCCCTTCACGAAGCGATCCGCTAAAAATGTGCCCGCCTTGGCGTCGTAGAGCTGTGTGATCTCACGCGTGACCACCAAATTGGCCTGCTGCAGCGCCGACCAGAACTCGGCACACAGCACCCGATTCTCGTCCGAATGCGTGCTTCCGTAGTGGTCGAAACTGATTTGGAACCCGGCGAAGTCGCGCTGGTGCGCCGCGTTCATCTCAGCGATGACGGCTTCCTCACTGCGGCCCTCCTGGCGCGCGCGCATCATGATGGCAGTCCCGTGCGTGTCGTCGGCGCAGATGTAGATTGCGTCGTGCCCGCGGAGGCGCTGAAATCGCACCCAGATGTCGGTCTGGATGTACTCCACCAGGTGTCCCAAATGAATGTGACCGTTCGCGTAGGGCAGCGCACTGGTGACCAGAATGCGGCGTGTCATGAGCTGGGCGGGGTCATAGCATCCTCGCCGAAAAAGCGCGCCAGGAAGCGCAAGGCTCCACTCTGGAGCGTCGGCGTGCTCGCAATCGTCACGAGCGTCTGCGCGGCAAGGACCGCGCGGGCAGAGGATGATTTCTGGGGACCGGACAAGGCGCTGCATTTCGGCGTCTCGGCCGGGCTCGCGGCGGGGGGCTACGCGGCGTCGAGCTTGGTCTGGGACGAACCTTGGCAACGAGCGCTGGCAGGCGCGTCGCTTTCGCTTTCGGCGGGCATCGCCAAGGAGCTCTGGGATGCAGCGGGCCACGGCGATCCTTCTTTCAAGGATCTGGCGTGGGACGGCATCGGAACGGGGGTCGGGGTGGGGCTCGCTCTAGCTGCCGATTTGTTGCTCTTCCGCCAGCGCCATGACGCCACACCTTCGCGCTCCGCGCTGGTAATTCGCTTCTGAAACGCAACGCGCGCCCACACTCGCGCCACCACTCCCACACTTTCTCGAAAAAGTGCCGCGTAGAGGAGAGAGACGACCGTCGCGGCCGTTAACACTGCCTGTGCACTCCCAGGAAGCTATGAGTGGGTCGCTAGATTCGGAGCGGGCGCCGGCGGCCGCCACGCGAGGCAAAATCCTCGTCGCGGACGACGATGCGCTCGTGCGTGGCGCGTTGGTACGTAGCCTGACCGCTACTGGCTACGAGGTATCGGCAGCCGCCAATGGTCGCGAAGCCACCGAGTTGCTCGAGCGCTCACAATTCGAAGCCATCGTCAGCGATATCGCCATGCCGGAGATCGACGGCATCCAGCTCTTGCGCGCAATTCGACAGCGCGATGCGGACGTGCCGGTCGTGCTCATCACGGGAGCGCCCGACGTGGCGACCGCGATGCAAGCAGTTCGCTTGGGCGCGCTCTTGTACCTGACCAAGCCGGTCGATCTCGACGAGATGAAGAGCATCGTGGCGCGCGCCGTACGTCTGCGCCGGATCGCGCGCTTGAAGGAGGAGGCGCTCGCGCTCTTGAATCAGGGTGGTCTGGGCGTTTCCGATCGCCTCGGGCTGGAAGCGAGCTTCGATCGCGCGCTCGAGACGTTGTGGATCGCCTACCAGCCGATCGTCCGCGGCAGCGATGGTTCGCTGTTCGGGTATGAGGCCCTGCTGCGCAGCACCGAAAAAGCATTGCCCCATGCCGGCGCGATTTTGGACGCTGCCGAGCGGCTCAACCGCGTCGAAGAACTCGGTCGCACCATCCGGCGCGCCGCGGTACGCTCGTTCGCGAACGCGCCTGCGGCCGCGTTGTTGTTCGTGAACCTTCATTCACGCGACTTGATGGACGAGACCCTGTTCTCGTTGGAAGCGCCGCTTTCGGAGATCTCGGAGCGCGTGGTGCTGGAGATCACCGAACGCGCGTCGTTGGACGCGGTCGACGATGCTCGCGCCAAGATCGGTCAACTTCGCCAGATGGGCTTTCGCATCGCGATCGACGACCTGGGAGCGGGCTACGCTGGGCTCACCAGCTTCGCGACCTTGGAACCCGAGCTGGTGAAACTCGATATGACCCTGGTGCGCGGCATCGACGCGCATCCGACCAAGCAGAAGTTGGTGCGCTCGGTGACGGCGCTGTGCCGCGAGCTCGGCATGACGGTGGTCGGCGAAGGCGTCGAGACTCGTCAGGAGCGAAACACTCTGATCGAATGCGGTTGTGATCTCCTGCAAGGCTACTTGATAGCGCGTCCAGATCGTCCGTTTCCTTCCTACAATTGGTAGCGGGCGGGGCAGCATGATCGACGGAGAGCAGCAGAACGCGGGCAACGAAAGACGCTCGCAGCGCGCTGCCTCGGGCGCAGAAGCCGCGCTGCAAGCGAGTGAAGCGCTGCTTCGGCAGTTCATCAAGCATACACCCGCCGCGGTTGCGATGTTCGACACCGAACTCCGCTACCTGCAGGCGAGCGATCGCTGGCTCAGCGACTATCACCTTCTGGGCCAAGACCTCGTAGGCCGGTCGCATTACGAAGTGTTCCCGGATATTCCGGAGCGCTGGAAGGAAGTGCATCGCCGAGTGCTGAAAGGCGCCGTCGAGCGCTGTGCGGAGGATCCGTTTCCGCGCGCCGACGGCAGCACTGAATGGCTCGAATGGGAGGTTCGTCCCTGGTACAAGCCCGACGGCTCGATCGGTGGGCTGACCATGTTCACGCAGGTCATTACCGAGCGAAAGCGCATCGCAGAAGCCCTGCGCGCCAGCGAAGAGCGCCTCACATCAGCCATGACGCACTCGCCCATCGGGATGGCGATCGTCGCTCCGGATGGGCGCTTTCTGGAGGTCAACCCTGCCCTCACGAACCTCGTGGGTTACGAGCGCGAACAGCTGCTGGCCATGGACTTTCAGGCCATCACCCATCCCGACGATCTCGCGATCGATCTCAGCTACGTGAACGACATGCTGGAGAAGCGTATCGACGAGTACCAGCTCGAGAAACGCTACATTCATCGCGACGGGCGGACGATTTGGGTGCAGCTCAACGTGTCGCTCGTGTTCGACGAAGCTGGGCAGCCGCGCCACTTCATCGCGCAAATTCAAGACATCGGCGAGCGCAAGCGCGGTGAAACTCGGCTGCGGCGCCTGCTGTCGTCGCCCATTCTGGGCATCGCCTTCGTCCAGAACGACGGCCGCATCACTGACGCCAACGACGAGTACCTGCGCATCATCGGTTACACGCGCGGGGAGCTCGTGGAAGGCAAAATCAACTTTCATCAACTAGTGCCGCCCGAGTATCGGCTTCAGAAGCGACGCAACGGCGCTGAGGTCGCCTCCGCGCCCTGGGAGCTCGAGCTGATACGCCAAGGTGGCACGCGCGTACCGGTTCTGATCGGCATTTCCGCGTTGGACGAAGACCACATCCAGGACGTCGCCTTCATCTTCGACCTGAGCGAGCGACGCGCTCTAGAGCACAAGCTCGAGCACGCACAAAAAATGGAGGCCGTGGGCCGCCTCGCAGCTGGCGTGGCACACGACTTCAACAACGTGCTCGGCGCCATTTCGATGTGCTGCGATCTCTTGCGCGACGACCTCACCCCTGGACATCCGGGCCTCGACGAGGTGAACGAGATCCGCAAAGCGGCCGACCGAGCCGTGAGCCTCACCCGCCAATTGCTCGCGTTCAGCCGCCAGCAGGTGCTCGAGCCGCGTGTGCTCGACGTGAACGAGCTGCTCAGGAACCTAGACAAACTGCTGAGGCGCTTGCTCGGCGATGATGTGACACTGAATTCGAACCTGGCGGGCATGCCATGCACGGTAAAGGCCGACGCCGGGCAGCTCGAGCAGGTCATCATGAACCTGGCCGTCAATGCGCGCGATGCCATGCCCGAAGGCGGCAGCCTGACCATCGAGACCGGCATCACGCGCTTCGCCCAGGCGTTCACGGCCGACAATGAAAACGCGCTGCCTCCCGGCGGCTACGTGCACGTCACGGTGACCGACACTGGCGTCGGAATGGATGATGCGACCAAGGCGCGCTTGTTCGAGCCGTTTTTCACGACCAAGGAAGTTGGCAAAGGCACCGGGCTCGGCCTCTCGACGGTGTATGGCATCGTGAGGCAAAGCGGCGGGGCGATCGACGTCACCAGCTCGCCGGGCGCCGGCGCGCGCTTCCGCGTGCTGTTGCCGCTGGTGAACGAAACAGTGAAGTCGATTCCTCCCACGGGTGTTCCCGAGTCGGTCGGCGGCCGTGAAACTCTCCTGCTCGTCGAGGACGATCCAGCCATTCGCCTGGCAACGCGCAAAATTCTGGTGCGGCTCGGCTACAAAGTGCTGGAGTCCGACACGCCCGCGGCGGCGCTGGAGCTCGGTCGCGTGTACGTTGGTTCGATCGATCTGTTGTTGACCGACTTGGTCATGCCGGGCAGTAGCGGCCGCGCACTCGCCGGCCAGCTGCGCGCATTGCGACCGAAGCTGCGCGTCTTGTTCATGTCGGGCCATACCGACGACGCCGTCATTCGCGAGGGTGCGCTGGAGCCGGGCTGCGCCTTCGTGCAGAAGCCGTTCTCGAGCGCCAGCTTGGCTCACAAGCTACGCGCACTACTCGACGCACACTGAGATTTCTGGCGGTTCAGACCGAGCCGCCCAAATAGCGAATCACTACGCAGGTCATGTCGTCGCGCTGCACGGCGGACCACGCCTTTGCGGCATCGAAAATCCGCTCGAGAATGGTTTCCACCGGCTTCGACGCGTGGGCTGTCAGCACTTGGATCAAGCGCTCCAAACCAAACTGCTCGAATTCGGCATTTTGCGCCTCGGTGATGCCGTCCGTGTAGAGCACGAGCACGTCCCCGGTAGATAGCTCCAGCAACTGGTCGACGGTAGCTTCCTGAATGTCGTTCCGAATGCCAACCCAAACGCCCTGGCTCGGAACGACCTCGCAGCGGCCCTGACGAGCGCGATACACGAGCAGGTCTTCGTGCGCGCCAGCAAATGTGAGCTTGCCGTTGGTGGCGTACTTGATCAGCATGAACGTGGCGTGCTCGTCTCGCTCGAGGCGTTCGCGAATGTTCGGGACGAGCACCGTGTTCAAGTCTTGCACCAAGCGGGAGGGGCTCGCGTTCGGGCGCGTGCTCACCAGCGTACCCACCATGCTCTGAATCATGAGCATCACGAGACCCGAGAGCAGGCCGTGACCGGTGACGTCGCCGATGCCGAACCAGCAGCCATCTTGCGTTGGAATCACGTCGTAGTAGTCGCCGCCCACTTCGTCGGCGGGCAGCATGCGAGCGGCCACGGACAGGCCCGACACGTCCAGGCTGCGCGGCGCGAGTGCAGTTTGGATCCGGCGGGCCACCGCCATTTCGCCTTGCAGCTGCTCGCGTGCGAGACGTTCGCGCAGAGTCGTTTCCTCCACGACACGCGCGTGCAGATTGCGCATCATCAGCGCACCACCGAGCTGCCAGCGCAGTGCTTCGCCCATGAACTGATCGGTGCCAGTGTCCAACATCAGCAGGCCGAGCACGTCCTTTTCGAAGCTTATCGCGAATAGAACCAGGGCAAAGCGCTCCGAGTCGTCGCGCAGCTCGGGAGGGAGCAGACGCTTCACCGGATATGGCTCGCTGGTGACGGGAATGCGCGCCTTACCGCGCGCCGCGAATACAGGCACCACTTGGTCCGGCGTTTCCGGTTTGCACAACGACACTACGCACGTGTGAATGCCGATGGCGTACAAGGAGTCTTCGAGGGCAGAGGCCATCGAGGCCATGTCGAGAGCGATCGACAATTTTTGGTTTGCTTGACGCAGCCCGATCGCTCCCGTCATCAAGTTCAAAGCCGCGCGCCCTTCCTGGCGCGTCGTCGCCGCCGCAACTATCGCGGTCGCCTTCATCCAGAGCCGCTCGAGATCGACACGAGCGTCGACGCGGTAGCCGGCGCCTTGAAATTCCGAGCGCAGGATATTCACGTTCGCGTTGATTTCCTCGAGCGGTACGCCCTCACTGGCGGCCTCTTCCGTGGTCCTGTCTACGACGCGCAGGAAGGTGCCCGCCTCGCCGTCCAGCTCGCACTGCAACGACTCGAGAAACTCCGCGGCCCAGCGTGGCCAGAGGCGCCTGGACGGACCGCTTTCCGGCTGCAGTAGCGTGAATAGGCGCTCGCGTTCGCGCCGCAAGAACTGGCTGGCGCGCCCTGCGGCGTCGGGGGCTTGCGGAAGGATCGAGCCGCTGCGCACGACATAGCCGCAGCCGCAGGACTCGCGCAGCACCAGGTTCACGCGAACCTGTGTAACGAGCGGCACCGCCTCACCGTCCATGGCGCGCAGTAGGTTCTGCATCGCTATGTCCGCCATCTGGTCCGCGGGCTGCGCGATGGTGCTGAGCGATCGAGCCGCAAAGCGCGCCACAGGGCTATCATCGAAGCCCATCACCAACACCTCTTCGGCAACCTTGAGGTTGGCTTCGCGCAACGCGTCGATGGCACCGAGCGCCATGTGGTCGTTGGCGGCCACCACTGCGTCGAAGCTGAAGCCGCTGGAGAGGATGTCGGCGATGGCTGCACGCCCAGACGGCGCGAGGAAATCGCCCGCGCGCACCAAGTTGGGCTCGAACGCGACGCCGGCCGCGGCGAGAGCATCACAATAGCCATTGAAGCGCGCCAAGGCTTCGTCGTTGTCGCGGGGCCCGCCCACGTACGCAACGCGACGACAGCCGTGCACGCGCAGCAGATGCTCTACGGAGAGCCGCATGCCCTCGCGGTTATTCACCAAGATCGACGGCACGCCCTGCAACTCGAGCCCAATGCTGCACGACGGCAACGGCTGCAGGCGGCGACACAGGGCTTCGAGGCCCGCCTTACCGGAGTAGTTCGACATTGCGGCGGAGAGCACGATTACGCCGTCGACTGCCTCCGGCCCCATCCAGTCGAACACCACATTCTGCGCCCGCTCTTGCATTTCGTGGTGGTCGAGCTCGCGCCCCACCGCCACAACCAAGCTGAGGTCGTTTTGCTTGGCGGCCTTCTCCATCGCCAAGCGAAATCTGGCTTGGTAAGCGTTACTCAGGTCATTCAACAGGAATGCGATGCGCCTGCGCCGGGCCTGGGGCATGAACCCTCCGAATCAGAATACAGAACGTACGGTCGAGCAGATCAATAGAGGGCATGGCTGACGAAATGCTTCGATGCATGTCGGTGGCACACACACTTGCGCTTCTCGCCACACTTCGCGCGCGGCACAGGGCGCGCTTCCAGCGCGAAGTGAGCTTCTTGCCGCGGCGCCACGCTCCGACTTGCCCTCGCGGCGAAGCTTTGGGAAAAGCGCGTCCACATGGCACTTCTGGAAGGCAAAGTCGCGATCGTTACGGGCGCCGGACATGGAATCGGCCGCTCTACCGCGCTCCTGTTCGCCCACCGCGGGGCAAAAGTCGTCGTCAACGATCTCGGCAGCGCACGTGACGGCAAAGGCAGCGATCGAGCTGCGGCTGACGCCGTAGTCGCGGAGATTCAGGCCCGTGGTGGCAGCGCGATCGCTAGCTACGACGACGTTTCCAAGCCCGAGGGGGCAACGGCGCTGGTGGCACGCGCGGTCGATGCATTCGGTGGGCTGCACGTGCTCGTGAACAACGCGGGGATTCTGCGGGACAAGACGCTGCTCAAGATGGATCTATCGCAATGGGAGAGCGTGCTGACGGTGCACCTCACGGGGACTTTCCTGTGCTTGCAGGCAGCCGCTGCGCACATGAAAGACAACAACGTGCGCGGCAGTATCATCAACACCACCAGCTTATCGGGCATGCTCGGGAACTTCGGGCAAGCCAACTATTCCGCTGCCAAAGCCGGGATCTATGGCCTCACGCGCACAGCTTCGATCGAGCTCCAGCGCTACGGCATTCGCGTGAACGCCGTGGCGCCAGTCGCAAAGACGCGGATGACCGAGGACCTGCCGATGTTCGAAAAAATCGAGGCTTCGTTGAGCCCGGAGCACATCGCACCCGCTCACGTATTCCTGGCGAGCGATTTGGCGCGTGACGTGAGCGGCGTGGTGCTCGCAGTAGCTGGCGGACGCATCAGCGTCTACAAGGTCGTCGAGAGTCCGGGCAAGTACAAAGAGGCCGACGGTGGCGTGTGGACGCCCGAGGAAATCGCCGAGCACTTCGACGCGCTCTCGAAAACGTAAAAAGCCGAGCGACTGAGGCGCAAACCGAGCGGCGTCAAGGCGGGCCGCTGCGATTTCGGCCCGAAAGGACTGTGGCGTTTGCAGCCATTTTCGGCTCTCGGTGCAGAAATACTTTGCAACATCGCGAATATCTCGGGCTGTGGTGGCGCTCACGAATTGAAGCGCTCCGGCCTGAATGTTAGGTTTCCATCTCGGGCTCGACTCTTTCCGAAATGCCGCGCGACGCACAAATCCCCCTATTCCTGTGGCTCGCTACGGCGTTGCTCGTGCATTTGCTGACGGGCGGCGGCGTAAACCAGGCAGCCAATTGGATCGAGGAGCGCATTGAGCTGCGCCGCTTCGCGGAAGGCGTGCGTTCGTACATGAAGGCGTCGAACACGCTGGAGGTGGCGTTGCTCGATGAGACGCCGCTTCCGCCGGAGGCCAACGAGCCAAGTCCGCACGAGAACGCGCCCGACAAGAAGCCCAATACAGACGAGCAGACCGAGGAGGACGAAAAGAAGCCGCTGCCGCCCGATCCCGAGCAGAAGGTCGAGCCGGAGAAGCCGGAAGAGCAAAAGAAGGAAGAGGAAAAGAAGAAAGAGGAAGAAGAGAAGAAGCTCGAGATCAAAAAGCAACCGGCGGAAACTCAGGAGCTCGTGCTGAAGAAGGCGATCGCGGTACGCCAGCACGTCGAAGACAAGAACCAGGCGGACAACCCCGACGCCAAGTTCATTGCCGAGAACAACAACAAGGTGGCGGAAGAGACGCAGGCTCGCATCACTTCCAACGATCAAGACGACAAGAAGCCGACGCCCGGCTCGAGCGCGAGCGGCGTAGGAGAAGAGCCCGGCGATGCCCACGAAACGCGCATCGCCCACAGCGAGGATCGCGCCGGCGAAGAAGCGCGCGCTCCGCACGACGAACCAGCGCCGCAGCGGCCGAAGACCAGTGAGGAGCAGCCGAACGCGGGTGCGCAGCACGCTCGAGCCCCCGAGCACACGGCGCCAGCTCGCACCGGCGCCGAGCACGGCGGCGAAAAGCCGACTGATCAACGCACCGCTGCCGTTCCCTCACCTGGCTCCAAAGGTCAGGCGGAGCAGCGTGAGCAAGTCGGCGCGCCCGAAGTCATGAGCGCTCCACAAGGCACGTTCGGCATGTCGCGCCCCGAAGTGGCGCAGGCGGAGCAAGAGGGCCAGCGTGCTCGCAAGAAACGCGAGTTGCCGCGACGGCGCGTGCGCGGCGCAGAGGATTTTTTGGGGTTGGGAGCCTCGGGCACCACCGCCAGCGGAATCAATTTGAACCTGACGCCCGGGCTTGCGCGCGCGGCGATCGGCACCGATCAGCTCTCGCGTGAACGTCTCGCTGATGGCGCGCGGCGGCGCAGTCAGCACCGCGGCTCGTGGAAATCCGTTGGCATCGAGCGCTGGCGCTCCTCCATCGAAAACTACGTGCCGATGGTGAAGCCGGGCAATCAAACGGCGCTGAACACGGCGCGCTCGCCATTCGGCATGTATCTCGCTTCGATGCACAACCGAATCCATCCGATCTTCGCGGATTGGTTCTTGGCCAGTTTGGATTCGCTGCCGGCGAGCGACCCCCAGAACAACCGCGAGATGTTCACGAGCCTCGAGATTATTCTCGATCAAGACGAGGGCCGCTTGGTCAGGCTGCCGGGGGTCACCAAGACCAGCGGTGTAACAGCGTTCGATATCGCCGCGCTCGAGTCGGTTCAACGCGCAGCACCTTTCGGGACGCCTCCACGTGAAATCGTTTCTGGGGATGGTCACGTCTATCTGCATTGGGAGTTCCATCGCGACCCCGCCATTGCGTGCACGACGTACAACGCGCGTCCCTACAAGCTGAAAGGCCTGCAAAAGACGGCTCCTCCGCCAGCCGAGCCCAAGCCGACGCCCGATCAGAGTCCGCCTGAAGAGCGACACGGCTCGCGTGAAACTCAGCCTGATCGAGCCAGCGAGCGTGCGCTGTAGGGCATGAGCGCGGCCGTGCCAGACGAAGCGCGCACGTTGGCAGCGAGCCCGGCACCGGCTCGCGAAGTCGGGCAGGTTGGGGTTTCAGCGAGCGCTTATGCGGCACTGGCGCTGTGCGCGATCGTCGCTGCCAAAGGCATCGCTCCGGCGTTGCCCGGCACGACAACCGGAATTGCGCAGTTGATTAGCGCGGCGGTGTGGTTCGCTGCCTGCATGAGCCAGCTCGTCGCCGCGGGCGGCATCGCGCTTTGCATTCGCTTGTTGGGGAATGTGTTCGCGTTGCCGAGCCTCGGGATTGGCTTCCGATTTCTGGCGATGCCCGCGGGCATCAGCGTGGTTGCGCTGGTCGCTGCTGCAGCGACGCGTCCACTCGACGGTGAGCTCGCCAAGTTGTTGGCAATCTCTGCGGTGATCACACCAGCAGCGGTGCTGCCGTTTTTGTTCGCGCGTCGAGCGCTGCGAGAAGGCTCACTCGCGGTCGCGCTGGCGACGGTCGCAGCGAGTCTCGATCTGGCTGCCTACGAATTGGTGCGGGTTTCGCGCGCGAGTGACAACGGCTTTGCGTTGGCAGCAACGCTGCTGGGGTTCGTTGCTTTGGCCTGTGACGTGAGCGCTAGCGTGTTCGCGCTGCGTGCCGTGTCTACGAATTCTCGTGAACGCCTGGGCTCGCTGGCAATGGCAGGCATCGCGACGAGCTTCGCGCTCGCGCTGGCCAAGCTGGGCGCGAGTCACACCGCGAGCAGCGCGCTCGTGCTGATGCAGCGCTTACTCGAAGCGCTCAGCACTCGCAAAACCACGGCGATTCCCGCCATGATTTCGCAAGGCGCGGCGGTGTTCATGTTGTGTTCGTCGCTATCGCTGTTGCAAAAGACGCGTGTGCCCGGCGATGTACGCGCAGCGTTGTCGCTGATGCTACTCGCGCGTACGTGTGCACCGGCGCCTATCGCCGCACTACTATCAGTGATCAGCGCACTGCTGATTGCACGCAGAGTGACTGATCCTCATCTCGTACCTGAATCTCAGACTGCAAAGTCCACGAATTGATTCGCTGGGTACGGTTTGACTGCGATTCACTTGTTCAGGAGCGCTGGTGCTGATATGTTCACCGCGACTGATGGAGCCTTGTGGCCTCCAAGTGCTCGTCCTGGAAGACGATCCCATGGTGCGGCGCGGGTTGTCGCGCGCACTGCGCGGCGCGGGACACGACGTGACCGCGGTCGAACGCTGCAGCGGTGTTCGTGAGCTGCGTCATGGTTTCGACGTGGCGATTCTCGATTTGGAATTGCCCGACGGCAGCGGCGTCGAAATTGCCTCGGAGCTGTTGGCGTTAGGCGCCACCCAAGGTGTCGTGTTCTTCAGCGGCGCGGGTGATCCGGTTTTGTTGCAGCGAGCCGAGCAGCTCGGCGCGGTGGTGGCCAAGAGCACGGATCTGAAACCGCTGCTCGAGGCCATCGATAGCTCCCAGTATCGCGCACCAAAACGCGCACGCGCATTGCGACCAGCGCTGCGCACCGCGCGACGCTGAGAAACCGGAGACGCTCAGCGCAAGTCGCTGCGCGGGCTGTTGCTCAGCGCGCCGAGAAACTAGCGAGCGCGCCGAGCACGATTACGAGGTAAGGCATCGAGGCGAAGAATACACGCCGTGCCCAACGCCGATCGTCGCGCATCGAGAGGCCGGCTGTGGCAAGCGCCAGGAACGCAAGCCCGCAACCAAGCGCAACCAAAGCGTAGCCCATGCCGGCGAGACCGAGCCCAACTGGCAATAGACTCACGAGCACGAGCAGCAGCGAATAAATCGCGATCTCGATTTTCGAGCGGCGTACGCCGTGCGACACCGAGAGCACACGCATGCCGGCGCGCGCATACTCTTCCTTGCGGAAGATCGCGATCGCCAAGAAGTGCGGCAGCTGCCAAACGTACAACACCGCGAACTCGAGCCAAGCCAAGGGATCGAGCGTGCCGGTAGCGCTCGCCCAACCGATGAGCGGTGGGATCGCGCCGGGCACTGCTCCGACGAACAAGGCGAGCGGTGTGACGCGCTTGAGCGGCGTGTACAGAACCACGTAGCTGAGTAGCGCGCTCAGCGTGAGGAGCGCCGCCAGCGAGCCCACGAAGCCGAACAGCAACGCGCTTCCCACCAAACAAGAAACCGCGCAAAATGCGATCGCAAGCTCTGGGCTCAAGCGCCGCGTCGGCAATGGGCGATGGCGAGTGCGCGACATCAGCGCATCACTTTCGCGCTCGATCACCATGTTGAGGCCGTTCGCCGCGGCGACCACGAGGGATGTGCCAACCAGCGCCGCGGCCAATCGCCCGAGGCCCATCGTAACCGGCGCGCTGAGCGCACCGCACAGGGTCGTAAGAATGACGAGCCCGCCAACTCCGGGTTTCGAGAGCTCAAAAAAGGCCGCGAGCTTGCCAGCCGGAAGTGCGCGGACAGCGGTTGCCGAGGACTCTGCTGGCGCGCCGGCGCACGGATCGGAAGAGATCACGAAGTTAGGACCTTTCGCTGTCGGGAGGAGGGACCTCGGTGCTCGTCTCCCCCTTACCCGGTAGAAGCTTCGGGGCGACGGGTTCGACCGCGATACGCTTGGGGGGCACGGGCTCGGTCTCGCTCTCCTGCATGGTTTCTCGGAAGGCGCGCACGCCGCGCCCGAGGCTTCGACCTAGCTTGGCAAAACCGTTGCCCCCGCTCAGGAGCAACAGCACGACAACTAGAACGACGAGGGCCGACACGGTTGCAGGCCCTTCTTCGGGTCCGACGAGGTCGCAGCCGTACCATTGCCCGGCCTACCGGGCAACCGTGGAACGCCTGAAAAACCGGTTGATTGCGTTGGTGGCCAGGCCAGCCAGCCCAACAGCGATGGGTCCCACGAGCACGAGCCCGAAGTACCAAACGCCCGGACCCGTGTAGCGATCCAGCCAGCGCTGCGTCGCAAATGCGGCGAGTCCCGCGAGCAGGGCGATCCCCACGGTAGCGCGTTGGCCCCAGCGCCAATAGAGGAGCGCCGCGATGCCCGCTGCGGAGGTGGCGAGCGCAGCAAGCACGGCACGAAGCAGGCGGCGAGCCAACGGCACGTCGGCTGGTCGGCCCCATGGACTTAGACCGCGGATCACGGCGCGCTGCGCGCTGACGTGGATCGGGCCGCGCTTGAGGGTGGCCGGGAGGCTGAGCTCGAGTTCGCTGAGTGAAATGGTGCGCAAATCCGGCGCAAGTTGAATGCTCCCGGCGCTGAACTCAGCGCGCTTTGCGATCGGCACGCGACCAGTGAGGGTGGCCGGAGCTCCTGCAGGACAAGACCACGTCATGCCAATGAGCGGCACGTCGGCTCGCCGACTGGGCAGCATCTCGCAGCGGTCTCGCGCTTCGCGCAACAGGGCCTCGGCCAACTGTCCGGGAGCAAGCCCGCCCGGATCGAGCCGAGTCGCAGCCAGCACGCCAATTGCGGACAGCAGCGCAAATGCAAACGCGCAGCGAGCGATAGACAAACCGGCCGCGCGCGCCGCAAGCAGCGCCGCGGGTACTGCAAGCAAGAGACTGACCTCGAAGCCGGCACCGAGCAGCGGCCTCAGAAATGGGAGCCACGCCCCGCGCGCGGCAGAACCCAGAGTGAGTTCGTTCAAGCGCCACGCGGAAATCAACAGGGTCGCGAGCAGCACGAGCCCGTACACGCCAAGAAGCCTGCGAATTGCCAAAGCGTCGAAGCGCATCTCAACACGTCACGGCTAGCTACCGGAAGATGTGGCCAAGCGCCGAGGAAGGGGTGCTATGCTCGGCACCGCGAATGTCCGAGGGCGGCTTGGCACCGAAGAGGCCTCGGCACAAAAAGAGGTTTCCGATGCGATTGCTTCCGTCCATTCTCACTTGTGCGGTGACCGTTGCTTGGCTTGCCCACGCTGGGGTCGCAAACGCGCAGCAGGCTTCTCCCGACGGAAAGGGGATCGTCGGTGGCGCCTTGCTGGGTGCCGAGCTCGTGATGGATGTGGAGGCGGCATTCAAGGTGAAGTCGCCTTGGGCGTACATAGGTGGTGGCCTCGCCGGCGCAGCTGCGGGCGGCGTTGGCGGATATTTCGTCGAGCAGTCGGTCGACACAGCGCGGATCCCCATGCTGATGCTCGCGGGTGGTCTCACGCTCGCAATCCCGACGACTGTTGCCGTACTGAGCGCTACCGCCTACGAGCCGCCCGCAACGTACGTAGTCGATAAACAACCGACCGACGAACCCGTCGCCGATCCCGCGCGCACGAGCGCCCCGCCTGCGGCGCCGACTCCGCCGCCTCCCACCGCGCCGAACGATACGCCGCAACCGGGAAGCACGCCGGCGCCGAGCGCCCCAGCACCCGCCCCCGGAACGCCATCCGGCGCGTTGCCCGGCCGCAAAGTTGCCCGGCACGAACACACGCACCGCCCACGCCGCATTCCTCCGGCGCTGATCGACGTCGAGCCGAATCAAGTCAGCGTCAGCATTCCGAATGTGGAAGTGCGCCAAGTATTCACGCGCGCCGAAGTTGCCATGGGCGCACCCAGGGCGACCGAGGTGCGCATTCCCGTACTCAACGTGCTGTTCTGACACCACTGCGGCATCAGCGCGCAGTCGGATCGCGCATCGTCAGAAGAAACTCGCGGCGCGCACGCATTTAGATGCGATGACGCGCGCCGCTCCGCTCGCACACACTCACGCGCACACGTGTGATGACGCTTACGAAGCGCACGATGTCGCCGAGTAACGCACACGTAAGTTACGCATTCTATCGTGTGCGGCGGCGCGCTGGTTGCGTAGGCAAAGCTCAGCCACACAGGCGTTTGGGCTTTGCTTTGCCGGGGTGCTGCCGTTAGCATCCTAAGTTGAAGCGTGGGTTGATAAAGCGCTTCACGCACGAACATGGCACAACCCGCTCCGCAGAAGACCGGTAGCACCTCCCGCAGCCGTCGGGGTGACGACCCCGCACTCGGCAAAGTCATTGCAGGCCGCTATCGGCTGGAAGCGCGCGTCGGCGAAGGCGGCATGGGCATCGTTTATCGAGCTCGGCACGTCCTCATCGATCGCGTCGTCGCAGTGAAGTTGATTCGCCCGGATCTGCGCGGTGAGACGCACCTTCGCGCGTGGATGTTGCGCGAGGCGCGCGCAGCCAATCGCGTCGACCACGCGCACATCATCGACATCCACGACATCGGCGAGACCGACGAGGGTGAGCTGTATCTCGTGATGGAGTATCTGGTCGGCACGCCGCTCTCGAGCGAACTCGCGCGAGGCCCGCTGCCACTCGGGCGTGCCCTCGACATCCTCGAGCAGATGGGCGCCGCGCTCACGCGCGCTCACGACCTCGGCGTGGTGCACCGCGACTTGAAGAGCGACAACATCCTGCTCACGCAGCGCGGCGGTCGCAAAGACTTCGTGAAGATTCTCGACTTCGGCTTGGCAGCGCTGGCGCACGATCCACGCCTTGCTCCCAAGGGCGCCGTATTCGGAACGCCCGAGTACATGTCGCCAGAACAGGCGCGCGGCGAACAAGCCGGTCCGCACTCGGATCTCTACGCGCTCGGCGTGCTGTTCTTCGAAATGCTCACCGGTCAGCTGCCATTCCGCGCCAGCGATCGCGAGACTTTGCTCGAAATGCAGCGCACGTCGCCGGCGCCGCGCCCGTCCGGCATCAAGAAGGATTGCCATCCCGTCGCCGAACGCATGGTGCTCAAGCTGCTGGAGAAGGATCCACGCAAGCGCTATCGCGATGGTCACCATCTGCTCGAAGAGTTGAAGGCGCTGCAGCGCTCGCAGCCCAACACGTCGTGGGAGAAAGAGGGTGGCGAGGCTGCTCCGGTAGCTCCGCCGTTGCCGCCGCCGCCGCGCTCACCTGTGGTTGGTGAGTGGGGAACACGCGCTGGCTTGTTCGCGCGCATGGTTTCGCGCGCCTACCCTTCGGCGAACGCGCCCGCTGAGGTCAGCCAGGCGCTGGTGGCGTTGTGGGACGTCGCAGCCAAAGCCAATTACCTCGAAGGTGAGGTGGCGAGCCACACACGCAAGCTCGAAGCACTCGAGCGACGCGGCCGGGCGCTGCGCGCTGAAATCGGCCGTAAAGTAGAGGAATTGGCGCAAGAAGAGTCGCGCGTGTTGCGCGAAGCTTCGGCGTACGGCGAAGAAGAAGAGGCGGCACGTCGCGAGCTCACGCGCGCGCAGCAGGTCGCGCAGGAGCGCGTTGCGCTCGCCGAGCAAGCCGAGCGCGCTGGGAAAGGCACGCGCGCGATTTTCGAACAAGCCGGCGCAGCCACGGCGATGGTCGAAGCTCAACGCCAATGGCTGAAGACGCGCGAAACACGGCGCACGGCGCGCGAGGCCACCGGCGTCGATCTGCGTCGCCAGATCGAAGAGCTGCGCGCCCAGCTGGCTCGCTACGCCGAAGCGTTGGAAGAAGATCTCGCCAGCGGCCGCGAAAAGGTCGCGGCGCGCACGCGCGAAGGCCTCAAGTACGAGAAGGTCTTCGTGGATAGCTCGCATCTTTTGATCGGGCACCTGAAAGGCAAGCCCGAGTGTCGCGAGCTCATGAACGAGCTGCTCTCGGCGGACGGCGTCGAGCCGGAGAACGGCACGACGAACGTGCCGGCAGCGCGCACGGCCGATCCGAGCTGAGCGTGCTGCGCGTGTTCGTGCCCGGCGTGCTCGAGCTGCGACCGGGGGAAGCCAAGGTGTTTCGCTTTCGGCGCGGACGCAATCGCCTGGAAGGCTTCGTGTTGCGCTCGGGTGAGCATCTAGTCGCGTTCGCGAACGAGTGCCCGCATTGGCACGTCGATCTCGACCTCGGTACTGCCGACTTTTGGGATCCGGGTAGCGCGCGCATCCTCTGCAAAAATCATGGTGCGCTGTTTCATCCGCTGAGCGGTGAATGCGAACGCGGACCGTGCGTAGGCCTGCGCTTGGAGCGCTTCGAGCTCGAGCTCGAGGACGGCGGAGTCCATGTGAATGTGCCGAACGCCGAAGCCGACGCGCCAGCTTCCGCCTGAGCGAGCTATTGGCAAATCGTGTTGATGGAGATCTGCGCGGCCGCCGCACGCGTCGGGATGTAGCTGGTCAGGGCTGAAACCGCGGTTTGCCAGGCGGCTGTGTTGTCGGTGGGATCATTGGCCATGCCGGGTTCGGCGGTCTTGGCGAGCTCCTCGACCAAGCTGGGCTTGAAGACGTCGGCGAGGAAAGCCTTGAGTTGGGTGCAGTATTCACTGCGAAACACCGTCGTGAGGCGCGTGACTAGCTTGGCGCGAGAGGCTCGGTACAAGCTATCGACCGCGGTGAGCGGGTCGCAACTCGAAGGGCTGCACGACTCCTGATTGAAGGATGTATCTAGATCCCAAGGCCACACCACGAACCTACCCTGGTTCGGTGAAGACGAGTCAGCCTTGAAGTACAAGTAGTAGTTTCGATAGTACCCGACGAAGGACTGGAGCTCCGGCATCACCGATTCCGCCGCGATGACCTTCAGCCACTCGGTCACGTCGAGCCATTGACTGATGCATGTTTGGAAATCTGCGTCGTTCGCTGTCGCCCCGCATTTCAGCATGGGGATCAGATTCTGCTCGGCGTCCGCGGCAGTCGCGCTGGTGAGCTGATACTGGCTCATGTAGCTCGAAAATTTGTCGTCGATGTAGCCGAGTCGGGCTTGGGAGTCCTGAAATGCGCCGGTGCACGTGCTGCCGCTCTTCGTGCCGCCGTCGTTGCTCATCGACGCACCGTAGAGGCTGCCGCTGTTGGTGCCGAAATGGCGACGCAAAAAGCCGCGATTCACCTGCTCCACGTTTTCGAGCAAGCCGTAATACTGATCGTTGAGGTAAACCTTGACGAGATTGCAACGCGGAGCTGGCACGCCGAAATCGCGCAGCGCCTTGTAGCCGACGCACTGCAGAATGTGAGTGTGATCGTCCTCATTCGAGAGGATGTTCACACGATTCAAATCCGCGAAGCGACGTTTGCCCGCTGGCCCCGGTGTGTCCAAGACCTGCAGGTCGAGCTTGAAGCCCTGCACGATCTGCGTGCGACTGCCACGCCAACGAAAGCCGACGTTCTCGAGCGTGACGTTGCCCAACGCATCCGGGCTCTCGTAGACCATCTGAGCCGCGACCCAGCTGAACGGCTTGCAGTGCCCCGATGTTTGAAACACCGGCGGAGCGCCAGGTAGTTTGACTCGCAGCGTGGCAAGCTTCTTCTCGTCGAAGAACTGCTCGTAGCTGGGACCGCAGGCGCGCGGGCAGCCCATGGCAGAAACTCCTCCGCTTGCGCCGATGCCGCCCGAGGCACCACCGGAACTCGAGCCAGAGCTCGCTACACCGCCGCTTTGCTGCGCTCCGCCGCCGAGCGAAGAAGTCCCCCCCGAACTCGACAGCTCCGAACCGCCGCTCGCCTGACCGCCGCTCGAGGTTCCGCCGCTCGCTGTCCCAGTGCCTCCCAACCCGGCGGAGCTGCTGCCAGCGGAAGCACTCGGCTCGAGGCCCGGAGCGTGGCCGCAAGCAAACGCCGCAATGCCGCAAAGCCAGCGTGCCGCCAGCCTGGGCGACGATATGGATCTCATGAAATTCTCCAGCTGTCCCGCAAAAGCTAGAGCCGCGCTCTCGGTGACATTCTTGTAGCCGGTATGTGACGGAATGAGGCACCGTTCTTTCGCAGCGGAGCCGCCAAGAATTTTGCATGGTTGCGAAAGGAGCGACCTTCATGACCACCTTTTCGCTGGGCGCCTTTTCCGCCGCGCTCGCGGTAGTTCTCGGCGCGTTCGGCGCCCACGCACTCTCCGCGATCGGCGCGGCACGGCTCGCTTGGTGGAGCACGGCTAGCCAATATCACTTCGTTGCAGCATTCGGCCTGATGCTGGCTGGCTTACTCGAACGCGGTCGCTTCCAAGCAGCGAGCCCTGCGACTGCCTTCTTGATTGGAACATTGCTGTTCAGCGGTTCGCTCTACGCCATGGCACTCGGTGCGCCGCGCTGGTTCGGGGCAATCACTCCGCTCGGCGGCCTGTCCCTGATTGGCGCTTTCGTGTGGCTCGGAATACGCGGACTCTAACCCTTCGCGCGAGCCCGGGAGTAACCCTCAGGAGTCGCGTTTGCGGCGATTCACCCCACAAACTTGTCCTCACCAGCGCTCCGAGTGCTATTCGATTAGGCCCGATGGCGTCGCTCTCGTCGCATCCGCTGCCTGCCAGCGCGCTCCAAGCCCCTGCCCTGCAGCGCATCTACGAGAACACGCCGAAGACGCCGCCGGCCGGAGCGGTCACTTCGAGTGAAGGCGCTGCGCCTTCGACTTCCGGCGCTCAGCGCTTGCCGGAAGAGGACTCGCGCATCCGCGCACGTGCGCTCGGCGGCCGCTACGAGCTCGCTGGTTATCTCGATAGCGGCGGCACCGCCGACGTTTTTGCGGCCATCGATCGTGAAACGGGCAGCCAGGTCGCCGTCAAGGTCCTGAACGCCAAGGCCACCTCGGATGCTCGTCTGCGCCACTACTTCCTCCAAGGCGCGCGCGGCGCCGCACGCGTCGAGCATGCGAACCTCGTGCGCGTACTGGCGGTGGAAGAGCCGGAAAATGCTCCGCCTTACGCCGTGATGGAGATCGTACACGGCGACGCGCTGTCCACCCTGATTCAAAATCACGGCACGCTGCCGGTCGATTCCGCCGTCGAGCTCGCGCTGCAAGCCGCTTCTGGGCTGGAAGCCGCGCACCGCGCCGGCATGATTCACTGCGACGTCAAACCGGAAAACCTTCTCGTCGAAGCCCACGCGAGCGAGCGTCCACGACTGAAGGTCATCGACTTCGACCTGGCGGCGTTCGCCGATGAGCGCGAAGCCCACGAGCATCCGCTGCTGCGTGGAACCGCAAAATACATGGCTCCAGAGCAAGTGGTGGGCGACGGCGTCGATGCGCGCACTGACGTATATGCGCTCGGCGTCGTGCTTTACCGCACGCTCACCGGTCACTTGCCCTTCGACCTGGAGCTTTGCCCAACTCTGTTGTGGCATCAATTGGCTTCGCCGGCGCCGCCGCTATCGTGGTTGCGTGATGAGCTCGAGCCAAATCTGGAAGCCATCGTGCAGCGCGCGCTGCGCAAGGCGCCGGATAATCGCTACACCTCGATGGCGGACTTGATCGCTGATCTGCGTAGCTTCAAGAGCGGCGGACCGCTCTTGGCACGGCTGCCGTTGAGCGAACCGGACGCGTATTTGCCCCGCACGGACGCCGGGCGCGCTGCGGCACGCGCGATCGCGCGCTGCGTCTGACTACGCGCCGCGTGGCAGCGCGCGCGTGTGAGGTCAGCGCTCAGAGCGCCGACAGCTTGGTACGCAAAAACGAACGCAGCTTGACGAGGTTCTTGGCGTCGCGACCGAAGCCAGGAGTGCCGTAGGTAGAGGCCCATTCACGCACGTCACGAGCAAGCCCGCTGCGCGCGTCGGGGCTCTCGACGACTTCAGCTACGCTGCGGCCGCGCGCGCTCGCACCGGACAGGCCTTCCACGTGGCGCTCGAGCGCGGCGTAGTCATCAGCCAGGAACTCCTTCACCAGGGCCGCCTCATCAGCCAGGCGTTGCACAATCGCGTACTCTTCGCGGCCGCGTTCGCCTTCCGGCGTCCGCGTACATGCAACGCGCAGCACGAACGCATCGTCCATGTAGCCGAGATCTTCGAGGCCATCGGGAATCAAATCGACCGACTTGAAAAGGTAAGTCAGCGCCGAGGCGGTGGAGCGAATCACGGCTTCGGAGTCCGATGTCTCGAGCAACGCGCTGAGGGCGCGCGCATCGTCGCCCAAGGTCCGGAGCCAGAGCGGAAAGCTTTCGAGGCAGCGAGATTCCGTTGAAGACATCGGCGGCACCTTTCTCGGCCGCGGTGCTACACCGGGTGCCCGCAAGTGCCAAGTCACCTGTCGGGGCGCGGCAGTTTTGGGGAGGCGCCTTTCCTTCGAGGGTGGAAGCCTGGTGGGAGGCCCGAGCGCGGCACAACGCCACATAAACCCGCCTGCTGGGCGTGATAGGAACTTGGGCGTGCACAAGCGTTTCGGCATTGGACTCTCGTTGCTGGTTGCGTGCGGAGCGCCGCCCAGCGTCCCTCAGAGCGCGGCAGCGCCGCCCCCGAGCACACCGCCACCTGCAGCGAAAGCGGTCGAGCCACCAATCGCACCCGTCCCCTACGACGTAAATCGCGGTGGCATGTGGCCACCCGAGCAGATTCAGACTCAAGCCGAGCAGCTGCGTCAGCTCGGGCTCGCCATCGATCCCGCCTTACTCGCCGATCCTGCGTCGCCCCTGCTTGGCGCCGTGCTGAACCTGGGTGGCTGTTCGGCGTCGTTCGTCTCGCCCGATGGCTTGATCGCAACCAATCACCACTGCGCGGTACGCTCGCTCGAATACAATTCGCAGCCGCAAAAGAACCTGATGGAAACCGGGTTCTTGGCGAACGCTCGCGCCGAGGAGCCGTTTGCTGGCCCAGCAGCGCGCGCCCTTCTGACTCTGGCCATTCGCGACGTGACTCTGGAGGTGCGCGCGGCGCTTTCCAAAGCGAAGGACGATCTCGCACGCGAAGCCGCCTACGAAACTGAGCAAAAGGAGCTCGTGCAGCGCTGCGAGCAGGCGCGCCCGAATACGCGCTGCCAGCTAGTCAGCTTTTACGATGGGCTCAAGTACGCGCTGTTCGAGCGGCTCGAGCTGCGCGACGTGCGCATCGTGTACGCGCCGCCAGATGGCGTCGGCAACTTCGGCGGTGAAATCGACAACTGGCGCTGGCCACGGCATTCCGGCGATGTCGCGTTCTTCCGCGCCTATGTGGACGCTTCGGGCAAGCCAGCGGCTTACGCTGCCGAGAACCAACCCTATCGCCCGGCGCACTACCTGAAAGTCGCGCAAACACCGCTGCGCCCACACGACTTGGTGCTGGTCACCGGCTTTCCAGGCCGCACCGCGCGCCTGAAGACTCGCTACGAGGTGGAAGACGTCACCAACTGGCTGTACCCGCGGCGGTTGCGCCAATTCGACGAGTACCTCGCCATGTTCGAGAAGGTCGCGGCGAGCGATCCCAACGCGAAAATCAAAGCGAGCAGCTGGGTGCGAGGCTTCAGCAACTATCGCACCAAACACAAGGGCGAGCTCGAGGGGATGCTGCGTGTGGGCTTACTCGAGAAGAAAAAGGCCGAGGAGCAGTCGCTCGAGAAGGCGATTCGAGCGAGCCCAGAGCTCACCAGCAAGTATGCCAACGTGCTCGAAGCCATTCGAGCCGCCTTCGCGGAGTACGAAAAGACGCGCGAAGCCGACGTCGAGCTCGAAAACGAGATTTCGATGCCGCGCCTCGTCAGCGCAGCCAATCGCATCGTACGCATGGCGGAAGAGCGGGCCAAGCCCGACGCCGAGCGCGATCCAGACTACCAACAGCGCAATTGGCACCTTTTGACTGATGAGCTCGCCGCTCTCGACAAGCTCTACTACCGGCCGCTCGACGAAGCAGTACTGCGCCTCGCGCTCGAGCGCTCCTTGCGCACCAGTGCTGCGGAACGCTCGCCGGCGCTGGCCCTGATCGCTGGCAAACAACCAACCCCCGAGAGCATCGAAAAGGCTGTCGGGCGCCTGTATCAGACCACCGAGCTCGCCGACGCCAAAGTGCGACAACAGCTGTTCGAGCGTGCTACGTCGGCCGAACTCCGCGCGCACAAGGATCCTTTGCTGAAGCTCGCGGTTACGCTTCGTCCCCTGCTCCGCGCCGCAGAAACACGCCGCAAGCGCCTCAGCGGCAAGCTGCTCGACCTAAAGCCGAAGTACATGGAAGCGTTGCTTTCGGTGCTCGGCCCCAACGTGCCGCCCGACGCGAACGGCACCTTGCGCATCTCTTATGGACTCGTGCGTGAGCCGTACGTCGATGATCCCGCGACCGTGCAAAACCCCGCGCCGGGCATCGCGCCGGAGTGGAGCGCCTTCACTACCCTATCCGGCGTCGTCAAAAAGAATCGCTCCGCGCCGCCGTTTGCCGCGCCACCGCGCCTTTTGGAAGCCGCGCGCGAACGCCGTTTCGGCCGCTACGCCGTGCCGGCGCTCGCCGACGTGCCAGTCGACTTCCTCTCGGACGCCAACATCAGCAACGGCAACTCCGGTTCGGCCACGCTGAACGCACGCGGTGAGCTTGCCGGGCTCGCTTTCGACGGTACCTACGAGTCGGTCGCCGCAGATTGGGCGGTGCTGCCCAATACACGCAGCATTCACGTCGACATTCGCTATGTGCTCTGGTTGCTGGACGAAGTCGAGCACGCCTCGGCGCTGTTGGCCGAGCTCGGCGTGCCCGCGCGCTCGCGCTGAACTCGGCCGCTCAGCGGCTCGGGCACAACACGCGCAGCGCGTTCAAGCCGAAGATGCGCCGGACAGCGTCGTGCGAGAGACCACTGGCGATCAACGCGTCCGCTAACTTGGGCATGGCACGCACGTCTTCCAAACCTTGCGGGGCCGTGATGTCTCCTTCGAAATCCGAACCGATGCCAACGTGGTCGACGCCAACGAGTCGCACCAAGTAGCGAATGTGACGCACCACATCGTCAATGCTCGCGCGACGCCCCTTGCGCAGAAAACGCGAGTGGAAGTTCACTCCAATCACTCCGCGCGTCTTGGCGATCGCACGCAGCTCGCGATCGGCCAAGTTGCGAGGATGATCGGTCAATGCGCGAGCGTTCGAGTGCGTCGCCAGCACCGGCACGTTGGCCGCACTCGCCAAGCGCAGCACTTCTCGCGTTGCCGGGTCGGAGGCGTGTGACACATCGACGGCCGCGCGGAGCTCGATGGCTCGCTTCACCAGGGCACGCCCGGCCTCGGTCAAACCGCCAGCGGGCCCAGGCTCGCCTGAAGAGCCGGCGAGCACATTGTTGCGTGTGTGCACCAATCCAACACTGCGCAGGCCGCGCGCGACCCAATCCTCGAGCCGCGCCGGATCCGCAGCCAGCGGCCCAGCGCCTTCGAAAGCCAAGAAGGTTTGCACTCGCCCAACAGGCCCGCCGTTACAGCCAGGCGAGGCGTAGGGCAGCGTGCGCGAGATGGCTTCCACTACACGCTGATGCGATGCCTCCAAATCTTCCAGCCGCGGCCCAGTCGGAGAAACGCGAGCCGGAACGAACAACGGCAGCACCACGCCGATCACGCCAGCTCGCGCGAGCTCGCTCGCGGGGAACTGCCCTATGCCCTGCTCGAAGCGCGCCCCCTTGTAGCCGAGCTGATACGGCAGATCGACGTGCAGATCGACGACACCAACTGGTCGCGCCGCGGGCTCGGCGCCGCGAGCTGGCAAGCGCACCAAACTGAGCGCTGCCAAGACAGCGACGCCGAACACCGAACGCCGTAGCCAGCCGCTATCAGCTCGGTGCGTTACCAGGCTTCCACTTGATGTTGCAGCCAATGCTCGCCTTTTGATCGGGATTCGGACGTTGGCCGCTGCGCAATGCATCCACGGCGGCGTAGAGATCACGCCCGGTCACGGCGATGCCATTGCCCGGCCGACTGTCGTCGAACTGTCCTCGATACGCTAGGCGCCCGCTAGCATCGAAAACATAAAGGTCCGGCGTGCACGCAGCGTGAAACGCCTGCGCAACGGACTGCGATTCGTCGAACAGGTACGGAAAGGTGTAGCCGGCTTCGCGCGCTTCCTTCGCCATGTTCTGCGGCGAATCATCCGGGTAACCCGCAACATCGTTGGAGCTAATCGCGACCATGGCCACGCCGTGCTCGTCGCAGTAGCGACCGAAAGCCGCGAGCTCACCGCGAATGTGCTTCACGAACGGGCAATGATTGCAGATGAACGCGACCACCAGCGGACGCCCCTTGAATTGCTCTGACGCAACGACGCGATCTTGCGTCGTGTCCGGCAAACTGAAGGCGGGCAGCGGCGTGTCGAGTGGCAACATGGTGGAAGGAGTGCGAGCCATATGCCGATCTTTGTATCGATTCGGGCCAGAGTCGAGGCGCAAAGCTGCGCTATCAACCAGGCACTTTGCGACCCACCGCCAGCTCTAGCTCACGCAAGCGCCGCTCGACGTCCTCGCGCGCCCGACGTTCGCGCTCCTTTTCGGCGCGCTCGCGCTCGTTCTCAGCGCGTAGACGCTCCTTCTCAGCACGTAAATGCTCCTTCTCAGCGCGCTCGCGCTCTTCGCCAGTGAGCCACCGCTGCGTGCCTGCGCGATCTGCGGAAATGACAAACTCATGCTCCACGAAGGAGATCCACGCGTCGAGGACTTCGCTGTAAACCGGGTCACTCCCGAGGTGAACTCGCTCGAAGGCGCCAATGGAGTCGCGACGCCAAAGCTGCAGCGGAACCGGACCACCCAAGGCGTTGGGTCCGAACATGCCCGGATCGAACACCAAGAGCTCATATGCGCCGAGCGCGGCGTAGCGCTCGTGGATCTCCAAGTAGTCCTTGTATGGGTGCGATGAGCTGACCACCTCGACACAGAAGAGCGGAGGCACTCGCGACGGCTCCCACAGCCGCAAAGACGTGAGCTCCTCGAAATCGGGCGGCGCTGGGCGAAGCAAACACACATCCGGGTCGATGCCCGTGCGCGGATACTGCTCGAGCCAGCGCAACGCCAGGTTGCGCGCCACGCGACAGTCGCCGCGGGCAGCAGCCCAGCTCTTCAACAACAGACAAATACGCTCTACAGCGGCATCGTGAGCGGTCGCTTCGGGCACGGGCTCCTCCGGGATCACCCATGCTTCCGGCCTCGCCGGCACCGCGTAGCGAATCGAGACAGCAGCTCTCGTCTGCATAGCGATCGGGATTATACCTGTCATGGGACAGGCGCGATCAAGCAGCGTACATGCCTGCGCTGCTTAGCCTGTATCTCGGTGAAACTCCTGAGGTTTGCGTGAGCGCGTGAGCTGGCTGCCACTGGCGTGCAGCGGGCCGAAGCTGTCAGCCGCCGACTCGTTTCGGCAACACCAGGCGACTGGCAGCCTGCTTGCGATCGTAAAGGAATGCGTAGATGGCGCGGCTCGAAAGTACGCGCTTCGTATAGCGACGCGTCTCCAGATACGGAATGCGCTCCACCCAAAGATCGAAATCCATGCTTGGACGATCACGTAACCAGGCAGCTGCCCGCCCCGGACCCGCGTTGTACGCCGGCACCGCGAGCAGCGGATTTTGCTCGAACATGCGCGCAAGGTGCGCAATCTCTCTGCACCCGAGCGCCACGTTGACGCGCGGGCGCTTGAGCGACGTCGCGGTCGCAACCAGACTCGTGCCGCGTGCCGCACGCCGCGCTGTTGGAACGATGAGCTGCATCAAGCCGTAAGCGTTGGCCGGGCTAACTGCTTCCGGATCGAACGCCGACTCTTCACGCATGATCGCGTAAGCGAGGGCGGGATCGATGCCAGCCGCTGCCGCTTCGCGCTCGACGATGGCCAAAAAGGGCCGCGGAAATGCGATTTCCCAAGCCTTGGACCATTGCCCGAACGGCCAACGTCCCGACACCTCGGAAAGCCGCATGCGCGTCAGCTCCGAAGAAAAGCGCGAGACCCCAGCGCGCTCGTACAGCAGCGCTACGCCCCACAAGATCTCAGAGCCCACACCCTCGTTGCGATAACCGAGCGCGGACAGCTCACGCACAGCGGCTTCCACTTCACCCACGCGCAAGAGCTCCATCATGCGCAAGAAGCCTGGGCTCGCGAGCTCCGGGCCCGCCACGATGCGAAACGGCAGCGACAGTGACTCCGCTTCGGCCTTCTCGATGACTGCTTCGGCACGCGCCACTTCCTCGCGCGTCAACAGCGAATAGGCCTGCAGCATGTAATACGAGAGTGGGCGCTCTTTGACGATGCGCTCCATCTCGTCGAGCGCCTCGGCGCGTTGACCCAGCATCATCAGCGCGCGGGCGCGGAAGAAGCGTTCACGCCCAGCAAGATCGAAGCCGCGAGCCATGTCTCGCTCGCCCAAGAAGTCGAGTGCACGCGTCAACGGCCCGAGTGCAGTCGCCCACTCGGCGCGCTCGAGCGAGCGCAAGGCCAAGCGGAACAATCCTTCCGGCGCCATATCCCCGCTCGGATAGGCGTCGGGCAAGGACAAAAACAGCTCCGTAGCGCGAGCGTCGGCCCCGAGCTCTTCGTGCGCCAATGCCGCCTGATAACGCGCGTCGTCGGCTAGCGTGTGCCCCGGAAAGCGCTTCTCCACTTCCTCGAAGTAGCGAATCGCGTCGCTGTACTTGGAGCTCGACGCAGCGTGGCGTCCTGAGAGATAGAACGCTCGCGCTCCGCGCTCGGGATCACTGGCACAGCCTTCACGCACGGAAGCCAGTGCTTCCAGCGCTGCCTCGTAGCGACGCAAGCTAGCCAACGCCTTCGCTTCGAGGAGCCGCGCATCGCAGGCGGCGCTGGAGAAGCGCTCCGCGTCCGTCAGGCTGCTCGAAAGCTCGCGAGCGACGCTCACGGCGCGCTCGTGTTCGCGCGCGTCGACCAGCGTCGAAAGCGAAAGCACGCGCTCTTCGAGGGACGGCTCCGACCAGCGCTGCCGTTCCGCTGGCGTGAGCAACGCCAGTGCTCGCGCGGCGAGCTCTGCCGAACGCCGTTGGTCCCCGTGGTTGACGCTCAACACCGCGCCCGCGCGCCGTGCCAAATGCAAAGCCTCCTCTGCATTTTCGGCAGCGTGTGCGCCATCTTCGAGCAAAGTCTCGGCTAGCTCGAGCTCTGCGCGTGCCCGCGCGGCGCCTTCCAACCCTTGCGTGAGCGCGTCGCGAAATGCGCTGCTCGCGCGCATCGGATCAGCCGCCTTTCGTGCTGCCCGAGCCAACAACAGGCGCCGCTCCTGCTCGGCGGGACCGGTGAATTCAGCCGCCGACAATTCCCCCACGACTTGCTTGGCCGCGCCGAGGGCACACAAGGCGCGCGCGCGGCACAACTCGGCATAATCGTGAAGCGGCGTGGCCGGGATGCGCGCGCGTTCACACGCATCGCGGGCGGCCGCGGCGTTGCCCGCGCGCTCCCACAGTCGCCCCAACCAAAACGCCGCGCTCGGCGTATCGAAATGTGTATCGCTCTTCTGAACACGCGCGAGCGTCTCGGCGGCGCGAGCGAACTCCCCGAGCTCCACAGCCTCCGCCACGTCGTGCAGAGCCGGATCGGCGAGCAACGGCGAAAACTGCTCGAGCTCCAGTGGCTGCGCAGGATTCGCGCGCGGCGCGCTCGCCGTTGCCACCACGTTCGGAGGTCGTGCCGCCAGCGGCTTCGGCTTCGTCGAAAACAAAACCACCGCCGACGAACAGCCCAGTAAGGCTGCGGCGAGCACGATCGCGACGCGTCGCGTCGGTCGTTTCACTCTCGCCCAGACCTTACTATGCGTTCGCTGGTCCATCGTTCGAGGGCCTCTTCGTCAGCGAGCTCCGTGCGAGCCAGCTCTTCGCGCTGCCGGAATGCGCGGTGGTGTTCCTCTAGCGCGCGCTCTTCTGCCTGCGCCTGCGCCAGCGCGGCGCGCGCCCGCGTGCACAGCTGCTCGCTGCGTTCGAGCTGTCTCAACGCACTCTCCGCACGTTGCTCCAACTCTGTGATCACGCGATTCTGCGCGCGGCGCTCGTCGGCTGCACGCTCGAGATCCACCACTCGCGCGGAACCCGCTTGCAGGCGCTCCCGTGCCAGAGCTTCGGCTTCCCGGCGTTCGGTGTGGGCGGCCACGAGCGCCACGCGAGCGCGCGCCAGCGCGGCTTCGTCGCTCGCCCGCGCGGCCTCCGCGTCTGCCAGATCGCGCGCGCAACGTTCGGCGGTTGCGGCCCGCAAGGTGGAGAGCGCGGCCAGCGGGTACTTTCGGCTCACCCGCTTCAGATAGCCCGAGCCTCCGAGGGCGTCATCTTTGCGGCAGAAACCCGCAATTATGTCGGGAATGCGAAGTTACTACGCAGCCGCAAGTTCACCCAGGGACTGCCGAGATGGCACTCCAACGTCACCGATTTTTGCCTCGCTGAGCCGTACTGACGGGACTCTCCCAAGAGCAACTCTCCGAAGCGTGCGATCGCCACGAGCGCGCGGCGCACACGCTCGTTCACTGAAGGCAGGTCTCGGCTATGACGAAATACCTAGTAACCCTCCCTCTATGTTTTCTTGCATTTGCTTGCGGAGGTAACGATTCGTCCCCGGGCTTCAACTTTCCAACCGGCTCCGGCGGCAGCACGAGCGGCAACGGGTCGTCTCAAGGTGGGATGACCATTTCGGTCGGTAGCGGCGGTGGCGGGAACTCCTCAACGAGCAGCGGCGGAAACACCAGCGTCAATGGCACCACGCTCGATCAACTCAGAAATTCATCCTGCCAAGGTTGGAGCAGCGAACCCGAATCGCTCCCGTCGCTGTTGCAGTTCGTCGTCGACACGAGCGGTTCGATGGGCGACATGACGCCCTCCACCATGGGAGAAACCAAGTGGGTGCGAACACGCGAAGCGCTGCTCGCTTCGCTCGCTGAGCTCCCGGGGTCCGTTGGGCTGGGCATGCTCTTCTACCCCAACATGGACACCCCCCGCAGCAGCATGCAGCAACCTGCGAGCGCTTGCGTGCGCACTGATGCGCTGATCCCAATCGCGCTGCTCGGTGATGCCAACTCGGCGCATCGCATGCGCCTCGCCAGCGCCATCAACGGCATTAGGCCGCGCTCGTACACGCCGACTTACGACGCATACACCTCGGGAGCGCAGCTCGGCTTGGTGCCCTCCATGTTGCCAGGCAAACGCTTCATGGTGCTCATTACGGACGGCGCGCCGACCCTCGCCGCCGGCTGCGTCATGCCCAACGCTGGCAACAACAACCAGCAATCCGTCACCCCTGTCGATCCCCAACCAATCGTCGACGCCATCCAAATCGCCTTCGACGCTGGCATTCAAACCTTCGTGATTGGTTCGCCGGGTAGCGAAGAGTCCATCGGCGGCCAAGACGCGCGCGTCGCTTGGCTCTCCAAAGCCGCACGAGCCGGTGGCACCGCCAACGCCGGCTGCTCCGACACTGGCCCCAACTTCTGTCACATCGACCTGACCCAGAGCAGCGACTTCGCGGCCGCTCTCAAGCAAAGCCTCTCGCGAATCGCGGGCGCCGTGGTTCAGTGCAGCTACGAGCTCCCCGCGCCGGGCCAGGGCCAAATGCTCGACCTGAACGCCATCAACGTCGTGTTCACCTCGGGCACCGGCGAGCAGACCCTCATCGGCCGCAGCAGCGACCCCGCCTGCGCGCAAGGCTGGTACCTGAAAGACAACAGCATGGTCGAGCTCTGCAGCGAAACCTGCACTCAAGTCAAAGCGGACTCCAAAGCAGGACTCGAACTCCTCTTCGGCTGCACGAGCGTACCCAACGTAAAATAGCGGCAGCCAAGCCGCGTAGGCGGAGCACACCAGTGGAGTGTCGCTCCGCCTTTTTTTGGGGGGCCTTCACTGTAACGGGCGCGCAACTCCGGCCCTGAAACACGCAAGGCAACTCTGCTGCCCAGCGTGCGGGTCCGCGGCCGCGCACGGCCCGCAATTTCGTGTTCAGCCTCGCTGGCACGCTCCAAAAGCAAACGGCAGCTCCGTTGGGAGAGCTGCCGTTTCGCACTGCGCCGAGTTCGCGCGCTATTCGATGCCGATGAACGGATCGCAGCCGATGGTGACTTGCACGGTGCCCGCTTGGAAGTTCGAGCAGGTGCAGGGGCACACCTTGATGAACTGCGGGTTCGAGGGATTATCGTAGTACCAACCGCCGTTCGGGTTGCGATCACAAGCGCCGGGCCCGGAGACCTTCGGCACCTCTTGCTTGGTGCCGCTATGCGGCGTGTACAGCACCTGGACCTTGTCCGGGTTGAAGACCATGCCGCTCGGAGGCGGCGGGATCTCGTAGCTGCACACGATCTTGCTGTTGGTGATGTTCATCAGCGTGTTCACCAGGTTGTCCGAGGTGACCGCGCTCTTGTCGAAGTTGAAAGCTGCGTTCGTGCCGCCCTGTTGCGCAATGGTGTCGAGATTGAAGCCCGCTGCGAGCCCCACCACGTACGTGCGGATCGAGGGATTCGCGTTGTAGGCGGCGCCGGCCAGCTTGCTGATCTCCGCGATGGATACCGGGTTCTGGCACTGGGTCGGGTACCCGTCGGTCACGAGCACCACCACGGTTTGGCGTCCCGGGTTCTTGCTCGCCCAATCCTTGGCGTAGCGCAGCGCTCCGTCGAGCGCCGGATACGTGGGAGTCAGGCCACCGGGCAAGGTGTTATCGATGGCGTCGACGATGGCCGGACCTGCTGTAGCAATGGGGCCCATCGGTACCTTCGGCGTCGAGTACTGGGTCACGTCGCAGTCGATGCGATCGTCACCACCGCTGATGCTCGCGCCGAAGAAGCCAATACCGGCGCGAATGTCCTTGCCTTGCACCTTGTTCACGAAGTCGACCAGACCCGCGCGAATCGCCTGCCAACGGCTGCCGCCCGAAGCCGAACAATCCTGGATCGTGGAGCAGTTCTCACCGCTCGTGCCGATGCAGTAATTCATCGAGCAGGAGCGATCCATCATGATGAACATGTCGATGGGGATCGCTTCGGCCTCGTGCTGGATACCGTTGCAAGTGCTGGTCTGCTCGTCTTGGGCGGGAACACCCATGCACGCCGGCGCTTGACCGCCGACGTTGGAGGACGCTCCGCCCGAGCCGGTGCTCGTCGTTCCGCCTCGCGGCACCGAGGTGCTGCCACCTTGCCCCGTGCTGGTAGCACCGCCCTGACCCGTGGAGCTGGTGCTGCCACCCTTATTGACGTTGGTGGAGCCCGCGGTGTTGGTAAAACCATCATCTCCCTTGCTGCTGCTGCAACCGGCGGCTGCCAACGTGAGCAGGGCGAAGACGGCGCTTGACTGGAACGAGTGTCGCTTCATGGCAATCGGGCCTCTCGAAGAAAGGAAAAGCTTCGCTCAGAGAACGCTGGGGCAGCCGTAGATGACGTCGACGCGCTTGGCCCCGGAGGTCTGGATCTTCTCGCAGGTGGCGCCCTTCAAGAGCAGCTTGTTCGGCATGCTGCTCACGTCGAGCGTCCAGGTGTCGTCGGCGCGCTTGATGATGTTGCAGTCGATGGCAACGTTGACCTTGTCCGGATCGTCCGGCTGCGAGGTGAGATCGATGTCGCAGTTTCGAACCAGCTGAGTCGTGATGGTGGAGAAAACGTCCACCAAACCTTGAACGCCGCCGGACGCCTCCACCTTGTAGTACTTGGTTGGGCCCACCTCGTTCGGCTTGCCGCCAGCGACGGCGAACGCATCGAGGTAGGTCGCGTACGCTTCGGTGCCAGGCACACCCACCACGAAGGTCGGAATGCCCTTGTCGGCGAGCGCCTGGATTTGCATCAGCACGGCCGAGTCATCGAGGCACAAGAAGCCCTTGTTGTTGCAGCAAGTGGCCGCGTTCCCGCTGTCGATCACGCAGGTACACTTGTCGGGCTGGTTGTCGCAGGTGTTGGCCGAATTGCAGTTCGGGCCACCGTCGGTCGCCAGCAGCACGTATTTGTCGCCCGGCTTCAAAGCACCGTCGCCCGTAACGAAGTAGTCATAGGCTGCCTTCAATGCTTGTGCCGTGGGCGTGCCACCAGCAGGCATCGTGTTCTTCAGAGCCGCCGAGATCGCGGTCACGGCCGCAGCGCCGCTGGTGATGGGCACGTTGACCGCGGCCGCACCGGTTTCGACCTGACACGCGGCAGCGTAATCGTTCGGCGGCGCCGCAGCAGCGGCGGCCGAGGGATACAACACCATGCCGAAGTTGATGTCGTCTTGGACCTTGGCGAGCGCCGTTGCGAGGGCGGTCTGCATGCCTGACCACTTGCTGGGCATACCCGTCTCGGTGCCGTCGAGGCCGCTCTTCATGCTGCCCGACTTGTCGATCACGAGCATCATGTTCACGGTCTTGATCGTCGCCTCGACGCTGCTCGAGCCGCACTTGTCCTGATCGATACCTTCGAACGCCATGCACTGGCCCGGCGTACTGGAGGTGTTTCCGCCCGATGAGCTGCTGCTGTTGCCTCCGCTGGTCGAGCTGGCCCCGCCTTTACCGAGATTGACGCCACCGCCGTTGTTCGAGGTCCCGGCGGTTGGTGCGCCGCTGGTCCCGTCGTTGTTGTCGTCGCCGCTGAGAATGCTGCAGCCCGAAAGCGAGCCGCAAACGGCGATCCCGGACATGATCAAAAACTTTACTGCGTGGCGCATGATCGTCCTCTCCGTCACCCACAAGGGGCGTGGCTGTGTGCGCCACGCCGTTTTGGGAGCCTAACTCCGTAGTGCGTTTTCGCGCAACGACGGATCAGTCTGTTGCAATCGACCAGCAGACGCGAACTCGACGCGACGCTCTCTCGTGTGCTCGACATAGATTCACTACGAATGGGAAAGACGTGGCTTTCGCTTCGTGTTCGGCAACCAGTGCGCTCGATTGCCAAAACGCCGCGTGTGCGCGCAGACCGATGGTCCAGTTATATATAGCGTGTCATTCGCCGCGATGCTCGTGCGAAATTCGCCTGGTTTCGCAGCAAAAGAGCCGATTCAGCGGAGTGCGATAATTCCGACGGCCCCATCTCGAGCGCTGCCACGTCGCCAAACGACAGCATGGAAGCGACGGTTCGATATTCTTGCGCACGCTGGTTTGTGCCCACCTCGATGTGCACGTTATGGACACAGCACTGTACTCTGAACACGCACACACGCGCGGATTCGGCGCGGTAAGCCGTGCTTCGCGAATCAATCTCGCGAGGCGAGGATGCTGCACGCTGTCCCAATGCGAACACCGGGATCACTATCGGCGAGTGTTGCTGCCGCACGCGCGCTCTCGCCCAAGCGGAAAAGTGCGCTCGCAGCCCTTGCGCGTGACCACGCCGGACCAGTCTGGGCTTCAGCCACCAGCTCGCGAACCACACTTCTGTCGCCGATGAATGCGAGCGCAGCACGCGCTTCGGCAGCAACTGGCAAGCGCTTCGCTGACAGCTCTTTCAGAGCCTGTTTTGCCTTCGGCGCGCGCGCCGGTACCTCCAGTAGGCGACTCAACGCGATCACGCGCACTTCGGGATTCGAATTCGTGCTCGCCTTGACGATCGCAGCTTCGATGCGCGCGTCGCCGAGCGGTGCCTGCAACATCGCGAGGCGCTGCTCTTCCTCGCTGCCCTGTTCGATCGCCGTAGCCAACAAACCTGCAAGCGATCCGTCGCGCTCGCCGAGCCGCAGCAACGCGTGAATCGCAGCAATCGAAACCAGCCCACGACCTTGAGCCGCGATCAGCGACAGCTCGCGTGAGCCGCCGCTCTTGAACGACGCGGGCATCGACCATGCCTCTACGATCGTCAGCTGCCCTTCTTGATCCGCGCGTGCAAAACGATCAGCGAGCCCGAGCACGCTCGCTTCGCCACCGAGCGAGCCGGCAGCGTGCGCCGCACGGCTCCGGCAAGTTGGATCCGGGTCGAGCCGAAATGCTTCCAGCAAGTGCTGCAAGTCTTCGGGTGCGGGTGCCAGCGCGGCCGCCTCGAATGCCGCCTGACGCACGCGTTGATCGGTATCGGTAAACCAAGCACGTCGCAGCAGGACATCCTCTGCGCTCACCGCGGAGCGCGCCGCCACCGCTCGCCAAGCAGGATCCGCCGCGCGCGCGTACTCGCTCACGAGCTTGTCCGTCGCGATATCGCGCAGAGAGATGCGAGCCAGCATGGCGCTGGCGCCCACTTCGTCGTGTTGTTCGGAGCGACGCCGCAGTGCGGGCAACAACGCTGCGCCGCAAGCGCTGAGAGCGCGCACGTGACGCACACCGCTCTTGCCCGTAGCAGAAGCCGTCTCGCGCTCGGCAACCGCACGTGCGAGCCGTTTCACGTCCGCGCGCCCGAGGTGCCCTTCCCGCTCAGCACGGCGGATCTCTTCTCGAAGCGAGGGCAGATCGCCGTATAACGCTGCGCGCACCGGGCCCGATGGGGCGCAGGCGACTACCTCGAGCGAGAGCCCGAGCAACAGCGGCAGCATTAAATTCGAGGTGAGAGCACGCGACACGAGTTCCTCCGAGCGGGCGGCGCCTTGGCTCATGGCACCACATCGAGCCAAGCCTAGCGACACTCCTGCTGCTCCGGCTAGGGGCGTGCCGGTCGAGGCTTAGTTGATGGCGCTCTCGCTCGGCGCTCGGCCCTCACCACGCGCTGAGTGTGCGATATCGTCGCGCCGGCGTACCGCCGCCTTGACGAAATGCGAAAACAGCGGGTGCGCAGCCGTGGGCCGGCTCTTGAACTCGGGGTGAAACTGGCAGCCGATGAAATAGGGATGCTCGTTGAGCTCCACGATTTCGACCAAGCGATCGTCCGGGCTGGTACCGCTCAACTGGAGCCCCGCGCGCGTCAACGGCTCGCGGTAGTCGTTGTTGAACTCGAAGCGATGGCGGTGCCGCTCGGAAATTTCCGATTGCCCGTAGACCTCGGCTGCTCGACTGCCGCTCTTCAGCACACACGGGAAGGCACCGAGCCGCATCGTGCCGCCCTTGTCCTTGAGGCCGCGCTGGTCCGGCATCAGGTCGATCAACGGCTGCGCGCAATCCTTGTCGAACTCGGTAGAGCTGGCGCCCTTGAGGCCACACACGTTGCGCGCAAACTCGATTACGGCGAGCTGCATGCCGAGACAGATGCCGAAGAAGGGCACGCTATGCTCCCGCGCATAACGAATCGCGGAGATCTTCCCTTCCACGCCGCGATCGCCAAAGCCACCTGGCACCAAAATGGCGTCGAGACCGCTCAACAGCGCCGGGGTGCTACCGCGTTCCAGCTGCTCTGAATCAATGTACTCGAGCTGGACCGCGACATCGTTCGCCAAGCCGCCGTGAACTAGCGCCTCATGCAGCGACTTGTAGCTGTCTTTGAGGTGAACGTACTTGCCCACGACGCCGATGCGAACCGAGCCATTCGCCGGCTTCTTGAATTTCTCGACGGTCCGCTTCCAAGGGCCGATCTCCGGCTCGCGCGACCAAATGTTGAGGCGCTCGGCAATCTGTTCGTCGAGACCCTCGGCATGCAACACGAGTGGCAGCTCGTATATGCACGAAACGTCCACCGCAGAGATGACGCTGTCGACCGGAACGTTCGAGAACAGCGCAATCTTTTCTTTGAGGCCACGTGCGATGGGGCGATCGCAGCGACAGATCAGGATGTCCGGTTGGATGCCGATTTCGCGCATCTCGCGCACGGAGTGCTGCGTTGGCTTCGTCTTCAGCTCACCGGCAGTCACGATGTGCGGCACCAACGTGACGTGCACGCTGACCGCATTTTCGGCACCCGCTTCGAGCTTGAGCTGACGAATGGCTTCGAGGAACGGCAGCGACTCGATGTCACCCACCGTGCCGCCCACTTCGACGATGGCAATGTCGGCGCCCTTGGTGGCCTCGTGGATGCGCGCCTTGATCTCGTCAGTAATGTGGGGAATGACCTGCACGGTCGCGCCCAGGTACTCGCCCCGACGCTCCTTGCTGATCACCGCCTCGTAGATGCGACCGGTCGTGACGTTGGCCTGACGATTCAGGCTACAGCTCGTAAACCGCTCGTAATGGCCCAAATCCAGGTCGGTTTCGGCTCCGTCGTCGGTGACGTAGACCTCGCCGTGTTGGTACGGCGACATCGTGCCCGGGTCCACGTTGATGTACGGATCGAGCTTCATGTGAGTGACGCGCAAACCGCGCCCCTCCATGAGAGCGCCGATGGACGCCGACGTGAGGCCCTTCCCGATCGAGGAGACAACTCCGCCGGTGACCAGGACGAACTTGGTTCGTCGACTCACCGCAGCACCTCAATCACGAGCCTTTCAGTATCACGCTTTGGTGACGAGCGCACGCCTAACGTCACGTGCGCAGGGCGGATTCCGCCGTCACGGTGACAAGTTTCCGAATGCTTCATGTTGCGAGGAGATGGCTGATGCAAAGGTTCAGAATGCACCGCTCACCCCAAGACCGATGCTGCTCTTACCGGTGACGACCGAGAATGATCGAATGCTGACGCCCGCTTGCGAGCTAAGAGTTGGCGCAGGTGGTTCGGTGCGCATGAACGCTGACTCAGCCAATATCGCGAGCCCGCCCACCTGACCCACTGCGCTCACGCCCGCGAGGATCGCGCGAACGACTGCCAGCGCGTCCGTGCAGTCGCTTTCGCCGCTCGAGCAACCTGCCTGAGCCACGGTCATCCACGGCCCAGCTACTGGAATGAAAAGCCGATCGCGCCCAGGAGCATCGGGCCACGCGTAAGCCTGCGCTACTGCAGCGCCGTACCAAACGCCGAACAACGCCACGCCGCCGAGCGCCAACCTGCCACGCGTGCCCGCGGGAGGATATTCCGCGGGTGGAGCCGCTGTGGGGATCAGCGGGCGGCTATCGGGAGAACCCGGCGGAGGCAGCTCGGCCCGGGCCGTACGACCCGCGAGCAGCAGCAGCGCGCCTGCCAGCAACGACCAGAAGCGAACCACGTGGGCCTCTTTGCTCGAGTTTGCTCTGAACGCAAGCACAATGCGACGAACGGCCGCGAACGCGCAGCAAGCGCTGGCAGTTGTTGGCTCGGCCGGGGATAAGATGCCGGTGTGATGGCCAGGCACGACCTTTCCGTCAGCCGGCGTGGGTTCGCGAGCGGTGCGCTGAGTCTCGCTCTGGGAACGGCAGCAAGGGAGCTGCGCGCGGAACCGCCTAGCGAGGCGTTGCGCGCGGCGAGTGCAACGGCGCTCGGCGAGCTCGCCAGACACGCAACGAAGCTCGGCATGCGCCTGAGCGCGTGCGTTGCCGATGCGGCGAGCGGTCAGGTGCTTGCTGAAGCCGCTTCACACGATGTTCAGAACCCAGCGTCGAACCAGAAGCTTTTGACCATGGCGGTCGCGCTGGATCGACTAGGGCCAAACCATCGCTTCACGACTGCGCTGCTCGGTCGTGCGAGTGGCGATGGCAACCTCTCGGAGTTGGTGTTGCGTAGCAACGGCGATCCCGAGCTTTCGACGGCAACACTCGAGCAACTGGTGCGCGGCCTCGTGGATCAAGGCGTGCGGCGCATCAACGGCGACGTGTGGGTAGACCAGAGCGCGTTCGACTCGAACTGGGATCCGCCGGCCTATGAGCTTCACCCGGACGAGTGGGCCGCGTATCGCGCGCCGGTCAGCGCCGTCAGCGTGAACGGCAACAGCGTGACGCTGCATGTTCTCGGCGTCGAAAACTCCGTGGCGCGCAGTTGGCTGACGCCGCCCGGAGTCGCCAGTCTGAGCGGCGAGGTGCTCACTGGCGCCGCGCAATCGCCGCAAAACGTGCGCTACAGCGTGAGGCCGCGCGGGGACGAGCTCGAGGTTTTGGTTGGGGGGAGCGTACCGAGCGGGCGCGGCGAGCTCACGTTCACGCGCCGCATCGCTCAGCCGGAGCTCGCACCGGGCCGCGTGCTTGCGCTGCTGTTGCGTGAGCACGGCGTCAGCGTCGCTGGTCAACTGCGCGCGGGTGGCGCCGACGTGCAGGCGGAGCGCGTGAGTCAACGTTCCCGATCGCTCGCCGAGATCATCCATGCGCTCGGCAAACACAGCGACAACTTCGTCGCCGAAATGCTGCTGAAAGCGCTCGGCGCGAGCGACAAGAGCGGACCGGGTAGCTCGGCGAAGGGCGCACGGCTGATCGAGGAGTACCTCAATCGAGTGGGCGGGCTCGATTCGGGCACGCGCATCGGCAACGGCTCCGGCCTTTACGACGCGAACCGCGTGAGTGCGTTTGGCATCGTGCGCGCCTTGGTCGCGACGTTCAACGACGTGCGGCTGGCGCCCGAGTTCATCGCGGCGCTCTCCATCGGCGGGCTCGACGGGACCTTGTCGCAACGCTTCAAGACGCACCGTGCCGAACGCAGCGTACGGGCCAAGACGGGCACGTTGGCTGACGCCACCGCGCTCTCCGGATACTTGCTGCGCGGTCGCACGGCGCTCGCCTTCTCATTGGTCGTGAACGGCGTTGCCGGCAAGCAGCTCGATGCACGCGCCCGCATCGATGCCGCGATTGAAACGATCTTGCGGGCGTAAACGCGGCTCGGCAGTTTGTCGGGAGCGCAGCTCCCGCTCCAATCGACTGAATCGATTGGGCCCCCCACCCTCAGGTTTGGAGGCCCCCGACGCAAGGATTACTACTTGCTCGCCTCAGACTTCACGAACGCGTCGATGTCAGGCTGGTACTCGCCGCGGTCGTTCACGCTGAGCGACAGGAACAGGATCAAGAACAGCACCGAGGTCAAAAACAGAATCAGGTGCAGCTTCTTGTCCCAAACCAAGTGCATGAAGAACGCGACCACCAGGCCCGCCTTCACAGTCGCGATGACCATGGCGACAACCAGGTTGCCCTGGGCGCCGAGATCGAAGCTCGTGACCGACACGGTGAGCACGGTCAGCGCCATCAGCGCCGCGAGCACGCCGATCAACATCGGCACCGGCATGGTGTGCGCCAAGCCGTGACCGTGGTCATCGTGGCCGTGCGCGTGGGCAGGAGCGTGAGCAACTGGAGGAGCTGAGCCGCCGTTGGTCGTGCCTTCGACCACCTTCTTGCTTTCGGGCTTCACGCTGGCAGGTGCTGCTTCCACCTTCTTCTCACTCACCGGCGCCGCGGGCTTCTCGCTCGCCGGGGCCGCCTCGTCGCTCTTCGCAGCTTCCTTGTTGTCTTCGTCAGCCATGGGAGTCTCGTTGGGGTCTCGCGCGAGCGATCAGTGAATCAGGTAAAGCAGCGGGAAGAGGTAGATCCAAATGAGATCCACCAAGTGCCAGTAGAGCGCGGCGTAGTCGATGGGACCGAAGTACATCGCGTTAAACACCCCTTTGCGTGCTCTGAGCAGCAACCATACCCACACGATGATACCGCCGAGCACGTGAATGCCGTGCAGGCCAGTCATGAAGAAGTAGATGCTGAAAAAGACGTGCGCGTTGCGCGGCTTCGACGGAATCTGCGCCGTCTCAGCCTTCTCACCCAGCACACCGGCTGCAATCAATGGCTCGATCTGCTCGCGTGTCGGGCGCTCCAGCGCTTTCGGCGCTTGGTTCGGTGTGGCTGCAGCGGCACCCGTGGCGGCGGCAGCGTGCTCACCCGCGGGAGGAGCAGCCGGCTGTGCAGCAGCGGCGGACGCGGCACCTGGAGCGGCGGGTGCACCAGCAGCGGGAGCCGCAGGGGCAGCGGTCGAGTGGGCACCGGCAGTCTGATGGTGGAGCTTCTCGGCGTACTCGGCGGCTTCTGGGTGCTTGTGCTTGAAAGATTCGAGCTCCCACACCTGCTCGGTGGGATGGAACCGCGCGCCCGGCAGCAAGCCGTCGTGGAACTTGTGCGAGTACTCGAAGTACTTCACCACCATGAACGTCGCGGCGCACGCGATGGTGATCACGATGTTGGTGACGAGCTTCTTGGTCTCACCCAGCTGAGCGTTGCGCACCGCCCACGCTGCGGTCAGGCTGCTCACCAGCAGCACGCAGGTGTTGAGCGCGCCCAGCTTCGTGTCGAGGAAGTAGTGCGACCACACGAACACCTCGGGCCGCATCGCCCGATAAATCGTGTACGCGCAGAACAGCCCCGAGAAGAACAACACCTCGGTGAGCAGGAACAGCCAGATGCCGAGCTTGCCAGCATCGAACTGCTGTTGGGGGGTGTCGAAGTGGTGGGCGAGGTTCGGGTACTGCGAATGGCCGTGGTCGTCGTGACCGTGCCCGTGCGCGGCAGGCGGCGGGCCTCCGCTGCCGTGTGCCTCACCGTGGGTTTCCGAAGTGTGTTCCGCCATGTCGTTTCGGTCCGGGGTTCTTGCGTCCGAGGTTTGGCGCAGGGCTCAGGCCTGCTCGGTTCGCTTCGGCACGTAGCCGCCAAGCTTTGCGTCGTAGGTGAGCGACTCGTAGCCGTCGTACGGGCCCTGGGTCACTTCCGGAGGGGTGTGGAAGTTGTAGTAGGGCGGCGGAGACGAGGTCAGCCACTCGAGAGTGCTCGCGCCCCAGGGATTCGCCGGCGCCTTCTTGCCGTTCTTGAGTGAACGAGCCAGCGACACGGCGGTGATCAAGAAGCCGAGCCCGAGGATGTACGCGCCGAGGGTCGAGAGCTGGTGCAGCCCTTCGAACTCCGGCAGGTAGTTGTAATAGCGACGCGGCATGCCGCGCGTACCGAGAATGAACTGCGGGAAGAAGGTGACGTTCAGGCCGATGAACACGAACACGGCGCCGAGTTGGCCGACCTTCTCGTTGTACATCCGACCGAAGGCCTTCGGGTACCAGTAGTGGATGCCGCCCATCAACGCGGTAATGGCACCACCCATCATCACGTAGTGGAAGTGCGCCACCACGAAGTACGTGTCGTGCAGGTGGACGTCGACGGACATCACCGCCAAGAACACGCCGGTCAACCCGCCGATGGTGAACACCCACAAGAACGCGAGCGCGTACAACATCGGGGTCTCCAGGTGAATCACACCCTTGTACATGGTGGACACCCAGTTGAAGACCTTGATGGCCGTGGGGATCGCGATGAGGAACGTGATCGCGCTGAAGATCGTGCCGGCGAGCACAGATTGGCCCGACACGAACATGTGGTGGCCCCACACCAAGAAGCCGAGGAACGCGATTGCGAGGCTCGAAATCGCGATGAACTTGTAGCCGAACATCTTCTTCCGGGAGAAAACCGGAATGATGTCGCTCACCACGCCGAAGGCCGGCACGATCATGATGTAAACGGCCGGATGCGAGTAGAACCAGAAGAAGTGCTGGAACAGCACTGGGTCACCACCGAGCGCCGGATCGAAGATACCGAGCCCGAACGCGCGCTCGATGATCATCATGAGCAGCGTGATGCCGATGACCGGCGTGGCGAGCACCTGGATCAACGCCGTCGCGTAGAGCGCCCACACGAAGAGCGGCATGCGGAACCAGGTCATGCCTGGCGGACGCATCTTGTGAATCGTGACGATGAAGTTCAGCCCCGTGAAGATGGAGCTGAAGCCGAGGATGAAAGCGCCGAACGCCGCGGGAATCACAGCGGTCGCCGTGGTCGTGCTGTAAGGCGCGTAGAACGTCCAGCCCGTGTCGACCGCGTTGATGGCGAGCGAGGCGAGCATGAACAGCGCGCCAGTCACCCATAGGTGATAGCTGGCGAGGTTCAAACGTGGGAACGCCACGTCCTTCGCTCCGAGCTGCAGCGGCATGATGATGTTACCGAGCGCCGCAGGGATGCCTGGAATGATGACCAGGAACACCATCACTGCGCCGTGCAGCGTGAACATCTGGTTGTAGGTATCGGCGTCGATGATGGTGTGGCCGGGCGTGAGCAGCTCGGTGCGCACCATCAGGGCGAAGAACCCGCCCAGCGCGAAGGCAGCGAGCACCGAACACAGGTACATCACCCCGATGCGCTTGTGATCGAGCGTGAAAATCCAGGAGAGAACTCCCTTGTCGTGAGTGAGGTAGTTCTCGTCCGCGGCGGAGGGGCGCGGGAGAGCCGCGTCAGCGGTTGTGGTGGGTGATGCCATCGTGGCGCTCCTACTTCAGAGTCTTGATGTACGCGATGATGCCATTGATCTGCGTATCCTTGAGCTTGCCCTGGTACGTCGGCATCGACGGGGCAAAGCCCTGCACGATCTTGGCAGAGGGATCGAGGATCGATTGGCGCAGGTAGTTCTCGTCGACAGTACCGCTGCTGCCATCGGTGAAGGTTTCTGGCTTGCCGAACAAGCCCTTCCAGGTCGGACCGATACGCGGAGAGCCGTCCACGCTGTGGCAGGTGTTGCAGCCCTGCTTCTCGTACAGCGTCTTACCGACCTCGACCGGATCCTTGCCGCTGTCATCGCTGGCTTTTTCGAGCCACTGCTCGTAGCCACCCGGCGGGTGCACCACCACGCTGCTCAACATGTTGGAGTGCGAGGTGCCGCAGTACTCGGCGCACTCGATGGGGAACTCGCCGGTTTGCGTCGCTTGGAACCAAAGATCCGTGAAACGGCCTGGCACCGCGTCCATCTTCTGACGGAAGTTCGGCATGTACAGGCTGTGCAGCACGTCCACCGAGTTGATGACGATGCGCACGGGGCGATCCACCGGCACGTGCAAGGTGTCGTCGACGTAGCCACCCGGGTAGGTGAACAGCCACTTCCACTTCTGGCCCTGAGCCTGAATCTCGAGGGCATCACGCGGCGAGCTGCGCAAGTCGACGAAGCCCTTGAAGCCCCACACGAAGAGCGGAATCAAGAACAAGAGCGGCACGACCGACCAGGTGATCTCGAGGCTCGTGCTGTGCTCGACTTGGCTCGTGGCCTCTTCGTTCGCGGCGCGCGACTTCGCCTTGTGCTTGATGATGAAGTAGACGATCGCGCCGACGATGACGACCGTGAAGAAGATGCTGGTCCAGTAGAGGAAGTACCAGATCCAATCGACGCTTCGCGTCGTCACCGAAGCATCCAACGGCATCCAGAACGTATCGGATTCCGGGAGCTTCGGCAGTTTCTCCGGTTGATCTCCAACCGCTGCCAACAGGAGGCTGCTCATGTGAGTCATGTGGCTGTACTCTCGGCTAGGCGCCGCTTTCGTTTCTTATCGGCCCGGTGCAGAAGAAACAGGGCACCTGCCATGACGACGACGGTCGCTGCGCCGCCAACCTGCATGATGCGGTTGGCTACCGGCGCGTAACGACCCTCGCTCGAGTCGTAGTGGAAGCAATAGAGGACGAGCTTGTCGATGGTGCTGCCGATGCGACCTTCGGAAGCTTCCACCAACCCGAGCCGCAGCGTCTTGGGCTGAAACTCGATGCCGTACAAGTAGCGGGTGATGTTACCGGATGGCGACGCGAGCACCAGCGCCGCAGGGTGCGCGTACTCTTTGCGCTTTTCGTCGTAGCGATACGAAAGCCCGAGCGCGCTAGCGTACGCATGCACGTTCTCGGCGCTACCCGTGAGGAAGTGCCAACCGGCAGCGGCCTCGGGACGACCGTACTGTGTGAGATAACGCTTGGCGGTCGCCTGCGTCGTTTCCGGAGGTTCGGTAGGATCCAGACTTACGGTGACGACCCGAAACTCCTGGTTGATGCCCCACTCGATCTCCTTCAGCCCCTTCACCAGCCCGTTTAGCTGAAGGCTGCAGAGCATGGGGCAGTTCGAGTAGTTCAGCGTCAACAACACGGGGTGGCGACCGTCGAAGAAATCGCCGAGCTTTACGGGCTTACCCGTCGCGTCACGCAGCGGTAGATCGAGCGGCAGCTTGTTGCCCAGGTGCTCCTGAACGTCGACGCCGCGCAGCTGCTTTGGCGTCTCCTCGGTGCGATCGGCGAGCTCGTTGGCAGCCGGGCGCGCCGACGCGGTGCTGCACACCACGAGAGCGAGCCCCGCGCACAACGCGGCGAGCCGACTTCGCACCGAGCCTTTAGCCATGGCCAGGACCTGCGGGTGCTGGGGCTGCCGGCGCAGCGGGAGCGGGCGCAGCGGGAGCACGCGGAGGCGAAGCGGGCGGGCTCTTCTTGTCACCCTTGGGAGCTGCGGGTGCTGCGCTTCCGCCTGGTGCGGGAGCGGCGCCAGTCGGCGGAAGAGCGCTTCCAGCCGGTGCGGGTGCTGCGCCTCCAGCAGGGGCGGCACCGCCTGCCGGTGCTGCATCGCCGGCAGCAGGCGCCGGAGCAGCCGGAGCAGCGCTCGCGGGAGCAGGCGGCGTTGCCGACGTTGGATCGCGTTGCAGCGAGCTGACCACCTGTTGCATGGCTTGCTCGATGGGCAGCCCCGTCGAAAGCTTCTTCTGCTGCTCGGCGCGGAGCTCGTTGTAAATGCGCGGTCCCGTACCTTCGCTCACGGCTTGAGCCTGCGACAGCTCGTCGCGCGTGACGGCGGTGATGGCCAGGCAGATGCCGATCATCGCGAAGGTACCGACCGTGACCAGCGTGGCCAGCGCCCCGGTATTGGTTTTGTCTTCCTCGGTCGCCATCAGATAGTCCTCAGATGTTCTCGAAGGCCAGCGAGCGCGGCAGGCGCGGGTCTTTGACCGGTACCAGGTTGACGTTCTTGGCGGCGAAGGCGACCGTCGCAATCAGCGCGCCGGCCATGCCGATCCAAGCGGTGATGTCGATCAGGCCCAGCGGAAGCTCCTCGGTGTGGAGGTTCGGCATCACCAGCCAGTACATGTCGAGATAGATGGCGCACAGAATCCAGATGGCGCCGATCGCGATGCCCGTGCGGTGCCGCTTCACCTGGCGCGATAGCAAGCCGAAGAACGGGATGATGAAGTGCGCGATGAGCAGCAGCCAGGACACGTTGCCCCAGTCACCCGCGAAGCGCACCTTGTACCAGCCCGTCTCCTCCGGCAGGTTCGCGTACCAAATCAGCATGAACTGCGAGAAGCCGACGTAGGTCCAGAACACCGTGAAGGCGAACATCATCTTACCGAGGTCGTGGAAGTGTTCGACCGTGATGCTCTTCTTCAACAGGCCGCGCCCCTGCATCCACATGCTGGCGAGCACGAGCGTCGAGTTGATGGCGAGCACGCAGCTCGCGAAGTAGTACACGCCGAAGATCGTGCTGAACCAGTGCGGGTCGAGCGACATCAGAAGGTCGAACGCGCAGAAGGTCAGCGTCAGCGCGAACCCAATCATCGCGGGGCCAGCAACGCGCTGCAGCTTGAGCGGCGTGTCCGCGGGAGCGGTCCTGTCCTGCTCGAGCGACTTGCCCAAGTAGTAACGGCTAATCAGCGTCCAGAACCCGAAGTAGATCAGGAAGCGAACGAGGAAGAAACCCGAGTTCAGGTAGCTCGCCTTGTGATGCAACACCTCGTCGTGGTGCATGTTCTCGGCGTTGGCCCACTCGTAAATCACATCGTGGCCCAGAAAGATCGGCACCACGATGGGCAACGACAGAATGCCGAGCACCGGCAAGGTTGCCGTGAGCAGCTCGCCGAGGCGACGCAGCGCCGTGCTCCACTTGGCACCCACCAGGTGTTGCAGCAATACCCAGAACAACGCGCCGAGACCGATGGTCAGCGCCCACATGAAAGCGGTCAGGTAGGAGAGCGAAAAGCGCTTCCAACCGTCGTTCTGCATCATACCGAGCACGGCGGTGGCGCCGAGGCCCAACGCAGCCACCGCGCCCGCCTTGGTCACGAGCGAGCTCGCCACCGCGCCCGCGCGGATGTTGTCTCCGAAGCTCTCGTGCGCGCTCTCGGCAGCCTTTTCGGCCTTGGCAGAGCTCTCGCCCTTCTTCTGTTCGGACTTGCCTTTATCGCCTGAGTTCTTGGACGTCGCCATTTAGGTCCTGCTTTGCGTCTTAGCGGCGCGCGCTCTTCGCTTGCAGTGCGCGGAGGTACATGACGATCGCCCAGCGATCCTCGGTGGAGATCTGCGAGCCGTAGGCCGGCATGTTGCGCACACCGTTCGTGATCGAATCGAAGAGCTGCCCGACCGGCTGCTGACGCAGATAGTCTTGGTTGATGTTGGTGGGCGGCACCCAAGCCATGCCCTTGCCGGTTCCCGTAGTCGCCAGCTGATCAGCGCGCTTGGTGACCATGCCGTTGCCGTCACCCGCGAAGCCGTGACACGGCGAGCAGTAGATGCCGTAGCGCTCCTGACCGCGCTGAATCGTGGCCTCGCTGAGCGGGATCTGCGTCGGGAAGGTGCGCACGTACTCGGGACCGATCTTGCCGCGGTAGAGCGCGTCGTCGTCGTGCAGCTCGCCCACCGCTACTGTGCCGGCGACCTGCTCGCGCTGCGCACGCAAATCCGAGTAGAACGGGTTCTGGCGTTGCGCCTTGTACTTCGGCTGAGCGTCCATGTCCTGAATCAGGTGGATGCGCGGGTCACGCGACTTGGAGAAGCGCGCCTTCGCAGCCAGCGCGAACGGTACCGCCGCAGCAGCCGTGAGGATGATCATGCCGTAGACGAAAATCTTCGGCAGCTCCGCCGAGCTCGAACGATCTTCGAGCACGTCGTCGACGAGCGCGGCGTGTGTGCCCTCGAGCAGCGCGCGCGTGTCCTTGACGTCGAACTTCGGATCGCTCGCCTCGATGAGCAAGAAGAAGCGGTCGTCGGTCGCGCGTGCGAAGCGCTCCTTCAAGTCGAGCGGATGGGATGGCAACGGCAGCCCGTTCAACACCAGCATGCCGCCGAGCGTCGTGAGGGCGCTGAACAGCACCGTCAGCTCGAACATGATCGGCACGTTGGCAGGGATGCTCCAGAAGGGCTTACCGCTGACGAGCCAGGGATAGTCGTAAGCGTTGGTCCACCACTGCAGCAGGATCGCCGTCGCGAGGCCCGTCAGGGCGGCGCCGAATACCAGCCACGGCAGGACGGTCATCTTGATGCCCATCGCCTTTTCGATGCCGTGCACCGGGAACGGTGTGAACGTGTCCCAGCGCGAGAAGCCGGCATCGCGTACCTTCTTGGAGGCGGCGATTAGGTCCCAGGGCGATTCATACTCGGCGAGGAGGCCGTGCAGCGGAGGCGGCCCAACCGGAGCAGCTTTTTTCGTGTCGTGCGCGTGGCTCATCGTGGTTTCCCGAGGAGTCAGTGGTGAGCGCCGTGAGCCTCGCCGTGGCCGTGGCCTTCGAGGTGGGCGAGGACGCTGGGGTGGAAGGCTTTGACTTCGGAGATCGCCACCATCGGCAGATAGCGGCAGAACAGCAGGAACAGCGTGAAGAACAGGCCGAAGCTGCCGCCGAGCGTCATGAAGTCGACGGGCGTGGGGATGTAGTAGCCCCAGCTCGAGGGCAAGAAGTCACGGGCGAGCGAGGTGCAGATGATGACGAAGCGCTCGAACCACATGCCGACGTTGATCACCATGCCGATCCCGAGCGTCCACCACGGGTTCCGGCGAATCTTGCGGAACCAGAACAGCTGCGGCGAGATCACGTTGCAGGTGATCATCGTCCAGTACGCCCAGGCGTAAGGACCGAAGGCGCGGTTGACGAACGTGAAGCCTTCGTACTTGGAGCCGCTGTACCAAGCGATGAAGAACTCCATGCCGTACGCGTAACCAACCAAAAGGCCGGTCGCGATCATGATCTTGTTCATCAACTCGAGGTGGTCGATGGTGATGATGCGCTTCAGCCCGAAGAACTGGCGCGCCGGCACCGCCAACACCACCACCATCGCGAAGCCGCCGAAGATGGCGCCAGCGACGAAGTAGGGTGGGAAGATGGTGGCGTGCCAACCGGGCAGCTGCGCCGTGGCGAAGTCGAAAGACACCACCGAATGCACCGAGAGTACGAGGGGCGTCGCGAGGGCCGCCAAGATCAAGTACGCGCGCTCATAGCGGTGCCACTGACGCGAAGAGCCGCGCCAGCCCATGGCCACCATGCCGTACGCGAAGCGTTGAATCGGCGACTTGGCACGATCGCGGAAGGTCGCGAAATCCGGAATCATGCCCATGAACCAGAACAGGATCGACGTGGTGGCGTAGGTGCTCACCGCGAACACGTCCCATTCCAGCGGGCTCCGGAACTGCGGCCACATGCCCATCTGGTTCGGGATGGGGAACATGTAGTAGGGCATCCACGGGCGCCCGACGTGCACGCCCGGGAAGATCGCCGCGCAGATGACCGCGAAGATCGTCATCGCTTCCGCGAAGCGGTTGATCGACGTGCGCCAGTTCTGACGGAGCAAGAACAAGATGGCGCTGATCAGCGTGCCGGCGTGACCGATACCGATCCAAAACACGAAGTTTACGATCGGGAAGGCCCAGGCGACGGGCATCATGTTGCCCCACACGCCGATACCGGTCCAAACCGCCCAACCGATGCTGCCGAAGAACATCGTCAAGAGCAGCAGCGCGAAGCCGAACGCGATGTACCAGGCGCGCGGCGGACGCGGAGCCGCGGCAACACGCCAGACGTTCTCGGTGATCTTGGCGAAGGCGTTGTCGCCCGCGGGCGGGCCAGTGAAGGGATTGTCCCCGTTCTCTGTCCCTACGAACTGATTGACGTCGCTTACGGCAGCCATCAGACAAGCTCCGGATTCGGGTTCTTCACGCGAGCTAGGTACTGCACGCGCGGACGGTTATTGAGCTCGCCGAGCAGCGAGTACGCGCGCGGCGCGCTTTGCTGGCGCTTCACTTCGCTCTGCGGGTCGTTGAGGTCGCCGAACACGATTGCTTCCGTGGGGCAGGTGTCCTGGCAAGCTGTGCGAATCTCTCCGTCCGCGATCGGGCGCTTCTCGTTCTTGGCGCGGATCTTTGCGTTCTGGATGCGCTGCACGCAGAATGTGCACTTCTCCATCACGCCGCGCGAGCGCACGGTGACGTCGGGATTGAACACCATCGACTTCACCTTCATCTTCGGATCGTCCGTCGGCGTGTACGGGGTCACGCCGATGACGTCCAAGTTGTAATTGAAGTAGTTGAAGCGCCGCACCTTGTAGGGGCAGTTGTTCGAGCAGTAGCGCGTGCCGATGCAGCGGTTGTAGACCATGTCGTTCAGGCCTTCGCGCGAGTGCATCGTTGCACCCACCGGGCAGACCTGCTCGCACGGCGCGTTCTCGCACTGCTGGCAAGGCATGGGCTGGAACGCCACCTCGGCGTTGGCCGGGTCGCCTTTGTAGTAACGGTCGACGCGCAGCCAGAACATCTCGCGACCCATCGCCATCGGTTCGCGACCGACGACCGGAACATTGTTCTCGGCTTGGCAGGCCGTCACACACGAACTGCAGCCGATGCACTTGTTGAGATCGATGGCCATGCCCCACTTGTGGCCCTCGTACGAAACCGGGGGCACCCACAAGCTGAGCAGCGGTTTGTGCTCGACCTTCTCGTCCGCGAAGTGCGGCTTCTCGCGATATTCCTTGAGCGTCCCCTCGCGTACGATCTCACCGACGCGATCTTGAATGCCCTCGCGACCGAGGGGATCGATGGCGTACAGGTCCTGGCTGTATGCGAGCCGCTCGCCGACGCCTGCCAGCGCGAGCGACCCGCCGCCAGCGATGTACGTCGCGTCGCTGGTGCGCAGCGCGTACGCGTTGGCGCCCGTGGAGGCCACGCCCGCCGAAACCAAGCCGCCGACGCGCCCCGCGCGCGTACGGCCGTAACCGAGCGCGACGCGCACGCTGCCGTCAGCCTGACCCGGAGCCACCACACCCGGCAGCGTGATGCTCTTGCCGTTCAACGTGAGAGTGACCAGGTGACCGTCGCTGAGGCCGATCTCTTGAGCGACGCTCATCGGCACGAGCACGGCGTTCTCCCAGCCGAGCTTCGTGAACGTGCCCGGCAGCTCTTGCAGCCAGCCGTTGTTCGCGAAGCGACCGTCGTGCACCTTCGAGTCGAACACGAACACGACTTCATACGAGCCATTCGAAGCCTTGCCGGCGCCGACCTCGCGCTCACTGAAAGGAAACGCGGGCAGCGGACGCAGCTTGGGAGCAACGTGCGGCAGCGCGCTGCCCATCACGAAGCCGTCGTTCAACACCTTGCGGAAGGTGCGATCGCCGGCGAGCACACCCTGCGAGGCGCGGCGCACGATGGCTTGCCCATCGGGCTTGGGATCGCCCAGCACCAGCGCGAGGATCTCAATCGCCGAGCGCCCGCCGTAAATCGGGGCAATCAGCGGTTGCGTGATGGTGACGAGACCGCTGTTGGCGCGCACATCGCCCCAGCTCTCGAGGTAATGCGCCGCGGGCAGGTGCCACGTCACGAGCGCGGAGGTTTCGTCTTCGTAGAGGCTCAGGTGAATGCTGGTCTTCACCTTGGCGAGCGACTCCGCGAAGGGCACGTCAGCCGGCGCCGTGTACGCCGGGTTGCCACCGAGGATGAGCAGCGTGTCCACGTTGGCGAGCCCTGCCGTGAGCTCTTTGAGAGCCTGGGCGTCGTTGACGTCGCTCTGATCGAAGTCGTCCGTGTAGAACACGGTGCGCCCGACGTTGCCGAGCAACGTGTTCAGGCGATGCACCAGCGCGTGCACCTCGGCAGGCTGCTCCAGGCCAGCGACGATGATGGAGTTGCCGACGTTCGCCAGCAGGTCCTTGACGACCGCGGCCAGGAACTTCTGCACGCCAGCCTCGGCGAGGAACGGCGCGTTTGGCTTCGGTTGTGCAGGGCCGAGCTCCGGCAGAGCTGCAACTTTGCCGCTGATCTCGGCGTCGAGGAACGCCGCCACGGCCTTCATCAGCTCAGCGCGCAACGGCAAGCGATGATCGGCGAGTGCACCGGCATGCGAGTAGCCGCTCTCAATCGTGTAGAGCCGGCTCATTTCGCGCTCAGCCACGCGCCCGCCGCGCACGAAGTTGCGTGCGTTGGAGAGGCCGGCGGGGAACGTCGGCGACATGAAGTCAGCGTCGAGCGTGAGCACCACCTTGGCTTGCTGGAAGGCGTACTGCGTGCGGTGGGGCGCGCCGAAGGCCAGCACGCTCCCCGAGCGCACACCCGGCGTCGCGCTCGGCTCGAAGGTCACCCACTTGGCTTGCGGCATCGCTACCTGGAGTTGCTGACGCAACCAAGCCAGCGTCGGTGACGAGCTGCGCTCCGACAACACCACGAAGCCCGCACCACCACGCGCTTGCAGCGCGGGGAAATGCTCGCGAGCAAACTTGTCGAACTCGCCGTACGAGCTCTGCTTGCCGCCCTGTTTCACCGAGTCGCTGCGATCCGGATCGTACACACCGAGCACGCTGCCCTGGTGATACGTGAAGCATGCACCCAGCGACTCTGGATGCTGCGGATTGCCGTCCACCTTGATGGGTCGGCCGTCGTAGCTCGTGACGTGCAGGCCCACCGCGTTACCCGCGATGTCCATCGCCGTCGCGAACTTGCGCGGCACGCCCGGAATCACACCCTCGGGGCGCCGGCTCAACGGGACCAGCTTGTCCTCTGGCCAGCGGCAACCAGCGACGCCCGCCAGCGCGAAGGACGCGCCCATGAGCTCCATGAAACGACGCCGTTCGGGAGAGTTGGGCGGCGCGTGTTCGAGCGGCGCCGGGAACTCGTTCTCCACGTACTCGCGAAACGCCGGCGTATTCTCGAGCTCAGCGAGACTGCGCCAGTAGCGGGGCTTGAACTTCTTCAACGATGACATGTCGAGCAGTCCGTCGGGGGGGCGATATGGTTTTTCTCGCGCAGACTCTTGCCAAACTCGGCGGGATCGCCGGGCGCCTTCCAGGCCATGTTGGTGACCTCTTCTGGCGGGCGCAGATTAGGATCGGGATTGCGGTGGCAATCGAGGCACCAGCTCATGCTGAGCGGCTTGTCCTGGTGAACTTCGACCATTTGATCGACGCGACCGTGGCAGCTGACGCAGCCGACGCCCCGCACGACGTGCGCGCTGTGGTTGAAGTACGAGTAATCGGGCAAATCGTGAACCTTCACCCACTCGACCGGCTTGCCCGTCTCGAAGCTTTCACGAATCGGCGCGAGCGCCGGGCTCTGCGTGTGAATCTTCGAGTGGCAGTTCATGCAGGTCGCCGTCGGAGGAATCGCGGCCACGGCGGCCTTCTCCACGGTGTTGTGGCAGTAGCGACAATCGATGCCGAGCTCGCCCGCGTGCAGCGCGTGGCTGTAGGGCACCGGCTGCTTCGGCATGTAGCCGACATCCGTCGTCTTCGGCGACGCGCCGTACCAAACCAGGCCGATCAAGTAGAGGGGGGTCACGCCGAGAGCGATTCCGGCGAGCTGTCGGGTCTTATTGGCCCAGCGCGGGAAGACGAAGAGTTTCATTGCAACCGACCACAGGCTCCGGATACGGGATTTCGCGCAAGGCCGGGCACACAAGCCAGGCCTGACTGGTTAGACCACCCGTGTGTAACCGAACGCTCGCTCCATGGCCCACTGCTGCGCTGGTTGGCGCGAATGGATCGGACCTGGGAACAACCGTCGAGGCACACGCGAAGGGGAGGCTGAGCGCAACGACCGGCGCCTCGCGGGGCCCGCTTTTGGGGCTGCTTGAGCTCCGCCACTGGCCGGCTGCATGCGCGCGGAAAGAGTCTCTTTTGCCGTTACGCGCGCCCTTATGCGCCCACCGCCCGCAAATGTAAATTGTTTACGACCCACGCTCGGCTAATCGACCGAAACTATTGAATAATTTCTACGAAACACAACGGCCGGCTCCCCTTCCCCCACCTCTCATCCCCAAAACGCTCGCGCCGCACAGATCCTCGCTAGCTAGGCGGAAAAGCTGAGTTCTTCGGCCCGACGCACGCGCGACCAGGCGCAGAAACACCAAACGCTCCCGAGCGCCCAACAGCTCGCGTCCGGCGCAAGCACCCATCACCAATCCTCGAAAACAACGAGGCCCGCGACCAATCAGTGTGACTGGTCCGGGCCTCGGGGAGCAACACGAAGCTTCGAGCTCCGGTTGCTCGCAAGCGGGACGGAGGATCAGAATTCCCGCATCTGCTTACGGATTTTGCCGATTGCCTGCTCCTGCAGCTGGCGAATGCGCTCGCGAGACAGGTTGTACTTGTCGCCGATCTCCTTCAGCGTGAGCTCGTCCTCGTTGTCGAGACCGAAGCGCCAACGAATGATGCGCGACTCAATCGGAGTGAGCGTGCCGAGCAAGCGTTGCACTTCCTCCGCCCACTTCTGGTTCGCAAGCGAGTCGTACGGCGAGAGCGCATTCTCCTCGACCAAGAAGTCGATGAAGCGGCGCCCGTCCTCGTCACCCACCGGGCGATCGAGTGAGAACGGCGTATCCGCGTAGAGATCCTTCACTTTGTCGAGCTTGTCGCGCGGAACGCCCGTTTCCTTTTCGAGCTCTTCGATGGTCGGCTCGCGGCCGGTGCGCGCGATGATCGTCTGCGTCGCGCGCGACACGCGGTTGTACGTGTCGAGCATGTGCACGGGAATGCGCACCGCACGGCCCTTGTCGGCGAGCGCGCGGCTGATTGCGTGACGGATCCACCACGAGGCGTACGTCGAAAAACGATAACCGCGCGTGTGGTCGAAGCGCTCCACCGCCTTCATCAGGCCGATGTTGCCTTCCTGAATCAAATCGATGAGCGGCAGGCGGCCGCGGTTGTAACGGCGCGCGATGCTGACCACGAGGCGAAGGTTCGCCTTCACGAAACGGTTCTTGGCGCGACGCTGCGCGAAGTCGGCCTGACGCACGCGCTCCACGAAACGACGGTACGCGGGCGTTTCCGGCACCGGAACGCGCGCGGGTGCGTCCTCGCTCGGCTCTTCCTCCATCGCTTGGTTCGCGATGCGCAACGCGCTGCCCATCCAGACCCGATCCGAGTCCGGCAAGCGCACCGCGCGTGCCAACGACTCACACAAATCCGTCCACTCACGCTGCTGGTCCGCGTGGAACTTGGAGCGTTGCTTCTTGTGGACCTTGCTCAAGCGGCGAAGCTCGGCAGCCTGCATGATGTCCGGACGTTCCTCGGGCGGATTCATTGCCGCGACTTCCTTCTCGAGGTTGTCGAGGATGAGCTCCGCAACCGGCACGTATGCGAGCAGCGCCGTCCAGAGCTGGACCTCCGCCTGCTCGACCGCCTGCGCCGCCTGCAACTCTTCGTCGGGGCCCATCACCTGATGGGTCGCCATGTCCCGGAAATAACGAGACAACGTGGAGTCGGTCGCGCTATCGATGTCGCTGCCGGCGCTCGAGGTCGGCTCCGCGGTCATCGCCGCCAAATCCGCGTCTAGATACTCCTCTGCATCTCCCGGTGACTCGCTCGCGCCACGAACGGCAGCCTCCGACGTCTCTTCGGAGAACTCGTCCTCGTCGTGACGAACCGCTGAGCTGGCCGGAGCTTCAGGCACCTCGTTCCGGGTGCGCGAAGCTTCGGCCGCCGGGCGGGCCTTCTTGCTCGTGGTGGGTGCAGAGGCGGTGGCTTTGGCTGGCATGTTCATGGGCGCTGACGCTTCCTCCTCTGCCGGGATATCTAGCAATGTCCGTGCCTTCGCCGTCGTACGCCCCCCGGTGGCCGCCGAGCGGCCTGCGGTCGCGCCAGTGGCTGCGCCGCCCTTGCGACCGGCGCCACGGCTTTGCTTCACACTGGAAACGGAGGGGGAACGAAGGGTCATGATCGAGGACTCAGTTGATGACTACGCCTGACTTGCTTAAAAGTGCCAAAACAAAGGCGAAACCAGCGGGGAACAAGAAAAACGGCTCGCCCAGAGGGCACGACTTCGCAACCTGCAACGAACAGAACGGCCCAGTTGTTCCTCAGCGTTAGGCCTCGGAGACAGCCGACTCAATGTGCCTACAGTGGACCGCGGGGCCGCAACCGCGGATCCTGCACTAACAGCCTACAACTTCGGTCCCAGTAAAAGTGTCGTCAAGGCCTACGCCCGGCTCCGTCGCGCTACGAAACGTTTGCGGGGTCAGGACGCCAACGGCACATCTGTGCCGTCACGAGGACGAGACCGTCGCGCCGTGAGCTAAAGCGAGACGTTTCGAACGACGCGGCAGGCTCACGAGGAGACGGGTGAGGATCGAGGTCGCGCCAGCCCAGCGAGTCAAATACGAACGGCCGGCTGCAACCAACAAAACCGATACACCAAACTAGTTAGTGTCCGGACCTGCCAACTAACCGTCCGTTCGCAACCGGCCAACGCGATGGGCCATGTACTAGTCGACTGATACAGCCGAGCACATCGCCTCTTCACGACGCGGCAGCCACTCTTCGCCAACCGCATTGCCTGCGTGCCAACGTGCGCCACAGCTCACGCGGCACCACAAGCGCGGTCATACCCGAGCGTGCTGCTCAGCGCTGCCGGATCCTAGCGTCGCCCTTGCTCAGCTGGCTTGCGCGGCGAGCTGCGTCAATTGCTGAAACGCAGCTGCGTCGTTCACGGCCATATCGGCAAGAACCTTGCGATCCAGCTCCAGCCCGGCCTTCTTGATAGCCGAGATGAAACGCGAGTAGCTCACGCCGTTCGTGCGACACGCGGCGTTGATGCGCGCGATCCAAAGCTGGCGGAAATCACGCTTGCGCAGCTTGCGGCCAGCGTAGGCGTACTGCCATGACTTCCACAGCACACGCATCGCTTGGCGGTAGTGATTCTTCCTACCACCCCAAAAACCTTCGACCTGCTCAAGCACGCGCTTATGGCGGCGGCGGGGACTCGGACCTCGTTTAACGCGGGACATGCCGGATGCTCCTCTAACTCAGCCGTACGGCAGAAGGATCTTGATACGACGCTCGGTCCCCTCGGCCACGATGTCATTGTCGCGAAGGCGACGGCGTCGCTTGCGCGACTTGCCGATGAACCCGTGCTGCGCACCACCCTTGGGACGGCGGATCTTCCCGCTTCCGGTGACGCGGAACCGCTTGGCAGCGGCACGATTGGTCTTCATCTTCGGCATGACAGCTAACTCCACACGGGCGAAAAACGAGCGAGCACCAGGACGCCCGGAGCGCGGTCTTATGAAGGAACCTCGCCCGCTCGTCAAGAGTCGAGCCAAGGCTGAGTACCTTTTGAAGAGAGAAAAGCTCCTCGGAACGCGCCGGGATGCGGCGGCCTTGCCTAGGTCTCTTGTGATCGAGGGCTGCAAACCCCTAGCCCTCATTCGCAGCCCCCAGAGTCTTGAGAAAATCCGGGCGGCGACTCCTCCTTGGCAGACCGCAGCTGTCGGTGCTCGCCATTTACGACGGCGCACGAAGCGGGCATCTCATGCCCGGCCAATGAATTCGCGCCGCCCCGTCCTTGCACTGTTCCTTTTCATCTCGGCCTGCGCGGAACAGCGCCCGCCGGAAACGCCGCGCTGCGAGCAGAGCACCCAAACACCACCCGTTGCGCAGCCCGCCGCGCCCAGTGCTCAATCAGCAGCTCCTGCGGAGCAAACGGAGCCGGCCATTCGTGCACTCCTCGCGCGGCAAGCCGAAGACTGGAACCGCCACGACGCCAAGGCCTGGGTGGCGCCGTTCAGCGAGGACGCCGAGTTCATCAACATCTTGGGGACGGTGCTGCATGGCCGCACCGAAATCGAAGCGCGGCACGATCAGATTTTCAAAACGATCTTCGCTCGTAGTCGTGTGGTCGTAACGACGCGCACGGTTCGCTTGCTCGGCACGAACGCGGCGCTCGCAGAAACCGATTACGAGCTCCGCGACTACGATCGATTGCCGCCTGGTATTCAGGCAACCGATGCCGACGGCACGTTGCGCACGCGACTCAAGTACGTGTGGGAACTCAAACCGGAAGGCTGGCGCATCGTTTCGGCGCAGAACACAGCGATTGTTCCGCAGCGCCCGCCGCCGGTTGCAGCGCAGAGCGCAAACAAGCCTTGAGCTGCGCGCTGAGCAGCAGAACGACGCTGTTGTGCTCGTCAGCTGCAAATCGGGTTGGGCACCCTGTTTCTTGGCGGCGATCGCTCTGAGTTTCTTCACGTCCAATCGATCCTTGTCTCGATCGGAGGCGATCTTGTTCTGGATGAGAGCGTCCCAACCGAGGAATGGGACACTGTGCTCGCCCAGTTTTCCGAACGCCCGCGTTGCCCAAGCGTGTTCGAATTCGACTCCGGTGACGGAGGTGAGCAGATACGATTTGGCGGACGGCCGAGCTGGACGACGCGTTCGGGAGCGGTGAGATCATCAGCCGTCAAGCCAAGATCCCCGAAGCCGAAGTCTTTCAAAACGAGCAGTACTCGGTAGGCGTTTTCAGGAGTCGGCCGCACCAGGAAATCAATGTCTCCGGTGAAACGCGGATGGCCGTGAAACGCGACAGCGTGGCCGCCAACAACAACGTACTCAACGCTGCGAGAGTTGAGTAACGCGACAAACTCGCTCAAATCGCTGTGCAGCTTCGCCAAGGGAGTTCCGATGAAATTCGACCAACTCAAGGAGAATGTCCACGCGTTCGGAGGGCTCGAGGCTCGCGTAGTATTCTTCGTCAGCGCTGTCAGCCTCATCAAAGGTTCCGAACACCCGCGCGACGCGTTCCATCGCGGAAAACTACCATGTCGTGACGCCCCAAACCCGGCGAAAGTGGCGACTGCAGCGTCCGCAACTATCACGTGCCCCCATCTCCTGGCTTCAACCCCGAAAGCCCTCGGGATCCAACCCGCCTATATCGGTCGGCTTACGCGGGGGTCGGCTTACTGCGCGCGTCTGTGAGTGTGCCTAACTACCGGTGTTAGCTGCAGGCCCCACCAACCACAGCAGGCGGACAGGCGCGATCACGCTGCTGCGGCGAAGCCCGCAGGAGTAGCGATGGTCCTGCTTGCGTGACGCGAGCCTGCGTGTTACACGCTTTACCACATGGTTAAGTGTTCGCAGGCCAGCCTCGATGCCTCGTTCGGCGCGCTTTCGGATGCCACTCGGCGCGGTGTCCTGGAGCAGCTCGGACATTCGGACGCCACGATCACGGACCTCGCCGAGAAGTTCCAGATGACGCTCGCGGGCATGATGAAGCACGTGGGTGTCTTGGAGCAGGCGGGGCTCGTCAGCACGGAGAAGGTCGGGCGCGTGCGGACGTGCAAGCTCGGCACGCGCCGATTGGAGGCAGAGATGGCGTGGCTCGAGAGGCACCGGCAGCTGTGGGAAGCACGTTTCGACGAGTTGGAAAAAGTTGTCGAAGAACTCAAACGCAAGGAGAAAGTCAATGGACGCAAGAAGTGACAGTCAGACCTCGCAAACGAAGAACCCTACGACGACGGAGCGGAAGTCCGAGCGTGAGCTAGTCGTCACGCGAATCATCAACGGCCCGCCGCGCCTCGTGTTCGAGGCGTGGACCAAACTGGAGCTACTCAAGCAATGGTGGGTGCCAAAGTCGTTTGGCGTGTCCCTGATTTCCTGCGAGGCGGATGTTCGTGTCGGGGGCAAATACCGTTTCGTCTTCCGCCACGGTGACTCGAAGCCTATGGAGTTCTTCGGTAAGTACCTCGAAGTGATTCCGCACTCGCGCCTCGTCTGGACCAACGAGGAAGGTGACGAAGGTGGTGCCATCACCACGGTGACCTTCGAAGCAAAAGGAGACAAGACGCTGCTGGTCATGCACGAGCTCTATCCTTCGAAGGAAGCTCTCGATGCTGCTATGGCCTCCGGAGAGAAGGGTGGGATGGACGAGACGTTCGACCAACTAGACGAGCTTCTCATCTCGCTCGGCGTCTGACCTCGCCGACGCCGCGTGCCCCGGCCGTCCTGGTTCACACGCAGGCCGGGGCCAGCACGGCGACGAAAATTCGATTCGATCGTCGAACCTTCGCCGGCGTGCTTCGGAGCGCTCAGCTTAGCGCCGGCTGCAGCGTTGAGATTGGCGCTGTCACTCGGGATCGACGCGTTCGCCAGGTTGGCGCTGTCACTCGTCGAGCGAATACATGCTGTGTTCGTTGGTTGCTCCGAGGCCTTGTTGGGTCGCTCCGCCGGGAAGGTAAATGGAGGATCCGAGGGTAGCGGCGGCGAAGCCGTGGCGTGGCACGAGCATTGGGGGCAAAGCGCGCCAAACGTTGTCGCTAGGATCGTAGACTTCGATGTTGGGAAATACGCCGCTGGGTGCGTTGCGATTGCCTTCTCCGCCGATACGAAGAGGCGGCCGTCGAGGACTGCGCCGGCTACACCGCCGCGCGGTGTCGGGAGCGTGCCGGTGCTGCTCCAGCGATTGGTGCCGGGATCGAAGGACCAGGTTTGCGCTTGGAGGCCCGAGATGGTGTCGGCGCGGCCGCCAGCGACGTAGAGCTTGCCGGCAATTGCACCGGCAGCGCAGTGCTCGCGGCGATCGGGGAGCGCTGGGAGTTCCTCCCATTGATCGTTCGTGGCGTTGTAGCGAGCGGCGTTGTTGACGCTGCTGCCGCCGCGAGCGCCGCCGAAGACGTACAACCACTCTCCGGAGACGGCAGTGCACGCTGCAGCTCGTCCCGTGGGCATGGACCTTTTGGGCGCCCATGTGTCGTTGCTAGGTGTGTAGGCGTAGACGTTGGCGGACGCATTCGTCGACGAGCTGGCGACGTAGTAGCCAGCGACGTAGATGACGTCGTTGATGACTCCAGCGTTCGCATGATTGAGGCGCTCGGGAAAGCGAGCCACTTCGCGCCAGCTGTTTTTAACTGGATCGAAGGCGAGCACCGAGTCGGTGACATTGGTTGGTGCGTAACCACCGATGACGTAGATTTCGCCAGCCGCTGCTACGACGGCGTGCTCCTGGCGGCCCATAGGCAACTTCGCTAGTGGCATTTCAACGGGGATCGCGGAGTCGGCACCACCTGCGTTGTTTGCGCCGCCCTGCTGCGTAGCGCTTACACCACCGCGGCTCATGCTGCCGCCCTGCGTGTTGGCAGAGCCTCCGCTGCCTTGCATACCCGCCGAGCCATCGTTGCCCGATGAATCCGGCGCGCTCTGCGAACACGCAAGCGCGACGAGCGGAGCGAGCACGAGCGTTGAAGTGCAAGCTGCACAACGCTTTCCCATACGCAAACGCTACCACATTCGACCGGTGCACACACACGCGCAACAGAGCAACAAGACTCCCCCACTCCATTCACCGAATGTTGGCGAGAGGCTTCAGCGTTCGTAAATGAAAACACTGATGGTGTTTATTCGGCGATATCGAGGCGATACTGGCTGTGTTGTGGCAACACTGCGTCCGTTGGATCGCCGGCGGTGCTCGCGCTGAGCATCGCCGCTAGCAATTTTGGTCAGAAAATACGCTTTTTTCGGTAACGCGGATTCGTGGCGCGGCTGCGAGCTGGTGTTGGCGACGCTGGATTCAGGAGATCGCGAGTTCACAAGAATTGTCTACCTCCCCAAACTGACTTTGGGGTCACGCACACTGCTCAGCGCGCGTAGGTTTTCGGCAAAGATTCGAAGCGCAACCGGCGACGTTGAGTGGGCTCAGCGCGGCAGGCACATCTTGTAACGTTGAACGCGGATTTGGTCGCTGCCGTCGAGGGTGGGTTCGATCCAGGCGATGGCGGCGGTGTCCGCGATGATGGCTGCGGCGGCGTGATCGGGACCGCGATAGTTGGCGGCCGCAGTGGTAGTTTGCGTGGAGAGGATCAATGGGTCACCCACGCTAGTCGGAGGTTGAACGCCGCTGAGGTTTGGGTTGCTGCCAAAGTCGATGCGGAAGAGGAGGGCGGCGACGGAGGCTTGGAATGCAGTGGCGGACGTCGGGACGAGAGATGGGAGGACGTCGAGGTAATACACGACGCCGACGGGATCGCCTTGCAGGTGTTGAGCTGCGACTGCTGGGTTGCGGATGAGATTGTTGGCTTCGTTGCTGTCGCAGGCGGGATCGGTGGAGCAGGCGGTGTTCGCGGCACAGATAGCGAGCGAGCTTTCGCTCGTGAGGTAGGCGCTGCCGGACTTGGTCCAGCCGATTGCCCAAAAGCCGGTGAAGGAGGTGGGAGCCGCGTAAGCGCCGTAGTACACGCCGATTTCGGGTTGGCACTCGCTGAGTTGAGCGAGCCCCACTTCGGATTGGGTGTAGACGCCGTTTGCGTCGGAGGTGAAGAGGACGGCGGGGCGATTGGTGCGGCCAGCGATGAGTGTGACGCTGCTCGCCGGCATGGTGACGCTGCCGAACTGGATGGTTTGTGGGTTGGCGCCGATGGAAGTGACGCCGATGGTTCCGTCTGCGTTGACCCACGCGCCCCAGGTTTCGTCGCCCGCGGTGAGCGCAGAAGGCTGCTGCGATTGGGCCGCGAGTGAGGAAGCGACTGCGTAGGTGGTGCTGACGGGAGTGCGGAGTTGAACTTTGAGATCGGCGTCGAGCGCGAGGTGCCATGCGCGCGCGCCAGGTCCGAGGGCTTCACGCATGCCTACGAAGGCGTGGATGCGAAGGCCGTTGCTGGTGTCGACCGCGAGCGCGGGAGCGCTGAGGGGCGGGCCCGCGACTTTCATGGCGTTGAGTTCGAGAGCGGGTGTGACTGTGGTGCTCGTCGGGCTGAGCCGATAGATGGTGGCGTCGGCAACGCCGCCGGTGGTGGAGAGGGCTGAGACGTAGAATTCGCTGGGGCCAGCGAGGAGTTTGAGTTGATAGTGGCGTTCGGCGACAATGGGGGTGAAGTCGCGATCGAGAATGAGCCCTTCGCGCGGAGACTCAACGCATTCGGGGCCGTTGCCTCGATCGATGCAGCGCGCGACAGTGCACGGATCTGTATCGGTGTCGACGCACTCACAGGTGGCGCCCGCCGCGCCGGCATCACCGAAATGACCGGCCGCGCCCCCGTGACCGCCAGCACCACCTGCACCACCAGCGTGACCTGCGTTGCCCGCGTTGCCTGCATTGCCTGCGCTGAGGTTGCCGCCAGCGCTTTCAGTACCGCCCGTGGGATTGGCACCACCACCCTGCGAGTTGCCGCCCGTGCCCTTGCCTTTCTGAAGCCCGTCGAAGTCGAGGAGGAAGGAGCACGCGGGAAGCAGCGCGAAGCTAACAAGCAGGAGCGGCGCGACCGAAGTTCGCAGGCGCGGCATCTTCAAAACCTCCAACTGGCGCGCGCTGCAGCGCCCCCGAAAGTTGGATGCGCGGACACTTCGATGTGTTGCGCGGACTGTGTCGCGCTCGGCTTCGACACGATAAGGAGAGTGACGCCCACGCCGGCGCCAACGATGGCTACGCCCGTGAGGAGCGTGCTGGTGAGCGCGAGCGAGCGGCTGCTCGAGAGTTGGGCATCCGTGCAGTTTGGACTGCAGGTGTCTTTGAGGTCGTCGTACTTGCCTTTAGCGATGAGCCCAGTGACGAGTGCGCCGGCGCCGGCAGCAGCACCAACGCCGAGCGCGATGAAAGCAGGCACGCGATTGGGGCGCTGCGGCTCGATGGGAGTTGGGGGTGGGGGTTGGGGCGCCAGCACTGGAGCAGGTCGAGCGGGCTCGGGCGCCGGCACGCTGGACGCGGCGGGCGGCGTTTCCCCGGAAGGCGTAGCCGGTCGACGCTTCTCCAAGTTTTGGATACGCAAGCGAACGGTCTCGGCATGTTCGCCGTTGGGCGCTGCTTCGAGGTAGGCCTTGAGAGCGGTGATGGCACCGTCGATGTCGGCGCGGCGCTCTTGGACCGTCGCGATGTTGATCAAGATTTCCGGACGCTTGGAAAGATCGTACGCCTTTTGAAAGGCGCGCAGCGCGTTGTCGTAGTCGCTCTCCTCGAGGTAGGCGGCGCCGGACTCGAAGTGGCGGCGAGCTAGTTCGTCCGCGTTGTCACCCTGTGCGTACGCTGGGGTCGCGCTGAGTGACCACGCAACGGCGCTGGCGATCCAAATGGAGACAACTCCGCGCGCGCGGGAGCGAGCGCTACGGCGCGCTGAGGCTCGAACCATCACAAATCTCATATCATGCCGACGTCTAGAGGCTAACAGCGCTAGGATCGCGGCGGTCAGTGCCGCGACGTGCCGAGCGCCGTTCTGTTCAGGCTGCAACGCCTCGATGCGACGCCCTTGATCCGCGACCTAAGACTGAGCGCGGCAGCCGCGCCGGCCGCGAGACCGACGTGTTCGAGTGGCCGTCGTGAGGCCGAAAGGCGCAAAAGCAACGAGACCTTTAGATGTGTGTGCTAAGGCGCTCGCGGGATGCCGCGCCGCAACGACATCAACAAGATTCTGCTGATTGGTTCCGGTCCGATCGTCATCGGTCAGGCCTGTGAGTTCGACTACTCCGGCACGCAGGGCGCTAAGGCGCTGACTAGCCTTGGCTACGACGTCGTGTTGGTGAACTCGAACCCCGCGACGATCATGACCGACCCAGAGCTCGTGCGACGCACGTATATCGAGCCGCTGACGGTCGATACGTTGGCGGCCATCATCGAGCGCGAGCGACCCGACGCACTGCTGCCCACGCTGGGCGGGCAAACCGCGCTCAACTTGGCGCTCGAGCTGCACGGGCGCGGAGTGCTCTCGAAGCACGGCGTGCGCCTGATCGGCGCGCAGGTCGACGCGATTCGCAAGGCGGAGGATCGCGAGCTCTTCAAGGAGGCCATGCGGCGCGCGGGTCTCGAGTGCGCACGCTCGGGTCACGCAAGCTCCGTCGAGGAAGCGCGCGAGATCGTGAAGACCACCGGGTATCCGGTGATTCTGCGGCCGAGCTTCACGATGGGCGGCGCGGGCGGCGCAGTGGTGTACGACCCGGCCGAATTCGATGCGAAGGTGGAGTGGGCGCTCTCGCAATCTCCGACGCGCCAAGTGCTCGTCGAGGAGAGCCTGCTCGGCTGGAAAGAGTTCGAGCTCGAAGTCATCCGCGACGCGGCCGACAACTTCATCGTGATCTGTTCGATCGAGAACATCGATCCGATGGGCGTGCACACCGGCGACTCGATTACGTGTGCACCGGCGATGACGCTCACGGATCGCGAGTACCAGCGACTGCGTGACGCGGCGCGCGCCGTGATGCACGAGATTGGCGTGGAAACCGGCGGCTCCAACGTGCAATTCGCCGTGGATCCCAAGACCGGCCGCGTGATCGTGATCGAAATGAACCCGCGCGTGTCGCGTTCGAGCGCGCTGGCTTCGAAGGCCACCGGCTATCCGATCGCGAAGATTGCAGCGAAGCTCGCAGTGGGCTTCACGCTCGATGAGCTCGAGAACGACATCACCGGTACCAGCGCAGCGTTCGAACCGACCATCGACTATGTGGTGGTGAAGTGGCCGCGCTTCGCGTTCGAAAAGTTCCCGGGCGCCGATCCACGTCTCGGCACGCAGATGAAGAGCGTGGGCGAAGCTATGGCGATCGGACGCACTTTTGCAGAGGCGTTGCAGAAGGCAGCGCGCTCGCTCGAGACCGGCAAGACCGGCATGATGAGCTTGATGGATCGCGTCGACTACCGCGTGCTCGCGAAAGAGCCCGAGACCCGTCGCGATCTCACGCGTGACGCGCCGCCTGCTGCGCGCCCGCGCCCCACCCTGCCGCCGCCGGCTGGCAACGAAGTGGAAGCGGCGCTCACCAAGCTGGTCGGCGTGGCCACAGCAGATCGGCTGTTCTACGTGGCGGACGCGCTGCGGCTCGGCCTCAGTGAGCAGCGACTGAACGAGCTGACCGGCATCGATCCCTGGTTTTTGGCGCAGCTCGGGCGCTTGGTCGCGCAAGAGAAGTTGCTTGCCAGCGCGCCGGAGCTCAGCCGCGATTTGCTGTGGGACAGCAAGCGGCTCGGCTTCAGCGACGCGCAGATCGCAGCGTTGCGCAACACGACTGAAGGCGAAGTTCGCAAGCAGCGCCAAGCGCTCGGGCTCAACGCCGTGTACGGTCGCGTGGACACCTGCGCCGCCGAGTTCCCCGCCAAGACGCCGTATCTGTACTCGACGTACGAGAGCGAATCGGAAGCCGACGTCACGACCAAGAAGAAGGTCATCATTCTCGGCGGCGGTCCGAACCGCATCGGGCAGGGCATCGAGTTCGACTACTGCTGCTGCCACGCAGTGTTCGCTCTGCGCGAGCTCGGGCTCGAGACCATCATGGTCAACTGCAACCCGGAGACTGTGTCGACTGACTACGACACCTCCGATCGCTTGTACTTCGAGCCGCTGACCTTGGAGGACGTGCTCGCCATCGCGCGCGAAGAAGCCAGCAAAGGCGAGCTGCTCGGCGTGATCGTGCAGTTCGGCGGGCAGACGCCGTTGAAGCTGGCGGTGCCGCTCGAGCGTGCCGGCGTGCATTTGCTCGGCACGTCCGCCGACGCCATCGATCGCGCCGAAGATCGCGAGCGTTTCGACGCGCTGCTCACCAAGCTGGGCATGAAGCGTCCCCAAGCGGGCATCGCCAAGAGCGTCGATGAAGCGCGTAAGATCGCGCAGAGCATCGGCTACCCCGTGCTGGTGCGGCCTTCGTACGTGCTGGGCGGGCGCGCCATGATGACGTGTTACTCCGATTCGGAGCTGGAAGCGTACGTCGGCGTCGCGATCGAAGCCGCGCGCGAAGAGGGTGGCTCGCAAACGCTGCTGATCGATCAGTTCTTGAAGCAGGCAACGGAAGTGGACGTCGACCTCGTCGCGGATGGCAAGCGCGCCATCATCGGCGGCGTGATGCAGCACATCGAGGAGGCCGGCGTGCACTCGGGCGATTCGACCAGCGTGCTGCCGCCGCACTCGCTGAGCCCCGACGTGGTGGCTCGCATCGAGCGCGACGCACGTGCACTAGCGCTCGAGCTCGGCGTGGTCGGCTTGATGAACGTGCAGTTCGCGGTGAAGGACAGCGAAGTGTACGTGCTGGAAGTGAACCCGCGCGCCTCGCGCACGGTGCCGTTCGTGGCCAAGGCTACCGGGCGCCCGCTCGCCAAGATCGCTGCCAAGGTGATGGTGGGTCGCACGCTCGAGGAGCTCGGCATCGAAGACGGCTCCTTGCCGATGCACGTGGCCGTGAAGGAGTCAGTGTTCCCCTTCTCCAAGTTCCCCGGCGTCGACACGATTCTGGGTCCGGAGATGCGCTCGACCGGCGAGGTGATGGGCATCGCGATGCACTTCCCCGCAGCCTTCGACAAGTCGCTGGCAGCTTCGGGCTTTGCATTGCCCGACCGCGGTCGCGCCTTCATCAGCGTGAAGGACGACGACAAGGCGCTCGCCTGCCATGTGGCACGGCGGCTCCGCAACTTGGGCTTCGAAATCATGGCTACCGGTGGCACCGCCGAAGCGCTGGCGCGTGCACGCATTCCGGCCGAACGCGTCAACAAGGTGCTCGAGGGCTCACCGCATGTCGTCGACGCAATTCACGAGAAGCGCGTACAGCTCGTGGTGAACACCACCGCCGGCACGAAGGCCATCGCGGATAGCTATTCGATTCGCCGCAATGCGCTGCTCGCGAACATCCCTTACTTCACGACGTTGGCCGCCGCGCTCGCCGCGGTGGAAGCGCTGGAGTTCTCGCACTACGCCAAGGCGCAAGTGCAGGTGCGCAGCATTCAGGAGTGGCACGCGCGCTCCGCCGGCACGACCTGAGCGCTCACAGCGTCGGCGCTTCGAGATCCAAGCGTTCGAGCCCGCGGCGGGTGGCGATCCAGTATTGTCCCTGCGCGCGAGCCGGCAGCACCTGAGTGACATCCTGGCCCAACGTGGCTCGCAGCTGGAACGCTCCGGGTGTGCCCACGCGTAAGCCGTCCATGGTGGCCACCGCGAGCTGACCGTTGCGAAGCCGGGTAATGCCGGCGGGATTGACGTAGCCGAGGCTCGCGTCCGCGACCCTCTCGCCAAGACGTGACGCCTGCACTTTGAAACTGACCAGTCCGGCGTTGTACGTGCCGACGTGCAGCTCACCGGCTTGCGCGATGAGCGCTGTCACCCAGTCGTCGGGGAGCTCGCCGCTGACGAGCGATGCACGCGCAAACGACGGAGCCAATTCAGGCGCGGCGTTCACCAGCGCTGCGGTTCGAGTCCAATACAAGCCGCTGGTGGTGCCCACGAAGAGCTCTCCATTTTCACTCTCCGCCAGCGCCCACACCGCGCGAAACGGCGTGCGTTGCTTGGCTCCGAAAGAGCTCTGGCTGCGATCGCCCTTGAACAAGCTGAGGCCCTGCTCGGTGCCCGCGATCACGGTGCCGTCGCGAGCGAGAAGCAGAGCGTGCACACTCACGCTGTGCCCCACGCGCCGGCAGTCGAGCGGCATGCCCGGCTTGCTCACGCAACGCGAGACGCCGCGCGCCGTGCCCACCCACAAAACCTGGGCGCGTTCGTCCCAAGCAAGCGCGTTGATGTTGGGATTCACACCGCTCTCGACGCGCTCCATGGCATCGCCACGCAGCACGAACAAGCCTTGATCGAAGCTGCCGATGAACAGCTGATGCTGCGAGCGCGCAACTGCGCTCACGTCGCCGCTGGGCAACTCTGGTGGCACGATGCGCCGAGGCTCGGCAACGGCGTTCAGCGAGACGAACAGCGACACGAGCAGCGCAGCCCATTTCATGGCAACGGGACCTCCAACGTGCTGTGGTTCAGCGCTTGATCGAAGCCGGCCACGCGCAAGCGAGCGCCCGAGCTCCGGCGTAGCTTCACGTAGCCGCGAAACTCCGCCCAGCGAATCGGGGTCAGCGCGACGGCGCGACCATCGGGCGTCAGGATCTCCACGCGCCGCAAGTCGCGCTCGTTCTCCGGCGCGTTTTGCGTCACGCGCACCTCGAACCAACCCGGACGTCGGGGCGCCGCTTTGATTTCGGCTTGCAGCTCGGGCGCGCTGTTGTCGACCGTGTAGCTCACCTTGCGGAGCTCACGCCGGCCATCGCTGTACACGATGTAGGCGAGCGCCTCGTAGCGGCCTTCGCGCGTGTTGCGATCGACCAGGAAGCGCACCACCCAGCCGCCGCGACCGCGATTTGCCTCGGGGTCGAAGCTTGCGATTTTGGTCTCACCAAAGGGAAACACCACGGTGACGCTCCGGCAGTCGCGCGGCGCGTCGATGGTGATTTCGGGATCGCCTGGTTGAATGCGATCGAGGCTGACTGAGGCGCCATCTCCATCGAGCGAAGCCAGATCAGCGCCGCTGACGCGCCCGGCTTCCGCCTCGCGTTGAGCGCGACGTTCGATGGCGAAGCGCGCATAGGCCTCCTCGCTTTCGAGCACCAAGAACGAAGTGTACTTGCTCATCACTCCGTAAAACAGCGAGGCCTCGATCACGTCGGCCTTGGGCTTGCCCTGCCGCTCGAGCGAACGGATCAGCTCTGCACCAAAACGTTGTGCAACTGAGTTGGTGGTGAGCACCGGACTTTGCGGCATCAAGCTCTGCTCTTTGCCGCCGATGCTGGCGCGCACGTTGACCAAGTCGCGCGCTTCTTTGCCAGGCGGCGTCTTCACCACCAAGAGCAGGTCTTCGTCACCTTCCAATGACAGCTTGCCACTTGGATACACCTCGGCGCCGGCCGACGCGCTCACGTTGACCTCTGGCAACCGCGGCCGCGACTCCGCGAAACGCTTCACGAACGCCTCCGCGTCGCTGGCACGCTCCGCTCGCAACCAACGCCCACCCGTTGCTTGTGCCAAGCGTTGTGCGAGCTCCGGATCACTGGCCGCGCCGATCACGATCGGATTAAATGGCGTGCTGCCCAAGACGTCCTTGGCGCGCTTGGCCAAATCTTCTGGCTCGAGCACGCCCCAGCTCGGCTCGCAGTCACCGATGTAAACGATGCTGACGTCGTTGAAGCCCTGACGAATGCGAGCGCTGACGTCGAACAATGCGCCCAGATCGGTGGCACCGTCGGCAGGCGATTGCTCCACGAACGACAATGCCGCTTCGATGCTCTCCCGGCTCGCAGGCATGAACCCGCGCGGATCGATGCGCACGTCCAAGTCGTGGGTCAGCACCACGAAACTCTGGTCGGGTGTGAGTGCGCCCAATGCCGCGCGCAGCGCCTCGAGCGACAACTTTCGTTCTTCGAGAGAGCTCCGCGACGTGTCCAGCGCGAACACCCAATGCCTCGGCTTCTCGCGCGCCTCGACTGGCACCTTCGACCAATCGGGGCGAATGCGCAACGCCGTGTACACGCCGTCTTTGCGTTGCTCGCGTAGAACCTGTGATGGCTCCGCCGCAGCGATTTCGATCACACGACCTGGCGCCACGTTGCGCTCTTGGAAAACGCGCTTGCTTTGCCAATGAATGCTGAGCTCTGGCACGGGCTCGCTCACGCTGCCGCGCCGCGTGCTCTGTGCGAACACCCAAGCCCCAGACTTTCGTTGCAGCGGAACCAAATAGCGCACCGTCACGCGCTTGGCCTCGTTCGGCAAAATCGGGAACACCCGCATCTTGAAAGTGGTGCCGTGCTCCCACTCGAGCAACGCCGGATCTTGCATGGAGTCGACGATTTGCTGATAAACCTGCCGCGCCTTCTCACGCTCGACGAGCTCGCCTTCGACCTCCTTCCCGTCGATCAGCATGGAGAGCCCGGTGAGCACCGCGCCCTCCGGTAGCGGAAAGCGAAATGTGCCTTCCAGCTGGGCGTCGGACTTGTTCTGGAAAACGTGCTCGATCGACAGCGCGGCATAGTCGCCGACCTGCTCGCCCTTCACGTTGACGTTAGCAAGCTGCACGACTCCGTTTTCGCCGCGCACGCCCTGCGCCGTGAGCCAACCGAGCCCACCCGACTCGCGCGCCGCGGGAGCTGGAGCCGCCGCCGCGGGAGCCTGCGGAGCGAACGAGGTGGGCGCTGCTTTGCCGCAGCCAAAGGCCAAGCTCAACGCGCTAACGATTGCAAAACCAAAAGATCTCATTGTTTCGACTCCACCACCTGAATGCGCGCAACGGTTACGGTATCGCGCGGCTCGAACAGTCGATATGGAAGCACCTTGCGCACCTCGTCCTTGCGACCTTCGTTCAGCACTACGAGCACTTCACCGCGCGCATCTTTGAGGCCTCCGCTACCGCCGCCGAAGTAGTTCACCTCCACCACGTATTCACCGGCCTGGGCGTGCGCCGCCGTAAACGATTCGGGACCGTAGCCGGTGGTCACGTCATCGAACAATTCCTCACCGCCGCTGCCGCGCCGCTTGCCGTAGAAAACCTTTTCACCGCCGGGCGTGGTCACCCACAAGTCCACGTCGGTGCGGTCACTGTCCCACGACAAGTACACCTTGATGTCGTTCTCGGTGCCGCCGTGAATATCCAAATCGGCGATGGCTTTGCGCAGCTCGCCGGCGCGCTTGTCATCGCCGTTTTGCAAAGCTTCGCGCAGCGCTCGCGCATGAATTTGCGACAAGCGCTGACGCGCCGGGTAGCGCAGTGATTCACTGGCGTCGGCGGATTCACGCGTGCTTTCGAAGCGGGCGCGCGCCGAGTCATGCATGCCCAGGCGTTGCTCGACATCGCCGAGCTCGAACACGATGCGAGGATCGCTCTTCTCCATCGTCAGCGCGGCCAACAGCTGCGATCGAGCGCCTTGCAAGTCACCGGCTTGCTTCAGAACCGTCGCCAGTGCGCGCCGCGCTTCCACGTCACGCGGCAGAAGCTCCACGATTGCCGAATAGGTTCGCCGTGATCGCGCTTTGTCGTCGAGGGTGTTTTCGATGTCGCCGAGAAGGCGCACCACCACTAGATTGTAGGCGTCGTGCTTGCGCCACTCTTCGGCGGCTGCATGCGCGGCTTGCAGCTCGCCTTTTCGCATCAGCGCACGCACGAGCTCGAGGCGTGGTTTGCGCAACTTCGGGTTTTGATCGACGTTGGCACGCAAGGCAGCGAGTTCCTGCTCGCTGAGTCGTTGGACATTGAGCGGCTCGCTCATCCCAGCGGTCACCGAAAGCCTCAGGTGGCTCGCTGGGCTGGCTTTGGGCGTTGGGCTCGCGCCGGCGCTCGTCGTCCCCAACGCGAGCGATGCGAGCCAGGTCAGCGCGACACCGGTGAGGCGGCGTCTCGTTTTGACACGGAGGTTGCACATGCCGCGCGGGCATCGCAAGGCCTGTGCCGGCTCGGGAACGCAGAAATCTCGCTAATTCACGCGTTCACGGCGTGTCTTCTGGGACGCCCGCCGCGGCTTCGCAGACACTACAGACGGATGGTCTGCCAGTCACCGCTACGGAACTTGTAAACCATCACGGCGGTGAGCAGCACCACGTACACAGTGGCCGCGGCCCAAATTCCCGGCAGGCCGAAACCGAGCGTGACACCCAGCAACCAGGCGAGAGGCACCAAACAACCGAAGTGCAGCACGAGCTCGACCACCATCACGAAGCGCGTGTTGCCGGCGCCGAACAGCGCCTGCGTGAGGATCATGCCAGTTGCGATCAACGGCGTGCAAATCCCCATCAAGCGCATGGGACCGAGCGCCGCATCGAGCACGGCCGAGCTGTGCGTGACGAAACCCAGAATGTCGCGCGTGAACAGCACGCCTTCGCACAAGCCCACGATGCCGAAGATGAGTAAGCCGAGGCGAACCGAGACCCAGCCGAAGCGTGTCGCCTTGTCCGGAGCGCCCTCACCCAAAGACTGACTCACCAAGGTGGCTGTCGAAGTGCCGAACGCCAGGCATGCCGTGAAGGTGAGCTTCAGGATCCCGACGATCACCATGGTGGCGGCGCTGTTTACGGCTTGCGCCCTGCCACCGGGACAATCGGGCGAAACCATCGTCGCGTGCGACATCGAGTCGAGATAACTCACGATGGTCGAGAACAGGGCGAACCCGGTCATCACCGCGACCGTCGCGACTGCGCTCGGAATCGAGAGACGCAGGATGTCCCACATGCCGTTGCGAGATACGCGCGGAATCGCAAACGGCTGGTACTGCTTGCGATACTGCGGGAGCACGGCCCAGCCCATCATGATGGCCAGACCGACCCAGGTAGACACGAAACCGGCCAAGCCCGCACCACCGATGCCCAAGCGCGGCGCGCCCCAATTACCGAAAATGAAGGCGATGCACAACAGCACGTTCAGGATGTTCATGACCACCGAGGCGATCATGTGAACGTGCGTCTTGCCGATGCCGTCGAAGAAGGCCTTGAACGAAAACGTCATGGCCATCGAAGTGATGCCGAGCAAGCGGTAGCCGAGATACGTGCTGGCCGCCTCCTTCACCTCCGGCACCTTGATGAGCAAGTTCAGCACCCACGGCATCGCCAGATAGCCGACGATCGTGAACGCGATGCCCGAGATGAGAGCGAAGCACCACGAGTTGACCAGCACGCCGCCCGCATCGAGCGGTCGCTTCTCGGCGAAGCGCCGCGCAGCGATGGCCTGAGTGCCCACCGAAATTGCGCTGAGTGAGCCGCCGAACATCCATAGCAAGATCAACGAGGGCAGGAGCGCGGCCTGCGCGTTCGACGACTCCGGGCACGGGAGCCGCGCGAAAAAGATAATGTCGATTTCGTTGACCGCGCTCTGCGCCAACATCGCGAGGATGGTGGGCGTGGCCAACCGCAGCACCACCCGATACGGTGAGCCGGTGGTTGCAACGCTCGCGCCTGGGGCGCTGGGGGGCAGTGCCATGGGAAGGGCGGTGGGCGCCTCTTATAGCGCATGGCTTCGCGCCGGAAACCCTTGCTCGGTATTCCGGCCGAGTGGCCTCGAAGAGGCGGTTCCGGCGCTCTCGCCTGACCCCATGAGCGGCGCCGAGACTAGTCCTTCAGAGCGACCCGAGACGTGCCCGTAAGAGACTTCAGCAATTCGCGCGCCGCGCTGCCCTGCTCGCTGTCGTTCGCGAGACCAGACAGAAGCTCGATGGCGCGCTCGCGGTGCCCCGTAGCGCGTTCGAGCCGCGCCAGGTCGAAGCGAGCGGCAGCGTTCGGATCGAGTTCGACGCGACGTCGCGCCGCCTTCAAAGCCTCACCCCAAGAGCGGTTCTTTTGCAGCGCTTGCGCGAGCGCAGCCAAGAGCGCTGGATCGTCGCGGTGACGCTCGGCCGCGCGTCGCAAGATGTCGAGTGCGCGCAGCTCACGACCTTTGTCGGCGAGCGACTTGGCCTCGCTGAGCACACTTTGCACGTCTTCGTTCACCGGCGCGCTGGCATCTTGCGCGGGCGCCGCTGCTTCCGTCTCTTCGGCCACCGGCTCCGCTGGAGCAGGGTTCGCTTCGGCTTCGAGTGCCAGCACCGGCTCGCTCACCTCGGCCTTCGGCGCAGGCTTGGTTTCACTCGCTACGCCCGCGGAGTTGGCAGCGCGCGCGGCGAGCAGCGCTTCGCGTCGATGCTTGAGCTGTTCCGCGAAGCCCATCACCCGCGCCGAGACCTGCTCGAAGCCGTGATGGAAGAGACCACTAGCCGATGTGTGGCGAACGCCGAGGTTCGCAATCACGGCGGCGCCGCCGAACAGCGACGCACCAACCAGAAGGCTGCCGAGCTTACGACGCAACATGCGACGGGGACGCGGCGTGGCCAGCAAGCCTTCCAGCTCCGCGCGCAAAGCACCGGCGCTCGCCGGTCGGCGTGCTGGGTCGCGATCGAGCAGGCGTGCGAGCAGGCTTTCCATCGCGGCGGGCAGCTTCACTTCGCCGCAGCGTTCACCGGGCCGCGGCGCCGACTCAGCGGCCTTTTTGGCCAGAATTTCGAGCGGACCAGCAGCCTCGAAGGGCAATACGCCGGTGAGCAGCTCGAACAGCACGACGCCGAGAGCGTAGAGATCGCTCTGCACATCGGCCGCACCGCGCAGCTGCTCGGGTGCCATGTATTCGGGCGTGCCGACGATCGCGACGGCATCGGCTTGGCCATCCTTCGTTTGCTCCGGCGCCGTCGCCACCTTGGCCACACCGAAGTCGAGCACCTTGAGCGTGCCAGTTTGCGTCACGAACAAGTTCGCCGGCTTGAGATCGCGATGCACCACATTGGCCGCGTGCGCCACTTCCAGCGCACGGCAAGCCTGAATGCCGAAATCAATCACCGAGGAGAGCGGTAAGCGCTGCTCGCGCTGCAAACGCGTTGCCAGCGTCTCACCATCCAAGAGCTCCATCGCGTAGAAGAGCCGACCATCGCGGCACGCGCCGAAATCGTAAACACGCACCAGGTTCTCGTGCGAGAGCTGGGCAATCGCACGCGCCTCAGCGCGGAAGCGGCTCTGCGCCTTCTCGCTCATGGCATCTGCCTCGAGCAGCTTCAGCGCCACCGTGCGACCGAGATCGACTTGGACGGCTTCGTGAACGACGCCCATGCCACCGCGACCGATCACCCGCGACAAACGATAGCGCGTGCCGTCGAGCATCGATGGATCCGCGCTCTCTGGCGGTTCCGGAGACGGCGGCGGCGCCGTGACACGCGGCTGCAACGACCTCGCTTCGGCGACGCGACGTGCGAACTCAGCGCGGCTGCGCGTCGGCTCGGCAGGGTACAGGCGTCGCATCAAATCCGCGATGCGGCCGCGCACACTACGATCGCCGTCGGCCAAGCTGGGCGCGCGCTGCAGCAGCTTCACCAAATCTTGCGTCGCGTGGCGAGCGCTCTGATAACGATCCTCGATGCGCGTCGCCGTGAGCTGGGCCAAAATCGCATCGATTTCGGCGGGCGCTCCCACCACCGGAGACAGCGGCGGCAAGGTGCGCTTGCCGGCACCCACTGCAACCATGTGCGCAGTGGCTTCCCCGGTGAGGAAACGCCGCCCCGCTAGGAGCTCCCACAAGATCACGCCGAACGCGTAGAGATCGGCCGGAATGCCACCGGGCGAGTTGTTGGCGACTTCGGGGGCAACGTAGCCGGGCTTGGCAAACACGACACCAGCGATGGTTTGGCAGCGACGGTTCTGGCCGCGCGCAGTGCCGAAGTCGATGAGCTTTACCTCACCGCCGAAACCGACCATCACGTTCTGCGGGCTCAGATCGCGATGCACGATCTCGAGCGGGCGCCCTTCTGGATCCGTGCGCTCGTGAATGTGAGCCAACGCTTCGCCCATGCACACACCGAGAGCCAGCGCTTCGGGCCAGCTCACGCGCACAGCGAGTTGGCCGGAGCGAGCGCGCACGTCGCTCAGGTTGCGCCCCTCGACGTACTCGACGACTACGTACGGCTTGCCGCCTTCGTCCGTGGTCGCCTCGATGATTTGAGCGACGCCGGGGTGCTGTAATTGCGCCTGGATGCGAGCCTCGTCGAGAAAGCGCGCAACGAAGGAGCGGTCGTCGGCGTGGTCCGGACGGATGATCTTCACGATCAGCGGCCGCTCAGCGCCCTCGATGCTCCGCGCCGCCGCGAGGTAGACTTCGCCCATTCCACCGCGCGCCACCCGCGACAACAAAGTGAAGCGCTCGAAGGGGCGAGGCAGGGGTTCCGGGCGCGCTTCGGCGGGGGCCGTCGACGCCAGTTTATCCAATGATTTCGGGGCGTTTTCGCTGAGCTCCAGAGCCTGCATGTCCGCATGGTGTACAATGTGGGACAGTGTGGGCAAGAAAGAGGCGCTCTTGTTCCGAACACTCGAGGGAATGACCGGCCAGTGGCACCCGTTGAGCCGGGAACTCGAGCGACTACACTGCGCCGGCCACCCTCATGCAGCGTCTTACCAGGAGCCGTCCCGCCTCCTGCGCCCGCGCCTCGGCGCCTGCGCAAACGGGTGACTTGCCGCGTGACGCGCGCCGCCGACAGCGCCTTGCTCGCTTCTTGGCCTGCCTCACGCTGATGCTCCTGGCCTTGAGCTCGAAGAGCGCCTTCGCGCTTTCGGTGGTTCCGATGTGCGGAGAGAACGCCGAGACGGTGATCGCGCCACCGATCAGCCGCGCCGCTCCAGAGATCCCTCTCGTTGCCGGCAACTGCGAGCACAAGACCGATACGCGGCTCGAGACTCGTGGTCCACGCCAAGCGCCGCCGGACCTTCCGAGCGTCGAGCTCGTGCCGCGTGTACCTCCGCTGCGCTTCTGGTTGCCGCGAGCTCCTAGCTCACGCGCTCCGCTCGCTGATTATCGTGACGAAGAACGCAGCGCTCACCGCGCTGCCATCGAGCGTCCACCTCGCTGAGGTAGGGCTGCGCTCGATTCTCTTCTCCGTGTCGCGTGCGCGCACGTCGACGCGGCGGAGCATACGCTCGTGCGGGTGCGGAGCGCCTCGCGGGCGGAGCTCTCAGCCAGATTTCAATTCCGTAGTTCGAATATCTTGTGTGTGATTAGAAGGAGTTTTCCATGAATAAGGGAACTGCCATCGTCGGCTTCATCATGAGCTTCATAGCCGGCGTGTTCCTGATGTGGGGCATCGACCGCGGTCGCGGCCCGGACATCCAAGCCGAAAGCGCGGCTTCGGGCGGCGCGGTCGCCGATCAGAGCGCCGCGAGTGTGCCCGTTACCGCCAAGGACCCGCAAAAGGGCAAGGCCGACGCACCCGTCACGATCGTCGAGATCAGTGATTTTCAGTGCCCGTTCTGCTCGCGCGTCGGTCCGACCATCAAGCAGATCGAGGACACGTACAAGGACCAGGTCCGCGTCGTGTTCAAACACAACCCGTTGCCGTTCCACAACCGCGCTCGTCCCGCGGCCGAGGCGTCCAACACCGTCTTCGCGCTGGGCGGCAGCGCGGCGTTCTGGAAGTTCCACGATCAGGCTTTCGCCAACCAGCAGAATCTGACCGACGAGAACTTCGAGAACTGGGCGGCAGCAGCCGGCGTCGACAAAGCCAAGTTCAAGGAGGCCTACTCGGCCAAGAAGCACGCGGCCAAGGTCGACGAAGACATGGCGCTCGCTCAAAAGATCGGCGCCAACGGCACGCCAGCCTTCCGTATCAACGGCGTGAGCGTCAGCGGCGCGCAGCCCTTCGAGAAGTTCAAGGAGGTCATCGACCAGCAGCTCGCTGAGGCGAAGAAGCTGATCGGTAGCGGCACGCGTCCTTCCGACGTGTATGTGCAGCTGACCAACAAGAACCAGGCTGCTCAACCCGAGGCGCCGAAGCCCGCAGACAAGCCGGCTAAGGGCGAGGAAGAGGACGACAAGACCGTGTGGCGCGTGCCGGTCGCTGCCGACGATCCCATCAAAGGCCCGAAGGACGCGCTCGTCACTCTCATCGTCTTCTCGGAATTCCAGTGCCCGTTCTGCAAGCGCGTCGAGGACACGCTCAAGCAAGTCTCGGACACCTACGGCAACGACGTGCGTATCGTATGGAAGGATAACCCCCTACCCTTCCACAACCGCGCCAAGCCGACGGCCATCTTCGCGCGTTACGTGTACACCAAGAAGGGCGACAAGGGCTTCTGGGATGCACATGACGCACTCTTCGCTTCTCAGCCCAAGCTCGAAGACGACGACCTCAAGACGATTGCCGAGAAGGTTGGCATCGACTGGGCCGGCGCCAAGGCTGCAATGGACGCCAACAAGTTCGCTGACCGTCTCGATCAGAGCGTCGAGCTGGCCAACGACTTTCAGGCTCGCGGCACTCCGCACTTCTTCATCAACGGCGTGCGTCTGAGCGGCGCTCAGCCCTTCGACAAGTTCAAGTCGATGATCGACGAGCAACTCGCCAAGGCGAAAGGCCTCATCGCCAAGGGCACTCCCCGTGGCAAGATCTACGAGGAAGTCACGAAGGACGGCAAAGAGCCGCCGCCACCAGAGAAGAAAGAAGTTCCGGCGGCCGACGCCAGTGATCCCAGCAAGGGCGGCGCTGGTGCGAAGGTGACCATCCAGATCTTCTCCGATTACCAGTGCCCGTTCTGCAAGCGCGTCGAAGACACGCTGAAGTCGCTCGAGCAGACCTACGGCAACAAGGTGAAGTGGGTATGGAAGGACATGCCGTTGCCCTTCCACAAGGACGCTCCGCTCGCTGCGGAAGCCGCCTTGGAAGCGTTTGCGCAAAAAGGCAACGCTGGTTTCTGGAAGTTCCACGACAAGTTGTTCGAGGTACAACCCGAGATTCAGCGTCCAGCGCTCGAGAAGATCGCTCAAGAGATCGGTCTCGACATGGACAAGTTCAAGGCAGCGCTCGACTCGAACAAGCACAAGGCCAAGGTCGAAGCGTCGACGAAGGTGGGCAACAACGCCGGTATCAACGGCACGCCCGCGTTCGTGATCAACGGCTACTTCCTGAGCGGCGCGCAGCCCGAAGCTGCGTTCAAGAAGCTCATCAACCGCGCTCTCAAAGAAGCCGGCGGCTGAGCTAAGTCAGTGAACGGTGGCGTCGACTCGCGCAGAGCGAGCGGCGCCACCGGGCGCTTTTTCGCTGCAACGTAGCGCCCCCCAGATTCAGCCTGCTGCTGTTCCGTGTCGAACTGACACGTCAGCGACGGTAGTAAGGCAGAACTTCCTGCAGCGTTCGAGCGCTTGCGCAGTTGTGCAGCACATTGCACAGCGCAGCGCAGCGCAAATCAGGCTGAATTCGCGCGCTGGCCAGGCAGGCATGCTTTTGGCATCGCACGTGGGCGACCGCACTGGTGTACTCTGCCATCGAATCAGCTCGGTGGTGGTGAGGTCGCATGCGAAATCGATCTGCGCACGAACTGCTCGCTCAACTCCGTGCAACGCCGCGTGTGAAGCTCGGCAGTTGGCCCACGCCGGTAACTGAAGTTTCCCCGCGTGGCGGTCCATCGATTTTGGTCAAACGCGATGACCTTTCAGGGTGGGGTCGGGGTGGCGCCAAGGCGCGCAAAATCGAGCACCTCATCGGTTACATGCTCGCGCGCGGCTACACCGATTTGGTCACTGTCGCTGGCAATGTCACCAATTTGGCTTTCGATCTGATTCCGGCACTGGACCGCGCACAAATCGGAGCGCACCTGCACATCATCGACGATCCACCGGTGACGGCCGAGCAGCGCGCGAGCATCTTCGCGGGGCTCGGCGAGCGTGTCACGTTGCTGGGGCGCAACCGCTCGGAGTCGTTTCGACGCACCTGGGCGCGGTGGTTCGAGTTGCGTCGCGCTGGGCGGCGTCCTTTTTGGGTGTTGCCCGGCGTGAGTCACCCTGCCGGCATCGTGGGCAACGCTTGCGGCTATTTGGAGTTGATGGATCAACTGCGCGACGCCGGTCGTCCGCTTCCGCGTGCAGTGTTCGTCACGGCAGCGACGGGCACCACGGTCGCAGGTTTTCTGCTCGCGGAGCGACTGCGGCGCCAAATCGGCGAACGCCGGGTGCGCATCGTGGGTGTGCAGATTTATCCCGGGCGCATCAGCGCCAGCACGCGTTGGCTCACGCGCTGGGCAGCGCTGGCTGGCGGCGACTTTCCGCTGCGGTTGCCGCTCGAAATCGCGAGCGACGCGCTGGGCGGCGGCTTCGGTCGTTTCCAGCCGGAGCTCGCGGAGCTGTGCGAACGCGTGCAGAGCGAAACCGGCCTCGTCATCGATCCGATTTTCGGCGGCAAAACATGGTTGTCGATGCAGCGCGAGCTCTTGCGCGGGAAGGCGTGCGACGGCGAGGTTCTGTATTGGCATTGTGGTTTCACGCCGGAGTGGCGCACTCTCGGAAAGATGGTGGCGGCATCTTGAGCGTCGATTCGACAGATACGCCGACGCCGCTCGTGGCAGCGCCGCGCACTGTCGCAATCGTGGTTGCCTACGTGCTCGCATTCTTTGGGCTGCTCCCGCTCGTGTTGATTCGTTTTGGTCAGCGTGTTGATACCTGCCTGGGTTTGCCGCCCATTGCGGCAGCGTTCGATGCGGCGCTCGGAGCTGTGCTCGTGGTCGCGGGTGGCACGCTGCTTGGCCATGCCATGCTCGAACTTTGGGAAAAGGGGCGCGGCCTGCCGATTTCGCATCTGCCGCCCGCGCGCTTGGTCGCGTCGGGTTGGTATCGGCGCTTTCGTCACCCGATTTACGTTGGCTACTCGGTTGCGTTCGCTGGCATGGGTTGTTGGCAGCGTTCGCTAGGGGTCGCACTGTTCGCCACGACGTTGCTCGTAGTCGGATGGTGTTTGTACGCGGCGTTCATCGAAGAGCCGCTCTTGCTGCAGCGTTTCGGCGCGAGCTATCGACAGCACTTGCGAGAGACGCGGCGCGTTCCTTTGCCTCACCCACCGTTTGCAAGCGGGCTGTATCGGATTTGGAATTGGCTCAAGCCGCTCGCGGAGTGGCTAGCGCGGCACCCGGTTTGGTTCAGCTTCGGTGCGTGCCGGTGGGTTGGTTACGGGGGGCTGGTTGCAATCGGCGCCGGTGTTGCGGCGGCGCTCGCGAGCGTGCTGCTTTCGGTTGCGCTGTCGGCGCAGGCGTTGGCTGAATACGTGCTCGGGCTCACGCTGAGTATGCTCGTCGGCGGGCGGCTAGCTTGGCTCGGCTACGAGTGGCGCGCGTTTCGCGCGGCGCCGGTGCGCACCTTGCGGCGTGTCGGCTTCGTCTCATTCGGTGCCTACGTTGCCATGTTTTGCTTCGCACTAGCGTGGCCGCCGCTGCGTGCCCCGGCTCATGGCGCGCTTTGGTTTCTGGATCGCACAATGCTTGCTTGCCTGGTTTGTTCTGGTTTCGGGCGGCTCGGCTGCCTGAGCTACGGGTGCTGCTACGGCAAGCCCTGGGCGCATGGCATGCGCTTTCTCAGCAGCGAATCGAAGGTCGTGCGCGAGCGCGATGAAGACGGCTATTTGCCGCGTGTTCCAACTCAATTGCTCTCGGCGCTGCTGGCATTTGCCAGCGCTGCGCTGCTGTTTTTGCTCTTGTTGGTCAGCACGACGCCCGGTTTCGCGAGCTGCTTGGCCGCACTCCTCTATGCGCTCGCTCGCTTTGCGATCGAAGGCCAGCGTGACGAAGAGCGCTTCCTCTCCAATCGGTTGACGCGCGGCCAAATTGCCGCAGCCGGCATCGCGCTCACGGCGTTGGCTGCGCTCGCGTTTGCGCCGTTCGCAGCGTTTTCTGGTCCGTCTTTCATCGCGAGCTTGCGCCCAGCTGCCGCCTGGAGCAACGCCTGGCTACCGCTGGCGACGGCGCTCAGCGTGTTTATCGTGTGCGGTTATCACCGGCGCCACGTCGGGAGCTGGTGACATCGCATGCGCTATCGCAAGCTTTACGGCGATGTCGTCACTGCCTCGCAAGTAGTGTGCGTGACGTACGTGAGCGAACTCGAACTCTTCGGGCTTCGCAGCGTGTCTGCTGGTTATGAGCTCTACTCGCCGACGGGGCAACGCAGCGTCGTCCGCGCGACGGGCCCAGCCGAGGTTTACATCGACGCTGGCTGTGTGCGCATTGCTTTCGACACCGTATACGGCCGCTTCGCTTACGAGCTCGAAGCACCGTTGGCAGCGCCGCGCGCGAATCACCAGCTCTTACCGGACCTCGACTGGCAAGTCTTGATTGCGGCCGGCTCTGCGCGCGTTCACGGCTTGGCCCAGTTTCCCGAGCTTTCTGGCGAAGGCTACAGCGATCGCGTCACGATGAGCCGGGCGCCGCGCAACCTCGAGCTCAGCGAGCTCCGCTGGGGGCGTGGCCGCGTCGGCTCGGATCATTTCGTGTTCACGCAGGCGCGCTTCAAGCACGCGAAGTCGTTCGAGCTTGCAGTGATCAACGGCTCCGACCACGACTGGCTTCGCATCGCGCCACAACCCCAAACCCTTCAAATCCAAATCGATTCCCATTGCTTCACGTTGCAGAGCGAGCGCGTCATTCACGCCGGCAGCGCGCTCGACAGCGCACGTTTTCCCAACGCGGCCGAACGCCTGCTCGCGCGCGCTTTGAGCGGCCGCATCGAGGAACGTCGCGTCCTCGCCCAGGTTCGCAATGGCGGTGCACACACTGGCCTGGCGCTGCACGAGCACGTTCGCTTCGGAGTGTCAGGTCACTGGGTTTGAGTCAACAAACCGAGCTGCCACGGAATGCGATTGTAGTTGCCGCCAGTGTCCGCGTTGGGATCCGCACCTTGAAACAGGTAACGTAGGTTGCACGCTTCCAGCTCGAGCTTCTCGTCATACCCGCTGCGCACCGCTTCGCCGTGGCTGATGTCTTTCGTCCAAGCACCAGCGCCGAACGAAACGTTTCGCTCTCCGGCAAAGGCGAAGGAGCCGCTGGCTTGCCAGGGTAGCCAGGAGCCTTCGAGGCTGTCGGCGATCCACGAGCGAAAGTAGCGACGATTGCTCGAGGTTTGGTCGAACGCTTCGATCACCGCGAGGTACTGGTTTCTGCCTTTCAACTTGTAGACGTTCGAGGCTTCGAAGACGCGACCCGTGTTGCTGTCTTCGAGCACCACTTCTGGCTGGCTGAAGCCGTTCGGGAAGTCGTTGATGGACGTTTTGCTGCGATACCAACGACCGTGGTTGTCTGAGAAGAACAGGTGGCACAAAGCGGTGTCGCAAATCACCCAGAAGTCGAGCCAACCGCCGTTTTGTTTGACGATCGCGGGCTCTGCCGCAAAAAACGGCGCCGGGCGCGTCCATTTGCTGGGATCGCTCGGGTCGTCCGCCGTCGAGTACATGGGCGGCCCGGACTGAAACAGCAGGTACCACTTCTTCTGCGGTGTGAAATAGAAGAGCTGCGGCGCCGCAACGTACGTGTTGAAGCCCGGCGTTTGGTCCATGTAGTAGAGCGGGGCGCTCGAAGCTTCACTCCAATCGGCGAAGCTCGTGTAGACCATGTTGTAAGCGCCGGCCCGCGACACCGAGCTCGCGTAGACGTGCCAGCGATCGTTGAACCGCACCAGGGTCGGATCTTTGACTGCAATGATGTCGTGCGTCGCGTCGGACTGCGGCACAATCAGCGGCGCACCCGTGCTCCACTGCATGGTCGGCGCGAGCTCGCAGCCCGTATCACTCGGCGAATCGGAAGCTTCGTTCGAGGAGCAAGCAGCGAACAGAAGTAAGCTCGAGGTATGAGCAGCCAGCCGAGCTGCCCTCTGCCAGTCACGCTTTGGCCACATGGTATTCTCCTGGCAACGGCTGCTTTCTCGCCGCTAGAGCGCGAGACGAGACGCGCACCTTCAAAAGAATCGAACGTTGTCGACGGCGATGGTGTAGGGGCCCGCTTCGAACATGTAGTTCGGCGGTGGGTACTTCATGAGCGGTTGAATCACGAGGCGCGCGATGTTCTGCCCAGTGAGTGGCACACAAGTGAGATCTGCGCCCAAACCTGGGGTGAACGCGCTCCACGGCAGCTTGATTTCAGTCCACGCCGTTGGATCGGCGGGAAGAGCAAGTTGCACGGTGGCGTCCTTGCAGTCGCTGCTGCTGGCGCTGTCGCAGAGCCCTCGATCCGCCTTGGGCATGGTGTCGAGTATGCCGAAGTTGACGCCGAACTTTCCCGTCGGCGACGTACCTTGGATCGAGAAGGCAATGCCCTGGTATGCGTTTGCATTCAGGCACGCAGCGTTTGCGCCACTCGACGGAAAGTAGAACATGAGCAAGCCGCCCCAGTGCAGCGCATTGCTGTTCGAGATTTTCAGCGCGTAGCCGGATGTGCCTGCTCCCGTGACCATTTCCGTGCTGATAACGCTGGTGCCACCGTTCGCATCGGAGCCGTCCCCGATGTGCAAGATTGCGCCGAGCAGCGCGTTGGCAGCGGGCGGCTTGGCGTTGACGTAGTAGCCGTAGGTGCTTGCTGCGGAGCCCGCGTAGTCGTCGAAGTCGGCGAGAACGGGCGCGCTCACCGGCGTGCACTGCCCAGTGTCTTTGGGCAATGGAGCAGCAACACCACATTGGTTGAAGGAACGACCTGTGTTGCCACTAACTGCGCCTGTGCCGCCGTTGCCAGCCTGACCCGCGGCGTCCGCGGCCTGACTACAAGCGGCGAGGCTAGCTGCAGCCAAAGCAAGCTTAGAGAGCACGCTCAGCTCCGAAATTCCGATTCGCATGGCTAGTGTCTCCGAGCTCGGGACAATGCTGCTCGCGCGGAGCAGAGTTCACCTACCAGCGCGCGCAGGCTCGAACAAGCGGATTCGCACGCCAGAACAACGTGAGACGCAAACGCGAAGTTTGGAAATCCTCAATTCGAAAAGCGCGCAGCGCTCGCTGTTCGAGCGGTTGCAATTCGATTGTGCCGCTCGCTACATTGCGCGCGAACATCAGCATGTCCGCCAAATATCGAAACCCAGTCATCCCCGGTTTCCATCCGGATCCGAGTATTTGCCGTGTAGGGCACGACTTTTACTTGGTCGCGAGCAGCTTCGAATACTTCCCGGGGGTTCCCATCTTTCATAGCCGCGACCTCGTGAATTGGAAGCAGCTGGGCTACTGCTTGAATCGCCCGAGCCAGTTGCCTCTCGCTGGCGTCAACGCTTCCGGCGGCGTGTGGGCACCTACGTTGCGGCATCACCAAGGTGTCTTTTACCTCACGACCACCAACGTCAGCGCGGGCGGCAACTTCATCGTTACAGCGACTGCACCCGAGGGGCCGTGGTCGGATCCAATTCCCGTCGCACAGCCAGGTATCGATCCGTCGCTCTTCTTCGATGACGACGGCAGCGTGCTGTATACGACGTCGCACAACGGCGCGTTCCAAAGCCGCATCGACATCGCCAGCGGCAAGCTCTTGTCGGAACCGAAGGTAGTTTGGGCTGGTACCGGCGGGCAGTATCCGGAAGGGCCACACCTCTATCGCCGCAACGGCTGGTACTACTTGCTGTTGTCCGAGGGTGGCACCGAATACGGTCACATGATCACCATGGCTCGCAGCAAGAGCCCGTGGGGGCCGTTCGAGCCCTGTGAGCGCAATCCCGTGCTCACTCACCGCAGTTACAAGAGCCCGATTCAAGCCATTGGTCACGCCGACTTGGTCGACACTCCCGACGACAGCTGGTTCGCCGTTTTGCTCGGCGTCCGTCCCAATGGCTATCCGCCTTGTTATCATTTGGGGCGCGAAACCTTGTTGAGTCCCGTCACCTGGAGCAGCGATGGCTTTCCCATTTTCGGGAGTGACGGGCGCGTCGCGCTGGAAATGGAGGCTCCGCTTTCTCTCGAGCCCGCCAGTGAAACCCCGGCGCGCGACGACTTCGACTCGCAGAAACTCGCACACTGCTGGAACTATCTGCGCAACCCAAACCCGGAGCTGTACTCGCTCGACGAACGACGCGGGTACTTACGCTTACGCGGGTCGGAGCACGGCCTCGATGACATTGCCTCGCCGGCCTGGCTCGGGCGCCGCCAATGTCACTTCGCCGTGAGGGCTACGACGTGCCTCGAATTTCAACCCGATGGCGAGCGGGAAGAAGCGGGGTTGGTCGTGCGCATGAACGAGCGGCACCATTACGAGATCTTCGTTTCGCTTCGCGCCGGACAGCGCAGCGTCGTTCTGCGGCGGCGCATCGGAAGTCTTCAAGCCGAGGTGGCGTGCCGTCCACTTCCACCAAGCCAGACAGAGCGCGTCGTGCTCGCCGTAGATGCCGAGCGCGACAAGTATCGGTTCAGCTATGGCGCTTCCGAAGCTGAACTGGAGCCGCTGGCTGAAGGCGAAACGCGCTATCTCTCGACGGAGGTAGCGGGCGGCTTCACCGGCGTGTACTTCGCCATGTACGCGAGCGGCAACGGTGCGCGCTGCAAGCGACCGGCCGATTTTGACTGGTTCGATTACCGCGAACGCCATGAGGCAGCAGCCGCGCGCTGAATTCAGCGCCGACCGCCGAAATCTGGAAGGGTTCGCAAGCTGGGCTGTGCCGCGGGCTCCGCTGAAGGAGCCGTCGTCGTTAGCGGAGCTGCGATAACACGCCGAGGCGCTAGCTTGCGTTCAGGCGGCAGCGCGAGATCCGGCGTAGGTACAACAGCGCTGGCATTGGGAGGCATCGCCGACGGGCGCGGCGCCAAAGTCAGCTCGGTGGCGGAAGCTGGTGACGACTCGGGTTCGTCCGGAGAGTGATATAAAACCAAACCAGCACCGGTTGCTGCAATCGCCAAGCTCACGAGTAACCTGCAGCGCGACGCTGCCTTGCCATCGAGCGGAGCGCAGGCAGCCGTGCGCCGCGTTGTGCCGCGGTTGAGCGCGCTCGCCACGTCGCGCAACCGATTCGCGATGTGCAGCGCGCTCGGCGGACGCCGCTCGGGCGAATCTTCGAGGCACTGCAACACCAGAGCATCGAGCGCGGGTGGGATCTCCCTTCGCAACGAACTCGGCGCGCTCGGCTGAGTGGCTCGCCGCTCCGATGCGGCCAGAAACGATGCCGAGCGAGGGAACGGTAGCGCGCCAGTGAGCAGCTCGTACATCATCACGCCGAAGGCATACACGTCGGACGCGCGCGAGGCGATGCCACCACGCAACAGCTCCGGCGCGGTGTAGTCCGGTGTTCCCGCCAATACGCCACCTGAAAGGCTTTCGCGCAAATCGACGCGCGCCAAGCCGAAGTCGACCCAAATTGCGCTGGCGGGCCCGGGCTCGGGGGCGAGCATCACATTTTCTGGCTTGATGTCGCGATGCACGACGTTCTGCGCGTGAATGGCATTCAAGCCGAGCGCCAGATTCTGCGCGAGCGAAAGCGCAGGAATGAGCTCCAGCGGGCCAGCCTCGAGGATGCGCCGACGCAGCGTCACGCCCTCGATGAACTGAAGCGTGAAGAAGCACTGTGAGGTGCCGTTACTGAGCTCGTGACGTCCAAACTCCAAGACGCGGCAGACATTGGGGTGTGAGATGCTGCGAGCGAGCCGGAGCTCCAACTTGAAACGATCGACAACGCGCGGCTCCGAGGCAAATGCCGGGCAGATGGTCTTCAGCGCCACGCGCTCACCGAATTCTTGGTCCAACGCCGAATAGACCTCACCCATGCCACCGCGGCCGACACGCTGCTCGATGCGATAACGCGAAGCAACCAGCTGCCCAGGTGTGAACACGGTGGGGCTCGACATGCCGCTGATGCTGGAAGGCCCCTGGTTGCCGTGCCGTTGAGCAATGACCAACCCTGTCTCAGCGATGATCAGCGCACACACGCCGCAGCGCTCGCTGTGCGCAATGAGCCGAGCCAGAGCCGCTGCCTCGAGCTCACCGCAGACGAGCGCCAAGACTTCGCTTTCGCTCGGGCACAACTCGGCAGACAACGCTGCGGACGACCTCATTCACCACCCGACTGCAACACGAGGGAGGCGCCCGCTGACGACTGAAAAAACTGGGAGATTCGCAGATCTAAGCGGCTTCGCATGGCTCCGATGGCGCCGTCCACTTCGAGCGCGCTGATACCTAGCTCTTGCACCAGAGCTTCGCGCACGTCGTTCTCGAGCTGCTCGCGCGCGGCGATGAGCCAGCGCGCAGCGGTCGCGCGATGCATGGAGAGAGAGACTCCGATTTGGTCGATGCTCCAGCCGGCAATGATCTGCATCTTCAACGCGAAGCGCTGTTTATCCGGCAAGCGCCGAACTGCGGCGCGCATTGCTTGCCGCAATGCAACGTCGAACTGGCGCGTGGAGTACTGGCTCTCCGGGCTAATGGCGTGCGTGATAAGTTCTTCATCGAGCTCCGTCGCGCGCAAGGCGCCAGGTTGCGTGCGCCGCAAGATGTCGAGCGCCGTGCGCATAGCCACGATGGTCAGCCATGCTGCTAGGTGGCCGCGGTTCTCGTACGCCGCGAGCCGTGGCTCGGGCGGTAACAGGAGCTTCTCGCGCAGAGCTTGAAGCGCGTCGTCGGCGACATCCGAGCTTTTGCAGACCTGACGCACGCGCGCGACGAGCTTGACGATGTACTCGCGTTCCAGCGTTTCCACCGCGCCGCGCCGACCCGCCAGGCACGCTGCCACCAGGTATTCTTCGGCTCGCCCGTTGCCCGCACCCAACCGCTCGGCGATTGCGCGCGCTGGCTGCGCCGCCCAACGCTCGCCGCACGCCGCGGCAAACTCGTCCACACTCCACGCCACCAGAGGAAAGGCCGAAGCGCCGGCCCGATAGCAGGCTTCAATCAGTTCGGCTTTGGCTGCGCTCTCGTCAGTCACGTCCCTCAATGAGTTGCGATCTCTGGTCCTAGCCTCCGCGCTGAATTTGCCAAGTGCCCGTGCGCGCAACGGCCCCGAGGCCGCTTTGCCCCGAAGCGCGTCGAGCTGAGCCGAAGCCACGTTGGGCCAAGCCGACGCGAACGCGGGCGCCGAGCGGACGCGAAAAAAAGATCCCGGCGGCGTGCGACTTGGCGGGGGGTCGCCTCGTTCAAGGAGGAGAGGTTGTGAACGATGTTGCTTTCGAACAAGAAGATCAGAGGTTTGGGGATTGCAGGTCTCGTCGCGGCGTGCGCTGGACTCAGCGCGGCGCGAGCATCCGCGGGCGTTGTCGTGGCCAAGCCGACGCCGCACGGCACCGGCAACTTTTTTGCGCCGGAGTTTTCGACGACTCTCGCGCGCGCCGGGAGCTTCAGCTTGGTCGGCGCGCTGCAAGAGCACGTCACGATTAGCGGAGAGCCGACGCCGACTTACCCCAGCATCAAACAGGGCGCCGTGTACTTGATGCGCGGCACGAACACTACGCCCGAGCGGCTGTATCAGTTTCCCGGTGTCGCCCAGTTCGACTTGATGGCCGGCAGCCAAGTTGCGATTTCCAATCGATTTCTGGCCTTCGGTACGGGCGGGACGAACCCATCGGGCACGAATTCGCCGCACGCGAACTCGGTGTTCATCGCTCGCAACGTGAACGGCGTTTGGGCGGAGTGCCCGCTCGTCAACGCGCAGCGAAACTGCAATGACGCCGTGCGCGAAAACGGACAGAGCACCAACCGCCCGCTCACGCGCATCCCGCTGACCTACCCGGGTCATTTCAAAGACATCAACATCGCCTTGTCCGACAACTTCCTCGCCATCGGCTACCGGCGAGAAAGCGTTCTCGAAATCTATCGTTACGACTCGGCAAGCGACAAATGGGTACGTGAGCTCTCTCTCGACGAGCCGAACGATCGCGCCACCGGTTCAGCTCTCGCGATCGAAGGCGATCGCATCGCGGTCAGTTCGCCTTTCGTTGGTGGCTCGACTCCGGGCAGCGAGCCCGGTTACGTGCGCATCTTCCGACGCAACTCGAGCAACGCCACGTGGAACGCTGCGGCCATCACGTACGGCACCTTCTCGAGCGGCGCCTTCGGACGCAGCTTGGCAATGAGCTCGGGCAACCTTGCGGTCACGTCGGGACCAACTTCGGCAGTCGACGGCTCCTCGCCGAGCCACCTTTCCTTCTATCGCGTTGCAAGCGACGGCACGATTTCCGCGCGGCAGTCGCTGCTCACGCCCAAGCCGCACGTCCACCTAGCGCTCCACGGCGACACGCTCGCGAGCACCCTGAGCGAAGGCGATCAGGGCCTCGCGATCTATAAGCGGAACCCCACAACGGGCATCTGGGCGTACGAAACCGGTTTGATCCGCGACTTCTACAAGAGCGCGAACAACAACGTGCTCGGCTACGCCGGCATCGACCCGATCAGCCTCGTCGGGGACGACCTGGTGCTCGGCTGGCGCGCCTACTCGAACCTCATCGGAGGCATCGTTCACGAAAAGGTCAGCTTGCTCGATAGCTGCCGCGACCCGCTAAACGTCGTAAAAAATTGCTCGTTTGATACGGTGACCAACACCGCGCTCAACGGCTACCAAAGCGGCAACGGCTGGCAACTCCTGAACTGGAACGGTGGCTCCGCTTGGGCCGACTACAACAATCGCCAGCTTCGCATCAACGTGCAACAGCCGGGCTCCGACATGTGGCACGTCCAGGCGCGCACGACGGTCAACCTCGCGCAAGCCGGGCGTTACCAGTTGAGCTTCCGCGCCAAGGCAGACGCCGTGCGCAGCTTCGTGGTGAACCTGGGCCGCGACGGCAACCGCGACAACAACTGGGCGAGCTACGGCCGCGTCACCGCGTCGGCGGGACCGGAGTGGGTCATCTACTCGTTCGAGTTCGCGAATGTGCCGCAAGACTCTGCCGCTTTCCTCGACTTCAACGTCGGTAACGCAGGCACCGCCGCAATCACATTGGACAGCGTGAAGCTCGTTCGCCTGTGAGCGCATGTCTTCAGACAAGCAAGGAAACAGCATGAACCCCCTCTTGAAGCATCGCTCCAGATTGGCTCTGCTCTTGGCGAGCCTCGCGTCGCTCAGCGCTTGCAGCGCATCAAACGATGAAACTCCTTCCGCCGAACACGACGAAAACCGCGAGCACCTGGGCCACTCGCACCAGAAGCTGATCGCGGACGACGGCGTGTACGGCGAAGCACTGCCACCGTACACCATCGCATTCACCTACGACGACGGACCCGACGCGCATAGCGAAGAACTCGGGCAACTGCTCGCAAGCGAAGGCATTCACGCCACCTTTTTCGTGAACGGCTGCCGCCTGCAAGGCTCGCCGTTTCCGGATCCAGATACGGGCAGCTGCCTCGACTCAGGCCAACGCTACCCGCTGTATTCAGAAAGCGTGCTCGCGTCGCTCCGCTCGATGGGCCACCACATCGCCAACCACACGCAAGACCACATTGGCCTTCAAGGACTAGAAGCAGATCCCCAGCGCATCCTCACGCAGGTCCGGCTCACGCAATCGGTGGTGGATCGCTACGTCAGCGACGGCTACTTCTTCCTGCGGCCGCCGTATGGCAGCTGGAGCCCGGCCGTGGCCAGCGCAATTCGCAGCGATTCGCAGCTCAACAAGCTCGTCGGTCCCGTCATCTGGGACGTGCTCGGTGATCGCGGTGACTGGGACTGCATGGACGAACATGTGCGGGCCGGCAACAGCGTGGAGAACGCCACCGCCATTTGCGGACAGTACTACCTGGATGCGCTCGAACGGCGCCCCAATCACAACGGCATCTTCTTGTTCCACGACCGCCAAGAGTTCGCGGTCGGCACCGACTATGCCGTCCGCCTCGCGCGTTGGATGATCGATCACATCGATCGCAACCTGTACACGTACGTGCCGCTCGACGCCGTGCCGAATCTCAAAGGTCAACTCCAATCGAAGCCGGCCAGCAACTGGTCGTCGCGTTTCAGTGACAACGATGGCTTCGGCGCTTCCCGCAGTGGTTACGGTTCGTTGCGCTTCGCCGATCTCAATGGCGATCGCAAAGCAGACGTCTGCGGACGGCGCTCGGACGGCGTCTACTGCGCGATCGCAAACAGCGGAAGCTTCCGAGAGTGGACGCGCTGGAGCACGGCGCTCAGTGACGCCGCTGGCTTCGCTCCCGTTCAGTATGGCTCCACCTTGCAACTCGGAGACATCAACGCAGATGGGCGCGCTGATCTCTGCGCACGCGGGCCAAGCGGGCTAACCTGCGCGCTTTCGAGCGGCAGTGCCTTCGGAAGTCCACGCCTCTGGAGCAGCAACAACGACTTCTCCGACGCGGACGGCTGGGGCGCGGCAGCGGGCTACTACGGCTCGCTGGATCTCGGCGACGTGAACGGCGACGGGCGCGCGGACGTATGCGGTCGTGGTCCTGCTGGTATCGTGTGTGCGTTGTCGAATGGCACGCGCTTCGCCGCAAAAACAGGCTGGAAAACCGACGACTTCTCGGATGCACACGGCTGGCTACCGGAATGGCACGGCGCCACCGTTCAGCTCGCCGACGTCAACGGTGATCGCCGCGCCGACGTTTGTGGTCGCAGCTACGGCGGCATCGGCTGCGCTCTCTCGAACGGCTCGTCCTTCGGTGAAATGCGCTGGACTGGGAATCACTTCTCCAACCGCGATCACTGGGCAGACGCGTCTGCACGCTACTTGGCGATCCGCTTCGCCGACGTCAATGGCGACGGCAAAGCCGACACCTGCGGCCGCAACACCACCGGCGTCGTTTGCCAATTCGCGCGCGGCGACGGCACCTTCGCCGACTACCGCTACCTCAACAACGCCGAACTCCGCGACGATCAAGGTTTTGTCGCCGAAAAATACGGCATGACCCTAGCGCTCGCCGATCTCACTGGCGATGGACGCGCCGATCTCTGCGCACGCACGGCAACTGGCTTACGCTGCGCCGTGAGTCCCTAAAACCGCGCCGCAAGTCCCTGAAGCAAGCCGAACGAGGCTCACGGCGATAGGTTTCAAACTACGCCGTGAGCCCGCTATTTTGGGTTGATTGGTTGGTAGCCCCCGCTAACTCGCGCTGTGCGGCATCCCGAGCACGAGGTTCGTAAACTGCTGCTCGTGCGCCGTGTGCGTCGTGCCTGAAAGACATACGGCAGCGTAGTCGGTCACCATGCGTTCGAGCGAAAAGCGCTGTTCGGCACGTTCTCTACTTTTTCGGCCGAACTCGACGCGTAACTCTGGCCGGCTCGCGAGCTCTACCAATGCGCGAGCGAACGCCTCCGCATCGCCGCGAGGCACGAGGCGCCCGCTGACGCCGTCGACGACTTGTTCACCCATGCCGCCGACATCGGTCGCAATCAGCGGAAGGCCGCCTGCCATTGCCTCGAGCGATGCGTTGGGACAACCGGCGGGCTCCGCGACGAGAACGAAGATGTCCAACGTGTCCAGGAATTCTCGCAAGTCAGCGAGCTCACCCAACCACTCGACATGCAGGTCCGCGGCAGCGCGTCGCAGCGCGAGTGCTTCCTCTTCGCCACGTGCATCAATCCCGCCAGCGATGCGCAACACGTGCGGAGGCAGAGCGGGCGCTGCCAAGCGGAGTGCGGCTAAGAGCTCACCTAGCTTCTTGTCAGGATGGATGCGCACCGAAGTGCCGATCACGAGGCGCTCTCCTACACGCCGCGCTGCTGGACGTGCAGCACCAAGGGGCACACCGTTGGAAATCACGTGAACGGGCGCACCCAGCGTGCTCGCAGCGAGCGCCGCTTCCGCCTGATACTTGACGATCACACCACTCAAACGCGCGCCATATTCGCGAGCAGTTCGATATGGCAAACCCGGCCGACGCGTCATCGCGAAGTACCGCTCGAGGGAGCGAAAGTACATCTCGCCGGGGCTAACGTCGAAGAGCGGCACATCGAGGAGGCCGTCTGCAATCAAGAGCTTGTGCTCGGCAATCACGTTCCACAAAATCACGGCTTGAGGCGGGTCGCGCTCGATACCATCGAGTATACGCGCCACCGCACGTGCTGGTTCGAGATCCGTAGGCGGCGGCAGCGCCTGGACCACGATGCCTGCATCACGTAGCGCTCGACAACCCGGGGTTGGGTACTCTGGTTGCTCTTCAATTACGATCGCACGTGCGCGGATGCCGGCATCACGCAAGCCGAGGAGCAAGCGGCGTGCGCTGGATTGAGCGCCGCCCATCGAGAAGTTGTTCGTGATCAAGACGACGCCATCGGGCCGTACCGGTTCGCGCGTCCGCGCGAGCGCTCGCGGATACAGCCGTGCGTAGCTCTCCGCCATGCGTGACACGCTGAAGTGACGAGCCACCACATCGCGCGCAGTAAGCGCGCCCGAATACGCTGGGCTCGAGAGCTCGATGATTGCACTTGCCCATTCCGCGGGTGTGCTGCTGAGCGAAAGGTGCCGCAGCGCAGGAGTCTCTTCGGCGACTTCGCCAGTGCCCCCCGCACCGCTCGCTACGACCGGAACGCCGTGAGCCAGGGCCTCCAAGTGCGCCAGGCTCAGCCCTTCATGTTCACTGGGAGACACCAGAACGTCGCTGGCATCGAGCAGCTCCGCAACGTCCCTGACGAGCCCCGCGAAGTAAACGTGTGCGGCCATGCCGCAGCGCTCGACCTCGGCGCGCAGCTGCGCATCCGCAGCACACGCGAGCTCGTTGTGCGGAGACGCTGCGCCAGCCACCACCAGCTTTACTTCGCGACGCTCGACGGCCAACGCTGCTCGCGTGGCGGCGAGAATGCTCGGCAATAGATGAAGTCTCTTTTGCGGCCGCGGATTGGCCAAAGCCAACAGCAGTACGTCGGCCGGAGCCAGCCCGAGCTGCGATCGAAGATGCGACGAGTTGCGCTTTTGCCGTCGCTCACTTGGTGATCCACTCACACGAATCCCATTCCAAATCGTACGGAGCGGAGTTCGGAGCTGGCCTGCGGCGAGATCGTCCTCAACGGCGCGCGCACAGCCCACCAGCAACGACACATGCGCGCGATCGAGCTGCGCAAGCCCAACGGGAAACCCGGGCTGCGTGTTGTGCACCGTAACGAGCGAACGATAACCACGGGCACTCAAACGCTCGAGATCGCTCGCGTCGAGCAAATGCGCGTGCACCAGATCGGTCCCGTCGGCAGCGAGCTCCTGTACGAGCACGTCGAAGCGCGCGTCGCGACTGCTCGAAGGCGGCACGAGCTTGGCGAGATCCAAGCTGCGGGCAGGCGCAGGGAATGGCTCCCGTGTCGGCGAATAAATTGAGTAGATTCGTGAAGATACGTCCCAATGCGCCAACTCACTGGCGAGATCCAGCGTCAATCGTTCCGCGCCTCCCCGCTGAAGGCTGGTGACCACCTGCGCAACTCGCAGTCGTTCGTGCGAGTGAACGTCGAGCGCCGCGTAACGAATCAGGCGCAAGCGGCGCTGCCCGGCTTGGTGCCTCAAAGCTTCGCTCAGCGACAGATTCGCGGCCAAGAGCGGAACCACACGCGCGCTGAGCTCTTCATCCAAGTACACGCTCGCGAGTTCCGGCAACTCGTCGCGCCGTTTCTTCGCAAACAAGTCGCTCAGATCACCACCGCTTGCGTGCAGCAGCGCTGACCACGCCGCAACCGCTGGTTCTCGCCCGCTCTCGCCAAACTCCGCAACCACGGCGCCGAGGGCACACAGGGGCAAGCGCGTCGAGCTCGCGGACGGAAAGCGATCCGCGATCGCCAGGCGACGTGTCGGCCATGCACCAGCGCGCACGAACCAGAGCGGCCCACGCAGCCCGGCAACTCGAGCATCGGCGAGCGAAGACTTGCTGCAATCGAGCACGCGCAAACCGCCTGCAGCCAATGCACGGCGGGTACGCAGCGCTAAGTCGTGTTCGACCAGCGTCTCAGCGTACACCACACACAGCGGTGCTTCCGCGCTGGACGGCACTTCGCGCCGCAACATCAGTAGGCTCCGGGATAGCCGCGAAACGTAGAAGCCGAGGCAACATCGTCGGAATAACTAGAGTCGTCCGACTCGTCCGACTCGTCATTGCGCCGCGCTCGCCCGCGCGGAACTTGCGCTTCCACCGCCATCGCCGCAGCGTACGCCTGCGCCGCCGTCAACCCGACGATTTGCTCTGCTTCCACGTCGCCCGGCGCTCCACCGGTGTACACGAACTGGCCCTCCGCTGTCGGTTCAATCGGCACTGACGCGCGCACGGGTTTGCCCACCACGTTGGCACGGTAATGGAGCGTCGAACCATGAAGCGGCGACGGCGCCGTCAACCAAAAGCCGTCCTTCACGCGACGATAAGTCACACCCGGGGGCGCGCCGCGCATTGCTCGCGGACGACGCCACTTACGCACCATCCACACCACGAAGGCCAAAGCACCGAGGCCAACGAACGCGATGAACGCGAGGACAGCCATCGAGAGCGGATTGCGGTCGCCCTTCCCGTCCGTGTTTGCGCTCGTATCGGCGCTCGAAGGGGAGGTCGCGGGCACAGCTGGAGACGCCGTCGCCTCGATTGAAGCGGTCACCCGAAATCCATTGTCCGCGTTGCGACTACCCGGATCGTTCCGATAACGCGCCGCTGCGCGCAGATTCTTCGCGTCTTTCAGCCAAGAGCCGCCCCGCAGCACGCGGCGTGGCTTGTCTCCGGCAGGTGCAACGCTCAGCTCAGGATCATTGACTGGCCCGGATGCATACGGACCATACCAATCACGACACCACTCATACACGTTCCCGCCCATGTCATGGAGCCCGAACGCGTTCGCAGCCTTTTGCGCGACGGGTTGAGTTCCTTTGGCCGCGTTCGCCTTGAACCAACCAATAGCAGAAGCTGCGTCCTCCCCACTGCCGGCGTAAAAAGCCGTGGTCGTGCCAGCGCGGTACGCATACTCCCATTCCGCTTCCGTCGGCAGCGCGAAGTTTCGCCCACCTTTTTTGGAAGCCCAGTCGACGAAAGCTAATGCATCCCCGAACGTCACCAACGTAACCGGATGCTCTGCTGTCTGAACGAAACCGGGGTTTCTCCAATTGAACTCCGGACGCTGCACGAGCCGCGCGCCATCGAAGCCAAACCCACCCGACTTGCCCGTTTCAGCTTCCGTGCGATAGCCAGTTTCTTCAACAAAGCGCTGGAATTGCCCAACCGTCACCTCCGTACGCCCGATGTAGAAGTCATGCCCGATCGTCACCGCACGCGGCGCCTCATCCGCGTTGCGCCCTGCCTCGCTTGCTGGCGACCCTTGCTGCAGTTGTCCGCCGCGAATCAAAACCAAGTCGAGCGTTGCCGCACTCCCGAGATCGACCTGTAACGTCGCGGGTGTCCCAACGTTCGATGTCGGAGCCGCGCGCGCCCGAGCAGTGAGGCCGAGCGCCAAGCAGGAGCCGAAACGAAACGCGCGGATTGTACGAACACCATCCCACCGAGGGCACATGCGCGCACGCTATCAGGCATTGCCAACCAGAGGCTAGGTCGAGTGTCAGTCCGAAAACGTGTGAAGCCCTGAACATGTTCGAACGCTTGCGCAGCGCTTGGCCCAAGAGCTCTCTCGCCGAAGACGCCCTCATCCGCCAAGCCGAAGCTTCAGCCCAACTCGGCGACTCTGCCGGTGCAGCAACCACCACCGGAGGTCGACGCTGACTCGCCGCACGAAGTCACGAACTGCTCCGCCGAGTTCGCCAGTGCACTCTCGTCAGTTGTCCGACTCGAAACGGCGCGGCGCGACCGCTAGCCGTCTGCCGGAGTGCCGAACCTGGGACAAGTTTTCGCGATCCAAGCGCTCCACCATGCGCACCGCTGCAAGCACGCCCGATACGAAAGTGAGAGCAGCAACTAAGCACATGGCAGCGCTGAGGCCGAGCGCATCGGCGACCAGACCGGAAAGCAGCGCCCCAATCGCGTAGCCGAGGTCACGCCACAAGCGATAGACGCCGACGGACTGCGCACGCCATGAGGGATGAGCGACGTCGCCAATAGCCGCTAGCAAGGTCGGGTAAACCATGGCCGTACCAATGCCGAGCAGCACGGCGCCGAGGCTGAAGCCAGCGAACGATCCGCCGAGAACCACGACGGTGATACCAGCTGCCTGTACCCACATGCCCGCGACGATGAGCCACTTCCGGCCGACGCGGTCGGATAGCGCACCCGTGAAGAGTTGTGTGATGCCCCACGTAGCGGGGTACATCGCGGCTAGGGTCCCGATCTGCGCGAGCGTCATGCCCGCGGCAGTGAAGAACAACGGGAAGAGTCCCCAGGCCATGCCGTCGTTCAGGTTGTTCACCAAACCGGCCTGGCTCACGCTCGACAGATTCTTGTCGCGCAGTGACGTGCGCCAGAAGACTTCTCCCGAAGTGAGCTTTTGCTCGGGCGCGCGCTGGTCATCGAGGGTCGCCTCGTGGTCCACGTGTTGTTTCGTTTCACGTATGGCGAAGAGGCTAAGAACGAGGCCTATCGCCACGAACCCTAGACCCAGATAGAACGGTTCTGGGCGTAGTCCGTAGCGCGTCGCTAGAAAGCCCGTGCAGAGTGCGCTGACCGCAACGGCGAGATATCCCGCGAACTCGTTCAGGCCCATCGCCAGACCGCGGCGCTTCGAGCCCACCAGGTCAATCTTCATGATGACCGTCGTGGACCAAGTGAGGCCCTGACTGATGCCGAGCAACGCGTTGGCTACCAGCACCCACGTCCAGCTTGGCGCCCACATCAAGAGCAGGGGTACAGGCACTGCAACTAGCCAGCCGAGCACGAGCACGTGCTTTCGACCCCAATCATCCGAAAGTCGCCCGGCCAGATAGTTCGTGAGCGCTTTCGTGACGCCGAACACGACGATGAACGACAGCACTGCGGCACGCGCAGCTAGCTTGAACTCATGCTCGGCGATCGCCGGCAAGATGCTGCGCTCGATACCGACCATCGCGCCCACGAACGCGTTGACGAGAACTAGCAATGAGAACTGCCCCAGATTTTCCCTGAGGCCAAGTCGCGGCGGAGCCATCGCGGCGCTCAAGCGCGACCGCGATTGGCGAGTAGGATGCTCTCCATTTCGGCAGGCTTCGGCGGAACGTCCACCAGCGCGTTCACAAAGTCCTCGTATGACTTGCTGAGCAATGGGTTGTTGCGCTTCTCGAAGGCGATGGTGCTGGAGGGCTTGCCGCTCATGCCAGCGCCGCATGCAGAGCCTGCGAAGTGAGCAGGAAAAACCTCGACGTCATCCCGCAACGTGAGAAGCTTGTGGTGCACGCTGTTGTACAGCTCCGCGGCGTTCTCCCGCGCACGGCCGGGCAAATCCGGTCGACCTACCGCGCCAACGAAGAGTGTGTCGCCCGTCAGCACGAACCACGGATCCGTCCCTCGGCGAAGATCCGACACCACAAGGCACATGCTCTCGGGTGTGTGTCCCGGCGTGTGGAGCACGCGAATGCGCGTATTTCCGAGTTCGACTTCTTGCCCGTCGCGCAGCGGCTCGAACGGGAACGCCACGTCCGCAGATTCGTGGAGGCAGTAAGCGGCACCAACCTTATTCGCGAGGCCCGGGCCGCCTGAACGGTGATCAGCGTGCACGTGCGTGTCGATGACGTGCGTGATGCGCATCGCCTTGCTCTCGGCAAAGCTGATGTAGTCCTCGATGTCCTCTTCGTGCGCATCGACGACCGCGCACTTGGCAAGGGAACCGCAGCCAAACAAGTAGGCAGCGCACCCCGTTTCGAAGTAGTAGTAGGGCTTGAAAATCATTGAATCCTCACAAGCTGGTTTCGGTCGGCAAACCTGCTGCTTTCCACTCCGGAAATCCCTGGTTGAGCCTGCGAGCCCGCCGACCGCTGGCACGTAGGAGCTCCACTGCACGATCCGCGTACGCGCAGTAGGGCCCGCGACAATAGGCTACGTATTCCTTGCTCTTCGGTAGTTGCTTGAGTCGTTCCTGCAGCTCGTCAATCGGGACTGAGATGGCCCCCGCAATGTGACCAGCCGCGTACTCGCTGGGGGGTCGCGTGTCGACGATGACGACGCTACCGGAACGAGCTCGCTCGATGAGTTGCTCCATGACGACGGGCTCTGGCTCGGAGCGATCACCGAAGTGATCGCGAACGACGCGTTCGAGCTCCGCTAATCGCGTCTCAGCGACGATCCGAAGCGCGCGGGTGAGCTCGAAGACGCTGGGATCGGCGAGCCGGTAGTGCACGAAGAGTCCCTGCTTCCGACTCTCCACGAGTCCACCGTCACGCAACGTCTGAAGATGTTGCGATGTGCTTGCGATCGACATCGACGTCTCGCTCGCAAGCGAGTCGACCGTGCGCTCCCCCTGGGCCAGCAACTCAAGCAGCTCGAGGCGATGAGGACTCGCGAGCGCTTTACCGACGCGGGCCAGCTGGCCATAGAGGCGGTCCTTGAATGCGCGATGCGGCGCGCCAACGAGCATACTCAACTATTATCTATAATAGCGAACCATGGCAAGCAGATTAACCCGCCGAAATCCTCAAAAACCAGTTTGACCGACCAGTTCGGTCAGTTATTATTCCTTGGGTGCCACGGCTCATTGCTCCGGAAAGGGTCCGTCGGCTCATCGCCTGCGCGACCGACATCTTCATCGCCGACGGCTATCGAAGAGCGCAGATGGAGGACGTGGCCCAAGCGCTTGGGGTCGCCAAAGGCACGCTCTATGGCTACGTCGACGGCAAAGCCACGCTCTTCGATGCGTGCGTGCGCTGTGCTGACGGGCATGAACCGTTGCCAGATCCCTCCAAGCTTCCACTGCTGGCGCCGAAGCAGGGCTCCACTGTAGCTAGCGTACAGGCTCGCCTGCTCAAAGAGGTGACTGAGCTGGAGCTGTTGGCCGCCTTGACCCGCGATGCACCGAGCGACGCTGCCGCTGAGCTCAGGATCATCTTCTCAGATCTTTACATGCGGATGAGTCGGAACCGCTTTGCGATCAAGCTCGTCGATCGCTGCGCCCAGGACCAACCGGAGCTTGCTGCGGTTTGGTTTGGACAAGGTCGCTGGCCGCAGAACGCGGCACTCGCTCAATACCTGGACCTCCGCGCAGCAAAGGGCCTACTGCGACGCGCTCCCAGCACGCAGATTGCTGCCCGCACAGTGCTTGAAACCATCGCGTTTTGGGCGGTGCACCGGCATTGGGATCCGTCTCCGCAGCCCGTCGACGAAACAACCGTTCAAGCCGCCGTCGTGAGTCAGTTGCTCCACGGCCTCATCGAGGAGAAAGCATGATTTCTGCCGCCCAGGTTCGCGTTTATGCGCCACTGCTCGGATTCGTCGTCCCGACGCTCGCGATGGGATACGGCGTCGTGCTGCCCCGTCACGGAATTTGCGGCGTGAACGAGATCACGTTGGGCTTCGGCAGCACCGTGCTCGGAGCTGTATTGACGTACGTGATGGGGGTTCGACTTGCTCGCCAGACCACGTGCTCGCGCAAGCCGTGGCAACGACGCTTCGCCGAGTACATCAACCGCCAAGCTTCATCGCCGAAGGGTGCGGTCGGGTGGCTGCTCGGCAAGATTTGGTCTCTCGAGCATCGCGTCATTAATCAGCACACACTGTCGCTGCTGGGTATCGAGCAAGGCCAGAGTGTTCTCGAACTCGGTTGTGGACCGGGCACCACGTTGGCGCAGGCCGTCGCTCGAGCGAATGGAGGGCACGTTGTTGGTGTCGACATCTCGGCAACGATGGTAGCCATGGCAACGCACAGGAACCGGAAGGCCATCGAACAGGGCATCGCGTCTGTTCGACTGATCGACGGCGTGAACCTCGGCTTGCAGCCGAGCAGCTTCGATCGCGTCTTTTCGGTCCATACCGTGTACTTCTGGAAGAACCCTTCGGAGATCCTGCGCCAACTTCGCGAGAGCCTCCGCAGCCAGGGCCGCCTAGTGCTCACCTTCCGACCCGAAACACCCGAAATCCCAGCGCGCTTCCGAGATCCAACCTATCGCTTCTACACGGAGGTAGAGGTGGAGGCGCTCCTTCGGCAAGCGGGTTTCGCGGAGATCCGGCTCGTCCCTGCTGACAACGGCGGGAGCCTCGTTTACGCCGTGGCTTCGGTCCCGGTAGCTCGAGCCAAAGACGAGAGCCCAGCCGCTGACCCCTGAGGGCCGCTAAACCCGGAGCTCGCGCAACATGGCGATGTTGTGGTGGAGCCGTCGCGCGCACGCACGAAACGTGCCCAGTCGTGGTCCTCATAACCTGCCCCAGTCGTGGTCCTCAGGACGAGCGCTGAACGCTACCTGGGAGGCGCTCAGCCCCAGCGGGGCAATCAGGCATGTCACAGCGCGAATGCGGTGGTGCACGCGTCAAGTGCATCCCTCGTGCGCAACGAAGAAGGTGTCATCTGCGTTTCTCAGCTGAAAGATGCCGTGCGGACGCTGCTGCTCGACACGCTTCGGAACGAACGCGTGATCGGACGAGCGAAAGCCGCGTCGTTGAAATTGCCGATGCCTATCGGCTTCGAGGCAATGGCACAACGGCGTCCGTGGCTGACGTGGCGCCCTGCTTGCACGGGTTCGTCCAGTCGATGTGTCGAAAACGGACGATCTCAGGAGGAAATCATGGCGACGAACACCATGCCGTCGAGCGCTTTACACGAGCGCGAGACAGCGGATAGCAAGCGCTACCTCGTGCCCCTCGCGAGGTTTTGCCTTTCCCTCATCTTCCTACAGTCGATCGCCTCTCACTTCTCTCCCGCAGGTGTCGAGTACGCTACGCGGCAGGGCGTTCCGTGGGCCAACATCGCTGTACCCATCTCGGGTCTGATTGCGTTGGTCGGCGGTATCAGCGTGCTGCTCGGTTATCGCACGCGCGTCGGCGTCGCGCTCCTCGTGCTGTTCCTCATTCCGGTGACGCTTATCATGCACCGATTTTGGAACCTGCCTGATCCTGAGATGGCGCAGATGCAGCGCATCATGTTCCTCAAGAACGTCTCTATTCTCGGAGGCATACTACTGCTCGGCTATTTCGGTGGAGGTCCCGTCAGCGTGGATGACGTGCGGCAGCGCTCTCACAGAGTCCCCAAGGAGCAATCACTTCCTCCTGAGGACCACTTCTGAACTCTGCGCCGCCCGCACACGCAACAAGACGAGCAGTGCCGCAGCTCGGCAACGACTGAGCCTCCGCCGAGACCTGGAGGGACGCAAAACCCGAAGGGGTTGCGCGCCAATGGCGACGGAAGCAAGAACTTGCGCCTCGCGCTTCCGAACCCCGCGAAGCGCCCCGAACCGCCACCTCCCAAGCCGCCTGAACTGCCGAGAATCGTTCGCGTTATCGAGCTAGCGCGACGCTGGCAAGGCATCCTCGATCGCGGCGAAGCGAGGACGCGCGATGACCTCGCCAAGCTTACCGGTCTCGGCTCTCGCTACGTGGGCAACATCTTAGAGTTGCTGCGGCTCCACCCGAGCATCCTCGAAGCCATCGAGCGCTTGCCGGTCGGCGCCGACAACGAGGTGACGGAGCGCTGGCTGCGGCCCATCGCTCGGCTGCCCCACGACGAACAGCTGACCGCGGTCGCCGAGCGGCTCGACCTCAACCTCCAAGAGGACTGCGGATGAAGCCGGAGCTACGACGTGTAGTCGAAGTTGGGGACGCCCTCGAAGCCCTTGTCAAACGTGGCGAGCCTGTCGATGGCGCCTTCGCGCTGAAGCGCTACCAAAAGCGCATCATTCGCGTTCAGCGTGCCTCGGCTATCCGTGACGATGTCGAGAACGCCGGTCACGAGGTGTTCGGCCTCTTGAGTAAGGAATCGAACTTCCCCGTTGTCAAACCAGCTCCGCATTCTTGCGATCGCTACAGCCAAATCAGGTGGTGCTGTCTTTCGCTGCACGGCACGTCGGCAAAGCACCGACAACGCCTCAAAAACCAGGAAGTCGACGAGGACAACGCTGTGCCCTTCGTTCTCGAGTCGCGTTGTGAGGTCTACAGCGCGCTGGTGCAGCGAGTCATCGGCGTAGAGCAAAGCGACGATAACGTTGGCGTCGAGAACGACGTCAGCCATCGTAGAGTTCGTCGGTGTCGGCTACCGCATCTGCTGGCTCGCCGTGAACGACGCCGATAGCTGCTCGGATCGAGCGCCACGAAGCAACAACGTGCGGCTTGCTCTGTCGTGCTGCGCGTTCGGCGGCCGCAACAACCTCACGGCGTTCATTCTCACCAAGTTTGGCGAGCGCGCGCACCAAGTCATCGTGCGTGGAGGGTGCTGGTTGAGAGGCCACGCCGAAAGGATAGCCCAACTTTTGCGTCAGAAATCCAGTTGCGCCCCAGTGGCGACGGAAGCAAGAACTTGCGCCTGGTGGTTTCGAACCCCGCGAAGCGCCCGGAACCACCGCCGCCGAAGCCGCCCGAAGTCCCTAGAATAGTTCGTCTTTTGGCTCTCGCGCGAGAGTGGCGGGCTCTCATCGACAGGGGTGAGTTTCAGAGCGGGGCCGCTATTGCTCGGCACGTGGGCATGGGCGCAGTGCGCGTTTCCAATATCTTGTGCCTGCTGAAGCTGCACCCGGACATCCTCGCGCACATCGAGCAGCTTCCGGCGGGTGCGCCTGAACGCGACGTGGCGGAGCGCTGGCTTCGACCGCTGACGAAGCTGTCGCACCATGAGCAGCTCGAGGCGTTTTCAAAGCGGCTGGAACTCCGCCGCGAGGCATGACTCATGGCGCCGCCGTGGGCCGGGCCGCGCGGGCGCTTCCTGGCGGTCGCGAGCTGCTGGACGCCGCCGCAGGCAGCGACGTGTACGGATATCACGTGTCGGTATCACCTCGCCCACCGTAGGCTGGGCGAGCATCAGGTCACGCCCACACGGGATTGTGCGCTGGTCGTCGCGAACGAAGGCGAGCACAGCGTCGAGGAGGTCGCGGCCGCTTTCGGCATGACGCCGGAGCGCGTGCGCCAATTGGAGCGTTCGGCGATTCGGAAGCTCCAGCGCAGCGACGCGCTGGGCGCTCCAGCTTGAGGCCGGCGGAGGCAAGCCATGAGCGACTTGCTCGCGATGCAGCGCGCAGTCTGGCTCTCCAAGCGAACCTCCGTCGAAAAAATGGTTCTGCTTGCGATCATGGACTTCTACAGCGCGAAGTCCCCCGAGCCGTGGCCGTCCACTTCGACGCTGGCGCAGCGAACGAGCTTCGGCCGAACCTCGATTCATCGAGCGCTGTCGGCACTTGAGCGTGACGGCGTGCTCGGTGTGCGCCGGGTGTTTGGACAATCGAATCGCTACGACCTCTCGAACGTGTGCCTCGCGCTCGCGTTCGACCGCTACAACCACAGGCTGGCGAAGCCGAGACGCGCGGGCGTGCCAGAGCAGCAGACGCTCGCGCCCTGGGCAGCGCCTGACCTGGAGCGCGGTCACGCGCCGCCCGAGCAATCCGGGAAGCGAACGGCCTCGCAGACGTCTGACACCCCGCCGTCATCCGGCGTGCAGCCAGCGGCGAAGCCCAGCGGTGACGTGCCACGGTGCGAGTTGGCACCAGCCGTTCGCGTTGAGGTGACGGCCTGCACGCCTTGCCGCGAGCTCCCGCGTCCGTGCTCGACAGCCACCGCACCTGTGTGCGTAGCGGACAGGTCTCCCGAGCGTTCCCCAGGTGAACAACACCTGTTCGCGTGTGGAACGCCACCTGTTCCACAGGCGAACACTAAGGAACCAATAAATGAACCAAAAAAGGAACCCACCCCCGCGCCACCGACCACAACAACGGAGGCTCGGGACGCACAGCGGCGCCGTGAAGAGCTTGGCTCCGTGCCTGCCCGTCAGCGGGGTGCTGCAATGCAGTGCAAGCCGGCCGGGGACGTGCAGAGTCTCATCGTGCGCGCAAAGGTCGCGCTCGCCGATGGCGTGGCAGCGATCGGAGTACGACCAGAAGAATGGCCGGAAGCAAAGCAAGCAGCCGAAGCATTCTCACGCGCAACCGGTCAGCCGCGAAGGCTCGGCGATCTCGCCCGTGACGCGGGTCTCCGCGCGCTGCTGACGTTGTACGCCCAAGGATACGCGGCGGAGGACGTTGCTTGGGTAGCTGGAACGGTTCCTCGTCAACGCTGGTGGCAAGAAGGTCGTCACGCTCTAGCAAGCCTTTCTCCGCGCGTGGTCGCGCGGGCACTCGAAGAACGTCGAAGAGAAGCAGCGGAGAGAAACGCGAATCGCGCCAAGGCGCTCCCGAGGGCTCTCGGCCGTGACCCTCCATTGACGGAGTCATTGGCGAGAGACCACGGCGCGCTGCGCCCGCGCTCGGAACCGCCGCCGGTCAACGCTCGTCAGGGCCTCGCCGCCGAGGCTCTTGCCGAGGTGCTTTCCCGCATCTACGGCGACGCCGCACCGAACGGTCCTGGGGTGCGGTCGGCGGCACCACGCCAACAAGCAGAACCGGAACAGACTGCCTGTCAGTGGAAGGTTGCCCAATGAATGCCCTCGAACGGGTTTCATCGAGGCGAACACGTCGCACGGAGAGTTTTTTCAACCTGCCGCGCCATCGATAGAAGGAGCCGATCAATGTTGTCCAAAAAGGTGCAGCAACTCGAGGCATTGGCGCGATCGTTTCCGTCGCTGCGACGTCGCGTTCCTGCGGAGCTCTTCAAGTCATGGGATGCCACGCGTTTCGCGCGGTATTGCTCGCCCATGAGCAGCGGTGAGAAGGAAGCGGCTCTGTTCGTTCTAAGCGTGTGGAACTGGATGGATGATTGGTCCGAGTTTGGCCTGGTCTGCGCTCCAGCGGGCGAAGCCAATCGCGGCCGCTTCGACCTTCACCGCGCGCTGTCACGTTGGGACGACGAACACCTCCGTGCTTTTGCCGCGTGGGTTGCTGCGCCGTGGTGGTGCTAGCACGACCTTCCGTAAGTATAACTGCAGTGCTCTTGCTGCGCGTTGTGCGCGTCGCCGCTCGTCGACTTGTTGAATCGTTGGGGAACGGAGACGACCGGTTTCGCAACGGGATGCGCGGTCATCCTCGCGACGTGATTTGGAAGATTTGTCCTGTAAGCACCAGGCGGCAA
>JBMOMJ010000018.1:0-2847 GCA_049324695.1 Myxococcota bacterium
TTGTTGCATGCAAGGATTTGGCACAGCTTAGCCACTGGTTGCAGCGTGCAACGCACGTCAGCTCCGTTACGGAACTCTTGTCGCGCTAGCGGGTGCGACCTGTCGCGCGCTGCGGCTGAGATGGCGCCCCAATGGCGACGGAAGCAAGAACTTGCGTTTGGTGGTTTCGAACCCCGCGAAGCGCCCGGAACTACCGCCGCCGAAGCCGCCCGAAGTCCCTAGAATAGTTCGTCTTTTGGCTCTTGCGCGAGAGTGGCGGGCTCTCATCGACAGGGGTGAGTTTCAGAGCGGAGCCGCCATTGCTCGGCACGTGGGCATGGGGGCCGTGCGCGTTTCCAACATCCTTTGTCTGCTGAAGCTGCACCCGGACATCCTCGCGCACATCGAGCAGCTTCCTGTCGGTGCGCCCGACCGCGACGTGGCGGAGCGGTGGCTGCGACCGCTCACGAAGCTGTCGCACCGCGAACAGATTGAGGCGTTTTCAAAGCGGCTGGAACTCCGCCGCGGGGCGTGACTCATGGCGTCGCCGTGGGCCGGGCCGCGCGGGCGTTTCCTGGCGGTTGCGAGCTGCTGGACGCCGCCGCAGGCAGCGACGTGTACGGATATCACGTGTCGTTATCACCTCGCCCACCGTAGGCTGGGCGAGCACCAGGTCACGCCCACACGCGATTGCGCGCTGGTCATCGCGAACGAAGGCGAGCACAGCGTCGAGGAGGTCGCGGCCGCTTTCGGCATGACGCCGGAGCGGGTGCGCCAATTGGAGCATTCGGCGATTCGGAAGCTCAAGCGCAGCGACGCGCTTTGGGCGCTCCATCGTGAGGGTGGCGGAGGCGAGCCATGAGCGATTTGCTCGCGATGCAGCGCGCCGTTTGGCTCTCCAAGCGAACCCCGGTTGAAAAGATGGTTCTGCTTGCGATCATGGACTTTTACAGCGCGAAGTCCCCCGAGCCGTGGCCGTCCACCTCGACGCTGGCGCAGCGAACGAGCTTCGGCCGAACCTCGATTCATCGAGCGCTGTCGGCACTCGAGCGTGATGGCGTGCTCGGTGTGCGCCGGGTGTTTGGGCAATCGAATCACTACGACCTCTCGAACGTGTGCCTCGCGCTCGCGTTCGACCGCTACAACCACAGGCTGCCGAAGCCGAGACGCGCGGGCGTGCCAGAGCAGCAGACGCTCGCGCCCTGGGCAGCGCCTGACCTGGAGCGCGGTCACGCGCCGCCCGAGCAATCCGGGAAGCGACCGGCCTCGCAAACGTCTGACACCCCGCCGTCATCCGGCGTGCAGCCAGCGGCGAAGCCCAGCGGTGACGTGCCACGGTGCGAGTTGGCACCAGCCGTTCGCGTTGAGGTGACGGCCTGCACGCCTTGCCGCGAGCTCCCGCGTCCGTGCTCGACAGCCACCGCACCTGTGTGCGTAGCGGACAGGTCTCCCGAGCGTTCCCCAGGTGAACAACACCTGTTCGCGTGTGGAACGCCACCTGTTCCACAGGCGAACACTAAGGAACCAATAAATGAACCAAAAAAGGAACCCACCCCCGCGCCACCGACCACAACAACGGAGGCTCGGGACGCACAGCGGCGCCGTGAAGAGCTTGGCTCCGTGCCTGCCCGTCAGCGGGGTGCTGCAATGCAGTGCAAGCCGGCCGGGGACGTGCAGAGTCTCATCGTGCGCGCAAAGGTCGCGCTCGCCGATGGCGTGGCAGCGATCGGAGTACGACCAGAAGAATGGCCGGAAGCAAAGCAAGCAGCCGAAGCATTCTCACGCGCAACCGGTCAGCCGCGAAGGCTCGGCGATCTCGCCCGTGACGCGGGTCTCCGCGCGCTGCTGACGTTGTACGCCCAAGGATACGCGGCGGAGGACGTTGCTTGGGTAGCTGGAACGGTTCCTCGTCAACGCTGGTGGCAAGAAGGTCGTCACGCTCTAGCAAGCCTTTCTCCGCGCGTGGTCGCGCGGGCACTCGAAGAACGTCGAAGAGAAGCAGCGGAGAGAAACGCGAATCGCGCCAAGGCGCTCCCGAGGGCTCTCGGCCGTGACCCTCCATTGTCGGAATCATCGGCGAGAGACCACGGCGCGCTGCGCGCGCGCTCGGAGCCGCCGCCGGTCAACGCTAGTCAGGGCCTCGCCGCCGAGGCTCTAGCCGAGGTGCTGTCCCGCATCTACGGCGACGCCGTACCTAAAGGTCCTGGGGTGCGGTCGGCGGCACCACGCCAACAAGCAGGACCGGAACAGACTGCTCGTCAGTGGAAGGTTGCCCAATGAATGCCCTCGAACGGGTTTCATCGAGGCGAACACGTCGCGCGGAGAGATTTCTCAACCTGCCGCGCAATCGAGAAAAGGAGCCGATCAAATGTTGTCCAAAAAGGTGCAGCAACTCGAGGCATTGGCGCGATCGTTTCCGTCGCTGCGACGTCGCGTTCCCGCGGAGCTCTTCAAGTCTTGGGATGCGACGCGTTTCGCGCGGTATTGCTCGCCCATGAGCAGCGGTGAGAAGGAAGCTGCTCTGTTCGTTCTAAGCGTGTGGAATTGGATGGATGACTGGTCCGAGTTCGGCCTGGTCTGCGCTCCAGAGGGTGAAGCCAATCGCGGCCGCTTCGACCTCCACCGCGCCCTGTCACGTTGGGATGACGACCACCTCCGTGCGTTTGCCGCGTGGGTCGCTGCGCCGTGGTGGAGCTAGCACGGCCTTCCGTAAGTATAACTGCAGTGCTCTTACTGCGCGCTGTGCGCGTCGCCGCTCGTCGACTTGTTGAATCGTTGGGGAACGGAGACGACCGGTTTCGCAACGGGATGCGCGGTCATCCTCGCGACGTGATTTGGAAGATTTGTCCTGTAAGCACCAGGCGGCAA
>JBMOMJ010000019.1:0-298853 GCA_049324695.1 Myxococcota bacterium
CCTGCTTGCGTCATCTTCATCTGCCTGAACTCCGAAACAGCGATCGATTGAGCCAGGCCACCGGGTGCAAACCAACGGCCTGGCTCGGCGTTCTCGGTCAGTTGAAGCGCGTCCAGTAGCGATACTTGAGCAGTAGCTGAACGTCCTTGATTGCATCGAAGTCGACGCCCGGCTCCTCCCACACGCGAATCACGAACTGCCCGTCGAGGGGGCGCCCGCGGAACTCGGAGCGAAGGTACCCCTCGATCAGCTGCTGATCAGTGCTCGAGAGCGGATTGGTGAAGTAGCGCTCGGCGGCAAGACCTCGCGCGTGCTCGATGCGACCGTCGAACAGGTATGCTCGCTGCTGCGCGCCGGCGTGGTTCAAGACGAATAGCGGGCCATTGTGATCAATAGAGTACGGTACGAAGGCAGCGTTAAAGCACGTATTGGGTAGCGTCGCGTCCGAGCAATCTCGAACATTGCCGACGAAATTCAATCCCAACGTATCGATGCGATAATTGAAGTTGCCGCGTGCGAACCCGCTGTAGTTGAAGACTCGGCCCTCTTGGATCCGCTTCTGGCTAAGTGCAAACGACATCTCGCGGTAGCAAAACTCAGGACCATCCGTGCATTCATTGGAAAACCCCGTCGAGCATTGGTGCACGCACTCACGGCGCCAGTGCTTGAAGCGGAAGATGGAACCATCTGTGTCCTCACAGGCCTCGACCGTAACCTGCCCGGAGTAGCCAGGATCCTGAAAAGGTCCCGGTGCCTCCCCGCTTGTGTCGAAGCCGACATGCTCCAACATTGGTGCGGCAAGACTGACCGCGCTCGGCATGGCCCCCGTCGTTCCAAACCCGACTTCGTACATTCCTTGTGCGTCAACACTGAAGACCACTGAATAGCGCTTCCACGGGTTCGGGGCCCCGTTATCAAGCGTGTACTCGACGGTCTTGAACGATGAAACGCTGAGCGATCCGCTGGCGGCCGAAGCGCGCACTCGAGCAAATCCGGGGGCAGTTGCTGGTCCCGGGCTCGGATCTTTGGAGTACCAGCTCAGTCGGTACTTACCTGCCGCAAGAGGCAGCCTTTGCGTCAGGGCGGCGTTCGCCGTCCAGCCGCAGCTCCCGGCTGAGCACGTCCCTTCCTCGCCGAAGACCAATGAATACCCGGGGCCTCCGCTAACTATGCCTTCAGCACGTACTGCGACGTCATCCAGCAGCGCTGGGGTTATGCAGTTGGTTCCGGGGTGCTGAAGTTGATCAATCGTAACCGGAGTGCAGCCCGTTGCTTGCCAGTAACCGGCATCGCTTAGCGCGGCGGCGCGAGCAAAGAGGTTCGCTGACGCGACGGGACACGGTGCCCTTACGTTCAGCACGTCGTCTCGCAGCGAAATCACCGCCAGGTCAGAGCCGTCATGGAACTTGTTTTGCAGGCGATAGCTTTCTACAAGATTCTCGAGTTGAGTGACGTAGTCGCCGATAAACCCGCCTTGCCACTTCGTCACATCGTCGCCGCGCTTGAGGCTGTCCACGGCTTCGTTGAGCCCATTCATGTTGCAGATTTTCCCTTCCCATGAGGCGGGGGCATCTACAAGGGCCAGCGGTTCTCGCATTTCGCTGAGACGAACACCTAAGCGTTGCTCGATAGCTCGTTTGGCGAGATCCGTAACGAGCTTCGCATTGCGAAGGGCCGCGTTGTAACGACGTTGTTCGGCAGTCGCAAGCGTGCCGAGCGCCAGCGTGTATGTCGCCTGTTGCACGGATTCGTGCGATGCGAGGTAGACGGCCTTTGCGAGATTTCGCTCCGCTTCCTTACGAAGTGCGTCGATGCCAGCGGCTGCAGCATCGATGCGTTCCGCGGCTTCTAAGAATGAGGTAGAAGCGTTGCTCAAACTGCCAGAGATCTGAGACATTCGCGTGCGGAAGTTTGCGAAGTCAATCTGCCGTTCAAGGCCGATGTTATCGCGCTGCAGTGCTGCGCTCTCCGCGCCGATCGCGATTTGAGCCATGGCGTTCGCGCAGATAACGAGACCGTTGGTGCCCTCACTCGCGGCTTGCGTGGCGACGTTGGTCATGGCGGCGGCACACTCAGTTAAGTGATTGAGCATGTCGCTGATCTCTTTCAGATTCACGAGCTTGATATCGTTGGCGCGAATCTTGAGACGAGCGCCGAGCGACTCCATCTCGCCGCCAATTTCTGTCATCGCTCCCGAAATGACCGGCAAGGCGTGTCGGGTGCTTATGAGCGCTTCGCGTAGCGAAGACACCTGGATCGCCATTTTGCCTCCTAGCGTGGGGAAGGCGCCAGTTGGCGAAGTCGAGCGCAGAGCGTCGCGGGCGATAGCCGGGACCCCGTCGAACACCATACGCGCGGCTTTTTGGTTAAGCTGGTCGGCGAGATAGCGAATACTTGCGCCTGCGGCACTGATGTCTTCGGCTCGCGTGATTGCGAGCGGTGGGGTCCAGGCATCGGAGCTCCGCAGCTTCCGCAGCTCACAAAGCAGCTCCATGCCATCGAGCAAATCGTTTCCACTGAGGCGGCCGCTCGAGATGAGCGCCGTTGCGTCAGGTATTCTTGGTATTGTTGGGAGCGTGTATGAAAATTCGATGGGCGGAGGCTCCTTTGGTACAAGGCCGGCCAGAACCCGGTAGAGCCAAGGTTGCGGCGTTTCCGGGCCATCCCGCACAGCACCGAGCGCCGCGGACGCGACGAGCGAGCCGATGCCGTGCTTGGTCGAAAGACCGTAAAAGAAAAAGACGTCACTGATAGCCGGGGCGACGACGTGAATGCCAGCCGGGTTCACCAGCGTTATCCCAGTCTGGCCATTAATTGCGGTGCGGTCTGCCCGTAGCCAGGCGATCTTCTGCGCCGCGTCGTGTTGGAAGTAGTGAAGCAGAAGGGGACTTTCGAGCGAGTCAGCGTACATATCCCCTCGGCGCCATCTTCCACTGGGGTAGTATCCCCATTTGCACCCGTTAACCGGAACGCCTTGGTGATCACGTGTTGAATCTATGCCGTTTGCGTAGTAACCACCCGTTTGATCGACCCACCCTACCGGAGAGATGTTGTTCGGATCGATCGGTCCCGGACCAGCCGTTAGTGTTGGAGTACCGCAGATGTCCTGAGGCACTAGATAGGGCAGTGTCGCGCGCATACCGCTTAGGAGCACCGCGTCATTGTTCCTGTTCCAGTTCGGCGCTTCGAACCCGCGCGCGAGATTTGCGGCCAGTGCAGCGCGAAATAGACGCTCATTCATTGGCCCACGTCCAGAGTTCGCGCAGTTGGCGGTTGAACACGTGCAGTCGGCGGAGGAGCAGTAAAGGCCGGTCTTCTGTTCGCAATTGGAGCGCGCCTGGCATGGCCAGTTACCAGCTGGTCCTTGTTCCACCGAACCCGTTGTGATGCGCACTCCTCCATCGACCGAGAGATCAACATAACCTCCATACTTCGCGACGTATTCGATTGGCCCAACATCCTCCCGCATGCCCGCGGGGTGGAACATATTGGAGTTCGCGAGTCTGGTTAGAAGGTCATTCGCCTCGGCGCTCGTGTTCACCCCGTGGCGAAGTCTGCGAAATAGGTCACAGGCGTCATCGGGAGGAGGAGGCGGCGTTCCGAAATAGTCCAGTGGCTGTGCGCGCTCCATTTTCAACGCGCCGGAAACAGCCGGGCAACTACCGGCAACTTCATCGCTTGGGCATGCCAGAGATTGCGCAGCCATTTCGCTTGGACACACGTCGTTCGGATTGGCTGTGCTTACGCCTACGCAGAGCGGAATGCTTCCGAGTGTAACGAAGCGCGCCTGATCAGAAGGCTCGGCTCCCAAGCAGCGTTGCAAGCGAGCCATATCAGGATCGTTGGCGAGGTCCGGCGCGCGCGCCGCATTTGCGAGATTTCTGAAGTCGATTACACAGCGACCGCCTAGACACGCATAGCGTGAATCACCGCAGGTACCCTGTGCCGTGCACGCCGCGCCTGCAAATGGCGTGAGGGTGCACTGGGTGCTACCGCGACAGCTGTTTGCTGGATCCGTGGTCAGGAACTGAAGTAGTCGCCGAGAGTCGAGCGCGGTTCCGCAGGCCTCTTGAACCTGCTGGAGGGCCTCTTCGGCGCGCTGATAGTTTTCTTCCTTGCGAAGCTCGATATCCCGCGCGTCGCCCAGAGCGGCGAGTTCCGTATCTTGGTATTGACGTCCAAGCAGGTCAGCCTCATCGGCCGCTTGACGCGCCAGCGTTAGGTAGTGCCGCCAGGAGTTCTCGATCCCGTTGCTATCGTCCGTGAGCTCGTCCTCCAGTGGCAGGCGCGCATCCATCGTCACGCCTGCACAGCTCGTTTCGGGCACGGGACAAAACTTGCGATTGGGCGCGAGCACCGCTGATACGCGCTTGTCGACACTGGGGACGACCGGAAGTGTCTGCATGACGTTGTTCAGCACGCCACCCACGAGCAGCTCGAAGTTGCCGGGTAGCTCCGGGCTCGTGCTCGTCTTGGGTTTCACCCAATAGAGACGATCCTTGTTGGCGCGTAGCGCCGTTAGGATGTCGGCACCTAGGATCGGTGAAGCCGAAACCCACGACGACGTACCGTACGAATAGGTGCCGAGGTCCGTTGGCGACCGGGTACCACCGGAGGCGAGTTTTGCTACAGTTAGGCAGGTGAGATTGGGCTCTGCGCCGCACGGAAACGCAGCGTTCACAGGGCCTAGATCACACGGCGCGCCTTCGATGTTGCCTTCGAGAGCACAGCGAAGGCCGTCCTCCCCGTGGACCACCCGAACGCGATCCGCCGGACTGTACCCGTAAGCTGATAGATAGAGCCGCGAGCCCGTCGTCTCGCCCAATCCCACTACGCCGCGGTATTCGCCAGAGCTTACGATGTTACCTAGAAGGCCGAGCACTGAGCCGTTGACGGTCGGAGCATCTCCGGTTGCGCTTGCGTAGTTGCGAGAGGTGTTCCACATCAGCTCGCGAATTTCGCTGTGTGTCGTCCCAATGTACCCGTCCATGCCCAACGGGATGTATGGGTCGACTGATCCCCAAGGCGAGAGCGCCCAAACGGCCCAATCCTCCTGGTACACGCTATATCGTGCGCGTGCGGACCAAGCGCCTTCGGGGAGTGGATGTGGCTCCGCAGTAGCTACGGATCGCCGATATCCGAGCGGTGCGTGCGGGTCCGATGCCAAAACGGCTTGCGTGGAACGGGCAAAAGCGCGCGCCTCATTGATGAGGTAGTTCCGAGCCGCTTCAAAGTCTTTATTTGTAAGGCCGTAGTGCTCCGCGACACGCTCACCGGCGGCGCCCTGAAAGCCGATGATCTGATGGAGTTCTCCCAAGCGCTGGCGAACTGAGCCGCCGTATGGAGGAGTACCCAATGATCCGTTTAGGAGGTCTTCTGTTGAGGTGCTCGGATCGGATACCAACGCCAGACTGACCCCAGACTCCCGCAAAAGCAGCAAGGCGGTGCGCTCGGCGGGTGAGAGCTCGCCTCCAACGCACATTGGATCGCTGGTCGAGCCGAGGAGCCCGTTAGCACCACCCACTAACAAGTGCGCGGCGGACGCCCGAGATAGCTGAGCACCCACGGTGGAACGTTGCTGCGAGTCAATGACGGAAAGAGAGCTTGATCGCGCCAGGTCGGAAGCATTCAGCGTTGCTTCGATAGAGCGGTTGTAGGCGTCAAGACCTAGGTAGTACGCGTCGGCCAGAACCGAGGCTACGCGAGGGGCCAGCTCGCTACCGTCCGAGCCGAGCAACCATTCACCGGATGCATTCGTGCATTGCCGCTCACTCCTTGTCGCCCACAATTCCGTAAGTGCATTCTGTATGATCTGGCGTGAGACGAGAAACGACTTCTTCGCCAGTTCCGCTGCGCCACCCTCCGTCGGAGCATCAAATGTGACACTGCAGGGAACGCACCCGCACACGGCGCAGCTGCTGTTTGTGAAAACAGCTGGCGCGGTTTGGGCGCCAGCAAGTGCCAATAGTCCTCGCGCCGTACAGGCAAGTCTTGCTGCGCCGGCTAGCCATTCCTCGCATTGCGTGCGTGAAGACGGCAGGGTGAACATCCCCGAACATTTCATATCCACGCTGCGCTGAACCTCTTCGGGAGGCATATCGCCTTCCGTGGTCGTTCCATCGGCGAGAGTGGCGACATAGTGGATCATCTGCTGCCGTCGCACCCACTCGTCTGCCGATGGCGCGGTGGGGTTGGAATCGACGACGTCGAGCCGCAAGGCTGGCTTGTCGGGACTGGTGCAGGCGATGAGACATACGGCCGCGACCAGTGCAAGGGTCAGCCGTTCCAGTAGTGAGCGCCCCAAGACAATCATGTTCTTCTCCGTGACCACTTCTTCCGTCGTCTCGCGATCGCTGCGATCGGCGGCAAACCAAAGATGCAGAGCCCGAACCAGTTGGTTGTTGCGTGGGCTTGGGCACCGCCGGGGGTGACTGAACAGCCTCCCGTCGGTGAAATAGGCAGTGGCGAGCACACGTTGCGCCCATCCACTTGGGAACACTGCCAGCCGCGGTCGCAGGCTTCCGTACTGCTGCAAGCGTGCGTGCAGACCCCCTCGGAATCACTGAACACGCACAACCCGCTTTCGCAGTCTTCGGCATCGATGCAGCCCGACCCAAATGGATAGAGGCGTGCGTGAACGCAGGCACGTGCCGGGGCCTCATTTGTTGCTTCGCAAGTTGCTCCCTGCGGACACTGGCCGCCCCGTGTGCAGCGCGGCTGGCAGATTCCCGAGAGGCAGGCGCCGTCTGCGCAATCGGAGTTCAATCTGCAGGGGTCACCCCATGCGACGGTGCCAGCTACGCAAGTACCCTTTTCACAACGGGAGAAGGGCGCGCAGGCAGCCTCCGTATCACACCGCTGTCCAACGCAACTGGCGAGCACGCATGCATCGGGTGCGGTGCATCCCCAGTAGGCGCACACCTGACCAACTGCGCACAACTCATCGCCACACGGGGCGCGGCATTCTCGATCGATGCACACCTCGCCTGCGGCACACGCATCGCACTGGGTAGAAGGGTCTGGATAGAGGAAGCAAATGCCGGCGACGTCGTCGCTATTCAAGGTCGACTGAGAAGCTGCGTACGTTGGGTACATGCAAGCCGATGCCTCGAGCGCGCCTCCATTCCCACAAGCAGGGGCGCCGCCAGCACCATCCGTCTCACAGGGATGCAGTAATCCAAGCGCGTGACCGGCCTCGTGCGTGATGACGGGCAACGGCTCTACGTCGGCTGGCTGCCAGCGGTAATCCTCGGCATTCAAATAGATGTCTGCTTCTTCGATAGTCCACGCGCCGGAGGATTTGCGATAGGCGAGGTCAGCGTGCCCCGGCACGGCGGCCGGAAAGCTGCGTGCTGCCCAGTTGGTGACCCAACCAATGGTGTTCCTTTGATCGTTGGGTGCCGGCGGCCCATCGGTCCAACCCGCGAGGAACGGGCGGACGAAGCTGCATGCAGGTGCAGACCAGCTTGCAAGCGCTGCCTCGACGGCCTGTGCCGCCGAATCTTCCTCCACCGCAGGAGGAATCGAAGCGCGTGACAGATAGAATGCGACGTCTGTTTGAGACCAGGCCACGCGCTCTGTACCTGAGAACTCGGGCAAGTCGCCCGAGGTTCTGAACGCGAAAGCGTTTCCAGTAGCCGCGAGTACTAGCGCCAGCACGAATGCCTGCCGTGCCGCGTGCGACCGTGACCGGCTCGTATCGAGTTGAGACCGGATGAATGTACGCGGTGAATTAACTCGGTCGCTTGATCGCGCGTCGCTTATTCGAACTCGCAACAGCAATCTGTGCGTGACCGAAAAGTGCCCCCGTATCGAGGATGTAACTCTCGCTTTCGGTTCGTCAGTCACGACCTTCGCCCGCCGCGCGCATTCCTAAAACTGCGCGACCTTGCCTGAATCGGATCAACTCGTCAAGGCGATTTAATGTATCGTTTGTAGACACGGGTGAGCTTTGTCGTTTGGCATGCTAGGGCTCAGCGCGCTGTTCGCTCGGCGCGAAGCGCATCTCAAACGTGCCAAGCTATCCGCTCTTACTCTTACTCATGCGCGCTCTCGCTCTCGCTTTAGGAGTGTTGTTGAGCGTTTCGGCGTGCGGCGACTCCGGCTCGAAACACAAGCCCGAGCCAAGAACACAGTTGGTGTGCAGCGCCGATGCCGAATGCGCACAGGGCCGTTGCGATCCGTTCATCGGTTGTGTCGAGTGCTTGTTCGATCACGATTGCGGCATGGGCGCTCGATGCAAGGAGCGAGCCTGCGTCCCCACAGTTCAGTGTCAAACGTCATCGAACTGTACGAGAGGGGTCTGCGATCTCGATCTCCATGAATGTGTGGATTGCATTCGCGATGCGGATTGCGGGGGTGCCGCCCGCTGTGTGTCCCGCACGTGTGAGCCCTTTGAAGTGTGCGCGAAGGAGGCGGATTGCCTTGGGGGAAAGCATTGCAGCCTGGCCCAGGCGCGCTGTGTTGAATGCGTTGACGATACACATTGCGATGCGCGGGAGGCCTGCAAGAGCAACGTTTGCCGGCCGCGTTGCAAGACTTCGAGTGACTGCCCAGCGTCCGCGCCGCATTGCAATGCGCAGGGCCTTTGTGCCCAATGTTTGACCCATCGTGATTGTCCGGCCGTGTACCATTGCGCCAACGAGGGCTGTGAACTCGATGTCTGCGAAGGGACGCCGGTGTGTAGTTCGACCCTTGATGCAGTGTTGAGTTGCGCGCCTGAAGGCAATTCGTTTGAAGTGAATGCGTGTGATTCGGGTGAGGGGTGTTTCGTCACCCGTGAGAAAGCAGAGTGCCACGCGCGCAACTGCGAACCGAATACACGCGCCTGCGATCGCACGGGTCGCTATGCTGAGCTGTGCGGAGTTGACGGCATCTCGATTGCCGAGCGCGTCGATTGCATTGAGTCAGGGGAAGTCTGTTCGGGCGGCGAGTGTGTTCCCCGCGTTTGTGAGCCAGGTAGCCTGCGTTGCGATCAGGATGGTGTTCGCCAGTGTGATGCGCAGGGGCGCAACGAAGTGTTGGTGCAGCAATGCGGGCCAACGCAGAATTGCGTGCCATCCGACTTTACGTGTGTGGAGCGCGCTTGTGAGCCAGGGAGTCGTAGTTGCGACGGTGAGGTGGTGACGGTTTGCGACGTCGCAATGGGCGTGTGGATTCAGGAGATAGACTGCGTTGAACAGAACGCGCTCTGCTGGAACGGAGCTTGCGCGTCGCGCGCTTGCAGTGCGCCGCACGTCTGCCAGGGAGGAAACTCCTACGCTTGCGTTGATAACTCCACGCGCCTGGAGCTAGCCGAACGATGTCCCAGCATGGACATGTGGTGCGATGAGAGCACCGGGCAGTGTCAGTCGAAGGTTTGTCAGCCCGGTACGCCGATGTGCAATGGCGATTTGGTGACGGCGTGCAACGCGGACGGCTCGGGTCCACTGCCGGATGGCATCGATTGCGCTCGCAATGGGAACGTGTGTTGGGCTGGCGATTGTTTACCTGTTCTGTGCACCGGTGCCTTCGAGTGCAACCAAGGAAAGGTATACCGGTGCGATCATCGTGGAACTGCGTTGGTCCTCGAGAAGGCGTGTGAAGCGGGGACAGTTTGCGATGCGGCCGCCGGCGCATGCAGACTTCAGGATTGTGAACCTGGACAGCCGACTTGCGACGGCAATGTCGCAACCACGTGTGATGCCACGGGCCTTGGCTACGAAGGACCGAGAACGGACTGCGCGCACGGCGGGCTAGCTTGTGCTCATGGCGAATGCTTGCCAGTCATCTGCACGCCGGGTGCTCGCTACTGTAAGGAGAGTGAGCTTCGACGTTGTGGGCCGAGCGGCGCCACGTTCGAGGTGCTCGATACCTGCTTGGCGTCAGAGTATTGCAACGCTGAGCAGCCGGTGTGCCTGCCAGACGTTTGTGCCGCGGGCGCGGCCCTTTGCGACGGTAGTCGCGCGACCACGTGCGCCTCGGACGGCTCCGGTCCGGCTTCCGGGGGTAGCGACTGCGCCACCTCGCAGCGCGTTTGCGACCGTGGTCTGTGTCGCGATGTGGTGTGCACCGCGAAGCAGACCTTCTGTAGCGATGGCAGCACGGTGTCGTTGTGCAATGCGTTAGGCACCGCCGCCGCGCCTTCGAAGATGTGTGGGTACGGGCGGCATTGCGAGCCGTCCGCGTCGGGGGCGGACTGTAGCCCCAACGTCTGCGCGCCCAACAGCACTGCGTGCCATCATGGCGAGCGCATTGCGTTCTGCAACGGGGATGGTTCGGGCTACGCGAACGAGGCCACGGACTGTGGCCCTACCAGCCTGGTTTGCGATCTCAACGCCGGGTGCGTCGTGACGGCTGCCGACTCAGTTGGCGCGAATGGGATGCCCGTGGGCGCGGCGGGCGCGTACCACTTCATCGTCCTGCGCCCGCTAAGCTCGCGCCAGCTCTCCTCCTTCGGGATTGGGCTTCAGCTTTCAGCCTCCACGAATCTAACGTGGCTCCTCTACTACGCAACTGCGCTTGAGGGGCCTTACGCGCTGGTGCGGCAGGGGGTCACCAACGGAGCCAGCACATCGAGCTCCCGCGAGATGCTGCAGAGCGCCGGCCTTGCCGGGCTGATCGTTGTCGGCGGCTATTACCTCGTTGGGGTCGGCGTTCCGACGACGCACACCTTCTTTATAGAAGAAGGGTCGACGCCGCGGGTTGCTAGCTTCGCTCAAATCCTAGGAAGCTTCAGTTTTCCCAGCTCTGCTTTTCCGGAGCCAACGTTGCCTGCCCCGAGCTCCGTTCAGATCGGTGTCAACGATGTTGACAGCGGCATCTGGTCCGCGTTCACGACCACTGCGCGTTAGCCGGCAAAATTGAGACTGAAGTAGAACAAGCTGCGGAGGAAGGGATCGACGGGTCGCAGTCGCAGCTACTTTCGCGCACGCGCTGGCCCGAAAATACTTTCGCGGCGTTGGCGTTCAAGTGCTCGCGGCGTGTGCGCGGGCAAGCTCCACGTAGCGCGCGGCGAGCACGCGCCCCTGAACCAGCTCTTCGGGGTCGAGTTCCCGCACGACGCGCGCCGGGTTGCCCAGCACGAGGCGGCGTGGCGGTACTTCGAAGCCACTGCGAACCAGCGCGCCTGCGCCGATGAGCGCTTCGTCGCCCACGACCACGTTGTCGAGCAGGATTGCACCCATGCCGATCAGGGCGCCGTTGCCGATCTTGGCGCCGTGAATGATCACGTTGTGGCCCACGGTGCAATCTTCGCCGATCTCGGTATTCGAGATGTCCTGGCTCATGTGCAACATGGAGAGATCTTGAATGTTGGTGCGCGCGCCGATGCGAATGTAGCCGACGTCGCCACGTAGCACGGCGCCGAACCATACGTTGACGTCGTCGGCCAGCTCGACGTCACCGACCACCACGGCTGTTTCGGCCAAGTACACGCGTGCACCGAGGCGCGGAGTGCGCCCGGAGTAGCCTCGAATCACCGCCGGCATCGGATCTGGTTCCTCACATGACGAGCGGCAGGGCACGCCCGCCGACAGGCCGTTGTTTGGGGGGGAGGCCAGCGCTGTCGACTAGCGTTCCCGACAGGGAGTTCTTGAAGGCGCGGTCGATGCGAACCTTCACGAGCTGCCCGCTGGGATCGACGGTGGGGCTTTCCACGTGAACGATTTCGTTGCGCTCGCTGCGGCCGCTGAATTCGTCACCGCGTCCACGCCCTTCGATCAAAACATCCTCGATTTGGCCGACGCGGCTCTCGAGGTGTGCCTTGCGCTGTGCGTTGGCGAGGTGGAACAGCTCCGCCAAGCGATCGCTCTTTTCCTCTTCGCTCACGTCGTCGCGAAAGCGTAAAGCTGGGGTGTTGGGGCGCTGCGAGTACTTGAAGCCGAATACGCCGCTGTACGTGACCGCATCGACGAGCGCGAGCGTGGCTTCGAAGTCCTTGCGAGTTTCGCCGGGGAAACCTACGATGATGTCGGTGGAGAGCGTCACGCCCGGCACTGCTTCGCGCAGCCGCGCGACACGTTCGCGGTATTCGGCGGCCGTGTAACGGCGAATCATGCGTTTGAGTACGCGATCGCTACCAGATTGCACTGGCAAGTGTACGTGACGCGCGAGAATGCCGAGGTCGGCGTGGGCCGCGATGAGCGCGCCGGTGAGGTGACGTGGATGCGGGCTCGTGTAGCGGAGACGCGACAAAGCGGGCACTTCGGCAGCGATGCGGCGCAACAGGAAGGCGAACTCGCTTTCGTCCTCCGCGCCAACTTCGCCGAAGCTTCGCTCCGGATCGCGATAGCTGTTCACGGTTTGCCCGAGCAAGGTGACTTCGCGTGTGCCCGCCTCGACCAAGCGCGAAACCTCGCTGACGATTTCACGCGCCGGTCGGTAACGTTCAGGGCCGCGTGTGGTCGGGACGATGCAGAAAGAGCAGCGCTCGTCACAACCCTTCATCACGGTAACGAATGCGGACGCCGCTGCTTTGCCTGGTTCGGGGCGAGCCGTCAAAAATTGAGGCTCGTCGACGTCGAAGCCAACGCGTACCTGCGGCGGTGACCCCATTTCCAGATCAGCCAACGCGCGCGGTAGATCCGCGATTCGATCCGGGCCAATCACCAAATCGATCTGCGGCATGCGCTTGATCAGCCGCTCGCCTTCCTGCTGGGCAACGCAACCAGCAACGCCAATCAAGAGCTCGGGGCGGATTTCTTTCAGCATACCGAGGCGGCCGACCTCACTGCGCAGCTTCTGCTCGGCCTTCTCACGCACCGAACAGGTATTGAGCAGCACCAGATCGGCGTGTTCCGGCGACGCGCACTCCGAGTACCCGACGTCACGCAACGCCTCGGCGATCCGCTCCGAGTCGTGCTGGTTCATCTGGCAGCCAAAGGTGACGAGTGCGTAAGTCGGCATCGGTCGGCCCGGAGCCTAGCCTCAGCAGGCCTGTTCGGCACGTGGGCGGGGCGGGTCGGGCTTGATCTCGGGGAGCGCCGCGATATGACGGGCGGCGTGCCGACCCGATTCCGTGCCTTTCTCACGGCGCAGGCCGCCCTTCTGTTAGGGCTGCTCGTCGGCGGCTGCCCGGGGAAAAAGGCTCCTTCGGCGCGGCCGGTTGCGAGCGCCGCGGCTTCGGCCAGCGCGGCTCCCATCTCCACGCTGGTGGTCGACCACGGCGAGCTCGACACTAAGGCCCCCGCCAACGCCGAGCGCATCGCGGCGACCAGCATTGCCACCACCGTTTACAAGCTTCCGGACACGGCCTCGCGTCGCCTCGGCTACATTCGCTTGGGCGGAAGCGTGCAGCGCGATGCAGAGCCCGTCGCCGGCAAGGGGTGCAAAGGCAAGTTCTACCATGTGTACCCGATGGGCTTCGTGTGCACGGACGAAGCGACCATCGATATGCAGGCGCCGCTCGTGCGCGCGGCCAGCCGTCGCCCGGACTTATCGAAGCCGCTACCCTACAAGTACGGCTTCGTGCGGGCGACCTCGCCGCTCTACCTGCGAGTACCAAGCCGCGCCGAACAGCTGAAGAGCGAGTTCAAGCTGGAAGAGCACTTGAGTTGGTACGCAGAACACAAGAGCGAAGTGCAAGGCGTGATCGCGGGAGCCAACGACGTGCCGCTCGATCCACGCGGCTTTCCTCGCGCCGGGCTCAAACCGCCGCCTGGCTTTCGCACCTCGACGGAGCTCAGCGAAAACGAATTGTTCGGAGGTGAGGGGCCGAGCGATCCGATCCCGTTTTGGCTCCAAAACGGTCGCAGCGTTCCGAACGTTTCGGGGTTCGAGGTGCCGGAGACCAGCATTTTTGCGGATCGCACGCGGCGAAAAACCGGCCTCAGTTTCGTCGGCGCGTTCATGACCTCGAGCGATGGACTCGAGCGGCGGTTCGCCGTGACCGTCGATTTGCGCTTGGTGCCCACCACCAAGGTCAAGCCTGATACCGGATCGCCGTTTCACGGTCTCGAACTCGGGCCCAACGCCAGCTTTCCGTTTGCTTGGGTGATCAGCGAGGGCGCGCACACGTATCGGCTAATCAAGGATAAAGACGAGGCTCGCGCGGGAGAAGACTTACCGAAGCGCGCGATTGTTCCCTTATCTGGGAAGGCGCGCATCAAGCAAGGCGAGCGGTTTTACCAAACGCAGAAGGACAAGACGGTTTGGCTGCGCTCCGCAGATCTCGCCGTGGTCGACAAGCCACCGACATTGCCGGAAGCAGCTGAAAAGGGCGACAAGTGGATCGATATCTCGATCACGGCGCAAACCTTGGTGCTCTACGAAGGCAAGCGTCCCGTCTACGCCACCTTGGTCTCCACGGGGCGCGATCGTTTGGGTGATCCGAAAACGACGCTCTCGACGCCGCGCGGAACCTTTCGTTTGCAGAGCAAGCACGTTGCCGCCGCGATGGACTCCGAGGAGAACTCGAGTGTATCGGGCGGCTCGCGTTCGCGGCAGTCGGTAGCGTCCCCCAGTGCGCAAGCCACGATCGATCGCTTGAACCAGGCCAAAGCTCGCGGTGAGAAACTCGACGAGCAGGATCGGCGGCGCCTCTTGAACATCGAAAAGGGACGCGACCCCGAGTATGGCATCACCGTGCGACGCGGCGCGGCAGGTTTCGAGTTGCGCGATGTGCCGTGGATTCAGTACTTCGCTTCGGGTTACGCGCTGCACGGCGCGTATTGGCACGACGTGTTTGGCACGCCGCGGAGTCATGGCTGCGTGAATCTCTCGCCCATCGACGCCCGCGTCGTGTTTCGCTGGACGGATCCGCCGCTCCCCGACGGTTGGCACGGCATCAATGTAGGTGCGGATATGGGCGAGGGGACAGTTGTCGTCATCCGCGAGTGACAAGCGAACGTCCGTGGGTTTTTCGCTAAATTCGCGCAATCAGCTAATCTCCTAGGGTGGCCTCGATCCGTGCGGCTCGCCCCGGTCAGCGTCGCGTCCGACGCGCACTCGGTGTGTGCCTGGGACTTGTCATTGGCTACCTCGCAGTGGGCAGCACCCTCGGCTCCGCTGCAAAGCCTTCCGAAGGCAAGCCCGCTACGCTTCGAGCGGCTCTACGAAGCGCAGCGCCGTCTGTAGCAGCGCCGTCAGTAGCAGCTGTACCAGCGGCCGCGGCGCCTGCGCCCAATCCGCCCAGCGCCGCCCCGGCACCCACGGAGATCGTGCCAAGCGCTATCACGCCCGCGGCGCACGGCATCTGCCCCGCGGAGATGGTCCTCGTTTCAGGCGACTACTGCACGCAGGTCGAACACACCTGCAAACGTTGGCTGGACGACGATCTGCTGCCCTACGCACGCTGCGCCGAGTACGAGCCCCCCGCGCGCTGCGTCGGCAAACGGCAAAGTTTCAAGTTCTGCATCGACCAACGCGAGTACACCGCGCCGGGAGAAACCCTCCCCAAAAACTACGCGAGCTTCATCGAGTCCAGCAAAGTCTGCGAAAGCCTCGGGAAGCGAGTGTGTACCGAAAGCGAATGGAATTTCGCATGTGAGGGTCCTGAAATGCTGCCTTACCCTTACGGCTGGATCCGGCGCGACGTGTGCAATCAAGATCGAACCGATCTCTTCGAACCCAATCCCAAGATGCAGATGTTGCGCGACCACCGCAAAACGTCCGGCGAGCTCGCGAGCTGCAAGAGCCCGTTCGGCGTCTTCGACATGGTTGGCAACATGGATGAGCCGGTTCTGCGCGAAGCCCAACGCTACGCGTATCCGTTTCGCAACGGCTTGAAGGGCGGCTGGTGGATGGCCGGTCGCAATCGATGCCGTCCCGCGACGACTGCTCACGACGATCACTATCGAGACATTCAGATCGGCATTCGCTGTTGTCGCGACGCGAATTAACGCTCGATCCTCGCGGCGTGCATTGCGAACGATTGAGCCAACGCGGTCGAGTGCTGATATCAGCACTCAGAGGGTGTGAGTGTGCGCTCGAGTCGTTGTGGCGGTCGCCGACTACACAATCGCGGGATAATTTTCGGGGACCGGCCGCCCGGTTTTGCGTGGAAATTTCCGCAGCGAAACGTTCCTAAAGTGATCCATTGCTTTTTAGATTGTTCGTAATGCGCTGATCTCAATGCGCAAATCATGGTGTGATTCACTGTGTGATCGCCGGATCCGATCTCCGGTATTGTCCGGCTGCTCGGCGGAAATTCCTTGACGCATTCGGACCAAATCCGCACAACGGAGGTCCATTGCGCAAGCGAGTTGCCCCTCTCGTAGTCGGCCTAGCCCTGCTCGGCGTGGCCTCTGGTTGTGATCGCGTCGAGCCTCAAGCCCTCGCCGCCCGGAAAGCTGCACTGAGCGAACCCGAGCCAACGAGCCCGATCGCAACTCAACAGGCGCAACTGGCAGCCGTGAGCAAGGCGCGGGTGGCACCGGTAGACAACCGCTGCCCTGCCGACATGGTTTTGGTTGAAGGCGACTACTGCCCCAAGGTCGAACTCAATTGTAAGCGCTTTCAAGATCCGGAAGGTCGCTACGAGCACTTCCGCTGCGCCGAATACGGGCCTTCCACATGCAAGTCGAAGCAGCGTAAGCACTTACGTTACTGCATCGATAAGCACGAATACGTTCCGCCAGGTGAAGACCTGCCGGCGAACCACAAGAGCTTCACGCACGCGGAGAAGACCTGCAAGTCGCTTGGCAAGCGCGTGTGCATGGAGAGCGAGTGGAACTTCGCTTGCGAGGGCGAAGAGATGCGGCCGTACCCATACGGCTTCTCGCGCGACGCTGACGCCTGCAACGCAGATCGCCAAGACATCGTCGCAACCAACGGAGAGCTTCGCGACCTCCGCGCTCCGCCTGGTTCCCATCCGCGTTGCGCTAGCCCCTTCGGTGTACTCGACCTCTCGGGCAACCTCGAAGAGTTCGTCGCCATCGACGGCAGCACTCCCGTTCGCCCCGCAATGAAGGGCGCTTACTGGCAACCCGGTCGCAACTTCTGCCGCGCCGCCCAAACCGCCCACGATCGCTACTACAACGGCACCGAAACCGGCTTCCGCTGTTGCAGCGAAGCGAAGTAGCGCGCGTAGCAAAGCCATCGCTTCCCATCGCGTCATCCTTCGGGTTGGGGGTCCCGAAGGCAGGAGGTGGGGGCCCCGAGCCGGCTTCGCCGGGCGGGGCGGAGGACGGAGTCCTCCGAAGACCACGCAACTATGCCTGAGATCGTGCCGACCAACGGGAAGCAGCGCCACCCGCATTTGAGGTGGCGAGCGAGCGATGGCCGGGCACGACAATCTCTTCAAGTGGGCACTGCGCATACCAGAGCATGCGGCCGGCGAATTCCAAGCGATTCTGCCGCCGGAGCTCGTCGAGACGATCGACTTGAAATCGCTCGAGCTCCTGCAAAGCGACTTCGTCAGTCAGCGCCTCGACGAGCGCTTCTGTGATGCCCTGTTTCGTGCGAACATTCGAGGGAGGCCTGGGTACCTAGGGTTGCTACTCGAGCACCAAAGCGAGCCGGATCGTTTCATGATTCTGCGGGTGTTGGAGTACCTGGTGCGGTCCTGGGTCGAGCTGCTGCGGCGTGAGCCGACGCGCACGACGTTGCCGCCGTTCGTGTGTGTGGTCGTCCATCACGGCGAGTCGGGTTGGCAACAGCCGACTCGCATGCACGACCTCGTTGAAGGGTTGTCGGAGATCCCAACACTTCGGCGCTTCGTGCCCGACTTCGAGATCATGGTGGACGATTTGGCAGCGCAAACGGACGAAGCTCTGAAAGCGCGTCCGCTGCGCACGCTGCCTCGCGTGGTGCTCTGGGTGCTGCGCGACGCGCGCACAATTCAGCGCTTTTACGCTCACTTGAACGCGTGGGCCGATGACCTCGCCCGCCTAGCGGTAGAAGCGCCGCAAGACGCTGCGACCATCATGCGCTACATAATCACGACAGCAGGTGATGAACCGTTCCAACGGCTCCGAACCGAAGTTTCGAGAGCTGCTCCCGCAGCGGAGGCAACCTTGACGACCATAGCGGAACAACTGATTCAAGAGGGCCGAGCTCAAGGTGTGGCCGAAGGTGTGGCTCAAGGCATGGCTCAAGGTCTGGCTCAAGGGATGGCTCAGGCGCTGCTGGCGGTGCTCCGAGGGCGCGGGTTCACGTTGAGCGACAGCGAGCGCGCTCTCATTCGTGAGTGCAAGGACGTCGCGCAGCTCGAACGCTGGTTGCAGAGTGCAGCGTACGTCACCTCGGTGGCCGAGCTCGTTCGCTGAGCGCTACGGATACCCGCCGACGTCTTCGAGCGTTGTGGCTTCTGGCACGCCGAGCATGATGTTCATGTTCTGGATTGCCTGGCCGGCGCCGCCTTTGACTAGGTTGTCTAGGCAGGAGAGCACACTGACGCTGCGCGTGCCGTTGTCGACGGCGCCGATCACGATGCCGACTTCGGCGAAGTTGGAGCCGCTGATGGCGATGACTTCGGGCAGGCGCGAAGCGGGGACGCGCACGAAGCGCTCGTTGGCGTAGGCGCTGGCGACGACGCGCGTGATTTCGCTTTCAGCGATGTCGGCGGGCACTTTGACGAAGCTGGTAGCCAAGATGCCGCGTGCGAGCGGCGCCGAGACGGGAATGAAATCGAGGCGGAAGTCTTTGGCGCCCGCCAGCGTGAGTGCGTCTTCGATTTCGGGAGTGTGCTGGTGAGTGAGGGCGCGATAGGTGCGCAGGTTGTTCGCGCGCGTTGGATGATGTGTGGTGGGCGAGGGGGTCACGCCGCTGCCGCTGGAGCCGGTGATGCCAACGCACTGAACGGCGCCGCTGAGCCAGCCGGCGCGTGCAAAGGGAAGCAGGCCGAGCTCGATGGTGGTGGCAAAGCAACCGGGCGAGGCGACGAGCGAACTTTGCGCAATGGCGGAGCGATTGAGCTCGGGTAAGCCGTACACGAAGCGTGCGAGCAAGTCCGGGCGGGGATGCACTTCGCCGTAGTAGCGAGCGTATTGCTCGGCGCTGCGCAGCCGAAAGGCGCCGGACATATCGATGACCTTGGCGCCACTCGCGAGCGCCGCTTCCACCACCGGAATGCTGGCCTTTTGCGGCAAGCCCATCAGCACGATATCGACGCCGTCCACGGCTTGTTCGGGCGTGGGACTTTCGAAGCGCAGCGCGGTTTGCCCTTCGAGGTGTGGCAGCGCGCTGGCCAGCGGCTCACCGATGTGATCGGCGGCGCCGACTCGTACGAGCTCCACGTCAGGGTGGAGCAGCAACTTGCGCACGAGCTCGGCGCCCGCGAAGCCCGAGCCGCCCAACACGGCCGCTCGGAACCGCTTCATCGCTTGCGCGACCAATCTGCCGGCATCACGAATCGCTGAATGCCGTGCACCACTAGCCCGCGCGCTCGACGTTTGGGAGCAAGGCTGACGGCCACGGCATCGAATCTACTCCACATAGAGGCCCGTTGCACGGCGCCCACCAGGTAGTCGGTTGCCAACGCGGGTAGCTCGGTGATGCGCCCCACCAACACCGCACGGCGCACGCCGTAGAGGTTCAGCGCAGCCGCGACGCACATCGCCACGGCATCGAAGGTCGTGCGCATCCACGGGGGCAGCTCACGCTCGGCAGCCTTGATGACATCGGCGAAGGTCACATGTTGGTTCTTGGTCACTTCTCGCAAGCTCTGAACCATGCCCCTCTCGGAAGCGATCGTTTCGAGGCAGCCTCGTCCGCCGCAACCGCACGGGCGATTGTTGCCAGGGATCGGCGTGTGACCAATTTCGCCGCTCATGGGCAGCGCGCCTTGATATGGCCGACGCGCGAGCATCAGCGCGCCGCCAATGCCTTCGGCGATGTCGACCATCAAGAAGTCGTCGCTGTCGGGGCGAGTCCCGAGCTCACCGAGAGCGGCGGCGCGAACTTCCTGAATCAAACCGACGGGCGCTGGCCAGACTTGCCGCAACATCCACTGCAAGTCGGCATGCTCGGACCAGTGCAAATTCGGCGAGAGCAGGACACGTCCAGCTTTCTCGTCGATGATGCCGGGCGCAGCGACCAGCACCGCCCACGGCCGCTTCACGTCGATGCGCTCGGCGTTTTGAAACAGCTTCTCTTGCCAGGCAGCTTCGCTGTTCGGCGTCTTGAACTGCACGTCCCAACGTTCGACGTCGGGTGGTGAAGGAGCCAGCGCCGAAACGCGTGTCCACTCCACGCCGAGTTCCATCACGACGAAGCGTGGACGCGAGGTCGAGAGGCGTAGCTGCTTGCCGGGGCGGCCAACACTTTGACGACCGACTTCAGCCGACTTGATCTCTTCGACGACACCAGCGTGCACTAGGTCATCGATGATCTTGCCAGCCGTGGGTTGACTCATGCCCGTCGCTTTCGCGAGTTCGGCACGACTCGCGGCTTTGCGTTCGAGCAATTGTTCAAGCAACGTCGCCTGATTGGCGAGCCGCAAGCTCGAGGGGATCGCGGGCATTACTCCGCTCCGCTCAAAGTTATGGGAATCCAGAGAGTTCGAATCTGGCTCATGCGCGCTCGGCGAGTGTAACCCGCCAAGCCGAAAAGCACGTTCCACCAGTGACCGTCCGGGGTCTCCCCGTACGAAAATGCGGGGAAAATGTGGATTTGCCAATCGAGTCCGCCCGCGACCTTGCTCTCGTGATAGTAAACGTTTCCGACCAGCTGCGATACTTCGCGGTCGTCGCTGAAGCGGAAATAGAAGGGAAACGCGACGGTGGCGCGGCTCTTGGGAGTTGCGAAGTCCCAAAAGAAGGGAGCCACCACCGTGTGTGTATTGGCTGCCTCGCGCCCGATGTACACGAATGGATAAAGGTTCGTCGACCAGCCACGCAGATTGTGCGTGTGGTGGAAGAACGGCGTCACCCAAGTCGACTTGCTGATGCCGAAGCGCTCGAACTGCCCGAAGAACGGGAACACGGCGTGGCTCGATTCCCGCGCGCTCGTGCGTGAGTAATAGAAGGGGAACAGTAGCTTCTGATCGAGACCGATATCCGGATCACGATAATGCCAGTAGAGCGGCGTTATCATGTCGAGTTCGGTGCGGCCGCGATAGCGCGCATAACCCCAAGTGACGAAGGTGCTCTCGCCTTGCTCGCCCTTCCTCATCATGAAGAGCGGGCTCGCGAACAACCAAGAGTTGTCCTTGTATCCGTAGTGGAACAGCGGCGCGAGCGTGGTGTGGCGCTCGTTCTTGCCCCAAATGCTGTAATAGAAAGGGAAGAGGTGGAGCTTGTCGCGCTTCGGCGTGTGGCCGCGGTAGTACGGACCCCAAATGTTGGTCCAGCTCTGCGAGCGATCGTCGTAGTCGTAGTAGTGGAGCAGCGGCGGGATGAGCTCGTATTTGCTCTCGGCGTTTTGCCCGTAAAAGTAGAAAGGCGCGACGCCGAGATCGATGTCTTGCGCCGTGCGCGTGTCGCAGGCCGGGCCACCTTTCCACGAGCAAAACATCGGCCCCACGAGGTTGAAGCCACCTTCGCGGTTGCGATTCGTGTACGTGAGCAGCGGCGGGATCAGCGTGTAGCCGCCGTCCTTGCGCTTTCCACTGAAGTACAGCGGCGCGAGCCAGTTGTCGTTCTCGTTGGGTGCCTCGCGGTGTACGAACGGGCCCACAATCGTCGTGTGATCGCCGCTGCGTCGGTTCTTCAAATCCCAAAAGAACGGAAACAGCACGTCATCCGCGCGTTCATAGCTACGGCGATTGTAGTAGAGCCCGAACAGCGAAGCGCGATCTTCAACGCTCGGATCGAGGCGCGAAGGCTGGCGGCGTTCACCCCAAACAGGGAAGGCGAGCTTCAAGTGATACTTGCCGCTGTCTTCTTGGTAGTAGAGCCCGTAAAACTTGCGATCAGTGTCTTTGCTGCGCCCTTGCTCTTCGAGCTCGGGATCGAGATCGCTGCCGATGCCTTTTGCCACCGAGCGCTTCAGCTCGAGCGGCTTTTCGGGGAGCGACGGTTCGCCACCTGGTGCAACCAACGTGTCACTCGCGCCTGAAGCGGCGTGCAGCTCGGGTGTGCCGGGAGCCGGTTCTTTCTTTTTCTTGGGAGCAGCGGGCGGGCGCGGCCCACCCATTCCTCCCATGCCGCCTGGCATCATCCCACCGCCCGGCATGCCACCGGGCATCATGCCACCACGGCCGAACGGATCCTGCGCGAATGCGACGCTTGGAAGGGAACCCAAACCGAGGCCGACCAACGCGAGCAGCGCGGCGCGCTGCGAAGAAAACAAAGCTCGCTCGCTCAACCGCCTGCCTCGTCCTTGCTGAGCGCGGCGCGAACGTGGGACACCACATCCGACAGCGGCAGCTCGCTCTGGCTGTGCGTGCTCAGGTCTTTCAACTGCACCACGCCGCGTTCCAGTTCCGATTCGCCGAGCACCAAACAAAAGCGCGCGCCGCGTGCGTCGGCTCGCCGCAGCATGCTCTTCAATGATCCGCCGCGGCCTTCGAGATCCACGGCAACGCCCTGCGAGCGCAGATCGCGCGCGAGCACGAGACCTTGATGCGCTGCCCGCTCACCGATGGGTGCCACGAAACAGCGCTGCACCTTGGGCAACTCCGAGTCTCCCATGGCGAGCAACATGCGCTCGAGGCCCATGGCGTAACCAATCGAGGGAAGATCAGGGCCGCCCAAGCCTTGCAACATCCCGTCGTAGCGACCGCCGCCGAGCAGCGCGTTTTGCGTGCCGAGCTCGCCGGCGGCCGAGGTGAACTCGAACAAAGTGCGCGTGTAGTAGTCGAGCCCGCGTACCAGCCCAGCATCCACCGTGTAGGGCGTGCCAAGCGCATCGAGCGCGGCGCGCAAACCCTGGAAGTGCTGCTGATCTTCCGGCTCGAGCACCTCCAGAATCGACGGGGCGCCCTGCACGGCTTCGCGATCGCGCGGATCCTTGGAGTCGAGAATGCGCAGCGGATTGTCGAGCAAGCGCTTCTGGGCATGCTCGCTCAACTGCGAGGCTTTCGGCTGCAGGTAGTCTTGCAACGCCTTGCGGTAGCGGGTGCGACTCTCGGTGCCACCGAGCGAGTTGATGCGCACGTCGAAGCTCTCGATGCCGAGCTTGCGCAACAGCCCGAACAGCATGTCGATCATTTCGGCGTCGGCGATGGGCCCGGCGTCGCCGTAAAGCTCGCAGCCAGCTTGGTGGAACTGCCGATAACGACCACGCTGCGGCCGCTCGGCGCGAAACATCGGCCCGATGTAATACCAACGCGTGACCGGCTCCTTGGCGTGCACACTGCCGCCGATGAACGCACGCGCCGACCCCGGTGTTCCCTCGGGACGCAGCGCAAGCCGCTCGTCGCCACGCTGGAACTCGAACATCTGCTTTTCGACGATCTCGGTGGTTTCACCCGTGGAGCGAACGAACAGCTCCAGCGCTTCGAGGATCGGCGTGCGCACCTCGGAGTAACCGTGGAGTTCGACTGTGCTTCGAAATACACTCTCCAGGCGCTGCCAGCGCTCGATGTCTCCGGGGAGGATGTCGTTCATCCCCTTGACCGGGCGAAACTGCATGGGTTTTCCGAGGTAAACGCCGCGGCCCGATGCCGCGCGCACCGCTTATGCTCGGTGGCAGGGGTCGGGTCAAGCGGCGCGATGCATGGACGGGGGCTGCGTGGGGCCCGTCATGCCGCTCCGAGCTCGCTCAGACGGCGGAGATTTGGCCGCTCCGTGCTAGATCGAGGCGCCAAATGCGTGCCGCGGCGGTCGATTTCGGGACAGTGCGCGTCGGACTGGCCGTCGCGGACGAAATCGGTCTGCTGGCCCACCCGCGCCCCTTTTTAGATGGGCGTGACCCGGCGCGCGTGCTGCGCGATTTGAAGGAGCTCGCCAGCACCGAAGGCATCGACGTGTTCGTGGTGGGCTTGCCGCGGAGGTTGGACGGTCGCGAAGGTCCGGCTGCGCGACGCGCGCGTGAGTTTGCGGCGGCTTTGCGGAAAGCTGCGGGTGTGCGTGTCGTGTTGGTCGACGAATGGCTCACCACCAAGGAAGCCAAGGGGCGCCTGCGTGAGCAAGGGCTGAACGACCGCGATCAGCGTTCGCGCGTCGACAGCGCGGCGGCGGCGGTGCTGTTGCAAAGCTACCTGGACGCCGAGCGGGGGCGCGCACCGTGAGCGCCAGCCAACGACCTGCCAGGGCGCGAAAGCGGCCGAGTCGTCCGCCGGACACTGCGCCCGCGCGTCCGCGTCGGCGCAAACGTGCGCTCAGCTCGACGCTCCTCGGTTTCGCAGTGGCGTTGGGGGCAGCGCTCATCGCGGGCACCATCACGATCCTGGTCTGGGCCACCATCGAGCCGGAAGTCGCCGCTCAACGGGTGGTCGTCAGCTTTCGTGGCGACGAAGGCGCCGAAGAGACCTCCCAGCGCCTCGCAGAGCTCGGGCTGGTGACGCACCCGGGACTGTTTGCGATCTACATGGGTTGGTTCGCTCCGACCGTGCGTGTTGCCGCCGGCGAACACTTGCTGCGCACCGGGCTCTCGCCGCGCCGTCTGCTGCAGCGGCTGGGGCGCATGGCATCGCGCCCGAGCGCGCGCGTGTCGCTGCCGGAGGGCTATACGCTGTTCCAAGTTGCCGAGCGCTTACAGGAGCGCGAGATCTGCACGGCCCAAGCCTTCGTTGCGGCTGCGAACGATGCGCACGTGTTGGCTCCGCTCGGGATCGCGGGGCCGAGCGCCGAAGGTTATCTGTTTCCAGCGACGTACGAGCTGTTGGTCGACTCCGAGCCGTCACAGATTATCAAGCAGTTGGTTGCGGAGCTGCGCAAACGTTTGCAGCGCGTTGATACGCGCTCGAACGGCGGCCTGAGTCGCATCGAGTCACGGCGCGGCTGGAAGGAGCGCGAGGTGCTCACCTTGGCTTCGATGATCGAGCGTGAAGCGGCAGTGAAAGAAGAGCGCCCGCTCATCGCGAGTGTGTTTCTGAATCGTCTCGATGACCCCAGCTTCCGCCCGCTCGGCATGCTTCAATCGGATCCCACCGCTGCGTACGGTTGCATCGTTTCGCCGACGCTCGCCGCTTCATGCAAGACTTTCAGCGGAAAGGTTACTGCTGAAATGCTGCGCGACGCCGCGAATCCCTACAACACGTATCGGCACCCGGGTTTACCACCGGGCCCGATCGCCAACGCCGGAGAGGACGCCATCTTGGCCGTTTTGAACCCGGCGCAAAGCAGTTTTCTTTACTTCGTAGCCGACGGTCACGGGCGTCATCGCTTCAGCCGAAGCTTCGAAGAACACCGGCGCGCGATCGAACAAGGCGTGCTTCCCCTCGAGGGCGAGCAGCGCTAGACCGGAGCCCCATCATGAGCCAATTCGAAGAAGCAGTTCACACAGTTCAATTCCTGTCGGTCGATGGTGTCGAGGCGGCAAACGCCGGCCATCCCGGAACGCCGATGGCACTCGCCGGGATCACGGTCGACGTGTTCACACGCGCGCTTCGTTACAACCCGAAGGATCCCGCGTGGCCGAACCGCGATCGCTTCGTGCTCTCGTGTGGGCACGCTTCGATGCTGCTCTACTCGATTCTGCATTTGGCCGGTTACGATCTGCCGCTCGATGAGCTCAAGCACTTCCGCCAGTGGGGCTCGCGGACGCCGGGGCACCCGGAAGTGGGGCACACCGTGGGCGTCGAAACGACGACAGGGCCGCTCGGTCAAGGTGTCGGCAACGCCGTCGGGCTCGCCGTCGCCGGAAAGCTTGCTGCTGCGCGCGTGAACGAGGCCGGCTCCGAGCTCATCAACTATCGCGTCTTCTGCTTGGCTTCGGACGGCGACTTGATGGAAGGCGTCTCCAGCGAAGCCTCGAGCATCGCTGGCCACCTCGGCCTCGACAACCTGATCCTGATTTACGACGACAACAAGATCACCATCGACGGCTCCACGGAGCTCTCCTTCAGCGAAGACGTCGGCAAGCGTTACGAGGCGTACGGGTTCTTCGTGCAGCACGTCGACGGGCACAACCCAGAGCAGGTGCGCGCCGCGCTCGACGCGGCGCAAGCACATCGAGGATCTCCGTCGCTCATCGTCGCCAAGACCACCATCGCCATCGGTGCTCCCACCAAGGCAGGCACGTCCAAGGCTCACGGCGCGCCGCTCGGTAAAGTCGAAGTCGAGGGAACCAAGAAGAACGCCGGTTGGCCTCTCGAGCCCACCTTCCTGATTCCCGACGGCGCTCGCGCTCTCTTTGCGGCACGCGCTGCCGAAAATCAGAAAGTGTACGACGCTTGGCACAAGCAAAAGGCAGCGCTGCCCGCCGAGCGCGCCAAGAAGCTCGAAGAGCTGTTGAGCCGCGCCGTTCCAGCGAACGTATTCGAGGAGCTCGTCAAAGCCGTCGACGGCAAAGCCGATGCTACGCGCAACACCGCCGGCAAGATCGAGCAGCGGGCGGCGGCGCTGGTTCCTTCTCTGGTGGGCGGCGCGGCCGATCTGGCAGAGTCCACCAAGACCACCATCAAAGGCGCCGGCGACATCAAGCGCGGCGAGTTCCAGGGTCGCAACTTCAACTTCGGTATTCGCGAGCACGGCATGGCTGCGGTGCTCAACGGCCTCGCGCTGAGCGGCTTCTTCATTCCCTTCGGTTCGACCTTCCTCATCTTCAGCGACTACTGCCGCCCCAGCATTCGCTTGTCTGCGTTGATGCATCAGCAAGTCGTGTACGTCTTCACGCACGACTCCGTTTTCCTCGGCGAAGACGGCCCCACGCATCAACCCATCGAACATTTGTGGGCATTGCGCATGATCCCGAACCTCGATGTCGTGCGCCCCGCGGACGGCCTCGAGTGCGCGGCGGCGTGGGCTCACGCGCTGCAACGCCGCGAAGGCCCGACTTTGATCGCGCTGAGCCGCCAAAAAGTGCCTGAGCTTGCCCGTCCGGAAGGCTTTGATTCGAAGCAAATCCTGAAGGGCGCGTACGTCATCTCCGATAGCCCGAACCCGGAGTACACGTTGATCGCGACGGGCAGCGAAGTGCACGTCGCGCTCGAAGCCAAGGGCCTACTCGAAGCGCAAGGCAAACGCGTGCGCGTCGTTTCGGCTCCGTGTTGGAACAAGTTCGAGAGCCTGCCCACCGCCGAGCGCGACGCCGTGCTCGGCATCGGCACACGTCGCGTCACCATCGAAGCTGGCATGAGTGGCCCGTGGCGCTCAGTCACTGGTGATCGTGGGCTCACGATCGGTATCGATCGCTTCGGCGCCTCCGCGCCGGCCGAGCGGCTCGCCGAAGAATTCGGCCTCACAGGCGCCAAAGTTGCCGCCCGCATCTTGTCCGAGCTGTAATCCCCGCCTCGCGCGGTCATGAAGCTCCCGATAGTTCTGGTTCCCCATCCCCACGTCCGAGTGGACGAGCACGTGTTGGGCGGAAGTCCTCACGTGCTCGGCTCGCGTGTGCCGGTTCGACGTCTGTGGGCGTTTTACTCGGGGGGAACCAGCGTCGAGCGCATCCTCAAGCGTTATCCTCAGCTCGGCCCAGCCAAGGTGCTCGATGCGCTCGCCTTTGCGCTCGACAATCTCGAAGTCATTCAGGCGGACCTCGAGCGCGAAGAGGAAATCTTGGCACGCGCTGGCCACCGTCCGGCTCGCAAACCAGTGTCGACCGACCAAATGGAGCTGCCTTTTGCCGCACAATCGCCGGCTCCGCGCGCTCCAGCCAAGAGGCGGCCAAAATCGCCATAGCACAACTGGGGCCGGTCGACCGGATGTGTGGCGCTGAAGTATTTTCTCGGGACGCCACTTGGGTGTAGCGTCTCGCACGATTGCGGCCCGGGTGGCCGCTTAGGAGGAATCGAAACGATGACCCGAGGTCGTAAGAAGACGGGATACGCGATCGCTTGGCTTTTTCTGATGTCGGCGCCCCTTCTGTTGACGGAGTGCGGCAAGGTTCCCGGCGCGCCTGCGCCCAACCTGCCTGGAGCTCCTGCTGGCGTTCCGGGCGCTTCTGACGCGTGTCCTGCCAACATCGCGGATGCTGCCGCGATCATGAACACGAACTTCGGCCTCCAGGGTGAGCTCGAGGGCAAGGTCAAGGCGGCTCTGGCAGCCGGCGCGAACCTGCAGAAGATCGCTGCGGACGTGGAAGGCGATGTCACCGCTGCTTGCACCAACCTAGCCAAGGATCTCGGCGTGGGTGACGACGCGCTCAAGCCCGCGCAGGATGGCCCAGGCAAGAAGGCCGAGGCCGCTTGCAACGCTGCCAGCAAGGCCATTGGCGAGCTCAAGGCCAAGGCTCAGGGCAAGATCGCCGTCGAAGCCAAGCCGCCCGTGTGCGCGGCGTCGGTCAACGCAATGGCCGACTGCGCTGCCAAGTGCGACGCCACCGTCAAGCCCGGCTCCGTGAAGGTCGACTGCGAAGGCGGCAAGATGAGCGGCAAGTGTGACGCCAAGTGCGAGGGCGAATGCACCGTCGACGCCGGTGCCAAGTGCGAAGGCACTTGTTCAGCGAGCTGCAACGGCGAGTGCAAGGCCGAGTTCAACGGCAAGTGCGACGGCAACTGCAAAGGCAAGTGCGACGGCAAAGACGCCAAGGGCAAGTGCGCCGGCACCTGCGACGGCAAGTGCGAAGGCAAAGGCAACGGCACCTGCAGCGGCGAATGCAAAGGCGAGTGCAGCGGCGGTTGCACCATGAAAGCCAAGGGCGAGTGCAACGGCACCTGCACCGGCGGCTGCAGCGTTGAATTCAAGGAGCCCAAGTGCACCGGCGAAGTGAAGCCCCCGCAGATGAGTGCCGAGTGCAAAGCCAACTGCGACGCCGAAGTCAAAGCCAAGCTCGAGTGCACCCCCGGCCACGTCAACGTCACTGCTCAAGGCTCGGCTGACGCTGCGGCCGCGACCAAGCTCAAGGGCGCCCTCGAAAAGAATCTGCCCGCGCTCCTCAAGGTCAGCATGGGCATGAAGAGCAAGATCGGCAACGTCGCCGGCAATGTGCGCACCTCCCTCGAAGGCGTGAAAGCCGCTGCCAACGCGGGCGGCGTCGCTGCCCTCAAGGCCGCGGCTTGCGTCGGCGCCTCGCTCGAGGCTCAGGCCAAGGCCACCGTCTCGATTGACGTCTCGATCAAGGCGAGCGCCTCCGCCAGCGCTTCCGCGAGCGGCGGCACCGGCTGATCTGCTGAGAAGACAATAGAAACCCACGTGGGAAAACGACGGGCACCGAGCTACGGCTCTGGTGCCCGTCTCTATTTGGGGGCGGGGGAGCGCCGAAAAGAGCGCGCAACTAAACCCCGCGCGGCCATAGCGCAGTCGACGCGCGACGGCGCAGCGCACTACACCGCGCACGCCCCACGCCGAAAAGGGCGCGCCTTGTTACGCGCTCGCTACGGCGCCGATGTCTTTGCGAGCCGCGTCGACCATGTCCGAAACCAAGCTCTTCAAGACCTGGGGCTCCGGCCCTTCGAGCATGAGGCGCAGCTTGGCTTCGGTGCCGCTCCAACGCACCAGCACGCGGCCTTCTTTGCCGAGCTTCTTCTCCGCCTGCGCAATGAGGTGGGTGAGCTTGGGCATCTCCGTGAGTGGGCGGCGCGCCGGGAGGGACACGTTTTCGAGCACCTGCGGGACACGTTGCATCACCTGCGAGAGCTCGCTGAGTGTTTTCTCTTCACGCCGCATGATGGCGAGCACTTGAAGGGCTGCCACGGTGCCGTCGCCGGTGGTGGCGTGTTCGGCGAAAACGAGGTGGCCCGATTGTTCGCCGCCGAATTGGTAGCCATGCTTGCGCATCGATTCGACCACATAGCGATCGCCGACTGCGGTGCGCACCAACTTGCCCCCGGCGGCTTCGAGCGCGAGCTCGAGACCCATGTTGCTCATCACGGTGGAGACCAAGGTCTTCTTCGCCAGGCGGCGCTCGCGCAACATGCGCAGCGCGACCAGCGCCATGATGGCGTCGCCATCGACGATTTCGCCCTTCTCATCGACGAAGATCACGCGGTCGGCATCGCCGTCGAGCGCCACGCCAGCGTGCGCGTGCATGCGCTTCACCTCGTGCGCGACGTGCTCGGGGTGCAAGGCGCCGCAGGCTTTGTTGATGTTGGTGCCGTTCGGACGGCAGCCGAGTGCGATTACGTCAGCGCCGAGCTCGCGCAGCACGTCCGGCGCGACCTTGTAAGCGGCTCCGTGTGCAGCGTCGACCACGATGCGGAAGCCGTCCAGCGTGAGCTCTTTGGGAAAGGTGTTCTTCGCGTAGACGATGTAGCGCCCGACGGCGTCTTGAATGCGAAACGCCCGACCCACTTCCGCGCCGGTTTTACCTTGTTGCGCGAGTGAGGTGTCCTCCATCAACTTCTCGATGGCGAGCTCCTCGGAGTCGGGCAGTTTGAAGCCGTCGGAGGCAAAGATCTTGATGCCGTTGTCGCCAAAAGGATTGTGGCTGGCGCTGATCACGACGCCTGCGTCGGCGCGCATGCTCTGCGTGAGGTTGGCTACGGCCGGCGTGGGGATCGGGCCACACAACATGACGCGACCGCCCATCGCACAAATGCCAGCGGCGAGCGCCGTTTCGAACAAGTAACCAGAGACGCGCGTGTCTTTCCCGATCACGATGCGCGGCGGGCGACCTTTGCCGCGCCCAGCGACGTAAGCAAGTGCACGCCCGAGCTGCAACGCCAACTCCGGGGTCATCGGCGCCGTGTTGGCGCGGCCGCGAATGCCGTCGGTTCCGAAGAGCTTTCTTTCCGTCATGGGGATGTGTCGCTGGTTCTGCTCGAGCCCGGTGGGACCCGTGGTTGGGTTCTGCTCGAGCTCCGCTCAATCGCGGAAGTTATTGAATTGAAGATCGAGGCCGAGGCTATCGGCGCCGCGCAACAGCGCGATTACGGCTTGAAGGTCATCTCGCTTCTTGCCGTTCACGCGCACGCTGTCTTCGTGAATGGAGGCCTGCACCTTGAGCTTCGAGTCCTTGATGAGCTTCACGATCTCGCGCGCCTTTTCCTGCTCGATTCCCTCTTTAATGCCGACGGGCAGGCGAGTCGAGCCTTTCGGGCCGCGCTCGGGTGGCTTCGGGTCGAGGTGCTTCAAGCTCACTTTGCGACGAATCAGCTTTTCTTCGAGCACACTCAGCGCGGCACGCGCGCGATCCTCGGCGTTCGCTAGGATCGTGAGCGTGGATTCGTTGCGCTCGATGCTGGTTTCAGTGCCCCGAAAGTCGAAACGCTGCGCGATTTCGCGCTGTGCTTGCTGGAGTGCATTCTGAAACTCGGCCCAGTCGACCTTGGAGACGACATCGAATGACGGCATGTGCGGACTCCGGATACGTGCCCGTGCAGCTTACGCGTCCCACTCGCGACGGGAACGCGTCAGAGCGCAACGGGCGGATCGGTCGGCAAATTCAGAAGCAGCGCTCGCGCCGCGCCAACCAAGAAGGTCGACCCAGCCACGACCACAACTCCCTTGGGGCCAACCAGCTCACGAGCGCGGGTGAGCGCTTCCTCGACGCTGCCCGCAACTTCACCATTCGAAACCTGCAACATTTCGTGCGGATCGACGGCCTTGGCGAGCGGTGCGGCCACATAGATGCGCTGACCTGCCACCTGCTCGAGCCGCCGCAGCATGGCGCGCCAGTTCTTGGTGTTGAGCGCACCAAACACCAACGCAATTTCGCGTCGCGACTCGACCTCTGCCAACACCGTGGGGTCGAGCGCGTGTGAGAGCGCAACGGCGCCGTCTGGGTTGTGGGCGCAATCGAGCAACGTCAAATCCTGACCGTTGCGGTGCAAGAGCTCGTTTCGCCCGGGCCACACGGTGTTTTCGACGCCTTGAGCCAGCACCTCCGGCGCCCAACCGAGTTCGCGACCGATCGTCACGGCGACCGCGAGGTTGGAGCCCAACAACGCGATGCGCGGGTAGGCGAGGGGAGCCCCGGCAATCGGCTCCGGGCTACCGAGCGGGACCAGGCGCGCCCCGACTTCGGCGACGCGCTGCTCGATCACGGCGCGCGCTTCGGGATGCAGCTTGCCAAGCACTGCTGCGGAGCCCGGCTTGATGATGCCGGCCTTCTCGGTGGCAATCTTTGCGAGCGTGTCGCCGAGCTCGGCCATGTGGTCGAAGGCGATGCGCGTGATCGCGGCGACGCGCGGCGGCGGGATCACGTTGGTTGCATCGAGCCGCCCACCCAAACCAACTTCCAGTACTGCTAACTGAACGCCCGCCTCCTTGAAAGCAATGAAGGCTGCCAGCGTGGCGACCTCGAAGAAGGTCAGGTCCGGCGCCGCGTCCATGACGCGGTTCAGGAGCGAAACGAGCACGTCGTCTTCGATTGGCGCGCCGTCGATCGCGATGCGCTCCGCAAAACGATGTAGATGCGGCGAAGTATAGGTGCCGACCCGCAGCCCTGCGGCACGCGCCATGGAGGAAACGAACGCCGCCACGGTGCCCTTACCGTTGGTGCCTGCGATGTGCACCGCCGTGAAGGAGCGCTCGGGGTTGCCGAAGCGCGCACACGCGGCCTGCATGCGCTCCAGCCCGAGACGCTTGCCTCGGGGAATCAGCGCGTAGAGACGCTCCAGCGTGGACCTGAGATCAATCGTCACGTAATGCCGCCCCCGAGATGCCTGATCAGCCGTGCAATGGTCGCCTTCATGTCGACGCGCGGAACGATGGCGTCGACCATACCGTGGGAAAGAAGGAATTCAGCGCGCTGAAAGCCTTCGGGAAGGGTCGTTCGCAGCGTGCTCTCGATGACGCGCGGGCCCGCGAAGCCGACGAGCGCGTTGGGTTCCACCAGGTTCACGTCGCCGAGGAACGCGGTGCTCGCCGCCACGCCGCCGGTGGTTGGATCCAAGAGCACGCTGAGAAACGGTCGCTTGACTTCGCGATAGCGTCGCAAAGCCGAAACAGTTTTCGCCATTTGCATCAGGCTCAAAATGCCTTCCTGCATACGCGCCCCGCCGGACGAATGCAGGAGCACGACCGGCAACCGCTCGGAGGTGGCGCGCTCGAACAGCCGCGTGATCCGCTCGCCCACGACGGAGCCCATGCTGCCGCCCATGAACGAGAAAATGAAGGCACCGTACGCCACGCGCAGTCCTTCCATGCGCGCGCTGCCGGTCTCGACGGCCTCGCTGGTGTCCGCGCTGCGACGCGCACGCTGCACCCGCTCCGGATAAGGACGGCCGTCCTCGAATTTCAGCGGATCAGCCGTTGCGATGTGATCGTCCCACACGTCGAGCCGCGCTTCGTCCAGCAACAGACGGCGCCACTCGCTGGCGCTCATGCGGTGGTGATGTCCGCAAGCGTCGCAGACATTCCACTTGGCGGAGAGCTCCTCGGCAGTGGAGACAGCGCCGCAACCGGCGCACTTGGTGAAGAGGCCCTTGCCGACCGAACGCTTTTCGGCGCTGGTCGACTGGGGAGGGGTACGTTCAGGCAGAGTCACGAGGGGACAGAGGGTAGCAAAACCCGTGTACTCGCTCTAATAGATCACCCCGTCAAGATTGTCTGGCATTGCGGTGCGAACCGACGCGCTTCCCCGGCGCAGTGCGGCAATTTCCGTTCCGGACGGCCGATGTTCCGCTGGCGTTGAGCGCCACTCGCATTCGAGTGAACGAGGGCTCGCCTCGAGCCGAGTCGCTCGAGCTCTGGTTTTCTCGAATCGTGAGCGCTTGAGGCGCTGGCAGGTCCCGAGAGATGATGCGCCGCGTGAGTTCCGCTGAGGCCCCTCTGGCCGGCATTCCATTGATTGGTCGCAGTGACGAGCTCGCGCAGTTGCGACGCGCTTACTATGAAGTGCTCGAGGGCGGAGGGGCGCGCATCGTGACTTTGGTCGGGCCCACAGGCATCGGAAAGCGACGCCTCACGCGTGAGCTCATCGCCGAGGTTCGCCGTGGAGCGCCCCCCACCCGCGTCTATGAAGGCCGCCCTGGGCCGCAAAGCACTGCCTACGGCATGTTCGCGCGGCTCCTGCGCTCACGCTTCGGACTCACCGAGCAGATGGACTCCGACAGCGCGCGCACCACCCTGCACACGCAGGTGAGCGCGGTGCTCGGTGATCGCCGCGTGGGCGACGTTTGCTACTTCCTCGGTGAGCTGATGGGCCTCGCTTTTGCCGAGAGCCCGATGACACGCGCGGTAGCCGAAGATCCTTCACAGGCACGGCATCTGCGGCGGGCGGTAGTGCGCAGCTTCGTCGAAGCGGACGCAGCGAAGAGTCCCGTTTGTTTGGTGTTGGATGGGCTGCACGCAACCGACGAAGATTCGGTCGAGCTGCTCGGCTATTTGGTGGAGCACCTGCGCGGCAAGCTCCTAATCGTGTGCAATACGCGGCCAGAATTCTTGAGCCGCCACACCGAGTGGGCGGCGCTTGCGGGTTCGCGCCACACCTTGCTCGAGATCGGGCCCGTTGCCGAAGACGACGCAATCGCCATCATGCAATCGCTGTTGGCGCGCTGTCAGGGTGGCCCTCCGCCGCGCCTCGTCGAAGCCGCCGTGAGCATGGCCGGAGGGGCGCCGGGCTTGCTCGAACACATGGTCAGTGTGTTCCGCGACGCCGGCGTGCTCGTCGAAGATCCGCAAGATCCGTCGCTCGGTTGGCGAGTGGATTTGGATCGTTTGGCGAGTGCACGTCTGCCGCTCACCGTCGACGACGCGGTGCAGGTGCGCATCGCAGCGCTCACCGCGCAGGAACGGCGCTTGCTCGAGCACGCGGCGGCGATGGGTAGCGTATTTTGGTTGAGTGCGCTGGTCGCGCTCGGGCGCATCGATCGCGAGCCGCCCGAGTTGTGGAGTGAAGGTGGCACCGACGACGTCAGCGCCGTGGAAAATACGCTCGCGGATCTCACGGCGCGCGACTACGTGCTCAAGGTACCAGACAGCGCGTTTTCCGACGAAGTCGAGTTCGTGTTCAAACACAACCTCGAGCGCGAAACCATCGCGAATCTCACGGCTGCGCCGTCAGCGCGTCGCTACCATCAAACCGTCGCGGATTGGCTCGCACAAAAAGACAGCGTGCGAAACCAGGAGGAATACAGCGCCATGCTGGCGCGCCACCTCGAACACGCTGGTTCGTTCACGCGCGCAGCGTTCACGTACATCGAGTCGGGCAATACTGCGCGCGAACACTTCGCCGCCAAGCGCGCCGACGAATACTATCGCAAAGGCCTCGAGCTGCTCGGCCAAGACGACGCACGCCGCCGCATCGATGCGCTTCACAATCACGGCGACGTCCTCGTTCTGCTCGGCCGCACCGACGAGGCACTGGCTTCGTTTCGCGAAATGCTCGGCATCGCTTACCGCCTTGGACTCAAAGCGAAAGGCGGCGCGGCCCACAATCGCATCGGCCGCCTCTACCGCGACACCGGTTCGCTGGGCCCGGCGCAAAAGCACTTCGAGACCGCGCTCGCGTTGTTCGAAAGCTCCGGAGATCAACGCGGCGTCGCGAGCTGTCGCGACGACATCGGCCGTTTGCTGTGGATGCGCGGCGAATACCAAGAGGCCCTCGACGCCATGCGCAACGCCCTCGAAATGCGCAAAACCCACGGCGACGGTCGTTCGATTGCCCTCAGCCTCAACAACATCGGTTTGGTCTGGCGCGACCACGGCCAAGTCTCCGAAGCACGCGAAGCCCTCGAAAGCGCCCTCAAAATTCGTCGCGAACTCAACGATCCACTAGGCAGCGTCGAAAGCCTGAACGACCTCGGCGAGCTCGCTCTCGACCAAAACGATCCCAATCAAGCCCTGCAACTCTTTCAAGAAGCGCGCGACGTCGCCCAAGACATCGGCGAACGCAACCGCATCGCCGTCGTCCTCACCAACACCGGCGCCGCCCACCTCCGCCTCGGCGACGCCGAACGCGCCATCGCCGTGCTCACTCAAGCCGAAGAACTCTGCGATGAACTCGGCGACAAACTCCACCTCGCCGAAGCAAAACGCGGCCTCGCCAAAGCTTACCTAGCCAAGGGCGAACTCAAACGTGCCCGCGACGCCATCAAACGCAGCGTCGATCTGTTCGGCCAAGTCCGCAGCAAACCCCACCTTGCCATGGCCCTCCGCACGCTCGGCGAAGTCACCGGTGCCGGCGCGTGGGGAGATGGCCACGAAGGTCGCGCCGTCGACTACTTCCTGCGCTCCATCGCCATCTGCCAAGAAATCGGCAACGAAATCGAAGTCGCAAAAAGCTATCGCGCCTTCTCCAGCTACGTGGAAGCCTCGCCCCACTACCGCCACAACGCCGACATCATCCGCGAGGCAAAAAAACTCTCCCAGATGGCCGACGAAATCTTCCAACGCCACAAACTCGGCACCATGAGCCGCCCTGGATAACGAAGGAATGAACTCATCCCACAGCCACGTCACCGTTCGCGTCCTTCGCACAGGCTCCGTTCGCGTTGGCCTTCCCAGCTATCGCACTGAAGGCGCTGCAGGCCTCGACCTCGAAGCTGCCATCGAACACCCCGTCGTCCTCGCACCCGGTGAACGCCGCCTCATCCCCACCGGCCTCTGCCTCGAAATCCCACCGGGCTACGAAGGCCAAGTCCGCCCGCGATCAGGCCTCGCTCTCCGCCACGGCATCGGCATGGTCAACGCTCCCGGCACCATCGACAGTGACTATCGCGGCGAAGTCGGCGTCCTTCTCATCAATCACGGCCAAGAGTCATTCGAAATCACCCCCGGCGCCCGCATCGCTCAACTCGTCATCTGCCCCGTAGCTCACGCCCAGCTCGTTGAAGTCGAAACCCTCACGAACACCGAGCGCGCTGCCGGCGGCTACGGCTCAACAGGCCGGTAACCGCCAGGGCGCCGCAATCACACCGAAGACGCGAATATTCGTCAGCGTATTACTGCGAAACCCCACGCTGGGCGGACTGGGAACACCCGCGACTGCCGCTTCACTCCCTGCGGCTCGCTGTTTCACTCGAGCAGCGGCATTTCGGTCTGTTCGCGTGCGAACATCAGCCGCACACCGCAGCGCCCGCCAGCCTGCGGCTCGTCGCGCACGGCGAGGTACGCACCCTCCCAAAAGTACGGAGGTGTTGGGTGCGTGGCTTGCCGCAGAAAGTCTTCGCAGTTTTCTACGGCAGAGTCGGTGTAGCGTGCCCGGCACAGGGTGGAGCGGCACTCGACCGTTTCGAGCCCGCGCGCGTCTTTCGCGATGCGCCCGAGCCCTTCCTGCAGCTTGGTCGAGGACGAGCGAGCCCAAGCCACATCTGTTGACTGAGAGCTCAATTCGGCCTCGAGGTAGGCGAACTGCTCCCGATACGACGGCGGCGGATTCGTCGCCTCGGAAGTGACCGGCGCTTGTGCGGCAGCTGCTTCACGAGGAAGGGCTGGCGGGCGTTCAATCACCTGCGCCGCTTGCACCGCCTGAGCCAACGTTCGGACCCGCACATCCTCCCGCTCTGCACCGGCCGCAACTTGCTCGTTCAACGAGCGCAGGCGCGCTTCGAGTTCGCGCATGTTCGCCGCCTGTTGGCGGGTTGTCACCGTGAAATACGTTACCGTTCCGGCAAACAACCCGCCGACGAGCAGCGCTGCGACAATACCTCGCTTGCTCACCAGAATACGGCGGTCAACTTGCCGCCGAACGTCGAGTCGCAATCGAAGATCAGCCCGGTATTCGAACTGACGTTCACGTTACCGAGCGTGAATGTTTGAAAAGCCGATGCTGCGCCGGTGGTGGTGCCACGCGCGCTGATGAAAACGCCGTCGCCCTGATAAGCTTTTGCTACGCAAGAAACGTGCGGACCCGACGTGCTGAGCGCGCCCTCTCCGCGAACCTTCGCGGTGAAAGACCCGGTTGCGGCGGCGGACACTGGAACCAAGTACTTCTTGGTATTCGTAGTTCCCGAGCCGCACGTGTTGCGCAAGTTCAAGCCGCTGAACGCGAAGCAGCTCTCGTCCGAAGAGGGCGAGGCTCGCCCTGCCAGCACCGAGGACGACGCAGACAACGCTGGCTCAGCAAACAGCGCACCGACGACGCCCGCTCCCACCAATAACCCCAATCGCACCTTGGCATTCCTCATGTTTCCTCCATCAACCCCGCGGCTGCACCAGTTCAGCCTGCGGAACCACGCGACCATCCTTAGCCGAGCTCGGCTAAGGGCGATAGTCCATTTGCGTGCTCAATACCGCGGCCGGCGACCCGTGAGCGCGGTGCCCACTCCACTCCGCGCCGTGCGTTGACGGCGTACTCACGACGGAGACTCTGGCTCCGACGCGGAACTCGGTAGCAGCGAGCCCAGCGCGTTCCACATGGCTTGTACGCGCTCGAAACGGTGTTCGGGGTCGACGGCGAGTGCGAGTTGGACCCAGTCGTCGATCGCGGGTGGGAGGTCAGGGCGGAGTGCGTGGAGGCTGGGGCGCTCGGCGGTTGTGACGGCGCGAAGGATTTCTTGCATGCCTTCGGCGATGAAGGGCGGGCGGCCAGCGAGGGCGCGGAAGGCGAGGGCGCCGAAGGAGTAGACGTCGATGCGGTGGTCGAAATGGGTGGCGCCGCGCCAGATTTCGGGAGCGATGTAGTTGGGGGAGCCGGCGATGAGTCCCGCTTGGGTGACGGTGCGCATGCGGGTGAATTTGGCGAAGCCGAAGTCGAGGAGGCGGACGCCGCCGTTGTCGAGGATGAAGATGTTTCGGGGCTTGAGGTCGCGGTGGAGGATGCCGGCGTTGTGGGCAGCTTCTAGGGTGGAGACGACGGGGGCGAGGAGACTGACGAGTTCGCCGATGCTGAATTGTTGGCCGCGTTGTTCGCGTTGTTCGAGGTAGTCTTGGAAGTCGGTGCCGTGGAGGAGTTCGGTGACGAGGCAGAGGGCGCCGTCGTCGGTCCAGGCTTGGTGGAGGGCGCGCACGGCGGCGGTGCCGGAGAGGACTGTGAGAGCGTGGGCTTCGCGCATCATGCGTTCGCGCCATTCGTCTTCCCGGTGGGCGGGGACGCCGAGAATTTTGACGGCTACTTCGTCGCCGTCGCGCAGATCGCGGGCTCGATAGACGGAGCCTTGTCCACCACGGCCGAGCTCTTCGATGAGCTTGTAGCGCCCGCCAATCACTTCGCCTTTGCGATCCGGTGGTAGCGAGGTTGCCATGGAAAGGTGCGCTCGAGCCTCCTTGACCCTCACAGCCTACAGCGATGTTGGAGGTATTGCGAACGAGGATGTGGGAGTTACTGCGACGTGGCCGCGAATCGCCCGAGAAACGTGGCGATTTCACGGCGCACGTCGTCCCGCTCGATATCGCGTGTGAGTACGTGGCGCGAACGCGGAAAGATGACGACGCGGCAGTCGTCGCAGCCGAGGCGCTCGGCGACGCGCCAGGCGTTGGAGACGGGGCAGGTGCGATCGCGCGCGCCGTGCAGGATGAGGGTCGGGCAGCGGACGTGTGCGAGTTGTTCGCGAATGCGTTCGCCCGTGCGGCGTACTTCGATGGCGGCGTGGACGGGGTGAGCGTCGTAACTCATGTGGGCGAGGCTGGACGCATCGTCGCCCATGCGTGGGCCCTTCTTGGGCATTAAAAAATCGGGTAGGCGGAGGCGCTCGGCGAGCATGAGCGCCCAGCGAGGGAAAGGAGCCGTGAGCCAGGCGGCATTGCCGAGCAAGATCAGCGCTCGAATGTCCTGCGGGCGTTTTTGGGTGAGGTGCAATGCGAGCAAAGAGCCGAGGGAAAAGCCAGCCAGAATGACGGGGCCGCCAACGCGATCGAGCGCGCTTTCGGCTGCGTCCGCCCAGTCCGGGAAACGCGTCGCTGCGAGCCGCTTGGCGTGTGTTCCGTGTCCGGGCAAAAGCGGCGCGAGGCCACCGAGGCCGAGGTCGCGCGCGGAGTCGAGTACGAGTTCGACTTCGTACGGTGTGCCGCCGAAGCCGTGCAAAGCGAGCACACGCGGGCCGCCTCCTGCAATCTCGAGATCGCGCGGATCGCTGCCGCCCCGCAACCCGCCGAGCTCACGCAAATCGCCGCCGCCCCGCAGCCGGCGACGCTCAACTCTCGCCGCGTTTGATTCCATACGCTCGGATTTTCTTGTGCAGATTGGTGCGCTCCACGCCGAGCACCACCGATGCGCGCGAGATATTCCAGGAGAGCTCTTTCAAAGTGTCGAGGATGTAAGCGCGCTCGGCGGCGTCGCGGTGCTCGCGCAAGGTGAGGCGCCCGCGCGACGGATCGAGCGGGACCGCCGGAGACGAGGGTTCGTCGTCGCCTTCGTCTTCGAACGGGCTGGAATGCGGATCTTCGGGCAGATCCGCGACGGTGATGACGTCGCTCGATAGGATTGCGGCGCGCTCGACCACGTTCTTGAGTTCGCGCACGTTGCCCGGCCATTTGCGGCGCGACAGCGCCTCGTACAGCGAGGGATCGATGCGCTTCGGGCGCAAGCCGTTGTCTTTGCAGAAGGCTGCGACGAAGGCATCGGCGAGCAACGGAATGTCACTCGGGCGCTCACGCAGCGCCGGCACACGCACGGGGAATACATCCAACCGAAACATCAAATCTTCGCGGAAGGTTCCGGCAGCGACCGACTTCGCCAAGTCCTTGTTGGTGGCAGCCAGCACGCGCACGTCGACGTGAATGACATGTTCGGAACCAACCCGCACGATTTCGCCGTTTTGCAGGGCGCGCAGCACTTTGGCTTGCGCGGTGAGATCCATGTCGCCAATCTCGTCGAGGAACAACGTGCCGCCGTGGGCTTGCTCGAAGAAGCCGCGTTTTCGGCCCTGAGCGCCGGTGAACGAGCCACGCTCGTGACCGAAGAGCTCGCTTTCGATGAGTTCCCGAGGAATTGCAGCGCAGTTCACTTTTACGAACGGCGCGTCCTTGCGCGGACTCAAGCGATGGATGGCACGGCTCACTAGCTCTTTGCCGGTGCCGCTCTCACCCGTGATCAGCACGCTGGCTTTGGTGGGAGCGACTTTGTCGATGTCTTGAAATAGCTTTTGAATCGGCGGGCTCGTGCCGATCATCTCGTAGCGCGCCTCGAGTTCGCCGCGCATCTGTTCCAACGTGCGGCTCATGCGCGCGGCGCGCACCGAGTTGCGCACGCTGACCAATACACGCTCACGATTCAGCGGTTTCTCGAAGAAGTCCGAGGCGCCGAGCTTGATCGCGCTGACGGCATCGTGAACGGTCGCGTGCCCGCTGATTACAATCACCGGTAGCTCGCGTGTAGCTTCGTCGGCGCGTAGGCGTTCCAGTGCTTCGAGCCCGCTGATGCCCGGCAACTTCAAATCGAAGATGGCAACGTCGACCGGTTGGCGCGGATTGCGAATGAGCTCGAGCGCCTGCTCGGCGCTTTCGGCTTCGAGCACGCGGTAGCCCTCGCCGCTCAGCACCATTTCCAGGGTGCGTCGGATGTTCTTTTCGTCATCCACCACCAGCGCCGTCGGCGCCACGGGCGTCAGGGGCAGGACTTCGCGAGCGTCAGCCATTCAACCTCCCTGGGGAGAGTATCTCAGCCGCGCCGGTCGCGGGGAGAGAATGGCCCATTTCGCGGCCGCGCGTGCCAGAGCGCTCAGGGCGTCGCGGGCGCGGTGGCCGCCGGAGGCGCCTTGGCGTCGATGCCGGCTCCGCTCTGAACCTGACGCACTACGCCGACGCTTTCCTCAGGCCCGAGACGAGCCAGATAGTTCTTGGCCGCGACACTAAACGGGCTCTCGGGGTGCTCCTTCAGGAGACGAGCGCACAGCTTGCGGGCGTCGGCGTGCCGCTTTTGCTTCATGCGGATTTCGGCGAGCAGGAGCAGGCCCTCTGCTTCGAGGCCCGAACGCGGGAAGGCGCTCACGGCGTGGTCGACACGCGCGGCAGCCGCTTCGAATCGGTCCTTGGCGAGGTAGTAACGGGCAACGTAGAGCTCGTGGCGCGCCAATAGGCCCAGCACCACCTCGAGCATGTAGCGCAGCTCCTCGGTGTGCTCGGAGTTCGGATAGTCCGCCAAGTAGCCGCGAATGGTTGCGAGCGCGTCGTTCACCGACGTCAGATCGCGCTCTTCGAGCGGCGGGAGGAACGGCGACAGACTCACCGAGTCGTACTCGGCGCGAGCAATCTGAAAGCGCGCGTACGGCACTTCAGGATCGTTCGGGTAGTCGTGCAAAAACGAGCGGTACGCCGAAATGGCTTCAGGCAGCTTGTCTTGCCGATAGTGGGCGTCGGCGATGCGGAGCTCCGCCAGCCGCGCATAACGGCTGTAACTATACTTCCTGCGCACCTCGTTGAAGAGCGGCTCAATCTGCTCCCAGCTCTTCTCCTCGAGCGCGCGCATCGCCTTCTCGTAATCGCGCTTGGCGTTCTCGCTATAGTCGAGGGCCGTGGCGGGGCGTTTGTCGTCCGCCGCACACGCGGGCAAGCCGAAGCTCGCAGCGAGTGCGGTGGCCGCCAAAAGGCGCGAAAGCCCGAGCGAAAACCTACGGGCAGGCGGGGGGAGGTGGGGGATCGGTACGGCTTTCGAGGGCAACTTCGGGCGCTTCCGGGCGGGCGAGGGCACTCCTTAGCGGGTCGAGGCTGCGACGGCAAGTCCGACCCGGCCGTGAGAATACTCACTGCTTCGGGATTGGCGTCCAGTCGCCCGGGCTCTTAAGATGGCGCGCGAGGCGACCAATGACCACCGAAAAGGTTCCCATGACACCCGGCGGCGCCGCCAAGCTTCGCGAGGAGCTCCAGCGGTTGAAGGAAGAGCGCCCGCGCATCTCGCGTGAGATCGGCGTGGCGCGTGAACACGGCGATCTGAGCGAGAACGCCGAGTACCACGCCGCCAAGGAGCGTCAGGGTCTGGTCGAAGCGCGCATCAAGGACATCGAGGACAAGCTGGCGCGCGCCGAAATCATCGATCCCAGTAAGCTGAGCGGCGACCGGGTGCGTTTCGGTGCGACCGTGACACTCACCAACCTCGATACCGACGAGGAGCAGTCGTTCCAAATCGTGGGTGCGGACGAGGCCGACATCAACCGCGGGAGTATCTCGGTTTCGGCGCCCCTCGCGCGCGCCATCATGGGTAAGTCGACGGGCGACGAAGTGGTTGTGAACCTGCCGGGGGGAACACGGCGCTACGAGATTGGCGGCATCGAGTTCCGCTGATCCGCTGGCATCGCGCCTTGCGACCACCCCAGCGCGTCGCGCGCCGAGCATTCCAGAGCGCCTTGCGCTGAGCGTCTTTGCTGCGTTCGGGCTGGCAGCGCTCGAGTTTGCGTTGGTGGCCTGGCTCGGGCGCCGGCAGATTGCCAGCGTTTGGGAGCTCGACAACGCCGTGCTCCTGCTGTTGCCGACGACCTTCTGGCTCACGGCGTTGGCCGGGATGCTGGGCGGGCTCTGCTTTCTTCTGGCGGAGCGGGGCGAACAGCTCTGGCCGCGCACGGCGCTAACGCTGATCACGGCGCTGGCAGCGGCGCTGGTCGGGTATGGCGTGGGTGGGGGGCGACACCTGAGTGCTCCGCCGACGCGCGTGTTGTTTGCAAGCGGCGTCGGTGCGGTCGTGGGCTTGGCCGTCGCGTTGCTGTCGCCTTGGCTGGCTCGACGCGTGCGCGAGAAGCAGTGGCGCTGGGCGCTCGTTATAGCGGGCAGTGTTTTGGCGTTGGAGCTCGTGAATCGCTTCGTGCTTCCGCGTTTGTATCCCGCCTTCCATTGGGGGCTCGCGCTGGGTGCTTTGGCCTTGGCGCCGTGGGTCGCCTTGGCGTCGCCCAATGCGAGCGTCTGGCCACGGCGCTGGCCGGTTGCGCTCGCGGGTGTTGGGCTGGTGCTGGCTGGCGTGTTTCTGGCGCCGAGCGCGCGAGGCCTGTCCGGCTTCGACAACATGCGCTGGCTCTTGCTCGAAAACGCGCCGTTGCTAGGCCGCGTCGTCGAGCTCACGGCGCGCATCGCCCCGCCGGCGCCGTTCGAAGCCAGCGACTGCGATGCGGATCCGCGTGCTCCGGGCTGCGGCGCGAACGCTCAGAACGCGGCAGCTGGGGCCGGTGTCGATCTGCGCGGCTACGATCTCTTGCTGGTCAGCGTCGATGCGCTTCGCGCCGACCATGTTGGTGCGTACGGTTACTCCCGTCCCACCACCCCAAACATCGATCGTTTGGCGGCAGAGGGCGCCGTCTTCGAGCGAGCCTACTCGGCGACGCCGCACACTTCTTACGCACTCACGTCCTTGATGACGGGCAAGTACATGCGGCCTCTGCTGCAGCAAGGCGCCGGTGCCGACTCAGACACGTGGGCTTCGCTGCTGCGCACCTACGGCTATCGCACCGCCGCCTTCTATCCGCCCGCCGTCTTCTTCATCGACACCCAGCGCTTCGAGTCGTTTCAAAAGCGAAACCTCGGCTTCGAGTACGCCAAGGTGGAGTTCGCGGAAGGTGAGACGCGCATCGCCCAGGTGCGCGACTACCTGGCGAGCGCGCCCAGCGATCATCCGCTGTTCATGTGGGTGCACCTGTTTGGCCCCCATGAGCCGTATGTAAACCATGCCGAGCACGCCTTCGGCTCGCGCGACATCGATCGCTACGATTCGGAGATCGCCGACGCCGACACCACGCTGGGCCGCATCGTCGAAGCGTTTCGACAGCGCCGCCCGAAGAGCGTCGTGATCGTACACGCCGATCACGGCGAAGAGTTCGGAGAGCACGGCGGCCGTTATCACGGCACCACAGTCTACGAAGAGCAGCTGCGCGTCCCGCTGGTGGTGTCGGCTCCCGGAGCGCTGCAGGCGCGCCGAGTACGCGAAGTCGTTCAATCGATCGATATCCTGCCGACGGTGCTGGGCGCGATGCGCATTCCCAAACCACCGCGATTGCGCGGGCGTGATCTGGGCGCGTTGCTCGCGGGAAGTCGCGCGGAAGAGCCGGGCCTGGCGTACGGCGAAACCGACGAACAAACCTTGGTGGCCCACGGCGATTTGCGGCTTCTCTGCGCGCGCCGCATCGGTGCCTGCAAGCTCTACGATCTCACCAAGGATCCTCGACAAGAGGTCGACGCCAGCGATCAACGCCGCGCGGAAGCCGATCGCATGCGCACTGAGCTGCGGGAGATCGCCGCGTCGCATGGTCGCTTCGAAAGCCAGGGCTTGCGCGCCGAGGGTAAGGGTTGGCCGGGGGCGATCCTGCGCGGGCTGGAAGGCGATGCGGATGCGGCGGGCGAGGTGGCGAGCCTGCTCGACGACGTTGATCCGCAGATCCGCAAGAAGGCCGCCGAGGTATTGTTCGAGCTGCGGCGCCCGGAGTCCGCACCAGCGCTGCGGCTCGCTCTGAGCCGTAACGACGCGCTCGATGTGCGGCGTTTTGCGGCGCTGGCGTTGACGCGCTTGGGGGAGGGCGCACCGCTCGTGGTCGAGCTGCTCGATGCACCGGACCTCAAATTGCGGCGCTTGGCTGCGTTGGCACTGGCAGAAAGCGGCGACAAGCGTGGTGCGTCGGTGCTGCTGGAGTGGTGGCGCGCTGATCGCGGCGGCGACTTCCAGCGTTCCCGCGACTTACTCGAGGCGTTTGGCACGCTGCGCCTGAAAGATGCCGTTTGGCCACTCACCACCAGCCTGAGCGACGTGCGTTTGCGCCCCTACCTGGCGCGCGCATTGGCCAAGATCGGCGACGGCAGCGCCCGCGTTCCGCTCACTCGCGCCTTCGCCGACGAGCGTTCACAAAGCGCGCGCGTCGAACTCGCCAGCTCGCTCGTCAATCTGGGCGCTCGCGAAGAGATCGCCGTGCCACTCACGCGCTTTCTGGGCGTGCCGGATCCGCTGGTGAACGGCGTGAAGACAGCACTCGACGCTCACGTGCTGGTGCATGTGGGGGGGCCCTCCGAGCGGGACTTGCCGCGCATTCGAAGCCGCAGCGATATCGGAACCCGCGTGCGCGTCGTCGTCCCCAAGGCCGGAAACGGGCAGGGGGTTCGTGCATTCGTGCGCGGCAGCTGCCCGAAGAGCGCCGAGAGCGGTACCGTCATGCTGAGCAGCTCGAGCCACCTGTTACGCTTCGATTCGAGTGGCAAGGCGCTTCCCGAGCGCGGCGTACCCAAGCTGGACGAGGCGCGTTCGCTGCGCCTGGCTTTGCCCTGTGAGGGACGCCCCCTCGAGGTTTTTGGGACCTTACCGGAGCAGGTTGGGGTCAAACCCGGCACCAGCAGCGAATTGGTGCTGTTTTCGAGCCGTAACGTAGCCTTGGAGGCTGTTTTGTTGGTGCCTCTGGCCGACGAATTACCGCCACCGCCGCCCAAACCGTGGACCCCCGAAGCGCCGGGGGAGTGACGGAATTTCTTCTGTGGTATAGACGCGCCCCGTGGCTGAACCGAACGATGATGCCAACCGCCCGAGCCCGAACGACGAGGCGGCTGATGAGCCCAGCGCGACCGAACCGAGCAGCTCGGCGGAGAAGCAGGTAAAGTCCGCCGATCCGCAGGTAATCAAAGATCGCAACCGGCGCATCCGCGAGGAGGCCGCGGCCAAGCGACGTCAGAAGCGAGCCACCGAAGAGCGCCGCGTTGCTCCGGCACGCAATCTCGACACGAGCGAAATCGTCGACGACGCCATGGCGCGCACCACGCACGCTGTCGCGGGCTTTCTGCGCAAGAATTTCAACGTCGTGCAGTGGATCGTGCTCACGGTCGTGGTCGGCGGCATCGGCTACCAGATCTATAATTACCGGCACACGCGCAGCGTTGCCAAAGCCGCTGACGAGCTCGAGCGCGGCGTGCGTGCCGAGCAGGCGCGCATCGGTGAATCCAGCGATCCTGGCCCGGATCAGTACACGGGTCTCAGCGATACGCGCCCGAGCTACGCGAACGACGAGGCGCGTCTGCGCGCCGCCGAAGCGGAATATCGCAAGGTCATCAACGAGGGATCGGCGACCACTTCGGCGCTCGCCTCACTCGGTCTCGCCGGCATCCTCTTCGACCAGGGCAAGTTCAAAGATGCTCAGGCTGCCTACGAAAAGGTGAAGTCGAGCCCGCTCGCGAAGATCGATCCTGACGCACGCGGCCGCGCCCTCGAAGGCATCGGCTTGAGCCTCGAAGCCAGCGGGCAAGTCGATGCCGCTCTAGCCGCCTTCCGTGAGCTCGAGAACGCCGACATTCCCGGCTTCACGCCGCTCGGCCAGTACCACCAGGCGCGTCTCTTGGCGCAAAAGGGCCAGCGCGCTGATGCCAAAACTTTGCTCGAAAAGGCACTGAAAAAGCTCAGCGAGAAGAGCGGCGACTCCAAAGCGCCCGCGCCGAGCGGCGGCGGCTTCCTAGAGCGCCAAGCACGTGATCTGATGAGCTCCGTCGATCCCAGCTCTGCGCCGAAGACCACCGGGCCATCGCTCGATGCCGAACAAATGAGCCGCCTGCAAAGCCAGCTCATGGGCGCCGATGGCAAGATCGACCCGCAAAAGCTGCAAGAGCTCATGCAGAAGATGGGCGGCGGTAACGCACCCCCTGGTGCGCCGGCAGCGCCGGGTCCGGGCCAGCCAGCTCCCAGCGAGCCCACGCCGAGCCCGGCGGGCAGCGCACCATGAGTCGCTCAATCGCCGCGCTCGCCGCGGCCTCATTGGTTGGTTGCGCGGGTGTGCTCGGTGGAGGAGCCAATCCCGAGCAGCCGCTCTGGGTGCAGCGCCCGAGCTCGAACATCGAGGTCGTCTATTCGACCCCGGCCGTGATCTCGGCGCGCCACTCCGGCGAAGCTTACCAGCGCGGCCAACCCGAACTCGATGTGCGCGGTCGCCGCGTATTCGTCGGCTCGAGCGATGGCGGCCTCTATGCCTTCCGCGCCGAAGACGGCAACCAAATCTGGCGCTTCGAAACGCTCGGCTTCGTGCAGTGCAGCCCACTCTTCGACGCCGACAACGACGCACTCTACTTCGGGTCCAACGACGGCGCGCTCTATCGCGTCGACGCCAAAAACGGCCGCCTGCGCTGGCGCTTCATGACCAACGCCGAGGTCTCGCGCAAACCAGTACTCGCGGGTGGCACCCTCTACGTCACGAACGCCAACGACACTTTGCTCGCGTTGAACCCCGAAACGGGCGAGCTACGCTGGTATCAACACCGCGCGCCCGCAACCGGCATGGAAGTCGCTGGTTATGCCGGCGTCGCCGTCTATCGCGAGAAGGTTTACACCGGGTTCAGTGACGGCACCGTCCTCGCCTTCGATGCAAAAACCGGCGCTGAACGCTGGCAGCCCGTCGATCTCTCCGCGGAAGCCGAACAAACTCTCGGCAGCGTGCCTGAGCAACTCGACGTCGACACCACCCCCGTGCCCGATCAAATCGAGGCCGGAGCCGTTGTCTACGTGGCCAACTACGCGGGCGGCGTCTTCGCGCTCGATGCCGAAACCGGCGCCCAAGTCTGGAGCAATCCCGGCGTCGTCGGCGTCAGCGATCTTACCTTGTGGACCCAGCCCGCCCACACCCCAACTCCCGTGCGCGGCGCGGGCGGCGGCGTGCGCGACGCCTCGGCAAGCGACGGTTCACCACTCAAGCTCCTCATCGCATCCTCCGGCACCGGCGGCCTCATCGGCCTCGATCCCGAAACCGGCAAGGAGCGCTGGCGTCGCCGCTTGCCACGCGGTGGAGCTTCGGCTCCGGTCCCGGTGCTGGGCGCGTTGATGATTTCGGCGAGCCAACTCGGCATCTTCCTCGTATCGCCGCTCGGCGGTGAACTCATCGACGGCATCCATGTCGCCGGCGGCGTCTCCATGGCGCCTGTCGCACACGGCAGCCGTGCATTCGTGCTCACCAACGGCGGTCGCTTCGTTGGCATGCACCTCACGGGTCCGTTCAGCCCAGCCGCGCAGCCCACGCTCGGCGAAGCCGCGTTCTTTCGCGAACCGGGTTGAACTGGCGCGCCGCGCGGGCGCGAATCGGCGTTCTTCCGCAGATCGGTCGGAGTTTCGCAATCGCGAGTCGGCGTTAAACACGCAACTCGCTGAAGCGTCGACCGACCAGAGGAGCGTGAAGCAGAAACGAATTCGGCGGCAGTCGAAGAAACCAGCGCGCACCCAATCCGCTGCAAGAATGGTAAACAAGCCCCTGTTCGATGACGTACTCACGCTCATCGACGGGGCGAAGCGGCGTGCATTCCAGGCTGTAAACGCCGAACTGGTCGCGCTCTATTGGCAGGTCGGCGAATACATCAGCAAAAAGATTGCGAGTGCGGAATGGGGTGACGGCGTCGTTGAAGACCTTGCCCGCGCCATTGCGCGCAAGCACCCAGGGCTTCGGGGATTCACCCGCGCGAACCTGTTTAGAATGCGACAGTTCTTTGAGAGCTATGAGGGAGAGGAAATTGTCGCGCCACTGGTGCGACAATTGGCGTGGTCGCATAACCTAATGATTCTGGCACGTTGCAAGTCACCCGAGCAACGCGCTTTCTACGTGCAGCTAGCCGCGCAGGAGCGCTGGACGAAACGAGAGCTCGAACGCCAAATCCGGTCCCGACTGTTCGAGCGAGCGGTGCGTGAGCCGGCAAAGCTATCATCGGCGCTGACACAAACTCATCCTGAGGCCTCGATGGTGTTCAGAGATTCGTACGCTCTCGAATTCCTCGATCTGCCCGACCACCATTCCGAGGATGACTTGCACCGCGGCTTGCTGCGGAACCTCGGTCGCTTCCTCACCGAGCTCGGTCGCGACTTCTGCTTCGTCGGCTCCGAATATCCAATTCAGGTCGCCGAACAGGACTTTGCAATCGACCTCCTCTTCTTTCATCGCGGCTTGCGCTGCCTTGTCGCGATTGAGCTCAAGGTTCGAGACTTTTTCCCCGAGGATCTGGGCAAGCTCAACTTCTACCTGGAGGCGCTAGACAGGGACGTGCGCAAGGAGCATGAGCGACCCTCCATCGGGATGCTGCTCTGCGCCACGAAGAACGCCAAGGTCGTGGAGTACGCATTGAGCCGCTCGCTGTCGCCAGCACTGGTGGCCGAGTATCAGACGACGTTGCCAGATCGCGCAGTACTGCAGGCGAAGTTGCAGGAGTTGCATGCGGCATTGACTGGGCGACGCTAGGGAAGGGGCGCCGCGCCACCGTCGCGTCTCACGGCGTTGGAGATTCGTCGTGTGAGAGTCACGCAAACGTGCCCTCGAAGCGGGTGCGCTTTGAGTATGAGCGAACTTCGCCATGGGACGCCTTGCTACCAGCCTTCGATTCTCGGGACTCTCGCTCTTCATCGTCGCGGCCTGCTTTGCTTGCGGTGCGCCTGATTCCTCGGCGCCCCACACCGAGGAGACCAGCAGCCTCGCGGCGAAGCTCAATCCCAATCCGAAGCTTTCGGATCTAGTGCTCGGCGCCGCCAACAGCATCCGGTTGCGAACGGGCGTGGTCATCGATGGCGGCGGCGATGTCGCCGCGCTGGGTTCGGGAGCGGGACCGTTCTTGTCGGGCAACGTCGCCGTAGACATTGGTTCTGGCTCGAAGCTCCCCACGAGCCGCAACGTAATCGCCGATTCGATTCGATTGGGAACAGGCGCGGTCGTTGGTGATCTGCAAACCAACCGTTTGATTCAAGGTAGTGGCGCCGTGCGCGGCAGCGTTTCGGCGCTGGTTCCGCTTCCGGCGCTTCCGGCTGCGGCTCCCGTCACGGCGGCCACGAATGGCCTCACGGTGAAAACGGGAGCTACCTTGTCCGTGTCGCCTGGCCGCTTCGGCAGCGTCAGCGTGGGCAGCGGCGCTACACTCCGCCTTGCCTCCGGCACTTACGAATTCGGCAGCCTCAAGCTGAGTACGTCGGCGCGCCTCGAAGCGCTCGGCCCAGTTCAAATCCGCGTAGCGGGTCGCTTGGTGACGGGCACTGGCAGCTTCGTCGGTGCGGCTCCGAGCGTGTCTCTCGCCGCTGCATCCGTGCGCCTCGAGATTTCGGGGCAAAACGGCAACACCGGTGCCCTCGGGGAAGCGCCGGTGGCCGCGAGCATCGGCACCGGCGCTGTCGTGGCGGCGATCGTTCTGGTGCCGAACGGCACACTCACGTTCGGCACCGGCGTGATCGCTCGCGGCGCATTCCTGGCGCGCGACATCGATGTTGGCAGCGGCGCCAACCTCACTTTCGAAGGTGGCTTCGTTGGGCCCGCTTGCAACGAAACGAGCTGCGAGGACGGCAACCCGTGCACCATCGACACGTGCAGCGCCGCCGGCGTCTGCAACAGCGTGGTTGCCAGCGACGGCACAACCTGCAGCGACGGCGACGCCTGCACTCAGCTCGATGTCTGCCAAACGGGCGTGTGCGTGGGAAACAACCTCGTCACCTGCAGCGCCAGCGACGTCTGCCACGCGGCGGGCGTGTGCGATCCAGCGACCGGCATTTGCAGCAATCCGCAACAGCCGGTGGGCACCAGCTGCGGTGAGGGACTCGCGTGCGACGTCAATGGCGTTTGCGTCGGCATTCCGCGCGTCGTCATCAACGAGGTCGAATCGAGCGGCGGCTCGCCAGGTGATTGGGTGGAGCTCTACAACGCCGGCAACGGCCCCGCAGATCTCTCGGGCTACCGCTTTCTCGACAACGATAACACCCACACGGCGTACGTAATCCCCGCCGGCACCATCCTGCCTTCCGGCGGGTACTTCACGCTCGATGAAGCGGTGTTCGGCTTCGGCCTCGGGGGCGCTGATTCCGCACGCCTGTTCGACTCGAACGGCACCGTCGTCGACAGCTACACCTGGTCGGCTCACGCAACCACGACGTACGGCCGTTGCCCCGACGGCGGCGCTGATTTCGCAACCACAGCGGCGAGCACCAAGGGCGCACCGAACAGCTGCGGCACGGGTGGGGGCGGAAGCGGAGGTGCGGGCGGCGCAGGTGGCGTTGGCGGTACGGGTGGGGGCGGAAACGGAGGCGGCGGGACCAATGGCGGAACTGGAGGCACCGGCGCTGGCGGCGCGAGCCTCGTCATCAACGAGATCGAGTCGAGCAACGGCACTCCAGGCGACTGGGTGGAGCTCTACAATCCGGGCACCACGAACGTCGACGTATCGGGTTGGCGCTTCTTGGACAACGACGACACACATGTCGCATACGTTGTTCCCGCCGGCAGTGTCGTCGCGCCGGGCGGCTACTTCCTGCTCGAAGAAGCGTCCTTTGGCTTCGGCTTGGGTGGCGCTGATTCGGTTCGCCTCTACGACGCTAGCGGCACGCTGATCGAGACACACACCTGGAGCGCGCACGCAGCGACCAGCTACGGCCGCTGTCCCAGCGGAACCGGCACGTTCACGACCACCACCAGCGTCACCAAGGGCGCCCCGAACGACTGCACACCAGCCGTGAAGATCAACGAGGTCGAATCGAGCGGCGGCACGCCCGGAGACTGGATCGAGCTCTACAACGCGGGCGTCTCCAGCATCGACATGTCGGGCTGGACCGTCAGAGACAACGACGACACCCACGCTTACACAATCCCGGCAGGCACATTGCTGGCACCCGCCAGCTACTACGTGGTCGAAGAAGCCGCGCTCGGATTCGGACTCGGAAGCGGCGACTCCGCTCGCATCTACGACCCTCAGGGCACGCTCATCGATTCCTACGTCTGGACCGCACACGCCACCACCACGTACGGTCGCTGCCCGAACGGCAATGGTGCCTTCATCACCACCGTTGCCGCCAGCAAAGGCCTCGCCAACGATTGCCCCGGCGCACCACGCACCTGGCCAGGCTCGACCAACGTCACTACCGTCGACGCGACGGGCGCCTTCCCATCGAACCTCAGCGGTCTTTTCTACGAGCCCGCCTCCGGCAGCGCGCCCGGCGCATCCGCCGCGCTCTGGGCCGTGCGCAACGATCCCGGCACGCTCTACCGCCTCGTGTGGAACGGAGCCATTTGGACGCCCGATCTCGAAAACGGCTGGAGCGCGGGCAAACCTGTGCGTTATCCCGACGGCAGCGGCAATCCCGATAGCGAAGGCGTCACACGCGCCGAACTTGCCGACTCCGCCATCTACATCGCAACCGAGCGCAACAACCAAGTCAGCGGAACCAGTCGCCTCAGCATCTTGCGCTTCGATCTCACGCAATCGGGCAGCGAACTCATCGCCACTCACGAATGGAACCTCACGGCGGATCTCCCCATCGTCGGCTCCAATCTCGGCCTAGAAGCCATCACCTTCGTGCCCGACAGCTTCCTCGTTTCGCGCTCCTTCCTCGACGAAGCACGCAGCGTTGCCTACGACCCCAGCGCATATCCCAATCACGGCAGCGGTCTCTTCTTCGTGGGCGTCGAAGGCACCGGCCTCATCTACGCCTACGCGCTCGATCACTTGAACGGCACCTTCCAACGCATCGCCACCATTCAGAGCGGATCCGTCGCCGTCATGGACCTCCAATTCGACCGCGACAACGCCCAACTCTGGACCTACTGCGACGACACCTGCGGCAACGTTGCCGGCGTCCTGAGCGTCGACACCAACACCGCCTCCACGACCTTCGGCAAATTCATCCTGCGCGACCAGTACGCGCGCCCGGCTGCCATGCCCAACATCAACAACGAAGGCATCGCATTCGCCAGCGAAGCCGAATGCGTCGCCGGTACCAAACCATTCTTCTGGTCCGACGACAGCGCCACCGATGGCCACGCACTCCGCAGCGGCATGCTCCAATGCGGCGCGCTGTAAACCCAACGCTTCAATAAGTAGGCGCGGCAGAGCGCGTGCTGCAAGCGCCGACCAGCGCGGAGGACCAGGCGCTCTTAGCCGCCCCGTGGTCGGAAGTGCTGCAAGCGCGGACCAGCGCGCTCGGGACGTGCTGCAGCGCCGATCAGCGGGGGCCAACCAAAATCCAATTCAAATGGCCCGACGCGCCGCCGCGTAAGAAATCCCCCGCATTTCCAGAGTATGCAGTTCGCATAAGATACATTATGTCAACTGATCAGGAGGCTTCGCACGCGAAGGCGGCCAGCGCGCTCGATCCGCTGGGCTCAGCTTGCACGTGGTGCGAGTACCTGACGAACGCCCCTGCGGTCGTTCATCGCGTCCACCTGATCTGTAGGTTTCGTCTGGGCTTCCGAGTGGTCTACGTGACCATCTCAACCGCCGCACGCGCGGGCGGCGATCTGCTGGAGCTGGGCGCCGGATTGATTGCCACTCTCGACGAGCCACGCTTGGCCGGTGCCGCCGGAAGCTGCTAGCTGGTTGAGCGCGTCGAGCATGCTGCCGACGCCGAGCACGTAGATCTTGATTCCGGTCTCCGCACAGGCTGTGGCGGCTTGTTTGGCGTCGGTGAGCGTGGGGTTGCAGCTCGGGTTGGCTTGAGACGTAACCTTCGCCTCTGGTAGCCCATCGGTGACGAGTAGGATGGCGGCTGGAGCCATGCCATGGAGGGTGCGCCAGCCCTTGACGTATTCGCACGCGCCGCGGATCGCCGGTCCGGTCGGAGTCTCACCGGTAGGCTGTTTCGCCGCGAGCGATTGCTGCCACGCCGTTCCGTTTCCCGCCAATGGCGCGAGTGACACCTCGGGTGTTTGGTAGTCTGCGGGGTCGCAGGACGCGGAGCCGATCAGCATTTGGCCGAAGTATCCGATGCCCATCGAGAGCGCTCCGTGCGCCGGATCCTCGACGAAGGACAGTAGCTCACTCCTCACCGCGTCGAGGCGTGTGCCGGCGCCGTCAGCCTTCGACATCGAGCCGGACAGGTCGAACATCACGTAGAGCGCGTCGCATCCGTCGACCTGCCCGCTGCCGCCGAACCCGCTGCCGCCCTTCCCAGTTCCCCCGGTTGCGTTTGCTCCTGAGCTGCCGCCGGTCAGCGACGCGCCCGCGGTTCCACCGGTCAGCGACGCGCCCGCAGTTCCACCGCTCGATGCCGTGCTGCCACCGTAGATGCCTCCCGCGGAGCCGCCGCTGCCCCCAGAGTGAGTCGCGCCGGCAGAACCGCTGCTTCCGCCCACGTTATGGGCTCCTCCGGAGCCGTCGCTCGAGTTGTCTGCCATGGAACCGGAGCAAGCAATGAGGAGCAGTACTAAGCAGGGCGCGAACCGGCGGGCAAACGAGGTCATCGTGGCGATATTTTGGGCGGTCGTCCCAGCGTTCACAACGCAAATCGCCTTCCAACTCTCAGAATCAATTCGACGGCGTGTCGCGCAGCCCGAACGTCCGCTGGCTGATCACGCCCCACTGGATACCGTAGCCCCGCCCCCGTGTTCCCCAGTCACCCAGACAGCATGATCAGACCGCGTCGTTCCCACGCCTCACTCGCATGCAATCCAACTTGCTCAAGGCCGGGGACGATAACTTCCGTCACGGTGTCGTAGAAGAGTTCGCGCGATTGGGCGCCGTTGCAAAGTCCAAGCTGATGACCGGCATCGCCGGGCTCCGTCGCATCCGCGGAAATATGCGCGAGCTCGTGTGCCTCCAAGTGCTTGAACGCGGCGCGCAGGTACAACGACAACCGCTGTTTGGCGACCGGCGACCACGACTCGTGAAAGTCCTGCACGAAGCGCCAGCCGAAGCGCGCGTGGCCCACCTCATCGGCGTAGATTTCGGTGAGCAGGCGTTCGAGCGGTCCTGGCTTTAGACGGAGCCGCTCGGCGCCGACCAGCGACACCGCTACGGTCTCACTCAAACAGCAGACGCTCAGCACACAACGCGCTACAGCCTCTTGTGGAGACACATCGGCGTAGCGCGGCAACGTAGGAACTTCGCCAGACACTCGTGCCACAGCGTTGCCCCCGAGCGCGTGCACCACGGCCGCGCACAAGGCGCCGTGGCGCTTCTCTTCCTCGGCGAACGCTTTGCATTCGGCTACCAACGACTCGTCAAAACCCGCTGCGCGCATGCGAGGTGCCAGCTGCGCGAACACGTGGTGCGACTGGTACTCGTTCACCATGCGCCCGTGCCAATTCAAAATCGCACGTTCACGCAGCGCTCCGTCGGCGTACTCGAGCTCTAGCGCCTCACGCGCGGCGGGCTCGCGCAAATCGAGCTCGATCATGCGAGATAGCCTCCTGATCCGCTCGGCAGGCTGCAATCCGATCCAACCGCTGCGTAGGGTTCAAACGCGAGATCCTCACCCAGCTCGCCCCACTCGCCGCGCAACCACGCTGGTAGCTCGAACTCCGGCGGCATGGGCGGCCCCCACGGAGTGCAAATCCCCTGCGGATGCCCGGCGACGTAGCAACAGTTCATGAGCGCGCCCCAGTTCGTCGGTGGTCGCGAAAGCCGCGTGAGTGCTCCGCAGCACGCTACGATCTCGGGCACCGCGCGTGCACCTTCGATATCGGTGATGAAGCTGTCCTCCGGCACGAACGGATCCAACAGCGCGTTGCAGCACGTGAGCAGCGCCTCGCCTTGTTCGCGCTCGCAAGCGGCGCCTTGACCCGCCGCGCCCGCGGCGTTCGCTGCGCCCGCATTGCCCCCTAAACCCAACCCACCAGTGCCTGCCTGCGCGCTCACTTCGCCACCTTGCGCCGGAACCAGGTTCGAACCTCCGTGTTCCGAGTTCGAACCGCCGAAGGCCATCGCGGTCAGCCCTCCAGCTCCGGTCATCGCGCCTCCACCGCTCGCGGCGCCACCAAGCCCGCCACGCGCGCCCCCCTGCGCCGCGTTCATGTTGCCGCCCTCGCCCGCGCCGCCCGCAGCAGCTCCACCACAGCTTGCCGTTGCCGCCGAGAGCCACGCCACGTGAGCCGCCGCACGCAAAGCCCTTCGATGAATCGAGTCGTTCATAAGTTCCAAGAACCTCCCAAGAAAGAACCTTGCCCGGACGCAACTATGAAGACAATCAAATCGTTTTTCGAGGTACTATATGGTTCTACTTTATAATCATGGACCTACCTTCCCTCGACTCACTGCAGTGCTTCCTCCTGGCTTCGCGCCTCAAAAACTTTGGTAAAGCAGCGCGCCTAGCGGCTCTCACACCTGCCGCTTTTGGCCAGCGCATCAAACAACTCGAATTGCAGCTGGGCGTTCCACTCTTCTATCGCACCACGCGGCAAGTCGCGCTCACCGAAGCCGGCGCGCAAGCGGTGCCCTGGGCGGAGCAGTGCGTGGAAACCGCCAAGCAACTCGTGGCGTCCATGCGAACGCAAACGGGCCCAGCCCCGTTACAACTCACGCTCGGAACACGCCATGAGCTCGGCATGAGCTGGCTCCTGCCGCAACTCGAACGCATTCGCCAATGGCGCCCCGAGCTCACCGTTCACCTGTACGTCGGCTCGGGTGACGATCTTCTCGCGCGCGTGCGTGCGCTCTCTATCGACTGCGCAATCACCTCCACTCGCTTCAGCGACGCCAAACTCGACAGCGAACTTCTTCATCGCGAGGACTACGTCTTCTGCGGCGCACACACCCTCCTCGAACGCCAACCCCTACGCAGCTTGGACCAAGCAACGGCGCACACCTTGCTCGACATCTCCCAAGAGCTCCCCCTCTTCCGCTACCTCAAAGACAACATGGTCGAAGCCTCACCCCGCTTCGCCGAACTCGTCTTCCTCGGCGGCACCGACCTCATCAAAGCTCGCGTCCTCGCTGGCGCTGGCGTCGCCGTCCTGCCCCTCTACCTCGTTCGCAAAGAACTCAAAGCCCGCAAGCTCGTCCGCCTCCTTCCCAAAGTAAAACCCCTCCACGACCACTTTCGCCTCGTCTTCCGCGCCCAGGACCCACGCCGCCCACTCTTCGAAGGCCTCGCCAAACTCCTCAGGGAGCGTCCCCTCTCCTAGGCACTCCTTGAGCGCACCCCACCGCACCAACAACGCAAGCTCCCCAAACTTCCGTGGGCCAATCGGCCGGCGTTCGCGCCCCACCGCCGCGGCACAATTCCAAAATCTCTGCCGACCCCTTGCGCAAAGCCTCGAACGGCGATAGTACGCGGCCCCCGAACGGGCACCCCTCTTGGGTTTCCCGGCCGGGCTCGTGGAACATCCGTGCTCTGCGAGCTAGCCTCCAAACCCTTGGGGGATCGTCTAACGGCAGGACGCAAGATTCTGGCTCTTGCTATCTAGGTTCGAATCCTAGTCCCCCAGCTCAGCTTCCTCTTTCAGCCTTTCGATTCTCAGGCCCCATCGTCTAGCGGTTAGGACATCGGCCTCTCACGCCGGTAACGCGGGTTCAATTCCCGCTGGGGTCGCAATAAAATCAACAACTTGAGTCTTAGGTGATCGCTTCGGGTGATCGCTGGGTGAACTCAAGAGCTCGGGCGGGAGGGTCGGAAACGGCTCCCCCACTCGACCCACGAACACGGCGGCGGTGCGGATGTACCCGTCGGTCGTGTCGTACTTCTCGTGGCCGGCCGCCTGCTGGATCGCGGGTCCGTAGTCCTGCCGAAGGCAGCGCCATGTGATGCCCGTCGCGCGCAGGTCGTAGAGCGTGATCTGCTTGTGCGTCTCGTTGTCGGCGAAGAGCTCCGGGCGAGCCACCTCGGCGAGATGCAGGTGCCGACGGAAGCGCTCCGCCCAGTCCTCCATCGGCCCCATCTGCAGCAACGGCCCCTGCCCTGACGCTGGCCTGATGGCCTTCAGCATCGGCAGCAGCGCCGGCTCGATCGGCACGTAGCGCACGCCCGCGGCGGTCTTCGGAACCTTCAGCCGCCCTCGCTTCTCGTCCCACGCCTTGCAGATGTGGATGGTCCCGACATCGAGGTCGACGTCCTGCCAGTCGAGCGCACGGAGCTCGTTCGGCCGCACGTAGGTGTACGCGAGCAGCGCGTACATGCGGCGCCACCGCAGTGGCACGTCCGAGCACGCCGCGAGCTTCGCGAACTCGGTCGGGTACAGCCACTGCTTCACCTTCGCTTCGCCGCGGTTCGGCGGCTCGACGCCGATGCATGGGTTGTCGCGACGCACACGCAACGAGCCCGACTTCGCCGAGCTCGCAACTTTCAGTGCCTTAGTGAACAAGCCCCACGCGTTCGCTGCCGTCTTCCACGACATATCGCCGCGCGCGATCTTCTCGTCGAGGGTAGCGACCTGCCGCTCGCAGTCCTCTCGCGTGTAGTCGCGAGGATGCTTCTCGCCTTGGACGGGCTTGATGTGCGTCGTGTACAGAAACCGGACTGGTGAGAGCCCTCTCGCGTCGCGGGCCGCGAAAAAGTTGTCCCACCACCTCTCGGCGTCGCTCGGCGCGCCCGCCGGAACGTGCTTCTTGGCGCCGAGTTCCCGTGCCTGCAGCGCGCGCACGTGCGTCTTCTCGCGCGCCATCTCCTTGCTGGTGCCCTTGGGGAACGGCTTCAGGCGCTTCCGGCTGCCGTCGACGAGCGTGATGATGCCCTGCAGCAAGCCGCTCTTCGTTGTGACGACGGTGCCTAGGCGTTTTTCGTCGCTCATGCTCGAGTCTCCTGTTCTCGCGCGGCAAGATACGGTTTCATGACTTCAAGCACCCACTCACCCAACGCAGTAACTTCCGCCGAATTGGCCTCGCCCACCGAGCCGGTTGCGAGTATTTGAACGCAACCGGAAGCCACAAGCAGCGCGCCCGTCGGTTGCATCGCTTTGAGGACCTCCCACCGAACGCTTCCTATCTTGTGACAGCGCGCCTCCCAATCCTTCATGAGGTCCACTCTTTGGTGCTGATTGTGCGCTTCGATGTGGGGGATCGAAGGATTTTCAGCTAGTGAAACCTGCTTCAGATAGGCGACATCGAACGGATCCAACTCGCGAATGGTGCGCTCCACCCGCGCAAGTTGCGCGATGCTGAGTTTCGCCGATGCCGCTGCGCGCACCGAGCCAGCAGCAGCGAACGCCAACATCCGGCGCCGTTCATCGATGGCTTCTCGCGACGCCTCGTAACCGTAGTTATCCCGGATCCTCGCAAACGAAGGATCTTCGGACAGCTCGGTGAGCCGTGCATTCAGCGCCGCTACATCGTCGGAATTTCGCCGCAATTCGTGCAGCACATCGAGTACTCGGCGCCGATCCTCGATGATCCATTCCTCGAGAGTCTGCTGCCAGTGCGCTTGAATCGCCCGATTGTTTCGATTGGCCCAATACGACGCGAGCTTCCCCGCAACTCCGGCGACGTCTCCGAGGTCTATGCCCAGCTTCGTCAGTTCAAGCTCTATCTCAACCATCGGCCGCCTCCTTCAACTCCGCAATCGTCCGAATTCGGTCACCCAGGCCCACCGCCGTCGCCGCGGTGAGCAGTGCTTGCATGGCGGCCGACTGAATGCCGACCACGGCGCGCCGAAGGTCGACTGGCTCAGCGTTGCCCTGCGTCCCGCCCAACTCTTCGAGCAGGTCAGCGAGCGAGCGCAGCTTGTCGGCGCCTTCCACGAGCTGCGAGACGGCAGCGCGCACGTGCGTCTCGAGCGTGCTCTCGTTCAGCGTGATCATGGCGACACCAAGCCTTCCTCGCGCAGCCAGGCGGTGAGCGTTTTGCTCGTTTTCCGGCCCGATCTCCATGTCCGTACCGTACGGTTATGATGAACGTCGGGCGAAACGCTTTCCCGATCAGCCGTGATCACCCGCTTAGGCTTGTTTTCTGCTGGATGAGCGCCGTCTGGGTGCTTTTCCTGATCAGTGGCGGGAGCCCTCGTCCTCGGGAAATGCAGGGGGCAATTCGGGTTCTCCAGCCGCGCGTCCTTGGCGATCGTGCACGTGCACACTTCGGTGTCGTTCGCAGGCTTCGCAGCGACGTACCAGACCCAGCGCTCGCCGTCGGCCTCGCAGTCGAGCACGGAGAGCTCGCGGCACCACACGCGCGGCAGCGCGCGGCACCCGAGCAGCAGCTTTAGCCGGTGCTTCGGCGGCATGTGCTCGCGCAGCGCCGCAAGCCAGCCCTCGGGCGACATCTTGTTGTAGTAGTCGGGCCCGCCGCGCGAGCGGCGATCGAGGAAGTCGAACGCCGCCGCGCGCGCCGCGTTTTCAACGACGCGCGCAGGGCCGAGACCGAGCGTCACCGCCGCGCGGGCAGCGCGCTCGAGGTTAGGGGGAAGCGTCGCCGCGTTCACGGCTTACCACCCTTCAGAATGATGGTCTCTTCGGGACGCTCCGGATCCCACATGCCGCCCTGCAGTTCGCGTGCAAGCTGAAGCCGCTCCACGACGCTTCGGACCGCAAGACCACACTGCTCGGCGTCGATTTCGGTTGGGCTGGTCAGCGTCGACGCGATGACCTCGAGTTCGACGCATGCGCTACTCACCGCGTGATCGAGAAACTTGCTCTCATCGTTGCCGTTGAGGCCAAGCGCACTCAGCACATTCTTGCGAAAGTTGGCGAGCAGCTCCTTGTGCGTAGGAGGCGTGAGCCCGCCGTTGGCGCGCGCGTTCATTGGACACCGCCTTCCATGTCGGTGAGGTCTTTCTGAAGCGCCACGAGCTCCTCAGTGAGCAAGCGAATGTGGTTGTGGCAGCGGTTGCGCGGCCCCTCGATGGTGCCCCAGCGCCCATCATCGGAAGGCGCGGTGCCCATGTGTTTCGCCAGGAGCTGCATGGTTGCGTTTCCCTCGCTTGCGAGCTCCTCCACTGCCTGGAAGATGCGCAGCAGGTGGCTCTCGAGGTAGCTCAGCGTTAGCTGTGCGTCCTGCAATCGGTCACGACTGACGCTGACCGTCTGTTGGATGCGCGCGTTCATGACACCACCCCGGTTTCCGCGTCGACAACCTTGCCGGCGGGCTCCGGAAAGCCGAACTCACGCCGGTATTCGAACAGAGCGAGCGCAAGCTCGCAGCGGAGCTCGGCACGGCGAAATGCCATTGAGCTGGCCGTCCCGTCCCCGGCAGAGGCGTCCGTGCCGAAAAGCGCGAAATCATCGCCAGCCGTCCGTAGTGCCTCGATGAGCACGTTTTCCGGCTTCTTATCGACTGGTCCGCCGTGCTCGAAGATGAGCTCCGCTGCGTTCACGATGGAGCGTAGATGATCCAGTTCTTCTTCGCTGCGATCTACCTCGGTTTCGGCTTCCGGCTCTTCTACGGACGGCGTGTAGCCGATGCGCTCTGCAGCGCGATGAATGCCTGACGAGACGGGCGTGTTGCCCGCGTTCCCCGGTTCAATTACGTTTTGCTTGGCCATTGGAACTATACCTTCCTGTGGTCAGGGCGTCTCGGAGGTAGCAACTCCGCGGCGCCCGCTTACTTCGATTTCGGTCTCTTCCGCGGCGGCTTCGGCGAGACCCCCAGCTGGTTCGCGTATGCGCGAATCGCTCTTCTGATGACGTCCGACCGGCTGAGGCGCTCGACCTCCATCAGTGCTTCGAGCGCCTCCAGATCGTCGCCTTCCAACCTTAGCGAAACCATTTCGTGGTCTTTCCGAATCACCGTTCATAACCTGTAATACATCGTGATAAGCAGCGCAAGCGATTTCCTTCGATCTACATCCGCATGGATAAATGACTATTGCCACTCCGCCGAGGCGGATGGCGTGTTCTGAAGAATGGGCACCAAGTACGACTCCGGCATCATTCAGAAATTCGCCGATCGGCTCTACCTCGAGGCGGACAAGATCGTTTACTTCTATGGAATCGCCGGAGCGGCACTGGGAGTCGGTGCCGGTTTCTTCGTTGGCAAACTGACGGTGGATAAAGACAGCACGACCCCAATGCTTTTTCTGGGAGGTGCGTGCTGTGCTGTCTTCTTGGTGATCGGGCGCGCTCGTTCGTTCGCCTTGCGACTGCAGGCGCAAACGGCCCTGTGCCAGCTTCAGATCGAGAGAAATACTCGGCGCGCGAGAGACGATGCCTAGCCTTGGGTCTCGAAGAGAAATCTCTTCAGGTAGTGCATGCCTTCACGCGTCACGCGCGTCAGCCTATGGAACCGCCTAGCTTTCGAAATACCAGCAACGGCGTCATTCCGAAAAGAGACTTGGGCCGCCCCATCTGTTCTCGAACAACGGCAACGGCGCCGCGCACAGCGTCATCGAATGGATTGTTTGCGCCTGGAGATGGCGGTTTCGGCTGCAGCTCGTCGGGTAGCGCATCAACTAGCCCTGCGACGTGCCATTGACCGGGAATGTTCGTCCCGAACTTGAGCATCATTTCTTCAGGCGAAACGCTCATGCGTTCGGGAACCATAGTGAACCAAACTCCCTCAGCGTCGCCTGATAGCGTTCCCGTAACTGTGTGTGGCATCGTCTCAAGGACCGTCGCGATGAAGTCGGCGGGGGGATTCGATAGCGCCGGAGGCGCCGCGCTCGCCGCCTTTCGTTCGGCGGCCCGCCTTTGCTGGCGCGTCAACTCAGGTTGCGATGCCTGTGACTGTGTTTGACCCATGAATAGCGTGGTGAGCTGCCGCCATAGCGGTTTGAGCATACGCATATCTGTTACCGAGAGTCCTCCGGAGGTAACAACGAGGTCCCCAATCTCAGCGCCCGCGAGATCGCGTTTCACCATCCCCAATTCGTCGAAGACGTCCAAAAACTGCCTGGCGTGAAGCCAGAGAGGGTCGTACGTGCGGGTGCCCTTCTCCGTGTTCTTCAGGTTCGTCTCGATCTCGCCTTTTGCCAGCGTGAGCGCGCTCACTCCCGCAGTGGTGCGCAGGTTGCGGTCTGTTGAATCCTCGACCGTCAATTTTTCGAGATGACCGTGATTCTCGTCGGGGAGCTGAGAGAGAAAGACCGCGATTCGGACGTGGTCAACGTACAGAAAATCAAATACGGAATCGGTGCTTTGTTCGTCGTGCTCCACGAGCGATCCTCTCTCGCGTTTCCTCGGCGCGCTTGATTGTCTCCTCACCCTCGCGAAGAACGAGACGGGCTAGCCGCTCAAAGACGTTCTTTCGTACCGCCTCGGCGGAGGGCTTTGGAGTTGGGCGCTGACTGCCGGCCATCGGTTCGAGCGTACCCCAACGCTTCGCGGCGGCAAAAACTGTGCGTTCGTACAGCTCGATTGCCGCATATTCATCGTCCGACGACTCCTCGCGTTCGTCCCCGAAGCTCATCGGCGCTCCCTCAGCGCATCCTCAACCCGTGCCACGCGCCCACGCAGCCTGATCTGCCCATCGCGCACGGCTTGCAGCCTGCGCTCCAAGGCGTCAAGCCGCGCGCTCTGCTCGGCCAGCTGAGCGTCGAAACTCTTCGGCTCGCGTGCGGGCGGTGGCTGGCTCTGCGCGTCGTACAGCTCGCGGTTGACCAGCCACTTCCCGCGCCGCCCGGTGACGCTGAGGCGTCGCATCAGCTTGCCATCGAGCATGATGTTCAGCGCGAACATGCGGCCGCGGAAGGTCTGCTCCGGGATGCCAGCTCCGCGGGCGAGCACGGCGAGCGATACCCACGGACCCTTCGACGGTTCGGTACGTATCATCGTGCTAGCCTCTTGCGATGATCGGGAAGTGTAAGCTGTGCCTGAAGGAGCAGGTCGAGCTTCGCTACAGCCACATCCTGCCGAGGTGGTCGCATAAGCGTGCGCGAGGCGCGAATAGCCCGCCGGTGATGATTTCCGATGGCAAGGCGCTGTACAGCTCCGAGCAGATCGCCGAGTACATGCTGTGCGACGACTGCGAGCAGCTGCTCTGTCACCACGAGAAATACGCGTCTGTCGTCTCGTACCAATCGCCCGACGATAGGGACGCGCGTTTTCTTGATTTGGTTGGGCCCGTAGTCGGCGCTTCTGACGAAGGATTTCGCATTGCCCTTCCCGGGGGCTTGGACACCGGCGCTCTGGTTTTTTTCGCTGTAAGCGTGTTCTGGAGGGCGTCCGTGTCGAACCTCGTGACCAGCTGCGATTGCGGGATCAAAACGAACGAGAGCATTCGGCGATTCCTGCTGGGCGAAGCGTTCCCGACGGACGCAACTTTGATCGTGTCCTTCGTTGACGTGCCGCTCGATAGCGAAGGCCACATCGCAACGATGTGCTCCACCCCTGTTTCCGAGGAAACGGACGGCATCGAGATCCATCGATTTACCTTGTTCGGCTTGTGGTTCTGCCTCTTTGTCGGAAAAAGTCTCCCAGGCTGGGCGACTTCCTATTGCGCGGCGACAACTCCCGAGCGCTACGTGGCGCTGGCACCTCAAACCGCACTCGTTGACTGGATCGGAAGCTGGGCTTTCCAGGCGCGGCCCGTTGGTACACTCGCGAAGCAGGGGCGCTAGGTGCGTCACGACCGCTCCCCCCGGATCGTGTGCGCCAGGTGCAAGTAGTAGAGCGCTGAGCTCTCCTGCTCGTCTACCTCCGGATACATCGAGGCGGCAAGCGCCACGTCAGCGCTCGTCGATTCCACCTCGATGTCGCGCACCGCGAGCGCAAGTAAGCCCAGCAAACCCGCCCAGAGCGCGGGCGCCGCGTACCGTGCAACGGTGAGCGCGAGCAGCCCGCGATCGAGCGAGTCCTTCAGGTGGGGAAACGCTTCGTCCGCCACGCTAGAAACCCGAGGGCTTACTGGTGTTGTTGTCGAAGAGCTGCCTCGCGACGTTCCGCGGATCGTCGGGATCATCGAAGAGGCGCTCGGGTGCGGTAAGGTATCCTTGAGAGCGCGCGAGCCGATCTGCGAGACGCTCGCCCTGGCCTTCGCTTCCTTTGCCGTCGCCGAAGTAGAAGTTCGCGCTCACGACGGCTTCGCGCCCATTCGCGGTCTTCTTGACCTTCACTTCTTTGGGCTCGTCGAACCACTCCTCCACGACGATCCTGTATTTCTTCCCTCTGGTGCCCGTTGGCGCTTCGCCGATGAAGCTGATGATTCGAACGTGCGTAATGCCAAGCACGTTCGGTTCGGGGTGCTTGATCTCGACCGGCTGACGCTGCCGACCGGGACGGCGTGGATGGATCCTGTCGACGATCGCTTGCCATGCACCCCAGTGTTTTTCGGCGAGCCACACGTGGATGACAAACTTCGAAGGTTCGATTCCGTTGTCTTTTGACCGTGGGCCATCCTGGCCCTTCGCTCGCTTGGTGTTGACGTTGATTCCGCACGAGAGCCCTTCAACCGTGCAGATGCCAGGAAGCACAACGTCGCCAAGAACCACCGTGTTCCATTCGGCGTCTCGCGTGCCGCCGGAGCCGGTCCAAGTGGGATATGCCAGATCGTCAGCCATTCGATCCTCCGTTCAAAAGAAAAGGCGACCCACGCTCACCCATCGGGGTAGTTGCTCGACGGGGAGCGAGGAGTGGCTGCGAATGCCGCGAGACCTGGAACTCGAGCCTTGGGCATTCACCACGCTCGGTCGAAGACACGGCGAGGAAGTCCTTGCGAAAGAACCCGCCGTGGCTCGCGGACGCGCTTTTCGTCCGAACGCCGATGGATGCGGCGCGACCCGATACATCCTTCATCGACCCTCGGCCACCTTCGCCTGAGCGAACTGCTCAGGTGTTAGGCCGCAGAGCTTCGCGACGTGGAGCTCGTCCGCGGTCAGGGTCGTCTTCTTGCCCGGTAGCTGATTGTAGAGTTCGAGGTCGCGTTCCTTGCGGAAGTCGTCCTCGCTGACGCCGGTGAGTTGGCAGACGCGCTTCTCGTCAGCGGTGAGCGGCGCGCCCATGCGCGCGATGATGGAGCTCGCCTTCTGCAATTCGGCGGCCGTGAGTGTTGAACCTTGCATCGTCGGGACCTCGGAATGGTTGGTTGGGGTGGGCGCGGCAACGTTGTGCGCCGTTGGTTGAGCCGCGTGGTTGTCGAAGCGAGCGCCGGAGCTTTCGTGTACGGCCGTCCACTCTTGCTCGCCCCGTCGTCGAGTCAGGAGTGCGCTGCCGCCACCTGCGAAGCGGCTCCCGAAGCGTTCAGCGAGCACCGGTCGGGAGAACATGCCGGTCATGCGCTCGCTCCCGTCTCGCCGCGCGCCGGCAGCTGCTTGGGCTTAGCGACCACCTGTGCTGCATCTCGGCGGTCGAGCTCCGCGAGCTGTTGGTCGATGTGGTCGACCAGTCGTTGCTCGTCAATCCCGGGCTCTCGGCAATTGCCGAAGATATTCGCCACGTGCTGCGCGGCGTGCTTCTCGGACATGCTGCCGCAACGGCGCCGTTCCTGAGCCATCGCGTCTTCGCGCTCGCGGCGAAGATAGGCCTGTCTCTGCACAAGTTCGGCGCGACGCTTGAGCAGGTTCTCACGCGAGTCGCTTACTTCGACGCGGCGCGGGCGTGCCATGGCCGCTAAATCTTCGAGCACGCCGTCGAGTGCGTTCTCGTGTTCACGTTCGCGGCTCGAGAGTGCCTCGATGGCCTTATAGTCCTGAAAGTCACGCGTTCGGCGGTGACGCTCACGCGCGTTCGCGAGGTCTCGTCGAACCTCTTCGAGAGCCGCGCGACGCTCCGTCGCCTCGGCTTCAAGCTGCTGTTTCGTTTTCATGATCATCTCCTTGGGTTTCCCCAGAAATCCACGTTTCGCTGCGGCTCCGCGTTGAGTGAGCGCAGGAAGTTGGTTCGGTTGCGATCTGCGCCTTCCAGCGCGGTAATGGCTGCGGCGAGCGATTGGGCATCGCCGGATGCTCGAGCGGCATCGACGACGGCGGCGGCTGTACGCACCGCGGCTTCGAGCTCGAGCATTTGGTCGTGAGCGGGTTTCACTTGCTGTACTCCTTGGGGGGCAGCATCCACGGGTCGAGCGCGGTGCGCTTCAGCGAAGCGCGTGCCTGGCTGTAGGCGTTCGAGTGCTCCGCCGTGCCCTTGTTGGCGGCTTCGAGCGCGGCCACGAACGCCGGCGCGAAGTCGCTGTGCCGACCGTCGGAGGTAGTCGGCAGGTGGATGGAATATCCCTGCTGGGTGGTGCGCTTACGAACGCCGAGCACGTCCTTTCGATACGTGCGCTCCGGCGGGTGCTCGACGCGGCCCGTGTGCACCAGGGTGGCGGCGTCCGTGAAGGCCTCGAGGCGGTTCGACGCCGTCCACGCGCGCTCGCGAAGCTTCAGCCCGTGCCGCTTCGCAATCGCCGCGCTCTCATTGGCGGCGTACTGATCGACTACCGCGGTCTCGATACCGTACGCGCGGCAAGCGCGCGCCACGTCCGCCCACGCGTGTTCCGGATCACTCGATAGGAACTCGCGGGCGAGCGCGACCTTGAACGTCGCCGGCTCTTTCGCCTGGTATGCCATGCGCACGCCCTTCGCCTTCGGTGTCTCGATGATTACGAGGGTCCACCGTCCCTTCCCAACGTCGACCGCGGCCGCGTACGCAGCATCAGCGGAGCGCGGGAGCTCGAGCGGCGTCTCGCGCGTGTGCCGGCGAATAGCCACCGGGTTGAAGAGTCCCTGCTCAGGGTCGATGAACTCGCCGAGAGCATTGATGCGCCAGGCAACCTCGTCCTTCTCGCGTAGGCGATCGAGGCGCTCCGGCGTCCAGTAGGACGGGTTTCCCGCGGGGCCGGTGGTTCGCAGCACCACTACGTCGCTGGTCGGCTTGCCGAAGTACTGCTGGACGGCGTCGTAGACCGGGCCGCTTGGTGCCCACGGCGAGCCGATGCATTGGATCTGTGCGCCAGGCAGTAGGCGCTCGCGGATGGCGCTCAGGGCGTCGGAGAGGTTCACCACGCCGTCTTCGCGGCCACTCATGCGGGGCGCTTCGTCGAAGATGGCTCCGGCACACCAGCGAGCTACGAGGCCTGACGCAGCGCGCGCGCCCGCTACGACCGCGACCTCGACGAGCTTGCCGCTGGGGTGGCGAATCGTCAGCCAATCAGTGCCGACGTCGACGATCAGCGGCTCCAAGACGCGACTGGCCTTCATGGTGTCGACGAGCCGGCGGAAGGGAACGTCTGCGACGTCGAGCTTCAGCGATACGATGCTGATGCGCGGGATTTCGCCGTGGCCGAGGCCCGAAACTTCGATGGTCTGCGAGTCCACGATGGCGCTGGCAACCGCGAGCGTGGTCTTGGCCGTGCGAGCGCTCGCGATGTTGAAGAACTCGCCGGGCTTGATGCCGCGCTCGGATGGCAGTGCCGCGACGGCCTCCTCGCCACCGAAGGCTGCGATGACGTCGGGGTGCCTGTGGAGTTCAGGCGGGAGCGGCTTGCCGTCGCGAACGTGGCAAGCCGATAGCTGCACGGGACCCGCAGTCGTGAGCCCAAATCCGTCGCGCGAAGTAAGCAGCTGCGCGGTCGTGATCTTCACTTGTCGTCCTTTCCGCCGAAAGCAGCCTCGAGAGCGCGGTGAGCGGCTAGCGGATCGCGCGGGCGGGCGGCCGCGGCGTCCTTGGCCATGAAAGCCGCTTTGAGCTCGAGCTGTGAGTGCTTCTCGGCGAGGTCTGCCGCGAGCTTGTGAAGTGCCGGTTCCCCGGTCTCAAACGCGCGTGCCGCTACCTGTCGCTGGGACGCGAGCACCAGCGCTGCCGAGGCCAGCACCGCGCAGGTCCCCGCGTCGGCGTAACCGGTGGCTCCCGCGACCTCACGCACACGGCGCTGGCGGTAGCGATCGGCACGACGCAAATCCTTGCGTGCTAGCTCCGGCACGTTGTCGGCAGGCCTGCCCAGAAGTGCCAGCGAGGGCGCTCGACCCTGCGCCGCCTTGTTGCCCTTCTGGAACGGCTTGCCGCGGCCCTTCCGCTCCGCGAGATTGCGTGCCGTTTCCTCGGGGTTCGCGGGCCGCAAATCCTTCAGTGGCAGCTCGACGTGCGGCTGACCAGCGCCGGCGCCGTGGCCATTGCGCAGGGGGTTGATGCTCATGGCCAGAGCTCCTTTTCGAGGCGACGGCGCACCTCGCGCAGTTCGTCACGTTCAGGCCAGCGCGGATGTTCGAGCTCAAGCTGGTCTTCGGCGCGCGTGAGAGCGTCGGCCATAGCCTCGCGAGCGGCCCGCTTCCCGAAGTCGTCGGGCGTGCGTCCTGAGGCTCGGTAGCGCGCGACCACTTCGTCTCGGACTCGGGGCGGCACAGACTTGATCCAGACGCCGAACGGAAGGGCTTGTTTCCTGCTGCCGACCCGCGAGTCGGTTCGCTCTCGCGCGTTTTCGAGCGTCGGATGGGTCATGGGTGCCTCCGAGGGGGCAAGCGCGCTGTATCGGTCGCCAGCGCGGTTGGCGCGCCTGATCGCCGCAGTCGCATTGGCTGCGCGTAAGTGAGCGGAATCACATTGGCGACGCGGCAGGCGCTCGCGAGCGAAGCGATCACCTCGCACCCGCTCAACCGACCCGAGGCTGAAATCCTGCTGGTTTCGCGATCGTGCCGTCGGGTCTGCAGCCCGTTGCTTGCGATCACCCAGGCGCGGAAAGCCGCGCCGAAAGAGGACTCACCGTCGAAACGGATCTCTTTCCGGGTGCGAGCGATCTCGAGTGTGCGGCGGGTGCGGCGGTTCACTTCACACCTCCGAGCGACTGCTGCTCTGGTTCGTCGTCGAGCCATGACGGCTGGCCGCCGCGCGCATCGGGGTGGGTGCCGCTTTGAACGTGTGGGCCTTTGCTCGGACGCGCTTGGCCGTTGTTGCGACCGTAGGGGCTTCGAAGCCAATTGCTGAAGGCCGCGTCAGGGTCCTTCTTTGCGCGCTGGAACTCGTGGTCGCGAAAGCACTTGGCTTCGCGATCTACGTCGCGCCCTTCTTCGACAGCGATCTTTCGATGCTCCTCGGTCGGACCAGCCCACCAGGTTGGAACTTGCTTCCAGCTCTGGGTTCTCTTCTGGCCCTTACCCTTTGATGCCCGTGGGTTCTTGGGTCGCTCCGGCGTAGCCGGAGCGGCGAGCGGAGCGAGCGCTCCAGATACTGACGCAGTTGATGGATCAGTTAATTGATCCAGATAGGGTGCGCCTGGCGCACTACCGAAGGCCGCCTGGCGCACTACCCCTAGGCCGTCAGGCGCACTACCTAGGCCGTCAGGCGCACTAGTTTTCCGACTTCGGTCAATCCGAGGTAGGCCGCCCAGCGCACTACCGGCCGGCTCGTTGGGAACCGTGTACACGTTCGAGCCCAGGCCGGCACCCTTGGTCTGACGAGCCCTCACGAGGAGCCCTCGAGCCTCGAGCTCAGCAACGGCCCACACCACCTTGGTGCGCTTAACTCGAGTCTCCTTCGAGAGCAGGCCAAGGCCTGGGAACGCGCGCCCTTGATGGTCGCAGTGCTTGATGATGCACAACATCACGGCACCCTCGTGCGGGTCGAGTGTGCACTCCGCGGACAAGACGCCGCGAAGCCACGCCAGCGCGCTGAATTTGGATGCGCCATCACCCACCACCGAACTCCTCGATCTTCGTGCCCCGCTCCGTCAGGCGGCGAAGCAGCGCGGAGCCGTAGCGCTCCTCGAAGTCTTTGAGGGGCAGGCCGGTCGTCGCGAGCGTCGGTCGACCGGCAGCGTATCGCGCGTCAATTACGCCAAACAAGTCGCCGTCACGGTCGTGGGGCTCCGACCCGATCTCATCCAGGAATAGCAGCGAGGCTCCGATGCACTTCGTGAGCAGCTCCGGTTCCGAGCCCAGCTCATGGGAGCGGCGCGCCATGACGATCTCGCGAGCCGTCACCCAAACCATCGCGGATGCGAACACGAGTGCGGGCGGCCGCTTGTCCTCCAAGTGCGCTTGGCCGCGGGAAAACCGCACGCTGGACTCGTCCAAGTCGAATCGAGAGGCGATGCCCGCCTTAATGCCTTCGTCCACCTGGCGATACGCGACCGCAACCAGGCCGGTAGTCTTTCCGAGGCCCGATGGTCCGGAGAGCACTCCGTCGCCGCGCTCCCGCGTGTAGAGGCGGGCGAATTTCCGAATCTGCCTGGAGCGGCACTTCGTGTCGAATTCAGGCGAATCGACGCGAGCGTGCGGCCATTGGGGAACCCCTTCGAGGCCTCGTTCGGCGGTGTACCTGATACCAAGCACGCGCTCGCTTTCGCGGCGCTCGGCTCGTTCGCGCTGCAGCCGAGCCTCGTTGGCGGCGGAGCACGCGTTGCAGAGGATTGTCTCGTCTTCGCACAGCGCGCCGCCACATTTGCAGCAAAGGTACTGCCCGGCGTCGTTCTTCTTGCAGTGCTGTTTGTTCGCGTCCTCTCGCATCGAGCGACGCCAGGCAGTCTCCCGCTCATTCCCCGGGTTCACGCCGCACCTCGCATGCGTTCGTGGCGGCTCAGCCGCTCTTCGCGCGCGAGCTCGAGTTCGGCTTGAGTCGGCTGTCTAAACGGACGGCTCGGATTGCAGAAACACGACCACCACTCTTCCGCGCAACGTGGGCATCCGTCTACGAACGTCGTGTCCGCAAATGGGTGATCTGCGTGCTCGCGCGCAATGCGCACGCGCTCGGCTTCGAACGAGTTCACTGGTCACCTCGCTTCGGTTGTCGCTTGAGACTACCGAGTTTGATGGTCGCCGAGGAGAGTAGAAATGCAGGCCCCAAACGCACTGGATTCAGGTTCCAGTGGGGTAACTTCGAATTTGCGCCAGTCGTAGAGCACTGGATTGTGGCTCCAGTTGTCTGCGTGATGTTCACCGCCCGCCTCCCATGCGACGGAGCTCCGCATCGGTCTCGCGCTCCCAAGCGTCGAGATCACTCACCGGATCTGCTTTGCGCGGGCGCGGTTTGTGAGGCCGAGAATCGATCCACTTCAGGATCGCGCTTCGACGCACGAGCAGCTTGCCGCGCGCACCGCGCTTCAGCTCGATCTCGCCACGCTCCGCTGCCGCTTTGAGGGCCTCACGCCCGACGCCATGGCTCTCCCGAGCCTCTTCGACGCTGAGGAACGGGTCGGCATCAGCGCCAGCCTCGACAGCATCAAGCTCAGCCTCGAGCAGAGCCACGGTCGTCTTCGCGCTTTCGAGAGCCGCCTTTATCTTGCGTTTCTTGTTGTCGTCGGTCATCGTGTCTCTCGTCGGTCGAGCGAAGCCAGCGTCTGAACCACGCTGGCTTTCGCGTTTCAGGCGACGCTCCTCGTTGCTTCACGCAGGAGCGCCAAGGTGCCGGGCAGCACGTCTCCGCCGGCCGCGATTGAGAGCACGGTGCTACGACCGAGGTTCAGCTCAGCAGCGGCGCCGCGGGGGCCAAGCCGCCTCAACCGATCGCGAACCAGCTCTCTCAGTTCTTCTGGGACGGGTTTGGTGCGTGGGTCGTGGTGGACGTGAGCCATGCCCAAGTCCTTACCGGACCAAACGCACCCAAACTCATCTCACTATGCGTTTTGAGAGGATGTGTTTCGGTGCGTGCGCGACAAGCAACTCGCGAAGTCTAGGAGTGAGCTTCACGGTTGCGGAGGGAGAAATCTCAGCAGATAAGCGCTGCGCGAGTGCGACGTACACGCGGTGAGCAACCGCGAGCGCGAGAGGCGCGGGGCCGCGGCGACGACCAAGGACGTTCACTGCCCCTGCGACGTTGTTGAGCCCAATTGCCTTGGCGCCGAGACGACATCGACGGCTGATCTCCTGACGCAACGAAGCCTGCCATTCGCCCAAGCGATCCTGGTATCGCCTTTTGCCGGTCTCGGTTTTGCTCTTCGGGTAAGCAGGCGCTGGGCGTTCGAGGCGCACCTTGACGATCAACCAGGTCATCATCGCCAGGTGGCGCCCGCGCTGGTCGGCGTGCGATTGTGCTAAGCCAAGCTCAGCGGCTCGATTGAGGAGCTGTCGCACTCGCTCCGCGCCGCGGCGATCAAGCCGCCTTGCGCGAAACCGGTGCAGCTCGTGCTCAACGTCGAGAGCCATGGCTTTCCAGTCGGACTCATCGAGGCGCGCCACCAAGGCAGGCTCGGGCGGGTCGGGAGCGCCGTCAAACGGTGGTGTCATTTGTGGCTCCGACGTGCGCGTTCCTCGCTGAGGTCTACCGTCCCTGCCCGCGCCCGACGCCTCGCCTCGAGCTCCCCCGAGAGCTTCCCAACGACCGCCCACTCCCCCGCCGCGGCAGCGCGTGTTAGAGCATCCGCCAGCGCCGCCTCGACCGCGTCCTGCGCACCGCTCTGGTGATCGCTCGCTGCGATCACCTCACCAGCGATCGCGAGGTTAGGTCGCTCGGAGCCTGGCGGTTCGGGCTCTTCGTCTTTCGCGACCCGGCTGGTTTCCTGCTGGTTCTCGGATCCGGCCTCGTGTTCAATTCCCGCTGGGGTCGCAAAGACAACTTTCACGACGCCCTTGCTTTCCGGAGGGTTGCTCGGAGAAGGACGCATATCGCCGCTTCCGGCCGGGACTTATTCCCAGTGGCTGGGAGCCGTAAACGATCAGCCTCAGCTTTTTGAGGCCGTTTCGCCTTTGAGCGCCCGTCCCCTCGCGGCGGCTCACGTTCGGCAGAGCTTTCCCCGCCGGCCTAGGCGCAACTACTCCACTAATCAACGTTGGCAGCGCGTCTGCGATCCCTGCGATTGGAGCGAGCGTGAAAAACCAAAACTGGGGAATTCTCCTGGGAATCACTGCACTCACCTTTGCAGCGTGCAGTAATTCAGAGGGGTCGCACTCCGGTACTGGCGGCGCCAGCGGCAGCGGAGGCAAGGCTTTCGGAGGAACGACTGCAGGCTCGGGCGATGCAGGGAGTACTTCGGGCGACGGCGCGGGCGGTGATGTGGGCGGTAGCAGCGCCGGCGGTATCGTGGGGTCGCGAGGCGGAGAGAGCGGAGAAGCCGGCAGCACTGATTTAGTCGGTGGGACTAGCGCGGTGGGCGGAACGAACGGCAGCGGTGGCAGTGGCGCAGGCGGGACACCTAGTTCAGGCGGCACCCTTGCCACGGGCGGAACGATCACCATGGGTGGCGGCGTTGCGACGGGTGGAACGATCGCCGCGGGCGGCAGCGCAGGAGCAGGCGGGACGATCGCCGCGGGCGGCAGCGCGGGAGCCGGTGGGACGATTTTGGGGGGTATGTCTGGAGGAGTCTCCGGCGGGACTTCCGTAGGTGGTTTTGGAACGCTCGCGTGCCCGGCATTTCTGTGCCCGCCAAGCTTCGTTCCGCATGCTTTCGACGCGCAGCCAGGACCGATGTGTGTTGCTGCCGCGTACGCGGATACGCCGGGGTTCGGTTGCGCGAAGGGGTCGGCACCATGCAGTACGTTTCACGCCGTTCCCTTTTGCGTGAACGGCGCGTGCGCGATCGCGGCGTGCGATAGTGATTGGTCGGACTGCAATGGAGACGCAGCTGACGGTTGTGAAACCTATCTCCGAAATGCGTCCACGTGTGGTGCTTGCAATAACGCTTGCTCTAGCGGTCAGGTTTGTACGGCATCCGGATGCGCAACGAGCTGCCCGAGCGGGCTCACGAACTGTAATGGCAGTTGTCGAGACCTTCTGACGAATGCGAGCTCCTGTGGCATTTGTAGTTACGACTGCGGACCGAGCGCACGCTGCGTAAACAGCCAATGCGAGGCAGTTTGCAGTGCCGCAAGCACTGATCCGAACTCGTGTGGGACCGAATGTCGCAAGTGTTCGAGCACCGTTATGACGTATGCGTGTGCTGAGGAAACATGTGTCGGCCTTTGCAGAGTGGGCTCTACCGGCACTGGCACGGGGTGCACGGAGACGACTTATTCGAGTGCAACGACTCTGGTGGGCACGATGAACACGCCGAACGATCTCCTCGTCGACGACGTCTACGTGTACTTCACCGATACGGGCGACAACTCGATCTGGCGCATCGCAAAGACAGGTGGCGCACTGACGCAGCTGGCGGCGAACCAGGCGAATCCAATGTTCATCGCGGCGGACCAAACTCATGTCTACTGGAACAACCAAGCCGGTAACTCGATCGCCCGCGTCGCGAAAAACGGAGGTGTGGTGGATCCCCTCGTTAGCACCAACAGCCCACCCATGAATATCGCAGTTGACGAAAGTTCTGTCTATTGGATCGCTGACGTTTCTTTTTACTCTGCACCTAAGACCGGGGGAACTCCGGTCATCGTCGGCACCCCGTCCATTCCGCGAAACGCCGGGCTCCCACCGTGGCAGCTGATTCCGACGAACCGCCGCCTAGCCTATCCACTCCGATACTACGACGGTGTTCGGTTCTGGACTCCTACTGAGGGCACGCCGCGCAGTCAGTATCTCCTCGGGCGCCATGGTGAATGGGCTTGGGCTACTGGACTCGACAACGGCTCGACCATCGACTGGAATCGGGGGCAACCAATCGACCTGGTAGGCAATGGCTGCACCCGCTACTGGATTACGAGTGCGGCCGTCAGGCGGGCCTCACCTCTGCCCAACGTCAGTGATCACGCGATCACTTGGGCCACTAACCCTCGCCGCATCACGGCCGACGATCAATTCGTGTATTGGACTGAGGGACGCAGCGTACGCAAAGCCGCAACAGGCGACAACGTGACGCCCTGACGACAGTCCGCGAATGGGGATGAATCGGCGTCACGCGTGCCTCGCGGGGTGCGTAGCGACGCGCGACGCCGATAAGCGATTCTAAGTCCCCTCGTCCTGCCCCGTTGCGCTCCGCATTGCGCTCGTCAGGCGGAGCGTCCCACGGCCGGGACTCTCGAGTTTGGCGTACTCGGCGCGTACTCGTGCCTTCCTGCCGCTTCTGCGCTTTCGGCGCAAACTCGAGTCGATGCCGCCCGCTAGTGTTCGTCCGGAGCCCCGCGCGCTGCGGCGAACACGACGACGTCAGTCGATGCTCACGGCACCGTGGTCGAGACTTCGTAGAAGCGGAGTTGCGCTAGACGCAGGCCTTGGTTGTCGTATTGCCAGTAGTAGTCTTGCAGCGCGGTGCTGAAGAGGGGGTAGCGCTCGGCCGTGCCGTCGCCATCGATATCGGCGTAGACGTAGAGAAGTTCGCGCGAGACGTTTTCGAATCTGGACTTGCCGCTGTTGCGCACGAGGACTGAGCTGTAGACGCTACACCAGAGCTCGCCGGTGGTGGGATCGGTTGCGCACGTGGTGGTTCTGGACGAGCCACCGGGTTTGCCGAGGGCGCGCGCGAAGACGGAGTAGGTGGTGGTGCCGTCGTTGTCTGGATCAGGGCTCGGCAATTGGAACGCTGCCGTGCCGTCGGTGCCGTTTGCATCCAAAACTTGGAACGAGCCCTCCGACAGGTTGATCTTGGCGGAGCCACTCAGTGGTACGAAGATTCGCCCACCGTTGTTGCCGGTCATGTCGGCTTTCTTCGCGTTGTCGACGCCGATGATGTTCAGGTTGTAGTGGGCACCGTTGGGTGCGCCATTTCCAGTGATTGCTTGGATCGATTCAGGTTCGCCATCGGGCGAAGCGCCGCAGGCAACGGCTGCCAGCGACATCAGGACCCCCAAGGTCATTCCGCGAAAATTCGAATCACTTGCGAATCGATACATGAATACCTCCTGGCGGGAGACACGATGGCCATGTCACCCGCTGCGCTCAATGCGACGTGTGTGGAGGCAGCTCTGGGTGTTTCTGATGTCGTGTGGTTTTTTCTTTCAAGGTTTTGGACACGCGTCGCACCAGCACAAAAAATTCGATCGTACTCGCAGCGCGTTGCGAGCGAGTTGCAACGTATTGCTCACGAATCGCAGCGAGTGTTGCTCAGCGAAGAAGCAATCGGCCGACGAGTGACAACGAGCGGGCAACGTCGTACGCACCGCCTGCAATGCCGTTCGGGTGGGGATCGCTAGGTCGAGTGCTGAACGCGAACGAGGCGTAATCGATGCCGCCCTGCAACAGGAGCTCGAACGGCGAGGCCATGATCCAACCGGCGCGCAAGCGTGCGTCTGCCGCGAAGCCGGTAGTGGACGGAAACCACGCGGCACTGGTGAGCTCGCCTCCACTCAAGAGGTACTGAGCGCCGACATCGAGTTCGACGAGCAAAGGAGCGAAGCGAAAGCGCAGTTCAAGGCCAGCGCGCGGGCCGTGCTCGTGCAGATCCGGCACGGCGTTGCCGACCACGAACAATGTTCGGCCCTGGTAACCGAGCTTCGGACGCAACGCGACTTGGTTGCTCACTGGAAAATTTGCCACCAATTGCACGCGATAGGCGGACGCGCTGGTGTCATAGCTGCGACCGCCGAGTTGCGACGTCACCCCGAGCACGCGTGAGTAAGCAGCTTCGAGGCCCCATACAGAAGCCGCCGACCGCGAACTGGCAAACGGGAACAGCGTCAGGGACGCACCGAGCACGGGCGCCCCGCGTAAGTAGAAGCCACGCAGTGCCCCGCTTTGCTCATCTCGATAGTCGAAGTGACGAGTGATGGCGCCGCCTTCGACGCCCAGCTCGAGCCAGGGGAGCGGGACGCGTGGCCGATGCTCGCTGTCTTCCGTTTCCTCGGTGCGCGCCGCGCCCGCGCTCGTCTCTGGTGATGGTTCCCGTTCGCCCGCTTCAGTTTGTTCTTCTTCCTCGGGCTCGATGGTTTCGACCTTCACCTCCGGTTGCGTTTCGACCGGAACGGGTTTCTTCCGCTTGGGCTGTGGCGATTTGGGCGCCGTTTTTTTCGGTGTGGCTTTTCTCGGCGGTGGCGGCTTCGGTGTGGCTCTCTTCGGCGCGAGTTTATTTGGCTTGGGCGCTGGTTTGGTTTTGGGGGTTGGCGTGTGCTGCGGCTTTGCTTTTTTCGGCGCTGGCTGCTTCGCGTGATTCTCTTGCTTGGCGGCCGGCTGCGTCTTCTTCTGCGCGGCGGGAGTTTGGATTTTGGATTGCGCCAGCGCGAGGCAAGGCAGGCTCACGCTTCCTACCAATGAGCACACTAGGCAAATGATGCACACCCAGCCGACGCGAGTGAAGGCGCGGCGAAAGCGGGCAATCGCCGCAATGGAACCTGGCCGAGAGAGAGGCAGCGCACCTGCATGCTAACTTGGTGAGAGCCAGATGTTCCAGGGCTTCCAGCGCGCGTGGCTCGGGTGTTCGGCCCTTTTGGCGCTGGCCTGGGCGAGCCCTGCTGCTGCGTACTGCCGAACGACGACGTGTTCGATTCAGCCCGCACCTTCCGAGTGTGGCGACGGCCAGATGTTGCGCGACCCGACGACGGGATGCCTCATGAGGGGTAGGCCACTGTATTGGGCGCCGCGTTGCATCTCGCTTTCGGTGCAAAAAGATGGTTCTCCTCGGCTAGGCCTCGACTATGCGCACGCAGAGAGCATCGTGACGGGCGCTTTTGGGCGCTGGCCCGCTGCTCAATGCGAAGGCGGCTCACCTTCAATCGAACTCTACAGCTTGGGTCCGATAAGCTGCGATCAGCGTGAGCACAACAGCAACGGCCCCAACGCAAATGCAATTCTGTTTCGAGACGAAGCGTGGGATTACGACTTGAACGCCATCGCGCTCACGACGGTCCGCTTCAAACCCGCGAGCGGAGAGATTCGCGGAGCCGATATGGAGATCAACACGTACGGCTTCGATCTCTCCCAGCAGAGCCTCAGCTATGTCGTCACGCACGAGGCCGGTCACTTTTTGGGACTCGATCACACCCCACGCCAAGACGCCGTCATGTTCGCGGAATACTCCATCCAGCCCGATTCGAACTCGAGCGGCGATCCGCAGCTCAGCGACGATGACCTCGCCGGGATCTGCGCGATCTATCCACCGAACCGCGCGGTGCCCGCACAGTGCGATCCGGAGCCCGACATGGGTTTCGCCTCGGACTGCGGCGGCGACGTCATCGCAAGCTGCGGCTATGCCAGCGCGCGAGTCACCACGCACCGGAGCCCCTGGTTGTTACTCGGGCTCTTCGGAGCTGGCTGCGCGTGGCGCCGGCGCAAAGCACGCGCAGCGGACTAGACCCTATCGCGTAGTTCGCTGACGCCGGCAGCGGAGGCGCAGTGCGCGCAGCAGAAGATGCGCGAGTCGTTTTCGACACCGTGACCAATGATGTGCTGACGACAGTGGCCGCAGCGCGGCGCGAGTTTTTCGATCGCGCACTGGAAGGAGTCGAAGGCGTACGAGCGACCGTTCATGGTGACTTGAAAGGCCTTGTCGTAATCGTTGCCGCAGGTCTCGCATCGGGCGTGCATCGCGATTCTCCTTGGTTGAAACAGTGGCGGCGCCGGTCAGGTGGAACGAATAGGCTGGCGTTTGTGGACGTGCTCGGTTTCGACGCTGGCGCGGGTGCCAATGAGAATCGAGATGCAGCAAGGGCTGTGCCGCGCTCTCGCGAAGGTGAATCTCAGCGAACCGGCGAAGGCGGCTAGTTTTTGCAGTTGGAGGCCACGGGTGTCCTACGCGGCGCGATCGCTCGCGCCACGATGAGGCAAGAAGGCACCCGAAACGTCAGCTCCGCGCGTGCTGGAGGCACTGTCGCTTGGGCGCTCAGAGCAGGTACGCGGCGAGCGGGATGTTTTGATCGCGTAAGGCTTTGGCGACGACCTTGGCGATTTGCTGGGCGCCCGAGGCTTCGAAGTGAGTGTGGTCGTTGCAGAAGAACGCGCCGACCGTGCCGGCGCTGTAGTCGCCGTCGTTGGGGCAGAGGCCAAGTGAGTTGTAGAGCTCGACGCTGCGTTGATGGAGGTCGATCACGGGAACGCCGTAGGTGGTTCCGGCCTCCATGGTGGCGCTGAGAAAGCCACGCGTGCCCACGGCTTTGCCGCTGGAGTTGCAGGAGATGGCGCTGACGGGAGTGAGGAAGATGGGGTGAGCACCGCGATCTTTAGCGGCTTGGGCCATGTCGCCGAGGTACTTCTTGTAGAGGGTGGTTCCGACGTGGCGGGGGCAGGTGCTGTCGCCGTCGTTGATGCCGAATTGGATGAAGAGGTAGTCGCCACTCTTCATCCCGGTGCTGGCGTTCAACATGTTGGTCCAGCGGGCGTTGTAAGCCGTGCTGGTGAGGGCACACTCGCCGTTGGTGAGGGTGCTGCTGACGTTGCCTTCGTAAAGCCAGGTTTGGATGCTGCGTCCACCAACCGCGCTGTTTTGGACCGTGACGTTGGTGTTGAAGAGCGGATCGAGTTGGCCACCCCATCCGCAGGGACACGCGGAGCTGCAGTTCTGAACCGTGGAGTCTCCGGCGATCCAGATTTTTACGGGCGCAGTGTTGCCGGTCCCGCCAGTGTTGCTCGTGCCGCCACTGGTGTTGCCGCCGTTCGCGCTGCCGCCGCTCGTTGCCTTGCCTCCACTGCTCGTGGCACCACCGCGCGTGCTGCTGGTGCCGCCCGCGTTGGTGCCGCCTGTGTTGGTGCCGCCCGCAGCCTTGCCTCCAGCTGAAGCGCCGCCGGTGTTGCTCGCGCTGCCACCCGCGCTGGTGGTGCCGCCGCTGGTACCGCCTCCTGAGGTTGCGTTCCCTCCTGAGTTCGTGGCGCCACCACTGGTGTTGCCGCCGCTGGTCTGTGCGCCTCCGCTCGCGCCGCCTTGCGCGTTCGCTGCTCCCCCACTCGTCGAGCTGCCGCCGTTGCCGTTGCTGGATCCGCCGTTTGCCATCGAGCTGCCACCCTGGCTGGTAGTACCTCCGCTGCCGTCAGTGGAGCTGTCGTTGTCACTGCAGGCTGTGAGGAACAAGGCGAGGCTGGCAAAGGTCGAGCTCAAACGCAGGGCACGAACAGAATGCATCGAGGATCTCCTGGAGCCGAGGCAGGGCTCCTTGCGAACAAGGGTGAGCACCTCGAGATCTGTTGTGATCCCTGCCGAAGATCGCTCATTTGCGCACACACGGCGCGCGGCGCTGCAAAGTTGCAGCGTTAGCGTGGCGAGTCTTCCAGCGTGAGTCGCCGCGCAAACGGCGAGTTCTCGAGCGTGAGTGCCGCGCGAAGGGGAACGGCTCAGAGCTCGAAATAGCCGCCGGGGACGACGAAGGTGTCGTCACGACCAGCCACCGTGAAGACGCCCCAACACGCGAGCTTGGATTTGGCGGCGAAGACCAAGTCGTCATCGATCGATCCGATCGCACCGAGGACCGCAAGGTTCGATCGGTGGACGCCCCAGGAGCCGATGCCGTGCTGCAAGACCGCTTGGTGCAGCTCGAGCCCGGCTTCGTCTGCATTTTTGAGAACGGCGACGCGCATGCGCACGGGGCTTGCGGTACCGAGGCCGGAGACATTCAAGTAGATGAGATCCTCGCGCTGGCGTTCGACGCGCACGTCCACGCCCTGCTTCTCGAGGAACTTGATGATGTGACCCTCGGTTAGCAGCGAGGTGTCAGGCCGTAGGTCGTGGCCGTCACACAAGCCCTGTTTGAAACGAATGCTGGCGAGGTCGGAGCTCGGCGCGGAGCCGGAGCGGTCGCGCACGTACGAGCCGTAATCAGAACCGTCGGTCATGCGAAGGCCCGGGTCCGACCCACAGCCCGCAAGTAGAAGCCCCAACCAGGCGGCGCGTGACACGCTCAGCATCTCGGGCGCGTTTTAGCAAAGGTTCCCGGGGATGAGAAGCGGGCTTGCCCGGAGAAGCGGGAATCGGGCCGGGCCGCTGTTGCGAGCGACGAGTGGGGTTTGCTAGGCTCGCGCCGTCGTGAAGTGCGTCGTTGGTTTGGTGGTTCTCGTGGGGCTGTCCTCGCTCGGGTGCAGTGGCGCACAGGAGAGTGCGACCAAAAACCGCACGTTCTACGATTGGACTGTGGCGACTGGGACGGGTGGCGCCGTGGATTTCGAGCAGCATTATCCGCCGCTCGATTTGGCGTCGGCCCCTCCCCTGCCCGAGTACATGGGCGTAACGGTCGTGCGCGGCGGCGTTCGGATTTCGCGGCCGAAGAATTGGATGTTGCGCGACGGTGTGAACACGCCGGGTCAGGCTTTCGTTCAGTACATCTCGCCGAATGCCTATTCGTTCGCGGTCTACGAGCGGCCGGAGTCGCCGAATGAGCTGTGGCGCGACGTGTTGCAGCGTTTCGAAGACGATACGCAGGCGCTGGGCGCCAAGGTGGTTGGTAAGCGAGTGCCGATGGCAACGTTGGGAAGTCAGGGGCGCGCGTACACGGTGGAGCGCCAGGTCGAAGCGGCAAAGGCTCCCTTCATCAGTCACAGCCGGGAGTACCTGCTGCGCGGCGCGAGCCGGATCGTGTTGGTTCAGGTGGTGTGTGACAGCGAAGACTTGTCGGCGGTCGATCGCGAGCTGATGCGCGTGGTGCAGACCATCGAGGTTCTGTGAAGATGACTCGGACGATGTCGCTAATGGTCTGCGCCGTAGGCGCCGTGTCGGTTTTGGCGAGCGCCTGCGCGGGCGCGGTCGAATCGTCGAAGTTCGAAGATCGCGCGCGGCGCACGGTGCCAGTGCCGATTTGTTTGAAGCCTCTCCAACGCCACGGCGGCGAAGGCATCGTTTCGGCGCTGAAGCCCGAGGACTATTGGTCGATGGTGCTGCCGAGCTTCGACGCCGGAGCGGGCACAGTGGACCGCTCGTCTCCGGATTGCGCGGGCCGTCCGGTGTTCGACAATCCGGAGCTGGCGCAGGCCGAAGGGGTTCGCACGGGTGCGCTCGTGGTGAAGCTCGACGACGCGGTGATTACACCCGGCCCGGATGGGTTGCGTGTGGCGTGGTTCCGCACGCATCACTTCGCAGACGGCACGTCGGCAGGGCCGATCGCGTTGGTGCGGCCGCGCGAGGGCTATGCGGAAGTCTACGCAACCGGGTTCTATCGCGGTCGCAGCAAGGATTCGCACTTCTCGCTCGAGCGCATGGGCTCGCGCGTGCTCGTTTCGGCGAACGACGAAGGCTGCACGGGGGTCAAACCCAACCAAGCCTGCGAGACATTGTTTTCCGTGTTCTTGATGAACGCCGGTCGGCTCGAGTCCGCTGCGCGTTTCCCGCTGGATCGCATCGAGTACCGCTCGGCACCCGGCGTTTCGGGCACCGCGCAGTATCGGTTGACGGCCACGCCGGTATTTCAGGAGCACGCCATTCGCGTGCAGGAGCAAGTGGTCGTGCGCGATGCCAGCCAAGGTGTCGTGCGCAAATCGGATTTGGAGCGCGTCTACCAGCTAGGTGGTGGTCGCCTAACTCCAACGGCGGACTCGCTGTGGGTGCAGGTCACTGGTGAAGTCAATTCGCCGCCTCCCCTGCCCCCTTCGCAAACGGCGCCGGGAACTGCGGGGATCCCGACGACGCCGGGCACGCCCTCGGTTCCACCGCGAACGCCGAGTGTGCCGAATGTGCCCAAGCCCAGCACCCCGAGCATTCCGAAGCCGTCGATGCCGCGCCCGCCGTCACCTCCGGCGCCGCCGATTCCGCGCGCACCGGTGCCGACGCCGCCTAGCCCACCCAGCCCGCCAACGCCTTCGCTGCCGAAGCTTTGATCGTTAGCGGCACAGCCGCTTTGCGCCGCTGATGCCGTCGCAGCGTCGAGCGGCGCAAAGCGCTTGGATCACCAGCAGATGAGGCTGCCGGTGTAGCCGCACTCGGGGCGCTGAGCGGCCGCGTAGAGTGTGCCGAGGCCCATACCGAGAGCGAAGCCGACTGCAGCGGTGCCCCACACCTGCCCGCCGTCTTCCCAATCGCCAGCACCGCGGCCCACGCCGGTCATGACCGCGAGGATGGCAGGTGCAGCGACGTCGCCCATGAAGGGACCGAAGTTGAAGCGACCGCCGCTCCACTTGAGAGTGTCGACGAGAAAGATGCCGGCGCCTTGCCCGAAGGCAGAGAACGCCGCGAACGTCGGCGTGGAGAACATGCCATACGACGTGCAACCGGGCTGACCGAAGTTGTCGTCATTGCAACCCGGCCGATGACCACCGAACTCCTCTTTCAGAATTTGTTCGTTGACCAAGCTCAAGGTCGCGAGCGTCATGCTCGGCGCGAGGATCGACATATGCCAGCGCGCCTTCCACCCGACGGTGACTTCCGGATCGGAATAGAAGACACGCGGCATGACGAGCACGAGGCCCATTGCCGAGAGCGCCGTGATGTTCGTGGCTTTGCCCCACGCATCGCTGCGTTGCGGAGTTTCCGCAGGCATTGCTTGCGCGAACGCCGTGGTTTCCGACAAGCACAAGCCGAGTGCGACAGCGAACGCCCCGAGCCCCACGTGCAGCGATTTCATTCCCAATTTACCGCGCGACACCGGCGCCATTATCCTCAAGGCCGGCCGGTTCGCAAGGGTGGATCGCTCGCGCCTTCATTCTGTTTGTCCCAGTACTGCCGATAGGCCTGAGTGAACTGCTGGCCGAATATCAGCGAGAAGGCCTGGCGTTCATCGGAAAGCCGCTCGAAACGCTCGCAGAACTCCTGCCAACGCACTTTGTGGCCCGAGGCCAGCAAGCCGAAACCGCCGCGTTCGGAGAGCGAAGCTTCGATGTTTTGGGGTGACAGCTCGTCGAGCAAGGCGCGCACCCCCTGCATCACGCCATCGAGCAGCGCGACCTGATGCAGCATCAAATCAGCCAAAATGCTCTCCACTGCGGCAGGCGCATCAAAGGAGCGCTCGCGTGCGTCGAGGAGTGCCATGGCAACCTGTTCCGGTTCCGTGGCGGACTCGAGCATTTGCGCGGCGCGAGAGTTCAGTCGGCTGCGCTGCATGGCGGCGCGCTGCAGATCGAGCGACGACACGAACTGCGAGTAACCATCGCGCAATGGGATGAATGAGCGACAAAAGACCTCGAGCGTATCGTGCAGCTTCGTGATGAAGCGCGCGACATCACCCGTAGTTTCCAAGGTTCGACCAGGAATCAACGAGCCGGCGAGCTCACGCAGGCCTTGCAGGGCGAGCGCGTCGAGACCCATGTTGAAGAATTGGGTTTGCGCATCGCTGCGGCGACGCCCTGGCCCCGGCATTCCCATTCCAGGCCCACCCATGGCTGGCGGCAATCCGCCCGGCATCGCACCGACGCCCGGTGGCACGTTCGAAGGGTACCGTAGATCACCTGGCACTCCCGGCACCGGCGGCAGCGCCGAAGGATGATGCGAACCGGACGGGTGCTGCGACGGATGTGATGGATACTGTGAGGGCACGTGCGGCGGCATGCCCGACGGAGCCATCGGAACTCCTCCGGATGGAGCACGCGGCAGCCCAGATGGCGGGTGCATCGCTCCCGGCGGCGCGGACGGGTAGTGCCCGGGCGCGGAGGGATGCTGTCCCGGGACCGAGGGGTGCTGTCCCGGCGCTGCCGGGCGTCCCGACGGATGCTGGCCTGGCCACGGCGGCGGTACTTGGAAGCCGGGTTGGCTGCTCGAATCCGACAACATGTTGATGTTGCCGAGCACGCTGCCGAGCATCGCGGACTCGCGCACCGGCGCCTCGCCCTGCTGCACTTCGATTTGGACCGAGATCTGACCGATGAAGAAGCGGAAGCCGTGCGGCGCAAGATCCACGACACCGTTCGGGGCGATGCGGATCGGCAAGCCGCGATCGAGCGACGTCACGAAGATGCCGTTCTTGCTACCTAGATCACGAACGCAGAGCTTGCCGTCGACATCCTCGATGCGCGCGTGAAAACCAGACACCAGCGCGTGCTTGAGGCAGCAGTCGTTGAGCGGGTTGCGCCCGATGCGGATTGGCAGCCGCGAAAATCGGTCTTTTTCGACCGGAAAGGGCGAATTGTCGAGCCGACAACACCGCAGAACGAAGATCACGCTTTCATCTTATCCCGCCCGGAAGAGCCGGGCCAACCCAGCGCCCCTTCAGAACTCGATGGTTTGTGCTTGCTCCAGGAGGTCCGCCACGCTGCGTCCGGGTGTCTCCACGAACGCGCGCCATGCCTCCCGCAGCTCTGCTGGCATGAGCTCCGTACTCGAGGTTGATGCGGCAACCAAGTCGCAGATCTCGTCGCGTTGACCCGTCGGTGACCACAGTTCGGAGAGGGTGCTCTTGGGCGCAACCCCAAGCGAGAGCAGCGTCGTTCCAGCTGCGCCGTCGTGAGACCAGAAAAAATTCGGGATGGTGCTTTTCCAACGCGCAACGCGCCGCACCCAATCCAACCAAAAGCAAAGAGCCGCTCCGCCCGCCGCTCCGAGGGGCAGGCGCAGTGACAAAGGCGTCGTCGGTCGCTCGACACCGCGACAAGGACGCACTGTTTCGGTGACCAGGTACAAAAGTTCGGCTGGGTGACGCCGGGTGTTCTCTGGCAACAACAATGACCAGAGCTCTTCCAGGGGGAGCTCGCGCGTCCACTGACCGTACCAACCGCCGACCTCTTCGAGCGACGGCTCTTCCGAGATGCGTGCGGAATCGAGCTGCCGCGACAAATCCAGCATCGGATCGGCAATGATCGCTTGCACGAGCTCACTCGCAGCTTGCCAAACCGCCTCCAGCACCAATGGAGTGAGCTCCGGCGCCGCGCTGAGCGCGGGGCTGGGTGCAAATGGAAAAGCCGAGCACAGCGGAAACCGCCGCCCTGCTGCGTCACGGCTCGGGCTCAATACTCCCGCGCAGTACGACGCTGCCCCACGCTCACCCCGCGCGCCGAACACGAATGCTTGCATCGGTGAGCGCTCGTAGCCTTCGTGCCAGGAATTCCCCCGACGTTCGTTGGTCCATTCCACGTTGTCGGTGAGGAAAGCATCGAGTTCACTTTGAACAGCGCCGCCGGCGCCGAGGTTCACGAAGTCGCCACGCGCGGGGACCTTGCCGAGCAAAATCGGATGACCCCACTCCGCCGTGTTCACCGACGGCCTCCCGCTCCCGCTCCCGCTGCTGCGCCGCCGCCGACCGTGACCTCCGGTGGGCAACGCAGGCGATGAAAGAATTCTCGCCCGAACGGGTGCACTGTCTTGGACGGCTTGAAGTCGATCGTCACAGGGGCTTCACCGCCGCGCGTCATGGTCCAGCTCGCAGCCAGCACGGGCAACCCGCCAGCGTTTTGCCCCGTAGGCTTGATGCCGCCCGCAGCGAGCAAACGGAACAGGCCAAAGTCGCCGAGGCGTGGGATCTGATCGGTGAAGCCCGCGCCTTTCACGAGCAACGTGCCGCCGTGGGGATCACCCTTGCCTGGCCATTGTACTGGAGCCCAGCGCTCGGGCTCGTTGCGATAAACGGTCGCTTGCCCGTCCACCACCAGCGAGATTTCTGCGATGTCCGCGCCCACCGGGTGAATGCGGATTGCAAACTGCAAGTTAGGTTCGGGCGCGCTGCCGAAGATCGCCTCGGTGATCTGCTGCGCGGTGCCGAGGCAGCTCAAGAAGTCGGCACGGAACGGCATCGGATCGGCAGACGGCTTCGGCACGAATCCTTCGCCGACGCGATCGAGGCGCCCCTCCAAGTTCGCTTTGAAGAACTTCCACAGAATGCCGGTTTCCGGACGGAAGAACTCCACGAACTCCGGAACGGTGACTTCCTCTTGCGTGTTGGCGAAGGGAAAGCGCGACTGGATCTTGGTGTTGTAGTTCTCCCAGACCTCAGCCTTCCAATGCTCGCTCAAGGAGGCGAAGTCGGCTCGCACGACGCCCGCACGGCTGCCGCGAATCGGATTCATGAGCAGTGGTTCGAGAATGAGGCGAGAGCGCGGATCCGTACCACCAAGCAGAATCTGAACGGCAGCTGCCGTGCGTGAAAGCTCCGCCGCAAACTCGGCTCCGGGCTCGGCGCGCGATTCGGCGAGCTGGCTCAGCGAGACGTGCAACGTGCTGAGGTGCACGAGGTACTGCGCGAGACCGGCAGGTGCAGCGTCCGGCTTGCCATTGATGCTATCGCCGAAAGCGAACTTCAAAAGCGGTCTGAAGTGGCGTTCGACGCTGGAAATCGGCCGCTCCGGAGTGCCCGCGTCGGCGAGCTTCATCTTCTCGAGCTGCTTGTCGAGCAGCTGCTTGCCCTTCTCGGCCGCCTTGTCGAGCAACGAAGTCGGCGAGATGTCGAGGCGCACGTTGTCGCTCAGCGTGCGGAACAGACGAACGTAGGGCCCTTCGGCTTCGGCCAGCGCTCGCAGCTCCATCAGCGCCGACTGCATGTCGGTTGGTGCTTCCACGTCGAGACCAGCGAGGAAGTCGGACCAGGCGGCCACGTAGCGCTGGAAGTAGAGATCGCGCAGGCGCTCCGCGGCGTTCTCACGCGAGTCGACGTTCTCCAACATCGACTTCTGACCGAGCACCCACGGCTCGAGCTCGAGACGCGCGTCCGGCGACTCCAAGAGCGGGCGCACCTTTTCCCAGCCGAGCGCCGTGTACAATCCCGGCACTTCCACGTTGCCGCGCGTCTTCCAGTACGGTGCAGACGCACCAAAGAAGATTTTCTCGGGGCGAATCGGCGGAGCGCCCTCGGCAGCTTCGTTCAGCCAGGAAAAGCGCAGCTCGTCGATGGGCAGCATCGATAGCTTCCCCTGAGCGCGCGACAGCGCCGTGAGATCTGCCTTCCAAGCCCAAGTGTGATCGTTGGCCAACCCGTTGACGTAACGCGCAGCGTGCGATTCCAGGCGCTGTTGATCGGCTTCGGTATTCGAATGCAGTGCTCGTGCCCACACCGCAGAGAGCCGCCGCGTCGCAAACTCTTTTTGCAGCCGATCTGGCTGCGTCAACATCACGTAGAGCTTCAGATCTTCGTACGCACTCTGGAAGTTCCGGATATCCGTGCGCATCAAGTCGCCGATTGAACGCACATCGGAGACGAGTTGGCTCTTGACCGGACCTTCCACCATTGCGCGCAAGCGCTCGGTGTAGATGTTGCCGAGCGAGGCGGAGAGATCTTTCGCGGTGTACGGCCCGAAGAAGCCGCGCACAGATGTCTTCTGCTGCTCGCGTTCGAGCTGCTCGGTGCGATCCAAGAGCAGGTTCAGCGCGTTGGCGGCGCCACTAGCCTCACCGCTGCGTTCGAGTGAACGCGCCTGCACTACGTCACGCTCGGCGGCCTGCATCAGCTCCGAGTTGTCGACGTAGCTCGACGTGGCCGGCGCGACGATCAGCAACGTGATCAGCACCGCAACACCAGCCCAGATCGCTCGTTGACGAGCTCGCCGCTTGACGCGGCTCATGGATCGAACTGCGAGGTGGCGATCCGGAAAGATCACCTTGGCGAACAGATCGGTAACGAAAAAGCTTTGGGCCTGGCTCGGGCGGGCTTCAGGGCCTTGAAAGCCGCGCAGATCGAAGCCACGCGCCATGTTGGCGAGCACGCGGTCCATGGCGCGACCGGTCTGAGTGCCGCTCGAGAAGTAGAAACCACGCACGAGCGGCGTTTCTTGGTACGGGTTGTGACGCGCCAGCTCCTCGAGAAAGCGAGCCACTGGTGCACCCAACGCCTGAAACTCTAGCGGGAACTGCATCACGCGCTGCCGCACTTCCGGCTGCGGTTCTCGCGCCAGGCGCTCCAGCATGTGTGCGTGCAGCACCTTCATCAAGAGCTCGAACTCACTCTCGGTGGCACGCGCTGGATCGTCCAAGCGCTCGTCGTCGATGCTGAAGCTCGCGCCCCACGCCTGCCCGCGCTGCTGCTTACCGAGATCGCCGAAGAACTCGACGAAGCCGGCGATGAGATCCACTTTCGTGAACATCACGTAGATGGGCAACACCATTTCGGTTTTGCTCATCAGCTCATCGACGCGCTGGCGCAGCTTGCGCACTAGCTCTTCGTTTTGATCTTCGCTCGCGCCGAGCAAATCTTCGACGCTGAGCGCCACCACGATGCCGTCGAGCGGCCGCTCAGGGCGGAAGCGGCGCAACGTGTCGAGGAAGGTGGTCCACTCCTCGTGGTCGTCTTCTTCAGTGGAGAGGCGCCCGGCGGTGTCGAGCAGAATGGCGTGCTGCGAGAACCACCAGTCGCAGTTCTTGGTGCCCGCGGTGCCGCGCACCTTGGCGCCACCCGCGCCGGCTGGCGTGATGAAGCCGAGCCCAGATTGACTGAGCGCAGTGGTCTTGCCGGCTGCCGGCGGCCCCACGATCGCGTACCAGGGCAGCGCGTAGAGAGCCGACTTGCCACCTTTGCCGAGCTTGCTGCGCTTCAGCGTGTCGAGCGCCGCCTTCATCTGCGCTTGCAGCGCCAAGATCTCAGGGCGTTTGTCGGGGCGCACACGTTCGGCTTGCGCTGCGGCTTGCCTTAAAAGCTCGCGCTCGAGCGCCGCCGCCTTCATCTGCGCTCGCACCATGCGCACGATGAAGACGGTCGCGACCGCCAGCACCAACACGACGGTGACGACGATGGCGATCCACAAAGGCAGGTGGACGAGCAAGACCACCAGCCAGGTGGCCACCAGCAAGAGCACCGAAAGAATGATCAGCCAAAGCATCGGCGTTGCTCGATCCTACGAACCTGCTCGGGCGCTGCCCGCTGGCATCGCCTGTAAAGTCTCTTTGAGGTGCATGTTCAACACGCGCTCGAGGCCGAACACCACGAGGAGCGCGACCAGAATGCAACCAATGACCAAGCCGATCAGCGGCGCATTCGTCGAGCGCGCCGCGCCCACGCGCTCGCGTGGCTCAGCGTGCGGGCCAATCTTGGCTGCCGAGGGCAACATCTTGGCGACACGCTGGCGAGCCGCGTCGCTGAACTGCATCAGCGGGCGCTGATCGGCGCTGTTGCCATAGCTGCCGCGAAAACCGAGCGCGAGGCACAGGTAATAGACTTCGAGGGCGAGCGGGTTGCCTCCCTGTTGCAAGAGGTGCCGCAAGCGATTGAAGAAATTCTCGCCTGCGGTGTACTCGCCGTAGAGCTGAAGCTGCAACGGCTGCCCCATCCACTCGGAGCGCCCCGGCCAATTCGACTTCAAGATCTGCTCGTCGATGAACGCCACCAACGCATAACGCGCCTCCACGAGCTCCACATCGGAGATCCCACTCGCGCGACCTTTGCCGACCATCGCATCGAGCGCGGTGAGGATGCGCTGGCGGAGCTCGGCGGGTGGCGGCAGGTTGGCGGCGCGCGGCAGCTGAGCTCCCAGAATGAGCACGTCGGCGCACGCCCAGAACATGGCTTCGGTCACGGCCGTTTCCTTCAGCGTAGGTTGGCGGGCTGCACGGCGTAGAGCGAGAGCGACGCTCCCGTCCACTCACCATCAGCGGGCAAATACAAAGCAACCGTCGAAGACTTCGCAATATCGTCCCAATAGGAACCCTCTTTGCGAAGACGGAAGAAGCAAAGGCCCGGCTTCACCGGCAACGCTGCCGACGGGTTCCACTCGATTTCGACGCGCACGCCGTGCCGCGCTTGCTTCACGATGTCGTAAACCTGGTTCCAGCTCGCGAGCTTGAGTACGCCGGGCACACGCTCGCGCACCAGGCCTTCTGCCATGTTGGCCGACACGGCTACGAAGAGCTCTTGGTTCAGCAAACCCCGATCCGGGAACTTGCCGATGAACATACCGTCGGGGCGATGCTCGAGGCCGATCTCGACGTAAGCGCGCTCGATGCCGCCCGGCAGCAAGCGCCGCACGACCGCAAACAGAGTTTCGAACACGTCGCCGAGCTCGAGATAGTTGAACTTCGGCACCGCCGTGGGCTCCACGTCGGCTGAGAAACTGCAGAGCTGCCCGGCGAGCTGCGCCAGCACCATGTACGCTTCTTCCGGGTGTGTGCGCGGCGTATCGAGCAAATGCTGCAACGTCGGAATCACGCCGTTGAGCGTGTGCAGCATCCAAAACTTGCGCACCTCCGTCGAGTGGAAGTCGACCGCACCGCCCTGCCGTTGTCGTCGCTCGCCGGCGAGCTGTTGTTGGCGCGCGACGACTTGCGAAAGAATCCCGCGCACGCCATTCGCCAGAAACGGCGCTGCCGGCAGGTAGAGCACCGGCGGAATGTGCGTATCGAGCACTTTGAATTGGCCGTTGTCCTGCCGCAACAGCACGGCCACGCGAATGATCGAAAAGCCCTCGTGACGCTCGCCGTTGAAGAACACGCGCACGTTGGGGCGCGCCCACTCCACCTCTTGAGGTGAAGCGCCGGAGTTCAAATCGACCACGCCTTTGCTGGCGCGCAGATAGCGCCGAATCGCTGGGTCGTCTTCGTTGCCGACCAGCGCCGTCGCGTCCATTTCGTGCGCTAGACCGAGAAAGACTTCGACCTGCACGCCATCGGCAGGCAACGCGCGCGGTGCGGGCGCCGGTGTGTCGCTGCCTTCACCGCAAGCGACGGTAGTGCCATCGGGCCAGATCGCCGAAAAGCGCCGCAGGCGAAATTGGTTCGCCGCAAAGCCGCGATCGTCGATCTCGACCTCGGTGATGCCCCAATCGTAATGACGCACGCCTTGCATGCGTTCGCGCAGCAACGCTTCGTGATAGCGATCCTGCTGCTGCATGTGGTGCTGACTGAGCAGCAGCCCCTCACTCCACACCGGCTTATTCGCCATGTTTCAATTACCCCCGGCAGCGGGCGGCTGTTCCGAGGCGCTCCCAGTAGCCGCGGCGCTATCGTCCGTCCTTCCCTGTCCGTCCTGAATTTGCATCCGATCGAGCCACACTGACAAGTGCGGCGCTGCCGTCGGGCAAGGCGGCGTCGTCTTCGGCGGAGCCAACTCGTACGTTACGTACCAATCTTTTCCCTGCGGCTCTCGAAACAGCGCCACCAACCCGAGAAACACCGCTTGTGGGTTGGTCTTTAGCTGAACCTGCTTGGTTTCGCCAGGAAACACCGTGTGTTGTTCCACGCTGAGCATATCGGCTTGGAGCGCGTCCTTGTCCTTTTGCCAGATGTCTTCGAACGATGCATTTCTAAGCCGCGCATCCGCAGAGAGTTGATAAACGCGCACTTGCACCGGACGCCCCTGTCCGTCCGCTGTTGGGTTCACGCGTTGGCTCGCGCTGAGAGTCAGCGTTGGCTCCAACGCGGGGCACGGTTTAGCGGGTGGCGGAGCAGCCGCCGGTGGCGGAGTCGACGAGCATGCCCAAGATCCGAACAACAACACTACTATTGACGCCCTGAGTTTCATCGGCGGCGCCCGTTATACAACGAGCCCGCCCGCTGCTGCCGGGAGTTCTTACGCGGCAGAATTTCGGCTCTTGCGCCATCTTGCGCGAACACGCGCCGCTTCTTGCAGTTCGCAGGGGAGAAAATCCGCAAAATTCGCGTAAGCTATTAAATGCGCGGCGCCGCCCTTGACCAAACGCGAGATAGCGGATAGTTCCAGAGAGGCGCTGGCGGAATGGGAATGATGTATGGGCATCATAGCGGAGCGGGGTTGGGAAGGTTTCACGGCCTGCGTCCGCTTCCGTTAGGGTTCTAACGCTAAGGAGTAGACAAAAATGGCTACGGATATGTACATCAAGCTGGACGGGATCGAGGGTGAGTCGCTCGACAGCAAGCACGGTGGTGAGATTCAACTGCTGTCCTTCGACTTCGGTGCCGCTCAATCCGCGACGGCTCACGAAGGCAGCGGCAGCACCTCGGGCCGTGCCGACGTGCTCGACCTGTCGATTGTGAAGAACACCGACAAGTCGTCGCCGCTCTTGTTCTTCCTTTGCTGCTCGGGTACGCACATCCCGAAGGCCGTGCTCAACGTACGCAAGGCTGGCGGCAGCGCGCCGCTCGATTACCTGACCATCACGCTCACGCAGGTTCTCGTCAGCTCGTTCAAGTCCGGCGCGCAAGGCTCGTCGGATCGCGTCACTGAGACGGTGGTGCTGAACTTCGCCACCATCAAGGTGGACTACACCCCGCAAAAGGCGGACGGTTCGGGTCTGCCGCAGGTCAGCAAGGGCTGGAACATCTCGACCAACTCCGAGCTTTCCTGATCGATTGAACGCGGCGAGCCGGTGTTCGCCGATAAGTCGCCCGCGTCGCCCTCTGAGTCAATCAGGGGGCGGCCGCGGACGGCGCACCGGACGGAGAGCGACGTCGACACGCTTCTGCCATCTCCTGTGTGAAGCGCTGACGTCCCCAATCGAAGCTTGCTGGCACGCACAAGTCGTCGTCATCGCGACGTGCGAGCAAGTCCTTCAGCGTGTCACGCGCCTGCCAAACTGCGTCCTTCGGCACCTGAATCGCGAAGTCGGCCACGTTCGGCGTCGCTTCGCCGGCGATGTCCAGGTTCAGGGCGTGCAGGTGCGCAACGCTAGTTGCTGCGGCGCGCGCCACCAAGGAAAGCCGCGTGTTCGGTGGCACCACCAAGTCTGAAGTGAGCTGCGGCGGACGCATCTGCGTCGAGAACTTCAAGCGCTGCACGTTGTTCAAGATCAACGCGATGGCTTGAATCGCCGGAGCGTAGTTGGCGGTTTCGTCCGGCAACATCTCGGCATCAACTAGATCCCAAAAACCGACGTCGCCGCCCGCTTGTTCGATGCGCGCCATCAGCGCGAACGGCCCCAAATTGTAGGACGCAAACACCAGATCCCACTGGCCGAGCTTTTCGTACATATCGCGCATGTAGCGAACGCCGGCTTCGGTGGCCTTGGGCGGACTCAAGCGCTCATCCACGACGTTTTCGATCACACGCAGGTGGTACGCGCGGGCAGCGGATGGAATGAACTGCCAAAGCCCCGCTGCACCGACCGGCGATTGCGCGCGAGGTTCGCAGCTGCTTTCGGCAAAAACCACCGCCCACAGATCCGCCGGCAATCCGTAGCGAACCAGCGTCGACTGAATCATGTCGCGATAGGCACCGCAGCGAAATAACATCGCTTGGAACGTCTCGCGGCCAACGGTGTTCTCCGTGTAGAACTGGAACTGGCGAGCTACGCGCGGATCATCCTCTACGGGGATTTCCGGCATTTTGAGGCCCACCAACCACGACGAGCGCAGCTTGTCCGCGGTGTTCGTGTCCTTGCGGCGTTTGATCGCGCGTTTCGGCCCAGTACCAAGCAGGCTCTTTTTGATGGCTTCTTGCTCGGCGCACGAGGCCGCACCGGTGCACTTCTTCGCCAGCGCCTTGGCCGCCAGTGCAGCGTTTTCGTCCATCAGCTTCCGGAGCTCTGGAGATTCTTTGCCGCGACCGTGAACCTGTTGCAGCAAGATCCCCAGCTGCTCGTTCTCGGTGGTCAGCGTGATGTTGGGCAACTTGGGCACGTTCGAGCCGCTTGCGACTACTGACGCGGAAGCGGTAGGCGTGCTCGTAGCCGTAGTTGTCCCGGGGCGACGCGTTAGGATCACTACGATCGTCGCGAGACCGCCGAGTACAATCAACACGCCGAGCCCAATCAAGACACCGGTGGCCCAGCTGCCGCCCTCGTGACGGTCGCGCAAATTGCGGCGCCCGCGTCGCAGGCCTTTGTGCGGCGTCTCCCTGCCCTGACTAATGTCGCCGAGCAGCTGTTGCATGCGGCCGCTCTGGCTGTTCGAACGCGCCAGCGGCACCGGCCCGGACTTATTCGAGGGCCCAGCGTCGCCGGATGGTGGCGCGAGCGGAGGCAAGCCGGAGGGCAAGCGATCGAGACGAGGTGGCGGCCGCGAAATGCCTGAGGTTGCTTCACGTCGACCGCTACCGAGCCCGAGCAAGCCGCCGCCGGGCGGAGCTTGCGGGGGCGCGTCGGGTGGCGGAGGTGGCGGAGAATTGGTTTTGGCGCCGCCTTTGCCGAACGCGCGCAGTCCAAGCATCGAACGCACGAGTAAATTCGGTGCACCGCCAGGTCGCGATGCGGGTGGAGGCGCCACTTCGAACACTGCCTGCGGCGGAGCGACCGGCGCGGGCATGCTCGCGGATTGGAGCGGCGGCGGAGCGTTGGGATGGTTGGGGAGTACGGTGGGCGGCGCTGGAAGCGGCGGTTGACCCATGGCCGGCAGCGCTCCGCCATGCACATTCGGCTGACCGAGCGCTGGCAACGGCGCACCCGGTTGGAAGTTCGGCTGGCTCAACGCGGGCAACGGCGCTGCGGGACCACCCAGCGGCGCTAGCGGCTGAACACCGGGTGGTGGCGCCGAATTGCCATGCGAAATGATGCCCGAGTCGAGCAAGCGCGGCGGACGAATCGATTCGGGCCCCGAACGCATCACGCCCGAAGCTGCAGCGCGCGGCGCGCCAGAGCCGCGTTGCCCGGCCATCGTCATCATTGGCGGTGGCGCCGGATCGCTGCCGCCGGGACCTCGCGGAGCTTCTCCACTCGCAGCGCGTTGCATGCTGGCGAGCTCGGCGGGCGCAAGTTCGTACCGGGCTTGCCCAGCGAGGTGCGTCACTGTTTCGAGCGTTTCGTTCAGCGCAGCTTGCGGCGCGCCCGCTTCGAACTGCGACAGCAGCGACCCCAGATGGTGCCCGATTCCGCCAAAACCAACACCGCGAGCACGTGACGAAAGGTCGTGTGACGCATGTCGCAACACTCCGGCTTCGGGCGTACCAGGACGTGCCCCGCTCGCGATCGCGCGTCGCCAGTGAGTCAGGCAAACTTCCAGATCGAGCAGAAAACGGCCTCTGCCCTGCCCCAGAAAGTCGCCCCCGCTACTGCCGCCGGACGTCACGCTCACTCTCCTTTGTTAGCACATCCCGTCCAGCCCAGCGTTGAAGTGCAAGGCACCCGCGGCCGCCAGCATCGAGCCTTCATCGACGGTTGACAAGCGACCGATCCTGCCCGCTAATGGGCGGCGGATCATTGGGAAAGTCAAGGGGCCGCCACCCGCGCGGCCCCTTGACGAGAATGCCGTAGCCGGACGCGGGCGGGGAGAGCTTAGCTCCGCCCAGGGGTCAACAATCGAAAAATGGGCCTGACGAACAACGAGCAGCTGTTGCAGCCGATTTCGGACGCTGCGCCAGCTGGTGACAACCTCGAGTACGATCCGGCGTTTTTAGCGCTGGAACGAGCCGCGCAGGGCAAACCCGAGCAGCGCATGGGGGCGTCAGTCGTGCCGGGCGAACCGCCGGAGTGGGGTGGCGTTCTCAGCCAGGCGACTGCCCTGCTCGCTCGTACCAAAGATCTTCGCGTCGCAGTGCATCTAACCGCCGCGCTCCTCAATCGCGGTGGCCTCGAGGGCATTTGCGACGGCCTCGTCCTCGTGAGCGGGTTACTCGAGAAGTTCTGGCCCACCGTACATCCGCAGCTCGATCCCGAAGAGGGCGACGATCCGACCATGCGCATCACGGCACTGGCGGCGCTGACGGCGCCGTCTCTGCTTGCGACATTGCGTACGACACCAGTCGTTCGAGCCCAGGCACTCGGCATCGCGGCGTTCCGCGACATGAGCTCCGCGCAGGGCGAAGCCAGCATTGATGCAGCAACCCTCGAGGGCATTTTCCAATCCGTGGACTTGCCCGCTCTCGAAGCTGCGGTTGGCTGGCTCGGGCAGTGTATCGAGCGACTGAGTCAGATCGACAAGACGTTCGAAACCCACACCGGTAGTCGCGGCCCGGATTTGACTCCGATGCTGCGAATCTTTCGCGATGCGCTCAATTTCGCGTCGCCGCGCCTCGCCAATCGTCGCCCCGCCGAGGTCGAAGCAGCGCCGGAGGCGGGGGCGGAGACCACGGAAGCGCCCGCGGCGCGGCGCGTTGCGGCTCCGCCGGGGGAGGTCAACTCGCGCGAAGACGTAGTTCGAGCCATCGACCGCATTTGTGCGTACTACGCTCGTTTCGAGCCTTCGAGCCCGTTGCCGCTTTTGCTGCAACGCTGCAAGAAGCTCGTGCCGATGAGCTTCGTCGACATCCTTAAAGAGATCGCGCCGAGTGGTTTGCCCCAGCTCGAAACAGTGGTGGGCAAAACCGATGAGTAATGCAAAACTTCGAAAACAGGGTCGGGCGGGGAGGCTCGTCCGCAGAGATAGGGTAAGACCCGGGTAGAGGAGTGTGTCATGAGCAGCCAGAAATTCATTGGTCGCAACCGAGCACCGCGCGTGCAGATCGAATATGACGTCGAGCTCTACGGCGCCGAAAAGAAGGTTCAGCTCCCGTTCGTGATGGGCGTGATGGCTGACCTTTCCGGCAATGCCGGCAAAGCGCAGCCGCCGGTTGCCGACCGCAAGTTCCTCGAGATCTCGAACGAGAACCTCGACGATCGCATGAAGGCGATGGAGCCTCGCGTGCAGATGCAGGTGCCCAACAAGCTCACTGGCGAAGGCAACATGGCCGTCGACCTCACGTTCGAGAAGATGGATGACTTCACGCCGGGCGCAGTTGCGCGCCACGTGCCTGCTTTGAACCAGCTTCTGCAGGCTCGCCAGCAGCTGGCGAACCTCATTACGTACATGGACGGCAAGACCGGCGCCGAGGACTTGATCGCCAAGATTTTGAGCGACAAGAACCTGCTGCAGTCGCTGGCCTCGGCGCCCAAGCCCGCCGACGAAGGCGAAAAGAAAGAGTAACGCCATGAGCGAAGCAACCGAAAAGGCCGCTAGTCAGGGCCAAACCGCAACCCTCGAGGGCGACGACTTTTCGTCCCTCTTGCGCAAAGAGTTCAAGCCCCAGACCGAGCGCGCCCGTGAAGAGGTCGAGTCCGCGGTAATGACCTTGGCGCGCGAAGCGCTGTCGAGCACGGCCACCACCACGTCCGACGCGGTGGCTTCGATTCAGTCGATTATCGCTGAAATCGACAAGAAGCTCAGCGCACAGGTCAACGAGATCCTACATCACCCAGATTTTCAGAGTCTGGAAGGCTCGTGGCGCGGTCTCCAGTACTTGGTGAACAACACCGAGACCGACACGATGCTGAAGATCCGGTGCCTCAACATCTCCAAGAAAGAGCTGCACAAGACGCTGAAGCGCTTCAAAGGTGCGGCTTGGGATCAGAGCCCAATCTTCAAGAAGCTGTACGAAGAAGAATACGGCCAACTCGGTGGTGAGCCGTACGCGTCGCTCGTGGCTGACTACTACTTCGATCACAGCCCAACCGATGTGGAAACCCTGGGCGAGCTTTCGAAGATTGCGGCCGCCTGCCACGCCCCGGTGCTCACCGCGGCTGCTCCGACCCTGTTCCAGATGGAGTCGTGGCAAGAGCTCGCGAACCCGCGCGACGTCGCCAAGATCTTCTCGACTCCGGAGTACGCCGCCTGGCGTTCGCTACGTGAGTCGGAGGATTCGCGTTACATCGGCATCGCGATGCCGCGCTTCCTCGCGCGTCGTCCTTACGGCGCCAAGTCGGAGCCAGTGGAGGAGTTCGACTTCGAAGAGGACGCGAGCGGGCCGAACGACAAGAAGTACACCTGGGCCAACGCGGCGTACGCGATGGCCGTCAACGTCAACCGTTCGTACAAGCTATACGGCTGGTGCTCGCGCATTCGCGGCATCGAGTCGGGCGGCGCGGTCGAAGGCTTGCCCACGCACACCTTCCCGACCGACGACGGTGGCGTCGACATGGCTTGCCCGACCGAAATCGGCATCAGCGATCGCCGCGAAGCGGAGCTCGCCAAAGCCGGTTTCATGCCGCTGGTTCACAAGAAGAACACCGACTTTGCGGCGTTCATCGGCGCGCAGTCGCTTCACAAGCCGGCGCAGTACGACGATCCCGATGCGACCGCCAACGCGGCGCTCGCGGCTCGCCTGCCCTACTTGTTCGCCACCTGCCGCTTCGCCCACTACTTGAAGTGCATCGTGCGCGACAAAGTCGGTTCCTTCAAAGGCACCGATGACATGCAGAAGTGGCTGCAGGGTTGGATCACGCAGTACGTCGATGGCGCACCCGCGCACTCGAGCGAAGAGACCAAGGCGCGCAAGCCGTTGGCCTCCGCCGAGGTCACGGTCACGCCGGACGAGTCGAACCCCGGTTACTACTCGTCGAGCTTCTTCCTGCGCCCGCATTACCAGCTGGAAGGGCTCACCGTGTCACTGCGCTTGGTTTCCAAGCTACCGTCCGCCAAAGCCGGAGGGTAATCGCCGCTCATGGCGGAGCTTACGCCAAAGGAACGCCTGCAACCGTCGTTACTCGATCGCTTGAGTGACGACGAACCCGACAGGACCCGCGAGTCACGTGAAAAGCGGGTCCTGTCGCCGCAGCGCCTGCGCGAAAGCGTGCGACGCGACCTCTCCTGGTTGCTGAACAACACTCACCTTGCAACCGTGCAGGATCTCGATCCCTACCCGCACGTCGAGCAGTCGACGTTGAACTACGGTATGCCAGATCTGGCTGGCAAAACCGTGTCGATGGTCGATCGCAGCGCGCTCGAAAAGGCCATTCGCCGCGCGATTTGGGAGTTCGAGCCGCGCCTGCTCAAAGAGTCGGTGCGCGTGAAGGCCATCATCGACGAAAAGCAGATGAACCACAACGCCCTGTGCTTCAGCATCGAAGCGGAGCTCTGGGCGCAGCCCCTGCCCTTGCGTCTCTTTTTGCGCACCGACGTCGATCTGGAGACTGGCTCTGTGGTTGTCTCCGAGGCGACGCGGGCAGACTGAGCTAGTCGCCTTGGATCCTCGGCTGCTCGCCTACTACAACCGAGAACTTCACTACCTAAGGGAGCTCGGCGGGGAATTCGCCAAGCAGTTCCCCAAGATCGCCGGGCGTTTGGGTCTCGAGACCTTCGAGTGCTCGGACCCTTACGTCGAGCGTTTGCTCGAAGGCTTTGCGTTCTTGGCTGCGCGCGTGCAGCTGAAAATCGACGCCGAGTTCCCGCGCTTCACGGAGCACCTGCTCACGATGGTGTATCCACACTATCTGGCGCCGACTCCGTCGATGGCGGTGGTGAAGATGTTCCCCAACCACCGCCAGGGCGTGCTGAACGAAGGCTTCGTGGTGCCGCGCGACACGTCGCTGCGCAGCTTGATTGGCCGCGGCGAGCAAACCGCGTGCGAGTACCGCACGGCGCACGATGTCACGCTGTTCCCCATCGAAATCGCAAGCGTCGCGCACACGTCATATGTCGGTGATCTCGGGGAGATCCGCATCATTGGCGCCAAGCCGATTCGCGGCGCGCTGCGCCTGCGGCTGCGCACCTTGAACGGCGCACCCTTTTCCCAGGTGAAGCTCGAAACCCTGCCGCTGTTTTTGAGCGGCACCGAGCAGATGTCGGTGCGCCTTTACGAGCTTCTGTTTGCCGGCACTCAAGGTCTCCTGATTCGCGGACCTAACGGCGGACCGAAAACGCTGGTGAGCAAGCAGCCATTGCGCCCAGTTGGCTTCGACGATTCGGAAGCGCTCTTGCCGTACACGGCCAAGTCGTTTCAAGGCTACCGCTTGCTGCAGGAGTACTTCGCGCTGCCGCAACGCTTCATGTTTGCGGAGCTCGCGGGTTTGTTCGAAGGCGTGCAGAGCGTGGAAGAGCCCGAGATCGAAATCATCGTGCTGCTCGACCGCCATGATCCGGTGGTCGAAGCCGCGGTGGCACCGACCCACTTCGAATTGTTCTGCACGCCGTGTGTGAACCTGTTCCCGAAGCGGGTCGACCGAATTCACCTTTCCGATCGCGTCAGTCAATACCACATCGTTACGGATCGCACGCGCCCGGTCGACTTCGAAGTGCACTCGGTGACCGAGGTATTGGGTTACGGCAGCAGCACCGACGTGCGCCGGGAGTTCCAGCCTTTCTACGCCTGCAAGGATCGCACGGTTAATCTCGAAGATCAGGGTGCGTACTACACGCTTCATCGCGAAACGCGCATGGCGTCGTCGCGTCAGCGGCGCGCGGGGCCGCGTTCGACGTACCCCGGGACGGAGATGTTCATCTCACTGGTGGATGGCAATCAGGGCCCATTCAGCCCTGATCTGAAGCAGCTCGCGATCAACGCGTTGTGCACCAATCGCGACCTGCCGCTGCAAATGAATCTGGGGCTCGGCAGCACTGATTTCACGCTGGAGTCGGGCGCACCGGTGGATTCGATTCGCGTCGTGGGCGGGCCATCGGAGCCGCGTCCGTCGAGCGCTTGGGGCGCCACCAGTTGGCGCATCGTGAGTCACTTGTCGCTCAACTACTTGTCGATCACTGAGCGCAACGAGGGTGACGGCGCTGCGGGCCTGCGCGAGCTGCTGCACCTGTATGGCGATTTCGGGACCGCTGCCACGCGCCGCCAAATCGACGGCGTGCGCGCGGTTTCGAGCAATCACGTGGTGCGCCGGCTTCCCGTCGATGGACCGGCGAGCTTCGGTCGCGGCCTCGAGATTCGAGTCGATTGCGACGAAACGGCGTTCGAAGGCGCCAGCGTGTTCCTGTTCGGCGCAGTGTTGGAGCGCTTCTTCGCCAAGTACGCTTCGATCAACTCGTTCACCGAGACCGTGCTGCGTACCCTGCAGCGCGGAGAGATCATGCGCTACTCGACGCGCGTGGGGCGGCGAGCCATCGCATGAGCTTTCTGAGCGATCTGGCTGCCGCGCCGTTCGAGTTCGATTTTCACGCGGTGTTGCGGCGGCTCGAAGGTATGTTCAAGCACCTGCCTCGCTTCGGCGAAGGCGTGCGACCAAGCGACGAGGTGGTGCGCGTCGGCCAAGAGCCGAGCATGGCGTTTGCGCCCGCTGCGCTCTCTGCCTTCACACCGCCGACCGCGGAGCAGCCGGGCCGGCTCACGGTGGCGTTCTTCGGCTTGTTCGGCACGAACGGCCCTTTGCCGTTGCACCTTACCGAGTACGTGCGCGATCGCATGCGTCACGCTGGCGATCGCACCTTTTCGGCGTTTGCGGATCTGTTTCACCACCGCATGCTGATGCTGTTTCATCGCGCCTGGGCTCAGGCGGATCCAACAGCCTCCGCCGATCGACCGGCGACGAATCGCTTCGATATCTATGTCGGCTCGCTTTTCGGCATGGGTATGCCAGCGCTCGGTGCGCGCGACGCCGTTCCCGATCGCGCGAAGCTCCAGTACGCCGGCTGGTTTGCGAACTGCGTGCGCAGCGCGGAAGGTTTGCGCGCGATTTTGGCGGACTACTTCGAGCTACCGGTCGTGATCGAAGAATTCCAGGGGGAGTGGCTCGACTTGCCGGAATCGAGCCGTACACGCCTAGGCGGCGTTCCCGAAGAAGCGACCCTGGGGCGCACGACCGTGCTCGGGAAGCGCGTTTACCGCGCCGATCACAAGTTCCGGGTGCGGCTCGGCCCGCTCTCGAGCGAAGACTATTTGCGCATGTTGCCGGGGCGGCCCGGGCTTATCAAGCTCACGGCGATGGTGCGGGCTTATACAGGCGACGAGCTCGCTTGGGATGTTCGTTTGTGCATGAAACGCGACCAAACTACGCAAATTCAGCTGGGTCGGGGCCATTGCCTAGCGTGGAATTCGCGTCTCGGCTGGGGCGGGCCAGCGGCTGATTTGGTGGTGGACCCGCGTACTTTGAGAACTTACCGCACGCTTTCATAGGCGGCGGGGCATGTCTGAGTTATGAAGGGAGCGGGTAGGCATCGAAGCCGCTCGCGGCCGCCGGCACGGGGTTCCGGTCCCGAGGGCGGCCACTTGGTAGGGAGTGAGTCATGTCGGAAATCAGTCGCGCGACGCTGTTCGGGAAGCTGAACGAACCCGCATACAAGGCGATCGAGAGCGCCACGCTGTTTTGCAAGATGCGTGGCAATCCCTATGTGGAGCTCACGCATTGGATGCATCAGCTCTTGCAGGTCCCAGATTCCGACTTGCTGCGTTTGCTCAGGCACTTTCAGGTCGATTCGGCACGGCTCGCTCGCGATCTGACGGACGCGCTGGATCGGCTGCCGCGCGGCGCAACCTCCGTTTCCGATTTGTCGATTCACGTGGAGGAATCGGTGGAGCGCGGCTGGGTTTACGGCTCGCTGCTCTTCAACGAGAACCGGGTGCGCACCGGGCACTTGGTGGTGGGCTGGCTCAAGACCTCGAGCTTGCGCAACGCGCTCACCGCAATTTCGAAAGAGTTCCAGAAGCTCAAGGTCGACGACATCATCGACAAGTTCCAGCAGCTCACTGGTGAATCTCCGGAGGCGCGGTTGTCCGAGCGCCTGGGCTCGGCGGGTCCGGCTGCCGGCGCGGGTGACGGTGCTCCCAGCCCTGCGGAGCTCGGCAAGCAAGAAGCCCTCGCCCGCTACTCCACTGATTTGACCGAACGCGCTCGCAAGGGCGAGATGGATCCGATCCTCGGTCGCGACGAAGAGATCCGCCAGATTGTGCAGATCTTGATGCGCCGTCGCCAAAACAACCCGATCCTCACCGGTGAGGCCGGCGTTGGTAAAACCGCCGTGGTCGAAGGCTTTGCGCAACGCATCGCCAAAGGCGACGTGCCTCCCACTTTGAAGGACGTCACCTTGCGCGTGCTGGATCTCGGCTTGTTGCAAGCCGGAGCCAGCATGAAGGGTGAATTCGAGAACCGTCTGCGCCAAGTGATCGACGAGGTGCAGGCTTCACCGAAACCCATCATTCTGTTCATCGACGAAGCGCACACCTTGATCGGTGCGGGTGGCAAAGAAGGCACGGGCGACGCTGCAAACCTGCTCAAGCCAGCGCTGGCGCGCGGCCGCTTGCGCACCATCGCGGCCACCACCTGGGCCGAATACAAAAAGTTCATCGAGCCCGATCCCGCGCTGACACGTCGCTTTCAAACAGTGCAGGTGCAAGAGCCGAGCGAAGAGAAAGCCGTGCTCATGCTGCGCGGCACTGCTTCGGTGCTGGAAGGGCATCATCGCATTCAGCTCTTGGACGAAGCCATCGAGGCTGCGGTCAAGCTCTCTAAACGCTACATCCCCGATCGGCAATTGCCGGACAAGGCCGTGAGCTTGCTCGACACTGCCTGCGCACGCGTGGCGGTGAGCCAGCACGCGATTCCGCCTGAAGTCGAGGATACACGCCGCCACATCGACGCGCTCAGCGAGGAGCTCGCCATCATCGCACGCGAAGAGACCATCGGCATCGACGTCGGCAAGCGCGCCGACGAGGTGCGCGAGTCACTCGACGAGCACAAGAAGAAGCTCGACGTGCTCGAGACGCGCTGGCGCTCCGAAAAAGCGCTGGTGGATCGCATCCTCGCGATTCGCGCAGAGCTACGCGGCCCGGAAGCGAAAAAGGTGGACGCTGATGCCAAGGGCGAAAACAAACCCGAGGCTTCCCCGGACGCGGCACCCGACGCCGCCGCACGCGAAACTTTGCTCGGCGAGCTGCGCGGGCTCGATGCCGAGCTCACTCAGCTACAGGCTGAAAACCCGCTGATCTTGCCGACCGTCGACGCCCAATCGATCGCCACGGTGGTTGCTGATTGGACCGGCATCCCGACTGGGCGCATGGTGAAGAACGAGATCGACACGGTGCTCAAGCTGCACGAGGTGCTTGGCAAGCGTGTTCTCGGCCAAGATCATGCGCTCGAGATGATTGCGCGGCGCATTCAAACTGCGCGCGCCGGCCTCGAGAACCCCAACAAGCCGATCGGCGTGTTCATGTTGGCTGGCCCCTCCGGCGTCGGCAAAACCGAAACCGCGCTCACCTTGGCCGAAGCACTCTACGGTGGTGAACAGAACGTCATCACCATCAACATGAGCGAGTTCCAAGAAGCGCACACCGTTTCGACCCTGAAAGGCGCACCGCCTGGATACGTCGGGTACGGCGAAGGTGGCGTGCTCACGGAAGCCGTGCGGCGCCGTCCTTACAGCGTCGTCTTGCTCGACGAGGTCGAGAAGGCGCACCCGGACGTGCACGAGATCTTCTTCCAAGTCTTCGACAAAGGCTGGATGGAAGACGGCCAGGGCACTCGCGTCGACTTCAAGAACACGGTGATTTTGCTGACCTCCAACGCCGGCAGCGATCTCATCATGAAGATGTGCGCAAACGGCGCGCGCCCCGATCCCACCGGCATTGCCGAAGCCATGCGCAAGCCGCTGCTCGAGGTATTCCCGGCGGCGTTGCTCGGTCGCATCGTGGTGATCCCGTATTACCCGCTCAGCGATGTCATGCTCGGCAACATCGTGCGCCTGCAGCTCGATCGCGTGAAGTCGCGCGTGCAGGAGCGCTACCAGGTGCCGTTCACCTACGACGACAGCGTGGTGGAGCTGATCTCGAGCCGTTGCACCGAGCTCGAAAGCGGCGGGCGCATGATCGATGCAGTGCTCACGAACACACTGCTACCTCAAGTTAGCCGCGAGCTCTTGCTGCGCCAGCTCGATGGCAAGACCGTGAGCCGGGTCGCCGTGAGCGTGGCCGGCTCCGAGTTCACCTACTCCTTCGACTGAGCACACCGCCGCTGCGGCGGGGCGCAATCAACGCGCCTCGCCGCATCAAAATCCTTGGCGGATCACCAGCATTGGTGGCTGTTCCACGCACATATTCGCGCTCAGGGCCGCGGTCGTACGCTGCGGTCGCCGGGCTTTGTCAGGTTTGAATCGGACCGAAATTCTGCCATAATCTGCAGAATTTCACGGAGACCCATGGCGCTTCACATCTCGCAAGAAGTTGAGCAGCAAGTGAACGCGCTCGCCGAAGGGGCCGGGCGTGAACCCGACGCGCTGGCAACCGAGCTCCTCGACGCCGCCGTGCAACGGTATCAGCGCAAACTCGCGAAGCTTCGCGAGGCGGTTGACGCCGGCGACGCCAGTGCCGACGCCGCACCCGGTGCGTTCGAACGGGTTCGCGCGCAGCTTGGCCTCCCGACGCGCTGACCCGTGAGCAAAGTCGTTCTATCTCAACTTGCGGAAGGCGATCTGCTCGACATCGCCGTGTACACTCTGCGCGAGTGGGGCGACGCTCAGTGCACTCGCTACCTTGGGCAACTCGAGAACGCCTGCCACCTCCTGGCCGATGATCCACAACGTGGCCGACCATGTGATGACGTTCGTCCGGGTCTATTCCGCTATGAAACCGGCAGGCATGTGGTGTTCTTTCGGCGCTTTCCCGATGGAGTTCGCGTGCTTCGGTTCCTTCATGATCGCATGTTGCCGGAAATTCACGATCTCGAAGGCGACGAAGACCAAGAGTAGTTGCGGCGAATGGCTCGGCGATCCGAAGCAGAGGCGGTCGAGAACCGGTAGTCAGCTGCTCATGCGCTGCTGACCGCGACCAGCTGGCCGCGCCTGCTCGCGTCAGAAGCTACCGGACGCAACCAAGCCGTTGAGTCCGCCGCTGAACACTGGTGTCACGCGGAACGGCTTGCTGCTCGCTTGCTTGCTGCTGGGCCCACCGAAGATCACTAGGCCGACGCCGACGGCGGTCACCACACCACCGCTGATGAAAAGCGCGTTGGCGGTCTTCGCGAGCGATTCCGCGTCTTGGTAGAGGCCTTCCGCGCGCGGATCGCAGGTCATGTTGTCGCACAGCTTGTCGGCTTCGTCTTCCTTGCTGCGCATGTTGGCTCCAACGACGAAGCCGCCGCCGAGCAGCGCGAGGCCAACGCCGGTCGTTACCAACCCCGCGATCCGCAACGTGCCGATTCCCCCAGAGCTTTCCACTGGCTGAACTGGCGGCGGAGGCGGCTGGTCAGGTTTGACAATGTTGCCTGGTGGCGTGTCCGCAGTCGTGGGCTTCGCGGGGTCGGGCGCCGCGAAGTCGAACACGTGGCTGACGCTCTTGCCCGGCGTGAGTGCCACTTCCCAGCGCAGCGTTCGACCATCCTTGGCCGTTGCCGTGAGCGTGTGGGCACCAGCGCGCAGGAGCAGCACCTTCTTGGCGGGACTAATCGTGTAGGTTTGCCCCGGTGCGGTCGCGCCGCTGCGCACGTCGAGCACATCGACCTCCTCCGGGTTCGAGCTCAGCTCCACGCTCGCGGTGTTGCCGCGAATCAGCAGCATGTCGCGCTCGATGGCTTCGCGCTCGTCCTTGTTGATGCCTTTGCCGCCGCGCTTCAGGTACTCGTCGTAGTACGCGAGCGCTTCCCCGTCGCGCTCGAGCTTTACGGCGCACAAGCCAAGGTTGCCCAAAACCTTCCAGCTGTTGCTCTTCTCGAACGCCAACTTGAATTGGTAGTACGCGTCCTGATAGGCCGGCGGATCACCCTGTAAGAGCTCGACACCATTACGGAAATAGGCACGCGCCTCTTCCGGGATGCGCTCTTGAGCCGCGGCGGCGAGTGGGCTCATCGCGACGGATAGGCCGACCGCGTAAACGAGAATACGACGCTTGATGTTCATGACGCCCCTTCCCAACAAACGGGCAGAGCATGACTTATCCGAAGCCGCGAGTCGCCACAAGTACGTTGGTTTTGTGGGGGCGGCACGCGCCGCCCCCCTCGTCCGAAGTGAATTCGGACGAGGCTCCCCCCACGCGGGTACTCTGCGGCGGTTTCCTGGCCGCTTGTCGGTCCAGCTGCTTGTCGCTGCAGCTGTGCGCCGGCGCTCACAAATCGGTGCGGATCGTTCGGCCACCGCGCGTACGCCCCACGTCGTCGCTCTTGGGAGGCGTCGTGGCGGCCGGCGTGGCTTGAGCCGTCGGAGCCGCATCGGCCGTGGCCGGAGCGGTCGGTGAGCTCTTCGTGCCACGAGTCGTCGGTGTTCGGGGTTTGATGCGCTCCACCGCTGCGGGCGCGGGCCTAACCTGAGCGAGCGGCGGCGGTTCCACCGGCACTGGAGGCGGTTGGTCTGGAGGCGCTTCAACCACTGCACGCGCCTCCTCCGTGGGCGCGGGCGTGGCGGGCGGCGCCTGAACCAGTGCGCTTGCGGTCGGCGCGGGCTGTGAAGACGGATTCGTTTGATTGGCGTCCAGACCCGGCTGCGAACGCAGCGCTAAAGCGAGCCCAACGCCCGCGACGACGAGCGCCGAAACCGCGCCCACCCACAGCAGCGGAGCCTTCGATCTGCGAGGCGCGAGAAAATCGCCGTCGTCGCCGAGTTCGCCCGTACGCGCCCAAATCCCCGGCGTGTTGCCGCTGAGGCGCAAATCGCCCGACTGCGCAGCGGTCGTCGCAAATTGTGGCCCTGCGTTCGCCTGCCCCCCCGATGCCCATCCCGTCAGCGCAGCGTGCAACTCTTCCGCAGATTGGAAGCGATGCGAGGGTTCGCGCGCCATGGCTTTCTCGACCAGGCGCACGAACTCCGGATCTGCGTTGGGCACGATCGAAAGCGCTGAGCGCGGCTGCTCGAGCACAATCTTGAAAATCAGCTCGTTGAAAGTGTCCGCTTGAAACGGCACGACGCCGGTCAGCGCCTCGTACAGAATCACGCCGACAGCGTACAGATCCGCGCGATGATCCACCTGCTTGCCGCCGCTGGCTTGCTCCGGCGACATGTAATACGGCGTACCGAGCAGAGTGCCGGTGCGCGTGAGGCTCATCTCTGCCGACGAACCCGGACCGCGTGGACCGCCGAACTTCGAAATGCCGAAATCGAGCAGCTTGACGAAGTCGCCTTGTGGCTGGCGCACCAGGAAGACGTTGTCGGGCTTTAGGTCACGATGAAGGATCCCGGCGTTGTGCGCGGCGGCCAACCCGTCCAGCAACTGCAGCGCAATGGGGTAAATCTCTTCGGGCCGCAGCCGTCCTCGGCTCTGAATGCGCGAGCGCAAGCTCTCACCATCGAGCAGCTCCATCACCATGAAATGCGAGCCGCTCGGCAACACCCCGAGGTCGATCACCTCAACGATGTGACTCGAGCCAATTCGCCCAGCGGCCTGCGCTTCCAGCTGAAAGCGCTTCGCGAGCTCGTCACCCGAGCCCGCGTGCGGATGCAGTACCTTCACCGCAATTCGGCGGTGGATGCGGAGTGCTTCGCCCTCGAAAACGGCCCCCATCCCACCCTCGCCGATTTGGCGAATGATCCGATACTTACCCTCGATTAGGTCGCCAGGTTCCAGAAGTCTCAAGCCCGCCGAGCTTAGCATTCGTTCGGAGGGTGAGGACGATTTCAGCGCAGATTCAGCCAGAGCGGAGGCGTCGAGCGCTCGTTCAGGCTCGGAGTTCTGGTAATTGTCATCCCCGTTCCCTCGAGTCCACCGCATGCCTGTATTCAACGCTCCGAGTCGCGGTCACCTTTCATCTCTCGGCACGATCTTGCTGCTTTTCGCGTGTGCGGCGCCGCCCCCTGCCCCTGCCGCCCCCGCCGCCGCGGCCCCTGCGCCCACCGCAGCCGACGCCACGTTCTCTGCTGTCCCCAGCGCGCAGAGCGATCCGGCGCCGCCCGCTGCTGCCGCCGTAGCCCCAACCTCTTCGCCGGCTCAGTTGACGTCCCCTGCCGAGACACCGCCGCCCGACAGCCGAAGCACCGCTCTCCCCGCCAATACTACTGTCCTTCACGTCGGCGACTCCTTCGCCGAATCGCTGGGCGCGCCCCTCGCCCGCCGCCTCCAAGCTGCCGGTGTTCGCAACGTGCTCGAATCCAAAACACCCAGTTACATCCCCACCTGGGCGGGCAACGGCGAGCTCAAGCGCTACCTCCAAAAACACAAACCCGACCTCGTCATCATCACTCTCGGCGGCAACGAATTCGAAATCCCAGAACCTGCGGATCGAGTCGATCCGGTCAAACGACTCGTCCAATCGCTCGATGGGCGCCCGTGCGTCTGGATCACTCCGCCGCGCTGGAAGAAGGACACCGGTGTGCTCTCCGTCGTGCGCGACAACAGCGCTCCCTGCCGCTACCTCGATACTGACACCATCCTCCACGACTTGCCGAAAGCGCGCGACAAGATCCACCCCAACGAAGCAGGTCGTGAAGCTTGGGCCGAAGCCGTCCTCAACTGGCTCAAAGCCGAGCGCGCCCCAACGGATGGGCGTCCGTGGGCACTCAAGCCGTAGCGCTTCTAGGACAGAGCACTACGGGCAACACACGGAGTTCCAGCCCACACCGACGTCGCGGTTCTTGCAGCCCGCGCGGCGCGCGAGGAGGTTGCGTGCCTCGTGGGTGCCGCTGGCGTAGCGGAAGGCGTGTGGGCGAGTTGGCTGGTTTTGTTGGCAATCGTTGTCGAACTCGGGCGTGCGCTCGCGCGTGACGTTGCGTGCCTCCGCTTCGAGATCGCTGGCTTCGGGAGGCTGCTCTTCGGGCAAGACGCAGCCAAAACCGGGCTTTTCGACGCGCCCAGGGCGGCAACGAGGCTCGCCCGGTTGTACGCAACGAACACCGTTGAAGCTGCGGCCGTCGGAGCACTCGCGATCGAGAACACCGTGAAGGCAGTGCCCGCTCGAGTCGGCGCCAAAGGGACAGGTTTGGCCCGGGAGTGTTTTCACACAGCGAAAACCCAGGTGTGCACCCCACTCATCGGGATCTGAGCGGTTGCGAAGGCGCGTGTGCATCCATTTTTCGAAGCGCCGACTGAAGCTGCCGCCGCGGTACACCTTCGAATAGCCCTGCAGCGGTGGCCATGGGTATGCGCCGTACCAGCTGTCCGTCCATTCCCAGACGTTGCCGCTGATATCGAAGAGGCCAAACGCGGCTGCCGCGAAGCTTTTGACGGGGCAGGTTTTCGGTCGTTTCCAACAAGCGCGGCCGTCGGGCGAGGCGTCGCCCCAAGGGTACTTCAAATATGCGTTGCCTCCGCGAGCCATGTATTCCCATTCAATCTCGGTTGGGAGTCGTGCACCTCGAATCGTGCAGTAGGCTTCGGCTTGCGTGAAAGTGACGCAGTTGATTGGGTGGTCGCCGCGCTCGGGTCGCGATGCGTTGCAGAGCACACGCTTGGTGGCAGCGCGCGTGCAAGCGCCGCGTTCGACGCATGCGTTGTAGGCCGCAACGGTGACTTCGGTGAGATCGGCGCAGAAGTTCACTACCTCGGTGAGAAAACGTGGGCTCTCGTCTTCACTGAAGTGTTCGCGTGCTTCGGAGCCAACCCAGAAGCGACCACCGCGCACGAGGGCCATGTCCGAGGGGCAATCGGATTTCGAGCTTGGGGCTGACTCTGCAGCAGAAGGCGCCGGTGTGGGCACCAACGCGGGCGCGGAGGGAGCTTTGGTGCGTGACGAGGCGGTGACGCTCGCAGCGCCTTGCGTGGCTTTCGTGTCGTGCTCCTCGCGCGCACAGCCGAGGCACAGCAGCGTCGCGGCGTAGATCCAGCGGCGCCCTGGGCTGAACTGGGCTCGCGCCGGTCCGAGTTTGGGTGACACGCCGCCGTCGTCTAGCATGGGCGCGTGGGCCCTCCCAGCACCTCCATTCGGCGTCAAACGCTGAACCGCCGCGCAATTCTGGCTGCGGGCGCCGCAAGCCTTTGTTGCAGGCATGAGCCCGAGCTCGCGCGCGGCCGGCAAGTGGTGCGCCTTTGGTTCAGCTACGGTGGCAAAAACCGCGTCGTGCTGGAGGAGCTGGTGGCGGCATTCAACGCGGCGCAAAACGACGTATTCGTTCGCCCGGTGTTTCAGGGCGACTACTACGAGGCACTCGCCAAGCTGCGCGTCGCGATCGCCGCCAAGGCGGCGCCGGCGCTGAGCCATGTCGTGGGCGAAATCATTCCGTATCTGAGCGAAGCCAGAGTGCTGGATCGCTTCGAGCCCTATTCGCTGCAGCACGCCTCGGACGTGCTGCCCGCGTTGGGGCAGAGCGGCTCGTGGTTGCACGGCGAGCGGCATCCTCTGGTCGCGCTGCCGTTCAATCGTTCGACGCCAATCGCCTATCTGAACGGCAAGGTGTTCGCTGAAGCAAGGCTTGCGGCACCGAAAACCTGGGCCGAACTGCGCCAAACCGCGCGCACGCTGACGCTGCGTAGCAGCGGGCGCACGCTCCGTTACGGCTTCGGCTGCCCCGTGGATTGGTGGTTCTGGACGGCGCTCGTGGGCCAGGCAGGCGGCGAGCTCACGGAGCCGGACGGCACCATCACGCTCGGCGGCGTGCACGGCGTGGAAGCGTTGGAGCTGTGGCGCAGTTTGGTGGTGAGCGATGGCAGCATGAAGCCGCCGCCGGGACGCGACTTCAACGCTTGGGAGCAAACCAATCAGGACTTCTTGGCGGGCCGAGTCGCGATGATTTGGACCTCGACCGCCTTTCTCAAGTACTTGGAAGAGAACGCGAGCTTTCCCGTCGTGGCAGCACCGCTACCGATGCAGGCGCGTTTTTCGGTGCCGAGTGGCGGCACGCATTGGGTTTTGCTCGCGAGCGCGCCGGAAGCCGAGCGGCGCGCGGCGGCTCGTTTCGTGGACTACATGTTGAGCCCGGAAGCCGCAGCCAACTTCGCCACGCGCACCGGCTACATTCCCGTTACCCACGGCGCCGTCAATCGCTTGCGAGCGAGCGGCTACTTCAGCGCGCACCCAAACTTCACGGTGGCCATGGATCAACTGGCACATGCACGCCCTTGGCCCTGGTCGACGCGCCTGTTTCGCATTCAGCGCGAAATCGTGCAGCCGCGCCTCGAACGAGCCATCTTCGGAGCCGCTGAAGCGCAGGCATTGTTCGCCGAAGCGCGCGCCCTGGCGGCAAACGGCTGAGCATGCGCCCGGCACATCGCTTCGATCCACTCTGGTTCTTGGCGCCCACGCTGTTGGTGTTGGGCTTGTTCTATTTCTATCCGCTGGCGTTGCTCGGTTACTACAGCGTGCACGAGTGGGACCTACTGACGCCGCCGCGCTTCGTGGGTGCGCAAAACTATCGTGCTCTGTTCGGAGCAGGTGGGGTCGCCGAAGTGTTTGCCACCACCTTGCAAATGAGCGTGACGTCGGTGTTGGGGTCGATGCTGTTCGGGCTCGCCCTGGCACTCGGCGTGAACCGCCCGGGACGCCTCGCCGCCTTCGTGCGCAGCAGCGTGTTTAGCGCCTACGTGGTCTCCTGGGTTAGCGTCGGGCTTCTGTGGTTGTGGTTGCTAGATGCCGATGCAGGCGTAATTTCCGCGGCTTTTCGCGCTTTGTTCGGTTCGAAAGGTGCGTTGCTTTCCAACCCGAGCACTGCACCGTGGGCGCTTTCGCTGGTCATCACATGGAAGATCACCGGCTACGCGATGGTCCTGTTCTTGAGCGGTTTGCAGAGCATTCCGCACAGCGTGCTCGAAGCCGCCTCGCTCGACGGCGCTTCGGCATGGAGGCGCCTTCGACACGTCGTCTTGCCGTTGCTCTCCCCAACCACGGCGTTCGTCGCGACCACGAGCTTGATCCTCACCTTTCAGGCCTTCGACGTCGTGCGTGTGATGACTCAAGGCGGCCCGGTGCGCTCGACCACCGTGTTCGTCTACTCGATTTACGAGCAGATGTTCATGGACCTTCGTGTTGGTCGCGCCAGCGCCGAAGCGATGCTGTTCTTCGTTGTGTTGCTCGCGCTCACCGGCCTGCAGTTGTGGGCGTTTCAACGTCGAGGTGCATTGTGAAGTCCCGCAGCCTCGCCTGGCCCGCGCGCCTCGGCTTGATGTTGGTCGCGCTGGTGTGGCTCTTGCCGTACTTGTGGATGCTGCTCACCAGCTTCAAATCACTGCGTGAGCTCTTGCGAGCGCCACTCCGCTTCTTGCCGGCGGAGCCGAGCCTCGAAGCGTATCGCCAGGCGCTCACGGCCATGCCCGTCGCGCGCTACTTCTTCAACACCAGCTTGATGGCCCTCGCGATCGCTGCGCTCCAACTCGCGCTGGCGCTGCCTGCGGGCTACGCCCTCGCCAAGCTGAGTTTTCGAGGCCGCGCGCTGTCCTTGGGGCTCATCTTATCTACCCTGCTAATTCCGGCGCAGGTGCGCTTCGTGCCGGTTTTCGTGATGTCCGCGCAGCTCGCCCTGGCCAACACCTTTGCGGCGCTCGTTCTCCCGTTTGCCGTGAGTGCGCTCGGCACCTTCCTAGTTCGCCAAGCTCTGCTCAGCGTGCCAGACGCGGTGATCGAAGCCGCGCGCCTCGACGGCGCCAGCGAGCTCACGATTGTGTTTCGCATCCTCCCTCCCCTGCTCGTTCCCACCCTGGTTTCGCTGTTTCTGTTCAGCTTCGTCTTCCACTGGAACGACTACTTCTGGCCATTGGTCATGACCACCGACGACAGCGTGCGCACGCTCCCGCTCGGCGTCGCGCTGCTTCGCGAGCAAGGCACCGGGGTGCGCTGGCACATTGTCATGGCCGGCAACGTCCTGCTCAGTGCACCGATCCTCGCCGTGTTCGCCCTCGCCCAGCGCCAACTCTTGCGCGCGATCACCGGATCGTCGGCGTAGTGCGCAGAGCTCTGAGTGTGCTGCGCAGTCTAAATGTGACAGCGCTCCGCAAGGCGATCGATGGCTTCCTGGCGCGCGGAGGAGAGATGGCGCGCTTTGAGGCGATCGTAGGCCCAATCGGCGGAAACGGGATCGAGCAGGGCGCAAGCGATCACGAGGCGCAGGCGTAAAGCTTCGTCGAGCACGCGCGGCTCCGGAAGGCGCCGGGCAAGCGCGCGGTCGAACGCCAGCGCGGCGTCGCGGTAGCGGCCACGATTGTAGAGGTTTTTGCCAATCAGGTAGTCGGCCAGGCCCTCGCCAGGAGCGAGCGTGGACCATTCACCGAGCTTGGGAGCAGCGACGTCCCAAGATGGACCGAGCTCGTCACCGAGCAGCAGCGCGCTGATGGCTTCGCGCGCGATGCCGTGGGTAGCGAGCTCTTTCACGTCGAGTGTGCGCAAGCGATCTTCGTCGACGAGCTTGTCGCGGAGTTTTTCGTATTCGGACAGAGCTTGTTCGAGTTGGCCTTGGCGCAAGAGAACGTCGGCGCGATTTTCGAGCGCCGCCAGGCGAGCCCAAGGCATGGCGTCTTTGGCTTCGGCTAGGGCGCCGTATTCGAACAGCGCACGCGGTAGGTTGGAAGCGCGGGCGCTACAGGTGGCGAGCCCCAGGCGGGCGCTGGAGTCGCGTGGATCGAGCCGCAAGACATCGTGGAAGGCCTCACGCGCGCCGCGCAAATCGGAGGCGCTCAAGCGCGCGTTGGCTTCGGCGTTGCGGCGATCGATGACACGTGGGCAGCGCCGGTCGAAGAAGGCCGGGCGTTGGAAGCGAGCGCGAGCGTTGGCGAGCACGGCGTCGGAGAGCTGCACTTCGGACAGTGTGCGTTGCCAGCGCTTCTCCAGCTCTTCCAGGCTGAGCTTGGTGACAGCGCTGAGCGACTCGCCGCCGTACCAGCGTCGAACGCTGGCGGCGCCGAACTCGTCGTGGAGGTAGCGCACGAAGGCACCTGCGGCCGTGTACGCTTGCGCCGCGTTGTGACCGAAGAAGCTCAAACGAAACAGGCTCTCGAGCTTGGGCAACAACGCGAGTCGCTGCATGGCGGCGGCCCACTCCTCCAAAGTGAGTGCGTCGTTTTCGTCGGGGGCTGCGGCCGTGGCGATGCCTTCGATGCGCCCGGGATCTGGAATCCAACCAGAAAGCAGCCCGGCGACACGAAAAGGCCCTTGCCCGAAGCTGCCTGACACGACGTGCGCGAGCTCGTGACCCAACACCGGATGTGGAAAGCCGGCGGCCTGCACGTAGACTTCACCGCGCCACGGTTTGGCGATGTAGGTGCGTGCCGCGCCCATCAGGCGACCCTTCTCGGCGTCGTTTGCGAAAAGCAGAACACGGACGCGCTCGGGCCCGCTGGTGTCGAAAAAATGCTCGATCTGCGCGAGATGCATGTGGCACTCCCGCGCTACTCGCTGCGCGTCGCTTTCGAGCACGCTGCTCGAGTGCACGACGTCACAACGGCCAGAAGACACGCGGCGGCCCAGCGCACGCTCGATGCTGCTGGCTGTGCTGAAATGACCGAGCTCACTGCCGAACCAAGCGATCGCAGCGCTCAGGATGGCCGCGACGGCGAAGATCAAGATTCGCCCTTTGCTGGCTCGGGCGCGCAGCATCCAATTCGGCTCGGCCCCGCGTGCAAACAGACCCGACAACGCCAGCAGGGCGATGATCGTGCCGAGTGAGCCCACGCGGTAACTCGTGAGCGGCCACAAGCTTTGGATTACGGTGTCGTAAAGCGGGCCCGAAAAATACCCAAAATAAGGATCGTACGCGAAGACCATCGGGCTCGTGTAGAAGCGCAAAAGGCTCACGCAGATTCCGAGCAACGGCCCTGCCAACGCAAGCAGCACGGCCACGAGGCGGCGACGAGCTGGCTTCACGAAGCGCGCGGCAAACAAACCAGCCAGCGCGCCCGAAGTTGCACCCATCAGCGCGCCAAAACCCGGCCCGAGCGCAAAGATGGTGATGCCTTCGCTCGCGTCGCACATGCCAACACGCAGGCCGTGCAAACACGAAAGCAGCAACGCGAGCAGCGCCAGCAGCAAACCGAAGTACACCGCGCGCGTGACGGCGCTGGGCGCATCGAGCTCGCCGCGGGCGGCGGTCAACGCAACGCCAATTCCAGCCGATGTGGGGAGCACCAGGCCAGCGATCAGGGCGGCATCGTAACCAGGGCCGCCGAGCTGCGGCAGAAACCCAAGCCCGGCCAGCAATCCGAGCGCGATCAGTAGGGCATTGCGCTCACTCGTCGTGAGCATACCCAACCAGCGGAGCTGCCGGGCCGCTCGAACGAGGTCGCGCATCAATCTCGAGCCGCTACCGCGTTACGGGTTCGCTTCGTCGCTGGTGCCAGCGTCGGCGTCGCGATCAGAACCTTCGTCCGCCGCCGGTTCGGCGAGCACCAACGGCAAGATTTCGTCGAGGCGGCTCACGAGGTGCACCTCGATGTCGTTCTTTACTTCCTCCGGCACGTCCGCGAAGTCGCGCTGGTTGCGCGCGGGGATCAGCACCGTGCGAATGCCGGCCCGGTGCGCCGCCAAAATCTGCTCCTTGAGGTGAGTCACGGGCAGGATGCTGCCGCGCAAAGTCAGCTCGCCCGTAACCGCGACGTCCGATCTTGCCGGCACTCCCAAGAGCAGCGACGCAACGGCCACGAACATCGCCAAGCCGGTGCTGGCTGCGTCACGCACGGCTGCGGCGCGCGGCACGTGTAGATGCAAATCGATGCTGCGGAGCCATTCCGGATCGAGGCGGAGGCGATCGGCGCGCGACCTCACGAACGAAACCGCCGTGGTTGCCGACTCCTTCATCACCGTCTGCATGTTGCCAGTGATGAAGATCTCCCCCTTACCCGGCATGCGTGTTGCTTCGACGATCAGGAGATCGCCGCCACCACTCGAGACACCAAGGCCCAGCGCGACGCCGGGTGTGAGCTTGCGCTCGGCGAGCTCCGGGCGAACCTTTTCTGGCCCGAGCAGCTCGCGCACGATTTCGGGCGTTACCTTGACGTGCTCGTTCAACCGCTTTTCGGCGAAGCGCACCGTAACATCGCGACACACCGCGGCGATCTCACGCTCGAGTGAACGCACGCCGGCCTCGCGCGTGTAATGGTCGATGATGGTCTCGAGCCCTTCGCGCGTAAACGTCATCTGATCGGCGACCAGGCCGTTTTCACGCAGCTGCTTGGGGACCAGGAACTTTTCGGCGATGGAGCGCTTCTCGGTGCGCGTGTAGCCGAGCACATCGATGAGCTCCATGCGATCCTTGAGCGGCTCCGGGATGTTGCCGCGGTAGTTCGCGGTGGCGATGAACACCACCTCCGAGAGATCGAACGGCAAGTCGATGTAGTGATCGACGAAGCTGTCGTTCTGCGCTGGGTCGAGCACTTCGAGCAGCGCCGCTGCCGGATCGCCGCGCAGATCGACGCCCATCTTGTCGACCTCGTCCAGCACCAGCACCGGGTTCTTCACGCCGACTTTTTTCAGCGCTTGAATGATGCGACCGGGCAACGCGCCGACGTAGGTGCGGCGGTGGCCACGGATTTCAGCCTCGTCGCGCACGCCACCCAGCGAAATGCGAGCGTAGCGCCGACCCATGGCGCGTGCGATCGAGCGGCCGAGCGACGTCTTGCCTACGCCGGGCGGGCCCACGAACAACAGAATCGGTCCGCGCTTGTCTTTGCGCAGCTGACGAATCGCACAGTACTCGACGATGCGGCGCTTGACGGTTTCGAGGCCGTAATGGTCCTCGTCGAGACAGCGCCGCACTTCTTTCACGTCGATGCGATCGGGCGAAGTGCGATGCCAGGGCAAGTCAGCCAGCCACTCGACGTAGTTGCGCGTGACTTGATACTCCGCCGACTGCTGCTGCATCGAGCTCAAGCGCCCGAGCTGCTTACGTGCCGCGCGCTCCGCTTCGAGCGGTAGCTCCGCGCGGGCAATGCGCTCGCGCAGCTGCTCGATCTCATCGTCTTCCGCGGTTTCACCCAACTCTTCGCGGATCGAGCGCATTTGCTGGCGAAGCACGTAGTCGCGCTGCGAGCGACTGAGCTCGTTTTGAACCTGCGAGGAAATCTCGTCGCGCACCTTCAGCACTTCGAGTTGGCGCGTGACCATGCCGAGCACGAGCTCGACGCGCGCCTTCACATCGAACGCTTCCAGAATGCGCTGCCGCACGTGAATGCTGGCGTGCTCTTCGGGGAAATTGGAGGCGATGAGATCAGCCAGCGCGCCCGGCTCACGCACGTTGTCGAGAATGCTGGCAGTCTCCTTCGGGAGATTCGGCAAGAGCGCCAACACTTCACGCGTGCTTTCGCGCAGCTTCTGCCCGAGCCGCACGAGCTCCGAGCCCGATTGCGACGCCTCCGGCACACGCTCGATGTCGGCGCGCATGAACGGCTCCAGCCCCTGCTGCTCGAGCAGACTGAAGCGGCCTAGGCCGTTGAGCACCACGCTGTAGTTCGAAGGCCCGAGGCGAATGACCTTCACCACACGGGCCAGAGTGCCGACCGTGTAAAGGTCCTCGAACGAGGGCTCTACAGTCTCAGCGTTCTTCTGAGTAAGGACCCCTACGAGGGCGCTGTCCTGGCCGAGCAGCTCCTCCACCAACCGCACGCTTCGCGGCCTGCCCACGTTGATCGGTACCACCGACATGGGAAACAGTACCGAGTTGCGCAGGGGCAGAATCGCAATGCGCTCGGGGCGGGGCCCGGATAAGGCGCGCATGAAGTCAGATTAGTACGACCCCGCGCCGCGTCCAGAGGACAAGCTCGAATGGGAGCCGAAAAACAGTGGCTTTGCAGGCCGACCGATCGGGTGTGGTGCTGAACACGCGGGGCAAAGTCGCTCGTTTCCGGCCCCTGTGGTAAGTCGGTGCGCCGATGTTGCCGCGCACACTCCTCGTGCTCGCCCTACTTCTGGGCGGTTGTGCCCACGGCGGGGCGTCTGCGGAGCCGGACCGCACGCTCCAAGCCTACTCGCGGGCACTCGAGGCGGGTCGCGCTCAGGACGCGTACGACCTACTGTCGAGCGACGCAAAAAAAACGATTCCTTTCGAAGCGTTCCAGCGCATGTTGAAAGAGAATCCAGAAGAGGTCAAAGAGCTGGCACGTGCGCTGCGACGCCCTGCGCAGCCGCCTCAAGTTACCGCCAGCGTTACTCCACCCGGCGGACCTACTTTGCTCCTGGTCTACGAGGATGGTCAGTGGCGCATCGATGCATCGAGCATCGACTTGTACAGCCAGGCCACGCCCGAGCGCGCCATCGCGGGCTTCGTGCGTGCTTACGAAAATCGCCGCTTCGACGTGCTGATGCGCTTCGTGCCCGATGCTCAGAAGAAAGATCTCACACCGGCTGCGCTCGAGAAGGCCTGGACGTCGGAGCAGAAGGAAGACGTCGAACACATGATGCAAGCGCTGCGCGCGGCGCTCCCCACGGCTCGCTTCGAGGTGCTGGGTGAACGCGCGACGCTCGCCTTCGGCGCGACCGGCATGCTCGAACTCGTGCGCGAGCACGGCGCCTGGAAAGTAGAAGATCTCAAGTGACCCATCGCAAAGCCAGCATCGAGAGAACAACGCGCGAGACCAAGATCTCCGTGGAGGTGGATCTGGACGGCAGCGGCCAAAGCCAGATCGATACTCCCCTGCCCTTCTTGAGCCACATGCTCGATCAAATCGCGCGGCACGGCTGCATCGATTTGAAGGTCAAGGCCGAGGGCGACATCGAGATCGATGGTCATCACACGACCGAAGACGTCGGCATCGTGCTCGGCTCCGCCGTGTTGCAAGCGCTGGGTGATCGCAAAGGCATTCGTCGCTACGGCTCGGCCACCTTGCCCATGGACGAGGCGTTGGTCACCGCAGCGATTGACCTTTCGGGGCGCGCCTTTTTCGTGTTCCGCGTGCCGCTGCCCAAAGCGAAGATTGGTAACTTCGACGTCGAGCTCGCGGAAGTGTTCTTCGAAGCATTTGCGCGATCCGCGCAGGCAAATTTGCACCTTCGTTTGTTGGAGGGGAACAACCTGCACCACATCGTCGAGATCTCCTTCAAGGCGTTCGCACGCGCGCTGCGTGAAGCCGTGGAGTTCGATCCGCGCTCGACGGGGATCCCTTCCACCAAAGGAACTTTGGGATGAGCGAACGCGTCGTGCTGGTCGACGTGGGGCTCGGCAATTTGCGCTCGGTGGCCAAGGCAGTAGAAACCGCTGGCCGCAGCGCAAACATCGAGCTCACACGTTCCGACGATCCCGAGTTGGTGCGCCGTGCCGATCGCCTCATCGTTCCGGGCCAAGGCGAGTTCGGAAACATCGCCGAGCGTTTCAGCCACGGGATCGGTGAAGCGATTCGCGAGCGCTTGCAGAGCGGAGCGCCGTATCTCGGAATCTGCCTGGGCCTGCAGATTTTGTTCGAAGAGAGCGAAGAAGCTCCGGGGACACGCGGGCTCGGCTGGTTTCGCGGGCGAGTTCAGCGGCTTACGGGCGCGCCAGGTGTGAAGATCCCCCACATGGGCTGGAACCAAGTTGAGTCAGCAAGCGCCGCGAGCCCGCTGATCCCAGCGGGCGAATGGTATTATTTCGTCCACTCGTACCACGCCGTTCCGAGCGAGCCCGACGTATCACGTTGGGTGTCGAGCTACGGTCCGAACACCGTCACGGCCGCTGTCGCTCGCGAGCAGGTCTTCGCCACGCAGTTTCATCCGGAAAAAAGCCAGGCCGCGGGTCTTGCCTTACTCACTCGCTTTCTCGAAGGATAACGCCATGGAGGTGATTCCCGCGATCGATCTGCTCGACCAAAAAGCCGTGCGCTTGAGGCAAGGGCGCTACGAAGACGTGACCGTGTATTCGGATGCGCCGGACGCGCTGGCTAAGGAGTGGTCGGGGCAGGTCAAGCGACTTCACGTGGTGGATTTGGAGGGGGCGCGCGCTGGGCGGCCGGTGCAACGCGACCTCGTCAAGCGCGTGGTGGCTGCGTTCGGTGACGGCGTTCAAGTTGGTGGCGGCGTGCGTTCGCTCGAAGCCGTCGACCAGTATTTCGCACTCGGCGTCGCACGCGTCGTGCTCGGCACTGCTGCCATCCGCGATCCGAAGTTGGTCGAAGCAGCAGTGTCGAAGTATCCAGGGCGCGTGATCATCGCGGTGGACGCGCATGCAGGCTTCGTGGCGACGAACGGTTGGCTCGAAACCAGCGAACGGCGCGCGGTCGATCTAGTGCGTGATCTGTCGCAGCTGGCGATCGCAGCAGTGCTCTACACGGACATCGAGCGCGACGGCACTGAAGTCGGGCCGAACGTGACCGAAACGGCGCGGCTGGCAGAAGAAACCGGTGTTCCTGTCATCGCGAGCGGCGGCGTCGGCACACTCGAACACTTGCGCACTCTTGCTCGTGCGGGTGCGGGCGTCGTGGGCGCCATCGTGGGGCGAGCCATTCACGAGAAGCGCTTTTCGGTGGGCGAAGCTGTCGCCGCCGCCAGCGGGAGCGCATGACTTCGTCGGACGACGCCGATTCGTTGCCGCCGGGCTTCAGCTTCCCCGCGCCATCAGTGCGCCCGCGCGCTTCTCGAGCGCCGGCGCGCGAGTCGGAGCAGCCGCCCTCCGCCCGCTTTCAGGGCGAGGACTTCTTGTTCCACCTGTATCGCGGCAGTGAGCTCCTGCAGGACAACTGCGTCGAAGAAGCCAAAGAAGAGCTCGAACGCGCGCTGCGCATGCAGCCGCTCGACATCGAGGGCCAGGGGCTGCTCGGCGTCGTCTACTTTCGCCTCGGCCTTTATCCGCGTGCCATCGAGATCTATCGCGAGATCATCCGCGCGTGTCCGGAGGAGGTCACGCCGAAGCTCAACCTGTCGCTTTGTTTTTTGAAAACAGGGCAACCAGGAGAGGCTCGCGACCTGCTCTCCGAGGTGATTCGCCAAGTTCCGGAACATCGCCGGGCGTGGGGTTACTTGGGGCTTTCCTTCGAGCGCTTGGGCGAGTACTCGCGAGCGCAGGAAGCCTTCGAGAAAGCTGGGCAACCGACGCTCGCGCGGCGGATGCAGCAGCTGCTCGAAGAACTGACGCATGTGCCGAGCGAAGCTCCCAACGAGGAGCTTCGCCGCGCCGCCGCGGACGCCGTCGAGGAGCTGGACGCCAGCGACGGCACGGCGTTCGAACGCGCCGTTCCGAATCAAGAGGTCGGCGCGCTGCACGCGGGGCGCTGGCGTGCACACGAGCCCGGGGAGGATCCGCTGCCGCCACTGACTCGCTCGCGGCGGCCGTCGCTCACGGCTCATCTTGCCCCGGGTCCCGCGTCGATCAACGTGCGCGAAATGGAGTCGCCGCCGAGCGCAAGGGGATCAGCATCGTTTCCCCTCACGCCCGAAGCGCTCGTCAGCGCGCGCACGCTGGACGTTGGTGGTCGCACCCAGAAGACGGCCGAAGGGCTCGTGTTCGTCAACGTAAATGAGAGCTTCGCGGTGCGCGGCGATCGACTGCGTGCGTTGCGACCCGAGAACAGAGGGCTCACCGGCAAGCCGCTGAAGCGCCGTTTCCGTGGGCGCGAGCTCGATGAGGAGTTCGGTGGTGCGGGCGGCAGTTGGACTCAGATCGAAGGGCGCGGCGCTCTCTTGTTAGAGCCGGGCGACGAGCGCGAGCTCACGTTGCTGACGCTTTCGGGCGAGTTCGTGTACCTACGCGAAGCGCGTCTGGTCGGCTTCGAGGGGCGGTTACGCTACGAAAACGGGCGCTTGCCTGCTGCGGATCCTGGCCCCGTACCCATGGTTCAGCTCGCTGGCGAAGGTGTGTTGGTGTTCGAAGCGCGCCGGGGGTTGCGCGCGCTTGCCGTAGCCGCCGAACACGCCGTGACGGTGCGCGCGGCCTCGGTACTCGGGTGGACTGGGCGTTTGCTCGGCCAAGCCGTGCCGCCCGAGCAGTCAATGCATCTCGGCGCTGGTTTCGTTGCCTTCAGCGGCGACGGAGCCGTGCTAGTAGACGACCCATGACGAGCTCCGCCGAATCGAGCCCGGCGCGCGCGAAGCTCGACGCCGAAGAGCGCCAGAAGCGGCGCCGCTCGCTGAAAGAAGACGCTCTCAACCTGCCCAACCTGCTGACGATTGGGCGCGTCGTGATCATCCCGGTGGTGCTGATGTTGATGGATCGCGGCACGCCGAAGGACTGCGCGTGGGCGGCGATCGTGTACGCGGCGGCGGCCATTACCGACCTGCTCGACGGCTACTTGGCCCGGCGCATGAACGTTGTCAGCGTGCTGGGAAAGTTCCTGGATCCGCTGGCAGACAAGCTGCTGGTGATGGCCTCGCTCGTCTACATGGTGCCGATGGGGCGCATCCCCGAATGGGCGGTGGTGCTGCTTTTGGCGCGCGAAATCTCGATCACTGCCCTGCGCAGCATCGCGAGCAGCGAAGGCGTGGTGATCGCGGCGGGTGAAGAGGGCAAAGCCAAAACGGCGCTGCAGATGGTCGGCATCTTGTGCCTGATCCTGGGTTACCCGTATCACCTAGAGCTCGGGCCCATCGATCTCGGTGTGGTCGACTTGATCTACGTCGGGCGAGCGCTCGTGTACGTTTCGTTGTTCTTCTCGATCGTGAGCGCCGTCTCGTACCTGCGGTTGTTCTCGGCAGCGGTCGAAGCCAAGGACGCAAAGATCGAGCGCAAAGGTTCGTAGCGCGGCCAGCGCGCACGCGGTGAGCGGCGCCTTACCGCTTGGATTTACCGAAGCGCGCTTGATAAGCCTTCTCGTCGAAACCGACGAGCGCGAAGTCGTCGCCCAATACGAGCGGCCGCTTCACGAGCTTGCCGTCCGCCGTCAGCGCAGCCAGCGCTTCCGCTTCGCTGAGCTCCGGCAGCCGCTCGCCGAAACGGCCTTCGCGATAGCTCTGCCCGGACGTATTGAAGAGCTTCTTTAGGGGAAGCTCGGTGCGCGTCAACACCTCCTTGAGCTCCTTCTTCGAAGGCGGCTTCTTGGTGATGTCGACGCGATCGTACGCGACGCCCGCGCGGTCGAGGAAGGCCAGCGCCTTCTTGCAGGTACTGCACTTGTCGTACTGGTAGACCTTGATTGCCATCGTGCCCTCGGCGAAGCCCATCCTGGGAGAAGCCGCATCATCGGGCAAGCCTCGGTCGACTGGCCCGAGGGCTGGACAATCTGCCTCTGCCGCTGCTAGAAGCCTCGCACGATGTCGAAGTCGAGAGTTTGGCACAGCGCGGTTACCTTGTTTTTTGCGACGGCCGTCAGCTTGTCGCTGAGCGTCGGTTGCTCGAAGCAGGGCGAAGGCGAGCGCTGCGACCAGAAAAACGCGGGCGACACGGACTGCGACGACGGGCTGATCTGCACCAACGTGTCCACCAGCATGACCAGCGAAAACTATCGCTGCTGCCCGCCCGAGGGTGCGGCGATCGGTGACTCTCGCTGCCAACGCACGGGCGTGAGCGGCACGGGTGGTCAGAGCAACAGCGGTGGCTCGAGCAGTGGCGGCTCGAGCAACGGCGGATCCAGCAGCGGCGGCAACGCAAATGGCGGAGCGGGCGACGCGGGCGCAGCGTCGATGAGCGGCGGGCAGAGCTCCAACGCGGGCGCTGAAGGCACCTGAAATGCCGTCGCTCGACGGCTTGACCATGATGGGGCAAGACGCGCTCGTGCTCGCCTTGCTGGTGTCGTTGCCGGCCGTTGCGATCGCCGCATTGATTGGTTTGGTGGTGGCCGCCTTGCAAGCTGCCACCCAAATTCAGGACGCAACCATTTCGCACCTGCCACGCTTGTTGGCGGTCACTCTGGCGCTGATTCTGGTGGGGCCATGGATGGGCGCGCACATCGCGGCGTTCGCCGTGCGCGCATTTCAGGGCGGCTGAGCGCTCGTCCGCTCTGCCCGAGCGACGTCGTCGCCGTGGTGGAACCGGCGCCGCGCAAGCTGTTGCTGGCAGGGCGCGTGGTTTCGATAAGCGCGGGTCGGCTTCAGCTTGCGGACGCGTTTGCGGCTGTTTTGGTAATGGGCGAGTTTGCGGAGCTAGCGCCGGGCGATCTGTGCGTGCTGGCTTGCCGCCGTGAAGGCGAGCAGCTCCGTGCAGAGCGTCTGGTGAATCGAACGCCTGCGCCGCTGCCACGCGGCGATGGCGAACTCGGCCGCTTTCTTTTTGGGGGGGTGGGGGCCGCCTTGCGCGCGCGTTCGCAAGCCCTGGCAGCGTTGCGCGAGTACTTCGCCGAACAAGACTTCATCGAGGTGGAAACGCCCCTGCGCGTGCCCGCGCCTGGCGTGGACTCCAACGTGGACGCGCTGCGCGCGGAGGGCGGCTGGCTCATCACCTCGCCCGAGCTCGAGATGAAGCGTCTCATCGTCGCGGGCGTACCTCGGCAATTTCAGGTCGCGCGGGTGAATCGGCGCGATGAAGCGGGCGTTCTGCACGAAGCCGAGTTCACGTTGCTCGAGTGGTATCGCGCGTTCGCCGGCCAAGAAGACGTGATGCGCGATACCGAGGAGCTCGTACGCCGCGTGGCGCTGCGCGTTCGCGGCAAACTAGAGCTGATTGCGCCAGACGGGCGCAAAATCGCGCTGCGCGGCGCCTTCGAACGCGTGAGCGTGGCCGACGCTTTCCGCAAATACGCGGGCGTGCGCGACGTGGCCGATCTGTCGGCGAGCGACGAAGCTCGTTATTTCGAATCGTTGGTGGAGCGCGTCGAACCGAAACTCAGCGGCTTTGATCGGCCCGTTTTCCTGCATGAGTATCCCAGCACCCAAGCGGCGCTGGCTCGCCGCATCCAAGACCGTCCCGACTACGCCGAGCGCTTCGAGCTGTACGTGGGCGGCGTCGAGCTGTGCAACGGCTATGGTGAACTCACTGATGCGATCGAACAACGCGAACGCTTTCGCAAAGAGCGGGCGCGCCGCAAAGCCGAACGACGCAGCGTGTACCCGCTCAACCAACGTTTCTTGAACGCACTCGTCGAAGGCATGCCCGATAGCGGCGGCAATGCACTCGGTGTCGATCGCTTGATCATGCTCGCGCTCGGTGCACGCTCGATTCAAGACGTGATCGCGTTTCCGCGCGCGTGGCTTTAAGGCAGGTTCAGTGACCGGCGCTGCTCAGTCGTAGCGCACGATCGACACGGTCGGCACTGGCAAGAGCCGTTCGCGCCCGCCGAGCAAACCGAGCTCGATCACGAAGGCGTAAGCGAGCACATAAGCACCTTGACGATGCACGAGCTCCCCGGCGGCAGCGGCAGTGCTGCCCGTCGCGAGCAGATCGTCCACCACCAAAACCGAAGCGCCTTCGCGCAACGTGTCGCGATGCATTTCGAGCTCCGCCTCGCCGTACTCCTGCGAGTAAGACACCTTGTCCGTGCGAAACGGCAACTTGCCCGGGCGCCGTACCGGCACGAAGCTCGCGTTCAAGCGTGCTGCCAACGCCCCGCCGAAAATGAAGCCACGCGATTCCACGCCCACCACGGCGTCTACCTGAGCGCCGACGAAGCGGTGCGCGATCGCGTCCAGCACGATGTGAAAGCCGCGTGGATCCGCCAGCAACGGCGTGATGTCGCGAAATACCACGCCGGGCTCGGGAAAATCCTGCACGTCGCGAATCAGCTCGCGCACGTAGCCGAGCGCGTCGAACTCAGCGGGTAACGCCACCTCGTCGAGGCGCCGCACGTCTTTCAGCACGGAAGTCTTCTTCGGCTCGACTCCGCGCGGCGTTGGCTGCAAGCGCGCCGGTACCGGTTTGCTCCGCGTGACGGTGGTTCCCTTCCTCGTCGCCATGGCCTCATTCACCTCGAACGGTCCACGATGACCGCGAACTCATCGACTTTGAACAGACCTGCTCGCGCGAGTCAATCGAACGGGTCAGAAATTCGGCCGCGCCGCCGCCGAAGTTCCGGACGTTTTCGTCGCATCAACCGCCGAGGGTCGCCACCAACGCTTGCACACGCGCCTCTTCGGCCCTGCCCCACAAATCGAGTACGAGCGGTGTTACCGACACCACGCCTTCATCATATGCCTCCGTGTCCGAGCCGCTTTCGGGATGATGCTCCGCACCCGGACCACCGAGCCACAGATATTCGCGGCCGCGCGGGTCGCGCCGAAACTCGACCTCGTCGCGATACACACGCCTGCCGAGCCGCGTGGTGCGAACCGCCCAGCCATCGCCGGGCGGCACGTTCACGTTCAAGAGCAACTTCTTCTCACCGCGTTTGGCGACGGCAAGCGTGAGCTCTGCCGCCAACCGGCAAGCAGCTCCTGGGTTTGCATCGAGTGCAGCCGAAAACGCTATCGAAGCGATCCCCTTCAACGCGCCTTCACGCGCCGCAGCGACGGTTCCGCTGTAGAACACGTCGTCGCCCAAATTAACGCCGTGGTTCATGCCAGAGACGACCACGTCCGGGCGACGCGGCAGCACACGCGCTTCGGCGTACAACGCAACGTACACGCAATCCGCAGGGGTGCCGTCCAGCGAAAACACGCCTTCGCCGTGGCGAAATAACCGCAAAGGCCGGTGCAAGCTGAGGGCGTGACTCGACGCGCTTTGCTCCGTTTCGGGCGCACACACCACCACGTCGCAAAGCTCGCGCAAGGCCTCGGCCAGCGCGTTGATTCCTGGCGCCCGATAACCGTCGTCGTTCGATAACAGAACCAGCGGCCTCATGCGGAACTACAGCTGCATCTCAAGAGTAAGAATCCGTTTTGGGGAGGGCTGCAATCGATTCACCCGATTGGAGCGGGAGCTGTGCTCCCTACAAACCGAGGCCAGTGCTCTCAAACGCGAAGCGGCGCTTGGCGAAGCCAGGGTCCCAGAAGGAACGATTGTTAGTTCTGGGACAGAGCACTGGTGCCGAGGACCTGATCCAGCTCGCCGCTTTCGTTCATGCCGGTCACGATGTCGCAGCCGCCGACGAGCTTACCGTCTACGTACAGTTGCGGGAATGTCGGCCAATTCGAGAACTCCTTCAGCCCTTGACGCAGCTCGGGATCGGGCAGGATGTTCACGTCCAAGAAGTCGACACCCTTCTGCTTCAGGATCGAGACGACCTGAGCCGAGAAGCCGCACTGCGGGAAGTTCTTGTTACCCTTCATGAAGAGCACGACGCGCTTCTTGCCGATGGTGCCTTCGATGCGTTCGCGTAGCGACTGATCCATCACGAGTCTCCGTTCAATTTGGCAAAGCTTTCGGGCGTGTGGGTGGTGAGCGCCAGCGCGTGAATGGGGCCGTGCATGGCGGCCCCGAGCGCGCTGTACACCATACGGTGCTGCTCGATCGCGCTCTTGCCCGCAAAGAGCTGCGACACAATCCGGAGTTGGTAGTGATCTTGCGTGCCCGTCAGATCGGATAGCTCGATGGAAGCGTCGGGGAATGCCGCTTTCAGTCGAGCTTTTACGTCTTCCGGGGAGAGCACGTTCCGGCAACGATTACGCCGGGCGGTCGCTCTGTCAACTAACGCATCGGGCGGTGCTCGTCGCCGTACGCACTCACCCAGCGGCTTCCAAGCTCACGCGCCAATCGACCGGTAGGTCCAAAAAACCTTCCAGACAGAGGAACTCGTAGAGCTCGGAGCACAACACCGCGCACGACTCGCTGAATACGTGCGGATCGCTGAAGAATTTGACGGTTTCTTCGCGAAACTCGCCGCCGTCCTCGGTGAGCCGCGACAGCAACTCATCCCCGCAATAAAACACCATTTGCTGCACCGCCAAACGCTCCCACTCGTGACGAAAGTCCACGAATGCGTCGGCCAGCACTTTGTACGGTACGCTGTTTGGTCTGCGTGCCGTCTTGCCCGCGCGAATCGTGACGCGCGCCATTTGCTCGAGGCGCGGCGGTAGATGCAGCGTCAAAAAGTCGCTGAACACCGCCGCGAAGATGGTCATGACGCGGTTCAACTCGGGTGAACGGCGGGATAGAAAGCCCACCTGCAAATCGCGCTCGGTCTTCGCCATCAGCTCGAGCGTTGCTTCGCGCACTTCGTCCGACGCGAAATCGAAGCCTTCGAGCTCGGCGCGCAATCGGTTTCGGTAGCGCTGCAGCACGTAATAGAGCGCCTGCTCTGCGTGGAAGATTTTCTTCTCTTTGTCGCCTTTGGTTTTCTCGTGCAGCTCGCTCTCGAAGAAGAGTTTAGCAACACGACGACCGACGGGCTTCAACACATGGCTCGCGAATTGCGAATCTTGGCTGAATACGCGGGCAAGAAGCTGCGTGAGTGTTTTGGTTTGTTTGGCTTCGATCTCATCCGGCGAACGCGGCGCCTCGGTTTGCTTCGCCAGCGCCGCTTGCATGGCCTTCAGTTGCGAAACTACCTGAGCCGTGATCGCATCGAGTTCAGGGCTGGTTTCGAGATCGGCTTTGTAGTGAACGATGCGGGCTTCGATTTGCTCGTTCAGGAGCCCCAGCGCTTCCAGTGCGATTTGCTCCTTTTGGCCTTCGCTCATCGCAGGCGCGGGCGGTGCTGCAGCTCTGCGTGGCGGCGGCGGTGGTTTCATCCGTGGCGCCGCTGGTTTTTGGGGATCGTCACTCACGCCGCCCAGCGTAGCGGGAGCGGGTGCCGCGATCGATGTAGGCCTTCAGCTTACCCGCAGGTGAGCCTTTTCGGCTCAATCCACCTGCCCGAGCTCGGCAATGTACGCGATGACGGCGGTACTGCCGCCCACGACACCAAGCGGAGTCCACGGCGGGTTGACCGTACCGACACGCGCGCTGTTGTCGACCACGGCGTAGTACTGCCCTGGCGGGACACGCAGCATTTGCTGTTGCTCACCACCCGGCTGAACCGCCCATGCTGCGACCGGAGGCACGCTCGGCGGACCCAACGCCGTGCCCAGCTGCAGCGAGTTGCGCCAAACATCCCCCGAGCTGCGAGTGACTAACAGCACATCGACGGCAGGCCCCGTCACGTTCATGCGCAAGAACAAGCCCTGCCCTTGCTCCACGACTTCGAACGGACCGAGAAAGTCCACCTGCCCGGTCTTCACCTCGGTGATCTCGTTGGCGAAGGTGAAGCGATCTTTGCCGCGCACGAACGGCGTCGGCGGGTGCTGCGGCGGGCTCAAGTGGCCGAGCGCAAACTCATCGCCGCTGTCCGAATGCACCACGGTGAAACCGGCTGCGAGCTGGCTGCCCATGAGTTGAGCGCCGAACGTGTTCAGTAAGTATCCAGCGGGACCTTGCGCAGCCCAGTTGGCGAGCTTGTATTCCACGCTGCCCATCTTGAACTCGGGCCCATGCAGAATGCGCGCAGTGCGAGCCCACACGTAGGCCGCCTCGTCTGCCAGGTAGAAGTCCATTCGGTACTCGACGGACGAGCCCGCCCAGAAACCAACGCGACCGGCAACTGGCGTCCAAGCATAGCCGGTACCAGAAAAGTCGATGGTCACCGTTTGCGCTTGGTCGTTCACGGTGGTGCGGCACTGCTCGGGAAAGAAGCGACCAACCGCGTTGCCCCCCGGCGCGAGACGCAAGGGTGCGCTCTTCTTCAACATCTCGGGGCACATGCGCTGCGCACCGAAATTCGAGAACAACCACCAGCGCAGCGAAGGGCTCGCGTTGACGGGTCCCTTCCACCAGCCGCACCCAGCGACTAGCAGCAACACGGCAGCGAGCAGTGCAAAACACGTCGCAGCTTTGCGCCGGGACGAAGAAGAAGCTTTTCGTTTCAGCGGTCCCACTATGGGCGCATGGTGCAGAGTTCGGCGCGCGGGCTCAACCGAAAAGCGCGCGCCGGGCAACTGCCGCGAGCGCTTGGATCAACTGCGGAGCCGTGTTTGGAGCCGGAATACGCGTGAACCTGAGGCCCAGGTCGTTCGCCCAGCGTTTGCCCTCGATGTCCAAATCGTAGAGTGTCTCCACGTGGTCACTCACGAAGCCAATCGGCGCCACCACGACCCGTTTTCGGCCGCGCGCCTGGGCCGTCCGCAGCGCACTCTCGAGATCTGGCCCGAGCCATTCTCCACCGTCGGCGCCCTGACTCTGATAAACGAGCTCGTAGTCGCGCCCCAAACGCGCTCCGATGGCTCGAGCGCAGGCAGCGACCTGCTCGGCGTAGGGATCGCCGGCATCGATTACTTTGCGCGGCAAGCTGTGCGCCGTGAACAAGAGCTGCTCCTCGCTTGGATCACCCAATGCCGGCGCGATTAAGGCCACCTGAGCTTCGACGAATTCGGGAGATTGACCGAAGGGCTGAGCCGACACGAGCGTCAGCGGAAGCTCGAGCTCGGCGCGTGCTTTCTCGGCAGCAGCCGCGTAAACGTGCACGCTGAACGGAGCGAGCGGCAGAACCACGAGGCGCTTCGCCCCGGCACGCTGCGCTTCGGCGAGCGCATCGCTCAACTCGGGCCGGAACAGTCGCATACCTACGAACACACGCAGCCCGAGTTCACGCTCTAGAAGCCCAGCTTGCTCGCGTGTGATGCGCAAGAGCGGCGAGCCTCCAATCGCCGTATAGCGGCGTTGCATCTCCGCCAAGAGTTCGGCAGATGCGGGCCGGCCATGGCGAATGCGGCGGAGAAATTCCGGCAAATCCTCGAGGTTTTCGACGGTGCCGTGGGCGGTGAGCAATATCGCGTCGCTGCTCAAGTCAGGCTCTCAGGGCTTTTCGGGCTGGTCTGGTTCCAAGAACGCATAGCGGTAGTCACGCGGCGGTTTCAGATTGTGCTTGATGACGCGCGGTGAAACCCAACGCAAGAGGTGAAACACGCAGCCGGCTTTATCATTCGTGCCGGAGCGCCGCGCACCCCCGAACGGTTGCTGCCCAACCACGGCACCGGTCGGCTTGTCATTGATGTAGAAATTGCCGGCGCTGAAGCGGAGCATACGCGTGGCTTGCTCGACGGCGGCTGCATCGCGCGCGAAGATCGAACCAGTCAGTGCGTACCGGCTATCTGCGTCGCAGGCACGCAAGACCTCTTCGTAGCGGTCGTCATCGTAAACCACCATCGCGACTACCGGCCCGAACAGCTCGTCACTGAGTAGGAAGTGCGGAGTCGTGCGCACCTCAATCAACGTCGGTTCGATGAAGTAGCCTTCAGCGTCGTCAGAACCGCCACCGAACACGATGCGACACGCCGAGTCGTTACGTGCCCGTGCAATCGCCTGGGTAATTCGCTCGAACGCCGGCCGGCCGATGACGGCGCCCATGAAACACGAGAAATCGGCTGGATCTCCGATTTTGATGCTACCGAGCAGCTCGACCAAACGCGCTTCGAGCAGGTGGCTGAGCGAACGCGGAATGTATACACGCGACGCTGCCGAGCACTTTTGCCCTTGGTACTCGAAGCCGCCGCGGGTGATGGCCACCGCGAGCTCCTCGATTTCCGCGCTCGCGTGGGCCACGATGAAATCCTTGCCGCCGGTCTCGCCCACCAGGCGCGGATAATTCGCGTAGTGAGGCAGGTTCGTCGCCACGCGCTGAAACAGCTGCTCGAACACCGCGCTCGAACCGGTGAAGTTGAGCCCAGCAAACGCAGGATGTGACAGCGCCTCCTCGGAGATCTCTCGCGCGTCGCCGATCACCAAGTTGATGACACCTTCTGGTAAGCCCGCAGCGCGCAACAGCTCGAACACATGGTGCGCCGACACCAGCGCGTACGGCGATGGCTTCCAAATCACCACGTTGCCGAGCAGCGCCGGCGCCGTCGGCAGATTCGCGGCGATGGCGGTGAAGTTGAACGGCGTCACCGCGTAAACGAAGCCTTCGAGCGGGCGAAAATCGAAGCGATTCTGCTCGAGCGGCAGCGAAATCAAACGCTCTTCGGCGAGACGCTCGGCGAAGTAAGCGTTGAAGCGCAAGAAGTCGATGAGCTCGCAAGCAGAGTCGATCTCCGCTTGATGTGGGGTCTTGCTCTGACCGAGCAACGTGGCCGCGTTCAACCGCTGTCGCCAAGGACCCGCGGCGAGATCCGCAGCGCGCCGGAAGATGGCCGCGCGCTCGGCAAGCTCCTTGGCGGCCCAACTGCTCTGCGCGGACAACGCCACATCGATGGCCCGACGTACGTGCGTGCGATCGACGAACTCGGCGTGACCGAGCTCCAGCGTATGCCGGTGCGGCGCACGAATCGGTTGGCTGCCGCCGCCACCACAACTGCCGCCGCCCACGCGCGAGCGCAACGTGAGCACCGTCGAAGACTGGTCTGCGATCTCCGAGCGTAGTGCGGCCCGCTCGACGCTACCGGGGGCGTACGTCAGAACCGGCTCGTTGACGGGCTCCGTCGCCACTCCCACGAGCGTAGTTCCCCGCGCGCCCCCGCGCGAGCTATTTCCTAAGGCGACGCGGCGGCGAAGGCGCAAGCGCTGGCGTCACCGTAGTTCGGCTGGAACGTAACCGAGTCCGCGTAGTAAACGCGCGCAAAGCTCGTGTCCCAGCACTCGCTACCCGTGACCAGCGGAATCGTGGCGGGCAGATCTCCGCCGGAAATCGCGAGATCAGCGCGTCCAGCACCGTCAGCGCGCCAGCGGCTCAACACATCGATGTCTTCGAGCTGAGTGGCTTTGCTGGCGTGGGTGTCGGCGTGGGCGTCGACGCTCAGCGTGCCTGTCCGATCGGCCTTTGCGTCAGAAACGACGTGGATCCAGGCGTCGCTCGCCGGATCGATCTCAGCGCGAATCACGCGCGGTAGCGCAGCGGGGTTCGCCGCAGGAAGGTCGTGGATGATCTTGACGGTGCCAGAGTCGTCACGGTGCTTTACTGGATCGAGCGCCTTCGCGGCGTCGAGATCGATGACGAATTCTCCGTCCCCATGCCGCGAATCGAGTCGGCCGTAACCTTTGCCGACGAGCACCGCCAGATAGTCGCTCTCAGCCGTGGAAGCGCGCGGCCTTCCTTCCAGGCGGTAGTCGTAAACGCCGTCCGCGCTGCGCTGAACGCGAAGGCGATAGGCGACGGGATCGAGAGCGTCTGTGTACGGTCCCCACTCGGCGTAGTCGGCGCCTACGGAGCTCGGCGGCGTGTGCACGACCAACCAAAGCCCCGTGAGCACGTCGCGTGTCACGACGTTCACGCCATCGCGCACGTTGCGCGTGAACGCGTACCATTCGGCCGGCTGAGCCGAGCCGTTGCCGGTAGCGAGGGTCTTGCTGCCCGACGAGTCCTGTTCAGGCCCGCTCACGCTCACGTGGTTCGCTTGCGGCAGCACGGCGCGGTACTCGGAAACGTCGTCCGTTTTCTCGAGCGCGCAGCCGGTGAAGGCCCAAAGCGAAGCCAAGAAAGCGATGTGGGGCAAAGTCGTCCGTCGAGTCATGCTGGTGTTCCTCCGTCGCGAGCCTCATTGGTTTCAAGGAGCGGACCAAGTCGCCTCGCTGGCTGCCGCGCCGCATTTCGCGCCGAATCCGTTGCACGACCGGCACAGGCGTGAACTCGCGTTCCCAGAGCTTCGAGAACCGAAAGCCACTCGACGCAATTATCCGCACACACGAGCGCACATCGAACGCCGATACATCTCGCGGCGTGCGCTGAGAATTGCGTGGGCGCCAGCGTGCTCCTGCTCATAGACTCAGCAGATCCATGCACGCGCGCCCGAACCCAGTCGAAGCACTGGCCTCACTCATTCGCCAGGAGTCGGCGGCGGAACGTAGGGCGAGCTGGCGTCAGGCCATCACGGCGCTGGGACACGGCGCGGCCGCAGGTCTGGCCAGCGCGCCCCCGCTCGAGGGCATGGCTCAGGAGATCATCGCGCGCGCCGCAGAAATTGCGATTGACGTTGGGCTCGCCGACGATTTGGATTGGCTTGGGCCGGGCCCCGCAGCCGTGGCGCTCTACGAGATCACGGCGGCACTGCCTCCGGGCAAGACGCGTCGCGAGCTCGGGCGACGTGTGTTTGCGCGGCTCTACCAAGGCACCGCCTCGACGTTTGCGACGGTCGCGGCGCGCATGGCGCTGACTTCGGCGCGGCCCTTCGAGCCATCCACGTTGCGAGCGCGCGTCAGCTTGCTCTTCGACTTGCCAATTGGCTCGAACGTGAACGCCGATCCACTGGCGCTCACGCTAGTGACCCGCCGCGAGCTTTCGGAGCGCTGGGTCGAACAGAATAAAACCGGAACGCTGCCTGCCCGGCGCCTCGCGGCGAAGCTCATCGAGCACGCGGCGCGTGAAGCCGTCTCGCGTTATCACCAAGGCGATTCGGAGCCGCGCGAGGTGTTGTCGAGCGAACGCCTGCGCAGCACCATCGCCACGCTGCTCGCGGATCGTGAGCCGCTAGTTTGGCGGCACGTGGCTGTAGCGCGCGGCCTGCTCGCCAGCGTCGACAACCGCCTACGCGAAGAAATCGAGCAATCGTTGGATCCGGCGCTGTCGCCGACGGAGTGGCGGCGCGGCGGGGTGTCGCTGTTTGCGCTGACCGCGGGCGATCCGGATGGCGCGCTGCCGAGCTGCCGCAACCTGCTGACGAGCCCGCTATTCGAGCTAGATCGCGGCTTGCCGGCGGCGTTGGTCTTGGGGTTACCGCGAGTGATAGAAGCCGAGCCGGACGCAGCCGACGAGCTGCTCGGTGGCTTGGCAGCGACGCAGCGACCCGACGTCGCGGAAGCCGTGGCGGCGTTGCTCTCCGACGTGCGCAACCCGAATTTCGGATTGGGCGTCGCGCGCAGCTTGCGGCAAATGTTGCTGCCCCGTGTGGAGCACCAAAACTCGGTGATGCGCGCTGTCGCCGAACGCACGCTGCGACAACTGGATCGCGAAGAAGACGAGAGTGACGTACTCTGCCTGGTTCGTAAAGCGCTGCTCGCATACGAAAGCCAGGGAGCCAAGGAAGCGTTCGAGATCGCTTCGGTCGCCGTGAAGGCTTTGGGCCGCGCGATGGACTTCGTCTCCATCAACGATGCACACGACGAGCAGGTGCTGCCCTATGTGCTCGGCACGCTGAACGACATCGACGGCGCCGCCCTCGAGCGACCACGCCTCAGCGATCTGTTGTTGCTCGGGCGGCGGCCGGGCGACACCGACGTGAGCGTGCCCGAAATGGACAAGCTCTACGACCGTCTAGGCCGCTGGATTCTTCACGCCGAAGCCAATCCGCCCAAGACACGTAGCAACGCGCAAGCGCTCGGTGAGCAGCGTCGGCTCAGAACCTTGCTGCACTTGATGGACGTCGACTGCACACGTCAGGAAGACGACAAGAAAGTGCAGACGCGCGTTTGCCGCGCCCTTTCGCTCCTGCTCGAGCGCGTGAAAGCCGGGGAAGGCACCCCCGTACACCGCATTGCTTGCGCCGCGTTGGCGCGCGCTTGCGACGCGGCCGTGCGCGAGGGCATCGCCGAGCCGGCGGACGTGCTGTTGTTGCTGGCCGCGAACCACGACAATCCGGCCAGCTACCGCGCCATCGCGGAAGGCTCCACACACCCGGACGTGCGCGGCGTAATCAATGCGTACGCAGAGTTCTTGACGCCGGCGAGCTTCGAAGGCTCCGAGCCGCCGCCGGAGGTCGCGACGCTGGACGGCGCGCGTGGGGCGACGAGTGAGCACGCTGCGCGCATCGCCGAGCGTGTGCTGCGCTTGAGCCGCGGACTCGGCGCCGGCGGTGCCTATCGAGGTGAAGCTCTGCGTCGTATCGTGCTGCGACTCGCGCGCTCGCTGGAGCAGGTAGCGCGCGCACGCGGCCAAACGGAGCTATTCGATACGTCGGGAACTGGCACCGACGTGCTTTCGGACCTCGAAACTGCGCTCGACGAGCTGTCACGCCTGGGGCGCGGTGCACGGCGCCGTTTGATGGGCGAAGATTCGGCCGACATCGCGGTGGTCACCGAAATCCCCCCGGTTTCGGCGCTGCTCGAACGCTCGGTGCGGGCGGGCGTTCCACCGAACCCCGAGCAGCTCGCGATGTCGATCAAGGAAAGCGTCGCGGCGGCTCCCACGCCCATCGGGGACGCGGTCTCGCGCGTACTGCACGGTCTTACGACGTTGCCGCTGGCGGCAGCGAGTGACGTGTTTGCCATTCCACTCGAGCGCCGACGCACGCAGCTTCCCGACTGGCTGTTGCCGCACCGCACGATTGGCGCCTTCTATGTCGTGCGCGCGCTCGGCAGCGGCGGCGCGAGCTCCGTGTTTTTGGCGAGGCGCACCGAGGAGCGCAACAATCCCAAAGCCGAAGGTGTTGCGCTCAAGGTGCCGGATTACGATCCCACCACGGCACGCAGCTTGTCGGAGCAAGAGTTCTTGCAGCTCTTCCGTGAAGAGGCGGGCGCGCTTCTCTCGCTGCCAGACCATCCCAATCTGGCTCGCTTCGTCACCTTCGACGCGGGTGCCAAACCCAAGCCCATCTTGGTGATGGAACTCATCCGCGGCGCGAGTCTCGATCGCCTGATCCGCTCGCGTTCACTCACCACCGAGCGCGCATTCGCTTACATCGACGGGATCCTTGCTGGGCTCGAAGCCATGCACGGCGCTGGCGTTGGTCATCTGGATGTAAAACCGTCGAACGTGATCTTGCGCGACGGAGAGGTCCCGGTGCTCGTGGACTTCGGCCTGAGCGGGCGTCACTTGCGGCCCGGCTGCGGCACAGTGGAGTACTCCGCGCCCGAGGTGCTAGGCATCGTACCGAGCGACTGCGTCGTGTCTCCACTCCCGACCGATGTTTACGCACTCGGCTGCACCGCTTTCGAAGCACTCACCGCCGAGCTGCTGTTCGACGGCGACGACGAAGCCAGCATCCTGGGCCAACACACCGGGCACGATGGTTGGCCCGCGCGGCTCGCGCCCTTTGCTCACGCCGCCGAGACGCTGGATCTTGCCAAGCTCATTGCCGCTTGCTTGCGCCGCGACCCGCGTCATCGCCCGAACGTGGGCCAAGCGCGACGCGCGTTCGCCAAGGTCGCAGCCCGTCTTTCACATGTGAGTTGGCCGCTGGTTCCCACGCGGGCGCAGCGCGCCGCTGGCTGAGCTTTGGCCCTCTGGCCGTCGGCAGCACTTGCTTCCCGCCCACACTGCGCTGGACGCGCCGCACCAGACGGCGCTAGGGAACGCGCACCGATATGTCTTCACGACGCCTGCTCGCTTGGTTTGGCTTTGCCTCCGCTCTCGCCGGCTGCAGCGATGACGAGAATCCGAACTCGGTGACGACCGTGCCGCCGCATGTGTTCATCGATGGGATTTTCACCACCAATCCAGGGAGCTCCGTGAGCGTGCCGCGCCCGCCGGAGCGACAAAGTTTGTCGCCGCTAGAGCTGCCTTGTGACGGGTACCTGGGTGTACGCCTGGCCTACGAAAACTGGGAGCCGAAAGCTCCTGGCCTCTGCGGAGAGACCGTGAATTGCGGCCACTCGTCGCTCACCCTGTCCTTGGCCGGCGCGAGCCAGTCTCTCGGCGTCGTGGCCACCCCGGCTTTTTTCACGCTGCTGCCGCGCGAGCCCTGGAATGGCAGCGCGCGGCTCGTAGTGGAGCTGCGCAACGATGCGGGCACCCCTCACTTGGTAGAGCAATCTCCTGTGCGAGATGAACTCGACATACCGCTCACGCTGGCAGATTGCAGTGCAAACGCGCAAGGCGGAGCCTCGAATGGCGATCCCGATGCCGAAGGGGGCGCCTCGTCCGCTGGGGGCGGCGCAGGTGGCTCGCAGTGAGCGAAGCCACAAAAAGCGAGCGGCAGCCCAGGCGGAGGGGGGGGACACCTTGGGCTGCCGCTGGTTGAGCCATATTGCACAGAGCGATCCAACGCGCTGTGTTAGTCAATTCAGCAACTTGTAAATGAGCTCGGGCAATGCTCATTTCAGATTTGAAAGATTACCTATTTCGTTTTCGAAATAGCGAGTCAGTTTAGCTTGCACGAATGTCGAATACGGCGGCATTCGCGAAATCTGGTCTGTCGCCGATTTTCGGTGTAAGTCAGCCGCCGGCGTGCGCAGATTACGAGACATCCGTTCAGACGGCGCCGTCATCATCCAGCAGCGATCGGTGGCTGCCTTGTGTGTACTCTCGTTAGTACCCGCTGCCGTCATTGCAAGCCTGGCATGGTGGTGGGTGCCCACCTGGAACGGCGGCCGCGGGCTAGTGACCGCCTGCTTGGCGCTGGTCACGCTCGTACTCCTGCGCCTGGCTTGGACCAGGCAGCGCACCCTTCACGTGCAGCGCGGCAGCGCGCTGACGTGGCACAACGGGCTCGAGAGTGACGATCCGTATGGGCTGATATTGCACCAGGGCGATCAACGAGAGCTCCTAATCGAAGCGGAAGATCCGGCGGAGGTGGTGGCGGGCGCACGCCGCATCGCGCGAGAAACGGGCGCGGTTTTGCTCGGGCCAGATTGGCTCGCAGAACGCTCGCTGACACGCCGCGATCCAGCCAGCGTCAGCGAGACGAGTGAAGAAGCGCTGCTCTGGCCCGCGCAGCTTCGAACCTCCCGCACTACGTTGTTCGGCGGCCTGTTCGTGCTTTTGGTCTTCATCGGATCGATTAACGCCGAGTCTGAAGTGTCGTTGTTGAGCGCGATGTTGCCTCTGCTCGCTGTGGTGCTGGCGTTGGTAATCGCCTGGCAGTTGGCGCGGCTCCGCTTGCGAGTGCATTCCGGGCCGAGCGGCTTGCGCGCCGAGCGCATTGGCCTTTTCGGTGTGCGTCCGCTGCTCAGTGTGCCATTGGACTCGCTCGGAGATGTGCACGCCCTTGGCCACCCGAGCCATCCCGAGCGTCATTTGCTGGTGGAAACGCGGAACGGGCCCGTATCGCTGCCGTGTGCTGAAGCTAGCGCTCGGCGGGTTGCGCGCTTCTGGGGCCGTCGTAGCTCGAGCGGAGCCGCGTGAGCCGCGCGCTGCGCACGACCAATGCCGCTTGGCGAGCGGCGACGCTCGTCGCCTGCCTGCTCGTTCATGGGCCGGCGAGCGCAGATCCTCCTCGTGAACGAGCGCCGCGGCCGGAGCTGAGCGCCGAGCCACAAGAGCGTCGGCGCGAAATGCAGGAGCGGCTTCGCGACCGGCTCGAACACCTGCGAGAACTGCGCGCGCAGCGACGACGTCGAGACGAGCTCAAGGCGGAGCTCGATCGCGAGCTCAGCAAGGACCACCCGAACGCGGAAGCGCTGAAGCGAAAACTCGAAGCCTTCGCGCAAACGCGCGACGAACGCCGCCGCGAGCGCCGCACGATTCTGTCGCATCGCTGGGGCGCTTCCGCGGAACGCGCCGAGGTGCGCGAAGAGCTCGTTCGCCACGCTCGCACGCAAGCTCGCCTCGAACGGCTGCGCTTGGTAGCCGCCACGGAACGCAGCGGCGTCCGCCGCCAGCGGCTGCTGGAACGAATCGAGCGCCTCTCGAAGCTCGAAAGTCAGCGACACGAACGCACGATGCAAGCTTTGGTGCCTCCGCCGAGCGCCGCGAGCGCCGCACCACCGGGAAGTGCAGGCGCGCCATGAGCGTTCGCACACGCATCGCCCTGCTAATGTTGATTGCCGCGGCCTGCCGCTCACGCAACGATGCCGCACCCCCAAGCCCAGCCCCGAGTGCTCCGAGCGTCCCCGCGTCGACATCGGCGGCGCTACCTCCGACTGCGGCGCCACGCGCCGAGCCTCCGGCTTTACCCACCCTCGAAGACTTCGAAGAAAGCGCCAGCCAGGAGATCAGCGGAAAGAACCTGGAGCAGGAACTCGACAAGTTGGAACGAGAGCTCACGAAGCCATGATCCGTCGCGCCGCCACCACCTTCCTCGCCTGTCTCGCTAGTCTTGCCTGCAGCAAAAACAAGGCCTCCGAGAGCGAACCACAACCTGCGGTGTCGGTCGCCCCAAGCGCAGCGCCCGTAGCTTCAGCCGTTCCGGCTCTCCCCAGCGCGCAGCCGAAACCGGTGAGCGAGCTGCCACAAACCCGCAATGTGCTCCTGATCACCATCGACAGCCTGCGCGCGGACATGCCTTGGGCAGGCTACGCTCGGCCCATCGCGCCGAATCTGACCAAGCTCGCGGAACGCTCTGCGCTGTACCTCAACGCTTACAGCGGCTCGAGTTACACCGCCAAGAGCGTGGCGACCTTCTTGTCAGGCCGGTACCCTTCCACGCTGTATCGCGATGGCTACTTCTTCGCGAAGTATCCCGCGTCGAACACATTCATCCCCGAGCTTTTGTCGCCCAAAGGCATTCGCACCTTGGGGTTTCACGCGCACCTCTACTTCGGTAGGGGCAAGGGACTCGAGCAAGGCTTCGACGAGTGGCGATTGGTGCCCGGCATCACGTTCGATCCCCAAACCGACAACTTCGTCACCAGCGACAAGATGACGGAGCTCGCGATCAAGCTACTCTCCGACCCGAAGAATACGGAAAAGCCGTTTTTTGCGTGGGGTCACTACATGGATCCCCACGATCAGTATCAAAAACACAAGGAATCACCCGATTTCGGCAACAAAGCTCGCGATAGGTACGATTCCGAAGTCTGGTATTCGGACTACTGGGTTGGGAAGCTTTTGGAGTGGGCGGAAAGCAAGCCGTGGTGGAAAAATACCGTGCTCATCGTGAGCGCCGATCACGGTGAGGCCTTTGGCGAACACGGAATGTACAAGCACGCCTTCGAAGTGTGGGAGGTTCTCACGCGCGTGCCGCTCCTGATCGCAGGTCCTGGTATCGTGCCGCGCCGCATCGAGCAGCGTCGCTCTCACATCGACTTGGCCCCCACCATTCTGGAGCTGATGGGGCAACCCGTTCCCGCGGATTTCCATGGGAAATCGTTGGTTCCCGAGCTCACCGGTGCCGCACTGGAGTCACACGAACCGATCTTGGTCGAGCTCACCGAGGACAGCCACAACCCGTACAGGCGCGCGCTCATCGACGGCAAATACAAGCTCATCGACCTCGGCCGCTCGCAGTATCAGCTCTACGACTTGAGCCGCGACCCAGGCGAGCTCACTGATCTAGCCAAAGAGCAGAAAGACGAGCTCGCGCGGATGCGAAAGCTGCTAGACGATAAGCTCGCGACTCTGCCTCTGGTAGAGCCGTACGGCGGTGCGAAGTTGAAGAACGGCAAAACAGCTCGCGGCCCCGTCGGACCCGAGAAGTAGACTCGAGCGCTCTACGGCTTTTGTGCGGGCGCTTGACAACGTTCCACGCACGAATCGGCCACTTTCTGACACCCTTGAATACACGGAATGTCGCCGTCGCATTGCAGCACGCAGTCGGTTTGCACGGTCTGACAGCGCGTATTGCAGCTCTGCACGCTGAGCGGCGCGCTACCGCCAGCTAGGGCTGGGAGAGTAACCAATGCCAGAGCGAGCAGCGCAAAGCCGGTGACGATTCGAGCGCGACGACGAGTCGCGCGAGGACGGTTCATACATGGAGTGAACGGCCGCCCGAAGCCTGTCTTCAGCGTGCTTCAGGGTCTCGCGCGTTGCCGTGGTTGTTGTACCCTAGCGCAATGGCTGGCTTCTTCCGCAGCGGCTTCGCGATCCGCGCAGTCGTGTGTGGTCTCTTGTGTTCGGGTATGCCCGCGGCGTGCGGTCTTCCGGACTATCGCTTCGAAGATCAAACTCCGCAGGGTGGTGCTCCGGGTGCTACCCGACCGCGCTGTGCCACCAACGCTGACTGCGCAACGTATTCGAGCACGAAGACCTGCGACATCGCGGATGGCCATTGCGTCGAGTGTTTGCCCTCAGCCGACAGCACCGTTTCGAGTTGCGGCCCGGGGCTCTATTGCGATGTCAATCGATGTGCGGTCGGCTGCGCCAGCAACGCCGATTGTCCGGATGGGCTCATGTGCGATCCGGCGTCGCACCAATGCCAAGGCTGCACGCTGGATACAGACTGTCCCCCGGGGACCGCTTGCAAGGCCCCGAACTGTGTTCCGAACTGCGCGGACAACACTGGCTGCCCCACCGGCTTTACGTGTTGCAACATGGTGTGCGCCAAGTTGGGCAGCGACTCGCTGCACTGCGGCGCCTGCAGCAAAGCTTGCGCCGATCGGCAGGATTGCATCAACGCCGCGTGCGGCGAAGGCTCGAGTTGCGCCGAAGGCTTCGACGACTGCGATGGAAAGGCCGGATGTGAAGCCAATTTGCGCAAGGATCGTCGCAATTGCGGCAGCTGCTTCGTCGATTGCAAGGACGAGTACTGCAACGGCGGAAGCTGCAGCAAAATCGATTGTCCTGCCAATCGCGCAGACTGCGACGACGACGAGACTACGGGCTGCGAAGCGCTCTTGACGTCGACCAAGGATTGCGGCTTCTGCGGCAACACTTGCAGCTCCTTCCATGGCACGCCGGCCTGCGTGGGTGAGAAATGCATGATCAGTTGCGATCCGAACTACAAGGATTGCGATGGAAACCCGGCGACCGGCTGCGAAGGCGATCTGCAGAACGACGACGCAAACTGCGGGGCGTGCGGCGTCGTTTGCAGCAACCCCAATGGCCGCACCAAGTGTGTAGAAGGCCAATGTGTACCGCTGTGCAATCCGGGTTTCGGGGATTGTGATGGCATCGCGGAGAACGGCTGTGAGACAGACCTGCAGAGCGATGTGAAGAATTGCGGCGAGTGCAAGACTTCCTGCGTCGTCGAACATGCGACGGCGGCTTGCGTCGAAGGCGTGTGCAGCAACGTCTGTGAAGACGGCTATGAGGACTGCAACGGCGGCACCGACGGCTGCGAGGCAGATCTCAAGAGCCCTGCTTCTTGCGGCCAGTGTGGGGTCGTCTGCAACGACGCTAACGGCATCGCGAGTTGTTCACCCGCCGGAGAGTGTACGCTCGAATGCAAGACAGGCTACGCCGATTGCGTCAACGGCTTGGAAGACGGTTGCGAAACCAATACGACCAACAACGTAAATAACTGCGGCGCGTGCGGCATGAAATGCGTGGCTCCGCCGCAGGGTTCGGTCACCTGCGTCAACTCCACGTGCATCGAAACCAAGTGCAACGCGCCGCTCGCCGACTGCGATGGCAACGGCTCCTGTGAAGTCAACGTCACGGACGACAACAAGAACTGCGGCGGCTGCGGTATCGCTTGCACGTTCAATCACGGCACCGGCGCCTGCGTCGATCAGAAGTGCGTGCTGGTCAGTTGCGAACCGGGTTACGCCGACTGCACCGCGGCGGCAGGTTGCGAAACCCAGCTCGGAACCTTGCAAAACTGCCTGAAGTGCGGGGACAGCTGCGTCGCACAACATGGGCAAATCGCCTGCACGGCAACGGGCTGCGCCTCCACCTGCGCGATCGGATGGGGCGATTGCACCAATCCCAACGACGGCTGTGAAACCCAGCTGAACAGCAACACCAATTGCGGGCGTTGCAACGGCACTTGCATGCGGCCAAACGCCACCACGAGCTGCGCCAGCGGCACGTGTGAAGTCACTGGCTGCAACACCAACTTCGGTGACTGCGACCGCGAGATCCCAACGCCGAACGGCTGCGAAACTCCCCTCACCTCCAACACCAATTGCGGCGCCTGCAACAAGCCGTGCGACATTCCGAACGCCACCGAGAGCTGCGCGACGGGCAGCTGCGTGCAAGGCGGTTGCAACACCGGCTTTGCCGACTGCTCCGCCGCGCTGGCAGGCTGTGAAACCCCGCTGGGGAGCAACACCAACTGCAGCACTTGCAACGACACCTGCCAGCCGGTGCATGTAACGCAGAATATCTGCACCGGCACACCCCCGAACTCACGTTGCACGCCGACTTGCCAACCCGGTTACAAGAGCTGCGACGGCGACCCCTCTGACGGCTGTGAGACGGACATCAACACGCCGCAGAACTGCGGGGATTGCTTTGCAGCCTGCTCGCTGCCGAACGCCAATACTTACAACTGCGTATCGGGCAGCTGCCAAGTGCTGACTTGCAAGACCGGCTTTGCCCATTGCAACACGAGCCACACGGACGGTTGCGAGCTGCCAGTAAGCAGCGACATCAACAATTGCGGCGGCTGCGGCGTAAGGTGCAGCTCGAACCACGGTACTCCCAGCTGCACCGGCGGAGCTTGCTCCACCGCCTGCACCGCCGGCTGGGGCGACTGCAACACCGATCGGCTCGACGGTTGCGAACGCGACGTCACGAACGATCCCAACGCATGCGGCAACTGCCTAACCAAGTGCACCGCCGGCGCGCCGTTCTGCGTGAATTCCAGCTGCATTTCGCATTTGACCATCGGTGTTGGGACACCGGTCAACGGCAGCTCGACCGGCGGAAATAACCTCACGATTTCGCACACGCTCAGAGCCGGACCCAGCGCCAATCGTGTGGTCGTCGTCGCAGTTGCCTCGCGCGGCAACGGCTCGGCTGGGCGCCCCACGTCGGTCAAGTACGGCAACGTGCTGATGAACATGAAGCTCGAGCGAGAAGCACTCGCGGTCAATCAAGCTTGGTCAGGCATCTACACGCTGCCGAACAGCGCTTTACCAGCGATCAACACCACCTCCAGCGTGCTCATCACCGCAGGCAACAGCAGCAACACCTACGGCATGATGGCCAGCGTGGTCGAGCTCACCAACGTGGAGCAAGCCGCAGGGTTCATCGACGGGCTCGGAGGCGCGCCGCACGGTGGGTGCTCCGGCACATTGACGGACACCATCACCACGGCAACTGGCGGAGCGTTGATCTATGGCGTCGTCAGTTTCTACGGCACGGGCTTTACCGGCGCTAGCGCGGCTTCGGGGCAGACGATCGTGTACGCACCGGCGAGCTTCAATCAGCTGGGTGGCATTTTCGGTTACGTGGTGGCCGAGACACCGGTGAGCGCTTTCCCGTTCTCGTGGACACCGAACGCTTGCGACACGAGCGCGCAGTCGATCGTCGCGTTCAAGCCAACGGTGACCCCCTAGACGCTCTCGGCGCGCGAAGCGCGAAGCAGCGACGTTACAGCCCGGCGAAGAAGGCCCACTCGCGGTCGGCCCAGCCGGGCAGCTGCTCGTGCGCGAAGTCGGGATAAATCACGCGCGTCTTCTTCGAGCGGATCTTGTTGAACGCGGCGAACTGGCTAGAGGGGGGGCACACCGTGTCCATCAGCCCAATCGCCATCATCACTTCGGCCTGAATGCGCGGTGCGAGGTGCTGCACGTCGATGTAGCCGAGGCGGCGAAACCACTCCTCGATGCGTTCGTGCGTTGGGTCGTGATGCCGGAAGAAGACGCGCAGCTCGTGGTACGCGTCTTTGGCGAGATCCATTTCCCAGACGCGTTGGTAGTCGCTCAAAAACGGGTACACCGGAGCGATGCGCCGCACACGCGGCTCGAGCGCAGCGCAGGCCAGCGTGAGTGCACCACCCTGAGAAGCACCGCGAGCGCCGACGCGTCCCGGATCCACCTCGGGAAAGTTCATCACGATGCGGGCTAGCTGCGCCGTATCCAGGAAGATCTGCCTAAACAGCAGCGCGTCGGGCCGATCATCGAGGCCACGCACGATGTGGCCCGCGTGAGTGGTGCCGCGCACGCCGCCGAGATCTTCACTGCGGCCACCTTGACCTCGGCAATCCAGCGAAGCCACGACGAAGCCGGCCGCTACCCAGTTGAGCTTCGGCGCAAAGTCACCGCTGCTACTGGTGTAGCCGTGAAACTCGAGCAACGCCGGGCCGCGCTGAGCGCGCTGCTTGGGCCGAAGGTACTTGGCGTGTACACGCGCTCCACCCACGCCCGTGAAGTAAAGATGAAAGCACTCCGCAAAGCTCGCTTCGACACGAGCTGGCACGAGCTCGGGTTTTGGATCGACCGCCGCGAGCTCAGCCAGCGCGCGTTCCCAATACGGGTCGAAGTCGGCCGGACGTGGGTTCCTGCCTGTGTAAGTCTCGAGCTCGGCCAGCGGAAGATCGACGAGCGGCATCCCGGCCGAGCATACCTCGAGTTACTTCAAGATCGCGCCCAGATCTTGTTCGACCTGCTCCGCCGAACTCGACACGACTTTCACGTACCAGCGCGTGTATTCGGTGCGGCCCAGGTACTCGGGTCCTTTTTCTCCAGCAACTTTGTAGAGCTCGAGGAAACCCAGGTTCTTCCCAGCCGAGCTGTAGTCGAGGCGCACCACGGCCTGCTCCGGCGTTGGCAATTGCGCTGGTTTTTCTACGAACTCGAGCGCGCGCAAGCGGTCTACTTTGGTCATCCAATTGACCACCGTTTCGTCCGGCTTGTTTGGGCTTGCGGTGTCTGCCCAAGCGCCTTTCTTTTCGGCAACGCGCACGACCTCGCGGTTTTTCGGGCCCTTGGAGATGCGGATCGATTTCACGTCGTCGTTTTCGAAGGAGTGCAGCTCGCGCTCCGTCAGGCGTGAATCCGCAAACGTGAGCGTCTGAATCAAATCACCTTCGATCGCGAAGACCTCGCCCGAAGCGCCGTATTTCGCGTAGCGCTCACTGCCGCCGATAGTCTGGGCGCCTACCGTCAGGAGCTGCTCCTTGCCGCCGACCTTCAACTTCAGGGTGCCCTCGGGCTTGTCCAAACCGTAGTCGGCGAGCTTGCCCGGCTCGAGCTTGCCGAGAGAGCGCAGAGCTTTCAACGGAGCGAGCTTCTTCATGAGCTCGCTGCCCGCCTTCATCGACAAGAAGGTCGAGACCTCGTGTTTCGGCGCTGGTGCTGGCGGCGGCGCACCACCGTCCACGCTCGGATGTGGTGCGGGAGCAGCGACCTCCTTGTCGAGCGTCACGACGTACCAGCTACCCACCGCGTCCTTCTTCGGCTGAATTTTGACGCTGCGCTGCTTGCCCTCGAAGCTCACCGCTTCGACCGCTTCGGGCGACCCACTCCAAACGTCGACCGTGTCGGCCTTCTCTTGCTCGGGCTTCTCTTCTCGAGTCCAAATCGAGAATGCCGCGGCGCCCGCGATCGCGAGCAAGCCCACGTGAACTACGATGCTCTTCATCGCTTGCCTCCGCGCTGACGCGAGCGCCGGCTGATTAACACCCCAGCGCCCAAAACCAGGCTGGGGGCACCAAAGATCGTTGCGTAGAACCAGCCGAGATCGGCCTGTTTGGTGTGCTCGATGCGCACGTCTTCTTCTGTGTTGGGCAGGCCCTGCACGCTGCTTTCGCCGGCGAGCCAGCGTACGGCGTCGACCAGCAAAATGCGGTTGCCCACGACTTCGGTCATGACGAAGTCCGAGAAAGCATCCGAGTCGCTTACCGCGAACACGCGGGTTTCCTTGGGCTCGGGCTTCTTGTCCTTGTCCTTCTTGTCCTTGTCGTCCACCTTGGCCGGCTCGGGTGTATTCGCGAGCGGTTTTGCGTAGGCGGCGGCCAGGTTGAACACGGCGGCCTTCTCGACCGGCTGATCTTGCGAGAAGTTCTTGTTTTCGTCCGCGAAGGTCCCCGGCAGCGAACGCAACGTGAAGTCGACGCGCTCCTGCGAGCCGGGAGCCTTGTCGAGGCTACCTGCGCCGAACGCCACCACCACGAAGCGAGTGGAGTTACGGCTCAACGTCGAGACCGAAGCGTGCGACGAAAAGCTGTTCGTCACGAGGCGGATGCGGTCGGAGTTATTGTGTCGCAACCGCACGTGCTGCTTCTCGTTGGCGAGCACGCCGGGCGAGAACCTCAAGCCAACCAGAGCGGCCAGATCATGATTCACGCTCGAAACCGGCTTGGCCGGTGCTTCTGCCGTGGCCGGTTTGGCCGCACCTTCCGCTGCTGCGGGCGGCTTCTTTTCGCCCGCTGCTTCGGCGGCCGGGTTCGTTACGGGTGCCTCAGCCAGCTCTGCCATGCCGGTAAGAGCGTCCGGGTCGAGCGCCACGAACAAGTGGCCGCCGCGTTCGAGGTAGCGCTTCAGAGACGCAACTTCCTCTGGCGAGAACGCAATCGTCGGTCCCAATACCAACACTGCGTCTGCATCTTCGGGCACGTCGTTGGCAAGGCCCTGCGCCATGCCTAAATCTTTCACGCTGTAGTTCTGCTGCTGGAGCAGCGTCTTTGCGATCTGAAAGCCGCGCTCCGCTGGGCTCGTGCCGCGCCCGGCGTCTCCGAGCTCACCGTGACCAACCGTAACGTAAACGGTGCGCTTGGAGTTTGCGATCTTGACCAGCTGCTCTTGGAAGTCGCGATCGAGCGTCTTCAGCTTGGCGCGCGCCTGCTCGAGATCAGTACCGATGTTGAGCGTGTGATTGACACCACCGCGAGAAAGAATCACCACGCCGTCCTGCGTGGCGCGTAGTTCTTGCGCGAGCTTCGGCGCCAACAAACGGTCTCGCAGCTCGACCTTCAGCTTCGGAGCGCCACTGGCGAGATCTTTGAGGTACCCCGATACTTCACGACGCACTTCATTCACTTCGGGGAAGAACGCGACCACGCGGATAGGATCGCCGCTCAGGGTCTGCACCATCTTGCGGGTCGAGTCGCTGGGCTTCGAAGTCTTGAAGTACGAATAGTCGACCTTCAGATCGACGCCCGACGCGGCATACACGAACAGCGAGCAGTAAATTGCCGCCAGCGCCAGCACGAGGCCCGAGGTCGCTGCCGAGCGCACGCGCCGACTCTCCGGGCGTTCGGCCTTCTGCATCGGGAGCAGCGCCGTTTCCGCGAAAATCATGGGCAGCGTGCTGACGGCGATCAGCGAGATCCACGCGACTCGCGCGAACTCTTCGACGCGAGCGCGCGTCTCGGTCGCAAGCCGATCGAGCCCGAGTTTGCTGACGCCGAATTCGCTGGTAGCGAAGTAAACCAGCACGCCGACTAGCCCGACCACCGACAGCAGCGCCAGCAGGCTCTCGATGTTGCGGCGCTCGCCACCACTGCGAAAGCGCGGGGAGAAGCGCAGCACCGTGGCAGCCAACGTGGCTAGCACGCCGAGCAAACTGAAGAAGCCTGCTCCCTTCGGTAGACCGGAGAGGACGCGCTCGCCGAAGTAAATCGTGACGAGCCCGCCCAAGTACAACGCGAAAATCCAAACCGGAGCGCTGCGGCCGCTCGTCGTGGGAGCGGGAGTGCCCTGTGCTTCGCTCAGCGCCATCGGCGTGCCTCCAAGACTTTGATCGACGCCAACAAGAAGAAGTACGTCATGCCCACGTAGTAAGCGATGGGCGCGAGCTCGAGCCGGCCCGACATGAAGGGTCGGAAGTTGTCGTGGTGCAGCGCCAGCGCCGAAAAGAATCGGTTTAACGGCGGGTCGACCGAACGCGCCACCATCCACAACAACAACAAGCTTCCGAGGATTGCTGCGGAAACGATGATGGCGACCACCTGCGAGCGCGCCAACGCCGAACCAAACAAGCCGATGGCGATGGCCGCGCTACCGAGCAGCAGCACGCCACTGTATCCCACCAGCACGTGGCCCACACTGATTTTGCCGTGCACTAAGATCAGCGCCGGCAAGTACACGGTGCAGGCGGTGAGCACGACAATCATGCTCAGCGCCGAAAGATACTTGCCGAGCACGATTTCCCAATCTTGAACCGGCGACGTGTTCAGCAACACGAGCGTGCCCGTTTGTCGCTCTTCCGCTAGGAGCCGCATCGACAAGATCAAGCTCGCGATCATGGTCGTGCCGCTCATGCCGTACACGAACTGCTGCAGCATGTCGGCCGAGACCAGCTTCTGCGTGGCCTGGTAATAAAACCAAAGGCCATCGACGAGCAGCGCGCCAGCGATAATGGCAGCGCCGAGCGGTGAGCGCAGATACGCGAACAGCTCGCGTCGGGCTATCAACAACACCTGGTTCATCGTTCCTCCGCGGCGGCGAGCTCGGCGCCGGCTTCGGGCGCCTCATCGCGGGAAGTGTCGCGCTTTTTCCGGCTCTTGCGGCGCTCGGCCGCCTCCTCGCCTCCCAACAACTTCAACACCATGCTCTCGAGGCCCTGGCGGCGCACCAGCTCCAACACGGCGATATCGGCGGACACGAGCGCGCGACACACAGCGTCGCGCACATCGCTCTTGGTCGAGAGCTGCAGCGTGACCACGTCATCACCTGGCTCGCTAGGCGCGAGCACCTCGACTTCTTGCACTCCGTTCACGGAGCGAGCCACTTCCTGCGCACGCTCCGCGCTGACGCCGCGCACGGTGAGCGCTAGCGCCATGCCCTGCCCCAGCTCCGCAAACAGCTGTTTCTCCGTACCCGACCACGAAATGCGACCGTTCTCGATCACCAGCAGGCGATCACAGGTTTCGCTGATCTCGGTCAGAATGTGGCTCGAGACGATCACGGTGTGCTCGCCCCGCAAGCTCTGCACCAGCTCGCGCATCTCCACGATTTGCACTGGGTCGAGGCCCGAAATAGGCTCGTCGAGCACGACGAATTCCGGCCGGTGCACGATGGCTTGTGCGATACCGACACGTTGCCGATAACCGTGCGACAGCGTGCCGATCATCTGCCCACGCACATCGCCGAGCTCGGTCAGCTCGAGCACGTCGTTCACACGCCGCGCCACGTCGCCGCTCGGCACACGCCGCAGCCGCGCCGTGAAGGTCAGATATTCGGCGACCGCCATGTCGTCGTAAAGCGGAGGCCGGTCCGGCAGGTAACCGACGCGAGCGCGAACCTCGTCCGGATTCGCAACGACATCGAAGCCCCCAACCTTCACGGTGCCGCTGGTCGGCATCAGATCGCAGGCCAGCACGCGCAATGTCGTGGTCTTTCCGGCTCCGTTCAGGCCGAGCAACCCGACAATCTCGCCTTTGGTGACCTCGATCGACAGCGGACCTATCGCCCGGCGGTCTCCATAGTACTTGTAGAGTTCCTGAATTTGGATCACGGCTACGCCCTTCCGGTCCGGCGGTTACCACAAACTTTCGGCGGGTCGTACCAGGAACTGGGGAGCTTTATTCCCCGCAACCTCACGATTGCATTCAGTTCCTGCTGTCCGACGGGCCGGCGCTCTCCGAGCTCATGAGGCCGAAATCTCGCGGTCTGCTACGACTCGAGCCGCCAAAGAGACTGCCGCGTGAATCACGATCAAGCGTCCGAGTTACAGGGCGTCGAGAGCTTCTCGCCGAGCGACCTGGGCGCGAGGCTTGCGCATCCGTCGCCACAGAGCCTGTCCTCGCAAGTGCTGAAGGAGGGCCTGGCGCTCGGATTTGCTCGCGTCGGGATCGCGGACACCGAACCCCTTTTGCGCGGGCGCGAACGCCTCCAAGCGTTTCGCGAGCGCGGCTTTGCGGGCGATATGACTTACCTGCAGCAAGGCGAACGCCATGATCTGCAAGCGCTCTTGCCCGGCGCTCGCAGCGCCGTGGTGGTGCTGTTTGCGCACGGCGATCCGAGCGTAGTTCCGGTAGAAAGCCTAGTCCCTGGGCTACGTGGCCGAGTGGCGCGCTACGCTCAGGGCGCCGACTACCACCTGTTGGTGAAAACCCGTTTGTTCGAGCTCGCCCGACGGATCGCGACCTCGAGCGGCCGCACGCTGCGGGCACGCGCCTGCGTGGACACGGCACCGCTCTTGGAGCGCGAGTTGGCGCTGCGGGCTGGACTCGGTTTTCAGGGTAAGTCGACGTTGCTGATCGCGCCGGGAGTCGGGTCGTACGTGGTAATTGGCGAACTCCTGCTCGATATCGAGCTCGAGCCGACGCGCGCGCCCGTCGCTGGCTGCGGAAGCTGCCGCGCGTGCATCGATGCGTGCCCAACTCAGGCATTTGCTGGCGAGTACATGCTGGATGCGCGCCGCTGCATTTCGTATTTGACCATCGAGCGCGAAGGCAGCATCCCGCGCGAGCTACGTGCGCCGATTGGCAATCGCGTGTTCGGTTGCGACGTTTGCCAAGAGACTTGCCCTTTCAACGCTTCCCCCGCGCGCCCGCGCAGCTCTGATCTGGGGCGGCGCGACGCTTTGATGGCTCCCGACTTGATCGAGCTCTTGAACCTCGGCTCGGCGGCGTACCGACGGCTCGTGAAGCGCACCGCGTTGCGCCGCGCCAGCCGAACGACCTTGCAACGTAATGCCGCAATCGCGCTGGGCAACAGCGCTGACGTGCGCGCGCTCCCCGCGTTGTGCACGGCGCTGGCTGAGCATCCGAACGCCGTGGTGCGCCTGCATGTAGCGTGGGCGCTGGGTGAACTCGGCGTGCAGCTCGGCTTTTCGAACGACGCCTGCGCCGCGCTCGAAAGTGCGCGGCAGAGTGATGTCGACGCAGACGTTCGCGCCGAGTGCGCGCACGCGCTGGAACGCGTCTACTCTGGCTCGCTCGGCTCGAGCGCACGCTGAGCGCGTGTATTGCGCACGTCGAAGTCCTCCGGCGTGCGCGGGAAAATTGGCGAACCGAGGAGGAGGCTGAGACCTCGTCGCACACGCCCCCTGTGCTGCGCTGCGAAATTGGCCCCATCCGGATCCCCTTGGCGCAAGTCGTAAAGCTCCGGCAGCGCCGCCTCGAACGACAACACGAGCTTGAATTCATCGACAGGATCGACGAGCCCGACGCGCACCAGCAGATCTTTGGAGGCCGAGGCCAAGAGCAGCGGGAAACGCCTGCGCGGCGGCTTGGGCAACAGGTGCCCCAGCAAGTCTTCACCGTGAAAACCCGCGCCGCCCAGAGTGGGATCCAGGTAGCGCCCCAACGTCGGCGCGACGTCGACGAGCGACACCTTGGTGTCGATGGCGCTCGCCGGCAGTCCGGGCACGTACAGCACCAAGGGAACGCGGATCAACGACTCCCACAGGAACACAGAGTGCACCCAAAAACCGTCGCGCCCCAACGCTTCACCGTGATCGGAGACGAACACGATGATGGTCTTGTCCAGTAACTTTTGACGCTCGAGCGCGTCGATCAAGCGGCCGAACTCCTCGTCGATCGCGCGCGCCACGGCACGATAGCGGTACGGCTGTTTGCCCGGATCGTCGACGATGTTGTGCTTCTTCACGCTGGCATCGACGTACGCCGGATCGAGCTCGCGCCAATTGTGCTGATCGAAGTTGAATAGCCAGAGAAAGAATGGATTTTTTCGGGGTTTCTGCAGAAAAGCGAGCGCACTGTCGACGAGCGCGGGTGCCGTTGGGCGCTGAGCTCCGTAGCCCCAAACCTGTTGCTCTGCAGGGTAGTCCTCGACGACCAGGTTGGTGTCGAAATAGAACTCGGGGCGCAGCTTGCCCAAGAACTCGTAGGCGCTCTTGGCGATGGCCAACGCATCGTCGTACGAGGCGCGTTTGGCGACGCGCAACAGATCATTTTCCTGGGTCTCGAGCGCGTCGTAGTTGCCGCCGGTGAGCACCGGAAGCGAGCGCAGCGTGTCTGAACCGGCTGCGTACGCGCGGCGAAAGTCGAGCGAGCGTTTGCGAAACGCTGCCAGAGCCGGCATCGTTTCCGGATCACTGGCGACGTCGCTGCGCAGCGTGTCCACGTAGTAGACGAGCACGTTGAAACGTTCTTGCCCGCCGCGCAGGCCGCGCAAAGCATCCCAATGCTCAGGAGCTTCTGCCAGCGGCGCGCTCCACTCCGGAGCCAAGGTGGGTTCCGAAAGTGCATAGCGCGCCTTCAAGCGCTCGATGCGCGCCCAATGCATGCCGCGCCAACGAAATGGGTCGGCCATGAAGGCTTCGGCTACCTGAATCCGCCGCAGCATGCGACCGACATAGACTTCCTCGAGCCAAACGTGCTTCAGCGACTCGTCGAACCAGGTGCGCACGCCCGGAAACACCAACGAGAACGTGAGCCAGCCTCCAGCCAGCGCGCTGGCGCCTCGCAATACCGGCATGAAACGCGCGCGCCGAGCCAATCCGAGCAAAACCAAAGCGTAACAAGCACCGAAACACAGCGCGGCGATCAGCTCCAGAATCGTGTGCACGCGCGAGTAGAGCGAGACGTACTGGGTGAGATCGATGTGTGCGACGAGCAAACCCGACGCGAAGAACGCAAGCGACCACAACCACCACTCGCGATCGCCGCGCTCGATCGAGCCCAACGCGCGCGCCACCGCGCCGGCGCCGAGCATGGTGAGGCCGCCGAGCGCGCTGGCGAAGACAGCCGGCCCCCACACGGCGAGCGCAGTTTTCTGCACCGACTCTCCCGAAAACGTCCAGATCGCCGTGCTGACGCTCGAGAGCGCTCCCACCGTACAGTAGAAGATGCCGCCCAATGCGACGCGCCAAGGTGGATGAGCTGCCAAAGGGCGCCCGATCAGCGCGCGTTCAATCGCAATCAGCACGCTCACGAGCAAGCCGAGCAGCGCGCCGACGGTAGCGTACATGCCAAGCGAGCCCAGAAGGTGCTGTCGAAGCGGAAAGTACTGCCAACCCGCGCGCGCGCAGGCGTCTCCCGCCACCAGGCTCCAGCCGCTCAAGACGCCAGCTATCAACAATGCGGGCACGCCGATGCGCGCTGACACGGCGCCGCGAGCCTTTGGGCCAAGCTCGGAAATTAAGGCGAACACGAGTACTTCGGAAACACTGGGGCCGCTTTCTCGCGGAGCGCCGCAGCATATTCCAGCCGTTTCGGGGTTGTCACGCGCCTCCGGCTGGCACTACACCGCAAGGAGCGCTGAAAAACCACACCCCATGCCAAGCATGAGCCCTGCCTCCACCGCTTCCACGCGCCCAGGGCGCGCTGGTCTGTCGCCCGCGCGGCTCGGGTTGTACGTGCTGTTTGCGTCGCTCACGATGCTGTTCGGCGCGGCCGTGGTGGGCTTCCTCATCACGCGCGCGCAAAACCCCGTGTGGCGCACTCCCGAGATGCCACGGCTGCCGAACGGCTTGTGGGTGAGCAGCGTGCTGGTGTTGGGCATCAGCGCGGCGTTTCAGAGCGCCCTCGTCGCCGTGCGCAAAAATCAGCCGGCGACTCTGGTGCGGCGGCTGTGGATCGGCGCCTCGCTGGCGGCGCTGTTCTTATTTGCTCAGCTACAAAATTGGTTGTTCATGGAGCGCGCGCTTTCTGGGATCGCGGTGCGCACGTTGTACCCGTACACATTCTACGTGCTGACCGGTTTGCACGCGGCACACGTGCTCGGCGGTTTCGTGCCGGTCGGCATCGTGTTGTGGCGCGCTAAGCGGCGTGAATACTCGAGCTCGCGTTACGAAGGCGTGCTGCTCTGCACGCAGTACTGGCATTACCTCGGCGTCGTGTGGCTCGCGCTGTTCGCCGTGTTGGAGCTCTCGTCGTGAGCCTCGAAATGCGCCAGTTTTTGTGGGATTTTTTCGGGCCGCGCGCCGAGCAAACCGCGCGCCACTTTCAAAAACACCTCGACGAATTCTTGCAGAAGAACGCGGTGGCAGGCTGCGAAACCGGGGTCGCTAGTGAACAGCCGGGACACTTTGCGGTGTTCTGCCGCGCGCCGCTCAGCCTCCAAGACATGCTGGTGCGCTCACTGCGGCCACAACGCATGTTGTAGCGTCACGGGCAGAGCCGCTCGGCATGCCAGCCGGCATCGCCGCGCACGTACACGAAACGATCGTGCAAGCGATGCTGGCCACCGATCCACAACTCGACGCTGTACGCTCGCACGCGATACATGCCCCAGTGCGCCGGCCGCTCGACGTCACGACCTGCGAAGCGAGCTTCCACCTCGATGAAACGCCGCTCCAGCTCTTCGCGCGAAGCGATCGCGCGACTTTGATCAGACGCCCACGCACCGAGCTGGCTCTCACGCGGACGTGCGCGGAAGTACGCATCTGATTCCGAGTCGGAAGCCTTGTGAGCCCGCCCTTCCACCCGCACTTGGCGCATCAACTCGGGCCAGTAAAATACCAGCGCCACTGCGGGATTCTGCTGAATTTGTACACCCTTACGGCTTGCGTAATTGGTAACGAATAGGATTTCTTCTTGGTCGATACCTTTGAACAGCACTACCCGCGCCGAAGGAACACCGTCCGGCGTGGCGGTAGCGAGCGTCATTGCGTCGGGATCGCGCGCGTTCACGGATTCTGCCTCCCGGTGCCAATCGAGCAAGGTTTGCAGTGGGTCTCGGCTCGGAGCGTCTCGCATCGGGACCGAGCGTGCGCCCTGACGAGCGGCGGCGCAACCAGTGTTCGGCTATAAGCGATTCCGCGTGAAGATCGGCACCGGTACGTTGAGCGCCCTTTTGGCGCTCGTCTGTGGTTGCGCTCCCAAGCCGCCCAGCGCCGCCGTGCCGGTCAGCAGCGAGCTGCTTGGCACGGCGAGCGTCGAAACCATTCCTAACCCGCCGGAGCCCGAAGCAGATGCCAGCGAAGAGCCCGTCGAGGCCGAGGCGCACGCCGATGAACCGGAGGTCGTGGACGACGACAGCGAGGACGCCGTGCCGCCGGAAGTCAGCGCCGCTGCGAGCAAGCGTCCCCATCCACTCGACGGCTGGTCGCAACAAAAGATCCAGAAAGCGATTCACGAAGATCCGAAGTTACTCGGATCGATGTCGATCGGCTCACCCAACGCCGGCGCGCTGCTGAACGGCGTGCGCGCTGAAGCCAGCGAGCTGTTCGTGCCCGTGGACGCGGCTCACTGCTACGGAACCAGCGAAACGCTGAAGTTCTTGAGCGATGCGGTGCGTAAGGTCCACGCCGCGTTTCCAGACACGGCCCCGCTTTCGCTCGGGCACATCAGCGCTGAGCGCGGCGGACCCCTGCGACCGCACGTGAGCCATCAGGCGGGGCGCGACGTCGACATTTCGTTTTATTACGTGGGTGGCGCGCGCTGGTACACGCGCGGCACGGAGAGCAACCTGGATCTGCCACGCACGTGGGCGCTGGTGCGTGCGCTCGTCACCGAAACCGATGTCGACATGATCCTCATCGATCGCTCCATCCAGGAGCTGCTCTGGCGCTACGCCCGCGAGCGCGAAGATCGAATTTGGGTCGACAGCCTGTTTCAAGGCAAAAGCAGCGGCCGACCGATTGTGCGCCACGCACCCGGGCACGCCACACACCTGCACGTGCGCTTCTTCAATCCCGAGGCGCAAGAAACTGCGCGGCGTGCCCAGCCTGCGCTCGTGGCCGAAGGCATTTTGCCACCGCTCGTGCGCTTCGTGGTGCACCACGCGCGCCGCGGCGACACTTTGGGCAAGATCGCGAAACGCTATTCGGTGAGCGTCGCGGCAATTCGCGATGCCAACGGTTTGCGCTCCAATCGCATCCGCGAGAACCGCAACTATCGCATCCCGCTACGCACCGAAGCCAAAGTCTCGATCGGTCCGGAGCTGCGTTTCCCGGCGCGACGTTTGCCACCGAGCTCCAGCGCGCTCGGAGCCGTGAGCGCGGCGCCGTAAGATCAGCGCGTCACGATCCAGAACACGCCGGCGCGCCGCTTTTCCAGCGCGAGCACGCCGCTCGCGTTGCCGACCCAACCCAAACGATCGGCCGGGAACGTTTCGAGCGGCGTGCTGCGCAAGTTCACATTGCCGGGAACGCGGCTCAATACGGAGCTCAGCGTGTTGCACACTTCGCTCATTGCCGCCGTCACCGATTCACTGAGCACGCCGGTCTTGGCTTGCTCGTCGATCACTGTGGACGGCAAGCCAGCCAAGCGCCCGCCCAGGTTCGCGGTTGCACGAATATCAGACAGAATCACGCCAAGCGCCTGGCCGTCGTCGTCCACCAACAACGAGGCGTACAGGGCTGCGAGCTCCAGCGCCGAATCCGGAAGCGGTTCGTCGGATTTGGCGTAGCCGGGATCACCGCCGCAGAGATCCTTGAGCGCGCTCAGCACGTCAGCCAAAGGTCCAGTGTCGATCTTGTGCCCGGCGACGCTGTGATTGCCGACGGCGGCAACCACTTCGCCGAACGGCCGCCGCTCCTCCGGCTCTTGTCCGGTAGCCAGCGTTGGAGACGCGACTTGGTGCTGACTGAAGAGCGGCGCGGGCTCCGGCGCCATGGCTGCGGGCTGGGCAGCGGGCGGATTCGAGAGGCGCGCAAAGCCCATCGCTTTGGGAGCCGGCGCCGGTTGGGGCTCCGGCATCGAAATCTGCGCTTGAGCTTTGGGCGGCGGCACACCGTCGGCGAGCCGTGCCTCGAGCACAACTACGCGCTCCTTCAAGCGCTGATGCGAGGCGCGCAGGATCAGAAGCTCGGCTCGCAAATCAGCGATCGCCGCTTGCGTACTCTCTTCGAACCCCAGCTCCTTACCCTTTCCGCGCGTCTCCTGAGTGGGCACCCATTCGCCGTCGATGGCTTCGAAGGTACGGTCGTCGTCGCCGCGCGTGCTGCGCATCAACTGCATCGCGCCTTGCACCAAGGCTGCGCCTTCCGGGCTGCGCTTCAGGTGAGACAAAATGACGTCCGACCCCTCGATGCGTTGTTTTCGCGGCTGGAACACGTGGCTGTCCACCGCGACGAGCCGCGTCAACTCCAAAATCCAGCGCCCGCGGCGGCACACGAGCCGCGACGGCGAGGATTGATTGGAGAGCAAATCGGCACTCACGCAGCCTACTAACGGCAGCACGTTGCGCGTCTAAAACAGAGATTTTGCGGAACCGCATGTAGGCACCGCAACACCTCCGACTACACGTCGCTCATTCGCGGCCGAGCTTGTCCTCGAGCAGCGCGTACAGAACTGCCACCGACGTGTGCAATCGATTCTCGGCTTGATCGAACACCACCGAGCGCGGCCCATCCATGACCTCGGCGCTCACCTCTTCACCGCGATGCGCCGGCAAGCAATGCATGAAAATCGCGTCCGACTTTGCCAACGACATCAGATGCGCAGACACCTGATACGGCGCGAGCGCGCGCTGACGCGCTTCCTTCTCCGCGTCGGCGTCGCCCATGGAGAGCCACACGTCGGTGTACAAGACGTCAGCGCCGCGCGCGGCGACTTCAGGATCCTCCGTGACGGTCACGCTGCCGCCCTGCGCGTCGGCCATTGCTTGCGCCGCCGCGACGAGCTCCGGCTTCACGCTGTAGCCCTTGGGGCAACCGAGCGCGATGCTCGAGCCGCAGAGCGCCGCCGCCTGCATTAGGCTTACGGCGACGTTGTTGCCATCACCCAGGTACGCGATGCGACACTTCTTGAGTGAGCCGCGGTGCTCACTCAACGTCAACATGTCCGCCAAACTCTGGCACGGGTGGTGACCATCCGTCAGCGCGTTGATCACCGGAATCGTGGCGGCTTTTGCCAGCCGCTCCACATCGTCGTCGCGAAAGGTGCGAATCACGATGGCTTTCGCGAAGCGGCTCAAGACGCGAGCGGTGTCCTCGATGGTCTCACCGCGCCCGAGCTGCATGTCGTTGGGACCGAGCGGAATCGGAGCCCCTCCGAGGCGAGTGACGGCCGCTTCGAACGAAACGCGAGTTCGCGTCGACGGCTTGGCGAAATACAGACACACGCTTTCGCCAGCGAGGAGCGAACGGCGCGCGTGCGGGTTCTGCTTGAACTTCTGTGCTCGGGTCAGCAGGTACTTGAAGTCGGCGGGGCTGAGATCGGAGGTTCGAATCAGGTCCTTCATTGAAGCGGCTCCCGAGCGGTCGGTGCTAGAAGGCCGGAGATTCTCCTGACGCGTGGCCCAAACGCAAGTCCGAGCGGTGCGATTGCCACAGTTCTTGCGAGAGCGGGCTTCCGATTGCCAGGCGGCGGAGGGAGAACTACGGTCCCCCGCATGCCGAATCCGACCGCCACCCTGAGCACGTCCCTGGGCGATATCACCGTCGAGTTGTTCCAAGACAAGATGCCGATCACGGCACAGAACTTCATCAAGCTCGCGAAATCCGGCTTCTACGATGGGCTCCACTTTCATCGCGTGATCGACGGCTTCATGCTCCAGTTCGGCTGCCCGCATAGCCGCGATCCCCAGAGCCCGCGCGCGGGTACTGGCAACGCTCCGGACGGCACCATCGCCGATGAGCATCCGCCGGACGCGAAGTTGTCGAACGAGCCCGGCACCTTGTCGATGGCGAACACGGGACGCCCCAACAGTGGAAGCTGTCAGTTCTTCATCAACACCGTGCACAATAGTTACCTCGACTGGTTCAGCCCGGGCCCGTCGAAGCACCCGGTGTTCGGCAAGGTCACTTCCGGCATGGATGTGGTGAAGAAGATCGAGAAGGCGGAGACCGATGCACGAGACCGCCCCGTCACTCCAATTCAGATGATCAAGGTGACGGTGCACGGCGCCTAGTGCGGCGAATCCGCGATTCACGACCCCGGCGCAATCTTACCTTTCTGCAGGAATCCCGACGCGAGCGCACTGATCTTTTGGGGATCGACGTCAGGGCGCTCTTGCGTCGAGGGACGATCACCGTAAGCTTCGGAGCCTTGCGCGGGTTGCGCTGGATCCCTCTTGCCTTTGCCCTCACGGGTTCGCTTGCGTGCGGCCATGCGCCGTCGGGTGGGGACGCGAGCGGCGGCTCCAACGCTGCGGGCGGCTTGGGAAATGTGGGGGGGACGAGTGGTGGAGCGCTGGGCGCAGGTGGCAGTGCTGCCGGCAGCCTAGGCTTCGGAGGCGCTCCCCCGGCGGAGTGCGCCAACGCCGCTCCGCCCACGTCGCCGCTGGCTCTGCTCACACGCACCCAGTTCGACAACACCGTGCTCGACCTGCTCGGCGATCGCTCCAACCCCGCCGCGGCGTTTCCTCCGGAGAATCAGGTCGACGGATTCAAGAACAATACCTTCGCGAACCAGGCAAGCCCGCTGCTGGTCGAAAAGTACTTGGCCGCCGCGGAGTCGCTGGCTTCCAACGCACGCGCGCGAATGAGTGAGCTCGCGCCTTGCGCCGCCGGCGGCAGCGAGGCCGAGTGTGGGCGCAACTTCGTGCGAAACTTCGGCGCAAAGGCGTTTCGGCGTCCGCTCGACGACGCAGAAACGCGGGCGTTCGATGCGCTGTTCGAGAGCGTCTTGATGCGCTCCGGCTACGCCAGCGCCTTCGAGCTCACGTTGCAGGCCTTCCTGCAATCCCCGCAGTTTCTGTACCGCACGGATTCGTTGGCGAGCCCGGACGTCGAATCGGGCGCGGTGCCGCTCGGCCCGTACGAACTCGCTGCGCGACTTTCCTACTTCTTGACGGGCTCGATGCCGGACGCCGAGCTCACCAAGGCTGCCGCGGAGAATCGCCTCACAACTGACGCCGAGGTGGAGCAGCAAGCGCGACGCCTGTTGGGAACACCGCGTGCACGCGCGGTGGTGCGCGAGTTTCACCATCAATGGCTAGCGTTGGATGCGCTGCCCGCGGTGACGCGCGACGTGCCAGCCAGCTTCACGAGCGACGCCGCCTGGCTCGGCAAAGACTGGGTCGACTCCTTCGATCGCTTCGTCGACCACGTGTACTGGGACTCCGGCAAAGTGAGCGAGCTGTTCGGCTCGAAGCGCGTTTACGTCAACGCGCGTTTGGCTCGCCTGTACGGTGTCGCGCCCCCCTCGGTCGACTTTACTGCGGTCGAGCTCGAGGATCGCGCAGGGATCATCACGCAGCCCGCGCTCTTGGCGCTGCTCGCGCACAGCAATCAATCTGCTCCCGTGCTGCGCGGAGTGTTCGCGTTGGAACGGTTGATGTGTACTCCCGTGCCACCGCCGCCGCCCAGCGTGAACGCAATACCTCCGGACCCGGATCCCAAGGCGACGACGCGTGAACGCTTTTTCGTGCACACGCAGGACTCGGCGTGCAGCGGTTGCCACAGCTTGATCGACGGCGTTGGTTTTGGCTTCGAGGCATACGACCAGCTTGGGCGCTACCGCACCGAGGAGAACCAGAAGCCGATCGACACCAGCGGAAACGTGTTGCTCTCCGATGCAGAGCTGGCCGGCTCGTTCCGCGGCGCCAAAGAGCTCGCCGGGCGCCTCGCGGCGAGCAGCCGAGTGCGCGACTGCGTTGCCACGGGTTGGTACCGGTTTGCGTTCGGGCGCGTCGAAAGCGACGCCGATCGCTGCAGCCTGGACGACGTGAAGCGGCGCTTCGCCGAGTCGCGCGGTGACTTTCGCGAGCTCCTCGTGGCAATTACGCGTTCGCTCGCGTTCCGCTATCGGCCGGCGATTGCCAAGGGAGGGCTGTAAAGGATGTCGCGCGTGAATCAGAAAGAGCTGAAGGCTCGCTTGACGCGGCGCCAACTGCTCTGCGGCGTCGGTGGCGTGAGCGTCGCGCTGCCGCTCCTGAGCTCGCTCTCGGCGCGTGCCCAAACGCCCAAGCCGCCGCGGCGCTTGCTGTTGATGTACACGCCCAACGGCGTGATCAGCGACGCGTGGTGGCCAACCAACGTCAGCAGTGAAACAGCGTTCGATCTGAACGCGATTCATCAGCCGCTGCAGCCATTCCGCAGCCGGCTGACCTTACTGAGCGGCGTGGATCTCAGCGTGAGCAAGCAAGGCCCCGGCGGCTTGCACCAGCGCGGCATCGGCGGGCTCTTCACGGGGCGCAAGCTGCAGAGCGGCAGCCAGTTCGTGGACGGCTGCGGCCAAACCGCGGGCTGGGCCGATGGCATCAGCGTCGATCAGGCGTTGGTGCGCGCTGCGGGTGCTGCCACCTTGCTGCCGAGCCTCGAGCTCGGCGTGCGGGCTCTCGATAACGACGTGCAGGGACGCATCGCGTACGCCGGTGCGGGACAGCCCCTACCCCCCATCAACAACCCGCTCGACGCCTTCAATCGACTGTTTTCGATGCTCGGCGCTTCCTCCGCCGCCATGGAGGCGCTGCGCCAAAATCGGCGTTCGGTGCTCGACACCGTACAGGGGCAGTTCGCAGCACTCGCGCCCCGGCTCGGAAACGACGACCGGCGGAAGCTCGACGCACATCTTGAGCTGGTTCGCGACGTCGAGCGCCGCTTGACTGATGTCAGCTCGGACCGCGCTTGCAACGCGCCCAGCGCACCGCCAACCCTGGATCCGCAAAATCCCTACGATATGCCACTGATCGCCGATCTCGAGCTCGACATGCTGGCGGCGGCGTTTGCTTGTGATCTCACGCGGGTCGCGTCCTTTCAGATCTCGACCTCGCTCAATCGCATCGCGTATCCGTTCCTCAGCAGCAACACGGGCGAGGGCCATTCTCTATCGCACGCCGGTCCCTCCGATACCGAAGCGCACAAGGAGCTGGTACTGCGGCAAACCTGGCACGCCGGGCGCCTAGCGCACCTCTTGACTCGCCTCGAGGAGATCAAAGAGCTCGATGGCACCAGCGTGCTCGACAACACGCTGGTCGTTTGGGGCAACGAAGTGGCTCAGGGCAACACCCACTCCCACGAGAACTTGCCGTTCCTTCTCGTTGGCGGTGGTTGGTATTTCCGCACCGGGCGTTACCTGCGCTACCAGGCCGTGCCCCACAATAATTTGTTGGTGAGCGTCCTCAACGCGATGGGCCAACCGGTGACGACCTTCGGAGATCCGGAGTATTGCACCGGCGCACTCAGCGGCCTGGTGTAACCGCATGCGAGCCCGCCGCGCCTTCGCTGTGTTTGGCCTTGCGCTGGCGGCATTGGCTCCGCTCAGCGCGGTCGCCTTGGCGCGCAAAGAGCCACCCAAAGCACGAAGTACGGGTTTGATTCGCGCGACCGCAAAACCACGCGCGGCACGAGTGGAGCGCCGCGAGCCAGCGCCAGTGGCCTCACCATTCGCCGCCTTGCCCAGCGTGCGCCTGGCCAACTTGAACACACGCGAGGCGCTCGATCTCAAGCTCTACGACGCCGAGGGCCGCGTGGATCCCGAAAGCGCGCGTAAGCTCGATGCCCTTCTGGTCGACGCGCGTGATCCCGACAACATCGCGCAAACGGAGCTCGACCGGCGCACCTTGCAGCTCCTGTTTCGAGCCGCTTACCACTTCAAAGCCAGCAACGTGGAAGTCGTTTCGGCGTACCGCAAGCCGGGACGGCGTCGCGAAGGTTTGCACGCTCAGGGGCGCGCCATCGATTTCAAGTTGCCTGGTGTTCCCGCCGCGACGTTAGCGTCGTACCTGCGCACTTTGCCGCGCGTTGGCGTCGGCGTGTACACCCATCCGCGCACGCAATATGTGCACCTCGACGTGCGCGAGCAGAGCTTTCACTGGCTCGACGCCTCTCCGCCCGGGCGACGCTGGCGCGAGCGCTCGCTGAAAGATCCAAGGCTTGCCGCGCGCGACGCGAGCTACCACGAAAGCATGGATCTGCCAGAGAGCTGCGTGCGCTCCGTGGCCCGCTGAAGCAGCTCAGAGCTTACCGACGCCAGCACACTGCGGAACCACGAACGGCACGCTACCGGAAGAGTCGAGCGACGCTTGATACGAGTATGCCGTCGCTGGCTGCCACGTTGTCATGGTGCCGATCATCGGGTCGCCGCTGTTCATGATTTGATTCTCTATCCACGCAGCATTGCCGTCCGCGCCGGTTTCCACGTAGTGCGTGACGAGCGGGAGCGCCACGTTCGCAAAGGCGTTGTTCTCGACGTAAACGTCGGCCCCCATCTGAGAGATGATGGCGTTGCTCGAGATGTTCAGGAAGTAGTTATTGAAGATGTGAACTTTCCCGAAGCGCACCCGGGGTGTGTCGTAAGCCACCTCGCGAAAGAAATTGTGATGCAACGTCACGGACAGATGCCCGGTGTCTTCCGCGATGGCTGATGCCGAGTTCGAGTGACCAATCACGCTGACATTTTCGTGATCGTGAAAGTGATTCCACGACAAGGTCACGAAGTCGGAGCCGTGATTGATGTCGATTAGCCCATCGTACTCGAAATCCAAGGGTTTTTCGGTCAGCGAGGTCCACAGATCGCAATGATCGACCCACACGTAGCGAGACGACTGAATCGTGATCGCATCGTCGCCACGCTCGGGCTTCATGAAGGCCAGATTGCGAATGATGACGTTCTCGGCATCGATCAGGTAGAGGCCACCGCCAGCGAGCGCTCCGGCGCTACCGACGCCGATGAAAGTCTTGTTCGACTTCGGGCGGATCTGCTCCGTCAGCACGATGGTGCGATCGATCTCTACGATGAGAGGCGCAGCGTCGGTTGCGTATGTCTTCAGCTCGGAAGCCGTCGTCGCGCGAACGACTTTGCCACCGTCCCCACCCGAAGTGCCCGGTCCCGTAGCAGCCCAACCGACCACGTTGCTCGGACAGTTGAGGATCCCCGCGGTCCCAGCCGAGCCACCGCTCGTTGCAGCACCACCGCCGCCAGCGCCACCTTGCCCAGGGCTTCCGCCTTGGTTGCTCCCGGCGTTGCCAACGCCAGCCTCGCCTCCGCCAACGCTCCCGCCACTCCCGAGTGTACCGCCGTTGCCTGGCAGTTCGCCCCCGCCCCCGCCTCGGCCAGCCGCCAGCGATACGATCGCTTGGGCAGTGACGTCGCTACAGCTGACGCTCCCGAGCGCGAGGAGTAGGCAAAATCCCGCAAGGAGCGAGGCGTGTGGCGAGCGCGTCACCCTGCGAGTGTAACCTGGAACCCCCACGGGGCGCACCTCTATGGAAGAAAGCGCGCGCGCTCCTCGGGTGTTGGCATCAAGCAGAGTTCACCGCCGAATCGCTTTCGGCGCGCCGCAAAAGCAGCATAGGCGCTGTCGCGCAAGCGCCTCGGTACGACGCGGCCCAGACGCGCCAACACGCGGAAGCCCCCGCCCAGGTAGCCGAGAAGCGCCAGCAACGCCTCCGAGCGCACTCGCACCGTGCCTGCGGAAGCACCCGGCTCATACCAAATCATGGAGTCCACTCCGGCTAGCTCAGGGTGCTCGCGACGCACCTGCTCGCCCAATTCTCCGGCGAGCGGCGCAAAACGCAACGCGCGCGAACGCTTGTCGTGGCGAAGCACGAACTGCACGCTCGTCGCGCAAAAGCCGCAATCACCGTCGTAGAGCAGCACTGGCATGGGCACCTCGACAGTTTACTCGCTGACCGACGCTGGTCTACTCCAGCGCAGCCCGCTTCACCTCGTGACTCCTGCACTAGCGCTGGATTTCGGCCTGCCGCAGGTGTGCCTCGATGAGACTCGCAAGCAGGTCGGGAAACTCCGCTTCGAGGTCATGAGTTGCTCCCGGCAGAATCTCGAGCTTGGCCGCGGGCAGGTTCTTTTGGAGAAACTCTCCCAAAGCGATCGGCGAAATTGGGTCGTTGTCGCCGAAGACGAGCAAGGCTTGCGCGCGAACGCTGGCGAGCTCGTGAGTGAAATGAGTATCGTCATCGGCGAAGAATCGGGGCGCGTGCGGGCGCTCGGCCATGAGCGTATCGCGCCACTCGATGCCACCGAAGCGACGAGCATCGACGCCGCCCGCGGGAACTACGAGCACCAAGCGCCGTACGCGATCAGGCCAGGCGAGCGCCCAGCGTAATGCGAGGCTCGCACCCATCGAGCGGGCCACGAGGTCGAAGCGCGGCGGCAAACTGCGCTCGAGCCAACGGCTCAGATCGTCGAGCGTGTGGAGCGCGGGGTCGGCTGGAGTCGCGCCGAGCCCAGGATAGTCCAGGAGTATGGGCTCGCGCCGCTTAGCAAGCCGCTTTGCGATGGGTTCCCAAACACTGCCGTGGCCACCCGCACCCGGCAAGAACACGAGCGGAAGAGCTTTGTCCACCATACCCGCGCGTTCATAGCAAAAAAAACGGCGCCGTCCGTAACGATCGCCCCTCGACTGCCACTTCCCAGCGTGACCGTCCTGCTCGTGCTAGCCCAGGCGCTGATGGAAGGAGAGCTTTCTGACTCGGAGCTCGCGCGGCAGATCGCGACGCCTGGTTCGGACGCACGCGCCGCCGAAGCGCTCCTGTTTCGGAGGTTTTCGGCGCGCATCGAGCTCTATGGAATCAAACACCTGGGTAGCCGCGCGGCCGCGCAAGATTTGGTGCACGAGGTACTGCTCCGCGTGTTGCAGTCACTGCGCGACGGGCGTTTGGAAAATCCGGAGCGCTTGGCGTCGTTCGTGCTGGGCACGTGCCGTCACGTGAGTTGGGACCTACAGCGTGCCGAGCGGCGCCAACGCCGCATCGAAGAAGAATCCAGTCACGTGGCGGCGACTCACTCCGACGTGCAGGCCGGGACACTCAGCGAAGGTGACGTGCTGCGCCTGTTCCAGTGCCTCGGCACGCTGCCCGAACGCGAAGCCAACGTGGTGCGCATGAGCTTCCTCGAAGATCGTGCGGCAGACGAAATTGGAGCGCGGCTCGGCCTGAGCCCGGGCAACGTGCGCGTGATCCGTTGTCGCGCGCTCGGAAAACTCGCCAGCTGTATGAACGGAGCGCGAACGGCATGACTTGTCCCAGCGGCGATACGGCGGTCGCTTGGCTGCTATCCGAGCTCAGCGAGGCAGATGCGGACGTATTCGAAGAGCACTACTTCGCCTGCGATGCTTGCTTCGAGCGCACGCGTGAGCTTGCGCGCATCGTGGAAGTCTTGCAGGCCAGCTTGCCAACGATTCTGACGGAAGCACGAAGATTGGAGCTCGAACGTCGCGTTCCCACCTTGCGGACTGTCCATGTGCAACCTGATGAACGTGCTTTGCTTCGCTTGGGTGACGCTGTGCCCGTAGGCGTTTGGGTCTTGCACGCCAATTTGGCGGATGTCGATCGGCTGAATTTCACCGCGTACGATGCGCAAGGTGTGCCGCAGTTTTCTATTGCCGACGTACCGTTCGATCGTAAGCGTGGTGAAGTGGCGCTGGCCTGTCAGGTGCACTACCGAAATCTCGGGCAAGGCAAGGAGCTGCACGCGGAGCTCACGCGCGACGATGCCGGCGTTTTGCGATGCGTGGCACGTTACGTGCTCGACCACGATTTCGAATCGAGTCACGAAAGCTTGTAACGCGAGCAGCGCGAGCTCCACTTCCTTCGCAAAGGAGGAAGCCCTTGACGCAATCCAACACTCGCATCGACGAAATCGCGCGCGACATTTATCGCATCAGCACACCCATTGCCCCGAGCCCGGCGCTGCCACCCGGATTTTCGTTCAATCAGTTCCTGCTGAGAGCCGACGAGCCACTGCTGTTCCACACCGGCCCGCGCAGCCTATTTGCGCCAATCCAGGAAGCGGTACGCCGAGTATTGCCTCCGGAAACAATACGCTACGTCGCCTTCTCGCACGTCGAGGGTGACGAGTGTGGGTCGCTCGTGGAATGGCTGCAGCTCGCTCCACGAGCAAACGCGGTGTGCAGTCGTGTGGGAGCCATGACCTACGCCAATGATGCCAGCGATCGACCGGTGCGTGCGCTCGCGCATCGCGAACGGCTCGAGCTCGGCGGTCTCGAGGTGTGCTGGTTCGATGCGCCCCACGTGCCACACGGCTGGGATTGCGGCTACCTCGGTGAAGTCGGTACACGCACGCTGCTGTGTGGAGATCTCTTCACTCAGGCAGGGGACGACCATCCGCCGATTACGGAAGGCGATATCCTCGGCCCGAGCGAAGCCATGCGCGGCATGATGGATTACTACGCGCACGGGCAGAACACGGCTGAAACGCTCGCCGAACTTGCCGCCTTCGAGCCACGTGTGCTCGCCTGCATGCATGGCAGCTCTTACGCTGGCGACGGACGCGCTGCGTTGTTGGCGTTAGCCGCGGCGCTTGGCGCGAGTTGAACATCGCCAGTCGCGACCGCGTCGCTGCCTCAGGCGAGGCAACGCTGCCGCTAGGATGAGCATGTTTTTCTAAGAAATTCGAGGGCGAAAAGCGGCACAGGGCTTGCTCCCTCTTGGGCATGGGAGCTCCTGCTCGCCTCTCGTCGCCCCCGCGGGTGGTTGCCGCGCCGCCAGCTACCGGCGCGCCAGTGATCTCCGCGGCGCCTGCGCCCAATGCAGCTCAGCTGAGCACCGCGCGACGCTCTCGTTGGGTGGTAGCAGGGCTGAGCTTGGGTGCCGCGCTGGCGCTCGTGCCGTTGTGGGAACCGCTCCTTTTGGCGGCTTTCTTCGCGGTCGTGGCTCACCCGATGCACGAGCGACTCAGTCGCAAGCTGCACGGACGCGAACGGGCGGCAGCGCTGGTGACGCTCCTGCTGGTGATCGCCGTGCTGATCCCCACAGCCGTCGGCATCATCTCTTTGTATCGCGGAAGCCTCGAGCTCCTCGAGCGCCTGCAGCAGTCGTCGGGAGGCCCGGACGCGCTGCGGTTGCTCGTGAGCAACAGCGATGGAACATCCCCCCTGCCCCTGAGTGGGCGCTCGCTGCTCACCTACTTGCAAGAGAACGGCTTGGGTGCTCTGGCCGCGGCGCAGACACTGTTCGGGGCCGCTACGACTGTGCTGGTCGACGCATTCGTATTCGCCCTGGGTTTCCACGCATGTCTGGTTGATGGACGACGTGGATTCTACTGGGCACTCGAGCGAAGTCCGATTCCGCGGGCACACGTCTTGCGTTTGACGAGCGCGTTCAACGAGACCGCGCGCGGACTTTTGGTGGGCGTCGGCCTCACCGCGTTGCTGCAGGGAGGCTTTGCAACGCTGGGCTATGCGGTGATCGGTGTGCCTCAGGCAGCCGTGTTGGGCCTTTTGACCACGTTGGCCGCGCTGATTCCTTCGATTGGCACTGCGCTCGTATGGGTTCCGGTCAGCGCAGGGCTGTTCTTGGCGGGGCGCGTCGAGTCCGCGCTGCTGCTCATCGCTATCGGTGTATTCGTGGCGGTGGTCGACAACATCGTGAGACCTCTGCTTTCGCGTTATGGCAAGCTCCACTTGTCTACGTTCGTGGTGCTGATCGCCATGCTCGGCGGCGTCGCCGCCTTCGGCGGGTTTGGGCTCTTGCTGGGACCGTTGCTGGTGCGTCTAGCGCTCGAAGGCTGGCGTCTGCTCCACGACGATCCGCTGGGAGCGACTCTCGCAACCTCGCAGCGATAGCTCCCGACTAAAATGCGTGGCCGGATACCAGATACGCGCTGACTGGGCTCGATTCGCGCGACCAAGCCACGTCGAAGCGCAACACGAATGACTTACCGGAAGACACGCGAAGACCGGCGCCGGTGCCAAATTTGAGACCGAGCGAAGTGCCGTCGAGTTCGGGATGGCTTTCGTAATCCGCCCATACGCGACCAGTGTCGAAAAAGCCAGTGAGTCCGAAGCTGGTCCTCTTTCCGAACAAGCTCACGCGCACGAGTTCGCTCCGGAGCTCGAGGTTGGCGAAGGTCTTGATCTTGCCGTAGTAACGTTGCGCCGGGATCCCGCGTACGCCGCTCACGCCACCGATCGCAGAGGTTTGATCGTAGCGGGGTAACTCATAAAAGGGTGCGTCACCGAATAGCAGATCGGCCACAACGCGTCCCGCGAACGTCAGACGCGACTCGATCAGGGGAATGAAGCTGCGGAAGTTAGCGTTGGTGCGCGCCCAGCGATGTCTGAAACCTCCACTTTCGCCGGGCGCCAAATCAGCGCGCAGCGTCATATGGAGCCCACTTCGGGGATTTACCAGGTCGTCACGAGTATCGAACGAGGCTCCGTAGGAAAAAAGCAGCACGGAGTGGTTCTGTGCGTTGCCCAACAATTGACGCACCGCCGGTGTTCCCTCACGCATCTCTTGCGCCAGGCGGCTCTGCGTGGGCACCTCGAGCCAGTTGGGCGTGAAGTTGACACCGAGGAGCAAGTGGAACGCCTTCGTCAGGCGCAGCTCGGTTCGCAAATCAGCGGTTGGGTGAATGCGTGAATAGCGGCTCTGTTCGTCTTGAGCTTCCGGCACCGGCGTCGATGCGTTTCCAAGACCGGAATACGGGAGGCGCTGCTCTCGAGTGTACGAAAGCCGCAAACGCAGCCGAATGCGCTCGGGCACGACGTGCGGAGCGTCGATGAGCAGGTACGCATCGGTATAAGGAACCTTCCACGAATCCTCCGGTCGTTTGAAGGTGATCGCCGTCGCGGCCTCGATGCGCAAAAGGTACGGAGCGTAATCGGGAGAGACTCGCGCCCAGGACGCTATGAAGCCGCCGCCAAAGCCCACGTCGCTATCCCCGCCTGCGAACGGAACCAGGGCAAACTCGGAACGTTTCTCGCGCTTCGTGTCGCTTCGCGTTTCACGCTCCGAGTCGTCGTTATCCTCCTTTGAATCGCTCGAGTCGCGAACCGAACGCGTTTCTCGAGCTTCTGCGCTCGGCGCTGGACCTGTGCAGAACAACCACGCGGCGCCCAACACACAATAAGCAAACCGAGCGCGCAGCCGCGGGGAGTGAACTGACACCGAACACCGCTTCGCAACTCTCGCGCCAGACCCACCATTCGCCAAATCCCGTACGAATGGCCACGCGCCCTGCGACAACCCGCCTCAATGTGGCGCCTTCGCACGACGCAGACGCTGAATTTGCCACGCCAAACTGTTAGCTGCGCTGTTTTGACCGCGACAACGCCCCGCTTTCTTCGGCACGAAAGCTGCTCCCTCTAAATCGTGCCGCAGCGATCAAATCCAGCGACCCGGCGCCGTCCGCGAAAGTGGCTCCGGCGCATCGTGGTGGCGGCGCTACTGATTTGTCTGCCGTGGCTGCTCTACGTGGCGGTCGGCAACTTGTTCCTGAACGTCGGCGGCGTGCGCTTGCTGCTGGGTTCAACGAATGAAATCACCGTCAAGTACCGCATTGCGTGGTCGCTGTGGCCGGGGCGCGTGAACCTGCGCGGCTTTCACCTGACCTTCCAGGACGTCAACGTGCAGTTTGCGCTCGACCTCGAGCACGCGAATGTCGAGCTTTCACTGCTGGAATTGCCGTCGCGCACGTTTCACGCGAAGCGCCTCCGCGGCGGTGGCGCCACGTTCCGCATGAGGCACCGCATCCAGCCAAACGCTGCGCAGGAGCCTTGGGTCAAAGCGCTCGCGCCGATTCCAGAGTTCTCCGATCCGCCCTTGTTCGAGTCGTCAGTTCCTGCGCCGCCCATTCCGGAAGCGCGCTATCGGCTCTGGACAGTGCACTTGGAAGACGTGGATGTCGGCGTCTCGGAACTGTGGGTGCAGTTCATCCGCTATCGCGGCAGCGCACGCGCTACGGGCGCCTTCCGGCTACGCCCTGCGCGTCACTTGTGGGTGGGCAGCGAGGCAAACCCAACCGCGCTCCAGATCGCAGACGGTCGAATCACGCTGGGCGACGACGAGATCGTGAGCACGCTCAATGGTCGCATCACCTGTGTTGCGCACCCTTTCGATGTGCGCGTCCCCGTAGGGCTCGCCGTTTTGCGACACATCTCGAGCCGTATCGAGCTGCACGGCAAAGGTGTGCGCAGCGAAAACCTGCCGCGCTGGTTTGCGCCCAACAGCGACGTGCGCATCCGTTCGGCGCCTGGGGAGCTCGACGTCGCCGTGGATGTCAGCCACGGGCGCGGGCGCCCTGGCAGCAGCGTGACCCTCAGCACTGAATCCGTCGAGCTCGGGCTGCGACGTGCAAGGCTCGCCGCGCGCGGGGTGCGCGCCGTCAGTCGAATTGTCGGCGACGGAAGCGCCGATAGTGAGCTGCGCCTCGCCGAAGGTGAGCTCGCGCTGCGCGGCAAGCGCGCGGTTGGCACCCCACTCGCCTTTCGCGACGTCTCACTGGGTGCACACATCTCCCGAGCAGATGCCGCGGATCCCCCCCATAGTGCCGCACGACGAATCAAAGTTCAGTGGCTGCAGCTGCCCGACGCACGTTGGCTGAATGAACTCGTTCGGCTTCCCGACGCTGAGTTCCTGGGAGGCAAACTGCAGGGGCGGTTGGCTTTCGAAGAAGAAGCGCAGCGCTTCACAGGCAAGGTAATTCTGGATCTATCGCAGCTTGGCGTGCGCGCGGCCACAGTGCGAGTAACCAGTACTGGGCACGTGGAGGCCCGGCTGGACGACGCTTCTACGCGTTCCGTTTCGGGCCGAGCACGCGTCGACGCCAAGCTCTCCGAAGTAAGATTGTCCGGTCGCCGGGAGTTGGAGGATGCGCCCAGTTTCGAAGCGACGCTGAGCGCGGTGCGGGTCGAGAGCAAGGCTCATCGATCGCGCCAGGGCTCGCTGGACGCGACGGTGAAGGCAGAAGCATCGCAAGTGCGCGGCGCAGCAGGCAAACTCTGGTTTCGCGCCAAACCAACGCTTCGCTTGAGCGCACGCGGCGAGCGCTCCGAGCAACGCGTGGAAGCCGACCTGGAATTGAGCCAGCTCAACGCCGGCTCGTCCGGAAACGACGACTGCCCGTGGTTCAAGACTCCACTCACCCAGGTGAAGTTCTCTTCCGACCCCACGGGGATCGATCTCAAGGCACGAATCCAGTCGCTGCGCTTCGGCTGGGGCGACTTTCGCTCCAGTGCCGATGCCGATTTCAATACGCGCCTGTCGCGTGCTCAGGAAGAAACGGATCCGGCTCACTTGAGCTTCGAACTTCGCATGCGCAACGCTCATCTACACAGCGGCAAAAGCGATAAAAATGGCTGGGAAGTATCGTTTCCTGCGCTGGTCTGGCGCGGTGAGGTCTTGCTCACGTCCAAGCACCCCGGCCACGCGGAACTCGAAGCGCGGCGCTTGAGTGGCCGCATCGGTGACACTCGAATTGCGTCACGGTTGGCTGCCAAATTTCAACTGTCCGAGCTGGATCTCGAACGCAAACACTCTCGCTTCTCTGCCAACGTCGAACTCGGACCGGCAGACGTGAAGACCGAACAGCGCAGCATCAAGGACTGGTGGGCACGCATCCGGCTCGGATCGGGGCTGGTCAGCGCTGGAACGAACCTCGATCTGTCCGCGATTTTTCAGGCTGATCTGCGCGACGCAACGCCGGGAGTTGCGATGTTGGCCGAGCGCGACGCGATTCCCGATATCATCGCGCGCAACCTGGAGCTCGAACGGCTTTCGGTGACGGGCATCGTACAGCGCCGCTGCCGTTTGACCGATTTCTTGATCACGCGTGCGTCGGGCGGGCCACTCAGCGCGCGCGGCAGGTTGCACAGCACGACCGATGCAACTCGCGCAGCGCTGCTCCTGCGAGTCAACGGCCTCGAGGCCATTTCAGCTGGGGTCAGCTTGGGACCACAGGGCAGCGACATTACACCACTCGCCGGAGACGACTGGCTCAACGAAAGCAAGCAACGTCTCGACACCGCCGCTCGTGAGATCTTGGAGGCGCCATGTCCCCCCTCACCCGGCGTCTGCAGCGACGCCTCCTAGCTCACGCCGAGCCACCACGCGAAACAGCCGCTCGTTGCGATTTTCGCTCCAGCGGTAGAGGGCGATGCAGCGGATGCGCTGATTGACGTGGGTCAGATCCAAACCTCGAGCCCAAACGAGCCCTGCCTGGCGCTCTGCGTGACTCGCTCGGCGCGCAGGCCGCGCCAATGTCGCGTGCGCTTTGGGCGGACGTGTGTCACGCGCTACCGAAGCCGCGTCCGCGAGCGCATCGCGCAGTCGAGCAATGTACACTTCGACTGCTTCGCGACCGATGTCCAACACAGCCGAAAGCGCCGTGTAAGCCCGCCGTGATCCCATCGGCTGCACCGCACCCAAGCTGACGTCGATCGACGAAAGCTGAGCCTGTTCGAGTTCGCCGTCCAGCGCCTCGAGCGCGCGGAGAGCAGGAGCCTCGCCGCAGCCGCCCAAAAACGCGAGCGTCAAATGAATATCGTCCGGGTGATACAAACGAAAGCCGTGAGGCGGCGCCGGCAAGCTCCGCATGAACGCGCCGTCGAGCGGAAAGCCGAAAAACCAGTTCTCTCGCGACATGATCCACTTCGGCTCAGGCTAGATGCGTGAGGGCGCGGCGCAAAGGTGCTCAGTGTAAGCTCTCATCCCTCTTCGATGAGCCAGACACCAGCCGGTTTTACGTGGGGCGACTATCTCGCCGATCTGATCGACCGCGAGGGCTCCCTCACCGCGGTGGCCGAGAAACTCGCTCAAGTGCGTTCATTCGCTGAGGATGTGGCGTCGATCGAGAAGGCGCTGCGCCGGTTGCGCACCCGTGAGCTGCGACCCGGAGGGAAATGGGGAGCTCGCTTGCTGTCGTTGTTCGGCCTACCGAGCAGCGTCGATGCACGATTGCGCTGGATGGCAAGGTACCACTCCCGCTTCACGGACCTGCCGCTACCGGTGTGTGAAGATCTGGTTCGGTTGTGGGATCATCCACCGACGAGCGAGCGCCGCGAGAGCCGAATCTGGCTGGCCATCGCACGCGCTTCGATAGCGCTACGCCGTGAACAGGCCGAGCTCGCCGCAAGCTATCTCGCACAATGCGACGTACACAGTGAGGCGGTGCCGCTCGAGGCGCGCTGCGAGGCGCTCTTGGCAAGCGCTTTCATAGCCAGCAAGAGCGAACCCAAACGCGCCGCAGCCCTGCTCGAGCAAGTCAGCGAATTGCTCCCGAACGTCGCCGATGTCGAGGAACGCGCTTGTTTCGAAGCGCGCCTAGTGGATCAGCGCGCCTATGAGCTGAACCGCGGACGAAACGGAGCGCCACCCGATCCCGTCGCGGCCGAAGTACTGTATCGAACTCTCCCGAGCAGCGGAGTTCCTCCGTTCGCAGCTTGCCGGCGTGCGAACGGCTTGGCGTATGCGCTGTGGAAACAGGGGCGAGCCGAAGAAGGAGCTGCATTCGCGCGCGAAGCGGCACGCCACGCTGGCGATGGGGGTCACGCCCGATTGCGCGTGATGGCGCTCGCTATGCTCGCACGGATCGATCCGCGTGAGGCTGCGGCCCACGAACGGGCGCTGGCAATCTCCGAGCGATTGGATGATGAAACGTTGCGACTCCGGCTCGCACGGGCACGCAGTCGCTCAGGGACCTAGGCGCCTCAGTCTAAAGCCAGCTTCAACCCGAGGTGATCGCGCATGTGGAGCAATGCTTCGGCGTTGCCGCGCGCGTCGTCCACGGGGTGATGTGTATGGGCAGTCTTTCTGAGGTGTTTGAAATTCGCGAAGGTGTCTTTGACTAGCCCTTTGTAGAGGGACCCCAAGTTCTGCGAGCTGAAGCCGAACGGGTTTTTGCCGAGGTAATGGTGAAAGTACCAATTGATGAACTGCCAATCGAAGCCGTTGTTGTCGGAGATGAAGAGGAGGCGTTTCGCTCGCAGGCTCGAGAGCCAACTCGCAAACGCACGCATTGCAGTTTCAGGCTCATCGAATCCGAGCGTCTGCTCGCGCGTGAAGCCGCTCACCTGGAGCGCATCGGGATTCCAACGCTCCGAAATGGGCCGGAGGCGCGCGTAGAACGTTCGCCCGAGGCCTGGCTCGACGAGAACGGCGCCAAAACAAACCATCGAAAAATCGCCGGGAATCGGCCCGTCGGCTTCGATGTCAACCATGATGTATGTCATGGGCGAAGTATGCGAAACCGCGCGCCCAAACCAAGGACACGATTTCGGACATGGCGAGCGGAGACGAACCGACAAGCGCCCGAACGTTGGCCGTTGACACTTTCGAGCGGGTCAAGTAGCAAAATTAGTGCAGTGCTCCGCGGGGAGCTGGGTACTGGCGCTTAGAGGTTACCTTGCAGCACCGCTTCTTGATCCGTCTGGGAATGGTCACCAGCCTGCTCGTCGCTAGCTACGCGTGCGGCGGAGGTGATCGCGATTACGACAGCGGAAGCGGCGGCAGTAACGCCGGCGGAAGCGGCAATTCGGGCGGCCTCGGCGGCGGTGCGAATACCGGCGGTAAAGCGGCTGGCGGTGGCGCTGGCAAGGCGAGTGGCGGCAGTGAGAACGGCGGCGCTCCAACCGGCGGCGTCGGCAACGAAGCGGGCAGCGGCGGTACCGGCAACCAAGCGGGCGCGCCGAGCGACGCGGGCGCGGGCGGCGACATCGTCGATGTCACTCCCGGTCATCCCGGTTCCGCGTTGGTGAGCGGTGGTCAACGCATGAAGAGCGCCAACTACATTTTGGTGCTCACCACCGGTGAAAGCCCAGGTGGTAACCAAATTCAGAGCTCGAAGAATTATCGGATGATTGGCGGCCTGATGGGCACGGTTCATCCCGAATGATCGGCAAGACACGAAAGCGAACGCTGATGAAGAACTTGAGAAATCCTTGGATGGCACGGAAACTGAGCTTTTTGACATCGCTTCTCGTGTCGCTTGGCGTCTTGTCGGTGGCTCCGAGTTCGAGCGCCGTACCGAGCCTTTTCACGCAGCAAGGTCGGCTCTTCGACGGCGCTGGCGCACCGCTGAGCGGACCCGTGATCTTCAGGTTCAGCGTGTACGACACGCCCACGGGCGGCACACCACTCTGGAGTGAGGTGCAGCCTATCACTTTGGAGGATGGGTACTTCTCCTCCGTCCTCGGTAGCGTCACGCCAATCCCGCTGACGGTCTTCGAAGGCAAGCAAAAGTATCTCGGGGTCACGGTCGGAAACGACACCGAGATGGCGCCGCGGCAGCCGCTGGTGAGCGTGCCCTACGCGCTCGTTTCAAACAACGCGACGGGTGACATTACACCGACCACTGTGAGCGTGGGCGGTGTAGCGGTCATCAACGCCAAGGGCGAATGGGTTGGTGCACCCACTCGCCCAAACTGGACCGCCGGAGCCGGCCTCGACTTGACGGCAACGACGCTCAGCGTGGATCCGACAGACTTCATGGCGCCGCCGGTGCACGTTCAACAAGCTGCAAGCGTAGTCGTCGATACACTCTACAGCACAGGCGAAAACATCGGTTCTGCAACGCTCACGCCGCCTGTCGCGGGCACGGTCGTTGCGTTCGCATCGGCGGACGTCAATTGCAACCTCACCGCGGATAACACGTCGGTTTCGCTGTACCACACGCTAACGACTGCCTCGACTGGAACCGCGGCTACGCTGTCCTATTCCTACGGGACCTACTACTACCAGAACGCTTCAGACAGCTTCTTCCCGGCCACCAATATGGGGCGATTCGCCGCTGCAGCGGGCGCTGCAACCACCGTGTATTGGCGCGGGGGCATCGTCACCACCGGTGATTCGTGTACCTTTCAACGCTCGAAGATCACGCTGATGTTCGTCCCCGATTGAGGCGAATCCAGCGTGTCCGGCTCGTCAGGTGTCTCGCTGAAGACCCTGCTCGTCGCCAACGTCGCATCGAATCTGCTCCTCGTCGGTGTCGTGCTCGGCACTTGCAGGCATCTCGAACGCGCAATCGATGAAGCGGGCGCTCGACGCGCCGAGCCCGTAGCGCCGGCATTGGTTTCCGCAACGCAGTCGCGGGTTGCGCGAGCGCCCATCTCGGCCGAGCAGTTTCAGGTGCAGTGGGAGGCGCGTTACGCCGCGCAAGCCGAGCAGAAGTGCTGGGCTCCGCATTTCGCTCGCTACCTCGAGCTGCCGGGGCACTTAGACCTTCGCTTTCGAGTGATGCCAGGCGGTCGCGCGGAGGGTTTTGAGCTCGTCGGCTTTCGGAATCCGGATGATTCGCCAGATCCAAAGCTGGCTCAGTCCGTATTCGAGTGTGTGATCGGCTTGTTACGTGAAGCTCGTTATCCCCAAGAACCGGAGAGCTACGACGTGCGCGGCCGCGTGAATCGGCCCAATCCGCCTGGAGGCTTCGGGAGGCAACTGCCGTCGCAACCAGCCGGGTCAGCTCACTAGGAACTGACTACCATGCAGCGACTACGGCGCCGTGGGTGCCGCGCTCGGTGCGGCCGCGGCGCTGGCACCTGCGCGCGCTGCAACCATGGATGGGTTGGCTGGCGTTTGCGCAATCAGCGTGCGCAGGCGTGGCAAGCGCTCGTCATTGGGGGCGATCTTTTCGAACTTGGTGAGGTGGTGCTCGGCTTCGGCGCGTGCACCCACCGATTGGGTCAGGAGCGCGAGATTGTATCGCGCGTCTTTATGACGAGGGTCGAGGCGCGTGACTTTCAGGTAGGTCTCGCGCGCATCGAGGTAACGGTTCTGCCGTTGAGCCACCAACCCGAGATTGGCGAGCGCGGCGGTGTCATTAGGCTCCAATTCGAGAGCGCGACGCAACGCACGCTCAGCGCGCGGGAGCTCGCCGTTCTCGAGCGCAATCAGCGCTTCCAAGCAGAGCGACGCAGAACCTCTGTTTGCTGAGCTGGCGCGAACGGCAAAATCCAGCGCTTCGCTGCGCCGACCGCTGCGATACGCGTCCGCCGCCAACGCGTAAAGTGCAAAGCCGTCCTGCGGATCGCGAGCCAGTGCTTTCTCAGCGGCGGTGCGCGCGGCCGCGTGTTCGCCCCGTCGAGCCGCGAGCTCTGCGCGAGCACCAGCGAGTGCCGCTTCGCAACTCGCTGGCGGGTGCTTCAGCATGATCTGCGCTTGGTTGACATTATCGAGATCGAGCTCTGCGCGAACCGCAGCGCGAATGCAGTCACAAGACGAGGCGCGGCACTCACTCGCGACTCGCTGCGCGGTGTGCTCACGCTCGAGAGCTCGCAATCGTGTCTCGATCGTCTTCGCGTTATGTAACGCTTCATCAGTGCCCGTCGCTTGACTGCGCGCCCGCCACCAAAACCCAACTGCCGCTGCGACAACGAGAGTGAACCCCACTACGCGAGTGATGACGTCATTGGACTTCGCGGTTGAGCGCGGCTCTTGAGAGGGTGTGACAGTCATACGAAAATCCGTTGCGGACGTTAGCGAGCTCCCGCGACAGCGCCAACTCGATGCTTGAAACAGCGACAATTCTGCGTCGAACCTCGCCAGCGGGTGCAGCGCCGTTGGGGCGAGCTTGGTCGAGACTAGCAACGCCGTGATCAGTTCTTGCACTCGCGGGCATTGCAGGTGCTGACCTGAAGAGCGCTTGGAATGGCTAACGTAACGCGTGGCACTGTCGGAGTTTTTATCGTTTGTTTGAGCGCCGCGCTCGCGGCTTGTTCGTCGTCTGGCGGCGAAAACAACGCGAGCGGAGGCACCTTCAATGGCAGCGGCGGAGCGAGCAAGGGAGGCAGTAGTGCCGCTCAGGGTGGCAGCGGCACTTCGCAAGGCGGCAGCAACGCGCAGGGTGGCAACGTCACCGCGCAGGGCGGCGCTAGCAGCGGCGGCAAATCTTCGTCCGGCGGAGCGAGCGCAGGCGGCAGCAGCAGCGGCGGCAATTCCAGCAGTTCGGGCGGCAGCAACCAGGGCGGAAGTAGCAACAACAGCGGCGGTAGTAATCAGGGCGGGAGTGCTAACGGCGGCAGCAACCAGGGCGGAAGTAGTCAGGGCGGCGGCATGAGTCGCGGCGGCGCGAACTCCGCGGGTGGAACAACGACCACGAGTGGTGGCGCGAGCAGCGGTGGCATGACCAGCACTTCGGGTGGCAGCGCGGGCAGCGGCAGCGGCGGCATGTTCACACAACCAACCGATCCGTGTGCGCCGCGCGCTGGGTATCGCAACTTGTTCGCGGAGTACCTCTCGAAGAGCGACGCCGACGTCGATAGCAAGCTCGCTGCCGGCTTCCAGCAGTTATTTCACGGTACCGGTGATCAACCCCTGTACTACGAGTCTGGCAGTGACGAGGCCTACATTCTGGACGTGAACAACAACGACGTGCGCAGCGAAGGCATGTCGTACGGCATGATGATCGCCGTCCACCTCGACAAGAAGGTCGAATACAATCGCCTTTGGAAGTGGGCGCGCACGCACATGTATCAGTCGTCGGGTCCCACTGCAGGCTACTTCTCGTGGCAGGCCAATCGGAACGGCCAGATCATCGGCAGCACGTCGGCACCGGATGGCGAAGAGTACTTCGCGATGGCGCTGATCCTGGCTGCCAAACGCTGGGGTGACGGTTCGGGGATCTTCCAGTACTCGAAGGAAGCTCAGGCGCTGCTCGACGCGCTGGCAACGAAGGGCAACTTCAATCGCTCGAACTATCTCGTGACCTTCGGCCCCAATGGAGGCAGCGCGGGATACACCGATCCGTCCTACGTTTTGCCCGCATTTTATCAGGTGTGGGCCTGTTTCGACGCCAAGAATCAAGCCTTCTGGAAGAGTGCTGTTAGCGCTGGGCGCCAGCTCTTGCAGAAGACCTGCAACCCGAATACCGGCCTCGCACCGTATCTTGCGAACTTCGATGGTTCGCCACACTCGAACGGGCCGAACTTCAATTCGGACTCGTGGCGTGTGGTCGGCAACATCATGATGGACCACCATCTGTTCGCCGCTGATCCGTGGCAGAAGACATTTGCTGCCAAATACGCGACTTTCTTCAAGACGCAGATCAATCTGCGCCCGATGCCCGACGAGTACACGCTGAGTGGCAATGTGCTGGAAACTCACGACGATCCCGCCAAGGCGTTGCTCGCTCAGCACGCCATGGTGGGCTTCGCAGTCCCCGCTGCCGACGCAACGCCATTCTTGCAGATTTTGTGGGACATGAAGATCCCTACTGGCCAGTATCGCTACTACGACGGCCTCATTTACATGCTGAGCATGTTGCACGTCGGCGGCCGCTTCAAAATCTACTGAACACGAGATCTTCAGCGCACGGAGATCAATACCTGACAGCTGCCGTTCGCGCAGACCGACTGGCTGCAGCAATCGTCGTCGACTCGGCACGCGCCACATAAGCCGTCCACGCAGGCGGTTCCGCCCGAGCACCAGCCGCAGCGACTGCACGAGCCCGCAGGTGGATTGGGAGTCGCGCAGCCACTGCCCGCGGCAAGTACGGCTCGGTCGTAAACGAAGCTCGTCGACGCCGAGCTGACGAACTCTCGCGCAAATATCGAGCCCCACACCTCGAGCGGCGCAGTAGCGGAGACGCGCGCCAGCGGCGCGTACAAGTTGCCAATCCAGGGGCTGGCCAGAGACATTTCTGCGGTGCCCGCGACGTACAGACGCCCTGCCGCGGGGCGCTCCTTGCTCGCGAGCGTGATGCGCCCGGCTTGCACCTCTCCAGCGACGAACAAGTCGAGCTCCGCGCCTGGCGCCAAACGCACGCTCAGCGCGCCGCTGAGGTCGAGAGAGCCTGCGACGAACAATGCCGCGAGCCCCTGCACGTCGAGCGTAACGTCGCCGGTCCCCGCGACTGAATCCACGAAGTAGCGTCCGCAAGGAAGCGTGAGCGTGGTCGGCGCGGCGATCTGCGCGAGCGCGTTGGTGCGAATGCCCGCCGCGGCGTTGTCGTTTCGCTCCTTGGCAGCCAGCACCAGACCCAGGATGTCGAGCTGCTCCTGCGGTTCGCAAGCACATGGCTTGCTGACAGAGACTGGCTCTTGCAAAGCCGTCCCTGCCGTGAGCGGCAGCGCGAGCACGCTTTCTTGATGGTGCAGCACTCCCCCGATCGTCACCGGACCGAGCCCTACCAAGCCACCACCGAGCCAAGCATTGCGCGCAATGTTCGCTGTGCCAGTCACCGTGACGTCGCCGGCACAACGGAAGTCGCCGCGCACCTGAAGTGATCCGGCGAGCATTGGCCCGTCGGCGCCTGCCAAGGCAAGCGAGCCGCCCACATCGGTGTGGCCCGCGGCCATGACGTACGCGCCGTTCACACCCACTGATGCTCCGCTGTCGTCCGCTTGGCCAGGCTGATAAGCTCCGCGGCTCGAGTCGAAACCGCGCGTCTGGAGGAAGTTGCCCAAACGCGCGTCGGCGCACGTGCATAGAGCATTCAGGAATTGGGCAGCCGCCACACGACCCGTACAGGTTTCGTATCCGTTCGTGCCGCTGCCTTCGCGCAAACTCACGCGCGGTCCCTGTGAAGTGCATTCGTTGCTCTGCCCGGAGCTGCCCGCTGCACCGCGATCGGAGTCCAATCCACCCAACACGCCGTCGTCGACGGTGCACGCCGCCAAGGCAGCGGCAAGCAAAGCAGCTCGTTTGCTCCACTTCATGGCAGCTAATTGCGCGGCGCGCTCGGCACCGCCGCTTCGACCCGCTTCGCGTAGGGCGACGCTGGAAAGCGCTGTAAAAAGCGTTGTGCCCGGAGCTTCGCGTCTGCCTGGCGACCGACACGCGCCAAGCTTTCGATGGCAATCGCTTCGCGCTCTTGAATGAGCATTCCTCGCGGAAAACTTCGGGCGTGTTCGTCGGTGAGCGCCAGCGCGCGCGCTGGGTTAGTTGCCAACGCCTGCCGCGCGGCGCGCAGAAGTTGAAACTCGTTGGACGCAGTCTCGCTGGTTCGCGGCGTACGCTCGCTGTTGGGCTTTTCGGGGGTCGCGACCGCTCGAGGCGCGCGTGAGCTCGTTGCTGCGGCTGGCTCACTGGTTTGCGGCAGCGCGGCGGGCGGGGCGCTGGTTTGCGGCGGTGAGCTCGCTGTTCCCACCAACGCAGGGATCTCTGCTGGTTCCGAGACTTCAGCCGCCGAGCTGTGAACCAGCGCGGCCGTGTGCGTTGGCGCAACCGCTGCGTCGTGCTTGGGCGCCAGAGTTTGCCGCGGCCAGCCGAACCACACGGCTCCTCCGGCGGCTAGCAGCGAGAGCACCAGCAAACCTTTCGCCGACAGCCAGCCAGCGCCGTTTCCAGCGGGCGACGCCTCGATCCGGCGCTCGCTGGAGAGGCGATGTGCTTCGGGGGCTTGGGCCAAATGTTCGACGCTGCGCACGATGTCGGCGATCTGCTCGGCGGAGGATGTGTCGCGCTGCGCGCGTTCGAGCCAGTCGCGCAACGCTTCGGGCGTGCCTTCGCTCTCGAACAGTCGCTTCGGTTCTCTCACTTCGCTCATGATGCCCTCTCCAAGCGTTGGAAAGCTTCGAGCACGCGAGACGTAGCTGACTTGTGTCGGAAGTATGCGGTTTGCAGCGGGCAGCCGAGCGCTTCGGCAACTTCTTTCATGCTAAGCCCCTGGATCTCGTAGAGAACGAACACGGCACGCTGGTGCTCATCGAGCCGTTCCAACAAGGCCCCAAGTGCGCGGCGCCATTCCGATTGCTCGAGCGCTGCGTCCTGCGCGGCCACGACGGGTACTTCGGGGAGCTCCGCAACCAGCGCCTCGCGGCTGCTCTTTGCGCGTCGGCGATGATCGTGGGCGATGCGCACGCAAATGCCGTAGAGCCATGTCCGCAGCGACGAACGCCCTTCGAAATCGTCGAGCCGGCGCAGCGCAACGACAAACACGTCCTGAACGGCATCCATCAGCGAGACATCGGGCACTCCCAGATAGCGCAACGTTTGTGGGACGAAGCGCGCACCGGCTTCAGCCACTTCGCGCGGCGTCACCAAACCGCGCGGCGGCTGCGGCGGTGCAACGCCTTCGCGTTGAGTTTCGAGCGGCGTCGGCTTCATCGACCTGCCCTTTCACGACGCGGCGCGGTCGAAATTTCGATGCCGGCACCAGCAGAAAAGACCACGGCGCTCGGTTGGTGCACCTGATGATGATCGCCGTCGGCGTCGAGATAAACGAATCGCGGCCGAACCAGGGGCATGCCGGCACCGACCTGCAGGAAAAAACCCAGCGTGGCGCTCAGTGGCACCACTCCCAGCATTTGCAGCTCCGCTTGTGCAAACGGACGGCTCACCGAGAGATTGTAGTCGAGACCGGAGCCGGTTCCGTGCAAAAGCCCCGCTCGCGCCCCAGCGCACAAGGCGATCTGCGGAACCCCGCCCCGATTTGCTTCCGCGCACAGCGCTGCGCCGGATTGAACTCCCCAAAAACGACCTTCCCGCGTGCCCGCAACGGAGCGCGCTGGAAACCAAGCCGCCAGCGGCACACGTGCCGAGACAAACCGGTTGAGCGAAAAGAGCACGCCGAGCTCAGGGCCCAACGCCAACGTGTTCAGTACGCCCCAAGTGCCGTTCAAAGCGGCTGACAAGTGCACGGGTGTTGCCTCGGCGTCGGAGCGCGGCGCGGGTATCGGCTGCGCTTCGATGTTCAAGCTGGCGTGCACCTTCGTGCTCTCGATCATCAGAGCAACGACCAGAGCAACCGGTTCGGTTAGCGCCGAACAGCTTGGGTTCTTGCTCTCGAGCTCGCGGCTGCCTAGCAACGTGCCGTCCGGCGCTTCGATGCGCAAACGCGCAACCCACGGCGCCGCTTCGCCGTTTTTTTGAAGCGAGCCAACCATCACCTTGTCACAGCCCTCCGGCACGAACACCGAGTGCCCCAGAACTTCCTCGACCTTCTTCCCGAGCTGAGCCTTGCCTGAACAGTTGGCTCCGCTCGGTTCGAGCCAGGTCAGGCACACACCGGGCTCGGCCGCGGTCGGAGGCTCGGCGGCTCGTGTCGAAGCTGCCCAGCAAGCACACGCCCAAATGGCGCGCGCCGCACGAGCAGAACCCGTGCGGCGGCGCCGGCAACGCGAGGCCGTTACTCGGCGAGTGGCCTTCTGTATTGGCTTCATGGTGCGCGCGGCGCTCGAGCCAGGGCCGCATCACCAGGCCTTCGAATGTTCAACGGATGACGATGGGTTCTTCGCACTTGCCGTCCGTGCATACCAGAGGACTACAACAATCGGCGTCCGTCGAGCATTGACCGCAAGTACCGTTCACGCACGCCAAACCACCGGTGCAAGAGCCGCACTGGCTGCAGGTTCCGGGCGGCGGAGGCGGCTCCTTACAAGTGTCGCCCGCGTTTTGAATGGCGCGGTCGTAGACGAAATTCGCATAGCCGGGGCTTACGAAGTCCCGAGCGAAAACCGAACCCCAGACTTCAGCGTAGCCAACGGCCGTTACGAGCGAACGCGGAGCGTAGACATTGCCCACGAAACCTCCGGCGCCCACCAAGAGCACGTCGCCGTCGCCGCCCACGTAGATGCGCGTTGCCGCCGGCCGATCCTTGTTGCCGAACACGGCGCGGCCCGTGAGCACCAAGTTATCGCGAACGAAGATGTCGATCTCACCCGCCGGGGCCAGGCGGAACTCGATGTTGCCGGTCGCATCGAGTGGGCCGTCGATGAAGAGCGCAACGCGGCCCGTTACATTGATGATGACATTGCCGATCCCGCTCATGCGCTCGATATAGAAGCGCCCGCAGGGCAACGTCGCATGCACGTTGCCGACCACCAGATTGAACATTTTGGGATCGATGCCGGCAGAGGCATTGTCGTTGTGCGTGCGTGCGTCGCGAACCAAAGCTTCCACATCGAGCAAGTCGCTGGGCTCGCAGGGACACGGCTTCGGAACCATCACGCTTTGCCCCACTCGCTTGCCTCCCACCTGCAAAGGCAGCGCGATCACGCTGCTCGCGGTGTACAAATCGCCGAGGATCGTGGCCGGTCCCAGGTCGGTAAATGGCCCTCCGAACCGCGCGTCGCGGTGTATTTTCGTGTACCCGGCCACCGTCGCTTCGCTCGCCGTCGAAAAGTTGCCGCCAACTTCGAGGAAGCCAGCAAAGCTGACGCTGTTTGGCCCTGCAATCGTCAGCGAGCCACCGATATCCGTGTAGCCCGTCGTGATCGCGTAGTTGTTATTGATCCCCACCGAGCCACCACCTTGGTTCGTGCTGCTCGAGGGTCCGCGTCGTGAGTCGAAGCCGCGCGTTTTCAGGTACCCAGCTACGGTCGCGTTGTTGCAGGTGCAGAGTGCGTTGAGGAACTTGGTCTCGGCGATGCTGCCCGTGCAGGTGGTTGTGGTGGTGCCGTTGCTGCCTGGAATCGTTACGACAGGCCCAGTGCCGGCGCAGAAGCCGCCACCGCCAGTACCCGCGTTACCCGCAGAGCGCCCCGCGCTCGCGCTGGTGCCCGCGGCATTCGTCGCACCGCCGCTGCTTGCGTTGGCAGCGCCGCCCAAGGCCGAACCGCCGAGTCCATCGGAGGAGCTTGCGCCTCCACAAGCGATGACGCTGAACGCGCCGGCGACAAGAGCCGCCATAAGATAGGAAGAAGATGCTGTTATCGATTTGGGTGTGGCGCTCATGCTGCACGTCCTCCGCGGGCGTCAGGTCGCTCGCACCTCGTTGAGTGCAACAGGGGGGTGGTGATTATGGGGGGACGCCAAGTTTCTCGGCTTCGGCCGTAAGGCCAGTGGTTCCTGCTCTGAGACGCTGTCCTGCCGCACGCGGCCCGAGATGGGACGGCCCGGCTCGCCGTTGCACCCGGTTTGAGCGGACTTTCTTTTGCGGCACACGCCTGGCAGTTGCGAATGTCGTTCGGGACGCGGCGCAAACTCTCGTTCGGCCGCACGCGCTCACCCGAACGGGTGATTCATCGTGCGACTCCGTCGAGGCGAGCGTGTGCTCGCCGCAGCTCTCGAAACTAACCGATTTACGCGCTTCCTCGTGCAGCACGTCGGCCGCGTTCTCATGGGCGCCTGCCTGGCAACTACAGCATGTGCTCCCGAGAACGCTGCTACTGGCCACATCGAGCCAACTGGAGATCTTTTTATCTCACCCGAGTTCAGCGCGGAGCAGCAGGAGGTGCTCATCGGGGCGATCGCAGCGTGGCGCGACGCGACGCAGGCCGAGGTCGATCTGCGGGTACAGATTGGCAGCGGCAGTCCGCAGCTGCGTCCGTCAGCGGAGCGCGACGGAGTATTCGGTGAGTTCATTCCCTCGAGCCGTCCCGAAATTTTGATCGACACCCAGAAGGCTGCGGACCCACGTGCGCTCCGCAACCTAACTTTGCACGAGATCGGTCACGCTCTCGGGATTGGTCACATCCCGCGCGCCAACTCGATCATGTTCCCCTACGCCACCACGCTTCAGGAGCTCGATCCCTGGACTTTGGATGCCTGGCGTAGTCTGCACGACGTGCGCTGAGCGCAACCGGCGCTCGCATCGTTTGTTGAATCCTCAGCGAATCCGAGCGCCACTCGCTATCGCCGACGGCCTAGTGTGTCACGTCAACGCGCGATTTGTCGCGAGAAGTGGCGCACCGAAAAAGGCAGAGCGATCAGCGCGCCGCAGGCGAGCCCAGCCAGATGCAGGAATGAGCTCACGATCGGAGTGAACGCGTCGAAGATGAGCAGGATCGCGACGATGAGCCCGGCCATCCGCAGGCGCTGACCGAGCACGCGATTATCACGCCAAAAGTAACCAACCGCGCTGAACACGATCAAAGCGCCAACCAAACCGAGCACGCCTGCAGAGGCACCGAGAAGCACTTTCGGGTCTTCGCGGCTCGCCGGCATGAAATAGAGCGCCAGAACGTAAGCCCCAACACTCGAACCGAGCAAACACGCTATCAGCAAGCGTGGCCCCCAAACCCGTTCGAAATCGCGACCGAGCACCCACAACGCGAGGCTGTTCATCGCCAGATGTGTCCCGTTGTAGTGCAGCAGCCCTGCGGTGACCACGCGCCAGTCGGCACCGCCATGAGTGAACTCGACGGGCAACACCAACGCGCCGAGGCGAACGAGCCCATCGATGTCCTGCCAACCATCGAGGAATCGCACCAGAAAGAGCACGACCAAAATGCCGATGCTGACCAGTGTCGCCACGGGCCGACGCGAAGGCCCGACCACACCGCGCGCCGAGCCGGCTTCCGCGATCCCCCGTGCGATTTCGGCGAGCACATTCCTGGCCCCCAGCGTGAGCGCCGCTTCGGACAATGGTGCCAACGGGGTGAGTAGGCGCTCGCTGACCTGCCTCTTCAGCATCCCGCGCGCGAGCAAGCGCTCTAGTCGCACTGCGGCCGCGCGTTCGTCGCCGGAGCGCTGTTCCGCGACGGCGAGCCAATACTCGCGCCCAGCGTCCGCAAAGTTCTTCAAGGGCCCTGCGAACAGCTCTCGCAGCAAATCGGAACGACCACAATAAGCCAACACGATCAGGCGCAATACGGACAGCTGCCGGATTGGGGACGGAAGTGACGCGTAGGCAAGCAGCATTTTTGAGACCTCGCCGAGCTCCCCCAACGCACGGACATACGGTACCGCCAGGTCAGCGCGCCAAGTTTCGGCGCGTTCCTGCTCAACAAACTGCACGATGCGCCGCCAGTTCCTCGCGAGCCGCCAACTCTCCACGTCCGCGACATCGGCGAAAGCCGGCGTGCGACGCAGCTGATCCAGAAGCTCCTGAGCACGTGCGACATTCCCTGCGTGCGCCTCATGTTGCACCAACAAATACGTCGCCTGCGCCGGAACGCCGTCGAATGGATGCAGAAGGCCTGCGATGCGACCCCAACGCGCGGCATCGGCAAAACGGTAGGCCAAGCCGAGCTCATGTTGACGCTGCGTCGCAAACATCGGCCCTTTGACGAAAATTAGCCAACAGCCGAAAGCGACATAGAGGAGCCCGTCGCTCTGGAGCCACACTGCCATGCCAACCAGCAGAAGCACCATCGCCTGCACGAACAGCCAGCCGCGCTGCCCAAAGCGATAGGCTCGCAAGCTCATGAGCAAGCCGAGAGCGCTGCTGATGCCCACGAACCAGGCCAGCGCGTCAGCAGGCTCCACACACCCTCGCCCGTCGAACGCTGCTGCTCGTTGCTGACTTTGAAGCTTCCCGAAGCTGCACGAGCTCTGCAGCATAGCAGAGGCGCGCCGGACGGCTTACGCCGGCTCCGACGCGCCTCTCACCGTGGAAAGTTCGAACTCACAAACCCATGCAGTTTGCGTAGTAGGTCACCGTAGCCGGCCAATCCGAAAACACACCGAGCACTCCCACCTGCCGCGCAAGCACGTCCAACATCACGAAGGTGTCGCCGTCATTGTTGATGAGCGGCGTGACGGATTGGTAGTAGTAGCCGCCACCAGTTGCGAGCGGACCCGAGCGCTCGAGAGTCCAGGTGATGATGTCGAGCCCGGCCGCCTTGGCTGCTAGCGCGTACGACGAGGGAACAATCTTGTCGCCCGACGTCGTCACAAGTGCCCACAATGGCGGCGCAATGATACGCACGCCCTGATCCGCCACGTCTTGCATGGCAGCCACTGCGGCATCGTAGCCGCCGGCCGCATCGACGCGCTCATCGAGGTAGACGGCTTGGCGCCCGAAGCGTGGCTCGTTCTTTACCCAATACAACACGTCGTTGATGTTGAAGGATTGTGGCCAGACGTGCTTCGCGGGAATGCCAGCAGCTTTGTACTCGTCGATCAGCTGCTGGGCATATGCTTCTTGGGTGTAGTCGCCCTCGAACGGCATCGTCACGCTCGGGGCCTTCAGTTCCGGCGTGAACTTGCGCCCCATGCTCGAGATGAGTTGAATGCTCTCCGCGTGGGTCACGAGAGTTCCGCAGGTGGAATACAGGTCAGTTCGGAAACCGGGCGTTCCGTCCAAGTATTCGGCCACGGTCGTCGCGCGCGGATTGGAGCCATCCATCTTGCCACACAGGGACTTGAACTCTTCGAGCGTGATATCGCTGGTGCAGCAAGTGGCGCTCGCCGGCGTATTCGTGGCTGGATCTGCCGGTTTGAACGGCTGCGTGCACTTGGCTGCCAGCGGCGTGGCCAAGATGTTGGTCGTTGTGTGCAAGTCGCATTGCGAATGCCGGCACACGAGTTGACGGTCCTTCGTGAAGGTCACATCGCACTCGAGAATGCCAGCCCCGGTGCGCGCCGCAGCCTGAAAGCTCTCCTTGGTGTGCTCGGGGAACTGCAAAGCCGCCCCGCGATGGCCGATCGAGAAGTCCGATGGCTTCTGCTCGTTCTCCGAGCACGACGCGAGCTTTTGCTTGAGCCGCCCCTCGTCCATGTCCTCGACCAGGTAGTAGGGTCGTGGTCCGAGTTGGACATTCATTTGCGCCCGGCGCGCCGCGAATGGCTTCGGTTTGCCGCCGAGCACCAGCGCATGCGCCTCACCCGCCACGTTCTCGTCGTGGCTTGCGCTCGTTGCTCGCGCGCCGTCAGCACACGCCGCCGTCATCAGTGCCAAACCGGTGAGTCCAAAAATTCGAGCAGCCGTATCCAACTTCGCCATCGCTTCGTCCTGCCTTTCTCGCGCGACGATAGGCATCAGCGTTCGTCCCGCCGGTGCCGCGACAGCAACTTCCTAGTGCCCAACACGACACGACGGAAACCTTCGCGCGTTGACGGCGCGCACAATGTGACGGCTCGAGGAATAGATCGACGATGCGTGGCGTTTCCGGGCCCGTCACGGGATAGCGGAGGAGGATCGGAATGCGAAGACTGCTGCTGAAGTTTTTCCTGTTGGGATTTGTGGGCTGTTCATCGGCAACACCAGTGCCACCACACGCCAGTGGGCGAGCCAGCGCCGAACGAACGTCGCCGACATCACCTGAATCTCAGCACGGCATCAGCCTCACCTATCTGGGAGTCGCGGGTTGGCATGTGCTGGCAGGCGAGTATTCGCTGCTGCTGGACCCGTACTTCACTCGTAAGGATCCTGCGACCCCAGAGCAGCCGCTTTCGCCTGACCCGGACGCGATCACGCGCTTCACGCCGCCGCGCGCCGAGTTCATTCTGGTCGGGCACTCCCACTACGATCACCTGCTGGACGTGCCAACCATCGCGGAGCGCACGCGAGCCAGTGTGGTTGGCACCGAAAGTACCCTGAACATCGCACGCGCCGCCGGGATCTCCGAGGCGCGCCTGGTGCACGCGGTACCCAATCAACCGCTCGCGTTGGCTCCCTTCGCCGTGCGACCCCTCGCCAGCCTCCACTCTCTGATCGGCATCGATTCCTTCGACATCCCGCGCAATGTACAGCTCCCCCTGCGCGCCAAAGACTACGGTGAGGGCGGCACCCTCGCCTACCTGGTCGACGTAAATCGCTTGTCCATGCTCTTCATCGATACGGCCAACTACATCGACAGCGCACTCCAGGGCTTGCGCCCGAACGTGCTCATCGTCGCGATTGGCCTGCGCGAAAAGGTGCCCGACTACACCTGCCGCCTGATGAAGATCCTCGGTGAACCGCCGCTCGTATTGCCGAACCACTTCGACGCGCACTGGAAGCCCGTCAGCGACCGCCAAACTCCCATCGATCCCGAGCAGCTGGCCCAAGCCGAAACCTTCGCGACCGAAGTGCGCGCCTGCTCCCCCAAAAGCAAGGTCGTGATCCCGCAGAGATTCCAGCCCATTCCGCTGTAACGCGTGCAATGATGAACCCGTCGCCCTTGGCTTACGCGGCAAGCGCGTGAAGGGTAATCTGGCGAGGACCGTGGCGTGTACGCCGCGAGCCTACCAGGACGGACGTTGCTTCTTCTCAGGAATGGTTCACATCCAAAAAGCTTGAAGGCGACTTCGTCCGCGCTGCTCTTCGCGTTGCTTTCGAGTGTGCACCTCACGGCACGGAGCCAGCCCGCCGCACGGGACGCCAATGCGGGCAGCGCAGAAAGTAAAGCGCGGCCGGTCATCGTGTTGATGCTGGACCCAGCGCAACAAGGCTCCCGTGTGCTGGCCGACGCAGTTGGATCCCATCTGGCAGGGCTGCCCATCCAGCTGATCCGCGAAGAGGTGCCACGCACGCAGCTTTCGACCTGGCTCGAAACAGGCCGCAGACGGGCGCATGCTCTCGGCGCGCTGGGGCTCTTCGCGATCGATGTGCGCAGTGACCAGAGCTCGCGGCTGTTTCTGCTCGAGCCCAGCGGCGAACCCACGCTGATTCGCCGCTTACCCGCGAGAAGGCAGGCGGAGCGCGTACCTATTGAGGAAGCGGGAATCACAGTCGCGCTATTGGTGGAGGCTCTGCTCGACGGCAGGCACATCGGCATGGTCGAGCCCGTGCCTCGCGACGACGCGCCGGTTCCACCGGAGCCGAGCACTGCATCAACTGCGCCTGTCGCGGCGCAAACTTCCATCCAACGGAGCGCTTCACCTGCCCGGAAGCCTTTGCAGACAATGCAGCCAACGCTCGCGCTAGGGCTCGCCGGCACCACGTGGTTGGTCGACGAACGTTGGCAACTCGGTGTTAGCGGTGCGGTTGGGATGCAGCTGGATTCACATTGGGCCCTGGTCCTCGACTACACCTGGTACCAGAAGCTCACGTACGATTTGCCGAGGGCTAGTATCTCGCTAGCGAGGCATCCTATTCGCGCGCAGCTCGGCTACCGGGCAAGCCCTGGGCTTTCGGCGACCGCGCGCCTCGGAGGTTGGCTCGATCCCGTGTCTCGTCGAACCATAACGACCGACGCGCAGTACAACGCCGCGGCCGGGGACACGACGTGGTCCTGGGGGATACTGGCGTGCGCGGGGCTCGCGAGCCCTCTCTGGAGCGCTATTCGTGCGCGAGTGGATGTCGGGATCGAAGTGCCGACCCAGCGCGTGGAATATGCGACTCAAGCAGAGACACGCCAAACTTTGCTGGTGACCCGGTCCATTCGGCCAGTGGTCGAGGTCGCGGTCGAGCTCGGTTTGTGACCGCGGATGTCGCACCTTTTTTTCTCGACGCATCCGCCCGACTCGCCGAGCCCGCCCCACCGATTCAGTATGAGTACCGACGCCAACTCAGCGGGTGCCAAGATTTGCAGCGTAGGCGCGCGGGCGCAGCCGTCCGATATCGCCTTGATGCACCGCGCGGGTGCGGGCGATCGCGAAGCCCAGCGGGTGCTCGTCACTCGACTGATGGGTCGCGCTAATCGCTTGGCGCAGGCCTTGCTCCGCAACCGCGAGGACGCCTTCGACGCGAGTCAGGCCGCGTTATTGGGCATATTGCGCTCCGCTGCGAATTTTCGGGGTGATAGCAGCGTGGAGCGCTGGGCGGATCGCATCGTCGTGCGCACGGCGTTGCGGCTATCGCGAGCGCGGCGACGTGGCGCCCCAACCCAAATCAGCGAGTCCGCTGCCCCAAGCACCCCTCCGCGTAGCGAGGCCCGCGTTTCCGCTCGGGAATACCTGAAACAGCTTCCAGAGGCGCAACGCAGTGTTTTGCTGCTGCGGAGCGGCTTCGGTTACAGCATCGACGAGATCGCGGAACTAACGCAGACTTCGATAAACACCGTGAAGGATCGATTGAAGCGAGCCAAGGACGCGATGCGCCGCGAGCTTCAGCGCGAGCAGGAACTCGGCGCGTCGCGAACGGAGCTCCGCGTCGCCAATCAAAGACGATGACCAATCGCTGTGCACGCTGGATGGAGCTGTCCGACCGGCAGCTCCTCGGAGAACGGCTCTCGCCTCGTGAGCTCGAGTACCTGCGTTCTCACGAGTTCGATTGCAGTCAGTGTGCGCGCGAGGCAGCCATGTTCCGCGAGCTGCGGCCAGCGCCGCTGCACGTCGTGCCGAGCGAAGCCGAGATTCAGCGTGTACTGATTCAGGCGGAGCTCGATTCGATCGAAAAAGCGCCGCGCCGTGAAAAGCAAACGAACCTTCTCGCGAAGCGCTCGAATCGTTGGATCGCCGTTGGAGCCGCAATCGTGGCGGCCGCTGCCAGCGTGGTCTTGCTGCTCCGACCGTGGTCGCGCGGGCATGCGCTTGCATCGAAGCCGGCGGTCGCAGAGCTTCACGCGAGCAGCGTGGCCAGCGCAACACCGGCCGCTCGAGCCAAAGAAGATTCGTGCGGCGCGCTGCTCGAAGGGATCGTGTTGTGCCTGGCCGCGGGGGCTGAGGTTGGGCAAGTGCAGCTCAACGCTCCGCACCGATTCGTCGAGTTGAAGCGAGGCCGCGCAGTCGCTTCGCTGGCGCCGCAGCCGCAAGGCTCCTCGTTCAGCATCGTGACCGAAGTCGGTCAGGTCACTGCAGTAGGCACCATTTTCTCGGTCGAAGTCGGCGCAAATCGGCACGCAATCGCGCGAGTCAGCCGCGGCAAGGTGCTCGTGCACACCAAGGTGCCCGGCGCCGATCAAGCCCTGTTGGCGGGGCAGAAGGTGCAACTCGGCGAAAACGCAGCCTCGGGGCTGCCATTGAGTGAAGGCCAGCGCGACCTGGATCTCGTGGCACGTTGGAGTGCGTTGGGCGGCGATGTGGCTGCGCACGCTGAGCCGGCGCTCGGCGACGAAGAAGCCAAAGCGAGCGAGACAACCGAGAGCGCCTCTAGTGCGCAACTCCCCTCGAAAGACGAGCTCGCCATGGCGCGTCAGCTGCGTGCACGCGGCCAGTTCAAGCGCGCGGCGGCGCTGTATCGCTCGATTTACTCACGTAGCCCGCACTCCGAAACGGGTCGCGCGGCACTGGTTTCACTGGGCAGCTTGCAGCTATCTTCGTTAGGCGATCCGCGCGGCGCGCTCGCGAGCTTCGACGCTTACCTCACCGCTGGTAGCGGCGCGCTTCGGCAACAGGCGGAGTATGGACGCATTCGCGCCCTGCGCGGTCTCGGACGCACGACGGAAGAGCTCGAGGCTTCTCGCAAGTTCATCACGCGCTATCCGAATGCGCCAGAGACACGGCTCTTGAAAGAGTCGAGCGCCACGAAGCACGCGCGCTGATCATGGGATCCCGTCTCCGCTTCGTGCGACCCTCGCCGGCAAAGGCCACGACAATCGAGCTTCGGAGCGCGGCCCAACGCTCTATCAACCTCGCTTTTCTACTCGTGACTGGGCTGGCTGCGACGAGCTCGTGCGGCACCAAGGTAGACACGGTCGCGTACGGTGTTCTCGAAAATGTAAGCGGCGGGACCGCAAGTGCACTCGGCGGCCAAGGTGGCGCCCCAGCCGCTGGAAGCACCAATGGGGGCACGAGTGCCGGTGACGGCGGCGCCAGCGCTGGGGAGGCAGGCCAGACCGGTAGTGCAGGGCAAGCTGGGAGCGGCGGCAATCCAACTGGCTGTGCCGATGGTTATCCTCGCATCGCACGGACGTCTGCCAGTGGGGTGAGTGGCGTCCGCTGCGTCGGGAGCTTTGCTCGGGAGCGGATGAGCTACGCGCTGTGCAGCGCTGGCGATCTCGATGTTCCAGGACGCATCGACACCGACGCTTTCGACTCCACGAGCGGCAGCTCTGCGTCGGGCGCGGCAGCCGTCGGCGCGAACGGTGAGTATCTGGGAGAGCTCTCTCCCATGATTGGCGGCAGCCTCACCATCGCGAGCGATAATCCGCTGCTGCTTCCCGGCCTCGACGTGCACGGCGACCTACGCATGCGTGGCACCCTGAGGACTTCTGGCCCCATTCGCGTAGCGCGCGACGCCTGGTTCGCCGAGTCCGTGGTTTCGCTCACGAGCGCGCGCGTCGAGCGCGATGTGCATATCGCGCCGGGCAAAGTCATGGAAGGCTTTCTCGACGAAGACGTGGGTGGCCGCGTGATTCGTGAAGCGTTCGAGATTCCGTTGCCGTGCGGGTCCGCTTCGGACTCGACGGAGCTTACGAATGTGATTGCGAACGCGGCGGCCGAAAATGACAACGCGCTGATTGGGCTCGCCAGTGACACGTTGGCCATACCGTCGCAAGCCGTCGATCTCGTGCTGCCGTGCGGTCGCTTTTATGCGACAGCCATCGGTGGAAACCGTGACGTTCGCCTGCGCGTGACGGGTCGCGCTGCACTCTTTGTCGCCGGCGATGTGACGAGCTCAGGTAAGCTGCACATTGATCTGGCGACTGGCGCCGAACTCGACTGGTTCGTCGGCGGACGCCTAGCGCCGAGCGACATTGGTGTTTGGGGAAGTGTTACGCGACCCGCAGCGCTGCGCATTTATGTCGCGGGAACCGGACCAATCAGTGTGCCTCGGAGCTCGGTGTTCGGCAATTTGTACGCGCCGAACGCGGACGTGGTGTTGTCCGGCATTGGCGATTTTCACGGCTCACTGTCGGCTCGCAGTCTGCGCAGCCTCACTGACATCACCGTTCACTACGATGTCGCAGTTCAACGCGCAGCGGATGGTTGCACCGAAGAAGTGCCATCGGATTGTACGAACTGCGGCGACTGCCCTGGCGGCCAAGCCTGTGTGCAGGGGCGCTGCGTTTCATGCGGCAGCGACGCCGATTGCTGTGTGCCCTTCGTGTGCAACGCGGGCCGCTGTTCGGCCTTCGCCGAGTGAGCTCTACGCATACGAATCGCGGGTAGGAGCGTTCTAAATCGAGACTCGCAAATGACACGAAGTTCGCATTTTCGAACCGCGCGCTGGCTTCGAAGAGCGCCCTTGGGATCGGCGGGCGTGCTAGGCTTTTGGTGATGCGCGACTGGCTTGCCGACGGCAATACGCCCGAGGAGTTCGCGGCTGACCGCGCGCTGATGCGCCGCGTTGCCGAGAATGACTCGCGCGCTCGTCGCGACCTCGTGCAGCGTTTACTTCCGCGCGCACAACGTCTTTGCCAAAGCCTGCTACGCAACGCCAGCGACGCTAAAGACGCCAGCCAAACGGCGCTGCTACAAGTATTGCGATCTGTGCACAGCTACCGCGGCGAATGCAGCATCGAGCATTGGTCGGACCGCATCGTGTCGCGCACCGCGCTCCGCTGGATCGCAACGGAACGGCGCTCGCCGCAGGCAGGCCTGGACGACGACGCAATCACCGAAACGAACGGTGCCCATCCCAAGATTCTGTTTCGTGAATGCTTGAACCGACTACCCGAAGCTCAACGCACCGCTCTGTTGCTGCGTTGTTGCTTCGAGTACTCGATCGACGAAATCGCGAGCTTGACCGAAGTGTCGCCCAACACCGTCAAGGATCGCCTCACACGCGCACGTCAGACACTGCGCGCTTGGGTACGTGGCACCGCCACCGGCGACGAATCCGACGAGAGCGAAGCCGCAACGCTTCCGTCGGCGCGTGCGTTCGTGCCACCGCGGCGCAGCTAGGCCGGCGCGCCAATGGCCGATCCTGGCAACGCTGCGCCTTGGTTGTGCCGCACGAGGCAGATTGGCCGAGAGTGTCGCTCGGTGCGCTCACCCGAGCGATTCACTCTCGATTGGTAGAGTGCTCTGCCACAGCCGGCCTGGGTGGCTGGAGTTCGAAAAAACGCGGAACTTCAGCCTGACCACCCATTTCGACCACGACGAGCTACTCCAGCGATGCGAGTTCGCCGTGCGTCGAGCGCCTGCACACACGCGAACAGGAGGTTGCGATGGAACACTCGTATTCCGCCCATTACTTGCTCGCGTGCGCCGTGCTTGCGTGCTCGGCGACTCCGGAAGGGCCAACTCGATCACGCCAGACGCAGCAACCGCCCAACGGAGCGGGAGCGGGTGGCGCTGCCAGCGGCGGCAACATATCAGCGAGCGGTGGCACTAGCGGAACTGAACCTGCTAGTGGCGGACAGCCACACATTTCAGTGCCCACCGCCGGAATCGGCAACATGCCATCCACCGAACCGAGCATGGGCGGTGCTGGAGGAAAGTGCGGCAGTGTTCACGTCGACGCCGTGGTGAAGAGCACGGAGATTGTCACCGAAGTTCCTGGCACCATTCTGTTCGTATTCGACCAGTCGCGCAGCATGAACGAGGACTGGAACGGCACGCCGAAACTCGAGACAGCGAAACGTGCTGTAAAGAATGCGTTTGCTCCCTTGGCGGACAAACTCAGCGCCGGAGCGATCCTGTTTCCGGCTCCCCCTCCTTCTTCTAACTCGAGCTCCACCTGCAGCTGGTACAACAACACCGGCTGCTCGAACTTGTGCCCCGACGTGGTTGGCATTGCGCAGACACCACAAATCGGCCTGCGTTCGGGGCGCGAGTTTCTCACGGCTTGGGATCAGCTCTGGGGTCAAAACTCGGGCTCTCCTGTGCTCGGCACCCCGACCGAGAAGGCATTGACTCAAGCTGAGGCCGCGCTGGCTTCGCCTCCCGACGGAAGCATTGCGATCGTCTTAGTGACCGACGGCCAACCCACCTGCGGCGCGAACGAAGCCGGAATTGCAGCGCGTCTGTTGATGCGCGGGATAAAGACCTACGTCGTCGGCTTGCCCGGAGCACAAGGCGCTGCAGTACTCGACCGCATCGCAATTGCTGGCGGCACAGCGCCCGCTGGCTGCACGTCGGCTTGCTACTACTACCCTGACAACCCGGGAGCTCTCGAGGAAGCCCTCGCGCTCGTCGCGACTCGCGTCGTTACGACTGAAACGCGTTTGAGCATCGAAGACTGCCACTTTCAACTTTCACCCGCCGCCGGCTCCAATCCAAACGACGTGCATTTGCTGGTCACCGACGCCGCGAGTGGGCAGCGCTTCGAAGTACCTCGCGACGCGACGAACGGCTGGCTCCTCTCAGCAGATCAAAGCAGCGCGACATTGATGGGAAGCACGTGCGAGGCTGCAAAGGCCGGCCATTTCTCCACGATCGCGTTCGAATATGGCTGCGTTATTGCACCACCCCTGCCACCTCGTTAAAGCGACTCTACTCGGGTCGAAGGCCTGCTTTCGCGGCGTCACCCACCCAAATCAGTGTCGTGCCGGCACCAGAAGGGAATGAACACCCGCTTTGCCGATGCCACTCGCACACACGTAAAAGTCAGGGCCAATCTGTTTGGTTGCCTGGCAGCTCTCGGTTTGGTTGCTTGCTCACCCGCCGACGACTACCCAAACCATGAAGGCTCTGGCGGCGCCTCGATTGCCCAAGGCGGAAAGTTGGCTTCGAACGGTGGTGCACTCGGCAACGGGGGCACAATTCAAAATGCATTCGGCGGCGCGCCGAGCAACGGCGGAAACGTTCAGAACGGTGCAGGCGGCGCGCGCGGCGGAACTGGGCCGGTCTTTCCAGGCTTCGGTGGTCTTCCTGGGCAAGGCGGAGCTGCCAACCGCGGCGGAAACTCCAGCGTTGCAGGTCAGTTTGGCTTCGGCGGAAAACTCGGTGGAGGCGGCCAATTCGGCTTTGGCGGTGGTTCGACCACTGGCGGAGCGACAGCAAGTGGAGGCTCGACGGGCAGCGGTGGCAGCGGTGTTACTGGCGCGCCGAAGATCCCACCGATCAATGGCACTTGCCCGGAGTTCAAGACGGCCACGGCGACGATCGGTGGGCTTAGCGGAATCTCCCTCCAAGTCGGCCCCAAAAAGGACGGCACCGGATCGCTGCTGTTTTATTGGCACGGCACCGGTTCGAGCGCCGCTGAGGTCAACCGGCTGGTGCCCGCGCGTGTACGTCAAGAGATCCTCGATGCGGGCGGCATCATCGTGTCGTTCGGCGGTTCCACGCGTACCGGCGGTGATTGCTCCGGCACATCTACCTTCAGCAAAGACGACTTCAAGATCGCCGATCTCATCGCGGCGTGCGCCGTGCAAAACCATGGCATCAATCCGGCGCGCATCTACACGACCGGCTGTAGCGCAGGTGGCCTCCAAGCGGGCTGCATGGGAGCCATGCGATCGAGCTACGTCGCCGCCGTAGTGCCAAACTCCGGTGGTGAAGTCACGCGCCAGCCCATTCAGGACGCGAGCACGACGCCTGCGGTCATGACAATGCACGGGGGCCCGTCGGACGTGGTCGGCGTGCGCTTCAGCCAAACCAGCGCGACCTATGACGCGCACATGAAAAGCGCTGGCAGCTACGTCGTGAATTGCGATCATGGCGGTGGCCATTGCCAAGCACCGGCTGAGTTGTACACCGCTGGTTGGGAGTTCATGAAGGCACATCCGTTTGGGTTGGAGCCGGAGCCTTACGCGTCCGGCCTCCCCTCGAGCTTTCCCAGCTATTGCAAGCCTTACTGAGAACCGCGAATGCTCGAGTGCGGTCACGACCGCCGGAGTCGTACGAAGACGCCCCAGCACACTCAGAGCTGCTCGGTCAACGCTCCAACGTCAGCAGCGCCGCTTGGGCTCTTCCTGTGTGCCGCTGTCTTGTTGCGACGCCGAGCACGGATCCTCAGCTGAACGGCCACCGCGTGATCCCCTCGCGCGATTTCGGGAATGAAGGGACCGCCCAGAATGGCCGTTCGCTTTGCCGCACGGCGCCAAACAACTACCGGCCGGCCGTGACAGGAGATCTGCTCGAATGAGAAGTGCAATCGTGGGTTTCGCTATCGTGCTCGTTAGCGGATGTAGCAGCAGTGGCGGGGACTCCGGAACCGGCGGCAAAACCGGCGCTGGAGGCTCTGTTGGTAACGGTGGGCAGGCAAGCGGCGGTGGGTCGGGATCAGGAAGCGGTGGGGCGCAAGCCGGTGGCGCGTCAGGCGGAGCGATGGCAGGTGGCCGACCGGGCACTGGAGGAAGCACCGGCAGCGGCGGCGCAACCGGCGGCACTTCGAGCAACGGGGGTGGCACCGCGACGGGCGGCACTTCGAACGGTGGCAGCTCGACCACGGGTGGCACGTCGAGCGGCGGAACCTCAACAGGTGGGAGCACAGCGAACGGCGGCAGCTCGAGCGGCGGCAACTCGACAGGCGGAAGTACAGCGAGCGGCGGAGTGGGCGGCAGCGGCAACACTCACTGGGTGGGAACCTGGACTGGCTCGCCCTATCCGGTCGATGCGAACAATCAACCGCCAGCCAGCCTCTCCAACGCTGTGCTGCGGCAAGTCGTTCACGCGTCGCTCGGAGGGAACCGCATTCGCGTGCAGTTCTCGAACTTGTCCGGCAACGGACCCGTCACCATCAATTCGGCTCACGTCGCGCTGTGCAAAGCAACCCCCGCGGTCGACAGCACCATCGACACCGCGACGGACAAGGCGCTCGCATTTTCTGGCATGGCTTCGGTAACCATTGCGCAGGGCAAGGAAGTTTGGTCGGATCCAATCGATTTCACGCTACCCGCGCTCGGCAATGTTTCGATCACCACAGCATTCGGCAGCGTCCCGAGCAGCCTCACTGGTCACGCGGGCGCGAGAACGACGTCGTACTTGCAGTCCGGTAGCACCAACGTCACCGCAGCGAGCATGTCCTCGGCGCAACCGACGGACCACTGGTACTACATCTCCGGCATGGAGGTGATGGCAGACGCTTCGGCCAAAGCCATCGTCGCAATCGGCGACTCGATCACCGACGGCAGAGGTACCGATACCAACAAGAACAATCGCTGGACGGACGTTCTGGCGGCTCGCCTTCAGGCAAACTCGGCCACCTCCAACATCGCGGTGATGAACCAGGGTATCGGCGCCACCAACCTAATCGGCACGACCGGCACGGCGGCCCAGGCGCGCTTCGCACGCGACGTGCTCAACCAAAGCGGCGTTCGTTACGTGATCGTGCTCGACGGCGTGAACGACATCAACGGCGGGGCCACGTACAACTCCATGAAGGCCGCCTACGACGACTTAATCAGTCGTGCGCACAACAAGAATCTCCTCATCTACGGCGCGACCATTCTGCCGTTCGGCGCGAGCAACTACTACTCGGTAGACCACGAGAACCTTCGCAAGCAGGTCAACACGTACATCAAGAGCGGCGCCTTCGACGGCTACATCGACTTCGAAGTACTCGGTGAGGGCAACCCGCCGAAGCTGCAGACCGCCTACGCCACTTGGGCACAAACGGATGGTTTGCATCCGGGCCCTGCCGGCTATCAAAAGATGGGCGAAGTGGTCGACCTGATGCTCTTCACCAAATAGTGACGAGCGCGACTCGACAAGCTCATCCGCGCGACCGCTGAGGGATGCGCTCGACAACATCGCCAGCAACGCGGGGCGGCGTCTTCGCCAATGGCACCTTTGGTCGGGTACCAGCGAGACGCCGCCGTCGTCCGTTCGTCACCGCATCAGAAGCACTTTCGCACGTTTTCACCCGAAGCCGTCGTCATGCTCACGCACGACTTGGTCGTCCAGAATGTGCTGATCTCCTGAATCCAATTGATGTGACTGCGAATTGCGCTGCCGACCTGCCTGCTGGAGCAGTACGATTTGCGGCCGTCCGGCATCAAGAAATAAGTGCCCGTATTCGGATCGAACGGCGTGCCCGGCTCACCTCCGGAGTGCACCACTGCTACCGCGTTCCAGAACGAGCCCGCCCCATCCGAGTACCCAGAGCTGCGCCACAGGGGCGCGCCGGAATCGCCTTCACACACGTAATAGCCGAGCGCGAGCGGAGCGTAATCCACCCAGCCGTCGTCCTCATCGAGAACCTTCATTGTCAGCTTGTGCTGACGGGACGTCTCGGGCATTCCGAAACTCACCATGGTCATTTGGTTGTTGTCAGCCACAGCGCGCGTCGAGAGCGTGACGAAGTGCCTGTTGTCGAGGTTTAGGCTCTGGATGAAGCCGCCATTTGCACACTGCGCCGCTGATGACGTGCAGATCGCACCAATCGCAAAGTCGTACGGCGGCAGCACGTTGTTCTTGTTGCCTTCGCGTTGACTCGGGTGTGGATAAAAGAACATGCGCCGATCCGCGGTATTGGTGAGCTTGAACTCGTAAATCGCGGGGTTCGGGCAGTACTCCGGCAAGCAGAAGGGCGCGTTCGGATCGACGGGCATCGGATAGGTGATCGTGACGTTGTGCTTGGCGTTGCGGTTCGGTGTCGGTAAACAGTGCGCCGCCGTCATGATCAAGCCGTTGTTGAGAATGCTTCCCGAGCAACAACTGGTGTCGAAGCACACTTTGATGGCACCGCGCTCCTTCGAGCGAGTCGATGTCGGGCTCACGACTGAAAAGAGCGGATTGTCACTCGTAGCTGTGGGCTCGCTGCCCATCGAATCGAGACTCGAGCCACTGTCAACGTCGTGAGCAGCGCAGGCCGCGAGTTGAAGTAGCGGGAGCAAAACCAGCGTCGAAATCGCACGCGACTTGAACATAATTGCCTTCCTTCCCTTCCCTGTTTCGGCCGCCAAGTGCAACATTCGGTCCACACCGCGTTTGCAGGTTTCCTCGGCAAAACGGTTGGCGCCCACCGCACACACCCTCGCGGTTGAACATCGTGCGTGAGCTTGCTTACGCTTCGTGTGTAAGCTGGCGGCGGCTCGAACCGGCACGGCTGCGGGACAGAAATCCCTACGTGGGCCGTTCGAACGTGGTCATCGCGCACCCGTGCGGACGCGACGAGTTCACTTCGGCGTGGCGCCGGTGATCTGCACGCGATAGTTCAAGCCGATGGATTCCGGGCTGCTCGCAGTGCTCGCGAACGCATCGTATTGGTAGAGCTTGGTCGGCGTGTTTACCACCACCAAGCTTGCTTCCTCGGTACTTGCAACGCTCGCGCTCCCTGCACCGTTTGGTAGATCCACGTAGCGCACGGCGCCGCTCGTCGCACGAATGGCCAACGTGGCGGTGAAGTTGCTCTCGCTGAGGCCATTGCCGAGGTTCGTCACCTGCACGCTCACCTCACCCGTGCCAGTGAGCGGAATGATGTTCGCGCCTCCATACTGGGGCTTTCGCGCGGCCTTCACGCTGTACGTCTGATTCCCCGCTGAATCGAGGTTTGCGTAATTCAGGTTACTGCGGCGACTGAAGAACAGATCTCGCGCTTTGGGATGCCCGATGTCGAGGTAAGCCATGCGCGCCCAGTAGCGGCCCAAGATCGTTTGCACCTTCACCGGCGCCGCGACCTTCTCCAGTACGTGCAGCGGCGTGTCGTTGTTGCGAGCGTGCTGCCGGAACAGGTTCTGCAAAGCCAACTTGCCGAGCCCGGGATAGTTATCGGGATTGCTCGTCAGATACGTGAGAAACGGCCAAGCTTCGTAGAGGTTCTGGCTGCTCACGATCATCAAATAGGACTGCCCGATGACGCGATTCAGATCGATGATGGTGGAGCCGGCCGCGACATTGAACTTCTTCCGTGCGGCATCGCAGTACGTGGACGTGAGATAGGTGTCGGCGACCCAATTCGCCACCGTTTCCCACCAGGCCCCGGTGCGTTGTTGGTCCACCCAGTTGTACTCCGACAGCGTCATCGCGTGCCCCCACTCATGCACCGTGACTTGCGGAACCCCAACCTGGTTGGCGAGCACTTCGAGGTACGCCAATCCCGCGCCCGCGTCGTAGCGCATCACGCCCGCGGCGCCGTCCAGCGAACCCACGATGTTGATATGGGTCTTGTAGTACGGGCCCGTGTTCGACTTCACCGAGAGCCCAGTCGTGCGAAAGCACCAATCATCCACGAAACAGGCGTGCGCCGCCTCCAGGTGATTCAGCGCGGTGTCCACGGCGCTCGCCGACGCGCTCCCGTTGACGCGAAAATGAGGCGACTCCTTGAACACCGATGCGTTGCCGCCGGGCAAACTCGTGTTCGTCTGAAATTCCGCAGGCACCTTCACCGAGCACACCGGCTCCGTCGTGCCGCCGCTACCGCCTGTCGACGAAACGCCTCCCGTCGCTGCACCGCCGGTGCCCCCGCTTGCGGATCCTCCTGTGCTCGCACCGCCGGCTGCGGTTGCACCACCGCTCGAGCCACGCCCGCCCGCGCCCATCCCACCCGCTGCCGTCGAACCTCCCGTTCCAACACTGCCACCGGCGTTCGTGCCACCAGCACTGGGCGCTCCGCCCGACACCGAGCCGCCGTTGGCATTCATCGCGCCGCCGGTCGCGTTCGCGCCGCCGGAGCCAACCATGCCGCTCACTCCAACCGCGCCGCCGCTACCGCTTGGTGCGCCGCCCGTGCTCTGCCCACCCGAGCCATTGCCGCCCGAGCCGTTGCCACCACTCGTAGATGACGCACCGCCGGTCTCTGAAGAGGCGTTGCCCTCCCCACCACACGCAACGGCACCACACAGCACGAGAACCCAGAGACAACCGATCTTCAGCATGTTCAGACTCGCGTTTCGTCCAGCCGACGGCGCTCGAGACAGATCAATGCCCGAAAAACGCGCGGCTCACCTCACGAGTGGCGGCTCCACCAGCTCACAGCTCAAATCTTTGCATCGGTCCCGCGACACAGCGCCGAGCGCCCGCGCATTTCGCGATGCGCTGCAAGTTTCCGTCGATAATGTCGACGCTCGCGAAGCTCACCCCCGACGAAGTCAGAACGTCAAACCTGAGCTCGGCGTCACCTGTTGAATCGAGCCGTCCGAATTGAAATTGAGCTTATCAATGGCCACTTCGCGGTGATACGTACCGCCGCCATTCGGCCCGTTGCTCACGTGGTAGGTGATGTACCACTGGTCACCGCGCTTCGCGACGCCAGCATGATTCGTCGCCGCGTCTTGCCCGGGCAACGTCGTCATGCGCGGCAGCACGGTCCCCTTACGCGTCCACGGCCCAAGCGGGCTCGACGACGTTGCGTAATCGATCGTCGGAGGGTTCACGCCGCACGCATAAATCTCGTAGTAGATGTTGTTTCGCTTCGTCAAAAACGGCGCTTCGAAGAAGCAACTCGGTGTGCTCTCCTTCATGGTGCCACTGATCGAAATCATGTCTGCGCCGAGCTTTGCGTTCACCAAACGCGAGAAGCCACCGTAGTGCAGGTAGGCGTCACCGTTGTCATCCACGAGTACCGTTGGATCGATGGTGTAGGGAGTGTCTCCGTCCGTCGCAAAGCCCATGTTCTGCCGCTCGAATGCGTCGTCGACGAGCGGCTTGCCAATTGCGTCCTTGAACGGCCCTTCAGGGCTGTCGCTCACGGCAACACCGATTGCCATTTGCCCGTTGCCATTCCCCTGCTCCACTGGAACGTACCAATAGAACTTACCGTTCTTCGCCACCAACTGGCCAGCCCAAGCGTTCCCGTGCGCCCAGCTGAATACCGTGTAACGCATGCCCAGTGTGCGTGTCCAATTCACCATATCCGTCGACTTGAGCACGTACCACTCCGACAAGTCGAAGAAGTTTCCGGCGCCCTGATCGTGCCCGCAATGAATGTAAAACGTGCAGTTATGCACGAACGGCGCCGGATCAGCCGTGAACACATCCGTGAACAACGGGTTCTTCCCCTTCGAACCCGGCGCCGGCACGGAACACGAGCCAGAACCGCCCGTTGCCGTCGTGCCACCCATCGCGCTCGTTCCGCCCGCTGCACTCGTTCCGCCACTACCACTGCCGCCGGCAGCAGTGCCGCCACTCCCCACCTTCCCGCCATTTGGCGCGCCACCGTTCAACGAGCCGCCCTTCGAGGCCCCTCCGTTCGACGTACCCCCGTTCGATGTACCCCCATTCGAAGTGCCTCCACTCGACGAACCACCCTTCGCGGAATCACCACCGGCTCCCGCCGTACCACCAGCGCTCGCCCCGCCAATGCCTGTCGAACCGCCACTACTCGAACCGCCACTACTCGAGCCGCCACTACTCGAGCCGCCACTACTCGAGCCGCCATTGTTCGACGCGCCACCGGCACCAGTCGCGCCACCAGCGGAAGCGCCGCCCGACGCGGCCGAGCTCCCGCCCGGAGAATTCGACGCACCGCCGCTCCCTGTTTGCCCGCCAGATTTCCCCGATTGCCCGCCAGCTTGTGCTCCGCCAGAACCTGCATCACTCGAGCCGTCGCTGGAGCAACCCCAAGCCCAGCCGGCCCAGAGCGCAGCGATGAGAACACGGTGGATCGGGGTGAGAGTTGAAGTGAATGAGTGCGGCAACATGGTCGTTCGGTATCGAGCGACCCGAGCACGCCCAAACAGGTCAAAAATGTGCCGCTTCCCCCCACCCTCTATAAATTGGACGACAGCCGATCGCGCTCACCTCCCTCGCCGATCAGTTCTTGGTCACGTAAGGCATCAGAAGCGCAGGCGCTGGGCAGAAGTGATCTGCGATTCGCTCGCTATCACATGCTAGCGCCCGTCGCGTTGGCGCCCTGCCTCGTACCCGCGACGTTCGAGGACTCGGCGTCACGTTCGCGCAGTCGTGCAAGCCGCTGTTGAAGTGCGTCGAGCTTGCTGCACGCGCCTTGGTCCCCTGCAGCACATAGCGCCAAGCCCTCGTTGAAGTCGCGTTCCGCGCGCTCCGCGGCGATACCCAGATTGGCATCGTTCGAAATGGGTGCGAGCGATTCTTGTGAGCCTGGCGTGCGATTGCTCGACGTACGCCGGCTATCGAACGCCGAAACGCCGAGCACCACGCTGCACAAGATCATCACGATGAGCACCGGTTCCCCACCCGCCAAAAGTAGTTTGCGTGTCATGGCGCGCCGCCTACAGCAGCTTTCGTGCCTTCGACTTGAGGCACACAATCACCGCTTTTCTTGGGCTTTGCGCGGCTGGTTAGCACTCGGCTCGAGACGCGCGCTGCGCAACTCGAGATCGAGGTTGCGCAACACACCCCCGCCGAGCGACCGAGCGCACCCCTCGAGCCACACACGTGGCCCGCGCATCCGAGCTCGACTTCCTGACCGGCGTACCACGCGCTTGCGTGCCGAAAAGCCTCCCCGCCGAACGGATTCCGCTACTGATTGACGCCGCGACGCGCGCCATACAGGAAGAGAGCTACTCCATGCCGACGCCCAGTCTGTTTGCTTTGCTCGATGACATCGCCAGCGTGCTCGACGATGTAGCCGTGTTGACTCAAGCCGCCACCAAAAAAACTGCCGGCGTGCTGGGAGACGATCTCGCCCTCAATGCAGAGCAAGTTGCCGGCGTGCGTGCCGAGCGCGAGCTACCCGTCGTGTGGGCAGTTGCAAAAGGTTCGCTCGTCAACAAGTCGATCTTGGTACCCGCGGCGCTGGCCATCAGCGCCTTCATTCCTTGGGGCATCAAGCCACTCTTGATGGTGGGCGGCGCGTTCTTGTGCTTCGAAGGTTGTGAAAAGCTAGCCCACAAGTTCCTGCATTCGAAAGAGGCAGAAAGCAAGCACCACGAAGAGCACGTCCACGCTTTGGTAAACCCGGAGATCGACCTCGTTGCCCTCGAGCGCGACAAGATTAAGGGAGCCATTCGCACCGACTTCGTGCTCTCCGCCGAGATCATCGTCATCGCTCTCGGCACCGTGCAAGGTGTGCCGCTCACGACACAAGTCGTCGTCTTGATCGGCCTGTCCCTACTAATGACGCTTGGCGTTTACGGTCTCGTGGCCGGCATCGTCAAGCTCGACGACTTCGGCCAATACTTAGCCGCCCAAGCCAAACGCGGCCGCAGCGCGCTAGCCTCGCTGCAGGAAGGCTTGTCGAAGGCAATCCTGCTGGCCGCACCGTGGCTGATGAAGGCCCTCTCCGTCGCGGGTACCATCGCCATGTTCTTGGTAGGCGGCGGTATCGTGAGCCACGCCATCCCGCACCTGCATCACGTCGTGCACGAACACGCCGAAGCCGCCCGAGCTCAACCCTTCGTCGGCCCTGTCTGGTCAGCAATCGTTCCCATCCTCGTGGATCTCCTCGTCGGACTGATCACCGGTACGCTGGTACTCCTCGTGTGGAACGCCATCAGCCGCCTTCGATCGCGCAAGCCGGCCGGCGCCGTGTGAAGGGCTACCCAACGGTCGAACCTCACACGCACATCCAGGCCGAACCAGACGTCGGCAACGGCGCTAGGGATCGATGCGAGCAACCGTCTCACACCCGTCGGCAACACCACGGACCAACTCTGGTACAGTAAGTTGGATACTCTTGGCCGAGTTCTCTGGCTCCTCTACCTCGGTTGGTTGCACGGCACGAGACGGTTATTGTCGACGCAGACATTGAGCCGCTGTTGGAGGGAGCCGTCGAATGTCTCGAACGCTGTTGCCTTCGCATCGTTCGCGTCCGCGTAGTGGCCGGTGGCGATCAGAACCAATATGGTCCCCGCCAGCAAGAGTCCCCCTCCGATCAGCAGGGGGGTGGTCTTGAACGATTCGTTCGGATTCGCAAGCTGATCAGCAACAGGGTAGAACATAACCCCGGTTCCCAACGCGACGCATCCAAGACCGATGCCGCCGAAAAGCCGACCGTTCTCACGCAACGACTGATTTTCGCGAATGGCGACTCCTGTGGGCGAATTCGCTTCGACCGCCGGTAGCAAGTCCGCAGGGTCGTAGACCCGCCGCCCGTTTGCCAACTGCAAGTAGTCGGTTCGACGTGTTGCTCCGACCGGGATTGAGCCACTCACGTACGTGACGTGCGTCTCGTGAAGAGATAACGGTCGCAACCCTCGATAGGCAAGTACCCGATCTTGAAACGGCGCATCAGCTTGCGGCGGTGCGCTGAGCGGCAGAGAGCCGCCGCAGGCTAACAAACCCAACCCGAGCGGTAGCAGGGACCACCGCTTCAACGCGCTTCTAGCATTCCGCATTTCTGCCTTCTGGTGTCTATTGATAGCCGAAAGCATTCTATCGGCGAAACCATGGCGTAAACACCGTCTCCAGTTTGGATAATTTCACCGGTCAGTAGCTCCGTTTGCATGGCCAACGGCTCTCAGCCCTAACCCCGGGCGGGCGGTTCCCACAGCTCGATGCGGTTTCCCTCGGGATCCATGACCCAGCCGAACTTCCCGTAGGACTCTTCCTGCACCTTCTCGTCCACGTCGGCACCGGCAGCACGAAGCTGCGCGAGCATCGCGTGGAGATCCTTCACGCGGAAGTTGATCATGAACGGCGCCTTGCTCGGCTCGAAGTACGTCGTGTCCGCAGCGAAGGGCGACCAGATGAGGCACGGCCCTGGATCTGCCTGCGTCAGAAACATCGTTTCGCCTTGCTCGTCAGTGGGAAGGCCCAGGTGGTCTCGGTACCAGGCCTTGAGCTTGGCCGGATCCTTTGCCTTGAAGAAGATGCCACCAACACCGAGAACGCGTTCCACGGCGCGCGAGTTTATTCGTCTACTCGCTTGAAAGCGACGATTACTTCGGGCGTTTGTATGCCTAGCGCTGAGCGCCGCCTCACGGAGCAGGGACGGCAAATCTCGCGAACCCGCTTTGATCTTGGCTGTTGATGCTGAAGAAGTTGCCGCCGATAGCGAGCCGATCCCCAAGCATGGACAGGGCGTAAATGCCGCGGATTTGCTGATCGTTTCGCTGGAACGGCGCGAAGAAGAAGCCTGACCACACCTCGCCGACGGCACGGCCATCAGCGCTGTCCACTTGGGCGATGAATGGTGTCAAGGCGCCGGTGGCATCTACGGCCGCAAGCTGTGAGCGCGCTTGCCCGTTCACTTGGGTGAACACGCCGCCCATGTACACGGTGTGCCCCGCGAGCGCGAGGGCACGCACCTTGGGGACGACACCCGCAGCGGCAGTGAGTTGTGGGGCCCAAGAACCGACCGCGCCCGTATTCGCGTCGAAAGCGGCCAAGCCGCTGCGAGCTGGACTTGCAACACTAAAGTCGCCAGTCGCGTACAGCACCGAGCCGTCGAGTGCGAGCGACCAGCTCCCGTCATTCGGCGCCAGGCTAACTGGAGGCGCAAACGGGAGCGTCGCACCGGACGCGGCATCGACCGCAGCGAGCGCTGCTTTTGGTTGCCCGTTGACGTGATCGAACGGGCCCGCGATGTACACGGCGCCGTTCCCAACCGCGAGCGCCGAGACACCGTCGGCCGTAGGCGCCCAAGCCGACAAAGCTCCCGTGGGGAGATCGATCGAGGCCAACCCTTGCCTGGGTGACGACAAGAATTCTGTGAATGTCCCGCCGACATAGAGTTTCGAGGCGTCGTGGGTGATTGCGTTGACAACTCCGCTCTGCGCACCGAATCCAGCAACGACTTGAGCGCTCGCTGGATCGACTTGCGCCAGCGAGTAGACAACGCCGCCATTCATTGGGGCGCTGAACTGCCCACCTACGTAAAGCTGGCCGCCCACAAAATCCAGTGCGTTTACGGTTCCATCGATGCGTGGCGCAAAGCTCGTTGCACGTCGCGTCGTTGCATCCAGAGCGGCCACATTGAATCGCTCGCTGCCGCCAACCGAGGTGAAGTCGCCGCCAAGGAAAACGGTATCCGCGGTTGCGTACACCGCGAAAGCCATTTGCGTACATAGGTTGTCTGGGCTGATTCCTGCGACACACGCCGTGCGTCGCGGTGCAGTGATATGCCAAGGCAATCGATTGCCCGTTTGCGCGTCGACGGCGGCCACGAGCCGACGCGTCGTCTTGTTTACGCTTTCGAAGCTGCCAGCGAGATACGCCGTATTGCCGCTGACACTAATTGCTTCGACGAACGTCGGGATTTGGTTGCTGTTCGTGAGCTGAGCAACCTTTGGATCGAACGGCGTCACCGTCAGAGTATTGAGATCGTACGCCGCTGCTCCGCCGCGTGCGACGCCACCGGCAAACCCGAATTCGCCGCCAACGTACAGCGTTTGCCCGGCAATGCTGAGCGCGTGCACCTCGGCGCCTGGTTTCGTGGCGCGCGGCGCAATACCCGCGTCCCAAGAAAGCCGAACGCCGGTCGTGCGATCCAGCGCGAACAGCGCGCCACTATATGTATCGCCGCCGACGAACAGCATCGACCCCCAGATCGCCGTTGCCACGAAGTTGCCGCGGACCCCACCCGACCACAACCGCGCGCCCGTAACACCGTCGAGCGCCTGAACGCCCTCGTTTGAAGCACCAAAACTGCCCGCCGCGTACACTATGCCGTCTGCGACGCTGACAGAACGCACCGTAGGCGCGAAGCCAGTCGTAGGCTGCGGGTTCTGAATCGCCCCGTCGAATGCGGTCACCGCGCCGGTCGTCACGTCCACTGCGCCTAGCAAGTTGCGAGTGATGGCCCCGATGCGCGTGAAGCGCCCACCGATGTAGAGAGTATTTCCCGCGAGCGCCAAGCTGTACACACGCCCGTTCACCGGAATCGTGAAGGCGGGATCGACGCTGCCATCGCTTCGAACATGAGCAAGGCCACGCACACTCACGCTGCCGGCAAGACGAAAGTCACCGCCGACGTAGAAGCCACCTTGTCCATCCGAGACGATCGCGTCCACCATTCCCCCACCAAGTTCCGGCCAAGCCTTGTCGCGCCGCCCGTCGCTTGCGGAGAGCGCTACGAATCCCCCCGAGCGCTGCCCCACGTAGCTGAACTTTCCTCCAACGTAGATCGTTCCGTTGGCCTGCACGACGGCTCTCACCGTGCCGTCGGTAACGAATGTGCGCTCGAGCAAGCCCGCTGGCGGCGTTACCGCCTGCGCCGTCGCCCTCTCCGCAGCACCTTCAACATCGCTTGCCGCTGAACACCCCAAAGTGGCGGCCGCGCTTGCGCCAAGCACGTAGCCCAACACCCGACTTCGCAGAACAGTTCGTCGCAGCATCGCAGTCTTCATAGCCGCGAACGTTAACGGCTCAAGGTGGCAAGCTGTCGAAGATGCCGTGAATTATCATGGAACGCGAGCAACCCGCGCCCGCGCGCAGTGTGCTGTCGCAACAGGTTCTCGAGCTCACGCAGAAATGCGACGGGCTCCGAAGCGAGGTCCTGGACTAACGCATCGAGCAACTCGGCCGTCGCCGCGACGCCATCCTCGGTCCGAGCGTGCTCGTCTTGATCATCAGCCGATCATCGACCGCGATGTCGTGCTCGCGCAGCGCACGCAAATAACCATCGCGCCGAGCCCGGGCCTCAGTGCTCGTGTCACGCCCACCGATGAACGCGATGCGACGGCGCCCATGCGACCGGATCAGATGCGACACCACTTCGCCAGCCGCTGAAATGCTGCAGCCCGCAGTGGTTGCTCAGGCTGCCAGCGGAAACCACGAGACCATCCAGACGCGCCCTGGCCACCCACTCGTACACGAAGTTTCGCGCCGCCGCGGGCGACCCCGCGCTCCCGAGCTCTCCCCCGGCAACAATCACCAACAACGCTCGAACCGCGGCGGCTCAGACGGTCGGCAGCGCGCCGAGGTGGTTCTTGCTCGCCGTGTCGCTCGTGGTCTCGAGAGCGCCCTCGCGGATGCGCACATAGGTGCGTCGCTCGGCTTGGTGAACGTAGTAGCTTTGCTTGCTAGAGCCGATGTCCTTGATGACATCCGACGTCTTGCGAGGCGACCACGACTGCCCGGGATTGCACAAAGCGACGATCTTGCCGTCGCGCCCCTTTTTCGTACCGGTGACTCTGCGATCCATGAACGTTCCTACTCCGCTCTAGAGCCAACCCAAACGCGTGGGCTGGCGGTAAGCGTCCAATCGCGCGGTCACCGACATGGCACCGACGCGCACTCAATGACGCGATCAACTTCGCCCAGTGTGGCACAGCATTGACGAGAGCACCGGTCATTTGGGCGTCATACTCATCACGCGAAGTTTTTGATCCATGAGCCGTGTCGCACGCACAGCGAGAATCGTCGCAAATGCGGAGGCCTCGAACGACAACGCGCGACGACGAAGACGAATCGCATTGCGCACTCGGTTGAAGAGGAGTAAACAGAAGCCGGTCACCCCAACGTTCTCGCCTGCTCGGCCGCTATTTGTTCATGCAATGCGGCTTCGCTCGGAAAGCGGTTAGGAAGGCAGGCAAAGCTGATTCTGGCTCGGAACGTCTGCTGGGTTACGAATGTTCGGAATGCTCGCCAGTCTGCCGCGAACGAGCGCGCACAGCGCTTCGGGCAGAGTTCCTCCAGCGTGCGCAGAAGTTGAAGTTGTCATGGGTAATCGTCTTTTCGTAGGGAACCTCTCTTTCGGTACCACCTCCAACACGCTGGAGGCGCTTTTTGCGACATTCGGTGAAGTGCGCGAGGTTGCCATGCCGACCGATCGTGAAACCGGCCAAGCGCGCGGCTTCGCGTTCGTCACAATGGGCAACGCTCACGCCGCAGCTGACGCAATGGCCCAGTTGAACGGCCACAACTTAGACGGTCGCTCGATCAAGGTCGACGAAGCGCAAGAACGTCAACGAAGCGGTGGTGGCGGTGGTGGTGGTGGCGGCGGTCGTCGCAACCGTTACTGAACGCGCACGAACCTGAAGCCTGCGCGCGATCATCGGCGCCTGTCGGGCTTCAGGTTCACGAAATTGTCGATGCGAGCCCCGCAGTTCCAAACCCGGGGCTCGCGCAAACTCCGACGCCGCGGACACCGGAACGCGCGTGCGCTAGCGCGGCGTTGCGCGAGTCCCCGAAGCGCGCGCGGCGCTCCGATCTTTATGGTGCCACGATGTCGATCACGAAGACGTCGCGCCCGAAGTGTCCAGGGCCTGCAATGCGATCAAACTGGGGCACCGGTACTGGATCCGTTCCGGGATGGGGATCCGAACCGAGCGTCGTTGGCGTGATGAAGGCGAGATGCTGCCCATCCGCGCTCAGGTCGAGTGAACCAGGACCCCACGTGGTGGCGGGCCAATGGTAACGCCGCCGCGTGCGAGTCGCCAGATCCACGACATCAACGCTTCGGCACGTCGCAAACGCGACCGTCGAACCGTCACGCGAAACGCGAGTGAAGAAGCCCGATCCCGAATAGCCCCCCTCGTTCGAAATCGTGCAAGGACTATCCTCGTTCGGATCCACCGAGAGCTGTAGCACCCGAACCTGTGTCGAGATTCGCAACGAAGGCGTTCGCCCAGTACTCAACACTCAGAGCTGGGTAGAAGAACGAGTCGAACGCGAACACGCGACCGCCGCGCGATGTGTCCTGAAGCTGCCGGAAACTCGTGATGTCGAAGTCTCCGGTTGCTCCCCAAAGCAACCGCACGTTTCCTGTGGCCACCTCGTACGCCTTAACGCCGAGCGGGCTCCCAAAGAAATCTTCGAACAGCACGCGGTCGCCATTTCCCGTCACGAAGGAAGTGGCAGGCGCCCACGACGCGCTTGAAATCGGAAGCTGAGTGCGAGCGAACGTATCCAGGTTCAGCAGCGTGGCGCCGAACGCAAGCCAGCTGCCATCCGACGAGAAACTCGCCCCACCGCGATCGAACTCGGTAGGGGTCAACGTCGACGGTAGAACGACGTCCGGCTCGACCTCTAGCGAAGTGTGCGTGCCACAATCCCACACGCGAAGGCGACCATGTTGTCGCCAGGTCTCGGAGCTGTCCGGGCTGAGAGTGATGAAGGCCACCTTGCAACCATTGTCGCTCGCGGCGACTCCCACGTGCTTGCCGCTGAGTTCTTCGCCAGAATCTCCGACGCTCACGCGCACGATACGTCCATTCGAGCGGTCGGCGCGGAACACGTCGGTCGTAGCGTTCGTATCTTGGCGCACGAGGTTGCTCGCGTCAGAGCTGAAGGTGACATAGCGGCCCGTGCGCGACAGAAAGACCTGAAAACGCGCGTCTTGGTCGGGCACCCCCGATGCCGGCAAGATCTGCGTCGGATCCGGCAACAAAGAAACAGACGAATAGGTGACCTCCTCGACTGGCGACGCCGGCGGCAAGGGCTCGAGTGCTCGCGTCGACCTTTGCACGCCCTCTTCGACACCGTCGAGCTCGGCCGCCTTCTCCCCCGCGCATCCCGCGCAAATCAGTAAAGGCCACGCCCAATGAATCGACTTCATGTTCACTCCTCCATCACGCCGCAATGTGGCGGCGCAGCCAGTGGAGCAAAGTCGCATGCGGATTTCGCGCACGCTTCGTGCCAAGCACGTTCGCCGCAAGGCGCTTGGGACTTAGGCGCGTTCGAGCGTTAGGCGGACGTGCGGCGCACCGGACCGCGCAAGCGCTGCCTCGCTCGCAAAACGTCGCAGTCCCGACGCGCTGCGGACACCGAGATCTTGCCGACGACCGATACATTCCTTCCAACTCCCGCCGAGTGGCTATGGCGCAGCTTGGCGCGAACATCGCGGCCTCTCCCGACCGCACCACCCACCCTACCAATGGAAAGCCGCCGGTCGCACCGTTGAACCCGCCCCAACCCGCTCCCGCTTAGGGCGGTCGCGAGTACGTCATCGGCCACGCGCGCGTCGAGCAATCGATGGGCACCTCTTGGCCGATTGCACGGCGCGGCTTGCAAACGTTATTTTTGCGCTCAGAGTCTACGTCTGCGTACCTCGTCGCGACTGATTGCATGACGACAGCCCACAAGCCGAAGCAAATCCCTGATCCTGAACGGATGCCTACGCGCGAGCAACTTCGCGCGTTCGCCGCCCGTCGTTGGGACTTGGTCGCTGACGAGAAGCTCTCGTTCGTCGCAGCCCGCTATCAGTCGAGAGGCGTGGACGCTAGCCGCAAGGCGGCGCTGGCGATGTCGCAGCGCTGGGCAAAACTGCACCCCGCCGGTCCCTCACGAGAAGCTCGGCAGCAAGACCTCGAGCATCACGTCGCGCTAAAGAAGAAGCTGGACATCGTGGCGCATGCCCTCCGCCGACGTTGAGGTCTACGGTGCGCTTGCCCGCGCGCTGGCGCCCCTCGGCGTGCGCTGGTACGTCTTCGGGGCGCAGGCAGCCATCTTGTACGGCGCCGCCCGCTTCACCGAAGATATCGACGTGACCGTCGAGCTCGGCAATATCCAGACGTCCGTGCTCGTCTCTGCCCTGGAGCAACAAGGATTCGCGGCTCGAATTCCCGACCAGTCGTTCGTCGAGCAAACGCGGGTCCTTCCTCTGCTGTACGAGGCAACGAATACACCGCTCGACGTTGTTCTGTCAGGACCGGGCATTGAAGAACTCTTCTTCGAAGGAGCTCGCCAAATTGATGTGGAGGGCGAGCTCGTGCCGGTAGCCAGTCCGGAAGATCTCGTCGTAATGAAGATCCTGGCGGGCCGAGCCAAGGACCTGGAAGACGTGGTAGCGGTCCTTGCCGCGCAGGAGCAGTTCGACGAACAGCGCACGCGACGGTTGATTGACCTACTGGAGCAAGCCCTCGACCAGAGTGACCTCATGCCCGCTTTCGAACGCTGCTTGCGCCGAGCTACGCGGGTACGCAACCGATCTCGGTGATTTGACGGATAGGACCGCGGACGACACGCGGCAACGTGCCCGAACGACACGAGCACGTTACTGACGGGCCCCGTGGCCCGGCGAGAGCGCCCGGATGTACGTACGAATGGTCGCTTGATCCGCACAACTCCCTCGCCCCAGCCGACGTATACTTTGCGTGGCAAAGTTACATCTGCGTGCGAAACTAGACTCGCCACGAGCACTGACGCCGTGACGGATGCGGAGAAACGGGCCCAAGCCCGGCGCGAACGGATGACCCTCCACAAGGGCCGTCTTGGTGAGCCCGAGGTCGACTTCAGCCCCGTCTCAGGAGCAGAGGCCCTCTCTCTCGTCCACCGCCTGACGTTGACGAGCTTCGCTCTCGCAGGGCTCCCCCGACCGACTTACGCCCGCGCGCAGATCCCGTTCAGGTTCGTGCCGCGGCGCTCGGCATGATCGAGCTTCCGGACGACTTTCGAGACCTGCTCGTCGCCTTGTCGGAAGCGGGCCGCAGAGTTCGTCGTGCTTGACGGCCACGCCGTCGCTTTCCACGGGCACCCTCGAGCTACGAAAGACCTCGACGTGCTCGTGCGCCCGAGCACCGACAACGCCAAACGAGTCTACTGCGCCCTGGCCGCGTTCGGCGCGCCCCTCTCCGCCTTCGAAGTTGGCGAAGCAGATTTTGCGACGTACGACGGTGTGCTCCAGATGGGCGTGCCTCCGGTTCGAATCGACATCTTGAATCGCGCCGACGGCATCACCTTCGACGAGGCGGTCGCCGATGGCGCGAAATTCGAACTCGATGGGCACGCGATCCCGGTGATCGGCTTGTCCGCGTGCTCAAGAACAAACGTGCTGCGGGGCGAGAACAAGATCTCGCCGACGTAAGAGCTCTTGTTCGCGCGAAGTGATCGCGAGAACGCGCACCGAAGCAGCACATTCTCGCGATTTGTAGAGCGTCCCCAACGGGATTTGAACCCGTGTTACAGCCTTGAAAGGGCCGTGTCCTGGGCCGGCTAGACGATGGGGACTTGGTAATTGTTAAGAAGTCAGGGGTATCGAAGGGGGCGGGAACATAGTCTGAAGGCGGCGGATCGACAACCGCATTTGTGAAGGATGTGGCTCGGGCCGTCGGGAGGCTTGGGTAGGGCCGGGCGGCGGCGTTCGGCGGTGTGCTTGCCGACTTCTCGGGCTCGTGTGGTTGGGGGGAGTCGCTGTATGTTCGCGCGGTGGACGAGCCAGCCAGCGTAGAAGCGCCCGTTTCGGTATTGGAGAGTGAACGCCCTGTGACGGCAGGCGCGGCCGGGGAGGAAACCGGGGCGTCCCGTGCGGGGGTGGGGTCGGGGGTGCGGTTGCCGTTTGGGTTGATGGTTGGGCTGTTCGTGGTGTCGGGGGCGACGGGGCTGGTGGATCAGCTGTGTTTTTCGAAGTACCTCGGGTACGTGGTGGGGGCGACGGCGCACGCGGTGAGTGCGGTGTTGGCCGCGTTCATGACTGGGTTGGCGTTGGGTGCTCACTTCGGCGGGAAGTGGTCGGCGCGGATTCGGCGGCCTTTGGTGGCGTACGCGGTGTTGGAGTTTGTGGTGGCCGTAGCGGTGGCGTTGGCGCCGCTCGGGTTTCGGGTGTTGATGCCGCTTTATGCGAGTTTGGCGAAGAGTGCGCCGGACTCGTTGGTGTTGTTGAGTGGATTGCGTTGGCTGGCGGCGCTGCTGTTGGTGGTGGTGCCGACGACGGCGATGGGCGCGACGTTGCCGTTTTTGTCGCGTGGGCTGGAGGCGAGTGATCCCGGAAGTGAAGGAAAGCGTGCGCGTCGTTTGTCGGCTTTGTACGCTGCGAATACGTTCGGCGGAGCGGGCGGAGCGCTGTTGGCGGCATATTGGGTGGTGCCAACGTTGGGGGTGAATGGGACGTTGTTCGCTTCGGCTTTGGCAAGTGCGTTGGTGGGAGCTACGGCTGGGTTGCGAGGGCGGAAGCTCGTTGTTGCGCCGTTGGCGCGTGAGCTGGATGGGAGCGCGCTCGACGCGAATGCGCCGACTAGCGATAAGGCCGATAGTGAGCCGACGCTGCGAACTGGTGATGATCCGGCGAGCCAAGAGGTGAAGCGGATCCGCGATGAGTTGCGTTCAGCGCATGAGCGTGTGGCAACGCGGGCTGGAACGACGCAAGCGGAGCCTTCGCTGCAGGAGCGTGCGCGGCTTGCGGCGTTGGCGTTTTCGTCAGGAGCGTTGGTGTTTGCTGCCGAGGTGGTGTTCACGCACTTGCTGGCGTTGATCATCGGCAATAGTGCGTATGCTTTCGGCCTGATTTTAGCGGCGTTTTTGAGTTCGCTGTTCATAGGCGCGACGCTCGCAGGACCGTTGGAGCGGCGTCTGGGGAGTGGCGCGCTGGCGTTGGGGCTGGTGGCGACGACGCTGGCGGTGCTGGGAACGTTGCCGGTGTGGGACGATTTGCCGCGACTGTTTGCGAGTAGCGGCGAAGCGGTAACGAGCTTCGAGGGGCGCGAGGCAGTGCGTGGTTTGACGGCGCTGGCTGTGTTGTTGGTGCCGACGAGTTTAATGGGACTTACATTCCCTCTTTTGCTGCGACGGGTTGCGGGCTACCGCGGCATGGGGAGCTGGGTCGGGCGTTTGACGGCGATCAATACGCTGGGGGCGGTGGCCGGCGCGCTCGGAACTGGTTATGTGGTGTTGCCGCTGTTGGGTTCGCAGTCGTCGCTGGTGGCGATTGGATTTGGGTTTGGTTTGTCGGCGCTGGTGACACTCGGTTGGACCGCGCCGCGCGTTCGGTCGCTGACGTTGGGCGGCGTGGGTCTTGGGTTGGTGTGCTGGCTGGCGTCGCCGCGGTGGGATCTGGCTAATTTGACGAGTGGCGCGAACGTTTACTTCGAAGGGCACAAGACGACGCAGGAGCTCGTTAGCATCCGCGAGGACGTGCACGGTGGGGTGACTACGGTGGCGCGCGCGGAAGGGGTGTACACGCTGTACACGAACGGGAAGTTTCAAGGGAACACTGGATGGGAGATGAATGCGCAGCGCTTTTTCGCGCACTACCCATCGATCTTCGTGAAGCACTTCGACGAGACGTTGGTGATAGGCCTCGGTACCGGCACGACGTTGGGAACGCTGGCGACGTACCCTTGGAAGTCGATCGACGTGGCGGAGATTTCCCCTTCGATCGTGGACGCGGCGCGCGCTTACTTCAAGTCCGTGAATCTGGGCGCGCTCGACGATCCACGCGTGCACCTGGAGCACGCGGACGGCCGCAATTTCTTACTGGTGAGTGAGCGCAAATACGATCTCATCAGCATGGAGCTTTCGAGCATCTGGTTTGCCGGGGCTTCGAGCCTGTACAGCGATGAGTTTTATCGCTTGGCTTCGGCGCACCTGAAGCCGGGCGCGGTGTTTCAGCAGTGGGTGCAGTTGCACCACATCTACAAGAAAGACTTCGCGACTATCGTGCACACGTTGCGGCGCAATTTCCGGCACGTAGTGCTGTTTTACGGCGGTGGGCAGGGGATATTGTTGGCGTCGGACTCGCCGTTGCAGGCTTCGCGAGCCAGGTTGGCGGAGTTGCAGAAGCGGCGAGCAGTAATCGAAGTGCTGCCGTTCGAACGACCGCTCGAAGCGTTGGTCGATGACGTGCTGGTGCTCGACGAGGGGCTCGACGCTTTTCTGCGCCAAGCAGCGGCGGAGGTCGGCGAGTCGATCGAGGATTGGGTATCGACGGACGAGAATCTGTATCTCGAGTACGCGACGCCGCGCGGGAATGTGCTGCCGTGGAGCGCTCGAGAGGCGCTGGTCGCAGAGCTACGCGGTTTCCGAGATCCGTCGCGCGTTGCCGCGCTGTTGGTTCCGTGACTCGAGCTGCGAGGCGCTCGGCACTTGGCGGACCGGATGCGCGCGGCGTTCAGCGGGCTCGGGCCGTGGCGCCGCGCGATCCTCTGCGGGCCACCACCTGAACCTCTTCGAGCTCGGTCTCCGTTTCGGCGTCCAGTTCGCCTTCCTGAGGCAGCGAGAACGCAGAAGACTGGGGCCCCGAACGAAGCTCGGACGCGGTGTGTAGGCGCGCGCGTTCGAGGATGGCTTCGCAGAGATCGCCGAAAGTGAAGCCCGCGGCGGCGGCGATTTTGGGGAGCAGGCTGGTGGGAGTGAGCCCGGGCAACGTGTTCACTTCGAGCACGTATTCGTTCTGGCCTTCGGTCACGATGAGATCGACGCGCACCGCACCCTCGGTGTCGAGGGCTTGGGCAGCACGTTCGGCCAAATTGAGGACACCGCGGTAGCGCGCACCGCTGAGGCGCGCAGGCATGAAGTACTCGGTCTCACCGGGCGTGTACTTGGCGGCGTAGTCGAAGAATCCGCTGCGGGGAGCAACTTCGATGGCACCGAGCACGCGATCGCCGAGGATGCCGACGTGCACTTCGCGACCGGTGATGTGACGTTCGACCAGAGCGTGCTGGTCATACGTGAGGGCAATTTCCGCGGCGCGCGCGAGCTCACTTTCGTTGCGCGCGATGGAAACGCCGAGGCTCGAGCCTTCGCGGCGCGGCTTCACGACGACGGGAAAACCAAACGAGCCGTGAACTTCCTCGAGATCGACGACGCTCGCGCGATCGAGCACGTAGTATGGCGGCGTGGGCACGTTGTGCAGGCGGAACAGCTCTTTTGCCTTCTGCTTGTCCATCGCGAGCGCGCTGGCGAGCACGGAGGAGCCCGTGTACGGAATGCCGAGCCACTCGAGCATGCCCTGAACGCAGCCGTCTTCACCGAGCCGGCCGTGGAGCGCTAGGAAGGCAACGTCCATCTGCGCTTCGCTCAACGCTTGCAGGGGATCGACGCCCTCCCCTAACAACACCGGCACGACGTCGTGGTCGGCCTCGAGCAGGGCTTGCGTCACCGCGCGCCCCGAGCTCATGGAGATTTCGCGCTCCGCGGATGCACCGCCCATCACGACACCAATGCGTCTCGGCTTCATTCGGGATAACCTCGCTGACTCTGCGAGCGGTACCGGAGTCGCCACGAATGGGGCAACAATCCGGTGCGTGAGAAAGTGACCCTCACCGCAACCGCGCTCCTCTAGTTATTCTTCATGTATAGGCCTCAAGCGCCCGAACTTGCTGGCCTTTCAGTGATCGGAAGCGGTGCAGAGACCTCTACTACGACGGCGGTGATGTTGTCTTTACCGCCGCGGTTGTTGGCTCGTTCAATCAGCGAGCGCACCGCGCGCTCACCGCGTTCGTTCAAAGCTTGGGTCACTTCGTCGAGCGCCAAGTAGCCGTGCAAGCCGTCGCTACAAAGCAGATAGCTATCACCCGGATTGGTGACCCAAACGCTCGTATCGACCTGAACGTAGTCACGGCTGCCGACGGCGCGCGTGATCACATTGCGCTGCTTGCTGACGCGCGCTTCGTCTTCGGTAATGAGGCCCTGTTTCAGTTGCCAGGCGATGAGCGTGTGATCTTCTGTTAGCTGCAATGAGCGGCCCTGGCGCACTCGGTAAATGCGGCTATCGCCCACCTGGCCCAGCACGACCGAGTCCCCGAAGCGCATCATGGCGCTGATGGTGGTCCCCATGCCCGCTTTGCCGCGGTCGAGCTCCGCCATGGCGAACACCAGGTAGGTGGCCGCTTGGACAGCACCTTCGAGCACTCGGCATGCAGCTCGCGCCTTTTCTTCCGTAGGCTCGCCGTCCAGCTGCAGCGACATCTTGCCGCGCCGAACCATGCCGAAGATCGTGTCGATGGATTCCTGGCTGGCCACTTCGCCAGCGGCGTGGCCACCCATCCCGTCGGCTACGACCCACAACCCGAGCTCGTCGTCACAGAGAAAGGCGTCTTCGTTGATGGCCCGCCGCCGGCCGATGTCGGTGCCCCCGTAAGAGCGCATCGTGAGCAAACCTTCGGCCGGCATTCTTTCGCTTGAGGATAGGTGACTTCCCCCGCTCGGGGAAGGGTCGCCCCGGCGTTGGAGCCCACTTCGGTCCCACACCGTCGCGGTCCGCCACTCGTCGGCCGGCTCGCCCGAGCGTGTGTTTCCCCTCCACGAAGGCGGCGTTCAGGCTTATCGTGTGCGCGACAGATGAGCGCGAGAGCAGTGAGCTTCCTCGCGCGCGGCGAGAGCCCCGCCCGCGTCGCACGAGCTTTGGGAGAGACCGTACGACGGCTTGGCAAGCCGAGCGGCGCTCTCGTCTTCGTGAGCGGCGAGTTCGTTTCGAGCCTCGAGGAGCTGTCGCATCATCTGGAGGATGCGCTCGGACCCGTTCCAGCTTTGGTCGCCGCGGGGCACGGCGTGTTGACAGAGCGGGGTGAGGTCGAAAATGAGACGGCGCTTTCGGCGGTTGTATGGGAAGGTGGCACGACAACCGCCATTGCAATCGAGGACTCGGGTGGTCCCGACATTGGCGTGACCACCGCGACGGCGCTCGAAGGTTTGGCGCGACCGCAGGCCAGCGCATTCTTGTTTTTGAGGCCCCGCGGCGTGCTGCCGCACATGCTGGATCCTCTCAAGGCGTTGCGTTTCGGCGCGCTCGTTGGCGCGGGCACGACCGGGGATGGCGGCGTGGCGGTGTTCGCTCCAGGCAAGAAACCGCGAATCGCAAACCTGGGTGCGCTGGTGGTGACCGGGGTGACCCCGCCCGCAGTGCGCCCCTCGCCCGCTTGTCGGCTGTTGACTCCGCTGGTTCCAATCACTGCAACGCGGGGCCCAATGGTGCTCGAGCTCGGCGGCGAACGAGCGCTCGAGGCGTTGTCGCTCGCAACCGCGAATCTAAAAGACCAGCCGCTGCTGTTCGTGGCGCTGACGCAGAAGACCACTGAAGACGGTGACGAATCACCGCTCCTGCTACGCGGGATTCAAGGCATCGATCCGCTGCGCCAAGGCATCGTCGTCTCGGAGGAGGTGCGCGAAGGCTTGCTGATGGCGTTCGCGGTGCGCGATCCGGTCGCGGCGCGAGCCGATTTGGAAACCGCCGCAGCGCGCTTGGCTCGCGAAACCGCCGGCGCTGCCGCCCGCCTTGGAGTCTATCTGAGCTGCGCCGGGCGCGGCAGCTCGCTGTACGGCGCGCAGGACGTGGACACGCGCGTGATTCGAGCTCGCTTCGGGGATCTCCCGCTCGCGGGTATGCACGCATCGTTTCAAATTGCGCCGCACGCTGGCTCACCTACCCTTCAGCTCTACACGGGCGTGCTCTCGGTGTTCACGGAGCCGAGCTGATGGCAACTGCGCCGGAGCCGCTGGAGCTCACGGTCGCGCGCCCTCGCTTGGGTTTGGCCGACGCCGCGCTGGCCGCGGTGGTGATCGGCGTCGTCGGCTTGATGGTGGTGCCGTTGCCGACGGAGGTCCTCGACTTGCTGCTGGCGTCGAACCTCGCGTTCTCGGTCGCCGTGCTGCTCGTGTCGCTGTACGTCACCGATGGGCTCAAAATCGCGGCTTTTCCGAGCCTGCTGCTGATTACCACTTTGGTGCGGCTGGCGCTCAACGTCTCGTCCACACGGCTCATCTTGTTGCAGGCGAACGCCGGTGAAGTGATCCGCGCGTTCGGCGAGTTCGTGGTGCGCGGCAACTACGTGGTCGGCGCCGTCGTATTTTTGATCCTCACCATCATTCAATTCATCGTCATCGCCAAAGGCGGCGAGCGCGTGGCGGAGGTCGGCGCGCGCTTCACGCTCGATGCATTGCCCGGCAAGCAAATGGCGATCGACGCCGAACTTCGCGCGGGCAGTATCGATGGCAACGAAGCTCGTGCCCGACGGCGGCTGCTCGCGCGCGAAAGTCAGTTCTACGGCGCGATGGATGGCGCCATGAAATTCGTGAAGGGCGACGTGCTGGCGTCGATCCTGATCACGCTCGTGAACCTGTTCGGTGGCCTTGCGATCGGGGTCTTTCAGCGCGGCCTCGAGCCGACGCAGGCGCTCAAGCGGTACGGCCTGCTCACCATCGGCGACGGCCTGGTTACGCAGATCCCTTCATTGGTGTTGGCCACGGCGGCGGGCGTGCTGGTGACGCGCGTGGCGAGTGAAGATCCCGATACACCGCTGGGTGAAGAGCTCGCGCAACAGTTGCTGGGGCAACCCCAGGCGCTGCGCGTGGCTGCGCTGTTCGTGCTGCTGCTGGCTCTGGCGCCAGGCTTGCCCACGCTGCCATTTCTGGTGATTGCCGCGCTCTTGTGGTTCGCATCCCGGGCGCGCACGCGAGCGCTGCGCGTCGAAGCAGCCAAGGCCGCCGCCGAACCGATTCAACGACGTGCCGACGGCAGCGAGCCGCGCTTCGTGCCAGTGGTGGTGCCGTGGGGCCTCGAAGTCAGCGCGGATCTGGCGTCGCTCGAAGACGACGACATCCGTGGCGAGCAGAGCCGCCCTGGGCTGCGTTCGGCGATGTCTGCGATTCGCGAGCTCATGTTCCGCGAGCTGGGCGTACCGCTGCCGCGCGGGCGTTTGGTCGAAAACCGCGAGTTGCCGGAGCGGAGCGTGCTCGTCTCGCTTTACGAAATCCCGGCGCGCCTGATCGAAGTACCGCGCGAGGTGCCCGATGCTCAGGTGGCGAGCTACTTGATTGGCGCGACTTTGCCGCTGCTGCGCGAGCGTGCGGCCGACTTCGTGGGCATCGCCGAGACGCAAACGTTGCTCGATCAGCTGGAGCAAGTTGCACCGGCCACGGTTCGCCAGGTCGTGCCCAAGCCGGTGAGCGTGCCCCTGTTGGCAGACGTCTTGCGTCGTCTGCTCGAAGAGCGCGTCAGCGTCCGCGATTTGCGCGCGATTCTGGAGGCGTTGGCCGCCGTCGCGGCGACCGAAAAGGATCCGCTGAACCTTACCGAGTTCGTGCGCTCGCAATTGCGCCGCGCCATCAGCCATGGTCTCACGCGCGGTGCTCGGGAGCTCCCAGTCCTGCTGATTGATTCACCGATTGAGGAGACCATCCGCGCAGCCATTCAGCGCACGCCAGCGGGCAGTTTTTTGGCGCTGGCGCCGGCAGCCGGACGCGACGTGGTGCGCGCAACGCAGCGTGCGCTCGAAGCCTTGCCGCCAGACTCTGCCGCCGTGATCCTCACCCAGCCAGACATTCGCCGCTTCGTGCACAAGCTGCTGGTCGCTGAGCTCCCGCAGCTCGTCGTCGTGTCACACGCCGAGCTCCTACCCGAAATCGTGCTGCGCCCAGCCGGCCGCGTGAGCTTGCGCGACCTCGGCTGACCGCGCGGCTAGCCCCGTTGCACCATGAGCCCCGTTGCACCATGATGCGCGGCAACGGCTCTGCTCGACTCGCGGTGCTATCCGCGTTGCACCATCATGCGGCGCGGCAAGCCGCTCTGCTCGATGAGCTTCTTCGCTTCCTTCTGCAGTAGCGGATGGGTGCGCTTGACCATGAATCCACCGAGCAGGCGCACATCCTGCGCGGCAAGCTTCTTCAGCGCACGACGCATGCCCTTGGCATCGCCGGTCTGGGCGCATGCAAACGCCGAGGCGCGATACAACTGCGGCCGCAGCTGCTCGAAGGCAGCGTCTTCTGCATCGAACAGCCCTAGGGTTTCTACTGCCTTCTTGGCGTTGCCACTGCGAGCCCACGCCTCGGCGCAGACAGAGGCCATCATCGCGCGCGAGCGGGGGTCTTGGTGCCGCGACAAATCGATGTTGTCGACCAACTGGCGCGCCTGGCTCACCTCGCCCTGCATCAAATGAATCATGGCGCGTTGCGAACGCGCCTCGTCCGCGACCGGCGCCATCACCTTGTTCAAGTCGATTTGCTCGAGCGTCGCGAGCGCCTTCTTCGGATCCTCTTGCAACTCGAGCTGAGCGCGAGCGAACAACGCCGCCGGATCGCTCTTTTTGAAGTTCGCTTCCAGCTTGTCGATCGCCGCCTTGCGATCTTCCTGAGTCTCGACACCCTTCAAAATGCTAGCGACGCCGCGCGCCTTCTTGGCCTGACGCAACACCCAAATCACGAGGCCGACAGCGGCGAGTGTCAGCAGCGCTGGAATGGCGATGAGTACGCCCTTCCACACCTCTGAATAGACCATGCTGACCAGGAACCCACAGACCAACCAGATCGCGAGCAGCGGCAGCCCGAGTCGAAGCAGTAAGCCGCGAAACTGCTGTGGACCGAGCGGGTCACCCACTTCGATGGGCTTGGCTACCGCCGGGCGCTTCAGCAAATCGCGCTCTTTGGCAGGGTCCTTCTGCTCCTGCGCTCGCCGCAGTTTTCGCGTCTCTTTGGCCACGTGGTCGCTATAGCGCGTTCCTTTCGACCCCTCAACTTGACGCGCTACCCAGCTGGTTGCCGTTCCCCCATCGAAACTCGCCAAAGCTCGCAGCCTGGTGAACTACCAAGCTCCTGAGCCCGTTCCACCTCGAGTGCCACGCCGCCGCCGACGCCTCCCCTAATCTCATCGGCCGCGGGCCAAACTAGCCTACGCCGCAAACACCGCTTCAATCGAACTCGCGCTGAGCACACGGCGCGACCAGATGCGAAGCTCGTCGAGGCTCGCGTGCTGCACGCGCTCGTGAACACTAGTTGGCAACTCACCAAAGCGCTCCGCCAACTGTTCGAGGAGCACTTCCGCGCGCCCTTCAGCGCGACCCTCAACACGCCCTTCAGCGCGACCCTCAACACGCCCTTCAGCGCGACCCTCAACACGCCCTTCGCGGCGAACGAGGTTGACCTCGTATTCGCGAAACAAGAGCTCTGCTTCGCGACGCTCTGCCATGAGTCGAGCCTTGGCGTCGGCGCTCATGCTCTCAAGGGCAGACTTAGCTTGGCGAAAAATGGGATCCGTCATGGCTAACTCTTCGAGCTCGACTTCCGTCGAAGCCGTGAGAAATTTAGCCCAGCCCCGCAATAGGCGCTCTTGCTTTCGAACCGGAGCGCTGGCGAGCTTGGGCAATTCGAGGAAGTGGAGCTCGAGATGCGGGCAAAAATCGAAGTTTCCTTCGATTTCACGCACACGAAAGATGCTGTGGAAGTGCTGCGTTGCGAACTCCAGGAAATCCAAGATGAAGATGACGTAGCAGTTCCGCAGGTTCTGGTACTGCTCGCCGCGTACGAGCTGGCTCGAGAAGATACGACTCCAGTGGTAGAGGGTGCGTTCGCGCCGACCGGGCCGCGCTCGAGACTGCATTTCGACGTCTACTTGGCTTCCGTCAGCGAGACGCGCACGAATGTCTAGAACCACACCCTTGTCCTCGACCGCTTCTTTCGGCAGCTCGGGATCGAGGACTTCCACCGAGGTTATGGCCAGTCCGAGGACGGCGCTGACGAAGGATATCAGCAGCTGCCGATTCTCGGGTCGGCCAAGGAGCATTTTAAAGACGAGGTCGAGCTTGGGATCGAGCAGGCGCAGCGCAGACACGCCCATCACATCGGTCAGGCAGCGAGCCAGATGCGTGAAATCGACGCTCGGCGGCGACGAGGGCTAGGGCGCTCGAACGCTCGTCGGCGGCGGGGGAAGCAGTGAGTCGGGCGGCAAATCCGGCATGGCGTCGAAGCGGAAATGGTTGAAGACGCTCTGCGCGATAGACAAAGTCGGAACCGCTAAGAGTGCGCCCCAGAGCCCGAAGAAATGCTCGCCGATGAGTAGTGAGAGCACGACCAGCACCGGGTGAATCTTGGCGGCCACGCCGATGATCTTCGGATTCAAGAGGTTCGCCTCGACCTGATGAATGCCGATGATCCAGAGAAGAACCCAGAGCGCCGTCCAGAAATCTTGCGTCAAGCCGATCAGCACGGCTGGCACGGAGCTCAAGATCGATCCGAAGATCGGCACGATGCTCATGACCCCGGCCACGATTGCGAGAATCGGCCAGTATTTCAGGTGGAACATCGAAAAGCCGATGGCGGACAGGATGCCGTTCACGGCGCAGATCAAAAGCTGCCCGCGCACCACACCGGACAAGCCGCGATCGATGCGGAACAGTAGGCGATCGAAGCTCACTCTCGAGCGCGCTGGCGCGAGTGAACGGAAGAAACCCACGATTTGCTCGCGGGTATGCATCAGATACCCAGCGACCATCAAGGTCATGAACAACAAGAAGATGGCGCGCGTGATACTGCTCACCACCTTGTGACCGAAACGCAGCAGCTCGAAGGCGTTGTGCTTCACGTAGCCCACGAACTCGTTTAGCCCCTGCGCGCCGAGCTCGGCGAAGTTCACACGCGACGAACGCTTGATCGACGGTCCAATTTGCCAATGGCCAGGGCTTCGCTGAACGACATCGACGCCGCTACCGATCTGAATACTGTATGCGCCGTCGAGCTCGCGACGGACCTCGATGGCGGGCAGAGGTTCATGCTCGTCGGTCGTAGCGGGCGCCGCGCTTTCACCGCTGGTGCGCGATACCAAGCCACGAATCCAGGCTTCGCCGCGCGGCCCCCATTCAGTCGAGAGCCGCTGCACGAGCTCCGGCGTGTCGCGCATGAGCTTCATGCCCTCGGAGTAGACCCGCGGGAAAATCGCCGCGACGCTCAGGTAAACGCCGCCGATGGTGATGGCGTAAACCAGCAGAATCGAGACAGAGCGCGGCATGCCGAGCCGCTCGCAGCGCGCTACGAGCGGCGTGAGCACGTACGCAACGATCAACGCGAGGATAAAGGGAAGCAGTACCTCGCGTGCCCAGATCAGCACTGCCAGCACGACGGCGGCGCTGATGGACAAAAAGACGACCCGGCCGCGCGTCCACCCGCTCCCACCATAACGGCTGGAGATGGGTTCTCGGACGCTGACCGGGGTCGTCACGCTTTCGATTGAGGGGCTCGGACTTCCTACCGACGCATCACTTGTCGTCGCCGGGTGGTGGCACCGACGGAGTCTTCTTCATGCTCTCGAGCTTCTCTTTGAGCACGTCTCCGAGGGTTGCACCTTTACCCTGCGACTCGCGGCGCAGAACCATGAGCTGCTCCGCTTCCTGGCTTTCGCCCGGATTGCGCATCGTGAGGGTCACGCGCCGATCGACGCTGTCGAGGTTCGAAACCTCCGCCTTCACGCGCTCGCCGCGGGTGAGGCTGGCGGTCGGCGGGATCTCGCTTTGCGGGATCAGGCCTTCGATGCCCTCGGTGATGCGCACGAACGCGCCGAAGTCGGTCACGCTGAGCACCAGCGCGTCGTCCACGACCGTGCCGGGCTTGTACTTGTTGATGAGATCGAACCAGGGGTCGTCCCACAGCTGCTTCACGCCCAGGCTGACCTTCTTCTCGTCGTGGTTGATCGAGAGGATGATCGCCTCGACGTCGTCGCCCTTGCTGTAGACGTCCGCGGGGTTGTTGATCTTGACCGTCCACGACAGGTCCGTCTTGTGGACCATGCCGTCCACGCCCTCTTCGATTCCGACGAACACGCCGTAATCGGTGATGGAGCGGACCTTGCCGGAGACCTTGTCACCCGGCTTGTACTTGTCGGTGAACAGGCTCCAGGGATCGGGCTCGAGCTGCTTGAGACCGAGACTGATGCGCTTGGCCTTGGCGTCGACCTCGAGCACCTGGCACTCAACTTCTTGCGCCATCTCGAGGAGCTTGGAGGGGTGCTTGACCTTCTTGGTCCAGCTCATCTCGCTCACGTGGATGAGGCCTTCGACGCCCGGCTCGAGCTCGATGAAAGCGCCGTAATCGGTGAGGCTCATCACCTTGCCGCGCACGCGCTTGCCGAGCGGATACGCCTCTTCCGCGTGGTTCCACGGATCTTCCTGAGTCTGCTTCAAGCCCAGGCTGACGCGCTCGGTCTCGGCATTGTACTTAAGCACCTTGACGGTGACCTCGTCGCCAACCTTGAAGACCTCGCCCGGGTGATTGACGCGACCCCAGGACATGTCCGTGATGTGGAGCAGGCCGTCGATGCCGCCGAGATCCACGAAGGCGCCGTACTCGGTGAGGTTCTTGATGGTACCGGTGACCACCATGCCCTCTTCGAGGGTTTGCAGCGTTTTCGCCTTCATCTCGTCGCGCTCGCGCTCGAGGAGCGCACGGCGCGAGAGCACGATGTTGCCGCGCTTCTTGTTGAACTTGATGACCTTGAACTCGTAGGTCTGACCGATCAGCTTCTCGAGGTTGCGGATGGGGCGCAGGTCGACCTGCGAACCGGGCAAGAACGCCTTCACACCGCCGCGGATCGTGACCGAGAGGCCACCTTTCACGCGCTGGCTGATGGTGCCCTCGATGATCTCGTCGCGCTCACAGGCGCTGGAGATCTCGTCCCACACCTTCATCTTGTCGGCCTTCTCCTTGGAGAGGGAGATGAGGCCGTCGTCGCTCTCGCGACTTTCTACGAAAACGTCGACTCGGTCGCCCGCTTTGACACCCAGGTTGCCGTGCGCATCGAGGAACTCGTCGCGCGCGATAACACCTTCGCTCTTGCCTCCGATGTCCACGACGACGGAGTCACGCGTCACCTGCACAATGATGCCCGAGACGATTTCGCCTTCGCTGCCGATGTCTGCCTTTTCTCCGCCTGCCTCGAACAAGGCAGCGAAACCCGACAGCGGGGTGTTTTGGGTGACGGTTTGGGTGTCAGTCATGGAAGGAAACGTTGCCTCCAGTCGCGGGGGACCAGTGCGCGAGGTTCAGCCCTTTGCAAGATGCACCGGTGCTCCGGCCTCGCCAATACGAAGGCGCTCAGGTAGCGCACCCCGCCTGTTGAGTCAAACGCGAACTCTGGCGCTCGACCAGGAAGTGTTCGGTTTGGACCGACCCGGCCTGGCGGCTCGCGCCAGGAGCGGGACCGGTTCAGCCCGGAATACGTTGGGACAGCAACTCTATCACCCCTAGCACTGCTTCCCGCGGCAGACCCAATCGAAACGCAATTCCGGAAGAATCGCGGGTGAGCTCGATGCCCTGAATCGCGGAGTTCGCGGCAGCATCGCTCCCGGCGATGGTTTGAAGCAGCGTTCGGATCAGCGCTTCGGCCATCGGCGAATTGGCTGAAGCCTCCACGCGCCCACGGATTTCCACGGTGGAGCCCGCGCGGAAGCTCGCGGTGAGCGCGCCTAGCGGTGGCGGAAGCGTCCCATTGCGCACAACGACTCCTCCCGAACCCGCGGCGAGGATTGGGTCGGGTTGGCCGACGACGAGCGCAGGCGCGAGCGCAGCTTCGGATGACGCGAGCACGAAGGCCCCATCGGCTGCTTCTGCGAACGCAAGGCCGGTTTCGGGCAAGCTGTAAGTGCCGGAAGCCTCTTTTACCTGCCTGCCCTCCTCGCGCAGCACCGCCGCTAGCGAACGTGCGACGAGCCCTCGCGGCAAACGGCCGCCGAGCACCAGCGCCCAATCGTTCGCCCCTGGGCCCTGTAGCGCCAGCACCTCGCGAATGTCGGAGTTCACGCGCACGCCTAGCGCATCGAGCCGCTCGCGCCGCGAACGAACGCCCTGCGCAAAACGATCGGCGACCGGAAACAGCGAGCGACGGAAGGGCTCGTAGAACATGACGTGCGTCAGATCGACGCGCAGCGCCGCGCGCGCCATCGCAGGGACGTGCGCCGCGACTTTGGGCTCATACGCAACGTACTTGCGGTACACGATGAACCCCGCGACCAAGCCGAGCACGAGCACGGCCATGAAGATCAACGCAACGATGCGAAAGGAGCGACCGCGACGCGGCTCGGATTTTGGCTGCACGGCGCGCACGCTACCACCGCCCGTGGACATTTCGAGTCGCGCCCCCTCGCCGTGTGACGATCAACAACCCTGACGCGAAAAACAGCGCACCAGCATGAGCAGCTCGTCTTGGCGCAGCGCCAACGAGATGGCCACATTCTGTTCGAGCGGCTCGAAGCTGAATTTGTCGATCCAAGCGTGCCCTTCGCCTCGCAGCCTGTCCTGCAAAGCGCGAAGTTCCTTGACCAAGCTGGTCGCCTGGCTCGCCGCTTCGAAGGCGACGTCGACGCGCAAACGAAAGACGTCTCCTTCGCGATCGAAGCTCGCTTCCAGTCGCTCGGCGCCATCGAGATAGCCGGCGAGCATCGGCGCTCGCTGGCTCAATTTCTGGCGTAGCCCACGCAAGCGCGCAGCGGCTGCGATCAAGCCTCGCTCCGGCGCGCGCAATGGTACGTCGGGAGCTCGTTGCTCAATGCCGCGCTCGAGTGCGTCGATCTCTGCAACCGAGCCGACTACGACTACGTCGGGAAGCCGCAAGTAAATCACAGCCGGCGCTCCACGCAGCCGCGGAGCATCGCGCTCGAAGCGCACCACACCGCCACCGATGTCGCGCCCCGAACTCCAACGCGGCGCTCCGCCAATCGTCGTGGGGACCACGCCGCGAAAGTCACCGCGCAACGCAACGACGCCGTCGGTCAATTCGGGAGAGAGTCCGGGGCGAACGCCGATCCAGAGTGTGTCCGCGCGTGTAAACAAAGACAGCAAGACGCGCGCGGTCTCAGCGTCGGGTTCGTCGGCGGGCGCGGCTTGGCCCAAACGTTCCAGCAGGCTCTCCGCCTCGACGCCTAGAGCGGCTCGCAGGCGCCGCAGATCGAGACGCAGAACCAGATCCAAATCGGCCGGCAGAGCGAGCGCGGGTTCCTCGAGCAGCGGAGGCGCGACTGGGGGGCTCGCTGGGGGCTTCGCTGCGCAGCCGCATGCCAGCGCGAGCAGAGCAACCACGCGGCGCACGGTTCGCATCAAACGCTTGTACCGGACAAGCGCTGCTCGACGCTCTTCACGTGCTGCACGATGCTGTCGGCCACCTCTTCGATGCCGAGCTCGGAGCTATCCACCACCACCGCGTCGGCGGCTTGCTTGAGCGGCGCCACGGGTCGCGAGCTGTCACGCCGATCGCGCTCGATGACCTCGTTCATGACTTCTTCGAGCGGCGGCGCCTGCCCTTTTTCGGCAAGCTCCTGGTGACGACGCTTGGCTCGCACCAGCACGCTAGCGGTGAGGAAGAACTTGGCCTCGGCGTCGGGGAACACCACCGTTCCGATGTCACGCCCCTCCAACACAACACCACCGTCGCGCCCCGCTCGGCGTTGCAGCTCGAGCAGCGCCTGACGCACGCCGGGGATCGCGCTCACTTTGCTGGCGCCTTGACCGATCGCAAGCGTGCGGATTGCACCCGAGACGTCGCCGCCGTCGAGTAGCACGCGCTGTGCGCCGTTTTCGGCACGCTCGAGACGAATGCCTTCGCGCGCGGCGAGCTCCTGCGCAAATGCTGCCACTGCATCGCTGTCGTCCCACGAGAGCCCAGCGCGTTCGGCGGCGAGCGCTACGGCGCGATAGATCGCCCCGGTGTCGACCAAAAGGTAGTTCAGCCGCTCGGCGACGACGCGTGTGACCGTCGACTTCCCTGCTCCGGCGGGCCCATCGATCGCAACGACGGGCCGTAAACGCTGACTCACGATTGCACCTCGAGATCCGCCCCCAACGCGCGCAGCGTGCCGACGAAGCGCGGAAAGCTCACCGCGATGCAGTCCGCAGGTTCGATCACGGTTTCACCATCGGCGACCAGCGCGAGCACCGCTGCGGTCATGGCCACGCGGTGGTCACCCCCGGTCGAAATCTTGGCCGCACGCAGTGGCTCGTCGGCGCGACCCTCGATGGCGAGCCCGTCTGGCCGCTCTTCGACAGCAACGCCAAACGCGCGCAGTACTTCTGCGAGGGCGTGCAGGCGATCCGGCTCATCGGTGCGCAACACACAGACGTCCGCAATTTCGGTGACACCGCGGGCTCGTGCGGCCAAGGCACAAGCAATGGGGATCTCGTCGATGGCTCGTTGAGCGAGCTCACCGCTGACCGGCGTGGCACGCAACACGGAGCCCCGCGAGCTCACGTCGCCAAACGGCTCGCCCATGCTGTCTCCCGAAGGACTGATTCCAGTGCGTCCACCAAAGAGTCGGATGATGTCCAGGATCGCGCTGCGCGTCGGATTGAGCCCGGTGCGGCGCGTGCTGACGACGCTGTCCGGTACGAGCTGGCCAGCGACTAGCAAGAAGCTGGCGGCCGAAATGTCTCCCGGCAGCTCGAACACGAAGCCGCGAATCGCCAACGGATCGGCCGGCGGATGCAGGCGCAACACGCTGCCCATGGTTTCGATGCGAATTGCGAGCGCGGCCAACAAACGCTCGGTGTGATCGCGAGCGACGACCGATTCGTGCAATGTGGTCGGCCCGGACGCGAACAGCCCGGAGAGCAGCAGCGCTCCCTTGGTGTGATCGTTCGCGCCGGTCAGCGCATGCTGCAGCGGCGCGAGACGCGTCCCTGGCTCGACACCTGCAAAATCGATGGGTGCGTACAGGCGATCGCCTTCACGCCGGGCTTCGATGCGAGCTCCGCGCTTGCGCAGTGGATCGATCACCGCGGAAGCATCCCGGCGCTGCAAGCGCGGCACGCCCGTGATGCGCGAGGGGAACGGTTGCGCCGCAAGTACGCCCGACAAGAGCCGCAGCGCCGTTTCCGAGTGCCCGCAATCGATGGGTTCGCTCGGGGCGCGTAAACCCGCCAGCCCGACCCCACGCACACGCACACTGCCGCGCGTGTCGTCTTCGTAGCGCACGCCCAGCGCGCCCAGCGCGCGCAGCGTGTTCAAGTTGTCGTTTCCGTAGCCGAAGCCGTGCAGCTCACAAGGACCGTTCGACAGCGCGGCCACGATCAGAGCGCGATGCGTGATGCTGCGATCGCTCGGCACCGGAACGCTGCCGCGCAAACCTTCCTTGGCAGGACGAACCAGCAAACGCGCCATTTCGCCCTCCTAGGTGCCTCCCGTGGGCGCGGGGCGCGCCGCGAGACTGCTCAGGTAACTCTCCGCCTTCTCCAACAGCACGGCCACGGCCGCGCCATCGACGCCCGCGACGAAACGCACTTCCTTGTCTTCAGCCTGCGCGTTCAAGCTGCGGACCGGCTGGGGAATGCCGAGCAACGCCATCAACGGTGCGTACGACGAGAGTTGGCCATGCAGCTGCTTCAGATTTTCTGCGCCGCGATGGGCGGCGTCTGCCTCGCCATAGGTCAATGTGCCAGCCAGGTTCAAGCCGGGATCTGCAAAGTTACCCAGCAACGCCACGGTGCGCAGTCCGTCCACGAAGGCCAGCTGCTCACGCGCGGCGGCCGGCAGCGGCTGCGAAGTGAGATCGGCTCCGAACGCCAACGGCGCGCTCTTGTTTTCGAGCGTCGTGATCATCCAGTTCGGCAACTGGCGCTTCACACGGCCTTCCTGAACGCGATCGAGAGCACGGCGCAAACCGGTTTCGTCACCGAGCAACAAGGTGCGCTCGGTGAGCACGCTGAAGCCCATGCCGCGCGACGTGTACATCACGCGGCCCGCGTACTCGCTGCGCGTGAGGGGAACGCCGTTAGCAACGGCGCCCGGCGCTTGAGCGGCCTGCTCGATCTGGTCCGGTTTGAATTGGCCGACGGCAATGCCGACGCTGTCGGCGCCCTGCATCGAGTAGAGCCCGCCGTAGACCCGCTCGAGATCGCGCCCAGGATCGAAGCCAGCAGAAGCTGGCAACGGCGAGCGCGCCTTGGCGATGGCGACGAGCCGTGCGCCGAACGGCGATGCTGCCAGCGCGCGTGCATCGAGCGTGTACACGCCCACGGCGTTGGCCGGCAAAAGTGCGATGGGATCGGCGTCGATCGCGGAGGCGCCCAGCGCTTTCCCCTCACCGCTCTCGACGATGACATCCTGCTTCTTCGCGCAACCAGAGAGCGCGAGCGAAGCTGCCAACGCACCACACCAAAACAGCGATCCGAAGCGCAACGTCACCGCAATGCCTCGGCGAGCGACTTCAGCAACCGGTCATTTTCGGGCTCGGTGCCGATGGTGACCCGAAGGTGCGTTGGCAACGTCGCGAAGGGACGCACAATCACGCCTTTGCGGAGCAACGCATCGTACACGGCGCGCGCCGGCCGCTTCACGTCGACCAGGACGAAATTCGCCTGGCTGGGCGCAACTTCGAGGCCCAACGCAACCAAGCCTTCCGTAACACGCGCGCGTTCCCGCGTGTTCAACGCTCGGCTCTTTTCGACGTGCTCCGTGTCTCCCAGCGCTGCGACCGCTGCGGCTTGAGCAATGGCGCTGACGTTGAACGGCGCGCGCACCCGATTCAGGTAATTGATGAGTGAGGGCGGCCCCACCGTGTAGCCAACGCGCAAACCGGCGAGGCCGTAAATCTTGGAGAAAGTGCGCACGACCAGCAGGCGCTCGCGCAGCTTGCGCAACCGCATCGAATTGGGGAAGTCGGCGGCGTCGGCGTACTCGATGTACGCCTCGTCCATCACCACGATCACGTCTTCCGGAACTTCGCGCAGCAGGCGCTCGACCTCGGCTAGACCAACGTGCGTACCGGTTGGGTTGTTGGGGTTCGCTACGAACAAAAGTCGTGTGCGCGACGTCACGGCCGCGGCCATCGCTGGCAAATCGTGAGTGAGATTCTTGAGCGGAACAGCGGTGAACGGCACGCCGTACGCGAGCGCAGAGATTCGATAAACGACGAAGCTCGGCTCCGCGAACACGATGTGGTGGTCGCGCGTCGCAAACGTCTTCACGAACAAGTCGAGCAGCTCGTTCGAACCGTTGCCGACGATGATCTCGTCCATGCCAACGCCATGGAATTGCGCGAGGCGCTCGCGTAAGCGGAAGGCGGCGCCGTCCGGGTACAGGTGCGCACTATCGAGCAAGCCGCGGGCGGCCTCGAGCGCTCGCGGACTCGGGCCCAGTGGGTTTTCGTTGGACGCCAGCTTGACTGCGTCCGTTACTCCAAACTCTCGAGCGAGCTCATCGAGCGGCTTGCCCCCCTCGTACGGAGCCAGAGTCTCGACGGAGGGCAGCACCAACCCATGGCGGCCCTCGGAGGCGGCAGGAAGTTGGCTATCGGGGCGGGACTCGAGCTTCGCGGTGTGCAACATCCGGGGCGCAGCGTACCACGCTTCCCGGACGCGCAAACGCGGCGCGCGCCTCAACTCGCCGTGGGAAAAGAGCCGAGTAGGCGGAAATAACCGACGGATCGCTTGATGGCTTCGATCGCGGTGACCACGGCCCGATCCGAGGCATGACCGTTGATCTCGACGTAAAAGATGTATTCGAAGCCGTCGCGGTGTGCCGGCAGCGACTGCAACTTGCGCAGATTGATGCCGCGCTCGGCGAAATGGCGGAGCGTGTCGTAGAGCGAGCCGGGCTGGTCATCCGTGCTGAACAGCAGGCACGAAATGTCGTGGCCACTGCGCGGGGCGGGCCGCAGACCTACGATGCCGTAGCGGTTACGTGCCTCGGCCGCGTCGCCCACGTTGGGCCGCACGACTTCGAGGCTCACCGCGCGACCGGCGCGCTCGGGAACTACGGCGGCAGCGCTGGGTGCCTCCTTGGCGAGCTCCGCCGCGACCCGGGGCGAGCGCACGTCGATGATGCTGGCGCGCGGCAGCTCGCTATCGAGAAAGCGCTGACACGCGGCGTGAGCTGCGGCGGTCATGTACACCTTCTCGATTTGGGCCTTGTCGCTCGCCAACGACATCAGGTGGTACGTCGCCAATGCATAGCGCTCCCCCACCAAAACCAAATCTGTTTCCGCCAGGGCCATCAACGACGGCTGCGAAAAGCCTTCCGACGAAGACTCGAACGGAATCACCGCAAATGCGGTGCGCGAACGCACCACTTCCGAGAGCGCTTCGGCTGCGCTTGCGGACTCGACCGTTTGCGTGGTGGCGCCAAACGCTTCCAGCGCCGATTGATGGCAAAAGCCTCCTTCGGGCCCCACGATCGCAACGCGCGCCGGCTGCTCGATCGCGCGACCGGCAGCGCGAATTTCGCGGAACACCGCGCGCAGGCTTTCGGCGGGCATGTCGCCAGTGGAGCTCGCGACGATGCGCTGCAGCCATTCGGCTTCGCCACCATCCGCCACCGGCTCGGCTTCGCTCAGCGCGCGAATTTCGTGCGAGAGCCTGGCACGCGCATCGAGCCGCTCAGTGAGCTCCGCGTCCAGGCGCGCGATTCGTTCTCGGATCTCCTGAACCTCGCGCCGACGGTCTGCCATGCTCCTTAGGATGCTGCCGCTGGCGTCGCTTTGCTAGTAGAACTCGAGCTAGAATCGCCGCTGCCGGTCGAGCTGCCACTGCTACCCGAACTGCCGCTTCCCGACTTTGCACCGTCAGCCGCGCTGTCCGAAGAAGAGGATTTCTTCGAGTCAGCGCCTTCAGCTTTTTTTTCGGACTTCGACGAGCTGTACAGATCCGCGTACCAGCCGCCTCCTTTGAGAATGAAACCGGCGCCGCCGGACACTTGACGCTTGGCAGCTTCCGCACGGCAGCTCGGGCAGGTCTTCAAAGGGGCTTCGCTGATCGATTGCTCGGCCTCCCAAGCATGTCCACAGGCCGTGCACAGGTACTCATAGGTCATCGTCGAAAATCCTCGTGCTCCGTCACGCTAGTGAGTCGCCGCTGATGTTTTGTCAACTGGGCCACTCTGCTGGACTAGGAAGGTTCCGCCGCCAGCGTCGCGCATGCCGCGAATCCAGCACGCGTCGCCTGCGAGGGGCAATTTTGAGGCGGATTTAGACGACCGGCCCACCAGCCCTCCGACCTTTGCCCACGAAATCGGCCAGAACACCTTCGAGCTGTACGTTTGCGCTTGTGTGCATCCGTTCAGGCGCGTAGAAAGAGCTCTCGCGAGACAGCACGTGACGATACATGTCGTGCCACCCGCCTTTCGGGGTCTCGATTGGCCGGCCGCCGTGAGAGGGCTGGCTGCTATAACCGCTGAGCTCCAGGGGTAGTTATAGATGCATATCAAGAAGCTCGAGATCGCAGGCTTCAAGTCCTTCGTGGACAGGACTGTGATCCACTTCGACCACGACGTCATCGGCATCGTTGGACCGAACGGCTGCGGCAAGTCGAACATCGTGGATGCGATTCGTTGGTGTCTCGGTGAGCAGAGCGCGAAGCACCTGCGCGGCCGCGCCATGGAAGACGTGATCTTCAACGGCTCGGAGTCGCGCAATCAGGCCGGCATGGCGGAGGTGACCATCACCTTCGACAACACAAATCCCGACTATGCCGCAAGCCTGCCCATCGAATACAAGGACTACCCGGAAATTGCCGTAACACGTCGCCTATTCCGCGACGGAACCAGCGAGTACCTGGTCAACAAAACTCAGGTGCGCCTACGCGATATCACCGAGCTTTTCCTCGGCACCGGCGTCGGCACCAAGGCTTATTCAATCGTCGAGCAGGGCCGCATCGGGCAGATCGTCAGCGCCCGCCCGGAAGATCGTCGGCTTTTCATCGAGGAGGCCGCGGGCATCACCAAGTACAAGCAGCGCCGCAAGATGGCGGAGCGCAAGATGGAGCTGACACGTCAGAACCTCCTGCGCATCAACGACATCGTCGCCGAAATCGATCGCAACCGCGCCTCACTGAAGCGCCAGGTTGCGAAGGCCGAGCGCTTCATCGAGTACCGCCGGGAGCTCGACGATTTGGTGCTGCACGACGCATCGCATCGTCTGCTCGAAATGATTGTGGTCGATCGCGTGGAGCGCAGCGCCTACGAAGAAGCTGCAGCGGCCACCAGCGGCTTGCGTGAACAGCTGCGCGGCGCCGAAAGCGTGATCGACACGTCGCGCGCGGAAGCTGCTGGCATCGAAGCCGAAGCGGACGCTGCGTCCCAGGGTGCATTCGAAGCCGACAACGAGGTTAGTTCGCTGCATGCCGAAATCGAGCGTGCACGCGACCGATTGACTCACCTCGGCCAGCGCCTGGAGACCGGGCAAAACGAGGTCGAAGAGCTGCACACTCGTCGCGCGGGGCTCAGCGCCGAACTCGAAGCCTTACTCGCGCGGGTCACCGAACTCTCGAGTGACGAACGCGCCCGCGAAGCCGACGCGCTGGCAGAGACCGAAGCGCTGAGTGGTTTGCAGGCGGAAGAGACTCACGCGAACGAAGAAGTGCTCGCGCTGCGCAAGCAGTCGGGCGGCCTCAGCGCGCAAGCGGCAGCTCTCGAAGCGCGTGTTGATGGGGTGATTCAGCGCGTGGCGGATGCGCGCGCCCGGCGTGATCGTCTGGCCCAGGAGCAGGAGTCGCTCGAGGGCGAACGCGCCGCTGGGCTCGCCCGCCAGAGCGCTCTCGAAACGAGCGTCGCAGAGCTGGCCGAGGGCAAACGCTTCACCGAAGCCGAGCGCGAATCGCTGCGGGTCGAAATGGAGTCGTTGCGTGGGCGTCAGCTCGAGAGCGAGCGTGCCGTCGACGCGATCAAGAACGAGCTTGGCCTGCGGCGCAACCGTTTGCGAGCGCTCGAAGATCTGCATCGCCGGCTCGAGGGTGTGGGCGCTGGCGCGCGCGCATTGCTCTCGCTGAAGGGCGACTCACGGGTACTTGGCCTCGTCGCCGATCGCATCCAAGTTCCGGAAGACGTTACGCTGGCGGTCGCTGGTTTGCTGGGCACCCGGTTGCAAACCGTCGTCGTCGCCGACTCGCAGGCGGGCCTCGCGTTGCTCGCCGATCTCGCCGAAAACGAGCGCGGTCGCGCCGATGTGGTGCCAGCCTGCCCGGGCTATGTGGCTGGCGCGCCGTTGGTGCAGGACGAGCGCGTTTTGGGGCGACTCGCCGATCGCGTCAGCTACGCGACCACCGACGAGGCGCTGGTGCGTTCGTTGTTTGGCAATGCGCTGCTGGTGCAAACGCCAGAAGACGCCGCCAGCGTGGCGCAGAGTTCTGGCGTGACGGCGGTCGCGTTGGACGGAACCGTCGCGCGACCGGACGGCATCGTCAGTGGCGGCAGCGGCGACGACATCGCGTCAGGCATGATCGAGCAGAAGCGCGAGATGACTGAGCTCACCGAAGAGCTCACTCGGCTCGAAGCCGAGTCGGCGCGCCTGGTCGCTGATCACAATGCGCTGCGAGCGCGCGTGAGCGAGGTGTCCACGGCGCTCGATCGCGCACGCCAGGAAGCGCATCAGGGCGAGCTGGCGCACGTCACGGCCGAGAAGGATTTGGCGCGCACGCAGGCTGAAATTGCGCGCGTGGACAAGCGACTGGCCGCGATTGCCAACGAGCTCGCGGAGCTTGCCCGCACCCTGCAAGAGGCCGAGACGGTCGAAACCGAATCGCGCACGCAACTCGACAGCATCCGCGGAGAGCTCGAGCACGTGCAGCACGCCTTGGCGCGCGCGGAGGACAACGCCGCAGCGTGGCGCGAGCGCGTGGCGGCGCAAGCTTCGCTCGTCACCGAGCGCCGCGTGCGGCTCGCTCAGGTCAAGGAGCAACTCGGCGCAGCGCGCTCCGGTCGCGAACGCGTGGAAGCTGGCCTCGCCGAGATCGACACACGCGTGCAGCGGTTGAACCTCGAACTCGAAGAGGCAGCCAGCGCCTACGGCGAAACCGCGGCTCGCATCATGCTGGCGCGCGAGGCTCGCATCGGCGCTACCGAGCGTGCCCGCCTGGCGCACGTCGCACTCGACGGCGCGCGCGAGCGCCTCGAAAGCGTACGCGCCGCGCTGAACGCGCAGGAAGGCGAGCTCAGGAAGCAGCGCGATGAGTTGGCTGCGTTCGACGAAGCCGCACGCAAACACGAAATGGCGGTGCAGCGCATCGAGCTGGAGCGCGAGCACTTGCTCACCGGTATTCGCGAGCGCTTCCGCGGCCTCGATCTCGCCCGCGTGGTCGGCGACTACCATGCGCGCCCGGCTCCCGACGCCGAGCATCGCCGCCGCATCGACGAGCTCAGCCAGCTCATCGATCGCATGGGCCCGGTGAACCTCGATGCCAAGGCCGAGCACGAAGACGCTGAGCGCCGCTTCAAAGAGCTCAACGACCAGAAGGTCGATATCGAGAAGGCGCTCGAAGAGCTCGACAACGCAATTCGCCACATGAACCGCGAATCGCGCAAGCGCTTCCGCGAGACGTTCGACGAGGTCAACACGCTGTTCAAAAAGACCTTCTCGAAGATGTTCCGGGGCGGCCGTGCCGAACTTCAGCTCACGAACCCCGAAGATCTACTGGGCAGCGGCGTCGAAATCATCGCGCAGCCGCCTGGCAAGAAGATCGGCACCATCGAGCTGATGAGCGGTGGTGAGAAGGCGCTCACCGCCGTTTCGCTGATCTTCTCGATCTTCCAGCATCGCCCCTCGCCGTTCTGCATCCTGGACGAGGTCGACGCGCCACTCGATGAGGCCAACGTGGCCCGTTACAACGAAATGGTGCGCGCCATGACCTCGCATTCGCAGTTCATCTTGATCACCCACATCAAGAAGACCATGCAGAGCGTCGACGTGCTCTACGGCGTGACCATGGGCGAGCCCGGCGTTTCGCGCATCGTCAGCGTCAAGGTCAACGAACACGCCTCGGTACGCAGCGACTCCATCATGGCTCGCAGCGGCCCCCGCGAAGCATCGACCACGCCGCCCGCCGCCGACGAAGCAGTGGCTGGCGTCGCCTGAGCCGCGCCGCTACCGAGTCGCCCGCCGCCGACGAAGCAGTGGCTGGCGTCGCCTTGAGCCGCGCGCCTATGGCGCAGCGCAATGGACGCCGAGATCGTCGAACGCATCGAGGCCAGCGGAGATCCATTCGGTCGCCGGATCGAAGTCATCGGTTGCGTCGTGATCTCCTTCGTTCAGCGCACACGCCCGCCGCAAAGTGATGTCTGCGGTTCGCAACGGCGCGGTGCCCCAACCGGTCGCGCCGGGATCTTCTGAAATTCTGCCGAACGCGTCGGCGCTGGCGCCGTCGCATACCAACACGACCGCATCGTTCCCCGTGAACGACAGGCTTTCCACCAGTTCACAGCTGGCGATCAGCGAAGCGAGCTCTGGCGTGCACACCACCAGCGGGTGCTCACGCTCTACGACGCCGTTGAGCTCGATGATGCGAGAACGCTTGCTGGAGCCGTTCGCATACACTTCGATTTGGCAGCCGGAGAGTTCGCGTGGTGCGCTGGCTGCAACTTCGAGCGCCTTGTAGCTGGCGCTGCCCTCCACGTACTCGCTGAAGAACGGTGATGGTCGTGGTGCACCCCCACCCTCACCTCCGCCGCCCGATTCCGCTCCGCCGAAGCCTCCCGCTCCGCCGAAGCTCCCAGCGCCGGCGTTGGACGCGCCACCCGACGTGAATCGACCGCCTGCCGCGCTGCCACCACTCTCTGCTCCCACTCCGCCCAACGCTAAACCGCCGTGACCGCCAGCGTTTTTGCCGCCATTGCTCGATTGGCCGCCGGCGTTTTTGCCGCCATTGCTTGACTGGCCGCCGGCGCTCCTCCCGCCGTTGCTCGATGTTTTTCCGCCCGTTGCAGAAGCTGTGTCGCCGTTCTGTGATGCTCCACCAGCGCCGTTCGCAGCGCCACTTTGGCCGCCAGTGGCAACCTGAGTGGTACGCCCACCTTGGCCAGATGCGCCTCCGCGTGTGCAGCTAGTGCAGTTGTTGCCGGCACCAGAGTGCGCACCCGCGGCGCCGCCACGCGAGAGCGGAGACATCTTTGCTCCGCCGAAAGCGTTTTCGTAGCCTTCGGGAAGCTCGGTTTGAACTCCAGAGCAAGCGAGCAACCAAACGAGCGTAACGAGAGAGGAACGAAATAGGAATTTTTGCATGCCACCCATGTCGGTCAGGTGCTGCACGAATTGCGTGAATTCGACATCGTCCCCTGCGTCGGTGCCGAAGGGAGCAGCGGAGCGCCTCAGTGAAAGTCACGGGAGAGTTTTTGGATGTCGCGCCCAGGAACATCGAGGCGTTCGAGATGGCGCGCGATGAGATGCACCACGGCTCCGCCGCCTTCTCCTTCAGTGCCGGGGGCTTGACGTTCGACGTCGCCTTCGGCCAGCAAAATCGCAGATTGAGTGGCGACTAGGCGAAACTCATCGAATACACGTCGCCACAACACGAGATTGCAGAAGCCGGTTTCGTCCTCGAGCGTGACGAAGACGACGCCGCTGGCAGTGGCCGGTTGTTGACGGCAAATCACGACTCCGGCGACGCTCACGCCGCGACGCCGCGTGGTTTGCAAAAGCTCCGCTGCGCTCAAGATGCCGCGATGTTTCAAGCGCGGACGCAAATGAATCATGGGGTGATCTTCAGCGGACAGCCCTTTGCGTCGATAGTCGAAGAGCAGGGTTTCTTCGGGGCGCAGCGACGGCAAACGCGCGCTCGGCTCTTTCCAGGATGCTTCGGAGAAGAGACCTTTGAGGCGCGGCGCTCGGCTTTGCCACAAAGCTTGGCGTCGACCGGGGGTCAGCGACTCGAATGCACCAGCTTCGGCCAAAGCTTCGAGCTCGTCGCGACGCAGCTCGGCTCGGCGCGCCACGTCGTCGATGCCACTGAAGCGCCATTCGTTGCGCGCAGCTTCGATGCGCTTTGCGGCTGCTTCACTGAATCCTTTTACGAGCCGCATGCCAATGCGTACGGCACGGCGTGCACCCGGCGCCAAACTGGCAACTCCAGAGCGTTCGCCAGCCGGCTCGAGCAATGAATCCCAATTACTCGAAGTGACATCCACATCCCGCACCTCCACGCCGTGGCGACGGGCGTCGGCCAAAATCGTAGCCGGTGAGTAGAAGCCCATCGGCTGTGCGTTGAGCAACGCGCACGCGAAGTGCGCTGGGTAGTAAGCTTTGAGCCAAGACGAGGTGTACACCAAGAGCGCGAATGACGCCGCGTGCGACTCCGGAAAACCGTAATCACCAAAACCCTTGATTTGTTCGAACAAGGCTTCGCCGAATTCGCGAGAAATCCCCTTTTTCTGGAAGCCCTCCAGCAAACGTTCGCGGTGACGCAAAAGCTTTCCGTTGCGTTTCCACGCGGCCATATCGCGCCGCAGCTGGTCGGCTTCGCCCCCAGAATAACCAGCACCGACGATCGCAATCTGCATCACTTGTTCTTGAAAGAGCGGCACGCCAAGCGTCCGATCCAGGATCTTTTCGAGATCTGGATGCGGCAAATTGCGCGGTTCTTCGTTGTTTCGACGCTTGAGATAGGGATGCACCATGCCACCCTGAATTGGCCCGGGTCGTACGATGGCCACTTCGATCACGAGATCGTAAAAGCACTTCGGGCGTAGCCGCGGAAGCATGGCCATTTGAGCCCGGCTTTCAATTTGAAAAACACCGACTGTATCTGCACGGCTCACGAGCTCGTACACGGCTTTGTCTTCCACCGGAACGCGCGCCAACGTCGCGATGGGATCGAAGGCTTCGTCTTCTGTCAAGCGCAGCCCACCACCAGCATGAATCATCGCCAGAGCCTTGCGGACAGCAGTGAGCATGCCGAGCGCGAGCACATCCACCTTGAAGAAGCCGAGCACATCCAGATCGTCCTTGTCCCAAGGCACCACGCTGCGATCAGGCATGCGCGCGGGTTCCACGGGTGCCACGTCGTAAAGCGGGGCCGCCGACAAAACGAAGCCGCCCACGTGAATCGACAAATGGCGGGGAAAACCGGCGAGCTGGCGCGCAAGCTCTAGTATGCGTTGAATGCGCGAATCCTTTGGATCGAAACCAGCCTCGTGCAAACGCGCGGCAGCAAGCGCCGGCTCGTCCCAATGCCCGATGCACGCCGTGAGCCGATCTACCTGCTCGAGTGAAAGCCCGAATGCCTTGCCGACCTCGCGCAGAGCGCTGCGACCACGGTAACAGATCACCTCGGATACCATCGCGGCTCGGTCACGACCGTAGCGCTGATAGAGCTCTTGAATTACTTCTTCACGCCGCTCGTGCTCGAAGTCGATGTCGATGTCGGGCGGCTCACGGCGCTCGGCACTCAAGAAGCGCTCGAACAAGAGATTCGAACGCGCTGGATCGACGGCGGTGATCCCCAACGCGAAGCACACGGCGCTGTTGGCGGCGCTGCCGCGGCCCTGACACAAAATCCGCCGCTCACGCGCGATTTGCACGACTTCCCAGGTGCTCAGAAAATACGGAGCGACTTCGATTTCGGCGATCAGCGCGAGCTCTTTTTCAACCTGCGCGAGCACGTGCGGCGGAGCGCCTTCGGGATAACGCTCGGCCAACCCGACGTACGTCAACGCGCGCAGCTTGCCATCGGCGCTCTCTCCCGGTGCGAGCGCGCAGGGAAACTTGTACTTGAGCTCGGCCAGCGAAAACCGGAGCGTTTCCGCAATTTCGCCGCTGCGTTCGACCAGCGCCGGCTCGTCGCGGAACAACTTCAGCATGTCCGTCTCGGAGCGCAGCTGCGCTTCGGCGTTCGGGTCCAGCGCCGTGCCGAGCCGATCCAGCGAGGTCTTTTCGCGAATGCACTGCAGCACGTCGAGGAGCGGCTTGCGCGACGGCTCGTGATAGAAGGGCCGCGCACTGGCGACGCGCTCGATGCCGTAAACAGCAGACCAACGCTTCAGCAGCTCACCGCGCGCAACATCGAAGCCGTCCATGTGGCGATACATGCCGAGCGCTGAGCGCTCGCCGAACGCACCGCGCACTGCACGCAAAAGCTCGGCCGGCGCCTCACTCGCATCGCCGGGACGCCGTGGCCCAGGGATCAAAGCAAACAATCCATCGGCGTGCTCACTCAACCACCCGAGCTCGAGCCGGCTATGCCCCTTGGGCAAACCGTCGTGCGCCAAAGTCAGCAAGCGACACAGGTTCGAATAGCCCTGCTGGTTCTGCACCAACAAAACCAAGCTCGGCATTGCCGGTACGCTCTCGCCCATTGGCGCCAACTGGCGCGGGCGCGCCCCCAGCCCGACCGCCAGCTCCGCCCCCACGATCACACGCTGCCCGATCTCTTTGCCGGCCGCATACGCTCGCGCCGCACCGTACAGCCCGTCCCAATCCGTAATCGCCAGCGCGGACAAGCCCAGCGCCTTACTCTGCAAGACCAACTCCTCTGGATGAGAGGAGCCCCGCAAGAACGAGAACGACGACCGCGCCATGAGCTCGGCAAACATGGGTCGTTCAATCTACCTGAACAAAAGTACAGTATCCACATTTCCCTGCTTATCTCAGGGATTTCGAAGATTTCCGAGTGCCGGTCAGCCCTCCAGCCGCAGGGCGCCGCAGCCCTCTAGCCGCAGCGCGCCGCAGCCCTCTAGCCGCAGCGCGCCGCAGCCCTCCTGCCGCTAAGCCCAGCGCTCGCGCGTGCGACTCTTCTCAGCGCTCAGCGCTCAGCGCTCAGCCCGCTAGCCGCAACGCAAACGTACGCGACGACGTTGAACCTTCAGCCTTCCAGCACGACCGACAGCGCGCCGTTCGCAGTGAGATCCGCAAATGCCGCGGTTGCGCCGCACGCCAGCAACGCTTCGACGCTGTAGCTGCCCGTCGCGACGCCAACGCACTCGGCACCGATCGCTTGTGCCGCCGCGACATCCTTCGGCGTGTCGCCGATCACGACCACGCGGCACTCCGCGCGCGGCAACCCAAGCTCGTTCGCACCGCGGTCAGCGCCAATCCGAATCACCTCGGCGCGATCTTCGGCGTCGCAGCCGTAGCCTCCGAAACGAAAATGATCGAAGAGCCCGACGCGCCCCAACTTCAAGCGCGCGCCTTCGCGCACATTGCCGGTGCCAAGCCCCACTGCCATGCCCTGCTCACGCCCGGCGCGCACGGCTTCGCGCATGCCCGCGTGAACCCGATACCGCTCTTCGGGCACACCCTCGATTTCCTCCTGCAAAAACTCGACGTATCGAGCCAAAACCGCGTCGATGGCATCTTCGCTTGCTTCGACGCCGACGCTCGTCAACCCACGGCGCACAATCAAACGATCCGTCAAACCATCCAGCGGGAAAGCCAAAGCCTCGGGATGCCCATGCAATGACGCGAACCCGCGCTGCATGGCACGCCTACCAGCGCCACCCGTTGTGACCAGAGTTCCATCGATGTCGAAGAGCAAAACCGTCGGACGCATTCCCCTCGATGTTTGCACAAGCCGCCCACGCCGCCAGTTGTGTTCACGCTTTCCGCGCTGTCACCGCGGCACCCCTTGCTGCCGGTAATAGTCCAACTGTCTCAATCGGCAACACCTTGGAAATAGCGCTTGCCGGTATTGCGATCGACGAAGACGAGCCCCTCAATCACGCCGGCTTCGCCTCGCAGCTCGACCCGAACGTAGTCGCGATTCACGGCGTTGAGCCACCACTCCACTGCTTCCAAACGTTGCTCGAAGCGCAAGCCTTCTATCGTGTAAAGTCGCCGATCGAGCACGACCGTGGCACCAACGCGCAACGCGGCTTCGAATGGCAACGGCTCGGGCAAAAGCCGCGTCAACCGATGCACCAGCTGAGAGCCCCCTTCAGGCGCCGTCACTTGCACGGCTTCGGCTTTGCGCTGCTTTTTCGCGCGCGACTTGCCCGAAGCGTTTTGCGGCAACGCCGGAACCAGCGTGGAACCTAGCTCGGGACGATGCGAGTCCATGACTTGCAACACGCCAATCCGCTTTTCACCGATGTCGGCGCCGAGCTCTGCCAAGACGATGGGCAGCTCGTCGAGCGCCTGCGATGCGCTGCCACCCCAAAACCCGAGCTCGAGCTGGCGCGGCATGGCTTCAACCAGCTCAGGCACCTCGAGACGTAAACCGATCGACGGCGCAGGCAGCTCCAACCGCTCCAGCTTGGAAGCGACGATGCGATAGATTTCGCTGCTCTTCCAAAGTGGCTTCGGCAACGAAAACTCGATGCGAGTAAACGGCGGCACGCCACGAAAGCGCGCGATGCTGCGTTCAGCCGCTATTTCGAGGACCAAATTGCGCGCGGCCTCACCCCTCCCAGCCAAGCGAGCCCCAACACGCGTGGAGAGGCCGCGCAACACGAATAACAGCGGGGTACTTCCGTCGACCCCTTCGTCCCAGCTCGACTCTTCACTCAAGGTGCGCGCTGGAACGTACGGAACGAGCGGCGTCGCATCCCGCCCTGCCATCAAATCGAGCACGCGCGACGCGTCTTCATCGAGCCGCGCGGACAACGACGACTGCGGCAATTCTTTCAAGGCACCGACGGTGAGCACACCAAGTCGCACCAGCCAACTTTCGACGGAGCTCGCCAAATCGAGCGCGCGAATCGGCAAACGCGCAAACTCCCGCTCGATGTGTGTCGGCGAAATGATGAGGTAACCCTCCGATCCAATCTCACCCGAGCGCGCGAAAGCCTGAGCCAAACGTGGCCCCGTAGCGACCGCTGCTCGCACACGATGCCCCGTTTCGCGCACGCGACCCACGAGCTCGGCCAAGAGCGTCGCTTCACCCCCGAACAAATGAGCGGCACCGGTGATGTCGACCCAAACCGTATCGGGGGCGGCCACTGCCACGATGGCCCCGAAAGCCAGCGCTACCTCGGCGATCCGCGCGAGACCTTGCTCGATCGCAGAGCGCGGCACACGCCGCACGACCAAGCGCGTGAGCAGTGCCTTGGCTTCGGCCAAAGATTGCCCGACGCGCACACCGTAACGACTTGCAGCTTCGTTCACGGCGCTGAGCACGGCCGTGGCCGGAATTTCTTCGTTTTCCGAGCTCGAGCTCGCACCGCCTGGCGTCGGAGAATCGCCAAGTACTACGCCGAGCGGCAATTGCCGACGACTCGGCGAACGCACGGGCAGCGGCTTTACGTCGTCCCCAGCGGATGCAAAGGCTGGCGTTGCTGCGAGCTCACACAGCAACGCAGGCATTACCAGTGCAACAACGCGGCGCGGAGCAGCAGTATCCGCAGGTGCTGCTTCGAGCGCGGCGCGACGCAGCGGAGACATTGCCGTTGCCAGCAGCGAGCCCGCGAGCACTGGCGTGGACGGACTCGGCGAAGCTACGGCGGCGAGCGCTGCCGTGCGCTGCAAAAGCGCTGGTTCAGCTGGCCGAGGCATGACGCACCTCTTCAGTTCGAGAGATGGAGCTCAACCGTGGACGTGACCAAACGACCGGACGCAGCGCCGTGATTTGCCCGCGCCGATCTTTACTGACCTGTACCATCAAACGGTCGCGCGCCGGGCGCGTCACATCGATGCGTTGCGCCACAGGTAACGGCAAAGCTCGCGGCAAAGTGCGATCAGTAACGAGCACGATGCTGCGATCGCTTCCCTGTACTTCGAGCGAAAGCCGACGAATGACGCGCGGCCATTGATCGAGAGCTAAGCGAACGGTAGCGCCGGGTACGCCGATGGTATCGACCACGATGAGCTCGAAAGCCGGCGACTTCGCGAGCTTGAGCAAGGTGCGCGACAACGCTTCGAGTGGAGGCCGAACGACCAGCAAGCGCTCCGGCCTCACACCACTTTCGACGACGCCGGGCGCGTACAAGGTGCTGCTCGGATCGACGAACGCGCACCACGGAAGCGTGCGACCCTGACTTTGATGTGAACGTTGCAGCGCCGCACACGCAGAAAGAGCAAGTGATGTGGCTGGCACGCCTTCGCCCACCGCAAGCTCCACCACGCCGCCGCGCAAGAACCCTGCGTCAGGCAGCACCGCATCGAGATCAGGAATGCCGAACGCCACGCCTTCGGAGCTTGCAGGGCTGGCCGTGGCCGAACTGCCGAGACGCAATGCTCGGGATAGCGCCGGGGAGAATCGCTCCGTCAAATGAGCTGGTAAGGCCAAGGCTCGACTCCTTGCAGGTGGTGAAAGACGGCTTAATTTGCGAGAGAACAGCAGCCGCCGTTCGCAGTACTGAACATACTATCAGTTACCCCAAATGCAAGTCGGAGCCAGACAAACAATGTCCGAGCTGAGCTCCGTGCCGCGCTAGACTTTGAGCCCCATCAAAATTTCGCGAACCAAGCGCCACTCTGCTCCAGGTGGAACCCGCGCAAGTGCTACCTCCATCACTGCTGTGCAAACCGACCCCAGCGCAAAACTCACCCGCCTCTCCGCCCTGATTCGCGATTTGGGCTCGGTGCTCGTCTGCTACTCGGGTGGCATCGACAGCGCGCTGGTTCTCGCGGTGGCGTCGCGAGAGCTCGGTCAGCGCGCCATCGGCATGACTGCCGTGAGCCCGAGCTTGCCCGCCTCCGAACGTGAAGACGCGGCACGCATTGCGAAGGAGCTTGGCGCCGAGCATCGCTTCGTCGAGTCGAACGAAATTTTACGACCCGGCTACGCGCAAAATGGTCCCGATCGCTGCTTTCACTGCAAGAGCGAGCTCTACGATATCGCGCGCGAGCGCGCAGAAGCATGGCAGCTCAGCGCGATCGTGAATGGAACCAACACCGATGACCTCGGTGATTATCGACCCGGTCTCGAGGCAGCGCGGCAAGCAGGTGTAAAGAGCCCGCTCGTCGAGGCAGGCTTCGACAAAGCGGATGTTCGCGCGGTGGCACGGCTCTTGGGTTTGCCTGAATGGGACAAGCCTGCCGCAGCTTGCCTTTCGAGCCGAATCCCATACGGAAGCGAAGTCACGCCGCAGCGACTTGCGCAGATTGGTGGGTTCGAAGCGGAGCTCAAGGCGCTCGGCTTTCGTCAGGTGCGCGTGCGCTGGCACGAACGCATCGCGCGCATCGAGCTGCCCGTAGAAGAGCTGACACGGCTGCTCGAGCCGGGCATTCGCGAAGCCGCCATCGAAGCGGGCAAACGCCACGGCTTCGGCTACGTAACGCTCGATCTCGCGGGCTATCGGCAAGGTTCGCACAACGAGGTGCTGCGCGGGCGCTCACTGCCCGTCGTTTAGCTGTCCGATCGAGGCCACTCGGGTTACGTTTCGCGCATGCCACTCATCAACGTGTTCACGTCGGCGCCGCCGCTCGAAGCGGATCGCGCCGATGCGCTGCTCTTGAAGCTATCGGAGACGCTGGCGACGGAGCTCAAGAAGCCTGAGTCCTACGTGATGACGTGCCTCTCACCGGCGCTCAACATGACGTTCGCCGGTAGTACGCTGCCCGCTTGCTACGCCGAAGTGAAAAACATCGGAGCGCTCTCTGCGGATACCACGGGGCGCCTCAGCGGCGTCTTGTGCAACTTGCTTTCCGAAGCGCTCAGCGTGGAGAAGAACCGCATCTACATCGAGTTCGCCAATATCGAGCCACATCTGTTCGGCTTCAACGGCGAAACCTTCGCGTGATTCCCTTTTCGCGCCTCACACGTATCACTCCGGGTTCACGCGCGCCCGATTTCGAAGGCGTCGATCAACAGGGAACGCGAGTGACGTTGAAGGATCTGCTCGAGCAGGGGCGCCTCGTGCTGTATTTTTACCCGCGTGACTTCACGCGCGTGTGCACGGCGCAAGCGTGCTTGTTCCGCGACGCGAAACGCGAGTTCTCACAGCTCAATGCGAACATCGTAGGAGTCAGCACCGACACGCGTGAAAGCCATGCTGCCTTCGCCGCCGAGCATCAGCTCGACTTTCGACTGATAGCCGATCCCGAGCGACGTATCACCCGGGCCTACGACGCCGATCGCTGGCTCGGCTTCACCAAACGCGTTACCTACGTGATCGATCGCGACCGCACGGTGCTGGGCGCCTTCCAGCACGAGCTCTCCGCACAAAAGCACATTCAGGACGTACGGCGCGTGCTCGTCGGCGCCTAGCGCTCACACGAGGCCTTGCGCGTGGACACCACGTTTGCCGACGCGGGAGCTCCCGCCGCGCCCGCGCCGCCTTCGCCCCAACCTGGCTCATCCTCCTCCAGGATCGCACCGCCCAAACGCGGATAGTCTGCGTCCTCGGCGCGACCACCGCCGCAACCAGTCAGCGCAACCAGCGCCGCCGCCATCACAACGCGTGCCGCGCCGGGCCGACGCACTAGTTCATCCCGCGTGACGATGCTTCCATCTGGGCGGAACTGGAAGTTGACGCAGCCTCCGCGTGTCAGCTGCTCGCGAGCTTCGTCTACCGAAAGTGCCGAGAGATCGACGACATGCTTCTGGCAAACGTGGCAGAAGCGCTGGCCGTCGCCCGCCTGCATGTCTTCCCAACGCATCGGGCAGGACTCTTTCAGACCCACCACCAGCGGCAACTTGCTTCGCATGAGCACACGCCTCCCTGAGCTTCGTTTAAACGACAGCTCTCAGTGTTGCCCTTCCTTCGCGATTTACGAAGGAAACTGGGGCTCACTTCAGGATAGACCCGGCTGCTCTTCGGGGGACTCGGGGGGCGGGCGCGAAGGACGAGCCGCTTCGTCCTGCACGAGCTCGCCGTTGCGATACTCGATGAGGCCACGGCGCGGACCGAAGAGCTCGTCGGCATCTTCGAAGCGCAGCGCCTCGCGCAGCACGTCGTCCATGTGATCGACCAGCACGAGACGGAGTGCTCGCAGCACGCGCCGCGGGATCTCCTTCAGATCTTTGCGGTTTTCGCGCGGGATCAGCACCGTGGTGATCTGGTTGCGGTGCGCCGCGAGCAGCTTTTCTTTCAAGCCGCCGATCGGCATCACGCGGCCGCGCAGGGTGATCTCGCCGGTCATCGCGATTTCGGAGCGCACCGGCACGCGCGTGAGCGCGCTTGCGATGCTGGTCGCCATCGTGACACCTGCGCTCGGGCCGTCTTTGCGCACGAAATCTGGGAAGTGCACGTGCACGTCGATCTTTTGATAGAACTCCGGCTCGAGGCGCAGCACGCCGGCGCGCGAGCGGATGTAGCTCATCGCGGCCTGGGCGCTCTCTTCCATGCCCTTCTCGAGCAAGCCGGTGATGACCAGCTTGCCCTTACCAGCGACGACGCTGACTTCGCAGTCGAGGATGTCGCCCCCGTGATCGGAGACGCTGAGGCCGTGAGTGAGGCCAACCAGATCCGTCTCGTCCTTCTTACCGAGGCGGAACTTCGGCACGCCGAGGAACTTGGGGATGTCCGCACCGCGGATCTCGATGCGTTGCTCTTTGCCTTCTTTCACCACGCGGAGCGCTGCTTTGCGGCACACGCTGGCGACTTCGCGCTCGAGTGAACGCACGCCGGCTTCACGCGTGTAGTGGTGAATGATGGTGCGGATCGCGTTCTCGTTGATGTCGAGCTCCACGTCCTCGAGGCCGCACTCCTTTTTCTGGCGCGGAACCAAGTACTTCTCTGCGATGTTCAGCTTCTCGAACTCGGTGTAGCTCGTAAGCTGGATGATCTCCATGCGGTCCTGGAGTGGCAACGGGATGCCGCCCAAGGTGTTGGCCGTGGTGATGAACATCACGTCCGAGAGATCGTAATCGAGGTCGAGGTAGTGATCGTTGAAGCTGCTGTTCTGCTCCGGGTCGAGCACCTCGAGCAGCGCCGCCGCCGGATCGCCGCGGAAATCGGTGCTCATCTTGTCGATCTCGTCGAGCAAGAAGAGCGGATTGTTGGAGCCAACCTTCTTCAGGTTCTGGATGATCTTGCCGGGCAGCGCGCCGATGTAGGTGCGGCGGTGGCCACGAATCTCCGCCTCGTCGCGCACGCCACCGAGTGACAGGCGCACGAACTTGCGCCCCGTCGCCCGCGCGATGCTCTTCGCGATGCTGGTTTTGCCGACGCCGGGCGGACCAACGAAGCACAAAATCGGGCCCTTCAGCTGCTTGGTGAGCGCTTGCACCGCCAGGTACTCGACGATGCGCTCCTTGCACTTCTTCAGGCCGTAATGATCCTCATCGAGGATCTTCTCCGCCTCGGAGATGTCGAAGCGCTCTTCGCTCTTCTCACCCCAGGGCAGGCTCAAAATCCAATCGATGTAGTTGCGCACCACGGTCGCTTCCGCGCTGGTGGGGTGCATCAACTTGAGCTTCTTCAGCTCCTTCTTGACCTTCTGAGAAGCTTCCTCGCTGAGCTTCTTACTCTTGAGCTTCTCCTCGATCTCCTGAATCTCGCTCTTGAACTCGTCGCGCTCGCCGCCACCCAACTCCTTCTGGATGGCCTGCATTTGCTCGTTCAGGTAGTACTCCTTCTGCGTCTTCTCCATCTGCTTCTTGACGCGGGAGCGGATCTTCTTTTCTACCTGGAGAATCTCGATCTCCGCCTGCATGAGCTCGTACAGGCGTTCGAGGCGCTTCTTGGCCTCCTCCATTTCGAGCAAGCCCTGACGATCAGCGAGCTTGATGGTGGGGAGATTGGCGGCGATGGTGTCGCTGAGACGTGAGGCATCATCGATGCTCTGCACGCTCATCAAGACTTCCGGCTGAACCTTCTTGTTCAGCTTTACGTAGACTTCGAACGTGCTCTGCACGCTGCGAATCAGCGCTTCGACTTCTACGTCGGCTTGTGCGAGCTCCGAGATCTCTTCGACCTCGACGCGGAAGAAGCCGTCTGTGTCGACGAAGCGGCGGATGCGGCCGCGCCGCTGCCCTTCGACCAGCACCTTCACGGTGCCGTCGGCGAGCCGCAGGAGCTGCACGATGACGCCAATGGTGCCGACCGCGTAAATGTCCTCCGGACCCGGGTCGTTGGTTTTCGCGCTCTTCTGCGCGGCAAGGAAGATCTCCTTGCCCTGCGCCATGGCCTCGTCGAGCGCCGCGATGCTCTTCTCGCGGCCAACGAACAGCTGCGACACCATGTGCGGGAACACGATGATGTCGCGCAGGGGCAGCGCTGGAAGCGGCCGCCGCGTCACACCCGACTTATCGCTCGGATCGTTTTTGAAGAACATGCGTCGGTCGGCCGGCACGGCTCAGCCGACGCCAGCTTCCTTGTGGTAAACGATGAGGGGGTTTTCGCCGCTGGCGATGGCTTCCTCGTTGACGACGACCTCTTTGATGCCTTGCTTCGATGGCACGTCGTACATGATGTCGAGCATCGCCTCTTCGAGGATGGCGCGCAGGCCGCGTGCACCGCTCTCACGCGCGAGCGCCTTACGAGCGATGGCTTGCAGCGCGCCCTTGGTGAACTTGAGCTTCACGCCGTCCATCTCGAGCAGCTTCTGAAACTGCTTCACCAAGCTGTTCTTCGGCTTGGTCAAGATGTCGATCAGCGCGTCCTCGTTGAGCTCGTGCAACGTCGCGATCACCGGCAAGCGGCCGATGAACTCCGGAATCAAACCGAACTTGAGCAAGTCTTCCGGCTGCACGTTGGAGAGCAGCTCGCCGAGCTTCATCTCGCTCTTGCTTTTCACGTCAGCGCCGAAGCCCAACCGCGACTGCCCCAAGCGACGCTGAATGATCTGATCGAGGCCGACGAACGCGCCGCCGCAGATGAACAGGATGTTGCTGGTATCGACCTGCAAGAAATCCTGCTGGGGGTGCTTGCGACCACCCTTGGGCGGAACGTTGGCGATGGTGCCTTCGATGATCTTGAGCAGCGCTTGCTGCACGCCTTCACCCGAGACGTCACGCGTGATGGACGGGTTGTCACTCTTGCGACTGATCTTGTCGATCTCGTCGATGTAGACGATGCCGCGCTGTGCGCGCTCGACGTCGTGATCGGCGTTCTGCAAGAGCTGAACGATGATGTTCTCGACGTCTTCACCGACGTAGCCCGCTTCAGTCAGCGTGGTCGCGTCAGCGATGGCGAACGGCACCTTCAAGATCTTCGCGAGCGTCTGCGCGAGCAGAGTCTTGCCGCTACCGGTCGGACCGAGCAGCAAGATGTTGCTCTTGCCGAGCTCTACGTCCTCGGTCGTGACCTTGGTGTCGATGCGCTTGTAGTGGTTGTAAACCGCGACGGAGAGGATCTTCTTCGCGCGGTCTTGTCCCACGACGTAGTCATCGAGGATCGCCTTGATCTCAGAAGGCTTCGGCATCGGGTCAGAACCCGTCGCCGGCTCGTCCTTCTCTACTTCCTCCGCGATGATGTCATTGCAGAGCGCGATGCACTCATCGCAGATGTAAACCGTAGGCCCGGCAATTAGCTTTTTGACTTCCTTCTGCGATTTCCCGCAGAAGGAGCAGCACAAGTTGCCGTTTGATTCGTCGCGCCGTCTCTCCACGCTTGCCCTCTTTGGGGTTCCGTCGGCCTGCCGAAGCCTGACTCAAAATTTCAGAAAAATGTAAGCCGATAGCCCCTTCAGGGCAAGCCCAGCCTCATAGGCAGGTCCAGGCGGTCCCGAAGGCGCGCATTTGATGTAAGCGGCCACCTCCACCGTCGGGGTAACCCTCCGAACGCGGCGGAAATTGCAAAACCGCTCGGCCAGCGGCCCAAGTCGAGAACGCTTCTTGTGCCTAACGCACTGTGAGCCGCTCGACCTCGCTTCATCCCTTCTTCTTGGGATCGAAGATTTCGTCGATGAGCCCGTATTCTTTCGCTTGCGCGGCGCCCATGTAGAAATCGCGCTCGATGTCCTTCGCGATGTCGTCGCGAGACTTACCGGTGGACTTCACCAGAATCTCGGTGATCACGTCTTTCATGTGGCGGATCTCGCGAGCCTGGATTTCGATGTCGGTTGCCTGACCCCTCGCGCCGCCGAGCGGCTGATGAATCATGATGCGCGAGTTCGGTAGCGCATAACGGCGGCCTTTCTGACCGGCACCGAGCAAGAGTGCCCCCATGCTCGCAGCTTGACCGATGCAGATCGTGCTTACGGTGGAGCGCACGTACTGCATCGTGTCGTAGATGGCGAGACCAGCGGTGACCACACCCCCGGGAGAGTTCACGTAAAGCTGGATGTCTTTCTCGGGATCTTCGCTTTCGAGAAAGAGAAATTGCGCGATGATGATGTTCGCGACGTCGTCATCAACCGCACTCCCGAGGAACACGATGCGGTCTTTCAAAAGGCGGCTGAAAATGTCCCAGGTGCGCTCGCCGCGGTGCGTAGTCTCCACCACGTGCGGGTAGATGATGTTCGCACGCGCGGGCTCGCTCAGGCTCTCGAGCACGTGCAGCGCGTCCGCGCGGGTTTCAGGTCGCTTGGCCATTCATTTCCTCCTCGGAACCTCAAGTCTCGCACGAACGGGCTGCCGCCGGTAAGTTTGCGGCTCGTGCTCTCTATTCGTCTTCTATCTTGGCCTTGGCCTCGATGATGTCCAGCACCTTGTTCTCGAGAAGCATGCCAATGAGCATCTCGCGCTTTTTCTGGTCGCGATATTCGACGCGCAGCTTGGCAACGTTCTTCCCCGTCTGTTCGGCTAGTTCCTTGAGGCCCTCTTCGATCTCATCGTTACCGATTTGGATCGCCTCTTTCTTGGCGATCTCGGCCATCAAGAGACCGGCTCGCACCTTCACCTCACTGTCGCCCTGAATCTGCGCGCGCAGCTCGTCACCCACGCCGGTTGCCTGCTGACCAAAAGAGCGGGCACGCGCGAGGATCTCCTGCTCGGTGATGCGCATCTGCTGCTCGACGAGCGAAGGCGGAACCGGTACCGGGTTCTTCTGCACGAGAGCGAGCACGAGGCGCTCGGCCAGCTGGTTGTCCGAGGCTTCCTTCGACTTCTTCTCGAGGCGACCGCGAATATCCGCCTTGAGTGCGTCGAGCGACTCGAACTCGCCCAGGTCCTTGGCGAACTCGTCATCGAGGTTCGGGAGCACGCGCTCCTTGATCTCTTTGACGGTGACCGTGAACGTCGCGCTCTTGCCGCGAAGCTTCGGGTGCGGATGCTGAGCCGGCATGGCCACCTCGATGGTGACCACTTCGCCAACGCTCTTGCCTTGCACGCCCGTGTCGATCTCAGGAAGCAGCTGACCGGCGCCGAGCTCGATCGCGAGATCGGTCGCGCTGACGTCGCTCACCGCTTCACCACCGACTGCCACCACGAAGTCGACGTTCACGACGTCGCCTTCCTTCGCCGGACGCGCTTCCTTCGGCGCTTCGAGCGTGGAGTGGCCCTTGCGCAGATCAGCGAGCTCCTTCTCGAGGTCCTCGTCCTTCACCTCGACCTTGGGGCGCTTCGACTCGAGACCTTCGTATTCGACGTTCTCGATCTTCGGCAGCACCTCGACGCGCGCCTTGTAAGAAAACGGGCCGTCTTCGACGAGCTTCTGCGGCTCGATCGCGGGGCGTGTCACCGGCTGCAGCTCGTTGTCGCTGATCGCCTTGGGGAACGTCTCGTCGACGAGCTTCTGAGCGACGTCCGCCTGGATGCGCGCGCCGTAGTAGTGGTTGAGCACGCGGCGCGGCGCCTTACCGGGACGGAACCCGGGAACGCGCGCGGACTTGGCGACTTGCGTGTAGGCTTTGTCGAGCTCGGTCTTGACGCGGTCTGCGCCGACCTCCACATCGAACTCGACGAGCACTGGGCTTAATCTCTGTACGTTGACCTGCATGACCGGGGGACGCACCTTACCCAGTGGCGGGGCTAGGTCAAGCGGCAGCGTTCGCTTTCCATTGCATTCTGTTGCAATACTCGCACCTGTTTCGCGAGCGCTCGTTTGGCGGGGTTCTGTGTGTACCAACTTTTCGGTTTGGGGCGGGCGCGGTGTTGCGACGTATGGCGTGCGCGGCGACTGCGCTAACGACTAACAGCGTCGAACTTCGCGCCTTTTCGGCGAGCACCCCCAAACAAAAAAATTCGACCCCGCCGGGAGGCAATCCGACGGGGTCATGGGTTTCTCGCATCCCCGAAGGGATGAAAGTGTGTTGTTTAGAAGGGGTTATTCCTTCTCTTCGTTCTCGGCGGCCCAGAGCGACGCCTCGAAGGGATCCATGTCGAAGTCGAGCTCCTTGCCGCTCTCTTCGATTTCGTCGACGGTCCAGCCGATGCGCATCTCTGGCCGGATCTCGTGCCGTTCAAAGTCCGCGAAGCTCATGTAGCCTTTGGGAAGCCGTGCCATCGTGCGTCACTCTCCTCGCCCAGAAAGGGCCGGTACCAACGTCAGACCGCGGTCGAGCCGAAGGACGGAGGCGGCAGTGGTTCGCGTGGTCGGCAGCCAGAAGCCTTGCTCGAGAACGCGCGCCACGGAGCGCTCGAGTCGCTCGCTCCGCCCTGCTTCCCCGAGTCGAACGGCGACGCCGAGCGCCGCGCGTAAGCTTTTTCTGCTGTGCTCTTGGCTCACTTGAACTACCTTCACCTACATCTACGCACACAGTACGCGAGCTTCTTCGGCCCGCCAAAATTTCGTACGTCGGGCCCACATTTCGATAAGAGCCGCTAACCTCCGTCCTCCCCCAGAGCCCCGCCCGGATGCTTCGAAAGCCCGATATCATCGCCATCGCCAACCAGAAGGGCGGCGTCGGCAAGACAACCACTGCGGTGAATCTCGCCGCGAGCCTGGCGGCAGCCGAGAAGCGCACGCTGCTCGTCGATTTGGATCCGCAAGCGAATGCCTCGAGTGGTGTCGGGGTGCTGCCGCGCACCGCCCCACGCAGCGTTTACGATGCGTTGATCGGCGCCTGCTCGCTGGAAGAAGTGATCCAGAAGACGGGCATCGAGCTCTTGGACGTGGCGCCGTCGACGCAGGATTTGACTGCTGTCGAATACGAGCTGTTCGAAGAGGGCCGCGGCACGCATTTGCGCGAGCTGCTAAAGGATCCCGCCATCGCGAAGTACGACTTCGTGATCTTGGATTCACCCCCGTCGCTCGGCGTGCTGACGTTGAACGTGCTGGGAGCCGCTCATCGCGTGATCGTTCCGCTGCAACCCGAGTACTATGCGCTCGAGGGCATCACGTACCTGATGGCAACCATCGATCGCGTGAAGGCGTCGTTGAACCCGGAGCTCACGGTGGAAGGCATCGTGCTGACCATGTGGGATCCGCGCAATCGCCTGGCGCATCAGGTCGCCGATCAAGTGCGCAAGCACTTCCGCGTGTTCGAAGCGATCATTCCGCGCAACGTGCGTTTGTCGGAAGCGCCGTCGCACGGCGTGCCGGTGATCTTGTACGACGTGGGCAGCAAGGGCGCGCAGGGGTACTTGAGTTTGGCGCGTGAGCTCTTGGAGGTGCCGGCGTGAGTGACACGCCGAAGAAGCCGTTGCCGCGCGGGCTCGGTCGCGGGCTCGATGCGCTCTTGCCAGTGAAAGCGCCGGAACCAGCTGCGGGCACAGCGGGGAGCAGCGGCGCGCCGCATCCCGCCAAGAGTTACGGCGAGGGCAACGTCTTTTTGTGTCCTCTCGACAAGATCGTGCCGAACCGCGGGCAGCCGCGTCAGCACTTCGATCAGGAGAAGCTCGAAGAGCTCGCTCAATCGTTGCGTGAACACGGTTTGCTCGAACCGCTGGTGGTGCGGCGACGGGCGGGCACGGACACGTTCGAGATCATCGCTGGCGAGCGCCGTTGGCGTGCCGCGCAGAAAGCCAATCTGCGCGACGTGCTGGTGGTGGTGCGCGACGTCTCCGCCAAGGATGCTTACGAGCTCGCGTTGATCGAAAACGTCCAGCGCGAAGATCTCGATCCGATCGAGTTCGCCGAAGCGCTCGATCGGCTGATGAAGGAGCACGGTCACACGCAAGAGACGCTCGCGACGCGCGTCGGCAAGGATCGCTCCACCATCGCGAACGCGCTACGCCTGTTGCGCTTACCTCACGCCGTGCGCGAGCGCGTGGTGAACGGAGAGCTCAGTGAGGGCCACGCGCGTGCGTTGCTCGGAGCGCCCGACGATACAGTGCTGGCAGCGCTCGCGGAAAAAGTGGTGCGCGGGCACTTGAGTGTGCGCCAAACCGAAGAGCTGGTGCGCGAAGCCAAGGGCAACAAGGCGGGCTCCAAAGCGGGCGGCAAACCGGGCGCTGGCAAGACCGCCAGCGTTCGCGATTTGGAGAGCCGCCTCGAGCGACGCCTGGGCACGAAAATCGATGTGCGCGATCGCGACGGCAAAGGCGAGATTGTGGTGAAGTACGCGTCGCTCGACGATCTCGATCGTATTTTGGATATTTTGCTGTAGCCGCGAAGCTCTAAAACGACGAGTTCGGCTCCATCAAGAAGTTCAGCTCTGCCGCCGTCGAAGTGCGCTCGAGAGTGGAGTTGCGGTGAGGGAAGCGCCCGAAGCGCCGGATGATCTCGCGGTGGCGTTCGGCGAACATGAGAGCGCTGGCGACGCGCTCGCGGTGAGCGCCGTTGACCTCGTCGCGAAAGGCTTCGAACAACGCGACGCAGCGTTCCTGGTCGGCGAGGTTTTCGCTGTGCATCAGCGGCATGTACACGAACATGCGCTCGGCGAAGCGCACCTGCTTGTCATCGCCGCGCGCGATTGCATCCTTGGCGAGCTCGATGCCTCGGCGATCGCATTCGAACATGCGTGGCGAGCCACGAAACATGTTGCGTGAGAATTGGTCGAGCACGATGATCTGCGCGAGCCGGCCGCGCGCGCTGGAAAGCCATTCGTCCGCTTGGCCCTCACAAACGGCCTCGTGCACGGCCAGAAAGCGCTGGCGGATTTCTGCGTCGAAACTGGCACCGCCCTGAAACCAGCGCTTCTCGTGCTCGGCGTCCGCCATCCCGCTCGCATCGAGCTCACCGAACCAGAACTCGAGGACTGCTTCGGCGTCAGCGAGGCTCAGCATAGCCTCACAGGCTAGCCCAGTCGCATTGGCAAGGTCGAGAGCGTCGAAAACGCGACGCGCATGTCCTTCTTTGGGATCCACCCCACCGAATGGGCGTGCTAGATTTGAACCGGAACTTGTTTGGGGCTTGGTAGTCGCCAGGCGCCGCTTGGCCTTCGAATGCGGACTCGATTAACGACGCGGCATCGCCTTTGGGCAACCCTGCTGTTCGCAGGATCTGCGATTTTTGCGTCGTGCGCGGAAGATCCGGGTTGCCTCAATCCGCGTCCCGATCTGCCCTGCCCTGCTACGGGCACCGGCGGCATGTTGGGCTTGGGTGGCGGTCTCGGGCATGGCGGCACCACCAATGGCAGCGGTGGCCACACGGGTCGAGGCGGCTCCCTCGGCAGCGGCGGATCGGTGCAGCATATGGGCGGTGTCACCGGCTTCGGCGGCATGACTGGCGTTGGCGGCGAAGACGCAGCTGGTGCGGGCGGCGGAAGCGCCGAAGGCGGCGCGAGCAGCGGCGGCAGCGCGGGCGTGGGCGGCCAAGCCGGAGGCGAAGGCGGGCTCGGAGGTGCGAGCGCGACCGCTGGCGAAGGCGGCGAGAGCGGGCGGGCAGCTGGCGGCAACGGGGGCGCGAGCAGCGCTCTCCAGAACTGAGCGACTCCGATGCGCGCTGGGCTCTTCACGATGAACTACCGCCTGTGGGCGGCGCTGCTCGTTGCAGCGTCGGCTGTCGTCGCGTCGTGTTCGAGTGCTAACGATTGTCTCAATCCGCAACCCGATCATCCGTCGTGTCACAACACGGGCACTGGTGGCAGGTTGGGAACCGGTGGCGCTCTCGGCAGCGGCGGTTCGATCGCATCGAAAGGTGGCGCCTCCGGCCTCGGCGGCTCGCCTGGTAGCGGTGGTTTCACCTCGCATTCGGGCGGCTTCGCCGCGGGCGGTGCGGCTTCCGGCGGTGCGGCTTCCGGCGGTGCAGCCAACGGCGGTGCGGCAAACGGCGGTGCGGCTTCCGGCGGCGCGAGCGCAACGGGTGGCGCAAGCGCAACCGGTGGCGCCATGGGAGCGGGTGGCTCCACTTCGCGCGGCGGCGCGAGCGCGACCGGCGGCGCGAGCAACGGCGGTTCAACGAGCGGCGGGACCACCGCGACCGGCGGTAGCTCAGGTAGCGGCGGAGAACCCAGTGCGGGCGCCGGCGGCGATGGCGGCGCGAGCAATGGTGGAAATTCTGGCGCCGGCGGCGCGGCGGGTGAAGCCGGACAGGGCGGGAGCGAAAGCACCGGCTCCGGGCGTGCCCTGAACTAGCGACGTCGCTCGCTTGAACAAACGGCAACGGCGCCGAACGCACTCCGAACCGAGTGCACCGACGCCGTCTTCAGTCGCTCGCGTGGCCTAGCGACTCTTTTTCTTCAACTCGTCGAGCTCGGCTTTGGCGCGCTTGCCAACCGGACCCTTCTCATCGGCTTCAATCGCTTTTTGGAAATGCTGCTGAGCCGCTTTCTTGTCGCTCTTCCTCAGGTCCATGCCGAGGTAGTAGTGCGCAGCCGCGAACTTGGGATCGAGCTTGAGCGCAGCTTCGAAGTCTTCGCGCGCGCCCTTGGCATCACCTGCATCGTGACGGCACACGCCGCGCCGCACTTGCAGCGCTGGCGATGCCTTCGACTTGAGCGCGCGATCCAACGCCGCAACGCAGTCCGCGGGTGCTTTGAGCTTACCGAAGTTGTCGGCGACGGCTCCGAGTAGCTTCGGATCGTCCGACTTGGCCGCAACGCGCAGCTGCTCCAAAGCTTCGGCAGACTTGCCGTTCTTGGCCAGCACCTCGGCGTAGGCCAAACGCAGATCGAGCGCGTCCGGGCGTGCCTGCACCGCGTCGCCGTACGCCTTGAGAGCTTCGTCGGTTTTGCCCTCTGCGCTCAACGCCAGCGCGTAGTTGACGAGCAGCTCGCCCTTCTTGGGATCGAGCTTCAGCGCGTTTTCGATGATGGGCAGCGCTTCTTTGGTTTTCCCCCCATCCACCAAAATCGCAGAGAGGTTCGCGCTGGCGTCGACTAGCTTGGGATCGAGCTCGAGCGCTTTGCGGTACTGCTTTTCGGCAGCTCCGGTCTCACCCAGGCCCTCGTAGGCGACACCCAAGTAGAAGGCTGCCTGCGGATCTTTGGGCGCTTCGCTCTCGGCTTCGGTCAGCACGGCTTTGGCGGCTGCAAAGTCCTGGTTTTGAATGGCGTCGATGCCCTTCTGCACTTTGCTGCTCGAGGCGGGCACCACCTTCTCCTGCTTGGCGTTGGGCGTCGGGCTGGAGGGTGAATCATCGAGCGCCGGATCCGGCGTGTTGGCTTGCTTCGGCGGAGCTCCCGAGCAGGCAGCGAGACAAAGCAGTGACCCGAGCGCCCAAACAGCCGGCGCTCGACGCATCGATCCGATCGAAATCATTGGGTCGTTCCCTTCTCCAGGCGAGCGACGGTAGCAAGAATCCGCGTTTTGATCTCTTCGATGCGCTGGGGATCGCTCACCTTGGCTCCCTCGGAGTCGGTTACGTAGAAAACGTCCGCCACCTGAGTGCCTTCGGTATTGATTTTGGCGAGCGAGATGGTGAGACCCAAAGATTGCAGTGTGTGGGCCAGCCAAAACAGAAGGCCCAGCTGGTCCCGTGTCGTCACTTCAATCACGGTGTCGCGCGTCGCGCAGCGGTTATCCACGTTGACTTCGGTCTGCACCGCGGGCGTGGGCCGCTCCGACCAGCGCGAAGTTTTGGCGCCGCCGGTGACGAGCTCCGCGGGGCTGAGCTCCTGACTCAGGAGCCGGCCGAAGTCGCGTTCGAGCCGCACGGTCGAAGAGACGACCGCATCCATGGTGCTGCCGCGCACCCAAAAGAGATCGAGCGCGCGGGTTCGGCCAAAAGAGTCGACCCAAGAGTAGACCTGCGAGCTGATGACCTTGAAGCGCGCTGCAGTCAGCGTTGCCGTAATCATCGCCAGCAGACCAGGGCGATCGTCCGCGATGAACCCGAGCTCGACGTACGGCTCGGCCATGGTCATCACCGCCACGTTGACCTGGCGCATTTGAGCCTGCCGAGCGAAACGCGAGTGACGCACGATGTCCGCCGGCTCATTGGCGAACAAGTAGCGTTCGGGCATGGCCGACAAGAAGTGCTGCAAGAACTCGCGTTCGCCGCGCTCGGGGCACAACGCCAACACGGACGTCTTCACCCGATCCAAACGCTGATCGGGGTGATCGTGCGTGCCCTCGAGCTCACGTTCGGCAGCGCGATACAGCTCCTCGAGCACCCTCGCCTTCCAACTGGTGAGCGCGGTCGGGCTGGTGGTGGAGACGTCGCAAAGCGTGAGCAAGTAGAGCTCGCGCAGACCTTCGCTGCCATGCAGCTCTTCGCAGAACGACACGATCGTCTTGGGGTCGTCGAGGTCACGCCGCGTGGCGATGTGATACATGCGCAAGTGCTTCGCCACCAAGTGCTGCACTTCGCGCACGTCGTTCTCTGGAATGTGCAGGCGCGGTAGGATTTCTCCCACCATTTGCGCTCCGCGCTCGTCGTGTTTGCGACCACCGACGTCCTTGCCGATGTCGTGCAGCAGCGCCGCGAAGAAGAGCACGTTGGGGCGCGAAATCTCGGCGGCGAGGCGCGAAGCCAGCGGGTGCTCGGCGGCGAGCTCACCGCGACAGAAAGCGCGCAAGCGATCCACCGCGGCGACGGAGTGAACGTCCACCGTGTACACGTGGTACACGTCGTGATGCACGCGGCCGACGACAGGCGCGAACTCCGGAATCATCGCGACCAAGAGGCCCACGTCGTGCAGCTCTTTCAGCACCGAGCCGCCGCGCAAGCGCGTGCGCTGCACGGTGGTGCACAGGCGCGCGAAGAGCTTGGCGGCTTCTTCGCTGGCGCGCAGCTTCTCGCAGAACGTCGGCGAGGTTGCTGCGCGCGCCACCGAATCGCGCGCAAACGGATACACCGGCACGTCGCGGCGTACGGCTTCATCGTAGAGCCGCAATGCGAGCGCTGGATCGGTCTCCAACTCCAGCGGGTTCTCAATCGAGAGCTGGTCGTTGGTGAGCTTGAGGCCACGACCAATCACGGTCTCGCGCGGACGGCGCTTGGGCGGCGGCTCGGCGCGGTGAAGCAAAACCTCGCGGCTTTGCCACAGCACGCGCGCATGGCGATAGTACTCGCTCATGAACTGCTCGACGCCGGGCCCAGTGCTGCCGTAGCCGAGCTCCCCGGAAATTTGCTCCTGCAAATCGAAGCTGAGCCGATCCGAGCGGCGCCCAGCGTGCAGGTGTAACAGGTTGCGCACTCGCCAAGCAAAACGCGACGCCGCATCGATCTGCTGCCACTCGCGCGGCAACAGCACGCCATGGCGCACCAGATCTTCCAGGTTCTCCACGCGCCAGCGCGCCCGCGCCGCCCAGTGCGCGAGATCCAAATCGCGCAAACCGCCGATGCCGTTCTTCACGTCCGGCTCGAGCAGGTACACCGAATCACCAAAACGCTCGGAGCGCTCTTCGGCGCGCTCGGCCATGCGCTCCAAAAATTTGGTGATGTTGGCGCTGTTGAAAAGCCCTTCGAAGGCGCGCGTCAGCATCTTCTCGGTGCTGGAACGCTCGCCGGCAACCAGGCGCCAATCGAGCAACGTCGTCGCGGTCGGCAAATCCGTTTTGGCGAGGTCGAGCATATCCGACGGGTTCACCACCTGATGACCGATGCTGAGCCCAGCGTCCCATAGCGGGTACAACATCGCTTCGGCGATCGGCCGCACCTTTTCGGGGCGGCTCGACGTGACCAGCCGTACATCGAGATCGCTGTGCAGCGACAACGCGCCGCGGCCATAACTACCGACCGCCGCTAGCCCAACGCTCTGCCAACCACCCTCGCGCGCAAACGTCGACTCCACCGCCTTGAACAGCGAGCAAAACAGGCCATCGTAAGCTTTGGCGAGTCGCTCGGCGGCGGGAAGCCCTGCGCCATCATCCGCGAGGCGCACCTTCGCTTCCACCTGTCCCCGATGGTTGGAAAGGTAACTTTTGAGCTCAGCCGGTAGGGACGGCGATTGCAAGATCGTGACAGGAGTGGCGGAGCTTCGAACCATGACAGCAGAATGACGGTCGTTGAACCCCGCTCTATATAGCAGGCGCCCGGCCTTTCGGGCGTTTCCCTAAAAAGAGCGGGGCGGAGATGCAAACCACGGAAAGATCCGCCTCAGATGGGCGCGCTGAACCGCGGTGGCCGGCTTGAGGGACCTCGATCGCTCCGCTATGGTTCTAGTGCGGACGGCGTGAAATGAATCGAAGAGCGTTTTTGGGGGCAATTGCAGGCAGCGTCGCTGGGATTTCAGCGAGCCGAGAGGCTTCGGCCACTCTCTTGCGCGGCTTGTCGCTCGAGCAGCTGAGTAAGAGCAGCGATCACATCTTGGTGGGTACGGCGCTCGAAGCAAATTCCCACTGGGAAACAGTGGGAGGGCGACGCCGAATCGTAACGGATACGCGCGTCCGCGTGGACGACGTCGTGGCCCAGAACGCCCCGGCGGATCTCGAGCTGATGGTGCGCACTTTGGGTGGAACGATCGGCGACGTTGCCGCGCTCGTTTACGGCGAGGCGCAGATTTCGCTGAGCACCCCCTGCATGTTGTTCCTCTCCAACCACAATGCCGGGTTGCGGCGCGTAGTCGGCATGGCGCAGGGCCACTACCCCCTGCAACGCGACACGAACAGCAGCGCCTTTCGCTTGCTCGCGAGCCCTCGCATGCCGGAGCTCGTGGGCAAGGCCTCATCGTTCGCGGTGCAGCGGCTGGTCGGCAGAGAGCTGTCTCAAGCGCGTGTACTGGTGCGAGAGGCCATCGCGAAATGAGCCTGCGTTGGTCGGTTGGGCTCGTTCTTGCGATCGGGTTCGGCATCCTTCAAGCAACGCCAGCGCACGCCTTCTGTCGCACCAACTCGTGTGACGCTTCACGCGGCGAAGTCTGCACCAGGGTCGATGGTTGCCTAACTGGCGGCGTCCCCCTCTACTGGGCAAACTCGTGCGTCACCTACACGGTCCAGCGCGACGGCTCGACCAAGAATCAAATTTCCGCCGCGCAGCTCCAGGATGCCGTTGGCGTCGCCTTCGACACGTGGACGTCTGCGGATTGCGGCAGCGGCACTAAACCCTCCATCAGCGTCGATACGCTGGGAGAAGTCGACTGCGCCACCGTCGAATACAACAAAGAGCAAGGCAACGCGAACATCTACATGTTCCGCGACGACACTTGGACTGGCACCGGCGCCAACGCCCTTGCGCTCACCACCGTCTGGTACGACTGGCACACCGGCAAGATTTACGACGCTGACGTGGAGATCAACGGTACCGGCGGCGACATCACCAACTCAGCCCCACAAGACGGCGCCGATCTTCCGTCGATCATCACGCACGAGAGCGGCCACTTCCTCGGCCTGGATCACTCGCAGGATAGCAACGCGACGATGTTCGCGTATTACCTCCCCCGCCACGACAACCTGCGCGAGCTAACGCCCGACGACGTCGCCGGCATTTGTGAGATCTACCCAGCGTCGCGCGAAACCGCCTCGAACTCCTGCACGCCGCGACACGGCTTCTCGAGCAGCTGCGCCAGCGAGCAGGACGACGGCTGTTCTGTCACTGCGCCCGGCAAAAGCGCACCGGCGCCGTTCGGCATTGGAATGTTCGCGGCAGCGCTCGGCGTGGGCGTCGCTTTTGCGGCTCGACGGCGACGCGCTTGACAACCAAACGACGCGCCCAGAGCTAAACGAAGCGTTCAGCTCGCGGCGGGCGCTTGAGCACGCAAACCGGCGGCGCGCAACAAGCCATCGTCGGCGTCTTCACCGGGGTTCGGCGTGGTGAGCAAACGGTCACCGTAAAAAATACTGTTCGCACCCGCGTACAAGCAAAGCAACTGCGCTTCACGACTCAAGTCCGTACGCCCGGCGCTCAGCCGCACCTTCGAACGCGGCATCATCAAACGCGCGGTCGCGATCATGCGTACCAACTCGAGCGGATCGATCGGCGGCAAAGCCTCGAGCGGCGTACCCGCCACGCGCACCAGCGCATTCACCGGCACACTTTCGGGATGCGGATCGAGCGCAGCCAGCTCGATCAACAGCCGGCAGCGATCGTCCACGCTTTCGCCCATCCCAATGATGCCGCCCGAGCAGACGGTGATGCCCGCTTCGCGCACGTTCTTCAGCGTGCGCAGGCGATCATCGTACTGACGAGTGGAAATGATGGAGCGATAGTGCTCGCGCGACGTGTCCAGGTTGTGATTGTAAGCGTCGAGCCCGGCTTCCTTCAAGCGCGCGGCCTGCTCGGCGCTCAGCATGCCCAGCGTGACGCACGCCTCGAGCCCCATCCCCTTCACCTCGCGCACCATATTGAGCACGCGCTCGAACTGCGGCCCGTCCTTCACTTCGCGCCAAGCCGCACCCATACAAAAACGAGTTGCGCCTCCATCCTTCGCGCGGCGCGCCGCAGCGACCACGTCCTCCACCTTCATCAACGCCTCGCCCTTCACGCTCGTCTCGTGATGGGCCGACTGAGGACAATACGCACAATCCTCCGGGCAGCCGCCGGTCTTCACGCTCAGCAACGTGCACAGCTGCACCTCTTCATGCCGGTGGTGCGCCACGTGAACGGCGCGCGCGCGATCGACCAGCTCGAACAACGGCAGGTCGTGCAAGGCGCGCACCTCGGCGAGAGACCAGTCGTGGCGCAAGCTCGGAGCAGAGAGACCGTCGGCGGACATAGCGCCCTCATTTAGCGAGAACTCGCCGCCCCGTCCACCTCACCCACGGCAAAACACCGGGAGAGATTGCGAAAGTCAGCTGCGCCCTGCGTCAAACTGCGAGCCGCGCACGCGGATACGCAGCGCGCCCAAGCGCCTCAAAACGTAATCGCAGCCCGAGCCACGTCGCGCTCCACCAAACCCTCGCGCACCAACTGACGCACCGCCATCTCGAACGTCTGCATCCCGTACATCTCCGCGCCCGACTCCATCAACTCCTTCAACGGCGGATTCCCCAACGGCCGCTTGATCGTCTCGCGCACCGAACCCGTACCCACCAACACCTCTGCCGCCAACACCACCCCCTGCCCATCCGCGCGCGGCAACAACCGTTGCGCAATGATCCCCTGCAGCGAATCCGCCAGCCGCTCCCGCAAATCCTCCGGGTTCCCCGGCGACAGCGCAATCACACGATTCATCGTGCGCGCCACATCCGGCGTGTGCAGCGTGGACAACACCAAGTGGCCCGTCTCCGCTGCCTTCAACGCAATCTCCATCGTCTCCGAATCGCGGATCTCCCCCACCTGAATCACATCCGGATCCTGCCGCAACGCCGCCCGCAACGCGCTCGCGTAACTCTGCGTGTCGTACCCGATCTCCCGCTGACTAATCGAACACCGCTCATCCGTGTACACGTACTCGATCGGATCTTCGATCGTCACGATGTGCCGCGGCAACAGCTCGTTCATATGCCGCAACATCCCCGCCAACGTACTCGTCTTCCCATTCCCCGCCGCGCCCACACACAACACCAACCCCCGATCCTTCTCCGCCAACACCTTACAAACCTGCGGCGCCCGCAACTCGTCCAGCGAAGGCACATCCGACGGAATCACACGCATCACAATCGCCAGCGACCCCCGCTGCCGATAAATGTTCACGCGAAACCGCCCAACCCCCTCCACCTCGTACGACGTATCGTGCTCCGTCAACTGACTCAACTCAGCCAACACCCGCGCATCCCGCACCAAGTGCCGCGCCACCGCTTCCGTATCTTGCGGCCGCACCTTATCGACTCGAAAAAACACCAGACTCCCGCGCACTCGCGCGCCCGGCGGCTGCCCCACCTTCAGATGCACATCGCGCGCACCCGCAGCGATCGCCTTCTGCAAAAACTGATGAAGATACGCTTCCGACGTGTACGGATTCGCCTGAGTCCCTGGTTGCAAACTACTCACCACCTACCCAGCATACCCGCCCCCTTTCCCCGCGCCTAACCCGAACGGCCGACCACAGCAGCCCGCGTTTTCTCCCCCTTTTGTCCGATCGGAAGCGCCCCGTGAAAGATTCAACATCCAATGGTTGCAGCCCCCTACCCGCTTGCGCTAAGACCTCGCGCCGCGTGGCACCCCCCACGCGACGGCGGCGCAAGTCGCCTTGTCCGGGTAGCTCAGTCGGTAGAGCAGAGGATTGAAAATCCTCGTGTCGGCGGTTCAATTCCGTCCCCGGACACTAGGCAAGGCGAGGAGGCGTGGGCTGAGGCGCTCCGAGCAGCCGCTTAAGCTCTAGATCGCGAGCACACGCACGGCTGGAAACCGCGTCGCCAACCGGGCCATGTCGTCGAAGTCCGACGTGTACAGGACGTCGCCGCGCTGTGCCGCGGACGCGATGACGATCGCATCGATGGTGTGCTCACGCCCGAGACGCAACTCGCCGAGCACTTCCCCGGCGATGCGCGCGCCGCTGTCGTCGCTCGAGAGCGATGAAGACGCCCGTATCGAGCGTAGCCCCCCGCCATCACTCGTCGCGGACCGCGGCTAGCTCGGCTTCCGTAAGAGGCGCTTGTCCTTCAAGCAGGTGTTCAAGAAGTGCCAGGCGAGCCTTCTGCTGGCGTTCCTGCTTCCGCGCCTGAAGAGCCGTGAGGATCTCCCGTAGGCTGTCCTCGAGCCCGTGCTGTTCAAGCAGCCGAACGAGCGCCTGCGCTGGCGATTCGTCGCCGGTCGGCGGCGGGGGAAAGCCTGTAGCGGGCGCCTGCATGAACTTCAGGATGGGGCCTAGGAACCAAAGCGACAAGGTTCGGCCGCGAGCAAGTGATGAGGGAGCGCGATTAGTGCCCTACCCCGAAGAGCGTTGCAGCCGACCGAAACCTCAAAGTGGAGCCGCTTCCGACATCAAAGCGGCTTGGCGCGATGCCACAATGGAGTCGCACGATCGGCGCGCAAGAAGCCGTTCTTGTTGTCGACTTCGCGCCACGTCATGCGTCCTCGGCAACAGCTCGCTCGTCTGCGTCGTGGGATGCTTGCTTCTCAGCGGCACGAGTCGCCGGATCGAGCGAAGCGGCTGGGACCTCGCTCTGGTGTGGGGCTGCTAACTTCCGGCCACGCTGAGTGCTGTCTCGTCCCGAGCGCCCCGGCCACTACGCTGCCGACCGGAGATTCTCCCGAATGATGCGTGGATGCCGCGCAGCGATGCGAAGTAGCGCGAGGGCAGGCCCCTCTGGAGTTCTTCTGCCCTGCTCCCAGTTCCTGAAAGTATGCACGCTGATGCCCATGGCGCGGGCAAACTCGGCTTGAGTAAGCCGGATAAATCGGCGAAGAGCGACGATATCCGCACCCGACTCGAACTTTCCCTGAATCAAACGTTTACGGAGCTTGGCAGAGATGGCGCTTTCGAACTGGGCTCGGGTGAGTTCCGGAATTTCACTCGCCGTCGCGTCCGAACTGGTCTCGATAGAGCGCTTGCTCGCTCCGTGTCGCCCAACGCGCGCTGATGATGCGGACCACGTCTTCGTCACGCTCGGTCCAGACGACGAGAACCATGCCACGACGGATCGGGCCGATCGAGATGAAGCGGTCTTCGAGTTCTGAGTGCGCTTCATCGAAGATTTCGAGGCAATCGACCCCGGACGTGAAGAGCTGCTTCGCTTCTTCGAAGGAGACGCCGTGCTTCTTTTGGTTCGCGAGGTTCTTGTCATGGTCCCACGTGACCTTCACTTCCGCAGTGTAAGCCAATGGCTTACCGAGTCAATTGTGGCTTTCCCAAGGCACTGACCCTAAGGGGAATCGTCTGCAGAAGCACACCTCGACTTCGTCCGCTACACGCAAGCGATTGTGCGTCGGAAACTTGGGGACCTTGCCTCGCGTTTCATTGATGAAGCAAGCGCGCGCATTTGGCGACGGCGTGGTGCTCGCCACGCAATCCGATGGACGTGGACTATCGGGCGCTGAGCAACGCCGGCCGAGCCTGAACGAGCGCTCGACGCCTCCGCTCTGGCTGAATCTTGGTGCATCGGCCGCCTGCAAACCGACGCGGGACGCTTCGAGTGAGCGGCTCGCAGGAGTTTCCCGCGATGCAAGCTTCCGTGCTGGTTCCGTCGCAAGTCCACTTCGACGAGCTGACGCTGACTGAGAGACCGAGCGGCAACCAGCGGGTGACGTGGTCGCCCGCGGTGCCGGGCACGGTCGAAGTCTACGTTTCGCGAACGACCGAGTCAGAGCGTTTCGAGACTAACCACTGCGTGTTCCCCGGCAACGAGGGCGCGGCCGAGCTGCCCGCCGAGCTGCTTTCCAAGCTCGATTGGTCCAGCGCCTATCACGTCAGTGGGCGCGGCGCAGGCTACGCCATTGCTTCGTCGGACGCCGCGCTTCTCGTCTTCCACGCGGTGTACCAATGAAGTCGCTTCGCGATCCCTTCCACGACTTGGTACCAAAGAGCGCCTTCGCGCGACCGTTGATGTGAGCTCGGTTTTACCCACGTGGGTGGGCGACGCAGCAACGACTACTATCGCTAGAGATCTCGTCTATACTCGTTGGCGATGGTTGAGCGCGACGGGGAGTTTGATTTCGTGATCGTGGGTGCAGGGTCGGCGGGGTCGGTGTTGGCCGCGCGCCTGAGCGAAGACGACAGGGCTCGCGTGGTGTTGCTCGAGGCGGGGACTGCGCGTGAGCCGTTGTTTGCGCGGATTCCGGCGGCGTTTTCGCGGTTATTTCGCACGAGTTCGGACTGGGCTTTCGAAACGGAGCCGGAGGCGGAGTTGGCGCGGCGGCGGTTGTTCATGCCGCGGGGTAAGTTGTTGGGGGGCTCGAGTGCGATGAACGCGATGATTTATATTCGCGGGAATCCGGCTGACTTCGATGGTTGGGCGGCGAGCGGCGCGGAGGGTTGGAGTTACGCGGATGTGTTGCCGTTCTTCGTCGCGACGGAGGATCAGGGGCGCGGCGCGCTTCCGGGTCACGGAGTCGGGGGGCCATTGCGAGTGGAGGATTTGCGGAGTCCGAATGCGTTGTCGCATGCGTTCGTGGCTGCGTGTGCGGAGCTCGGCATTGCGAGGAACGATGACTTCAATTCGGGTGTGCAGGTGGGAGCGGGGCTTTATCAGGTGACGCAGAAGAACGGCGCGCGCATGAGCGCGGCCAACGCTTTCTTGTTTCCTGCGATGCGGCGCCGGAACCTGTCGGTGTTGCGCGGGGCTCACGCGCTGCGTGTTGTTTTCGAGGGGGATCGCGCGGTGGGAGTTGAATACGCGCAGGGGTCGAGGCGTGGACTGGTGCGAGCAACGACGCTCGTCATTGCGGCGGCGGGAGCGATTGGCTCGCCCCAATTGCTGTTGCTGTCCGGCGTTGGGCCAGAGGCAGAGCTGGCGCGACTGGGCATTGAGGCACGCGTGCCGCTCGCCGGAGTGGGAGAAAATCTCCAGGACCACCCGGTAGTGCCCATCTATCGTCTTTCGACTCAACCGATCACGCTCAAGAACGCGGAAGGGCCAATGGCGCTGCTCGAGTACCTGTTTCGTCGGCGCGGGCCGTTGACCTCGAACATCGCAGAGGCCGGCGCGTTTCTCGCGTCACCGTTCAGTGATGCGTTACCGGACATTCAATATCATTTTTCACCGGGCTTGTTTCAAGATCACGGTTTCGTGCGCCCTTCCTTTCATGGATACAGCGTCGGGGCCACGCTGGTCGCACCGAAAAGTCGCGGTCGACTCCGGCTGCGCTCGAGCGATCCGTTCGACAAGCCGCTCATCTCTGGCAATCACCTGAACCATCGTGACGACCGAGAAGCGTTGACGTGGGGCACGCAGCTCGCACGACAGCTTGCCGGCGCAGATGCCTTTGCTGCTTTTCGCGGAGATGAGTATTGGCCCCGAAGCGTGCCACGAACGCCCGCCGAGCTGCTTTCTTACGTGCGGGAAACCGCGGAGCTGCTCTATCACCCGTGTGGAACGTGCCGGATGGGAGTCGACGAGCTCGCCGTGGTGGATCCGAAGCTGCGGGTGCGAGGCGTTCGCGGTCTGGCGGTTGCGGATGCGTCTGTGATGCCGGTTATCACGCGAGGCAACACACACGCGCCGACGGTGATGATCGCGGAACGACTTGCCCATTCTCTGCGCTCGTGAGTGTCCTCGCGCGGGAGGCACTGATAGCGAGTGCCGTTCACTGCGCGACGGTATCCTGAAAGCCAAACAAGCCAACCAGCGCCGGATCGTGGAACGCAGTTACACGAGAGACCCCGGTTGCAGTTGGGGCGAGCACGACGACGCCATACGCCCTGAGCGCAGCGTTCGCGTCCCTGCGATATAAGGCGGCTGCGGGTTGGCCGTTAGCTCTTGTGGGGAGCATGCGCCAGTCGCCGGGTGCGCCGAGTACGTAGGTTTCGAGGAGTTGGATGCACTTCGCTCGACCCACCACCCAATCACGGAATGGTGTCGCCTCGAGCGCGGCATCGGTGCGCAGTACTTTGATCAGCAGGCTCGCATCGGAGCGCTCAAAGGCTGCGATGTAGCCGTCGAGCAGCTCGAGCGCGCGCGGATCGCTTGGTTCGAGGAGGTTTTCTTGCTCGGGCATGATCTCGTCGAGGCGCGCGCGTGCACGTTGCAGGCTGCTTTTGACCGCCGTTGTCGTGGTGCCGAGGATCTCCGCGGCGTCTTCTGCAGAGAACGCGAGTACTTCACGCAGGAGGAAGATCGCGCGCTGGCGGGCGGGCAGGTATTGCAGACTGGCAATGAGCGCTAGCCGGAGCGATTCACGCGCGACCATGATTGTGTCGGGGTCGTCTGCTGTCTCCGCCGTCAAGGCGTCTGGCAAGGGTTCGAGCCACGAGACCTCGCCTGGCGCGACGAGCGGCGACGGGCGATCGGGGCCATCGTAAGGATCTGCCAGCCCTGAAGGCAGAACTCGAGGTGGACGCGACGCCAACGCGGTGAGGCAAACGTTTCTTGCACCAGATCCTCCGCGTCGTGAGCGGAGCCGACCATTCGGTAGCAGTGAGCCAAGAGCTCGCGGCGGTATCGTCGCGTTTCGGCTTCAAACCGGTGGTGAGCTTCCGCGTCCGAGGGGCGCGTGATCATGCGGCCAGTCTAAGCCGCAATCGGGGGTGTTTGGTGGGGAGCCGAACCATCAAGGCAGAAGGGCTCCAGATCAGTGCGTTCGTCACAACTCCGTGCTGGCCGCGACGCTGCACGGTCAGATGGAGATCATCTGACGTCTAGGAAATCAGGAGAGGCGTACAGGTTACGTCTACGCAAAACTTCGGGGGCATCGCGCTTCGTGCGTTCGAGCGTCCGTGGCATCTCAGCAAGCCCCGGATCGAGAAAGAGCGGCTCAGTCTGCGCCGCCCCAATGGCGGCAGTCCACGTTGGAGCGGTTTCACCGGCGCGAGAAGCAAGAAGCTCGGCCAGTCCAGCGGCGACAGCCATCTCGCGCTCATCAAGGCCAGCGGGTCGCTCGCATGTGTCCCAGTTCAATCGCGCTCGTTGGGCGTCGGCGACCCATTGACGCGCGGCCAAGAGGTTTCCAGAAAGAATTGCGCGAACGAGGTCACGAAGTTCCATGGACGAGCTCCCAGAGATCTTGAAATGCGTACCAAGCCTTGTCCAGCTTGGTCGGGGGAACCAGGGGGGTTTACCGCGGCCCAGACCTCGTCCATGGATCCCGTGAGCTGTTCCAAGAGCAAGCGTGCGTCGGCGCGGTCGATCGCGTCGCGCCAAGCCGCGAGCTTCATGGCGAGGAGCTGCTCGATTGATGCCGTCCTCACGAGCAGGAATTCCGATTCGTAGACAGTCGCACCCAAGGTATTCCGACCATGAAGCCCTTTGCGCCATCGTTTAGCCAGTCATCGGGCAAGCTGAGCTTTTCAGCGACTCGAGCGGCTGCAGCGCGCACGGACGAGCCAGCTGGCGCCAAGAAGTAGGCGTCGACGTCTTTGGTCGTCTCGCGTGCTCCGAAGAGTAAGACCAACGCTGCGCCGCCCACGATGATGAGCTCACCGCGCTCACCGGAGAGCAGAAGTTCGCTCGACAGTGCGTCCAATGCGACTCTGATATCAGCTGCCGAAAGGGTCACTGTGGAAAGGTATCACGCGGCTCCATCCTGGTATGTTGTGTCTCGCCATCGTTTGGCTCCGCCGCGACCGCGGGCCTTGCGGAGGTGGGGTCCAGGGCGGTGTGCCCGTTTTTTGATGCCCATCCATCTCGTTCGTCACTGAACGAGAGTGCGGCTTCCACGGCGTAAGCGCGACGGCATGACGAGGGGCGCCAATCTTGCGCGCGCGTGCTTTGGCAGGCTTACAATCACGCACGCGAGGGCGTGCGAGAGAACCAGAGCAGCGAGGGAACGACGCATCCGAGCGCGCAATCGAGCCGGTCCGCGGGCTCGGGCTGGTCCACACATCCTACCTCATCGCCTCGATTCGGTCCTGTGAGTTGCTGGCGGGGGGCGAGGATGGCAGGCTGCCCAACCCTGGCGAAAGCAAGCATGACATCGCTCCCCTGCACGAAGACGCTGACACCGGTAGCTGCTCTGGGCGACCTCGTCGATCGAGACAAGGAACACGACTGCGAGGGGTTCGGCCATCATCAGATCTGCGTCAAGGTCGTAGCCGTGGCCGATCTGCCCACGCGGTTTGGCCGATTCCGGGTTGTGGGCTTTTGGAACAATCGTGATGGGAAAGAGCACGTCGCGCTCGTTCACGGGGATGTTCTGGGCCAGGCGAACGTCTTGACTCGGCTGCATTCCGAGTGCCTGACGGGTGATGCGCTGGGATCGCTGCGCTGCGATTGCCGCGATCAGCTGGGCGTTGCGCTCGCGCGAATCGCCGCGGAACCGTGTGGTGTGCTGCTCTACTTACGGCAGGAAGGCCGCGGAATCGGGCTTTTGAATAAGCTGCGAGCCTATTCACTGCAAGACGCCGGGCTCGACACCGTCGACGCGAACATCGCGTTGGGTTTCCGTGACGACGAGCGCGACTACGCGGTTGCGGCGCACATGTTGGCGAGCCTTACGGTGGGATCGGTTCGCTTGCTCACGAACAACCCCAAGAAGGTCGCCGAGCTCGAGCGTCACGGCGTGCGCGTCAACGGACGTGTCGCACACGTGATTCCCGCCAACGAACACAATCGTTTCTATCTGCACACCAAGGCAACTCGCTCCGGTCACTTCATCGATCTCGACGGCAAGCCGCACATCGCAGAGCAAGACGACCCCGTGATGGTCGTCGACACTTAACATTCATGTTGCGCTGGCCGTTACCACTGAATGATCAACACAGAAAGCTAAGGAATGGCTTCGAATCCCAGTATGAAAAAGCGCCAACGCGAAACGATGTTGCGCGATCGCAAGCTCGAAAAAGCCGCCAAACGCGCCGCGAAGCTCGAAGCGCCAGCTGAGGTCGTTCCGGAAGGTGTCGACAAGGATCTGATCGGAATCGTCGCCGGGCCACAGCCGGTCCGAGAAGACTGATCTAAACGGGACTGCAAGGCGCAGTTGTCCTCTGGGCGCATTGGCGCGCGAAGCATTTTCGGACGGTGTAGCGTTTTGACGCGAGTCATCGCGCACACCAAGCTGCAGGCCGCGCCGAAGTAAGAAGCGCGAAGCGCTGCGAACAGATCCGGTCGGTTGAGCGCGAAGCCGAGGGAGGCTGCCAACGTTCGAGTGAGCTGAAAGGTGATCGCTCGCATGTTGCCTCGCTGACGCGTTCGTAGCTGAAACCGTCCCGGACGGTTTTGCGCGTGTCGAGCAGTAGCTTGAGCGCCCGTGTTCCGTCACTTCGCGGGCAATTTGCATTCGCGGTGACAAATGCTGGCAGCAGCGAACGTGGAGCACCGGTTCAAGAATCGTGTTCGCACCGTCGTTTTTCTGAACCAGTTTCCGCGGCAGCTCGCGACTGCGCGTCAAGGCCGAGCTGACGCTCGGGTCGACTCGAGGAGCACCCCAGATGATCGAAGTATCTCCGAAACTCCTGCTGGCAGGGATCCTGAGCATCGCAGTGGCGGGCTGCAGTAGTTCGGATTCCGGTTCCGACCCTGACAAGAGCAAGGGAGGCGCAAGCAGCTCCGGCGGCGCAAAAGCAACCGGCAGCGGCGGGGCAATGACTACGGGCGGCGCGACTGGGAGCGGCGGCGCCACGGGCAGCGGCGGAAGCGGAACGAGCCTGAATGGCGGAACGGTAGGCGCTGGCGGCAGCAGCGGCGGGCAGTTGGGCAGTTCGAACGGCGGCGCGACGGGCACGACAGGCGGCGCGGCAAGCGGCGGGACAGCAACAGCTGGCGCGAGTAGCGGAGGCCGGTCGGGGAGCAACGGAGGAACTTCCAGCGGGATGGGCGGTTCGAGCGGCGCATCCGGTAATCAGGGCGGCAGCGGCGGCGTTCAGGCGGGCGGCGCGGGGACCGGTGGAAGCAAGAGCAACGGCGGATCGGGCGGAGGCTCGAGCGCGATGGGCGGCAACACCGGCTCTGGGACGTGCACCGCTTCGAAAGCGACTGGAACGAAAGCATCTGGAAGCGGGCCCCACCAGGTGATCGTCGAGACGAACTCGGATCCGGGGATCAAAGAAGGAACGATCTTCCGACCCGCGGATTTGGGCGGCAATGAGAAGTATCCGATTTTCGTTTGGGGCGAAGGCGGCTGCTCGCTCAATGGTTTGTCGAACTCAGCCGCAATGGCCGAAATCGCGTCTCACGGATACTTCGTAGTGGCGGATGGTACGCCGAACGGAAGCGGTAGCCGCACGATGGATTCGTCGAACCCCGCCGCGATGGGCAAGCCTCTGCTCGCTTACGTGACCTGGGCGATCGCTGAAAACGCGAAGTCTTGCAGCGCTTACTACAACAGCCTGAACACCGCGAAAGTCGCCGCGAATGGATTTTCGTGTGGCGGATTGATGGCCGAAGGAACCGCGGGAGATCCGCGCATCACCACGTGGGGCATGAACAGCAGCGGCTTGTTCGCCGCGAATCAGGCGTTCTACAATACGATTCACACACCCGTGCTGATCGTCGAAGGTGGGCCCGACGATATCGCATACACGAACGGGTTGCGCGACTACCAGAACATCTCCACGCTCAGCTTTCCGATCCTGTTCTTCAGCAAAAATCTCGGCCACGGCGGTGATCTGTTTTCGAGCCGTGGCGGTGACTTCACGAAGATTGATCTCGCCTGGTTGAATTGGTGGCTGAAGGGCGACGAGGGCGCGACAGGCAAGGGTCTGCTGGTCGGGCCGAGTTGCAGCTACTGCATGAACAGCGCCTGGGAATTCAAATCCGCAAACGTGCCGTAGGCAAGGTCGAGCCGAGCGCTAAAACCGATGCCCAATCGTTCTCGTGCGCCGCTTTCGCTCGTGAGCGCTCCTCCGCGAGCTGGCGTGAGCGACGCCGAACTCGCGACGAGCTTGATCGACGGTCAAGCGTGGGCGGTGACCGAAACATGGCATCGCTTCGCGCCGATGGTGATCCGGATGGCGCAGCGCGCACTGGGTTCGCGAAGTGAGGCTGAAGATCTAACGCAAGATGTCTTCCATCGGGTCTTTCGCAAAGCGAGCACCCTGCGAGACGCCGAAAGCCTGCGAAGCTTCGTGTACTCATTCGCAGTTCGCGCGCTGAAGGCAGAGCTCCGGGCTCGGCAGCTGCGCGCCTGGCTGTCGTTTCAGCGGCCGGAGACACTGGTCGACTTGGGCTCGGACACGCTCGATGTCGAATCGCGCGATCTATTGCTCAGGTTTCACCGGCTGCTCAATCGCCTCTCGCCACGCGACCGGCTCGTGTTCCTGCTCCGGCGCACGGAGTCCATGACGGTGGAAGAAATCGCGACGACGATGGAGATCTCGCTCTCTACAGTGAAGCGATCACTGGCGCACTCCTCGAGCAAGCTGTCGCGCTGGATTCATGCCGACGCGGAGCTTGCGGCGTTAGTGCCCCAAACCGAACCGGGGAAACGACCATGACGTCCTCCGAGCCGAAAGATTCGAGGGCGCTCGTCGCGCTCACAGCGCTGTTGCGCCTCGGTGCAGCCAATCCGAGCGAGGCAGAGCTCGCGCGCGGTCTCTACCTTGTTCGGACACGCCTGACCCAGCGCGAGTCCCTTTGGAGGGTCAAGCTGGGTTGGTCCTTGATCGTCGCAAGCGTGCTGGCGTGCGTGGCTTTGGGTGTCGACTTTTGGCGAAGACCTCGAGCGCAGTCCAGCGTTGTCATCGAGCCCGTGGCGGTCGCCCGCGTAGAAGGCGGAAAGATCGTGGAGGGCGGCTATCTGGCGGAGTCTGGCCGCGCGGGCATTAGTTTGCAGTTCAGCGAGGGGACCGAGTTTCGATTGGCGCCGGGCGCACGAGGGCGCTTGCGTAGCGTACACGTTGACGGCGCGCGCTTCGCACTCGAGCACGGCGACGCATCGTTTCGAATTACACACAATCCCGATCACAAGTGGTCGGTCGAAGCTGGACCGTTCTTGGTGACCGTTCGAGGCACCGATTTCTCCGTCTCGTGGGATCCACGCAGCGAGCAGTTCGGGGTCAAATTGCGGCAGGGGCGCGTTGTCGTGAGTGGTCCAGTGCTGGGTGATGACCTGGTGCTGCGACCCGGTCAAAACCTGAGCGTGAATTTGCCCGCGGCGGAGACTGTGATCAGCGAGGCCCGAACCGAAGCCCTTCCCGAGAAGCCGGATGAACAGCTGCGCCCTCCCCCAGCTGCCGATGCGGCGGCTCCGCTGACCAAGGCGAATCAGAAAGCGAAGCCGGCGAGTTCGATCGCCGCGTCGCGCGCGGAAGCCAGCGCACCTACGAGTGAGCGTCGTTGGGCGCACGCGTTGGCGGGCGGGCAGTGGGATCGCATTCTCGCCGACGTCGAACGCGATGGCCTCGACGCGACGCTTCAGAGTGCTTCGAGCGAGGAGCTAGTCGCGTTGGCGGACGCCGCGCGTTATCGCCGCCGCGCTGACTGGGCCCGCGCCGCGTTGCTCACCCAACGTCGTCGCTTTCCCAATTCCGGACGCGCGCTGGATGCCATCTTTCTGTTGGGTCGCGTGGAGGAGCTGCGGGCAAACGCTGGAACAGCGGCTATCGGCTGGTACGATCAATACTTGGCTCAGGCGCCCAACGGCACGTACGCCGCCGAAGCGTTGGGCCGAAAAATGATTCTTTCGAACGCAACCGGCGGACCATCGGCAGCGCGGCCCATCGCCGATGAGTACCTTCGCCGCTTCCCACGTGGAAGCTATGCTGGAGCGGCACGTGCCCTCCAACGCGGTCGCTAGGTCGCGCGTGAATCGCCTGAAAGCGCTCAGCCTCGCCTTGCTCCTTGCGTTCTTGCTCACGAGAACGACGCGCGCTGAGGCCGCAACCATGGCTATCCTGAAGCCCTCGAGCTCTGCGCCGGCGCTCCAAGAGACGCGGTTCCGCTTGCAGGGCGAGCTCTTGGCAATCGGCGTGGAGGTTCAGCTCCTGCAGCGACCAAAGCACGCCGAGTCCGACGCAGACGACCTGCGCGACGCCCTGAAGCGACTTGCGAGCGAACGCGGCATCGATGCGATCATCGACATCCAAGGAGAAGATGCGGCGGCAGCGGTTGACATCTGGATCTTCCATCAGGCGCCGAACCCAGCCGAAGTCTCGCGTGTCCTCGTGGAAGCAGATCGTGATAGCTCCGCCGAGACGCTAGCCATCCGTGCGATCGAGGTGCTGCGCTCGCGCCTTGTCGAAATCGATTTGGCTGCTCGCAGAAGAGAAGGTCGACCGTCGAAACCATCTACCGAAACCGAGGCGCCGCGCACAGCCGCGAGGCCGAGCGAGCACTTCGGTGTAGCCGCAGGCATCGCACTGCTCACCAGCCTCGACCGCGTCGGCCCTGCAGTTCTCCCCCTGCTCCGCTTGGCTTGGGTTCCGCACCCGCAGTTCACGCTCGAAGCAACGGCTGCCGGCCTGGGTAGTCGACCCAATGTGATGAGTGATCTCGGGAGAGCTCGCGTCGCTCAAGACTACGCACTGCTCGGCGTTTGTTACTGCCAGCCCAACGAGCCAGGTCTTCGCCCCATCGCAACATTAGCTGCAGGCGCTCTGCGCACATCGCTCACTGGCGAGGCCAATGCTCCCGGAACCGGGCACGCCGTTGCACAGTGGTCGTTTCTGATGCAAGCAAGCGTCGGCCTCCGCTGGCGCTTTCGTGCCCCTCTCTTCGTGGCACTCGAATCGCAGCTGCAACTCGCGGAACCGTACGTCTCGATTCACTTCGCAGAAACCGTCGTGGCGAGCACGGGCCGCCCAAATCTTGCCTTGGCGCTCACGGCGGGAGCGTGGCTGTGAAACCCTTTCGCTTTTTCGTATACCTGGCTGTAGCGAGCCTCGGCTGTTCGCGCGCTGATGTGTATCCCATCACCCACGAGTCGCAAGCAGGCTCTGGAGGACTCGACGCTGGCGCAGAAGCCAAATGCCCAGCATCCATCGTGCAAGCTGGCGATACATCCCGAACCGTGGTCGTCGCCGGCGTGAGCCGACGCTACATCTTGCACATTCCGGCGGCGTACGACGCGACGACACCAGCGCCGCTCGTGATCGACTTCCACGGCATTGGCGATTCTGCCGACGACCAGCGCGCGAGCTCACCGTACCCGCGACTTCTCGATGGCGAGGGCGTGGTGATGGCCTTCCCCGAAGGCGCTACGGGACCCGCTGGCAGCGCGTGGAACGTCGGCCCCTGTTGCGTCGACACCGTCGATGACGTCGCGTTTGCACGAGCTCTGGTTGCCGAAGTACGCAGACTCGCCTGCATCGATCCCCAACGCGTCTACGCCGTAGGCGTCTTGACGGGGGGCGGGATGGCCCACTACCTCGCGTGCCACGCCGCGGACGTCTTCTCCGCCGTCGCGCCCGCCGCCTTCGATCTTCTCGAAGAGAACGTCGGCGAGTGCCAACCTTCGCGCGCCATCAGCGTCGTTTCCTTCCGGGGGACGGCCGACACGCGAGTGCCCTACGCAGGCGGCCCTTCGTCAGTCGTGCCCGGCATGCCCCTCACCTTTCTGGGAGCTCAAGCGACCTTCCGAAAGTGGGCCGAACTCAACCGCTGCGCCGCCACCGCATCGTCCGAAGACGCGCGTGGCTGCGCACACTTCTCAGGCTGCCAAGGCAACGCCGAAGTCATCCTCTGTACGAAGCAAGGCGGTCACGAGGAGCATGGCGATCCGAGCATCGCCTGGCCGGTGCTCGAGAGACATACGCTGTGACAGGCCGATCTCCCGACGAGCAGCAGTCCGCCGGTCCGACTTTCTCGTTACACCGAGTGCACCGAGCTCCCAGCAATCCGTTTGGGCGAACTAGTTTGGTTTGCCGGGCGCGATTTCACGCAAGTCGTTCAGTCGGGCAAGCAAGAGTTCGCGGGTGCGTTGGATTTGCTCGGGGTCTTGCGATTCGAGAGCGGCGCGGAAGTGGACCAAGGCTTCATTGAGGTAGTCACGCGCCGCGCCGGTGAGTTCGACGTAGAGGGCCTCGGCTCGGCTCAGAGCGGTGATGTTTGGCAGGGCGTCACGCGGATGGAACTTGAGGCGTGACAGGCGTTGGCGGGTCTCAGCGATTTCGCGCGAGCTGAGCTGACCTTTGACGCGTTCGATTGTGAAGCTAGCAGCCTTTTTGGTAGACACGATGGTGGCGTCGACGTCGAGCACGCCATTCATGTCGTAGCTGAAGCGCACGTCGATGCTTTCTTCACCTGCGGGCTGCGGCGGAATGCCTTTCAAGGTGTACTCCCCGAGCTTTTGATTTTGATCGCAATGTGAGTGTTCGCCTTGGAACACTTCGATTTTCAGTTCGCGTTGGTTGTCGTTGAGCGTGTGAAAGCGCGACACTCGGCTGGCGGGCAACACGGTGCCGCGCTCCAAAATCGGCGAAAACAAGCCGGTCACGCGCGTCGCACCGACGTCGGCAGCTGAAGCGATGCCGAGCGAGAAGGGCGCAACATCGGTCACCACGATATCACCGACGGCGCTGTCCCCGGTCTTGAGTGCAACTTGAACCGCCGCGCCAAGCGCCACCGCCTCGTCGGGCGGCAAAGTGCGGAGCGGGAGCCGACCAAATGCCTGGCTCGCCAAACGCACGACGCAAGGCATGCGGGTTGCGCCCCCTACCAGCAGCACTTCGTCGATGTCGCCGGCGCTCTTATTGGCGTCCCGCAGCGCGCGATGAATTGGGGGCATCATCTGCGTGAGTAGCGGCTGATACAGTTCTTCCACGCGAGCTCGCTCGAGCACGAGTTCTACGTCGCGTTCACCGGCGGTCGTGGGCAGCCCTGGCAACACCACTCGCACTTGCTCCTCACTGGTCAAACGCCGCTTCGCAAGTTCGCAAGCGGCGCGTAAGCGAGCCTCGCCGAGCGATCCAGTAGCTAGCTTGATCCCGTCTCTGCCGAGGAGGCTCTCGCAGTGCTTCACGATTGCTTCAGAGAAGTCGTCTCCACCCAAACGTGCGTTGCCCGCCGAGGCTTGAATTTCGATGACACCTTCTAAAATCTCGAGCACCGTCACATCGAACGTGCCACCGCCGAGATCAATCACCAATGCCTTGAGCTCGCGGTGTTGCTGGTGCAACCCGTACGCCAACGCAGCTGCGGTAGGCTCATTGATCATGCGCTCGACGCGCAGGCCCGCCATTTCGGCAGCACTTTGCGTGGCGCGACGCTGGAGCTCGCCGAAGTAGGCCGGCACCGTCACTACAGCTTCGGAAATTGATTGCCCCAGTGCGGTCTCAGCGTCCGCCTTCAGCTGCGCGAGCACGAGCGCCGACAGCTCTTCAGGGCTGAAACTGCGACGTCCGAGCTGGTAGCGCCGGGTCGTGCCCATGTCGCGCTTGAACGACATCGCCGTGCGACTCGGATCCGTGGCAGCCCGCTCTCTAGCTGCGCTTCCCACTAACACCTGACCATCATCGTCGACGTGTACGGCACTAGGAGTCAGAGCTTCGCCGAGACCGTTTTGGAGCACCGCAGGCTTCCCCGCCAAGAAGGTAGCGACCAAGGAATACGTGGTACCGAGATCGATTCCGATGTTTGCGCCGCTCAAGGCAGTTCCTCCAGCGAAGTATCCAAATCGGGGCAGGCGTTGCGAATGCGCGTGCGCAATTGCCGTGCTTCATCGATCTGGCGTTGAAGATTCGCGCTGCGCAACGCGACGAAGTACGCGGACCACATGCGCCGTATGCGCTTGCAGTCGGACGCTTCGACAGATTGTGTGAGGTCGAACGCGAAATCGGCGATCAACTGGTTTGCCTGCGCCGGTGAAACTTCGGTTTGTCTGACAGCAACGCTCGCCTGTTCGTTGGTCGTCGAGCTCGAGCGCGCGTAGTCGCAGATCCGAAATGCGCTGAACAGTCCCAAGATGATCAAGCCGTTGAGCAAGCGGGAAGATGACGTGTTCTCTCGTCGCACATGGTATGAATGCAGATGGGGTGCCAACGGAGCCCACAGCAATGGTGCTTGCTTAGCGAGTTCCTTGGCCAGCCCTAGTCGGCGCGCGCAGAGTGGATCGATGAGACGTGCGGCTTCGGCCAAGTCGTCCGCCAGCAGCCAATTGGCGAGAGCAGCTACCGCGCGCGGCTCCTCCACATGCAATGAGACCCGAACCAGCTCTTTCAGCAGCACCCATCGCGCAGCAGTAAACGTGTCGAGCTGCGATGCGGACCCCACGCGGCGTGCATGCTCATCGAACGCGTTCAACAAACGTCGCGCCAAGGGGTCGTCACCGCTCGCAAACAATTGCAGCGCGATTCGAAAGCAAACTGCGGGAGGCGGAAGCACTTCGAGCGCGACATCGGGCAACTCGTAGAGATCGGCCAAAGCGAGCCCAGCGCGCTTCGGGTCTTCGGCTTCGAGGGTTGCCGGGAGTTCACCTAGGATTGAAACCGCTGGTGTAGCGGGCTCCTCAGGACGCAGCACCTCGACAACCGACTTCTCCGCGCGCTGAGGCAGGCGCTCAGACCCCGCTTCGAGGTTGGGCGGCGTCAGATTCGAACTGACTTCGCTAGCGATGGTGCGCGCCTCGGCATCGAGCACCGTAGCCATGAACTCGTTGAGCTGCAGCGCCTGCTGCAATAGCTCGTATCCTTCGCGCACCTCCCGAAATCCGTCGGCATCGCGCTCGGGCGGGTGTGCTTTTACAGCGCGCAAATACGCGCGTCGGAGCTCGTCGCGCGAGAGATCATCGAGACTGCCAATCCCGAGCAACTCCAGTGCGCGCGCCTCCACCATCGATTTGTCACGGTATCTCAGGGGTATTGAGGTTTCAAGCGGACGCGTGAGCACTCGGTCTCGCCCACATGGGTGACGCCGGGACGTGCGTACCGGAAGGCCGACCGCGTTTCGTTGGTGGATCGTCGGGAGATCGGATTCGGTAGCGAAGGGTTCTGTCGCGAAGGTTCGAACGCGTCGGGACCACTAACGAGCGGTGCCTTCGCTACGAGAGCTCGCTTGGTGGATGCGGGCTGTCTTGGGGTGCTCAAAGAAGTCGGAGGATGGAATGATGACGAAACAAGTTTGGCGGAAGTCTTGGGTTACGAATCGTGCGTTGCTTTTCGGCTTGGTGATGGGCGGAGTCGGTTGCGGACAGGCCGTGGAGGCTACGTCGAGCGAGGACGGGATCGAGGATGTCGCAGCGCGTTCAGCGGCGCTCACGAGTTCGCTGAGCCGCATCGCGACGAGCCTCAGATCCAGCTACTACGTGCGCAACTGGGGCGATGGCGTGTATACGCAGTGGTCCGAGCTGAATTTGCAAAACCCCGCGGGCCAGACCGCCAACGTGGAGATCGTGATTTATCACCGCAACGGCTCGCTCACGGCGACCTTGCGCAAGACGATTCCGGCTGGTGGATGGTGGAATTCGTACGGAGATTCCAGTTGGCTGACGCTGCCGTCTACTGATGCAAACGGCGCTTCGCTCGGCTGGATCGAGGTGCGTTCGGACCAGAAAATCACGGCGACCAATCGCATTCACTATCGCAAAGGAACTACTTACAACGCGCCGATTCACAGCTTCCAAGACGAGGCGATGAGCTACGACGCGGCGCAATCGCTGTATGCGAACTTCTACTGGAAAAACTGGCCATCGGGAAACACTTCCAAGCAGTGGACTCATCCAATCGTCGTAAATCCAAGCGATCGTACCGCGCACGCACGCATCACGGTATACAAGGTGGACGGCAGCGGAGTCCTCGCGACCTTCACGAAGGCCATCGCTCCGCACGCGTTGTGGGACTCGTGGGGCGATGCGGACTGGGATGCGATCCCAAGTACGGATGTCAGCAACGCTCGCTCGCGTGGTTGGTTCCAAATCACGAGCAACGTCGAACTCGTCGCGAGCAACAAGCTCACATTGCGCGAAGGCACAAGCTACGACGGTAGCCTCACGAGCTGGCAGATCGAGCCGATGGTGCAGGAGCCACGCGAGCGACTCTTCTCGACGTTCTGGTTCAAGAATTGGCCGGGCGGTTCCGGGCTGACGCAGTGGTCCGACTTGGTGTTGAACAATCCGCAGGATGCGCCGGTCACTGCCACGATCAAGGTCTTCCGCTCGGACGGCGGCGGCTTACTGAGCTCGTTCACGAGGACGATTCCTGCCCACGCGTGGTGGAACTCTCATGGAGACAGCGCCTGGCAAGCGCTTCCCGAGACCGACACTGTGAATCATCGTTCCAGCGGTTGGATAGAAGTCAAAGCCAGCGCGCCGCTGCTCGGCATGAACAGAAAAACTTTCCGCAGTGGAACGAGTCACGACGCACCACTTGCGATGTTGGATGACCAAGCGCTCGACACGGGCGACTTCGAGCCACAATTTGCCGGATATTTCTTCGCGAACTGGCCATTTTCCGGCACTACGACGCAGTGGACCAACTTGCTGGTCAACAACCCGAACCCGAGTGCCACGACGGTGACAATCAAGGTTCACAATCCGGACCGAGGCGGCGTACTCAAGTCGTTCAGCAAGACGATTCCAGCGAACGGTTCATGGAACTCGCACGCCGATGCGGACTGGACCAGCGTGCCCAGCACCGCACAATTTTGGTCGGGTGCAGCTTCCAATGGGTGGATCGAAGTCATACCGAGCACGAATCCGGTGTTTTCGACGAGCCGCCTCTCCGTTCGGAACGGCACCACCTTCAACGCGCCGGTGGTCGCGGTTGATGATGTGTCGCTCACGAAGACGCAAGCGACCCTGGTGAGCACGGCCTCTGTCGATGTCCCCGACGCTGCGATTCGCGCAGTGCGAAACAAGTACTTTGGTTGCGACCCCAACGCTTCGGTAGCGTGTGGACCGGATCTGAAGAATACGATCGGCATGTGGGACGCAATGCGCCGTCGGCTGGGGCGTCCCACCTCCTGGGATCCCAACGCGCGTTGGTGCCCGAACCCTGAACGACCGAGTGTGCAATCCGCTGGTTGGGAGTGGAACGACGTGCAAGGTGGAGACGAAACCGCCTGTCGCCACTACACCAAGGACGATTACTCGCGGCCCGAGACTGACATCACTCGCGATGTGCCAATCGTAGGCTTGGGTGCAAGTCCGTCGCGTGCACCGAGCACACTGGTATACTTCGCGACCTTCGAGCGCGGGCAAATTTACGCATACCAGAGGAACACGGAGTGGCGCGTCTTCGAAATAGTCGATTACGACGGCGCCAACCGCCACGGCGACACCTTTTATACAGATCGATTGAGCGGCGCTAACTTCTACAACCTTTTCGCGCGCAGCATCGATCGCGAGAAGCAAGGAACGAACAGCTTTCTCGGCCTGCCGAATTCTGGCTTGGAGGAAACGGCCGACAGTTACCTGATGATGTTCATCAACGGGACCTGCGAATACGCTGTCCGACTGCCCAAAGGCGGTACCACCTTCACGATCAGCAAGGTGGCGGGTCCCATGGATTGCCCGCTCAGCAACGCCGCCCTGCCAAAGCCCGCGGTGCGCTTCACCATCAACGACGTGCCGCTCGATGCGCCGAATCAAGCCAACATGGGTCAGAAGCAGTCCTCCTATCTGCGCTATGTTGCCGAACGCGTCGTCCCGCGACTGTACCTGGACGCACCGAAAGGCGTGCGAGGCACACGCGAGGATCACATTCGCAAGGCCGCGGTCACCACGTGGTGGTCCATGAAGGAGGGTGTGCTTGGGTACATCGACCAGAACACCACTCGCAAGCAGCTGACCACTACGGCGTATTCGTATTGCAGCACGGATTCAGGCGACGTCTTGCTGAATCCCTGGGAGAAGTGTGGGGCCGGCCGCGCTTGGCAAGTGGGTGCCGCCGCGGTCCAAGTGCCGGACTTCACTGCCGCATACGTCGAGCAGCGAGCACAAAGGCTGTTTCCGTCGACCCCGTTCAGGCAGCTGCTCAGCGGGACCCTCGCGGACGGCGGCTATGCGTCCAACGTGGCCTGGGGTGAGCCGATCCTCGCGGGCACGGATTCGGTTTTGCGCAAGTCATGGCTCCTGCGCACCAGCCCTGTCGGGTTCGACTTGGTGTTCGAGCGAGTCAATGGACCATGCTTCGTCAACGCCACGCCCGCGGGTTGGTGCTTCGGACCCGCAGCGGGCAACACGTGGCCTGGCGAGATCAACTTCGGCGAAAATCGTGCTGAAGCTCAGCGCTCCATCGCAGATCTCGAGAAGCTATTCGATGTGTTGGCCCCCTGAAGTGTGAGCGGTAACGGTCGCTGCGCTGGAGAGCGAGCGGTGCCTGTCGCGGCGAGTGGCCCTTCGATCATTCGCCGCGTTCCTTTTTGTAGGCGAGCTGCTGACGAAAAAACGTGCAGGGCGAAGGTCAGGAGGGGTGGGAACCACTAAGCGAGTGGGAGGTTCGAAAACGAACATGTCTGAGCGCAATTTCTCGCGTCGTGGGCTAGCAGCTTTCGGCGCAATGGGTCTATTGGTGTCGCTGGGGTTAGTGGCCTGCGGAGGTACCGGCGACGAGAGTTCGAGGGCGGTCGGGAGCACGCAGCAGGCTCTCGAGAGCGATCTTTCGCTGGCTGATCTCGCGGCGAAAAAGGGGCTGGTGTTCGGAGCGGCAATCGATGGCCCGAGCATGAACAGCCCGAGCTTGGCGCAACCGTTGATGACCGCTTTCAAGTACCACGCGGACATGACGGTATCGATGGGAGCAATGAAGTTCGGGCCGCTTCAGCCCGCATTTCACGCGTCTGGATCGCCTGCGAATACGGGCTTCACCTTCGAACGCGCCGACGACACGATGGAGTTTGCTGCCGCGGCGAACCATCTCTTGGTGCGCGGGCACACGCCGGTGTGGCACGCGGCGAACCCGGCGTGGCTCGACCAGCGAGAGCTCGATTGCAAGTCCAGCCGTGCCAAATGTGCGAACGGGACCAGCGTGTCCACGGCACTGGGTGGGCCTTGCTATGAGGCGCCTGACAATCAAGCTGCGTGCACGAAGGCGGTCTTCGAAGAGCTTCTGAAGACGCACATCCAGACAGTATTCACACGCTATAAAGGTGGGATTCAATCGTGGGACGTGGTCAACGAGGCGATCTTGGAATCCGAGGCGGGCCGCGTGTTCGACGGGTTTGAAGGTCTTCGCAATACGATTTGGCGACGCACGATGGGCGGCTCGTTTGTTCCACTCGCGTTCAAGCTCGCGCACGACGCCGATCCGAACGCACAGCTTTGCTACAACGAGTTCGATCTCGAAGTAAGTCCGGAGAAGCGCCGCTTGGTGCTCGCGCTGCTGCGAACGCTGCGCGCGCAGAACGCACCCATTCACTGCCTCGGAACGCAGTCGCATCTGAACTATCGAGGCTTCGGAGAGAGGTTTCTCGAGCGCGCGAACCTCGACGACCTGAAAGCCTTTTTGCAAGAGGTCAAGAAGCTCGGGCTCTGGGTTCAGATCACCGAGCTCGACGTTAGAAACTCGCTAGGCTCGAGCGATCCGAACGGCTCGACAGTGCCGCCGGAGGACGTTGCCTGGATGTACAAGGCGTACCTCGATGTTGTATTGCAAGACGAGAACGTGCGCGGCATCGTCACGTGGGGGCTCACGGCAGAACAGCGCGATCCCGACATGATTCGCTACCTGCCGATGTCGCTCGGAACGGAAGCCGGCGTGCTCACGTTGAAGCTCAATGGAGCTGGCTACGCGATGGTGGACGCGCTGAACGCCGCGCCGCCGCGCGATCCCTGCGTTGCATCGCTCCCGACGACTTACACACGCGCCGCATTTTCCGCCGACCGCGCTGTGACCGGTTGCGCCGATGGCAACCTGTATCTGACGACCGCCGCGCGTGCGACCGAACCAACTTGGATCAAGCTCGGTAAGACAAGCGCCGCTGCGACGCCCGTGCCATTGCGTCCAGTTAATTCGATAGCGATTCGCCCGAACGACGCCAAGCAAATGTACGCGGCGTTTGCGAGCTCAGCCCCGACACCCAGCCTCTGGAAGACGGTCGACACCGGAAACACATGGACTGCTTTGACGCCGCCAATCGAACCCGTGTGGAACGTCTCGCTCAATCCCAACAACCCAGAGATCGTGTACGTGGTGGGTCCCACAGGGGTCGCGATGAGCGGCAACGGCGGCCAAAGCTGGGCCACCAGCGCCACTTCGGGCCCGCTCAATGTCCCGCTCGCCCCGGGCGCTTCGCTGAGTGCAGTGCTCGTCGAGAGCTACGACAAAAACAAAGTTTGGGTCGGCGCAACGAACGGCGATCTCTTCTACAGCAGCCAAGCGTCGCTCGGTACGGGCTGGACCAACCTGAAAGCCAGCAACATGCCCTCGCGCCGCATCACTTCCCTCACCTTCGCCAATGGCTCGATCTATGTCGCTTACAACGGCCTCGGCACCAATAGCCTCTGGCGAAGATCCGCAGGTGCATGGACCAACGTACATAATGCTGGTCTCCCAACCACCGGCACTCCCACGGGTGGCAAAGGTCTGTTCGGCCTCGGCGTGAGCACTCTCAATCCGAACCTCGTGCATGTCGTGGGCGCGGACGGCTTCGGCCGCAGTGAAGACGGCGGACAAACCTGGATTTGGGTGCGGCGCTAAGCGCGTGAAGTGCCGCTCCCGGCGGCACGGCGGCCGGACCGAATACTTTGCCGGCAGCTTCGACGCCGTCCCAAACGCGGAACAGCTCACTAGGAGGAAGTAAAGACAGACCAGCCGGTCAGCGGTACCGTCCCGACATGCTTGGCGCTATCGGTCGCGCCCAAAGGATTGTTACCGTCATCGTGGCTTCTCAAACCTTGACCGGCTGTCTCGCGTCGCCTGCGCGGCACCCGCAAACACGCAACGAGTTGGTTGGCCGAGAGCGTGTTTCGCTCAACGACGATTGGAGGTTTTACAAGTACGCGGAGCACGAAGCCGGCGATGAGTTGATCTACGACGTGCGTCCAGACGTGCGCGACGCCGAGGATGGTCGGCCTGCCGATGCGCAGCCAACGCGGGCAATTGAAATGGAGGCCGCGCAGCACGCTTTGAAAACGTGGGTTTTACCCTCGGGCAATCGCTTCGTGCGCGAGGCGGCGAAGCGCACGCTGCGTCCCAGCGGAAATCCAGGCGCGGGCTTTGCGTTCGTGCAAGCGGGCTTCGATGATTCAAGTTGGGAGCGCGTCGATTTGCCGCACGACTGGGCAATTCGCGGGCCGTTTTTGGTAGGAGAGAAAGCCGCGGTTGGCGGGGGCATGGGACGGTTGCCGAGCCCTGGAGTCGCTTGGTACCGAAAGCGGTTGCACATTCCGATGACGGAGCGGTCGGTCTTCCTCGAGATCGATGGCGCCATGTCGTACGCAATGGTGTGGCTCAACGGGCATTTGGTTGGGGGGTGGCCCTTCGGCTACGCGTCGTGGCAACTGGATTTGACGCCGTACGTGCTTCCAGGAGGCGAAAACGTGCTCGCGATTCGGCTCGACAATCCGCCGCACTCGTCGCGTTGGTATCCGGGCGGGGGAATTTATCGGAATGTGTGGTTGTCGACGATGCAGCGGGTTCACTTCGCGCCGTGGGGGACGTTCGTGCGCACTGGCGAGGTGTCGCGCGACGCGGCCAACGTGAGCCTCTCGGTGGCCATTGATAACGATTCCAAGGCCGATGTGAGCGTCGAGGTGGTCACGCATGTCTATGCGCTCGATGCCGATGGCAAGCGCAGCGGCGAGTCGGTTGGTTCGTTTGCGGAAGTGAGCGCTAGCGTTCCAGCGGGGGAAACGAGGAATGTAGAGAGCACAATCACACTAAACAGGCCGCAGTTGTGGGGGCCACCGCCGAATCAAAGGCCCAATCTCTACGTCGCGGTGACGACGGTGTCGCAGAATGGCAAGCCGCTCGACCTCTATGAGACACGCTTTGGTGTGCGCAGCGTAACTTTCGACGCGGATCGCGGCGTGTTCGTCAACGGCGAGCACATCGTGATTCGTGGTGCAAATCAACATCACGATCTCGGTGCGCTCGGTGCTGCATTCAATACTCGCGCCGCGGAGCGCCAACTCGAGATGTTACGTGAGATGGGCTGCAACGCGATTCGCACAGCGCACAATCCGCCTGCCCCCGAGCTACTGGAGCTCACGGATCAGATGGGCTTTCTCGTCATCGACGAGAGCTTCGACGTCTGGGAGCGCAAGAAGACTCCACTCGACTTTCACCTCATCTTCCCGGACTGGCACGAGCAAGACCTGCGCGCGATGATTCGGCGCGACCGGAATCATCCATCGGTGATTGCCTGGAGCATTGGCAACGAAGTCGGAGAGCAGTACACGGCGCATGAGGGCGCAGCAGTGGCCGAGCGGCTGCACGACATCGCGCGCGAGGAGGACCCAACCCGACCTACGACTACGGCGATGAACTTCGCTAAGCCCGACATGCCGTTGCCCGGGACGGTCGACGTCATTAGCCTCAACTATCAGGGCGAAGGCATTCGCGATGCGCCCGGCTACGCACACCTGCAAGGCATTCGCACGCCGCCGCTTTATCCGGCGTTTCATCGCGCGTTTCCCAACAAGCTAATTCTGAGCAGCGAGAACGCGGCCGCCCTCAGCAGCCGAGGTGAGTACCTCTTTCCCGTAGCTGCTGGCACCAGTGCGCCGGTCGAAGATGGTCGCGGCGGCGATCCGACGCGGCAGCACGTGAGCGCGTACGAACTGTACACGGCGCCTTTCGGCTCTTCCGCCGACAAGGTGCTCGCGTCCCTGGAGCGGCACCCGTACGTCGCCGGCGGTTTCGTTTGGAGCGGCTGGGACTACCTCGGTGAACCCACGCCGTACTACTCGTCACGCAGCTCCTATTATGGAGTCATCGATCTCGCCGGCTTCAAAAAGGATCGCTTCTACCTCTATCAAGCTCATTTTCGGCCAGATCTGCCGATGGTGCACATTCTGCCGCATTGGACCTGGCCGGAGCGAGTGGGTGAAGTCACTCCAGTACATGTCTTCACGTCCGGCGACGCGGTCGAGTTGTTCTTGAATGGCCGCTCGCTGGGCAAGAAAATCAAGGCCGCCTACGAGTACCGGTTGCGTTGGGACGATGTGCGTTACGAACCGGGCGAGCTCCGCGCCGTCGCGTACAAACACGGGGAGCGTTGGGCCGAAGTCGTCACGAAGTCGGCAGGCGCGCCAACACGTGTAGCCCTGACTGCTGATCGCAAAGTGATTCGAGCGCTGCGCACCGATCTCTCGTTCATCGAAGTGGAACTCACCGATGAGCTGGGAGTGCCTGCTCCGCGCGCCAACAGTCTGCTTTCGTTTCGCATCGAAGGTGCCGGGCAAATCGTGGCGACCGACAACGGAGATCCAACCGACTTCACTCCCTTTCCCTCACACGAGCGCCGCGCCTTCAATGGCCGCTGCCTCGTCATCGTGCGGGGAGTTGAGCGCCAACCAGGCAGCATTCGCTTGAAAGTGGAGTCCGAAGGGCTGTCAGCCGCCGAAATTATCCTGAAGAGTGTTTCTGCAGACTGAGCAAGCGCGTGCACACTGGCGCACGTCGGCATCCCTTTGTGCACGTGAGCACATGACGAAATCCACGTCAGCAAATTGACACTCGGAGGCGGGAGCATCAGCTTGAGAACAAAGGCGCCCCTCACCAATGCCGGCCATCGTCAGCTCCAGTTTCGAATTTGCCAACCTGCGTAGTGTTGTCGATAAGCCGCGAGGTTTGGAGAACGCCGCGCTGCAACACGAGCGTCACGGGGCTCACAAGCCGAATCAGGCCGAATCGGCAGCGGCGGTGGTATCGCTGGGCGAGAGTTCCGAAGAGAACCTGACTTACCGTCGAGACGGGCGCTTGGGACACGCGAACGCTCAGGAACGACAGCTCGAAGAAAGCGCCGCAAGATTAGTCAGCGACGAGGGCACGCAGGATGCGAACGTCCACATCAACTCGCGCGGCAGTGGCTCCGGTACCCTCGTCGTCGGTGAAGACGCTAAGGTGCACATCAACTCCCGCGGCGATGGTTCCGGTACGTTGATCGTTGGCGAGGGGGCGGACGTGCACATCAACTCGCGCGGCAATGGCTCCGGTACCCTCGTCGTCGGTGAAGACGCTAAGGTGCACATCAACTCCCGCGGCGATGGTTCCGGTACGTTGATCGTTGGCGAGGGGGCGGACGTGCACATCAACTCGCGCGGCGAAGGTTCG